>NZ_SMFN01000009.1 GCF_004349135.1 Flavobacterium sandaracinum | reverse complement strand
CAGCTTCTTTTAATTTTGCCTCTAATTCGCTAATCAATTTTTGTTCTGCGGTTTGTTTTAAAATTCCATTACCAGGAAAACTACCAGATCCAAATTTATCGTAATCTTTACGCCATTTATACAGCATACTAACACGGATACCTAATTCTCTGGCTAATTCAGTAAGGTTAGATCGTTCATTACTCAATTCTACAGCTTTTATTTTAAACGCTGCGTCATAAATTTTTCTTTCTCTTGTCATAAGTTAAAATTAAGGTTTTTTCTCTTAACTCAAACTCCCAGCTAAATTAGTACATCCAACTATTTAAATATTTCCAATCATGATATTGTAGAATTATTATTCTAGAAGCCCAAAAAGCAATAATTACAAACTTTGTATTACCATTTATAAATAGCAGTTGAGAAATCATGACAGATCTATTTTCCTTTTAGATCCTTATAGTTGTTCCTGTCTAACGTTAGACTTTCCGTTTGTTTTTACTTTCTTTCCGTAAAATTTTGCTCTACGATTGTATATGCAATCAACAAAAGATTTGATAGTAGCTGCCCATTCACGTACAAAGTACCTTCTTTTTCCGTAGCTTGAATTTGTTGTAAATCCAATAGCATCTATTCCTTTGTACTGAGCGATATAAACGGATCTGGGTAAATGATAGCCTTGAGAGATTACTATTGCTTCTTTAATAGCAAATATTTCAGCAGCTCTTTCCATTGATGAATAGGTGTCAAAACCAGCATAGTCTGCAAAAATCAAATTTTGCGGAACTCCTTTTTTTACTAAATAATTATTCATCACTGAAATTTCATCATAATGTTTGTTACTATTGTCGCCAGTTAATAATATTCTTTTTACTTTTCCAGAAAAGTATAATTCCAAAGCCGCATTTAACCTTTGAGTTAAATAGCTTCCCGGTGTTCCATTAGATTTAATTCCAGCACCAAGAACAATTGCGAACTCTCTATCATCAACATTATTCACGTTAGAGAATATTTTATTACGAACCGAGTATTTCACAAACAACGGAATTGATAGAATAAGAGATCCTACAATAACTGACAATAGTATAATCCTTTTTATTACTTTAAAACTGTTCTTTTTCCGTACTTTAAATTGCGATTCCATATTTTTGTCTAATTAATTTATATGCTAAAATGTAATGTTTATTTTGAAACCTATTCACAGTATTATATTAATTTAGCTTTCATTCTAATTCAACACAAATTCTGCCCAAATTGGAATATGATCAGAAATGGCTCGTGCTTCTTTTAAAGAATTGAATTTTTGATAAAATGGAACTACTCCATAATTTTTAACTGTAACGCTTGTAGAATTATAAAACATATTGTCCAATTCAGAGGCTAAACATTGACTGTATTTACATTCTCTTTTCAAGGTTGTTTTTTGATTTAGGAACACTGAGGTATATCCCATTTTTTTCAAGGGATTGAATACCGTATGTGATTGAGGACAATTGAAATCGCCAACAAAAATTAGATTTAATGTAGGATATGCAACAGGTAAAAATTTAAAATATTTTATTTCTGTCTCTGGTTGTTTGGTTTTGGGAATTGCGTGAAAGTTCACTAATGTGAATTCTTTGTTTTTGTATTTAAACGTACATAAAAAAGGTTCTCTATCTATCACTACGTTATATTTTTTTTCTAGCCAAGCTCGTCCTATTTTTTTTACTTTTGATGTTTTCCAGATATAGGCATATCGCTCCATTGTATAGGCGGCACTACTCGTGGGCTCACTAATAACGTAATCCCACTTAGCGCCCTTCCTGTTGAGTTCGTCAGCGAGTCTTGCCACAGCTTGTGCGCCTCCATAACCAGCAACAACTTCTTGGATTGCAATAATATCAAAATCTCTTACTGTATTAGCAATGAATGCAATTTCTTGATCTGATTTTGATTTGCCTATATTCTCTATATTCCAAGAAACAACTTTAGTCTGTCCTGATAGTGCAATGGAAATAATTGAAAGACAAATTGAAAAAAGCACAATTTTTTTTCTATTGTTCTTCAAAAGTGATTTCATTTCTTTTGTAATCTATTGAGACTTTTCCAAATTGAGCTAGTGCTGATTGACCAAAAAGTAAAGGAGCTTGATTGTTATGGACTACAGAAGCTCTAACATTCTCCAGGGTTTTGTTTCCGATTTTTACTGTTCTTAAATTTATGATCGTTCCCTCTGAAATACTGCCGTCTGCTATCTGGTATTGTTGTTGCCCTAAAATATCGTCGTCTTGCAATGTACCTTGTTTATATAAAAACATTGCTTCTGTGGCCGATATTGTAATATCTGAAGCTCCAGTATCAAAGATAAAATTCATATTACTACCGTTTATCTCAACAGGTATTTTATAAATTCCATTTTCTTCTGACATTGTAACCATCGTCTTGCCATGTCTAGTTGAACCGGAGACGGAGTTGTATCTAGTCTTTGCATCTCTTGTATTGTTTCTGCCAGATCTAGAGCACCTTGTACAGTCTGTCAATAACATTGAAAAAGCAATTGCTGCTATGCCGTACGCTATTTTAATTGTCTTAATTGTCAATTTTACCTATTTTTGGAATTATTTGTATTAAAAATTGTTGATTTTTTCTTTCAGACTTTCCCGTATAACGACCAACACCTCTTGTACCGCTTCCAGCTACCTGAAGTTCACAGAAATTGGAATCAAATTTAATGTTGTTATTCTCCCACAGCTTCAAAAGTGATAATGCTCTTCTATAACTTAAGCCATCGTTATCTTTATATAAATCATTTGATGCCATACCCTCAATAATAATCATATACTTGATGTCATTTTTTTTATATTGTGTTTGTAATCTTGTAATTAGAGCTTCAATATTTTCACCAACATCTAATAGGTACTTTTTGTATTTTTCCTTAATATCACTTTTGGCAGGATCAAATTGAATTTGTTCTTTTAAAGTAAATCTCTTGTATTCATCTTGGTATGAAAAATACTTTGCGTCTAATTCCTTTACAGAATTCTGAATTTCTTTGATTTTATCTAATTCTCTTTCATTTGCTATTGCCTTTTTTTTCATCATTGATACGGCAAGCACAAATAGCACTAACATGATAAAAAAGAGACTAGTCATTAAATCAGCGTAACTTGCCCAGAAAAAATTTGTTTTTTTTGACATAATTATTTAAAAATAAATTCAAAAATTTTCCACGCACTAAATACAACACCGATTAGTGCGCCAGAGGATACAAAAACATATCCAGCATACTTAATAAGATTTGGAATTTCAAACCCTGTTTGCTGGTTTTGATTCAAAATCGCTTCGGATAATTTATCAATTGAAGTATTGAGCGAGTCTAATTTATTATTTTGAAACCTTGCTTCTTGTTCCATATTAGTCATGCTTATTTTTAATTCTCCTAATTTTTTTAATTCATTTAAATTGCCTCTATCTTCTTTTAAAAGTTTTTCTAATAGATCTTCTTCTTTAATAGTTATATCCGTTATCGCTTTTATTTGAGTGTCAATATGTATTTTTAATTGTTCTAAACTATTACTTAAAACATTATCAACATCAATAACTGCATCAGAAACCATTTGCTTCCTACTACTCACTTCTCTTAATTCCGATTGCAGAATATCGATTATTTCTTTATTCATATCAATATTTGTACCTATAGAATCAGCAATTTTTTCCATAGAGTGGGTACGTTCTAATTGATTGTTAATACTGAAATTTAGCTTTTGAGCATTGTCAACAAAAGAGTTAACTTGGTGGAGGTAGGTGTTGAATTTTTCAAATTCTTTCGTACTCGTTCTAAGTTCCTGTAGCACATTTACATTTAATTTTGCTAATTGAGCAACGTCAACCTCTTTTAGGTCATTCATTAAGGTTGTTTGACCTTCAAAAGAATCTAATATGCGGTTCATTAGACCATTAAAATTATGAATGTTAGTTTCAAAAGTATCATTGAATTTAAGCAAATTAGCTTGCAGCGAGTAGATACTTGAGGAAATATTTTGTGATAAAACTGGCAAAAGATGTGTTTGTATCCATGTAAAGAAATCATTTTTAAGTCCTTCAGCCTCAGTTTTCGCCCCTTTATACCTCCAACCTGAAAGCAAAACGGTTAATAATAGTCCCGTAAAACTCGCAATCATGGCTATCTTCACCCCGCCAATTAGGATATCAATAGCTTTTTCAAAATTGGCATCACTGATACTAGGCATGGCAAAAAGGCCAATAACGATTCCTAACATAGTTCCCATTAATCCTAAATATAAAGGTATTGGTAATAATGTATTTATCTCTTCATCAATTGCATCAGTATTACGCTCAACTACATCTTTAATTAAATTAAAATCGCTAACCGCTCCTTTATTTCTTAGTAAATAGGTGTTAACTGAACTGAGTACTTTATCGAATACTGCATTAGATCCTCCCTTGGATTTTATAAGCGTAATTTCAATATATTTTGATTCCATATTATTGTGCGGTTTTTTAAGTTTTAGAATTGCTGTTGTAGTCAGTCAATGGAACCCAACCAATCGTGATATAATTAGATAAGCTTTTCAAAAGTATTTTTTTTTCTAAATTCCCCTTTGTAATCCAAATCATTTCTTTATCATCGACAGCTTCATCGAAAAGGTTTAAATTGGGAAATTCATTCAAAACTGTAACTGAATGCAACTTTTCATCGATTTTTTCATTAACTGTGACTTTCTTTTTAGTTTTTTTTGAGGATGGTTCTGCTAGCAAATTAGGATCACTAAATTTTTTAACATTGTTAAAAATGTATTCCACAGTCACCGTTTTTATATCAGCTTCCTGAACAAAAACTTTTACTGTTTCAAAATTATTAGCCGCTGGTACTACAGCTTTAAAAAGCGATATTTTTTTTGAAGTGGTAATAGCCACGTAGATTTGTGCTATTACAATAATTGCAATTAGACCTCCTATTAGTATATCATGCATATCTATTCGTATTTAATTTTTGCATTAGTTATTATAACCCATTTGTCGTTTCTTTTCTCGGCAGTTCCTGGAGAAGTTGTTATTATTTTTTTTGCATTTGGGTTTCGTGCGTTTTGAGGTTCGCATACAGGATCTATATAGGTCTGAGGAGAATCAATACTATCCCTGATTCCTGCTTCATCTGAGAAAAATTCAAATTTTGCTTTTGACGAATTTGAGTTATCTACAGTAAATTTGTATAAGGATTGTGTTGGTTTAAAGGTTTCTGTTTGGCTACTAATGTCAAAGCTACCGTCCTCCTTATTAGGCGTGGCCATATAGAAAACAATGCTTTGCGGGATGTATGCTTTTGGAACTTCGAAGAGTACTTCTGGACTTTTTTCCTCCTTATAAATTGTTGGAGAACTGAGTTTTGAGATAGTAAATTCTAAATTTTTTATATTTCGTTCTAATTTTTCAATTCTTGAATTCTCATTTAAATTTTGCGAGTTATAATGACTTCGGATGTTTGGTAATTCTTCCGTTTTTGTTCTCCTATCAATTCTAGCATTTAAATTTTTGACATTTTTATTTAAAAGAATATAGATTCTAATTAACAGAATTGCAATTGTGCAGATTAGAACAAATAACATTGCTATCCAAATATTAAATTGATTTTCAGAATTTAATTTTGGTTGTTTAATACCGACTTGATCAGTTTCAGTCTCACCATTATTTACCGTGCTGTTTATTTCATCTGATGTAATTTTTGATGATTCAGAGCTATTACTTTCTTTATTTTCTGAAGTTGTACTGCTTCTAATATATTCTTTAATATCGGCCTTTATTTTATCGAGTTTTGCTCCTTTTCTTTTTTCAGCAAAGTCATGAATTTTTTTAAATTTCACCCTATCTGAAAATATTTCTTCAGATAAAAAATTTAAATAATCAGTTATATTTCGCTGTGTTTTTAAAGTTTGAAACTCTTCAAACAATGCAAGAGTTTTTGAATCAGAAATAGTTGCTTTAGAAAGTGTTTCTGTTTGACAATTAAATGTTTGACCAGTGGGTAAAGCATCATTGATACAAATACAGGTAACATAATCCACAGCTTTTATATATTCTAGGGAATTACTCTCTTGAGCAAAATTGAATTGGAAAAAAAGGAGTAATGCTATTACAATTAAATAATTTTTCATGCTTCTTGGCTGTTAAGTTCTGTATGGATATTATACGCTAGGTGATTTATTCCACCAATTAATGGGTAGAAAAATAATGTTTCATCTATATTTTCGTCTAAATCTCCTTTTAGTTCATTTTTCTTTTCCTGTAGTCCTATTTTTAAATTATCTAAAGCATTTTCTTTTAAAGATTCTTTATAAGCATTTAAATGGGTTTGATTGATTCCGAAATTATTTTTAAAACTAATTTTCTTATTCAATGAAAAGAACCAATCAATAAAATCATTGTATTCAGCAACAACTCCATTTTCTACTGATGCATTAATATCGTTATATGACTTTGGCACTGTCGGAATTAAAACATCTTCTTGAGTACCCAGTAAAACTGTTTTCAGTATTTCAATGTTTTTATTTTGATTATTTGTTATCATCAATGCCCCTTTGCAACTAATTTCCTTAGGATTTCCATCCTGTTTCAAATCAATTTTTGTGTTGGTGTCCTCACCAAAAATATCTTTAAAAATAATTTGCGTTAACTCAGTCAATCCACTTAATTTGTCACTTCCATCGGCTATATTAATGATTTTAGATCCTGTACCACTAAATGTGATGTAACGAGGAGAATTCAATGCCTTTGCTTTCATCAATTTTGCAATATGATAGATAATAGAGGTATAAAAAAGAAGGAACACAATTTTGAAATCTTCATTAAATTTCAAATCGTTACTAAATGATATAGGAATATTGCTGTCTTTTATTTTTTTATTTTTTTCAATAGAAAAGAAAAAAGCAATCATATCTTCTGACTTGCCTTCGTTTTTAAGTTCTTCTAATACGCCTGATAAATCTGGTTGGTTATTTGATTCTAATAAACTTCGCATTCGATCCAAGTATTTTAGAATAAATCCATTTATTTTGGAGGAACGACCGAAAGCATCACCAAAAACAGCATTAGCCGCAAAACGGAAAGACGTTAATAATTCGGAATTATTATTGGTATAGACCACAACATCTGTTGTACCACCACCAATATCAATTGATACCACAGGATTAGCTAATGCATTTACTCCTAAATGAGTATTGTAATAGTAGAATGGTGCAATAGACTCCGAGATTTTCTCTGGAGGTATTGATTTATTTATATATTTTTTAAATAATTCATTCCATTTACTTTCTAGCAATCTTATTCTATAGGTAGACATACTAGAAGGGTATAGCCAAATTAATTTGGTTTTATTTAAGTCCCCTCCATTTAACAACACTTTATTTCTGATTAAAAACAACAGGTTCTCAAAATAAGCATCAATTACTTTAATTTCATTTGGATCAGTTGTATAATCAGACCATTTTAGATTTGTTCTGATATATGCATTTGGGAGAATAGGATATTTTTCATAATCAAAAGGAATATTAAAATCAGATAAGGCATAGGTATCTCTATTTAAATCTAAATTCTTTTTTGAATTTATAATCGTTCTTTGCGGAAAACTAAACTCTGACTTTTTATTTAATTCCCCTGGCTTAAATTCCTGAATTATCAAATCAAATAATTTATTCGCTCTCACAGCATTAATTGATTTAATGGTTTCTGGATTTTTAAGATTATATAAGGAGGCTGATTGTAGGTCATTTTGTGTGATTTCAAATGGCTTCGGCTCTCCATTATCTTTACGATACTCTATGTGCGTATTTGTAGTACCAAAGTCAACAGCAAAGGTAAAATCAGCAGTTCCTTGAGATATTTTTTTAAAAAGCGGCATGACTACTCCATTTGCCCAATTGTTTTTTACAACAATATAGTCGAAGCCTTCCTCTAAAACATAATATTCTGATGAGATGCGATCGATTGACTTCTCACTTCTTTGTTTTACTGCTTTTTCAATAACTTTCGAATTATCATTATTTTTAAAAAAATCAAGACTGTATTTATTATTTTTATTATGCTCTAGGATATCTCTATCCATAAAAGCGATCCTATAAAAATTTTGTGTATCCTCTTCTAATTTTAAAAATGGAAACAGCGTTAATCCGAATTGGTTTTCAATAATAGCCCCCTTATTTCTAGTCAAGTCAGGCTCTGTAATCTGATAATCATTCATTGGTGGATAATACGTTCTTTCGTAGGTTACGTATTTTCTGTTTTTGATAGGAATACGAAGTGTCACATTTACTCCACCAGTCGAAGATTGTTTGATTTTAATTATTTTTTTTCCGTCAGAAGTAACTCCTTGTAAGTCTTCCACATTGAAATAATCAAAATATTCCTTTTTTATGGGTAATAAAAAGCCTTTAGAAATTTCTCCCGAGTTTACTGAAAAATTACCATTGAAGAAGTTCTCATTATCTATGGGATAAATAGTTCGAATTATATAAGGTTCTAAGAAATCACTAATGGTTAGATAGGGATATATTGAATCATCATAGGGTAACGTTCTTTCTTTTAAAGGTCTGTCATCTGATATATTTGCTCTATTGTTTTTATCCCAAATTGCAGTCGTATAGACTATTTTATCTGAAAAATCGTCAATAGGTAATACCAATGGTTTACTAGCCTCTTTACATTTTTCAGAATCTATGACAAACCCACTATTATTTTGAATATCAATCGAACTTTCTGTTTTTTTACGAAGAGGGAAATCTAAAATTTCAACAATACCATCACTTCCAATTGTTAGTTTTTCAAATTCGGTATTAAAGTTATCTTCAGTATAATTATTTAAAATAGTTCTTTGCTCATGAGAAAGCATTTTATAATTCATTTCTAAATAATCATCTACTCCTTTAAAAAGAGGATTGAAATTAGGCATGAATTTACGGATCCCAAAAATAAATTTTTGGAAATTAAAATCCCTTTTATATAGTGGCTGATAATGATTATCAAAAACAATGTCAGTACCAAATTGAATATCAATATCCAGTTTATTCGCAGAGGTGAAAAATAATGTTGCTGGAGAAGTCCCTCCAATTATGTTTAATTCATTGTTTCCTTTCTTGTAATTAAGGAGGTATAGTCTTTGAATTTTGTCAAAATTATAGGCTTTGGCATCTTGCTCCAAGTACAATTTTAAAGTTTCTCCTAATAGTTTGTGTTTGGGATTAGAAGAATGTAATAGCTTATTTAAATCATTGGCTTTGTCCCAAATTACAATATTTATTTTTTCTTTTAATTTATCACTATTAAAAAATATTTCTCCAACATCTAAACAGTCTGAAACCATTTTATGAAAAATAGTTTTACCATCCACCTGATTTAAATTAACCAAGTTTTCAAATGCCGTTTTTACCAGATCCATTCTCGCAAATGGACTTGGTATGGAGGTTATTTCTTTATTTGCAGAAGAACCATTAGGATCTTTTATTGCTTCAATGGCATTTTTACCATAAGCCGTTGAAGTTTGCCAGTCCTCTATATTATTACTACCATCATGGAAACGAAATACTTTTGCCATTTTATTAGAATTTATATTTTTCTTTTACTAAAGATTCAGTTGTGTTGTAAAAAAGATCCATAAACTGCTGTTCTTGGGTACTTGTCTTTATTATTTCTTTGTCGTGTTTAGAGAGTAAATAATCATATCGACCATAATTCTTACCGCCAGATTCCATCCAACCGATATTTGGTTTTACACCTTTAACCATTTCAAATAGATTAGAATCATTAACATCTAGATTTAGTGGAGAAAAACTGCGTTGATTGAAGGCCATCTCATTTAGCCATTCTAAATAGTTCTGATTGAATTTTTTTAAATAATTACTGTAAAATGGTTGTGTTAATAGGTTGGAAATATTTATGTTTTTTGCCCAATTTTGATCTATGCTTGTACCAATTTTGTCTCTTAAATACACTAAAAATTTAGTGTATTGAGTTAATGGTTTTTTTAACTGTAGTTGCGTAGAATCTCCAAGGTTCTCAAATATTAAAGAATTGGAATTTGATTTAATACCAAATTCTTGATAAATAGGGTTTTCAGCTGTACCATCTATAGTAACTAATTCGGTAGCATCTTTTTTTGCAAAATCTATTATTGAGAGTGCAGCAGCCATTTCAAGGAAATGCGCATCATTTTTTTGATTTGCCGCCCCTTCCACATTTGGATAATCTTTGGTTATATCATCTCCTAAATAATAGAGTGCATTTACAGAATTATTACCACTAATATTTTTTTCATAATAGGATAATGCTGCTTTTGTTTTTGAGATAAAAGTAGACTTATCAATCTTACTTTCGTCATCAGGGGCAACACCAAAATAGGGTAGCATAGTCACGGCTCCAATAGGAGCATCTTGAAGGTATTTCCAAGTTGATAAATTGTGATCGGCATTACGTATGTTTTTTACTAATAGTGGGAAGCCAGCAGCTCCAGTTCCCCCAAAGATCGAACTAATAATAAAAATGCGGTCTTCCTGACTAAAAGTAGATGCGAAATTTTTAAAATCATCGGATTGTTTGAATTGATTTAAAACGACACTTCCAATATTAGGGTTTCCTTTAAAACCTACTTCCATATCCGCATTTAAATTATCTTCTGAAAATAATAAGTTGATTAAAGCTTTATTATTTTCATCCAAACCACTGTACTGGATATAGTCTTTAAAACGGTCGTTTTTAATATCATTTAAAACTAATCTGAAATTTTGATTCACATTAGATATTTTTGTTTTAAAAAACTGATTTTGATCAGCATCAGTAAAACTTAGTTTACCATGGATCTGCTGATAATTTTTTAGAATTTCGATAGTACGAGTAACATCTCCATTAGCCTCGTCAGGATCAATAATAATAGGAACAACTTCAAATCTATTAATGTCTACTCCTGATGCTAAAAGCATTGCAAGGGATTTAATTACTCTTGAACCGGTACCACCAATTCCAAATACATATAGTTTAGCCATGATTTTATTTTTTAGAAAGGTGTTTTACTTGCTTTAACACTTTTAAATTTGAGTACTATTGAAAAAAGAAAAGAAAAAATTATTGCCCATATCGCATTTACCATCGAAAAAGTGAAATATTCCGTAAAGGAATAGGGGCTTCCCTCTGTTGATGTCGAATAAAAGTCTTCAATAGCTATAGTACTTTGGTAGTAAGCTGCACCAAAGTTTATTATTCCGATGACCAGTATCCAGATCAACCAGAATCGTTTTTTATAAAAACCACTATAGTTTGAAATGAAATAGTAATAGATAAATTCTAAAAACGCAGAACTTAGTAGCATTGTGAGCCCAATGCTCATGTATGCATTAGCTTCGAACATATCATTAGAGAATCCATCCAAATAAAATAGGTCTCCCAGAAAAGTTCCTTCATATAAAATTGCGAAAAAGTCATTCATAAAGTTATTTTTTAATATTTATTGTTAATTCGAAATAGTCATTATTTTTGGATTCGGTTTCGTACGCTTCATTGATTCCTTCAATTAGATACTTTATGCCAAATGTCTTGTTGCTGTTTTGAGTTAGGTTACTATCGTCATTGGTGTTTGTTTCATACACCCATGAAGGAATCTGTTTTTTTAACGTAAAAGTCAGATTAGTAAAATTGGGTGCTGTAGATTCAAAAACAATGTAATGCGTTGGATTCGCACTTGCTTTAGCAAGCATGTTAAGTGAATTTGGTTGTATGTTTTTCTCAGTAAAAGGATGTATTCCTTTAATTTTATAATTAGCATTTTTAATGGAATAATTTCTATAATCTTCTATGTAACTATATTCAACTGGAATAGAGCTCATGTCTACAGCAACTGTGAAAATTAAGCTAGAGGAATTTCTGTCATTAATTTTTACATCCTCAATTCCTTTTATAGAACCATCGCCTGAAAAATCTTTGTCGGGTTTGAATCTGCCAGAATATTCGTTCGTATTGATAACGGAAAAATAAATACCTTGCGAATAATTGTTTAAAGTTAAATTGTATTTATTCTCAAATCCCTCCACTTTTCCCTTAACCAATTTGATGTTTTCATTAAAGTTATTCATTGCTATATCAGTGGCCATTATGGTAATGTAATAGGGCCTTAGTTGACCGGACAGTTGCGTTTTTTTATTTTCTTTATCATAATAAGTCCCATTAAATTCAGAGGTTAGTTTAACAATTGAAGTCGCTAGCCTTTCTTTGCTTTTGAATTTGGTTAAAAAGGCATCTTTCGTCAGGCTTTTTTGATCACTTAATAAATCTTCAGTCTTACTTCCTTGAATTGAGTAAATACAATCAGATAGTAAAATTGATATTGTGTCTTTAGCTGTTTTATTCAATATCTGATTGAAGATGTTATTGAGATTACTATCATACGTGTTACCAATTTTAAAAGTCTTTGTGTTTAAGGATTTTGAAAATGTAACTATATCTCCATGTATTTGGGTTGGGTAAATGGTAGAATTAATAAAATCGATATTTATATTTTTTTCACCGTAATAGTACTTCAACATGACTAATAAATCACGAATAGCACCTTTGAATTGGGTATTCCCATTCACATATCCATTCATACTACCCGAGTTTTCGATATATATATTTACAAAATAATTTTTTGGTGGGCCAGACGGACTTTTATCTTCTATTTTATAACCTTTTTTTTCTAAAAATTTGATTAGCTTGACTTTATCAAAACTAGCATTAGTAAAAAACTTTTTGAATTTTCTATCCGTTTCAAATAGTTTAATTTCTGCAATTAAATTATTAATTTCTAAGGACGTTATTTTGGAATCACTTTTTGAGTATTCTTGAGCATTATCTTCAAAAGTACTATAATCACTTCCGCAACTTGTAAAAAGAAGACAAAAGAATAAGGTTAGGGGAAAGAGAATTTTATGCATAGTAGTTATTTAATTTTAATAATTATATTACCTTGAGTAACTTCAAGTACATTAATTCCATCAGCTATTTTCATAAATTCATCCAAAAGATACTGAGTAGTATTATCGTGCTTCACAGTTATACTAGATGTAGAATCACGGACTTCATATTTTAAACTTTTCACGAAATCTAAACTTCGTAATTGCCTTAGTATTTCCTGTAAGTTACTGTAGTTGACATTTATAACTTCCAAATTAGTAGCGTCATCAATTAAAGGAAAATTATCATGTTTTACTCTTGTTATTACTACATCTGTTACTTGGGGACTAGATGTAGCAAATTGTAATTTGGCTTTTGCTTTTGGATTTTCGCCATATTCATTAGAATTTTTTTGACCCTCATCAAAAAGCATCCATAATAAATAAAACGGAATTATTTGCCACCAGCCATTATTTCCCATATCATGACATCTTTTAGCACCTTGTGCCCATAATAACCAAAATAGTGGTATTATCAATATGCTAAGTAATCGATATTCATTTGTGAAAATCAAAACTAAAGAGTAAACTGTATAGAAAGCTATCAAACTAAAACCATATTCTAGTCTTCTAATTCTGCCATCAAATGAAAAAGTATTTTTGAACATAACTGAGTTTTTTTATTTAATTTTTTTTTGCAAACCTATCTTTAACCTTCAAAACTTAGCTCACATTCTCTTTTATAAAAATAATTTCCTTTTTGATTATCATAAGTTATTGGGGCATTCATTTCGTTTTTCATATAAGAAATGTAATTGTAAACACTTCTTTCTGAAACTCCTAACTTTGCAGCAAGCTCCTTAGGAGTACCTGTCCGTTCCGTTATTACAAACTCGTGTAATCTTTTTATAATCCTTATGTCCATATTTTAGCAATTTTAGAAAAAAGGACTGCAAGCTCATTGCAGTACGTAAGATTTTTTAAACAAATTTTAACAGGATATTTTTTAATTGATATTATTTTATAATTAGAATATTATTAACCTATTCACAATTTATTTCTCCAAACCTACCACCAATAAAAAATTATACTTTACGGTTTTCCTCATTTGTGGAAAATATTTAATCCGTTTTTCATATAAAATGATTCAGTTTGCTGCAATTTGATTCATAAAAAGAAAAATAGCACCTATTTTTCTTCATTTCCAATACCCACTTTTAGTGATATTCAAACTATTTTAAATGAATCAAGGTAAAACTGTAATTCCTGCAGTTTAATCCCGTTTTGCGCTAAATCTGGAAGCTGTGCTAGTTGGACAAAACTACTATTTTGGGAGAATGACTCTTGTGTCAATTGGTTTTGTAAAATTATGTAAATGACTTGGGAGAGTGTTTTTGTATTACAAAGCAAATTGTAGTTTTTTAGATAAATCCGGATTTCATATTTCTGTGTTTCATGGTCATGATCTAATGCTACAAAATTCAGATTTTTTGCTTTTAAAGTGTTTTCGCGAATTATGTATGGTTTTTCTAGTTCTTCAATAACTGTATTGATTTGCTCAGTTGGTATCAGGAAGGCAGTGAATTTCCATGTTCGAAGTTGTGGAGCTTTATCGACTAATTCAATTAGTTGTTGGAAATATTCCTTGTTTCCATTGGCTGTGATTATGAATTCGAATGGAGTTGCTATGCTTTTAGGGAAGATGATTATAAAATCTAATTCTCTGCAGTAGTAGCTGAGGTTTTTGCCTAACCAAAATAGAATTTCTTTTTGTTGTTCGGGGGATTCATTGCAACTATTTTTGATTCTTTGATTGTTGTTTTGGAACCAGTTCCAGAAGGTGTTGATTTTTTTCATGAGATGTTTTTTTTTAACCGCAAAGGGCGCAAGGGAAGCGCAAGGTTCGCAAAGGTTTTTTATTAACTTTTTTTAGTTATTAATGTTTTTTTAACCGCAAAGGGCGCAAGGCTCGCAAAGGTTTTTTATTAACTTTTTTTAGTTATTAATGTTTTTTTAACCGCAAAGGGCGCAAAGTAGGCGCAAGGCTCGCAAAGGTTTTTTATCAACTTTTTTTAGTTATTAATGTTTTTTTATTTAACCGCAAAGGGCGCAAAGTAGGCGCAAGGTTCGCAAAGGTTATTTATGAACTTTTTTATTTAGGTGTCATTCTCGATGCATTTTTTGTCGAATTAAATTGGATAAAAAATTAATAGAAATGACGTTAAGCTTTCTACTTCGCTCGAGTTGACAGCGTGACGATGGTCTACTATTACCTTTTGTCTTTAGCGTTTTTATCAAAAGCAATTAGATTGAGCATGTTGCGCATGCGGGAGCGGACCCTGTTGCCATAGGCATTTTCTATTTCGGAGGCGGATAGGTTAGTGGTCATGTGCGTGTAGATTTTCTTTGATATAAAAATGTCGTATCTGGAGAGAATTATCTCTGCCATAACATTGCATTCGTTTCCGAAGTATTTGAGGTTCTTTTCGGTGCCTAAATCATCGAAACAATAGTTTTTGTGCTCGGCATGCGTTTTGTGGCCAAAGCTGTAGCGATGAATTACTTCATAACCGTCATTTATGAATTCAAAACTAATGTCCCGGCATGTTTTGATAAAAAACTTTTTAGGATGTTGCGGAACGTATCGCATCAAGGACATTAATGTAGTTTTCCCGCAGCCAATTGGTCCGCTGAGTAATATTCCTTTTGTGAGATCGATACCCGATGCTGCGGTGGTAGTTTCATCTTCAAGGAAATAGGATACCATTTTCGTGATGTTGGGAATGTCTTGCTCGTGAAAATAGAATTTTTCTCCAAAGTCTTTTTTTCCTTTTTTTTCCAACCAGGATAGTATTTCTGGATAGTTGTATTGTATGGTCATACGGTTTTTTTTGAGTGAATGGTGAGTGGTCTATGAAAGTAGTAACAAGTTGTCGTTACAGTGGTTCGTCATACTCTTTTTCGGTTGTAGCGTGAAGGATATTTGCTCTTGAATCTCTGTTTGCTGTTCCGTTTGGACTCGATTTACTTGCAAATTTAGACGTGTTCAAAATCCAATTGCGCGCTGCTGCTTTCCAGTCTTTCATTTTAGATTTTCCGCCTATTAGCCATCCGTTGCTGCTGTAGTAATTAAAAAATCGCTCTGCCTCAAATTCCGTATTTTCTTGAAACGTAAAATAGTTTTTCACTAGTTCTAAAGAAGGGATGTCCTCCTGGTCCACAATTGGATCGTCTTGTTTGACTAGTGGTGCCTTTTCTTTTTTGGCGCAACTTTTTTCTTTTTCTGAATCATTTTGAGTTTTTAATTGCTCTTGAACTTCCTTTGAAAATTGTACTTTTTTTTGTTGTTCTAAAAAAAGAGAATTATTTAAAAAATCAACCTCGGGTTCTCTCTCTATGTTTATATTGTTTGTTATGTTTTTAATTGTTTTATTATACTCTATATAGGGCTGATCAATAACCTGTTTAGTAGCTTGTTCACTACCTTGTTCATTTTTTGATGAGGTACGGTTACTTAACTGTTTGTTTTTTGAATAGGCTAGTGTGGTATCTTGTTTACTATTTGACGAGCTTGCTACAACATCATCATTTTTTGGCTTGGTGTTGTCTTGCAAGTTTTGAATGGTTATTAATGTCCCGGTGTATGGGTTGAAAGAGGGCTTGTATTCTAAGTACCCCAAACGTTGTAAATCTTTGATGCATTTGTGATAGGTGGCTGTAGATGCAATATTGCTACCACGCATGATTTCATCCCTGGTGATTGTAAAAGGATTTTTAAAGCGGTTGATATTCCAACATTGAAAAATGGTAATGTATAAGCTAATGTGTGTAGGATTAAGTGTTTTCTCTCTGGCAATGCTGTTGAAAAAACCTGTCAAGTGCTTGATGTAATTCATTTTTTGAGTTTTACAATTTATTTTGTGTCTGAGATTTATTGGATAAGCAATCGCAGACTTATCTCGCATAATTTTATTTTATTGGAGCTCGATGATTTTCAATTCGCAAGAGCCATTGCAGTTCGTATTGTCGGTTTTCATTTTACTTCTCTAGTAATTTTTTCAAGTCATCGTATTTGTAATAGATGATGCTTCCTACTTTGGTATAGTCTAGTGTACCGTTGATGCGAAGATTTTGAAGTGTGCCGTTAGAAATTTTTAGCAGCTCTTTCACTTCGGCTGATTTGAGCCATTTTTTGGGTTCCGGATTCTGGCTTATTATTTCTTTGAGTTCAGAAATAAGTGTGTTTTTGAATTCTACTAAGTCGCCTTTAGTAATAAGTTGATGGCTGAATAGGGTTGGGTTTTCAGGTGTCATACAATTGTTTTATAATTAGTTATGACGCAAATGAAGTGAAGTTGAAACTATAAAACACCCAAGTTGGGTGTACCTTGGGTGTTTTTTTATTCAAAATGAACTAAAAGATATTATTTATATTCTCTCTCATCGAAGCGTTTGTTGAGGTTTTCGCCTAGCATATCAATGAATTTAGTTTTCTTTATTTTTCGATTTTTAATTTCATTGCACGCTCTGTAAATATCACCTAATTCAATATCGAATAATTTCTCGAAACATTTTGATATCTCAGTTAGATCGGCTTTTCCATCATTAAATACTTTTTGTGTGTGCAATGCATAAATTAACTCAATCAGATCTGTTTTACTTGCAGTCCATTTAAAAACTTTGTTTTCCAAAGGATCTTTAATTATTACGGATTTACTATTGGATAAACTACTGATTTTATTTTCAATGTATCGTTGAAATATTTCATTTGCCAAAATCATTGCCACTTTGAAATCGTGGGTTGTTGAAAAACGATGGTCTAATTCATGATAAAAAATATCAAGATTATAATCGATTTCTACGCTGTTTCGAATAAAAACCTTACTGTCAAAGGAATGCCCCCCTAATCTGTAATAATTATAAAACTCTGTATTTTCACTAAAATAGATATTAAGCTTATTCAACTCATTGTCCAAATAATCCCTTTGTATTTTTCTACTCCCCAAAGGCTTGTATGATTCGAGTTTTCTAACTTTGTTGAAATAAATTAATTTAGAAGAGAATTTGGGTTTGATATTTTTGAAAAAATGAATTTCATCTTCTATGGACTGAAATTCATTATCTAAAATGTAGTCTTTAAGAGTTTTTAAATACTTTACAATAGTTTCGATAGACTTATCACTCATGCTTATCGGGTTGTCATAATCAAATGATATGGCATGTAATTCTTTTTCGAGTTCACATAGCAATGTACGGATGAATGTAATCATAAAATAGTTTAGGTTTGGTTAATTGAAATTTAGTTTTAGTAATAAATTTCCCTAAATTAGTTTAATAGTTAACCCGAAAGCAAATATAAAAGTAACTATTGTCTATCTTGTTTATTGTTAATGACTTACAGCTAGTTTATTTTTTTTTCACAAAGGAAAGCTACGCCGTTAAATTTATCACGAAGTATTTTCATATCCTCACTTACTTTTTTATCCAATACTTTAGCGTAATGCTGCGTAGTTCGTAAGTTTTTGTGGCCAAGCATTTTGCTAACGCTCTCAATAGGGACACCATTGGTAAGTGTTACTGTTGTTGCAAAGGTATGCCGGGCAATGTGGAAGGTGAGTTCCTTTTCGATCTCGCAAACTCCTGCTATTTCTTTGAGATAGGCATTCATTTTTTGATTGCTTAAAATGGGAAGCAGCTTATTTTGATTGATGCATTCCGGATGATCTTCGTATTTATCGATGATCATTTGTGTAAGAGGCAGAATCGGAATTTTAGACGCTGATTCTGTTTTCTGGCGGTGGGTAAATATCCATTTCTCGCCATCAATACCGATGCTAATATGTGACTTTGTTAGGTTTTTGACATCGATGTAGGCCAAACCGGTAAAGCAGCTGAAAAGGAATATATCTCGCACCAGTGTCAGTCTTTCAGTTTTGAAGTCCTTATCGATAATGTTTTGGATTTCTTCTTGGGATAAGTATACGCGTTCCACTTCTTTGACTTTTGATTTATAATTGGCGAACGGATTTCTATCTATCCAATGATTGGCCAAACAAATCTTAATGATTTTATTGAAGTTCTTGAGGTACTTCACTGCAGTATTATTAGCGCAATTGCGAACGCTTCTCAAATAGAACTCATATTCTGTGATAAACGCATGGTCGATTTTAGCAATTTCTATATCAGTAACTTTGTACTTCCACTGCAGGAACTCCACCGTATGCTTTAATGAAGTTCTATAACGCTCTAATGTTCCAGGCGCGTATTCTTTACCTACTAATTCTTTGATTTTATTATTGTGGTCCTGAAAGATAGGGATGAGGGTTCTAGGACGTTCTTGGGTGCCTAATAGTCTGCTTTTAAGTGTTTCGGTTGTTATGATGCTATTTTTATGGAGTAGTTCCATTTGTACATCAATTATTTTGATTTTTAGCATATCAAGATGACTATTGATTGAACGAGCTTCATTGGAACCACCTTTCATTTTTCCTGCCTCGGTAGACCATTTTGAGATTTCTACAAATCTGTTTGTGCTCAATTCAATTCTTTTACCATTGATGGTAATTCTCGTGTATATAGGTACTAAACCGTTTACACTGGCTTTTGCTCTCTTTGCGTAAAAGAGAATAGATACTTTTGTTTTCATTGCGGTAACCTTTTAGTTAAACTTAAATTTAATTCTAAAAAGACTTCAACACAAGATGTTTGAATAGTGAACAGGTGATTAAACAGGTAGCTATTCATTTTATGAACATGTTGTTAAATATGCTCAAAAGCCTTGTGTATTCTAGCCTGAGATACAAATTCGGTTACCCAAATGTTTTGAGTTTTCGGGTACCCGAATTTATCCCTTTAGGAACACGCATTAATGAATATTTTGAAGGGTAGTTAAAAGAAAAAACCCTTTAAATCATACGATTTAAAGGGTTTTAGTTCAATTTGTATTTCTACTGGCGGAGAAAGAGGGATTCGAACCCCCGGACCTGTTACAGTCAACAGTTTTCAAGACTGCCGCATTCGACCGCTCTGCCATTTCTCCAGTATGTCGCTTTCATTACCTGATTGCGAGTGCAAATATAAGAACCTTTTTTGGTTATACAAATCTATTTTTAGAAAAAAAGCATCTATTTTTTAGACTCATTTTTAACCGTTTCATTTTCTATACTTTAGCCCTAAAATAATTTTTAAAAAAAATATAAAAAACTTTAATACTTCACATATTCGGTTATTTCTAACCCATATCCAATCATTCCGACACGTTTTGTTCCTTCAGTATTGGACACTAATCTAATTTTTGAGATGTCAATATCATGCAGTATTTGTGCTCCAATACCAAAATCTTTACTATCGATGATTATTTTTGGCGCTTTCATTACACCTTCACTTTGCAATAATTTGAGTTCAGCGATACGATTCAATAAGTTTACGGATTGCATGTCCTGATTGATGAAAATTACAGCGCCTTTCCCTTCTTCATTAATTACGCGGAACATATCGTCCAATTGTTGGTCAGCATTGTTGGTCAATGTGCCTAATAAATCATTATTTACTTGTGAGGAATTAATTCTTGTCAAAATGGATTCTCCTAAATTCCAAGTTCCTTTGGTTAAAGCAATATGAATTTGTTTGTTAGTTGTTTGTTGGTATGCTCGTAGTCTAAAAGTACCAAAACGAGTCTCAATATCAAAATCGTCCTTTTTGATTATCAAACTATCATGTTGCATTCGGTAGGCAACTAGCGCTTCGATTGAAACTAATTTTAAATCGAATTTTTTTGCCACTGCTACTAACTGCGGAAGTCGCGCCATGGTTCCATCCTCATTCATTATTTCTACAATAACCCCAGCTGATTTAAACCCAGCTAATCTTGCAAAATCAATTGCGGCTTCGGTATGACCTGTTCTTCTTAGTACACCACCTTGTTTAGCAATAAGGGGAAAAATATGACCTGGTCGTGCTAAATCATGCGGTTTAGTTTCTGGATTGACCAATGCTAAAACCGTTTTTGCTCTATCCGCTGCAGATATCCCTGTTGTTACGCCGTTTCCTCTTAAATCTACTGAAACCGTGAAAGCAGTTTCCATTGGATCCGTATTATTAGTTACCATAACATGTAATCCCAATTCTTTGCAACGGCTTTCTGTCAGAGGAGCACATATTAGTCCTCGACCGTGCGTGGCCATGAAATTTATCATTTCTGGAGTCACCTTTTCGGCTGCAGCCAAAAAATCACCTTCGTTTTCTCGATCTTCATCATCAACAACGATTATAATTTTTCCTTGACGAATAGCTTCTATTGCTTCTTCAATTGTATTGAGTTCTATTTTATTTAAGTCCATTGTGGGTATTAGTTTCGTGATGGTAATATTTTTTTAAGTACTTTTTGAAAGGGAGCCAAAATGACATCCATGTTTATTAATCCAATATCGTTTGTAGCTCTGTAGGTCAATAAAATTGCTAATGGCGTCAAAATAATTGAAGATAGCCAAGCACCCATAAAGGGAGTCATTCCGTTTTCTTGAGCAATTCTTTTTCCAAAAGTATTTATAAAATGAAAGGTTATGAATATTAAAACGGCAAAAACAATAGGAAGACCTAAACCTCCTTTTCTAATGATAGCGCCTAAAGGGGCACCTATAAAAAACATTAAAAAACAAGCAAATACGATTACAAATTTGTCGTAATAAGCTAGTAAATGTCTATTTATATTTTTTTGTTTATTAAATAAATCAGTTTCAGAAGTATCAATCGAGTAGGATGTACTTGCTACATTGCTACTCGCTATCTTTAAAATATCTGATTTTTGTTGATTGGTATATAAAGACAAGATATTATTGGGAAGTGGTTTGCTTTTTGTAGATGCGATGAGCTGTTTTTTCGAAGGGAATGATATTCTGCTATTGCTGTTTTCTGTAAACGAAATGATATCAGTTTTCATATTTTTCTTCAACGAATCCAATGTGTAATTCAGTTCATTAACCGTAAGCATCGTATTGGTATTAGCAACCGATTCGTCATTTACGTCTACTTTATTCAGTTCTGATAAATCGATATTAATGATTTGCTTTTTAAAAGAGCTTTTTGCAAAAGGCATTTTGTTGCGTTCCTCGTATTTTTTTGGAACTATATCCTCGTAATAATAGCCACTATTAAGTACTAATTGTAGAATACTAGATTCTTTACTACTGATTAATTCTCCGTCTTTTGCTTTTATCACCGTTTTGCTTCCGTCACCAATCTTTGATTTTTTGTGAATGGTAATTCCGGTAAGTGTATTGCCTTCTGGACCGCTTTTTTTATTGACTTTGATGTTGTAAAATCCCACATCACTAAACTGTCCTTCGGCTATAGCTAATGCCGGTTTAACTTGGGCAATGTTTTTTCTGAAATTGATAAACTTGTATTCGGCATACGGAATTACATTATTCGAAAAGAAGAAAGCCACGATACTCAATAAAACAATAAATACAGTTAAACTTCTCATGGCTCGTTGAAGCGAAATTCCAGAAGATTTCATCGCCGCAAATTCATAATTCTCCGCTAAATTTCCAAAAGTCATTATGGAAGATAAAAGTATCGAAAGCGGTAAAACTAAGGGTACGATTCGAGGCATAGAAAAAGCCAGGAATTTAATGATCATTAATAGATCTAAATCTTTCCCGGCCAATTCGGATATAAATAACCAAACGGTTTGAAGTATGAATATAAAAAATAGGATTACAAATACCGTAGTAAATGTAGTCAAGAAGGTTTTTAGTAAGTATTTGTCAAGAATTTTCACCTAGCGCATTAATCTAATTTGTTGATGTAGTAATTTGGATATTTACTCCCCGCAAATGTAAATTGATTTTTTGACAAAGGTTGGTTGGTTTTAAAAGAATTAACCGTTAATGTTGTCTTTGTTCCTTTCTTACCCACTTCAATCAAATTATAAATGTGTTTTGTTTGCACATCGATACCCAGTAATACCTCTTTTCTTTGGTCTTTGGTGTTTATAGGAACCAATTTTATATATTGAATTTTTCGTCCTTTTACATTTTGCAAAATATCCATGTTGTACTTATAACCAGAATTGAAAAAAGTAAGCATTTTAGAAGGCGTGATGGCATTATCATCTTTTTCATTAACAGTAGAAATGGTTATTTCTTCATCTTCCGGAACGATTGTGTATGTTTTTTTTCCATCAAAAATTTTAGTAACCCCCATGAAATTCAGTACATACTGATTGCCTTTCATAGTAACATTTCCTTTGCTATCTTGATTGATATTCTCTTTTGTATTGTTCAAAGAATATTTAAAATCAATAGTTATATTAGTATAGCTTTTAACTTTAGCCGTAACTTGATCTAAAAGGTCTTTAGCTTTTTTATCTTGTGCTTGAATTGTAAAACAAAAAAGGAATAAAGCCATCGTTAAAAGGAGTCTTTTGCCCATAGTTTGTTTACAATTTTGTTTAGATTCTTGAATTTTTGATTTCATTGTATTAATTGTTTTGTTCATTGTTGAAAAATTGATCAAGAGAACTCATGTCCAGAATGTTTACACTTCTTGCCTTGCTTCCTTCAAAAGGGCCAACAATTCCAGCAGCTTCTAATTGATCGATTAATCGACCCGCTCTGTTATAGCCTAATTTAAGTTTTCTTTGTAGCAAGGAAGCCGATCCTTGTTGTGCGTTTACAATGATTTCTGCGGCTTCTCTAAACAAAGTGTCTCTATCGGATATATTCACATCAAGATTAATGCCACTTTCCTCTCCAACGAATTCTGGAAGTAAATAAGCGGTCGCATACGCTTTTTGGGAACCAATGAATTCCGTTATCTTTTCTACTTCTGGTGTATCTATAAAGGCGCATTGTACGCGGACTACATCATTTCCGTTTGTGTAAAGCATATCACCTCGTCCTATTAACTGATCAGCACCTTGTGTGTCCAGAATAGTTCTGGAGTCAATTTTTGAGGTTACTCTAAATGCTATTCGAGCAGGAAAATTGGCTTTTATTAAACCAGTAATCACATTTACTGATGGTCTCTGTGTTGCTATAATTAAGTGAATTCCAATGGCTCGAGCTAATTGGGCTAAACGTGCAATAGGAACTTCTACTTCTTTACCAGCAGTCATTATCAAATCCGCAAACTCATCGACTACCAGAACAATATAAGGCAAAAAGCGGTGTCCGTTTTCAGGATTCAATTTTCTAGCTTTAAATTTATCGTTGTATTCTTTGATATTACGCACCATCGCATCTTTCAATAATGAATAACGGTTGTCCATTTCCACACAAAGCGAATTCAAAGTATTCACTACTTTTGCATTATCGGTGATAATAGCGTCATCCATATCCGGAAGTTTAGCTAAATAATGTCTTTCAATTTTATTGAAAAGTGTCAACTCAACTTTTTTAGGATCAACCAAAACAAACTTTACTTCCGCGGGATGTTTTTTGTACAAAAGCGAAGTCAAAACGGCGTTTAAACCAACAGATTTTCCTTGTCCCGTAGCACCAGCCATCAATAAGTGAGGCATTTTAGCTAAATCCACCACAAATGTTTCATTCGAAATTGTTTTTCCAAGAGCAATAGGTAATTCCATTTCAGCTTCTTGGAATTTGGCAGAGCCAATAACGCTCTTCATGGAAACCATTGTTGGATTTTTGTTAGGAACCTCAATTCCTATCGTTCCTTTTCCTGGAATAGGCGCAATGATACGAATACCCAATGCCGACAGCGATAAGGCAATATCATCCTCTAAACTCTTGATTTTAGAAATTCGAATTCCTGCTTCTGGAACAATTTCATATAAAGTTACCGATGGTCCAACGGTCGCTTTTATTTGTGCGATTTCTATTTTGTAATTGCGAAGCGTATCTACAATTCGGTTTTTATTTTCTTCTAATTCTTCTTGGTTGATCGTAATTCCACCAGTTGAATATTCTTTTAATAAATCAATTGTAGGGAATTTATAGTTGGATAAATCCAAAGTTGGATCAAATAATCCAAAATCAGCTACTAATCTTGATGCCAAATTTTCCTCAATGATATCCTCTTCCGGTGCTGTTTCGATGACAAAAGTATCTAAGGGATTAGCAATTATTTCTGGAGTTGCTATTGGTGTAACTTCCATAGCAAGCGGCTTTGCAATAGGATCTCTATTAATATCAGATGAATTACTGATGGTAGGTTTTAGCGCTTCTTTATTAATTTCGAATTGTGAACCATTGGTTTTTAAATGGATATCATCAATTTCTTCCTCAACAACTGCAAATTCTTCTAAATTATAATCTCCTTTTTTAGTATTAAAAGGATTAGGATTTGAAACGGCTTTTATTTCTTTTTTGGTAGTATCAAAAAAGGACTGAATACTTTCAGGAGAAAGTTTGATTTTAAATATGATGTAGACAATCAATCCAAACAATAAAAGCAATAATGTTCCTGGTTTTCCAATGTAATCTTGTAGAAATAAATTTAGTTCATATCCAATTGTTCCACCTAATTCTGGTGCTGAAGTAGCAAAGAACCCAAACAAAACGGATAAAACAATGATTACGAATAAATCCCAAAACCATATATTTTTTAATTTCCTAACCGGAATTCCAAGTACTAAATAAATACCCGAAAGGAAAAATAATCTTACAAATATAAAGGCAGCAATTCCAAAACCTTTGTATATTAGTAAATCAGCTAAGAAGGCGCCAAATTTTCCAAGCCAATTCTCAACGGTTTCTGAACGATTTGATAATTCTTGAACAGCGCTTTGATCTTGTTGTCCATAAATGAAAAAGGACACAAAGGCAAACAATAAAGCAATAGAAAATAAAACCAACAGCGAGCCGAAAACAATTTTGTGTTGTTTGGTCAACTGTAATGGTGTTTTATCTACTGATTTAGTATCTGTTTTTTTATTTAAAGGGGCTGTTTTTGTTGTTTTTGCCATTCTTTTTTGTGCTACTACCTAAAAAATAAGTGGTATATATATGATTAAACCAATTGCTACTGCTGTCAAAGCAGCAAAAAATACCGCTCCCGCAGCAATATCTTTGATGAATCCAATTCTTTCATGGTAATTTGGATGAATAAAATCTGCTATTTTCTCAACAGCAGTATTTAAACCTTCAATACTCATCACTAAACCGATAGCTAAAGTTTGAAAAAGCCATTCTGTTTTAGAGATACCAAAATAAAATCCAGCAATGCTCATCAAAATCCCAATGGAAAATTGAACCATGACACTGTGTTCCGTAGCGATTAATTTTAAGGCTCCCTTCAATGCATAAGAAACGCTTTTTAATCTTCCGGTAAAGAAAGTATTGTCTTTTTGAAACTCCATCAAGTTGGGATTATAGTACTGCTAATGCAGCTTCGTAGTTTGGTTCATCTGCAATTTCAGCAACTTGTTCCGTGTGCGTAATTATTCCGTTTTCATCAACAACAATGATCACTCTTGAATGCAATCCTGCCAATGGTCCATCAGTTATTTCTAAACCATTTGTTTTACCAAAACTTCCTTCTGGAAAATCAGATAAATTCACAACATTTTCAAGTCCTTCTGCTCCACAAAAACGTTTTTGTGCAAAAGGTAAATCTCTTGAAACGCATAAAACAGTTGTGTTTTCTAAAGTACTAGCGCTTTCGTTAAATTTACGAACAGATGCAGCACAAGTTCCAGTATCTATACTAGGAAAAATATTTAGTACTAATTTTTTACCTGGAAAATCACTTAATGAAGCTACAGAAAGATCTGTTTTAACTAATTTAAAATCAGCAATTTTAGTACCTACTTTTGGTAAATCTCCTGAAGTGTGAATTGGATT
Organism: Flavobacterium sandaracinum; assembly: GCF_004349135.1. Classification (GTDB taxonomy): domain Bacteria; phylum Bacteroidota; class Bacteroidia; order Flavobacteriales; family Flavobacteriaceae; genus Flavobacterium; species Flavobacterium sandaracinum. The sequence goes on along the minus strand of NZ_SMFN01000009.1, from coordinate 113,989 downwards.
TCCTCCTAATGTTATCGAAGCCATAATGATTGTTTTTTTGTGAGGTTCAAAAGTATGAAAATTAATTAAGAATTAGTCCTCAAATATCGCGATAAGTTTAGCGTTTTTGGTCAATATTTAAACTGCATGGCTGCAATGTGTTTTGTATTTTGCATAAAAAAAACGCACCCGTTGCGGAGTGCGTTATAGAATTCAGAATTAAAAAATTCTTTTTATTTGTCGATGGAACCCAAAACACGTTTCATAAAACTGTTTAAAGCTTCTTTTTTATCCGTTCCGTTTTTTACTAATTTGTTGACTTCTAAAGCGCCATACATATTAGAAATTAATTCCCCAATAACATCTAATTCTTCCTCTTTCAAGGATGAAATCTCAGTCATTGCTTCTAGAACTTCTATTGTTTCGATGATATAATCTTCATCATTTTCTTCTATAAACTGCGTTAAATGCTTAATTACGGGTAATTTCATTTTTATTTGTTTAAAGTTTAGGGTTTAAAATAAGTCTAAGGTTTTAATTTGCTGTTGCATTAAACTTATGAATAAATTCAGGCAACTTTAAACTTTAAACTAGGAAATCATTAAACAATTTCGTTCACTAATTCAATCAACACTTCTTGTTTGTTAGTTTGTGTTTCGTTTACCAGTTTACCATTTACAAAAGTGGCAAAAGTTGGTAAATTACTAACATTGGCCAATTTTCTAGATTCTGGGAAATTTTCCGCATCAACAAGCGCAAAAGTGATTGTTTCGTTCTCTAAAGCTAATTTTTTAAATTTTGGCTTCATGATTCTGCAATTTCCGCACCATGATGCCGAAAATTGAACCACTACTTTTTCGTCTTTTGCAATTAAATCGTGTAACGTATCTTCGGTTAATTCGATTAACATAAGTTTGTTTTTTTAAGGTTGAAAGAGGCAAAGGTTCAAAGGGGCAAAGTTTTAGAACTTCGTTAATTTGGGCAACAAAAAACCTTTGTTGCTCACAGGACCTCTGAACCTTTGTATCTTTATTTTAATTAGTTTAAACTTAAGTATTCAGCAGTACTGGTTCTATCAGCGCTCATTGCTTCTTTACCAGCTTCCCAGTTTGCAGGACAAACTTCCCCTTTTTCTTGAATGTGCGTGTAAGCATCAACCATACGTAAATACTCATTTACGTTACGACCTAGTGGCATATCATTTACACTTTCATGGAAAATTTTTCCAGTCTCATCAATTAGGTAAGTCGCTCTAAAAGTTACATTAGAACCTTCAATGATAATAGAATCCGTTTCTTCAGAGTATTCCGTTGAATCGATATCTAGAATCCCTAATATGTTAGATAAGTTTCTGTTAGTATCAGCAAGAATTGGGTACGTAACACCTTCAATTCCACCGTTGTTTTTTGGAGTGTTTAACCAAGCAAAGTGTACTTCGTTAGTGTCACAAGAAGCTCCTATAACGATTGTATTTCTTTTTTCGAATTCCGGTAAAGCAGCTTGAAAAGCATGTAATTCAGTTGGGCAAACGAATGTAAAATCTTTTGGGTACCAAAATAAAAGTACTTTTTTGTTTTTGTTTATAGCCTCTTCAAAAATGTTGATTTTTAAATTATCACCCATTTCTGAGATAGCATCTACTGCAATACTTGGAAATTTTTTACCTACTAATGACATTTGATTTACTTTTTAAGTTGTTTTTTTTGATGGTGCAAAAGTAGCTATACGAAAGGGAAATTAAAATGATTTTTAATTAGAAATATTTATTTTAAAATAGGGAATTACTATACTATGATTTTTGATAAATTGAAGTTTGTAATTACATCAAGTTAACTGTCACGGGTAGAGTTCCTTTGCTTTCTGAGTTTTCTAAAAGTTGGTTTGCAGCGGCTTCTTGAAATTCTGAAAAATCTTGATATACTTGCACAATTCCTTGCGCTTGGTTCAGATTTGGGATAACTTGTAGTACGTACGGATTTCCAAAAACGTATAAAACACATTTTTTGGTGGTAAATAAATGGCTTAAAAACTGAAGCACTGCATCTTCAATGCCAAAATTACTTAAAGGTTTTGCCTTTGGAACAAATAAAGAAATGAGTATTGTGTCAAATTTATTCAGTTCTTTTTCCAATTCAATCAATACGGATTCACCTCCATTTTCATAACTAAATTCTGCTGAAGGCAAATCAGCAGCTAAACTTTTGAAAAATGTATTATCTGTGTTTTTATAAAGGCTTATTTTGGCAAGCGTGTTGCTTTTATTTGCCTCAAAAACACTTTTTGAATTAGTACTGTCTTTTATTTTGGTAAGCGAGTTTTGAGCAATTTTTAAGTTTAATTTAGAAGTAGTTTCAAAATCAAAATCACTTTCGGAGTGCTTTAGCAAATTAAGATTTCCATCTATAATTCCTACTTTTTGTTTGCATTTCCAAATACGGTTAAAACTTTCTTCAATACGTTCGATGGATGCATTTTTTAAGATTTCCTGAATTCCTTCGGGAATATTTTCAGCAAAGCACAACACATCATTTCCAGCATTAAAAGCCTCCCATTCTAATTGCCCTTTTTTGTCAAATAATTTAGAAACACTATGCATATTTAACGCATCCGAAATTACTAAACCATCATATCTTAGTTGCTTTCGCAAAAGCGTTTCGATAACTGATTTTGATAATGTGGCCGAAGTATCTTTTCCATCATTTAAAGAGGGAACTGCCAAATGACCAATCATAATCGAATCAACATTATTCTGGATTCCTTTTACAAAAGGGACTAATTCATTGGCTACTAATTCTTCGAGAGTTTCTTTTAAAACGGGTAGTCCTAAATGCGAATCGACATTGGTATTTCCATGTCCGGGAAAATGTTTCAGACAACCCAATATCCCAACATCATTCATGCCTCTGAGATATTCAAGAGCAAAATCACTTACTTTTTCTTTGTTTTCACCAAAGGAACGGTAGCCAATTACAGGATTATTCGGATTGTTATTGAGGTCGGCAAGCGGTGCTAAATTATAATGAATTCCAACTGATTTTAAGTCTAAACCAATTTGCTTTCCTACCTCATAAACCAGCTGTTTTTCACTGTGAGGTAAAGCACCAAGTGTTATTGCGTAAGGATATTGTGGCGTTTTCTCGACGCGCATGGCTAATCCCCATTCAGCATCAATACTCATTAATAATGGTGTAGAAGCACATTTTTGGTACCGGACAATGAGTTCCTTTAATTGTTGACAACTATCGTCGTTTAAAACTACTTTTTTCTTCGTTTCATAATTCGTTGCTGCGCTAGCTCTGCTATGAAAAAAAGTTAATCCACCTATATTGTAGTCTTTAATTAAGCGTTCTGTAGCTTTAATATTTTCTTCGGTATCATTGATGAAAACCGCTGGAAAGAAAAATTGTCCTATTTTTTGTTCTAATGTCATTATCGTAGTTTACTAGTATCAAATAAAGCTTGGAATACTTTTTACCGAAGATTCACAGATTATAAATTTTTTAAAATAATTTGCGAATCTGCGGTTAAATTTTTGCATCAATCCTTGATAACTATTTTTAGGTTGTCTTCTTTCCAAAATCCTTCGGAAATATCAGAAATCTCGACAATATCAATCCTGGAATGGTTGCCAAAAACACCCAAATAAAGAAATTTCCATAGCCTAGATATTCTTGGATATAACCGCTCAACATTCCCGGAAGCATCATTCCTAAAGCCATGAATCCGGTTGCGATAGAGTAGTGGGATGTTTTAGATTCCCCATCGGCCACATAAATCAGGTACATCATGAACGCTGCAAAACCAAAACCATAACCAAATTGTTCTGCAATTACCGTTGCATAAATATAAAAAACGGAACCAGGATGAAAATGAGATAGTAAAATAAATCCTATTATGGGCAAGTGCATGGCTAAAATCATAGGCAACATCCATTTTCCTAGACCGTCTCTGGAAATGACAATACCTCCTAAAATACCGCCAATAGTAAGTGAAAGTACGCCAAAAGTTCCGTAAATAACACCAACATCTTGGGTTGTTAAACCCATTCCTCCATCAGTTATGGGGTCTATTAAAAAAGGAGTTAACATTTTTAACAGTTGTGATTCACCTAATCGGAACAATAGAATAAAAGCCAAAACTAAACCAATTTGTTTCTTTTGAAAAAAAGTGGCAAATACGACTCCAAAGCTCTTATTCGAAGTTGATTCTGAAGTTGATTCTGCTATTTTGGCTTCAATTTTTGGAGTCGAAAAATAATTGTAAACTGTAATTACGGTCATAATTAATCCTACAACGACCATCGTATACGACCATGCTTTTTGTTTGTCGCCATATTCCTGTTCCAGATAACCAGCAATAACTACGATTAATCCGTTTCCAGTAAGCATCGAAAGTCTGTAAAATGTACTGCGTATTCCAAGGAAAAAGGATTGTTGATCTTTTTCTAAAGCTAATAAATAGAATCCATCACTGGCAACATCATTGGATGCGGATGCAAATGCAGCGACCCAAAAAACAGCTAAACTGATAACGAAAAAATTGCTCAAAGGAATCGTTAAACCTACAATCAAAAAGGCAATAGAAATAAGCAATTGCATGCTTAAAAACCATTTTCTTTTGGTCGAATACAAATCTATGAAAGGACTCCACAGCGGTTTAATCACCCAAGGTAAATAAAGTAAACTGGTATAAATTCCAATGTCTTCATTGTTGATTCCAAGGTTTTTGTACATGATTACCGAAACCGAAATAATAATGGCATAAGGCAATCCAGAAGCAAAGTTTAAAATGGGAATCCAATACCAAGGTCTATTGTCTGTTTTCATCTAAGGCAAATTATAATCAATTAAATTTTATAGCGTAAAGTTCACTAAAGTTGGGTCACTTTCATTACCATAAAAATCAATGAATGTAATCGCACAGGTGGTATTTTTGTCTAGTTTATAGGATGGAATTACCACTTCAACCGTATCACTATCATCTTTGAATGCAATTTTGTCAATAATTTGGCTTGGATCATTTACATTAATTTCCGAATTGAATTTGGCACCATAAACCATAACATAGCGAACTTTACTGTACATTGGATAGGTAACATTAAATCGGGATGCAATTGGATCTATCAAAATATTATTTGCTGTAGGCACGATAGCCATTTTTTTTACGGAACCGGGCACAACAGTTGGAAGAGCGGGATATTTGTATTGGTTTTCTGTTAGTAATTTAGTCACACTTTGATTTTTGTTCAGAAATGATTTGGCACTAAAAAACGCATTTCCCTGAACGTTTTTGTACGATCTTGTGATGTCAATTTGATTTGGAATTTCTTGTGGATTATTCCATCTTTTATCCGAATCAGTATTTATTTTATAGGTTCCATTTCCAATATAAATTGCGGTATTTGTGGAGTTTTCAGACCACCAACGCAACAACTTGGAATAAGATGCTTTCGGGTGATCCATACTCCAATACAATTGTGGAACAAGGTAATCAATCCATTTGTTTTCCATCCAAGCCAAAGGATCAGCAAATAAATCATCGTAATTTGTTTGTCCTGCTTCAGTTTCAGAACCTCTTGGATCTACTGATTTATTTCTCCAAACCCCAAAAGGACTAATACCAAATTGTACCCATGGTTTTATATGTTTTATAGAAACTGATACCTCTTTTACAAAAGTATTCACATTGGAGCGTCTCCAATCTTCAATACTTAGTCCATTTCCATATTTTTTGTATGAAGCGGTATCATTAAATAATTCTCCTTTTATTCTGTACGGATAAAAATAATCGTCGAAATGTATTGCATCAATATCGTACTTTTCTACAACTTCCTCTACAATAGCTAGAAGGTGGTTTTGAACTTCAGGTAATGCCGGATTATAATAATATTTCCCACCATATTTAATCATCCATTCCGGATGCTTAAAAAAATCATGTTGCGGGCTCAAAAGTGCTGTATTGTAATCCATCGTAGCTCTATACGGATTCATCCAAGCATGAAATTCAAAACCTCTAGCATGCGTTTCAGCGATCATCCAAGCTAATGTATCAAAGTAAGGTTTTGGCGCCTGACCTTCTTTACCGGTCAAAAAACGGGACCAAGGCGCTAACTCTGTTGGGTAAAAAGCATCACCTACGCTTCGTATTTGAACAATTACAGCATTATAATTTAATTTTTTATAGGCATCTAAGATCTCAATATAATCTGCTTTTTGCTTGGCAACATTATCTGTACTGGTTTTTGGCCAGTCAATATTGACCACGGTAGCAATCCAAACGGCCCTAAATTCATTTTTTGGATTGGTTGCCAATACTTGTGCGTTGCTATTCCATATAGAGAGCAGTAGAAACGCAATAAGCAAAAGAGTGTGCTTGTGATTTTTCATTAGAGTCCTGTATTTAAAGTATTCAAAAATAGTTTTTTTAGTGAAATGGACCAGCTAAAATGCTTTTAAAATTTCATCTATTTTAGTAGCGCAATTTCTTTGCCAATTTTTTCAAAAGAAGTTCAAAAAGTACTTTGCCGTAAATAATAAAAGGATTTGAATATTTACTAACGGTTTTAATCGAATCCATTGCTATATATTTATATTTGTGAAAATAATAGCAATTTATTCTAAGCAATGTCAATCTCATCTCAATTACAGCAGTTATCTCAATCATTAGAAGGAACCCTTTTATATGATGAACTTCATAAAACCTTATACGCTACAGATGCTTCTGCGTACCGAATACTGCCAATTGCTGTTGCTGTACCAAAATCAGAGGAGGATATTGTCAAAATTATTTGCTTTGCAGCAAAAAATAAGATTTCAATCACGCCCAGAACGGCAGGAACTTCTTTAGCGGGTCAAACGGTAGGTAATGGAATAATTGTGGATGTTTCGAAACATTTTACCAAAATTGTTGCTTTTGATTCCATAAAAAAAACGGTTACCGTTCAGCCAGGAGTGATTCGGGACGAACTGAATTTGTATTTAAAAGAACACGGATTGTTTTTTGGACCTAATACTTCAACTTCCAATCGATGCATGATGGGAGGAATGGTAGGCAATAATTCTTCGGGAACCACATCTATTCGGTACGGAGTTACCCGAGATAAAATAGTCGAGATCAAAGCGGTTTTGAGTGATGGGACTTTGGCAGTATTTAAAGAAATAACGTCGGCGGAATTCATTGAAAAAACAAAAGGGAACACCCTCGAAAGTTCCATTTACAAAACTATTTTTGAAGAACTTTCGAACACAAAAAATCAAGAAGAAATTATAAAGGAATTTCCAAAACCTGAAATTCACAGACGAAATACCGGATACGCGATTGATTTATTATTGAAATCAGAACTTTTTGGAGGAACTGAAAATACAATAAATCTAGGAAAACTCCTTTGCGGAAGCGAGGGAACGCTAGCTTTTACAACCGAAATTACGTTGAAAGTGGACGATGTACCTCCTACGAATAATATTATGGTTGTGGCTCATTTTCATACCATTCAGGAAAGTTTAGAAGCTGTGGTTACGGCCATGAAACATCATTTGTACACCTGTGAAATGATGGATGACACGATATTGGATTGTACTAAAACCAACAGAGAGCAAGCCAAAAATAGATTCTTTATTCAAGGAGAACCAAAAGCGGTTATTATGCTCGAAGTGGCTTCGCATCTTAGCATGGAAGATGCCGAAGTACAAGCAAATGCGTTGATTGCTGATTTAGAAAGAAATAATTTTGGATATGCTTTGCCTAAAATTTACGGAGCTGATATTGATAAAATAAATGAGTTGCGAAAAGCAGGTCTTGGACTTCTAGGAAGTATTGTCGGCGATAATAAAGCGGCAGATTCTATTGAAGATACCGCTGTTGAGTTGAGCGATTTGCCCAATTATATTGCCGAATTCTCTGCGATGATGGAACGCCACGGTCAGAGTGCCATTTACTATGCACACGCCGGAGCTGGAGAATTGCATTTGCGACCGGTTTTAAATTTAAAGACAACAGAAGGACTGCATCAATTTAGAAACATCGCAACCGAAGTGGCTATTTTGGTCAAAAAATATAGAGGTTCGCTGAGCGGGGAACACGGTGACGGAATTGTCAGAGGTGAGTTTTTACCTTTTATGATTGGAGAACAAAATTATGAACTCTTGAAAAGAATTAAACTTGCTTTTGATCCTCATACGATCCTAAATGTAGGGAAAATTGTAAATGCTTTCAAAATGGATGAAAACCTAAGAGTGGAAGCGGGCAGAGCGGAACCCGAGATACAAACCATTCAGGATTTCTCGGACAGCATGGGGATTTTGCGTGCTGCAGAAAAATGCAATGGCTCCGGTGATTGCCGAAAATTACCTTCGGCAGGTGGAACCTTGTGTCCCAGTTATCGCGCTACCCGAAATGAAAAAGATACCACTCGGGCCAGAGCCAATGCGCTGCGAGAATATTTGACTCATTCCGATAAAGAGAATAAATTTGACCATGAAGAATTGTATAAGGTATTTGAATTGTGTGTGAGTTGTAAAGCTTGTGCCAGCGAATGTCCTAGTAATGTAGATGTGGCCGCTATGAAATCAGAGTTTTTGTACCACTATCAAAAAGCAAATGGTTTTTTATGGCGCAATAAAGTATTTGCTTTTAACGCTAAACTAAATGGTTTAGGCAGCATTGTTCCTCGGTTTACTAATTTTATGGTGAATTTGCCGATGGTGAAAAAAACTATGGGAATCGCGTCCCAAAGAGAAGTACCATTATTGGCTCCAAATACTTTTAGAAAATGGTATGAAAAAAATTGGAACCAGGCGCCAAGTGATTCTTTTGTAAATGGAAAAGTCTGCTTGTTTTGCGATGAATTTACTAATTATTATGATGTTTCGGTGGGGATTGATGCCTATGAATTATTGACTTCATTAGGCTATGAAGTGATTTTGGTAGATCATGAGGAAAGTGGAAGGGCTTTTATTTCCAAAGGCTTTCTTGAAGAAGCCAAAGCCATTGCCAATACTAATGTGGCTGTTTTTTCGGATTATATTACTGCTGAATTTCCTTTAGTAGGAATAGAACCTTCAGCCATATTAACCTTTAGAGATGAATACATCCGATTGGCTGATGATAAGGAAAGTGCCGAAAAATTAGCCAAGAACGTATTTACAATTGAAGAGTTTTTTAAAAACGAAATTGGTGCTGGAAAAATACATTCAGACCAATTTTCTGAGGAGCAGAAAACAATAAAAATTCATGGCCATTGTCACCAAAAGTCCTTGAGTACAATGGAAGCTACTTTTGCGATGTTAAATGTTCCTAAAAACAGTTCAGTTACTATTTATAACTCGGGTTGTTGTGGCATGGCAGGTTCTTTTGGATATGAAAAAGAACATTATGAAATCAGTATGCAAATGGGAGAAGATACGTTGTTTCCAAAAATTAGAGCCACTGATGCTGCGACTGCCATTGCCGCGGCAGGAACGAGTTGCCGCCACCAGATCTTTGATGGAACCAGTAGAAAAGCCTTGCATCCAGTTTCTATTTTAAAGAGCTGTTTGAAGTAAGCTGGAGCTTAAACCGATTGTAATACGAAAACGAATTCTTACTTTTTTAAAATTATTTTCCTTTTAAACGTTTTATTAAGTTTAATTTGACTTTTTAAAGAAATATAATAAACTATTTTAACTTATTTTTTAAATTAATATAAAAAATAGTTGGAGAAACTGTATTAGTTCAATTTGTTTTATACTTTTGAATTTCGAACATTATTTGCACGATTTAGAGGATAAAAATATACAATTCACATTATATTAATTTTTAATGATAAAATTCACAATATGGCATTAAAGGGTTTATTTAGAAAAAAAACAGTACAGGATATTTTAAAACAGGTGGAGAAGAATAATGCCGATGGACATAATGCGCTAGGTAAGCATTTGACAGCGCGTGATTTGACTGCATTTGGAATTGCAGCCATTGTAGGAGCAGGTATTTTTAGTACTATTGGAAAAGCCAGTTCTGATGGAGGACCAGCTGTTATTTTTCTATTCTTGTTTACTGCTATTGCTTGTAGTTTTGCCGCTTTCGCTTATGCAGAATTTGCTTCTATGGTTCCGGTTTCCGGAAGTGCTTATACGTATTCTTATGTTGCTTTTGGCGAAATTATAGCTTGGATTATTGGTTGGGCCTTGATTATGGAATATTCTGTGGGTAATATAACGGTTGCTATTTCATGGAGTGATTATTTTACGAGTTTACTAGATAGTGGAGGCATTCATTTACCACAATGGGTTCAGATGGATTTCTTGTCTGCCTCCAGAGGTTTCGATGACGCTACTGCGCTAATGCAAGGGGGAAAAGAATATGCTAAATTGAGTCCGGCTTTGCAAGATGCTTATATGGCATGGACCACTTCACCAGTGATAGGTTCGTTTCATTTTGTAGCGGATCTCCCAGCCTTATTGATTATTGTTTTAATCACCGCATTGATTTACCGTGGAATGAAAGAGTCTCGAAATGCGAGTAATATCATGGTAGTAGTGAAATTATGTATCGTTTTACTGGTGATTGCGGTTGGGGTGTTTTACGTTGATACGGCAAATTGGGATCCTTTTGCTCCTAATGGGGTTACTGGAGTTTTAAAAGGTGTATCTGCTGTATTTTTTGCTTATATCGGTTTTGATGCCATTTCAACAACTGCCGAAGAATGTAAAGATCCACAACGTGATTTGCCAAAAGGGATGATGTGGGCTATTATTATATGTACTATTTTATATATTGCCATAGCGTTAGTATTAACGGGAATGGTTTCTTATGATCAATTAAACGTAGGTGATCCACTCGCTTTTGTATTTGAAAAATTAGATTTGAAATGGATGTCGGGAATTATTGCGGTTAGTGCCGTGGTGGCTATGGCTAGTGTTTTATTGGTTTTCCAAATGGGGCAACCGCGTATCTGGATGAGTATGAGTCGTGATGGTTTATTGCCAAAACGTTTCTCAAAAGTACATCCAAAATACAAAACACCTTCTTACGCGACTATTGTTACCGGTTTTGTAGTGGCAGTTCCAGCGTTGTTTTTAAACTTGACGTTGGTTACTGATTTATGTAGTATTGGAACTTTATTTGCTTTTGTGTTGGTTTGTGCAGGAGTGTTAGTCTTACAAAATAGAACTGATATTCCTCGTGGAAAATTCAAAACACCGTATGTAAATTCAAAATTTATATTGCCCGTTTTGATTGTAATTGGATTGGTATTTGCTTTTGGTTACAACAAAAAAGCGACAATGGATTTCATTACTAATGAAACTCAAATCAATAGCTCAGAAGCAATTATTACTTCGTTAAATAAAGAGGAAACTAAAAAAGTATATGCTTACTTAGTAGGTGTAGATGCTAAAAACAGTACTGATAAAACACCAGATTTAGAACTTTTATTAAATCAGTATCAGAAAGATGACGCCAAATATTCTAGTGTTATTGCAGGTTTGCCCTTAGCAGATGCTGTTAAATATGAAAGTGGATTTAGCTTGTTCAAGCATAAAATTCCAATGTGGATTTTCCTTATTGTTATGGTAGGATTAGTCGTATGGTCTTACAGATCAAACTTATCATTGATACCATTATTAGGTCTTATATCTTGTTTGTATATGATGGCAGAATTGAGTGTTTGGAACTGGATTTATTTTGGAATTTGGTTGTTGATCGGTTTGATGGTCTATTTCAGTTTTGGTCGAAAGAATAGCAAATTGAATATTTAAAAGTATTTTAAAATCTTTAGGACCGTCTTTTTAATAGGAGACGGTTTTTTCATTTTAATTACTACCACCTTAAAAATTATTTTTAGTAGGTCGTTGCAATACTAGCGACAAATCCTATTTAAAAGCGCTACAGCAAAAAAAAAGAAATTGTAAAAGGTCATATGCCAGAGATCATCTGCAAATAGTATTGCTTTGACAAGTACAGCTAATCTTTAATCTTGTGAAGTGGAGAAAGCGATTTAAAACGTCAAAAAATAACAAGATCTAATTTTATAAAAACTCCATTTTATAATTTTTTTATTACCATATTGTTGTAGAAAATTAGCTTTTAAAACTACTATTTTTGAAAGTCCTATTTAATAGAAATACAGCATGAAAATACTACACACTGCCGACTGGCATTTGGGAAAGAAACTGGATCACTTTTCTCGTTTGGAAGAACAAAAGAAAGTAATGAATGAAATATGTACAATAGCGGATGTCCAAAATGCAGATGTAGTTATCGTAGCAGGGGATTTATTTGATACGTTCAATCCGCCAGTCGAAGCTGTAGATTTGTTATATAAGACGTTGAAAAAATTGACTAATAATGGCAAACGTCCTGTAATTGCTATTGCGGGAAATCACGATAGTCCAGATCGAATTGATGCTCCAAATCCTTTGGCTAGAGCATGTGGGATTCTTTTTGTAGGGAACCCTGATGTGACCATTCCCACCGTCACCATCGAAAACGGTTTTGAAATTACGCAATCGGAAAATGGATTTTTAGAAATTCAACTGCCGCAATATGAATTTCCTATTCGCATTATCACAACACCTTATGCGAATGAGATGCGATTGAAAACCTATTTAGGAGCCGAAAATAAGGAGGAACAATTGAATCAATTATTACAGGATTCTTGGGCGGCGCTGGCAGATAAATACTGCGATACTAAAGGCGTTAATATCCTAACCACCCATTTGTATATGCTGAAACGTGGAGGCGAAATCTTAGAAGAACCAGAGGGTGAAAAACCGTTGCGAATTGGTAATGCAGATATAGTTTACACGGATTGCATTCCACACCAAATTCAATATACCGCTTTGGGACATTTACATCGTTTTCAAAACGTGGGTGGCCATCCCAATCCAGTCGTGTATTCCAGTAGTCCGTTGTGCTACAGTTTTGCAGAAGCGGGTCAGGATAAAAAGGTAGTTCTAATTGAAGCACAACCAAACGAGGTTGTAAAATTTACAGATATTCCGCTGCAATCGGGTAGGGTTTTACATCGAAAACGATTTGAAAATACAGACGAAGCAGTAACATGGTTATTAGAAAACCCATACTGTTTGGTTGAGCTGACTTTGGTTAGCGATACTTTTTTCGCCAGTCAAGATTTAAAAAGAATCCATGAAAGTCACGACGGAATTATCTTTATTATTCCAATTGTGACTAAGGATGGGAATGCGGAACAACACACTCCAAAAGTAAATTTAGATCAGAATATTCAGGGATTGTTCAAAGATTACTTTGTATCGAAACACAAACAGGAACCGAACGAGGAACTATTGGATTTGTTTAATGAGATCATTGGAAGTCAAGCTAAAAACGTCTAAAAAAAACCTTTTATGTTACCACTAAAGTTAAGTATAAGCGGATTGTATTCCTATCAGAAAAAGCAAACGATAGATTTTGAAGAATTGACTAATGCTGGATTATTCGGTATTTTTGGAGCAGTAGGATCCGGAAAATCTTCTATTTTGGAAGCGATTGGTTTTGTTTTATATGGGGATACGGAGCGTTTAAACAAGACAGACAAACGTTCCTATAATATGTTGAATCTAAAATCGGATAAAGCCAATATCGAATTTGAATTCTTAAATTTTGAAGAACGGAAATTCAAATTTGTAGCCGATTGGAAGCGAAAAAAACGCTTTGAAGAAACCACTTCTATTGAACGCCTAGCCTATGAATGGAAAGGGGAGGAATGGGTTCCAATGAATTCTGCTGATGCCACTATCATCATTGGTTTAACCTATGAAAATTTTCGTCGGACCATTATCATTCCACAAGGAAAATTTAAGGAATTTTTAGATTTGAAAGGCAAAGATCGTTCAGATATGATGAAAGAGATTTTTCACCTTCAACGTTTTGATTTAGCATCCAAAGTGGGATTATTACAGAGTACCACTAGAACAAAACTAGATCAATTAAAAGGCGCTTTATCAGGATTTGAAGCTATTTCTGCTGATGCTATTTTGGCCTTGGAGAAGGAAGTTATAGCAGCGAATAACGAATTGCAAAACGACAAAATAGGGTTAAGTTTAGTTGAAAAAGAACTAAGTGAACTCAATACATTAAAGGCAAACTTTGAGGATTTAGAAAAAAAGCAACAGCAGCTTTCTAAATTGAATGCTGAAAAAGTGACGATGAATGCTTTGGAGTTGGAAATAGATTTGTTCGAAAAGACGGAACGGAATTTTAAATCTACTTTAATCACTTTAAAAACTGAGAAGACGGCTTTAGAAAAAGCGAAAGAAAATCTGGTTGCTACTGAAAATCTGAAGAAATTAGTAGTGGATGGCAATTTGAAAAGTCAAAATGATTTAGAAATAGTACAGCCTGATTTTGATATCCTTGAAATTTCTAAGAGTAAAGTATCCGATTTAGAATCCATTGAAAAAATTACAATCGCAAAGAGTGCTTTGGCCGTTTTAGATGAAAAAATAAAAGTAGAGGAAGCTTTGTTTTTAGCTAGTGAAAAAAAAGAAAAGGAGGTAGTTGCAAAATTAGATAGAATTCTGGGGCAATTGGTCGACGCCAAAAAAAAGCGATTGGAGGCTTCTTTCTTAGTTGATTTAGGAACTTGGTATCAGCAGCAGCGAAATCTCCAAAATAATTTTGATGTACTTAACATAAAACTTAATTCATTGAAACAAGAATTAAAGTTAAAAACAGCAGCTTTTCTACTTTTGGAACTGCCTTTTGATAGTTGGAAAAACGTGTTAAAAACTAAAGTAGAATCAATTTTTTTCGAAAAGGAAAAAGCAATTGATATAAAAACTAAACTATTAGTGTCGAAAGAGTTGGTCCACTATGCTGAGAATTTGCACGATGGCGAAAATTGCCCTCTTTGTGGTTCGCAAGAACATCCAAATGTGATGCAAGGGGAAGATGTTTCGAATCAATTAGTACTTATTACCCAAACAATTGCTGATTTAGCCAATAAAGAAGCGCAAATCAGTTTAAAACAGGCACAAGCTGAGAAATTAGAATTCGAAATAAATCATGTTCAAGCGCAACTGAAAGGAATTATTGCGGAATGCGAAACCATTGAAAAGGACCAGAAAATGCACCTGTCAAATTTCATTTGGAAAGATTTTGACGCAAAAAATTCGCAGTCTTTTGAATCTACTAAAACACAACAACACCTTTTAGAAAAAGAAATAGTGGCTTTAGAAAATGACGAAAACGAACTTCGCAAGGAGCGGGAAATTATTTCGTTGGTACTAAAAAACAACAATACTTCGAAGGGCGAATTCGAAGCAATAAAAGCTGCTAAAAGTGGTGCTGTTGCTAATGAATTGTCGCAATTGAAAGTACTTTCATTTGCCGATTACGAATCAATTTCAGCTGCTTCAATTCAAGCTGAAAAAATCGTCCTACATAATAAAAATATAAAAATAGCTACAGATTATCAAGTGATAAAGGAGCAAATTGCACTTCAAAATCAAGAAATAGCAACGCTCACAGGAAGTTTAATTACATTACAATTGCAAGTAATTGAGAATGAAAAAATTCTAGTACAGACACAAAAAATAATTGCCAAATTACTGCAAGAACATTCTTTTTTATCGGTTGAAGAAGTGAGAACAATACTTTTAAAAAACTGGAATATAGCAGCAGAAAAAGAGAAAGTGAAAGTTTTTACCGGGAATGTACTAATTGTTATTAATTCTGTTTCCGAAGCGGAGAAACTGATCCTTGGTAAAACTTTCGAAAATAAGATTTTAGAAGAAAAAACCACACAATTTTCTGCTTTCAAATTAAAATTTGAAACTCAATTAGGAATTGTTTCTGCCCTACAAGATAATTTGAAACGCGTTCAGGCACAATTTGTTGAAAAAGCAGATTTGCTAGCCCAATTTGAACTATTAAATACCCGTGCGACTAATTTAGTTACGCTGGCAAATATGTTTAATGCAAGTGGCTTTGTAAACTATGTTTCGAGTATTTATTTACAAAATTTAGCCGATGTGGCCAATGTTCGTTTTCATCGCATGACCAAAAACCAATTGAGTCTAACGATTAATAGTTCCAATGAGTTTGAGGTAATTGATTATCTTAACAATGGAGCTTCAAGGAGTGTGAAAACGCTTTCCGGAGGTCAAGGATTTCAAGCTTCCTTATGCTTGGCTCTGGCTTTGGCAGAAAGTGTTCAGTCCTTAAATCAGAACGATAAGAATTTCTTTTTTATTGATGAAGGTTTTGGAACACAAGATCCCGAAAGTGTCGCTGTGGTTTTTGAAACGTTGCAATCGCTGTACAAAGAGAACCGAATTGTTGGAATTATTTCCCATGTAGCCGAACTGCAAGAACGGATTCCCCGCTCAATTAATGTCTTTAAACAGGAGGAAAAAGGAAGTGTGATAAGCGAAAGTTGGAATTAAATGAGGTGTCTTTTATAAAAAATATAGGAGTAATCAGCTTTCACAATTCGTGCTTTTTTTGATGCATATTTTGCTAAAAAATTAAAAAGAGGTTCAACGGTGTAATTCTTTACTTTTTTAATTGGTTAAAAAGGTGTTGAGATTTGCTTTTTAATAGTACAATCTAAAATCAAGGAGCTTACAAAGAGCAAAGTGCTTTTCATGTAATTCTTCAACGATTTGTATCAGATCATCTTCGTCTTGGCACAAACTGAAAAACACTTTATCCAAATGAATGCTACTTAGATTATCGAATTTTGCTCCATAACCCGAAATGGCTCTTGCTCCAGTAATATCTAAAAAGTACTGTGCTTCTTCCGCGCTTAAGTCCACCACCTTTTCATTTGCGAAGTGTACAATTTTACCCTTCATTTTTCCTTCAAATAGTTCGGCTATTTCTTCTAAACTGTAATAATATTCATTGATACAAATGCTATTTTCCTCTCCTTGCATCACTAAATAGATGATTTCATAATCCTTAAAATTATGATCGTCATAAAGCAAAGCACTTAAGCTTTCATCCAAACCTTCAATTGTATCGCATGTTTTATAAATGCTTGAAATCCCTTGCGCAAAAGCTAATTCTTCTAGGTTTTTAACCACTTCTGTTGTAGTGTCGTTTTCTGTATCGGGTACGGCTTCAAGGCAGAAAATAAATTTATCTTGATCCATTGTCATTTGTTATGTAGGTTTATAATACCAACAAATGTATGATTTTATAGAGACAAAAACTTGAAAAGTGAAAACAGTTCGGATCAAGAATAAAACATGAGGAAGATTGGATGAATATAAAGATCTTCGTTTCATTAACCTTTACTTAAAGCCTCATTAGACCTTTTAAATTTATTCTTCCTGATTTTTTAGCAGATAACTTTGAAATCGTTTCTGCTATTAATTCTTTAGAAAACCCAAGTCTGTATTTCGAAAAAAATACAAAACTCTAAAAGTGCTTGTCGCTGAAGAAATAGTATGGAAACGTTTTTTTAGATGAGAATACTATTCAAGATTTTTCGTTAGAGGTAATTAGTGTCAGGAAGTACATAGGTATTTTATAAATCAAGTGAAAAGTAGACCAATAACCAAGATGAACGAGTACATCTTTTATTTTAGCTATATCCTGATAGTAAAATTGGATATAAATGTATTACAGCTATTAAAAAGTATTTACCATTCCTACAATTACAAAAGCAGTACTATGCTCAAATTAGCGCTGTGGTCTAAAAATGAATAGTAATCTGGTTATAAGAACTCCAATATAGTCTTCAAGGCAATAAAGGGTAATTGCGGATCAATATTAAATTATTTTGAGATAGAGTACAAATAGTATAGCAGACCCTTCCTGTGTCAAAATTAAAGCAATTAGATTGCAATTTACAGTAGTTCTAAAAAATGATTTTTACTTTTCGGATTAACTAATCTTTTTTGATAATTCCCAACTTTTGTAACAAATCCGTTTTATAAATAGTGGTGAAGTACAAAAACAAAAAAAAACCTGTAAATCTTATGATTTACAGGTTTTACACATTTTTTGGGTCTTTTTAAAAAGTTTGATAAAGTTATCTTTTCCATTCCTTTTACCCTTTTGTGGGGAGAGCAGGATTCGAACCAATAAGCTGGAACCCGTGCCTATACTGCATTTTCAACTATTTATAAACTAATGTGCCACGATTTTGCCACAAAACTTAATATGACAATTTTTAAGTAAATTATTGAATTGACTTGTTTAAAATGAATGCTGTAATTCATGTTTTGAAAATCAAAATTAAGTAATTTTATGATAATCCAAAAAGTTTATTTAATATTTTTTCAGTTTAACGCTGATTTAATATTTTTTACTAATAGTGTCCTAAACGTTTTCTTGAATCAATTGTAATAATTTGAAATACAGAAAAATACATTGCTTTTTGATGGAAATGCGTATCGAGCCCAAGAATAAATGTGATTGAAAATAATATTTATTTTGATTAACAACGATTTAATGAATAGAAGAACCGAACAAATGAGTCATTTTCCCATTTGTCCTGACAAGTAATATCATATTTTATAATGTCAATTTTAACGCATCATTCAATCGTAATGCTACATTATCCCAATTAATAATATTAAACAAAGCATCCACGAAATCGGTTCGTTTGTTTTTGTATTTTAAATAATAGGCGTGTTCCCAAACATCTATAACCAATAAAGGAATGGCACCCCATTGCGTTAGTTTTTCGTGGTTTTCGCATTGTAAAATTACCAAACTATCGCTGTATGGTTGATATGCCAAAATTCCCCAACCATTGCCATCTACATTTTTTGAAGTGGCTGCAATTAAGATTTTAAGTTTATCAAAACTCCCAAAACTTTTTTCTATTCGCCGCAACAAATCACCTTGCGGTAACGTGTTTTTATTAGTAAGGTTTGTCCAAAAAATCGAATGTAGTATATGTGATGAAAAATGATGTGATAATTTTTTTGTCCAAAAATCAATGGTTTCCAAATTGTTTTCGTCCAATGCTTTTTTTATCATTTGCAAATCTTTGTTTGCCCCTTTTACCGC
Source organism: Flavobacterium sandaracinum (assembly GCF_004349135.1). Lineage (GTDB taxonomy): Bacteria > Bacteroidota > Bacteroidia > Flavobacteriales > Flavobacteriaceae > Flavobacterium > Flavobacterium sandaracinum. The sequence continues at coordinate 95,044 of NZ_SMFN01000009.1, read as the reverse complement.
ACCACCGTGATGAAAAGTATAGTGTAGATGCAAGGTTTCGGCATCCATATAGGGTTCTAAAAAATTTTCACTATACGGAAGCGTTTGTTGAATATAATTGCCGTTTCCATCAACCAATTTATCAATTGAATTGTCCGCTAAATTTTTGGCAAATGCATTATTTGTTGGAAGAATTAGCGAAGCTGCACCTAATAAAGTGCTCGATTTTAAAAACTCTTTTCTGTTCATAGTATTAATTTTATAAAAACCCCAACAACTGCTGCTGCCACGATAATATAAGGTCCTTGAATTTTCTTGATATAAAGTAAAGCAAAAATTGTTGCAATAGCTATTAGTGTTGTTGGAATATCAAAAATACTTCGGGAAGCAATTACTCCAACCTCACCTACCAAAGCCCCAACAACAGCCGCAGTAATAACATCTACAAAGGCTTTGATTGATTTATTCTGCGCAATTTTCTTAAAGGATGGAGCAAAAGTAACCGTAAATAGATAACACGGCAAAAATGTGGCTAAAGCTGCAACCAAAGCACCTGGAAAACCAGCAACTAAATAGCCAATAAAGCCAACAGGAATAACAACTGGGCCAGGGGGAATCATTGCAACTGCAACCGCATCAACAAATTTTTGTTCCGTTAACCATTTATTTTCTATTACTACTCCCGAATGTAAAAAAGGAACTATTGCCAGTCCACTGCCAAATACAAATGCTCCCGCTTTGGCAAAAAAGAGGGCAATCTTCATAAGAGTAGAATTGTCATAGCTCCTAAAGCCCATTTGCAAAAGAAGAATAGAATTTGCCGTTTTATTATTGAACCATTTTGGTGGTGCTTTGACAAACATATATATAATTCCAGCCAATACAAATAACAAAACTTGTTCCAGTTGTGTAACCAATGTCACAACTATGGCAACTACAAAAAAACAGCCACAATAACCAATTCGTTTTAAAAGAGGTTACATTAAATTTGCCGATAGATTTTATCGTTAGTTTATAGGAACTCATTACAATAATACCAATAACAGCTGCACCTACGCCATAAAAAACAGCTTGTATCCAAGACAATCCTCCGTATAACTTGTAAACGATTCCTAAATAGTACCACCATTATGAAAGAAGGCAAAATAAAGGCAAAACCAATCAACGTTGCCCCTAAAAAACCACAATGTACAAATCCAAGGTAAATGGCTAATTGTGCCGCTAACGGACCCGGTGCTAATTGCGCCAGGGCTAAGCCTTCTTTATATTCATCTTCTGAAATCCATTTTTGATCTTCGACTAAATCCCGGTGCATATAACCAACCAATGCTACTGGACCACCAAAACCAATTGTCCCTAATTTCAGGAAATAAAGAAGTAACTCTTTTAAACTATATTTTGGATTTTCTTTCATAAACAAGATGTTCTAAAAGGCTATACCAAATTGGAAACCTACTTTAAAATTGGCCGGATGCTCATTGCCAAATCGTACTGGTAATGGAATAGCAACATAATAGCTACTGTTGGTATTTTTTATTACAGTTTTGTTGAATACTGGAGTTACTCCATATCTGCCATTTGTCTCAAAGGCAACTCTACCCGCAAATGTGTAGTCTTTACCTAATGCTATCAACACGCCAGGATGAAATAATAAATTATTCATTTTACTAGCTAGTCCCATCTTCTGCTTTTATATTGGGTACAATTTCAAATGAGAATCCAATTTTAGAGCTTTTCCAGATGTTAATTCCTGTTGGAAAACCAACGGCGTAATAATCTCTAAAGTTTAAAGAAGTTTGATTTTCAGCGAAAGTTACTACTAGGATGAACTACACCAAAATAGCCCGTAATTTTTGGATAGGTTGTTTGTCCAATAGCAGCTATAGAAAATACTAATAAAGCAGGAAGCAGAAAATGTTTAAAGGGAATCATATAGTTTGTGTTTTATTACAAAACTATAAAGGTTAAATAGGTATAAATAGTATGTTACTTACTTTTTGTATCTGGATTACTTTTTTGTGTATTTTTTCGATAGGAAGAAGGATTTTTTCCTCTACTCTGCTTGAATATTCTCGTAAAATGACTTTGATCTGAAAACCCAGTCATGTAGGCTATTTTAGTAAGCGTATAGCTTGAATTTTGAATAAGAGTAATTGCTTTTTCAGTTCGTAATTTCCTAACATAATCCCCAAAATTAAGATTTTCAAAATACTTTGAAAACTCTCTTGATAAATAGGAAGGATTCAGCTCTAAATCATTAGAGATTTTTTTTAGGTCAAAAGTAAATTGGGTGTCTATTTGATCTGATATACTACCACAAATGAAATTGATCCATTTCTTCCATCAGATGCCCATATCCCTGGACTCGGATAAAATAAAGGTCGTTTAGTGAAATATTGCTTATTAAAAACATTATTCAAACTTGCTTTAATTTCAAATTTGGAATTTATTCTTATCGTTGAATTGAGATCAAATATTCCATATGAAGGAACTAAACCAATTGCTCCGGTTGCTGTTGGCGTAAGTGTATTTAATGCATCGGCAAAACTTGTGGCTGTATAACTATAGAGTCCCGACAAACTTAATTTCCAATAATGAACTGAAATTCCATTTCTGGAAATTATATTTGGTACACTTTCAATTTTGTTGTCTTCAATATTTACATTTGAATTTCCTGTTTTAAGATTTCCTGTTGTGTAGCGACCATCCATAAAGGAGGTTGAACTAAATAATGACATTTCTATTTTTTTATTTAAAACCCAGTTAATCTCAATAAATATTTCAATTCCTTTGGTTAGAGAATTTCCAATATTTGTTCTGTATGTATAAAAATTTCCTTCATTATCAGTTAAAGCCAAAGTTCCAAAACGGTTATTGTATTGAAGTAAAAAACCTGTAACGTCCCACTTTTAAAGATTTCCAATTTCCTCTAAACCTTAATTCTGCATTATATCCTTTTGCATCTTTAATGTTCTCATCTACTTTTTCGTATATAGAATTTGGAACAATGTCTTTGAAAAGCATGGGCCTATATACTTGTGAGAACCCTCCATAAACCTGTGAGAAATTTGTGGGCTTACAGCTAAAACTTGCTGCAAATAACGGAAATTTATGTTGTATACTTGCTGGTATTTCATTTTGAGGGTAATAGTTTATTGTTCCTGACATTTTACTTTCACCAATTTCATGCATTATTAATTCTATATGCGGGCACAGTTTAGCATGTCTAGTCTTGGATGGAGCTCCTGAAAATGACAGAGATCTCATCAACAACTAAATTTTATTTATGCTGGAAAACACCAAATTATCAAGAAAAGAAATGATTTTTGTCTCGTCTTTATTTACCCCAAAATCGGTAAGTGAAGGCAGGTTGTTCATGAAAAAATTCTGAAAATGCGCCATTTCAATGATAGTGGAAGCTAATGATTTAGGGTATTTGTATTTCGGATTGCATTCTGAAATTAAATCTCCAATAACGGCACAAAGATCTTTGTATGGTTTAAAAAAATGGTGTCTATTGTCTTCGCTTACATGCTTTGTTAAGTATGCTTTTGAACCTTCTGAAATAACAATTTGATGCAATAGGCTCTCGTTGACATAACTTGTTTTTTCATCATGTTTTACTGTTGTGGCTAACAATTTAATTACCATTTTTAATCTAATTATGGGGTCACTAATGTTATTGGTATTAAAGCCTATCTGGTATTCAAGCCAACTCCAATACCAAGCTACAATATATAACAGCAAGCGATGTTTGTTTTCAAAGTATCGGTAAATACCCGCTTCGGTTGTACCAATGTCTTTTGCTAATTTTTTAAAGGTGAACGCTTCAAATCCATTTTTATAGATTAATTCAATGCTGTGTCTAATGATTTTTTTGCCTAACTCCGACTGTTCAGGGTTGCGCAGAAATAATGCTTCATTCATTTTTATTTGTAACTGTAACTCCATTTTAATCCTTGTATTGATTGGTCTTCGTATAATAAATTGCTAAAAAGAAGATGTCTCATCTTTCTTTGGCAAATATAGCTAAAAATTATTTTACAATTATTAATGATAGTATTGCTATCATTAATAATATTATATCTATCTTTGTCGCGTTAATCTAAAAGATATAATCATGTTGCTAATTCGTAAATTACAGGAATTGCCAGACCCAATTAATAGTTTTGAATTAATATATTAATATATAAAGGAAATCCAAAAAATTTATCGAATAATTAGAAAAGTAAAAAACTAAAACCTAATAATTAAGTATAAAATGAAAAATCAACAAGTCTTTAAATTAATAGATGGGGTTTTTACTCCGGTAGAAGCAGGGAAAGTATTAACTGCATTAATAAACAGTAAGATTAACCACCATAATCTAGAGGATTTTAGCAATCATATTCGTTTCAATAATGACATCACTCACTCCAAAAAAAGAGTAGTGGAACTTAACGAAGCTAAAGAAAAAATTAAAAATTTAGTGGAAGTTGCAGAAGCAAATGGATTAAATTTGGTTGTAAATAGTACGATTGAAATAAGTTTTAAAGAATAACTAATATGTTTCAAGGTAGAAAACCTCTTATAGCAACCAAGCATAAAAAAGAAAATGTGATTGCACCGATTTTTGAAAAAGAATTAGGCATTATTTGCTTTGTCTCTGATAAATTTGACACTGACATATAGGGAACTTTTTCGGGAGAAATTGTGAGAAAAGATAGTGCATTAACGACTCTTTGCAGTAAATGTCTCCTTGCGATGAAAGAAAATGATTGTGATTTAGGGAGTCCTAAATAAAACTACTACAAAAAGAACTGTTTTATTTAAGAAATAACATAGATGAAAAAAAATGGAATTTAAAATTGGAAGCAGTAATTAAAATAGAAAAATGAATCAATTAGTAATAAAAATAGCTATTTCACTAGTCGCAATGATTGTTTTACTTGTTATGGCTTTAACAACACATGACGTAATTAACAGTGAACTATTTGCGTCTTTTGCCATAATACTTGGAGCATATTCTTCTAATCAGTTATCAAATAAAAACAACCAAAATTATGAATAGAATCGAAAATTTAACACTTATTGACGGTAACTTCTCGGAAGTTGAGGCGAAGGAAATTTTAATTAGTATTTTTTCTTCCAAAATAAATTTCCATAAGATAAAAAATTGGAGTTCACAGGAACGATATGGAGAAGACGATGAAATTGCTCAAAAAAGAATTCCTGAGCTAAAAAATGAGATTGAAAAATTGCAGAAGATACTATCGGAGGCGAAAGCCAAAAACAAGAGATTGTTAGTTAGTTCACAAATAAACATTTCACTTATTGACAATTAGTAATTTATGTTCAAAGGTAGAAAACTTCTTATAGCAACTAAGCATAAAAAAGAAAACGTGATTGCCCCGATTTTTGAAAAAGAATTAGGCGTAAGTTGCTTTGTCTCAGATAAATTTGATACTGACACATTGGGAACTTTTTCGGGAGAAATTGAGAGAAAAGATGGCGCGGTAACGACTCTTCGCAATAAATGTCTCCTTGCTATGAAAGAGAATGATTGCGATTTAGGTATCGCCAGCGAAGGGTCTTTTGGGATGCACCCCACAATTTTTTTTGCCCATGCCGATGATGAATTTTTAATTTTTATTGATAAAAAAAATGAGTTAGAAATTATAGTAAGAGAACTCAGTATGGATACCAATTTCAATGGCAGCGAAATTAAAACTGAAGTCGAGCTACTGGAATTTGCTGCTAAAGTAAAATTTCCATCGCACGGACTTATTTTAAAACCATCGGAAAAGGATATTTCGAAAATAGCTAAAGGAATCACTGATGAAAAGATTTTAAAGGAAAGCTTTAATGAAATGATGAAAGAATTTGGGAAAGTATATGTCGAAACCGATATGCGCGCACTGTACAATCCAACACGAATGAAAGTGATTGAAACAGCGGTATTAAAATTAGTAAAGGCAATTCAGTCGTTATGTCCTATGTGTGAAACACCTGGATTTGTGGTTTCTGATGCCAAAATGGGATTACCGTGTGAATGCTGTAATTCGTCTACGCGTTCTACTTTGAGTTTTATTTATACTTGTAAAAAGTGTAACCATACTTCTGAGGAATTGTATCCACATAAAAAAATGACCGAAGATCCTATGTATTGTGATTTTTGTAACCCTTAAAACGAATTATGACAATGGTTTCAAAAGACATATCAAAAGCTGCCAAGATTTTAGTCCAAGAAGATTTGGTTGCCATTCCTACAGAAACGGTTTATGGGTTGGCTGGAAATATTTACAGCGAAAAAGCCATAAAAGCGATTTTTGAAATGAAACAAAGACCTTTTTTTAATCCTTTAATTGTTCATATTAAATCAATCGAACAATTAGACGAATTAGCAAAAGATATACCGAAAAAAGCTAGATTGTTAGCTGATAAATTTTGGCCGGGACCTTTGACTATGGTGTTGAAAAAACAAGAAGCGGTTCCCGATTTAGTTACTGCAGGAAAAGATTCTGTGGCTATTAGAATTCCAAATCATGCTACAGCTTTGGCATTGTTGGAAGCATTAGATTTTCCATTAGCTGCTCCAAGTGCCAATCCTTTTGGGGCAATAAGTCCAACAAATGCTTTGCATGTTGCGGAATATTTTAGTGAAAAATTACAGATGGTTTTAGATGGAGGCGATTGCCAAAACGGAATAGAATCTACGATAATTGGTTTTGAAAATGAAGAACCGATATTATATCGATTGGGTTCTATTTCTGTGGAAGATATTGAAGAAGTTATCGGGAAAATCCAAATTAAAAACAAAAAAGAAAACGCACCAGATGCGCCTGGAATGTTATCACGACATTACGCACCAGCAACCACCACTTTTTTAGAAAGTGATGTAGCGCAATTCATCAGGGGATTTCCAGATGAAAAAATCGGATTGTTACTTTTTAAGGAAAGGATCGAAAATGCTACTGTTTTTCATCAAGAAATTTTATCCAAAAAAGGAGATTTAAAAGAAGCTACCTCACATTTGTATGCTGCAATGCATCGATTGGATAAAATGGACTTAGATATGATTGTTGCGGAACGATTTCCGGATTTTGAATTAGGAAAATCCATTAACGACAGATTAGAACGTGCAACAAAAAAATAAAAATAAAAGATGAATTTAGATTTACTACTAGATAATTTAACAAATCCGGCTTTATTGTTTTTCCTTCTTGGTATAATTGCCACAAGATTGAAAAGCGATTTAGCAATTCCAGACAATACATCCAAGTTTATTTCTTTGTATTTATTGTTTTCTATTGGATTTAAAGGCGGACAAGAATTGGCGCACAGTGATTTTCATATGGAAATCATTTGGGCAGTCTTATTTGGGATATTAATTGCGGTTGTCATTCCTATTTATTGTTTCTTTATCTTAAAGCAAAAGTTTAGTGTTGAAAATTCGGGTGCAATTGCGGCAGCATATGGTTCGGTTAGTGCGGTAACTTTTGTAACAGCAGTAACTTTTTTGGAAATTCAAAAATATACTTTCAGCGGACATATGGTAGCCGTAATGGCATTGATGGAAGCACCAGCAATAATCATCGGAGTAATTTTAATTAGATTATACAACAAGAAAGAAGTTAGTTCCAGTAAAATGAGTTCTGTCATAAGACATTCTTTAACCAATGGAAGTGTTTTATTAATTCTTGGAAGTTTGGTGATTGGTTTTTTAGCTAGCGAAGAACAAGCTATGGGAATTAAACCCTTTACCACTGATATTTTCAAAGGGTTTTTAGCAATTTTTTTATTAGACATGGGTATTGTAAGTGGAAGAAAATTAGACGATTTCATTAAAAGTGGATGGTCTACCTTGGTATTTGCCATTGTAATACCGCTGATTAATGGGGTAGTAGTAGCTTTTTTAAGTCAACTAGTGACTGATGAGGTTGGCAACCGATTTATTTTTGCCATTCTAGCAGCAAGTGCTTCCTATATTGCGGTTCCTGCTGCCATGAAAATTGCAGCACCAAAAGCCAATCCAGGTTTATTTTTGCCTATGGCATTAGCCGTTACCTTTCCGTTTAATATTACTTTTGGAATGCCTATCTATTTGTCTATTATTCTTCGTTGTTAAAAAATAATAATTGTAATCACTAATAGAATAAAAAAACTATCAACCAAATCAATCAGTTCATTTGTTGTAAATTAGCAATAATAAATTAAACCTTATATAACCATTGAAATTCAAATCATAATTTTACTTTCATCATTAAATAGATTTAGAAGTTATTTTAAAAATTGATATAGTCTAAACATTAAATATATTATTATGAAAAAACACTTTTTGATCGCTATTGCATTGTTATTAATTCAAAATATCACACATGCACAAACAGAAAAAGCTAACAAAAAAAAGGCTAGAACTCTAATGGCAATTGATTCTGTTAAATGGAGGGTTGACCATTATATTGTAAATAGGGATTCTGCTTATGCAAATCCTCGTTACGCACTTAAAAAACTCCAAGGGGGTAACAGACGATTTATTGAGAGCAAAAGTATACGCCCAAGACAAGACATTAGCTTTATCAAAAAATTAGAAAAAGGACAAGAACCATTTGCTACAATTGTAGGATGTTCAGATTCACGTGTTCCAAATGAATTAATTTTTGACCAAGGTTTGGGAGATTTATTTATTATTCGTACAGCAGGTCAAGTTTCTGCGGCTGCTTCTTATGGTAGTATGGAGTTTGCTGTTTTAAAATTAAATACAAAATTAATAGTTGTACTTGGTCATACAGAATGTGGCGCGGTTGATGCAGCAGTTAAACGTCCTGAAAACGTACCTGGTCATATTGTTACGCTTATCAACGAAATAAAAGGAGCAGTTGCAAAATCCTCTCATATTGCTGGTAATGCTACTAATAATGCTGTGAGACAAAACGTAATTGACCAAGTAGCGGATCTGAGAGACTTGGACCCAATATTACACAAAAAATATATTGATGGCGAAATTTTAATAGTGGGTGCCGTATACGATATTCATACAGGGAAAGTAGAATTTCTGGAAGAAACTCTATTAAATCTGCCACAAAATAAGTCTAAACAATAATATTGAACTATATGATTGCCGCTTTAGAAACAACTTGGTATTAGTTACGGACAGTCATATTTATTTTTATTCTAACACTATTTCTACACAATTATACTTATTCGCAAGAACAGAGATTGTCTGACCATAATAGTATTGGCTGGCTTGCCTATACCGGCACCTTAAAAATACATCCAAAAATTGCTTTGCATACCGAATACCAATGGCGCAGAGTAGATGGGCTAAAAAATCCGCAACAAAGTTTGCTGCCAACAGGGGTGAATTATGCCCTGAGAAAGGATGTAAGTTTAAATGCAGGTTATGCTTTTGCCGAAACGGATCCTTATGGCGATTATCCAAATGCAAATGCTTTCTCTGAACATCGCATGTATGAGCAAATAGTTTTGAAAAATCCAATAGGAAAAGTGGAGGTGTCCCATCGGTTTACCTTGGAACAACGGTTTCTTGAAAAATTCATTACTCAAAATGGAGTAACTAACACAGACTGGGTTTTCCTGAACAGGATGCGATACAGGTTAAGAACGGAGATTTCTATATATAAAAATAGTACCGACAATAACAGCGTGAGCATTATTTTATTGGATGAGGTGTTTGTCGGTTTTGGTAAAAATGTCGGAGCGAATGTTTTTGATCAAAATAGATTGGCTGCTTTAGTCGGTTATAAAGTAAATAAAAATGTAAAAATTGAAGCAGGTTATTTGAGTCAGATTTTGCAACAAGGAAAAAGGGTAAATGACAAATCGGTATTTCAATATAACAATGGATTTATGCTTACCACGCATTTGTCTTTTGATGCCGTGAAATAGTCGTGTAGCTTATCTAAAATTAGAAACTTTCAGTAAAATCAAATGTCATTTCTTTGAATATTAGGGATGAATTCAAATAACAACCAAAAGTACCACCTATGCATCAATCTATAGTAATAAAAAATGTTAACATCGTCAACGAAGGTCAGATAAAAAGTACTGACGTTTTTATCCAAAACGGCTTTATCCAAAAAATCGGCAATCTGTCCGGAGAAATCACAAAGGATGCTAAAACCATTGATGGAACCGGCAAGTACCTGTTTCCGGGTATTATAGATGGGCAAGTGCATTTTAGGGAACCCGGACTAACCCATAAAGGAGATCTCTATACAGAAAGTAGAGCAGCTGTTGCGGGCGGCACAACTTCTTTTATCGATATGCCAAATACAGTTCCCAATGTATTGACCACTGAAATTCTAGATGAGAAATTTCGTATTGCCTCAAAAAAATCTTGGGCTAATTATTCTTTCTTTTTAGGGGTTAATAACGACAATTTAGACAGTGTACTTCAAATGGATACGTCTCAATTCATAGGGGTTTCTGATGATGGACTTTATTTTACCAAGAAGGGAAATTTGCTTGCCGATAGTCCAGACACTATGGAAAAACTTTTTTCGAATTGTAAATCCATTATTGCCATTCATTCAGAAATGGAAAAAATCATAGAAGAGAATGAGGAAATTTACAGAGCAGAATATGGTGAAGATGTGCCAATTGCATGTCATCCATTAATTCGCAGTGAAGAAGGATGTTATCAATCTACCAAAAGAGCTATTGCCATTGCCGAAAAACACAAGGCAAGGTTGCATATTCTGCATTTGACCACAGAGGCCGAAACCCATTTGTTCCGAAACGACATACCGCTAAGAGAAAAGAACATTACCACCGAAGTATCGGTTCAAAATCTTTGGTTTTCAGACAAAGACTATCAGCGATTGGGAACCTTGATAAAATGGAACCCTGCCATAAAGACGGAGCAAGACAGAGTAGGTCTTTTGAAGGCTTTGCTGGATGACCGAATTGATATTATCACTACGGACCATGCACCGCACAGCTTGGAAGAAAAGGAAAAGCCATACTTCCAATCCATGTCGGGTGCGCCAATGGTGCAGCATTCCCTGTATATTATGCTTGAATTATACAAGCAAGGGCTTATCTCTTTAGAGAAAATCGCCGAAAAAATGTGTCATAATGTAGCGATACTTTATGGTATCGAAAAAAGAGGCTTTATCCGTGAGGGTTATTTTGCCGATTTGACATTGGTTGACTTGAATTCACCTTGGACAGTTGGTAAAGAAAATATTTTGTACAAGTGCGGTTGGTCGCCATTAGAAGGCGAAACATTTCAGTCAAAAGTGACCCATACGTTTGTTAACGGAAATCTAGTCTATGAGAATGGTAATTTTTCCGAATTCATTCCGGGGCAAAGATTAGAATTCAAGTAACTATTCAGGTCTCAATTATAACTGCTAAGTCGAATAATAAAAAATTGCCGCAAAGACACAAAGGCTCAAAGGAAATAGTTGGAAAAGAATAAGAGATTAAGTTGATTACTTAAATTATCAAATTAAATGACTTGAAAACTTAGCGCCTTTGTGTCTTAGCGGCAAAAAAATGTCTATTATTTGTGGTTACTGAGTAGTCACGAATTCAATTAAAAAAACACAACATAATGAAAACATATTTTATAACAGGAATTGGTACGGATATAGGAAAAACAATCGTGTCAGCCATTCTCGTCGAAGCGCTAAAAGCCGATTATTGGAAGCCTATTCAATCCGGAGATCTGCACCAAACAGATACAATGAAAGTGCAGGGACTTATCAGTAATTCCACTTCTGATTTTTTCCCTGAAGCGTACCGCCTTACAGAACCAATGTCTCCACATGCCGCTGCCGCTATTGATGGCGTTACAATTAATTTAGATTCCATTAAAGTTCCACCAACCAACAATAATCTCATTATAGAAGGAGCAGGCGGTTTGATGGTTCCGCTCAATAATGATTCTTTGGTAATTGACCTTATAGAAAAATTAAAAGTGGAAGTTATTCTGGTCTCCAGAAATTATCTCGGAAGCATAAACCATACACTGCTTTCCGTCGAAGCTCTTCAACGCAGAAACATTCCCATTAAAGGAATAATATTTAACGGGAATCCTGTAAATACCAGTGAGAAATTCATTTGTGAATACACGGGGCTGAAATCTTTATTTCGCATTGATAATGAAGAAACAATTGACAAGCAAACCATTTTAAAATACGCCTCTGAACCAAATATAAAATCACTACTTTAAAATTTAAGTGGGTTTTTATTTCAAACCTTAGTCTAGAGTAAGTTAACCCGTTTGAACGATGGTTGGGTATTTTACCTTTTGGTAAATCAGGTTCGTCAGCAAGCAATGGCGCAAAAAAACGAAATTTGGAAAGTGGGAAATAGAAGCATGAAAAAACTAAATCGCCGAACTTAAGCTGACAATTAAAATGTGGAAAGTGGAAAAATAAAACTTACGCAAAAAAAACAAAGATCCTACAAAATTGTCATAGTTGTTAAACATAAAACATCGACAACATAGGATTAACGTTTTGCTAACCAACAAGCTAATGTTTCTGTATTTTGCTAACAACCAATTAAAAAAAAACAAAAAAACAATTATATTGCTAAAAGGACACATTTTTATAACTAAATTTACTTGTAATAGCAGGACTTTAATAGCGTAAAAGACAACCCTGATAAAATTGACACGGAGGACAAACATAAAATATCGAAAACTTAAGATCAATTTTCGGAGGGCTTTTTGCCGATTTGACAAGCCAACGCTTAAAAATTGAAATAATTAATCTCCAACTTTAATCTGTTAAAAAAAATACTATGAAGAGCGATGATAAATTTTTAAGAATAATTATAGCCATTAATAAAAATATAATTCGTGTTTTAATTGGAATTATGACTTTAATTTTAATATTGGGCACATTACATCTTTACTATTTAGAATTTAAAAAAATTACCGCTCCACCTTATTTATTGATTGATGTTTCCACTTTATTCGAAGTGTTTAATTTGATATTGATTATTGCGGTTGGATATGAGCTTATAAAAGCATTGCTATTAATTATTTCATCCGATACAATTCCTACTATTCCAATTATAGAAATCTCAATTATTGCTATTTCAACTAAAATAATCACACTAGATATACAGCAAACAAATAGTAATACTATTGTAAGTTTAGCTTTGTTAATTGCTGCGCTCGGTCTTGCTTATTTTTTGTTGAAATATTGTAAGACACCACAAAACAAACCCTGAACAAATTTAAGTAGCACCTATTTCTGAATGATTTTAATTGTTTTTTAGATAATTAAGTAACGATAAATGAAGATTTTATGAGTAGCATAGTCCAAAATAAAGAATGGCATTCAGTTTCATACAGTAATGTATTAGAGAGTCTCGATACTTCCTCTGAAGGTCTTAGTACAACAGAAGCTGGGAAGCGCTTGAAAAAGGAAGGACCTAATATCATTTACAGGCAAAGTAGAGAAAGTGCCTTTAAAATTTTGCTGAGGCAATTTCTTAACCCGCTTATATATGTTCTACTTACTGCTACCATCCTTGCTATAACTATGGGCAAAATCACAGATGGTATAGTGGTGTTTTGTGTAATAATTATTAATGCCATTATCGGGTTTGTTCAGGAGTACCAGGCTGGAAAAACCATTCAGGGGCTTCTCCAATTAATTCCGGAAAATGCTACAGTGATTAGAGATGGAAAGCAAAAGAATATTCAGGCTGCTGAACTAGTTCCCGGTGATTATGTATTGCTTCAGGCTGGCGATAAGGTATCGGCAGATATGCGGCTCACATTCGTAAAAAATATGCAGTGTAATGAATCTATCCTTACAGGAGAATCCTTGCCGGTGGAAAAAAACACGGATATTATTGACGCAGATGCAGGAGTTGCTGATCGTAAAAATATGGTTTTTAGCGGCACATTGATTACTTCCGGCACAGCAGAAGGCGTAGTTGTTTTGACAGGCATTAAAACCGAGATTGGTAAAATTTCCGCACTTCTTCAAATTACCACATCAGTCAAATCTCCACTGACAAAATCTCTTGAAAAAATTGCACGGGGAATTACCTATGCCATCATCCTTGTTGGTATTTTAGTTTTTCTAATAGGAATATTTCGTAATTATACATTCATAGATGCAATATTTTTTGCCATTACTCTTGCGGTAGCAGCTATCCCAGAAGGACTGCCTGCCGTAATTACTATTGCATCAGCTATCGGTATTATGCGAATGGCAAAGAGACAAGCTATTATCAAGCATTTATCTGCTGTAGAAACCTTGGGTAGCACCACTGTAATCTGCTCAGACAAAACGGGAACGCTTACCCTTAACGAAATGACCGTTCAGGTACTTTGGAATGGAAAGCAAAAATTCAATGTTACAGGAGTAGGCATTAATACTGATGGTAAAATTTTAAAAAATGATTCCGATGAAGAAGGAACAGATGATGAAATTGGTGAACTTATTAAGGCTGCAGCACTGTGCAATGACGCAACACTTCATAAAAAAGAGGGTCATTGGAAATCAGTAGGAGACCCTACAGAGGTTGCCCTGATAGCAGTAGCTGGAAAGTTTGGAATAAACGAGGACGAACTAAGAAGCAAATGGCGGAGGTTGGATGAATTACCCTTTGATTCCGAAAAAAAAATAATGGCTACGCTCCATCTATCCCCTTCCGGAGAAAAAATGATTTACCTTAAAGGCGCACCTGAATCAGTTATTCCACTTTTATTAAATAGTGAAAATTCATCCATTGTCTTTGACACAGAACAGGTACGAACGGAGGCTTTACAATTAGCAGGAACAGGAATGAGAGTATTGGCTTTCGCTTCCAGAAAGTTGGATAGCGAACATTCATCACTCATTACGGAAGAGGATCTTTGCGATTTTACTTTTTTAGGGATACAGGCCATAAGTGACCCTCCAAGGATGGAAGTAAAAGAAGCGATCGATTCGTGTCATAATGCAGGTATTACGGTGAAAATGATTACCGGAGACCATCCTGCAACAGCCGCAGCAATAGGCAGGGAACTTGGATTTATAAATGCAGACAGGGTTATCACCGGAAAGGAACTTCAGAATTTGAATGCCCAGGAGATTCAAGAGGTAGTAAAAAACACCAATATTTTCGCACGGGTATCCCCCGAAGATAAATTAAATCTAGTAAAAGCCCTTCAGGCCAACGGGGAAGTGGTAGCCATGACAGGAGATGGTGTAAATGACGCCCCAGCACTTAAACGTGCAGATATTGGCGTAGCTATGGGTATCAGTGGTACGGCTGTTGCCAAAGAGGCGGCAGACATTATCCTGGCCGATGATAATTTTGAAAGTATAAAGGCTGCTGTTGAAGAAGGACGCAGAGTATTTGATAACCTTTTGAAATCGATTGTATTTCTTCTGCCTACAAGTATAGGATTGGGATTGGTTATTTTTATTGCCGTGTTATTTTTTCCCTCTGAAGGGGGAATTCTACTCATCCCAATACAGCCTGTTCAGGTATTATGGATCAATCTTATAACTGCCGTTGCCTTGTCATTGCCGCTTGCACTTGAAGCAATGGAACCCAATGTAATGAATCGTCCTCCACGTAAGCCCAATAAACCTTTATTAAGTTCTTTGATAATTTTCAGGATGACACTGGTTTCTCTGGTAATGGCAGGTGGAACAATTGGATTATTTCTTTGGGAATATAATATTGAACTGTCCAGAGGCATGGAACACTCACTGGCCATTTCGGAAGCTCAAACAATGGCTGTAACAGCAATGGTTTTATTTCAGGTGTTTTACCTTATTGATTGCCGATCTCTTAATTTTTCAGTCAATCAAATCGGGCTTTTCTCCAATCCATTTATTTATATCGGAATTGCAACAGTACTGTTTGTTCAAGCCGCTTTTGTTTATTTTCCATTTATGAATCGTTGGTTTCATTCATCTCCATTAAAAGCTGAGGCATGGGGGATGTCAGCCATGGTAGCTTTTTCAATTCTAATAATTATCAGTGTTGAAAAATGGATTCAAAGAAAATATTTTAAAAATGTTAAGATGTAATACTTGTTGTGAAGTACATGTTTTATATGCGAGGAAAAACTTGTTGTCAAGAAGTGTTTTACAAGGAGGAAGAATGGATTGTAGCATAGTAAATGAAATGTTTTGTGAACCAATCAACAAAAACCTAAAACAAGATGGATATGATCCTTATGCCGATGAAATAAAAAAACATAAACACTGAACTCATGAAACTACTTTGGCAATTACTGTGAAACAACACAGCAACAATTTGAACAATTTAGAGGTCATACAGTTTGGAGTATTGAACAAGGTTTTTATGCCGCAACATTTGTGTCAAACTTACAGAGTATTATAGAAAAAAAAATCGAACCGAATATAAACAATAGAATATGAAATATGACTATAATCAATAGTATAGGTATTACAAACTATAAAGGATTCATACAAGCATCAAGTTTTTTCATGCTATAAAATTTTGTTAGGCATTTGCCAAAAAGTTCATTACCTTTAAGAAGCGTTTTCGTTCAATACAGTTTGTACAAGTAAATCCCGAACAGCTTGTAGACGCAGACTGTCAGACCATCGTTATAGAAAAGTATTTTAGTAAGATTCAATAGACAAACATTTTGGTAAACCGTAAAAATCGACCAAATGAATTTGGTAAAACAAGAGGAGTCGAAAAATTAAACAAGTACAAGTATGCAAACGGATTTGAGTTTTTGGATTGGTTTTAACGTATTTGTACTGCTGATGCTGGCATTGGATTTAGGGGTGTTTAACCGCAAAGCGCATGAAGTAAGCATTAAAGAAGCCATGATTTGGACGGGGGTTTGGATAACACTTGCCATGTGTTTCAATGGGCTTATTTATTACTGGCAAGGCGAGGTAAAAGCATTGGAGTTTTTTACGGGTTATGTGATTGAAAAAGCATTGAGCGTAGATAATATTTTTGTATTCGTTTTAATTTTTTCTTATTTCAAAATTCCGGCTATCCATCAGCATAGAATTTTGTTTTGGGGAATTATCGGAGCTTTAATAATGCGGGCTGCATTTATTTTTGCGGGAGTCGCGTTACTCGAAAAATTCCATTGGACGATTTATGTTTTCGGGGCGATACTGATTTATACGGGATATAAGATGCTTAAGCAAAAGGAGATAATAATTGAGCCAGAAAAAAATCCCCTTATAAAATTATTCAGAAGAGTAATGCCTGTTACTAATGAACTGCATGGTGGTAAATTTTTTGTAAAACAAGATGGGAAACGGTTTGCAACGCCTTTATTTTTAGTATTGGTGTTGATTGAAACCACCGATTTGATTTTTGCGGCGGATAGCATTCCTGCAATACTGGCAATCACACAAGACCATTTTATTGTTTATACTTCAAATGTGTTTGCAATACTTGGCTTGCGCTCTTTGTATTTTGCACTGGCGGGAATGATGGATAAATTTCGGTATTTGTCGAAGGGACTTGCTTTGATATTAATATTTGTTGGACTGAAGATGTTGCTGGCTGATTTCTACAAATTGCCAATACAAATTGCTTTGTTGGTAATTCTCGTTATTTTAATCTTGAGCATTGCAGCATCATTGATGTCTCGCAAGAGATGATAATAGATTTAATCGGTCAATTGAATAGTGTTTTGCCATAATAACAATTAACATAAAAGATAATGGATAAAATTCTTGTTACCACCGATTTTTCTTCAAATTCAAAAGCAGGTTTGCGTTTTGCCATTCAATTGGCATCCCAACATAAATTTGAGTTGACTTTTTTTCATTCCTACTACATGGCAAATCTCACGTCGTTAAGCAATCTTGCCTTTGCTGATTATGAAAGGAAAGAAGCGGATAAAATTCAAAAAAAACTAAACCAATTTGTAGCATCGGTTTATAGGGACATGGATGTTGTTTCTATAAATAAGAAGTGTATAATAAATAGTGCTGTTCTTGCGGACAGCAATATCCGGGAATATGCCCAGGAAAATAAATTCAGTTTTATCTGCATCAGCACCAGAGGCTCAGGAAAACTGAAAAAAATATTCGGCACAAACACTTCCAGTCTAATCTCCCATTCAACAGTTCCTGTTATAGCCGTACCCCAGAATTATCGTCGAAGTGAGATAAAGAGCGTTATTTACGCCTCCGATCTTGTAAATCTTGAAAATGAACTGAAAAAAGTAATTGAATTCACGAAGCCATTAAAGGCAAAAGTTGAAATACTCCATTTCAATTTCCCCGCCGAAATAACAACCAACAAAAACACCATAGATGAATTGGTAAAAAAAAATTCAAAGCATAATATTAAACTGCATATCGAAAATATCAATCTGGCCAAGAGTTTAATTTCAAACATAGAGGCGGTAATTAAGCAGTCAAAACCTTCCATGATGATTATGTTCACGCAACAAAACAGAAGTTTTTTCGACAAAATATTTTTCTCCAGTAACTCAGCCAATTATTCCTTTAAAGCCAAAGTACCGTTACTCGTTTTTAATAAAATATAAGTCCAAGAAATGGAGAGATGAAAAGAACGGTAAAATACTCATAGGCAACTTCCCGTAATTTACTGATTTTAATACTTACCAACAACTTTAGGAGAAGATCAGGGTAAGCTTTTATTACTCTAAAACACAAATTCTAAAGTTGTGTAAAAAGTTCTAGTATCAGAAGGTATTATTCCTGGTCCTGGGTAGCCAGTTGCTCTTCTTGTAAAATAACTATTGTTTGTAAAGTTGGTGATTCCAGCTTCCAATTTACAGTTTTTCCATTTGTAGGAGGTGGAGAAATCAGCTACATAATAGGCTGGAATTTGACCAAAAATGCCATACGTATTGTCATTTACATCTGTTTTACTGTTATTAGCTTCCGTAAATTGAGAAGAAACATAGGTAAATTGTACACTCGAAATAAAGTTTTTATACCCAATTCCTGTCTTAATGTTATAAAGCGGAACAAACTCTACCTTATTTCCTTCAATATTTGGTGCGTCTGATTTTAAATATTCCGAATCGGTGATAGCGATATTGGAGAATACATTCCAAGAAAAGTTGTCGTTTTGTTTGAAAAATGTTTTATTTAAACTCCAATCGAACATCGTTTCAAAACCATACGTGACTGCTGTTCCAATATTATCTCGGAATCGTACTATTGCTGCTGAACCATTGGGATTTCTAGTTTCATATTCACCAATTTTATCATCATAATACAATCCGTAAACACTTGCGTCAAAAGTTACTTTGTCGCCTATTTGCCCGCGAATTCCAATATCCGAAGTATAGCCTTTTTCATCTGTAATATTTTCATCAATCACCTGACTTGGACTTACGGTTCGAATATCATTAAAAGTTACAGAGCGATAGTTCTGTGAAACATTTCCATAAAATTCAATTCTGTTTCGTGGTTTATAACTTAATCCAACTCCTACTAAAACAAAGTTTCGGTCTTTTATATTATTCTCAAACTTAGTTTCGTCTAAAATCACATTTCCTGCTAAATCCAGATTTATTTTCCGATAAGAACCTTCTGCTTGTGTTTTTATTTTTTCAAATCTAAAACCTGGAGTAATAGAGAACTTAGGTGTTATTTTAAAGATATTCTCCCCAAAAACAGATACATTCAAGTTCGGATATGTATAATTGGATTGATTTTGATAAAAAGGGAATTCTGCATCGGCAACATTAAAATTGGCATCACTACCGGAGCTTCCCGGACCTTGAATTCCGGAATTTTCAGATTGGTAATATTTGGCTCCAATTAAAAAAGCACTGGTGTTGTTTTTTATTCTGTACCGTTTTAAAAATCGTGCTTCAGCACCCCAATTGACAAATTCCCCTACTATTAAATCTCTTTCCGTTCCTAATACATCAGGATTAGATACTCTATTGGAACGATATCCAACAGCTTTGCGGCTAGCATCTAGCCCAAATAATTGCAGTGAAAAATCGGCATTAGCATTAAATTTATGTTTCAAGCGCAATGCAAATAAGTTCCAGTTTACTGCAAACCAATTCATGGTTCTGTTGCTTTGTGTAGGGTTATCGTTAAACATCACATCGGTCAATCCGCCGGCTTGTTGGGCTAGATAATTAAAATAAGTGTAGTCCAAATGCAAGGAAGTTTTATCGTTTAATTGATAATTTAAATTTCCAAAATAATTTTTACTCTCGAATTCAGAATTGGATCTAAAACCATTTCCTTGCTTGTAATTATAAAAGGTATAGTAACTGAATTTATCTTTTGTACCGCTTAATGAAGTGAAATTGGTAAACAAACCATAAGATCCAATGCTATTTCTTGTTGTAAATTCGAATGGTTTTTTGCTTGGCGTTTTTAATTTAAAATTGACTAATCCGCCAAATTGGGTTCCATATTGCAATGATGCTGCACCGCGAATTACTTGAATTTTTTCGAGAGCCTCGGTAGGTGTTGCATAATAACTTTCGGGATAACCCAAAACATCGGCACTGATATCATAACCGTTTTGTCGGGTATTAAAATTGGATGTTCGGTTTGGATCCAATCCACGTCCACCAATACTTAATTGTAAACCTCCATCTGAACTTTCGTTGATTGTTAATCCTACAACTTGAGCAAATATTTGACGTGCATTGTTGGTTGCCTTGTTTGCCGTAAGTTTGTTTAACGAGATTACTTCGGTTTTCTTTCCGGCATAAATGGCCGTTTCATCAATATCTTTTAATTTATTAAGTGCAAATATTTTTTCTTTTTGTTTATTGATAACTACTTCCGAAAGGTTGGTGATTTTATCTAAAATAATAACAATACTTTCTTCGGATGTTGAAACTGTTTTTTCTAAAAAGGCATAGTTTTCTTTGTAAAAAACGAGTTCATAATTGCCTGGTTTGTCAAACTCTATTGAAAACTCTCCTTTAGCGTTAGATAGGTATTTAGTCCCGGAAGATCTATTATATACTTCAACGGAAGCCAGTATTCTACCATCGTCAGCTGTAGTTATTCCTGAAATTTTATATTAGGAAAAACTATCTATTGTAAACAATAAAAACAGGATGTAACTAAAATCCTTTAATTTCATCGTTAAAAGGTAATATCCAAGTTTTGTGATGGAATGTTTCATTTTCGTTGGTTAAATTTATTGTTGGATTGATATATTTTTGACTTAATCTTCCATTGAGAGCGACGTAGCTTTCTACTC
Organism: Flavobacterium sandaracinum; assembly: GCF_004349135.1. Classification (GTDB taxonomy): domain Bacteria; phylum Bacteroidota; class Bacteroidia; order Flavobacteriales; family Flavobacteriaceae; genus Flavobacterium; species Flavobacterium sandaracinum. The sequence goes on along the minus strand of NZ_SMFN01000009.1, from coordinate 73,927 downwards.
TAACTTCCGGGTTATAAATACCTTGTTTTTGGTAATAATCGTGTAAAAAATGTGCGTATTCCAAAATAAAATCCGGTTGAAAAGACATTTGTTTTTCCTGAAAAGTGGTTAAGAAATGACTGTTATCTACCATTATATTTTCTTTTGTTTTCGCATCGGTAACACTAAATTGTGTATAACCGGCTTTTTCCATAAGCATCACGCGCCACGAAAACCGAAATCCTTCCTCTGTCCAAAATAATTCGTCTGGATACAATACATATCGAAAAGGAAACAGTAGTTGGAAAGTTATAAAAGAGGTTAAAAAGGCGATTTTAATTTTATAAATCCCATTGAAATTCTGAATTTTTTCTTTTCCGTTCTCAAAGAAAGTTATACTGAAATTGAATAATTTTGAAACAGTTAGGAAACACTTTTTATGAAAATCCGCATCAAAAAAGAGCAATGAACTTACAATCATTATAAATGGAAAAACACCAATTGGGAAAAGAATTCTAGTCAAAATATGAAATACTACCACTAAAACAAAAGCGAATAATCGGGCTCTTTTATAAAGTAATAAAAAAGGAATACTTAAATCGTACATCATTCCTGTCCAACTGAAAGCATAATGCACCCAATTCTCGTTTAATAAAGAACCAATTATTGGTAAATTTGAATTATTTGGCAACCATATTTTGAGTGGCATGGCTTTAAAAAGCCAGTCGGAATTGAGTTTTGCTATACCTGCATAAAAATAGACAATTCCTAACAGCAATTTTAAAATATCAATAGTCCAACTCGGGATTTTCTAAAAGGCACTTTTTGGATTTCTATAGGCATCAACAGAAAAATAGGCGTTTGCCGGCAGAAAAATCATTATAAAACTCACAACCGTAATAAAATAATAATGGTTTAGGTAAGTGGTTTTATCCATAAATTCTATTTAGGTAAAGCTCAGGAAAAAGGTAATGATCGATAATTTATATTTGTATCCAATGGCGACAAATAAGGCAGCTAATCCTGAAATAAAAAACAATAAATAAGTATAAATTCCTAAAGGCTTTACCCACTCAAAACCATAATACGTAAAGTGAAATTGGGGTTGGATATAAAATTTATCAATCCAACCGTAACTCACAAATCGTATTAGACTTAAAACCATCATAACGCCAAACGCTAGCCTAAAAAAAGCTAGCGTTGATGCCTCTTGAAATTCTTCTTACACATTTATCGAAAAACCCATAAGGTATGGATGTAGAGTGGTTCCGTTCAACACAGCTTTCATTGTTCGTGCTACGCACGCAACGAAAGCTTAGCTGTTAGGTACTGGCGTTCTCATATTGTCAATTGTCTTTAAGCTCATTTTCTGTTTCTATTTTTGTTGCCAATTTTCGGAACAGTTCAAAATAAAAACCTACTACAAGAAAGTCCCGACCTGTTTCATCATTTATTTTATAGTCGAACTGATGTAAGTACCCCAATTGGATTGTTGAGCCTTTTGAAGGTTTATAGTTCAGTGTCATTTGTATTCTGTTCCGTTCAAAGTAAGGCTCGTTGTCGGTAAAAAACAATTCGTTACTAATGCTTGTCTGAAAAGGTTTGTACCCATTTCGTTCTTTCCCAAATGGATAAGATGCACCTAATCTATAACGAAAACGGTTACGGTAGCCATTGCTCGTCCATCGCAATTCTGCTCTGTATCGTTGTTCTATTTTAAATTTACCGACTGATTGAAAAAGTATTACCTGTGGCCAAAGTCTAAATTCGTCATTATTTTTTGGTAGAACAAAATTGCCTCCTTCTTTATATGTTTGGTAGCTACCTGCTCCTAATGTCAAATTTACATTTTTATGAACTTTGTAGTTTATACCGCCTTTATATTCGTAATAGTGAAAGTCGTTGTAAAATTTTAATGAACGCAATTGTGCTTCGCCAAATAAGCTTAGTTTGTCATTGTGATTGTATTTGATATTTAATATATTCCAAGAGCCTAAATCGAATTGCTGTGCATAAGTTATCGTAGGATAAATCATAAAACTCAATAGAAATAGTATCGTTCGTTTGTTATTTATTAACTTCATTTTTGATAGATTTTTCTACTACCAAAAATGAACTTTTTAATAGTAAGGCATTTGGGATTGTTAATACTCCTCTGTTTGGCGTTTTTATGAAGATAAAAAAGTAAGTAATATCTATTAGCTCACCTTCAGTTTCTTTCCCTTCAAAAGTTATTGCTATGGTATCACCAACTTTTATTGGGTGTTGGAAAAAAAGAATTAGGCAAGCTGTAATATTCGTAAGAATGGACATTTCAGCAAAAAGTGCTACACCAAAAACAGTAAGTAACGAACTTGCAAATATTAAAATGTTTTCTTGCTTAACACTCCATATAGCCACTATGATAATACAAAGTACGACCATTAATATTAGTCTGATTACTTTTAAAACATCATTTTGTTCAGCATTTTTGAAGTATGAGTTTTTAATTGTTAGTTTAACGAAATACATTAAAATTATTTTTACAGCAAAAAAGCTAATTACAGCTATGATTGTTTCAATTATTTGAATTTTATACGTTTCCATTCTTATTGTTTTGTTATTTGTTTTTCTCTATTTTGCCCAGTTAGGTTAATGCTCTCATAAAGCATTTTGGCATTATATAATAAGCGGTCAAGTTCTTGTTCAAAAAACTGTGAAGTGTAGTTGTTCCATTTGTCGGGTTGTTTCATAAGTTCTTTGAAACTATTACTCAATGTGTTTATGTATTCCTTTTTTTGTGAAGCATCATTAATAAATATAGGAGGGTATAAGTCATACATCAACATCCAGTTTTTGGCAATTCTTGTTACACGTCCATTACCATCTACAAAAGGGTGTATTCTTATTAACTCGTGATGAAAGTAAATAGCCCTTATTATAGGGTTTTGAATTGATTGAATTTTATAAAATAGCTCGGAAACCAAATGAGCAACTATTGTTGGCTCGGGACAAATATGTCCGCCTACTTGAACAAGAGTTTGCCTGTATCGGTTGGGGTGAATGGCATTTGTTTCAGGGGAAACTAAACGCAACAGCTGAAATAACTGAACTTCCTTTTCAAAATTGTTTTGTAAAATTATTTCTTCAACAACAAAATCCAGCGATACTTTTAAATTTAATAAATACTCTTTGGCTTCTTCTTCGTTTTGAGCTTCCATTTGGGCATTTTTGATGCCAACGAGTTCTTTAAGATTATGATAGCCTGCTAAATAAATGTCTAAAAGGTCATCGTCAAGGTGGTGCCTACTATAAATAATAAGACGGTAAATTGACTTTATGATTTTGTCAATTTCATCTATTTTATTTTGATTTATTTGAATAATTTCTACTGGTAGTAATTTCATTTTGCAAGCTCGTTATTAGGCATTGTATGGGTTTTTACTTGTATAAAATTTACAATAAAGGAAAATGCCATTGAAAAATAGATATATCCTTTGGGAATTTCAAAATGCAATCCTTCGCCTAACAAAGCGATACCTATCATAATTAAAAAAGATAGTGCCAAAATCTTGAATGAAGGATGCTTTTGTATAAACTCACTTATTGGTTTTGATGCAATAAGCATTATAACGACACTAACAATAACTGCCACATACATTATCCAAAGTTCTTTTACCATACCTACTGCTGTAATAATACTATCAATAGAAAAAACTAAATCCAATATAATGATTTCTAAAAGTAGCTTTCTAAAATTACCGTTTAATGTTTTTGCCTTTTCAGGATTGTTAGCTAATTCTGTTTTGTGGTATATTTCTTTTGTGCTTTTCCATATTAAAAACAAACCTCCTAATATTAATATTATTCCTTTTCCAGAGATGTCTATATTAATTATCGTAAAAAGTGTTTGGTCTAACTTTAATATCCAAGCTATACCAGCTAATAATATAAGCCTAAAAACCACAGCCAAGCCAAGCCCCATATATCGAAGTTTGTTTCTTTGTTCGGGTGGTAGTTTGTCTGTAAGGATGGAGATGAAGATGATATTGTCAATCCCCAAAATTAATTCTAAAGATATAAGGGTAATAAGTGGTATTATGAATTCGCTCATTGGATATTATTGTTTTTTTGTTAAGTCAATATTGAAATTTGCATTTAGTATAAATCCATTGTTCTGCTGAAAAACATTTCTACCATTTACTTCACGCCCAAGTTGAAGGATTTGATTTAAATAACCTGCCTCTAATCGTATATTTTGATTTAATCGGTAACCCATTAAAACACCTAACCTGTTTTGGTCAAAAATATTTTCATTTACGTTTTCACCAAAACCAATAAACACTTCCTCATAAATGGCTAAGTATGGTGTTTTATCTTTTATTTCTTTTCCTTTTAAAGGGACTTGTAAACGAAACATATACCTAAACCTGTTAAGCAAAGGATATTCATCTTCTTTGTTCAAATTGGCATTGGAGTACCTACCAACCCAACGCTGTTCAAGCATAAAACGGTGCGATAAATCCACAATACCTGCTTTGTCAGTTATTGTTGCCATTTGAAATAAGCGATGTTCAGTAAAATCTTTTCCCATTCCATTTATTGGGATTTCACCATAGGGAAAAGTTTCTATCCAAGCATAACCAACTCGTAATTGAATTTTTGGATTGAGTTGATAATTCACCCCAACTCGTAGCAAGCTTTGTTGCCATTCTGTTATTACATCGTTTCTGCGAAATTGATATTCCGTATGCAGTCCAAATTTGTTGTTGAGTTTAAATGTGCCAAAATAATTATACCACCCAATGGAATTACGGTTTGTTATTCTTGTATTTTGGGAAAATGAAGTATTACTTAAGGAAAGAAAAATGATTATAATTATGTATCTTTTTAGCATAAATTGGGAAAGTATTAAAAGGGTTGAGCTAAGCTCAGCCCTTTTAGTTAATTATTTAGTTTGTGGAGTAAAAGGAAGGGCTGATTTATGCACAATAATTCTAAGTTTTCCGTCTTTGCCTTTTTTGAAAACCCAAGTTTTGTCAACCATTACTTCTTTACCGTCTTTACCTGTTACCCATACATTACCCATAGTAATTGCTACAGAACCGTAAATTTGTATGCCTTCGTTTTTCTCTCCAGCATTGTCATATCTTGCTTTAACCCACGGTGTCAATGCAAAGCCTTTGTCGTTCGGATAGTCAGGGTCGCCACCTATAAAATAGGCTAATGCACCCTTTTTGTCGTTTCTAAAAGTTTGGTCGCCATAGGCTAATGTTGGTTTAAAAAATACTTTACCGTTGTCATAATTGTAAGCTGAAGACAGTACTTCATTTGCAAAGGCTTTGTAATCTCCACCCTCTTCTTTCAATTGTCCAATTTTTACCAAAGCATCGCACCAGGCTTGTTGTGCAGCATTTACTTCTTCGTAAGTAATAATCGTTTGTGCTCCTTCTTCAACATAAACCAACCCTAAGTCGTTAATTGTTTTCTGAACGCTTTCGTTTGTCTGAGCAATTACCTTGTTTGCTTCTTCTTTTACTTTGTCTGTTGCTTGGTTGCAGGATGTTGCTAAACCAGCTATTACGATTAAACCGTAAATCATTTTTTTGTTCATTGTCATTCTATTTATTTTTCTTTTGCCTACTTCTTAATGTGGTGTTCGGCTTGTCCACTTGCAAAGATAACTTTTATTGGTTGGGATGCTGTAGTTTTCGTGTGGTTACGCTTGCACCTAACGTCAGGCTGTGAAAAAACCTCTTCAAATCTAGAGAGTATTCGGAGGGCTACCAAAGAACAATCTCAAATATGGGATTCTCAAGAGGTTCTTTTTAGTTTTTTCATGGCCTGACGTTCCGGCGCTTGGCGAGGTTGCGAGCTTCGGAACTACTTATTTTCTTTCAAAGATAAAATTTCTTACGAAACTTAAACGTGAACGTACCACAAAATTCGCAATTGCGAGAAACGGCTGTGCTTGTTGCACACCACAACAAATATATCAAAAAAAACTTGCGAAAAAATAAATAAAATAGTATTTTTAACTATGCCACAGCCCAGTATTATGGAGAGGAAGGACAAGAAAGTATTGATCCTGTTGTGTTTTTCAAAATCTGTTTGGTAGGCTATTTAAACAATATCAATTCGGATAGAAAACTCATAGAATATTGCTCCAATTGTTTAGATGTTCGTTTGTTTATCCGGTATGACATTGATGAAGCCTTACCTTGGCACAGCACAATTAGTAGAACCCGTCAGTTGTATGGCGAAGAAGTATTTTTAACCTTATTCAAAGCCGTTTTAAGGATATGTGTTTCCAAAGGGATGATTCGAGGCAAACGTCAAGCCGTGGATAGCGTTTTTATCAAAGCCAATGCTTCTATGGATAGTTTAGTTGAGAAAGAAGTATTGGAAGATGCCAGTGCTTTTGTAAATGAATTGGAAGAGAATAGCGAGTTCAAAACAACCAGCACCAGAAAGAAACTAGTGGAACAACACCACGCTTGGAAACAAGAAGCCTATAAAGGAATGCCTAATGCCAATCAAAAAGGCGATAGAGTAGATGAATACGGGAATTTAATACGTCCAAAATATGTATCGAATCATACCCATTATTCACTCACAGATTCTGATGCCAGGGTAAGTGTAAAACCAGGAAAGGCAAGACAGTTAAACTATTTTGGACAAATCGCTGTTGACGATGCTCATCACTTAATAACAGGAGCTTGTTCTGATTTTGCAGACAAACGCGATAGTCAATGTTTAGAAAAAAAAGTTGAACTAACAGAGGGAAATTTACAAGAAAACGGCATTGAATTAGAAGAACTTTTAGCCGATGGAGGTTACAGTAGTGGAGAAGCTTTAAAGTATTTGAACCAAAAAAAACATCAATGCCTACATTCCAAACTTTGGGCAATACAAACCTGAGAGAGCAGGATTTATTTTCAACAAAGAATTGCATCAGTACGAATGTATAAAAGCAGGAGGAAACAAAGCTAATTTAGTATTTAAAGGCGAAAAAATCGATAGCAAAGGCTACACCAAACGTACCTATCGCAGTAGTGAGAGCGATTGCAAAAACTGTCCACTACGAGAACAATGCTGCGGAAAAAGCACCAAGTTTAAAAAGATAGACGACAGCATCCACAAAGAACACTACGACAGAATGCACTTAAAACTCACCCAAAATCCACACTATGCCAAGAAAATGGTACGCGTGAGAAGTAAAACAGTAGAACCTGTAATTGGAACATTGGTCAATTTTACCAATATGAAGCGAGTAAATACAAGAGGAATCAAGCAAGCTAACAAACACGTTTTGATGGCAGCATTAACCTATAATTTGAAGAAATATTTGAAGTTTATCACCAAAAAAACAAAAACAAAAGCTGGAGTTGTAAATGAAATACAAACAAAAGCACCCACTTCTGTAAAAACAGCTTTTTATGACTTGAAATACTTGTTTTTAAGTGGCTTATTTTTTAAAAACTACAACTTAAAACCAAAAACAAACCTCGCTTAAATGTGCTTAAACGAGGTTGTTTTTTATACTTATTTTGAAAGTTTAGTTTTTGAATGAGGTTGCGCAACAGCTACGGCTGTTGGCAGATGCCCTTTATTCTTTCTGTTTCCGTTCTGTTTTGCAATCCTTATATAATTAGGTTGCGGGTTTCAATCAATGTAAGTCGGATATATATAATTGCGATAGCAATAAATATAAATCAGGCTAGGTAGTTTTATATTTCTGTTTGTAACATACAATGTTTTTATATCTCCAAAATCTTTACAAATAATACCAAACTAATTTGTTAAAAAGCTTGACCTATGCCGATGTAGAAGAGTTTATCTTCTTTTGACATTCCGTAATCAAATGATAAAATTGTGGACTGATTCCAAGCAATTCTTGCACCTAAACCATACGAGTAACGAATGTTTTTAAAGTTTAGATTTTGCCATTCGTCTCTTACTGTTCCTGCATCAAAAAATGGTGCGACACCGAAAGCAAATCTTTGTTTTCCTAATTTTGTTTCTGCAATTCTATATCTTAATTCAATATTTGTGAACCACATAGAACGTGCTAAAAACCGATTTGCTCGATAACCTCGCAACGATTGCTTTCCACCAAGTGCATTGATGCTACCTTCTGGACTCCATTGGTCTTGAAATTCAAAAAATGGGGTATTCGAGCCAAAAATGTTACCAACTCCAAATCTTCCAGCGACAACAGTTCTTTTTCCAAAAGGTAACTTTTGATATCCTCTTGCTTGAATAAAAAGTTTATTGAAGTCAAATTGTGAGCCAATATATTTGCTAGAATATTCGTTTGCTATTTCAAAATAGTAACCTTTGGTTGGGTCGGGTTCAAAATCTCTTGTGTCATAAATTAATGCGGTTTGTAAAATTGAAATCCAACCACCATTTAAGCCAGATATTAAGCCTTGATTAAAATCTCTTCTTAAAAGTGATAGTCCATTTGGCGCTGTTGTTTCTTCTCCAGTTGTTGGATTAATAGCCTCGGCTGATTCTCCTTCAAAAGTTTTATAACTTAAATTTTGAATTTCATAACCGCCCATTACTCGCCATTTTCCGTTTCCTATTGCGTAATCTCCTTTTAGATTAAGCATATATTCTGTTTCTCTAAATCGGTTTGACAAGGCATCTGTTACAAAACTTGCTTCTCCAATTCCACCTGGTCTTAGCGTTTTTCTTGCTTTGTCAAATGCTTCATATGTTGAAAAAGTAATGTTTTCATTGGATGGCAATCGAAGATTGCCCAACGTTGATTCTGTTGAGCCAAAATATAAATTTGCTGGATTTTGTTGTGCTTTAAAATCAATTTTAAACCTCCAACGTGTTCCTTTATAATACGGCACATCTAACGATAGAATTAATTCTCTTGCGTTTGAAGTGTAATATGCTGCATTAGCTTTTAGTTTTGCCAAGTAAGGTGTGTAGGCGAAAAGTGGATTTGTTCGTTCGCCGTTCCAATAAACATTACTTCTAAGACCAAAACCAAAACCTGTTACAGGATCTGATGAAAAGTCAGGCAAACCCGTTATGAAAGTTCCTTCTCGTTTTTTTGCAAGGTCATCATCTGACATTCGTTTTGATTTTACAAATGAAAGTGTATCGTTTACTTGTGCGTTAATTGAGTACGTTGAAATAGTTAAAACAATGCAAAAGAGAATCTTTTTAATTAATTTAAGTTGCGACATAATTTTGGGTTCTTTTAATTATTTCGCAAATATCGTAAGTAATTGTGTTTTCCTAAAAATGAAATAAGTGCAAGATGATTGATTTGTACCAATTATTTTTTTTTACTAAAGATTTTTCTTGAATTGTGTTGGTGTTAAGCCTTTGAATTTCTTGAATGTAGCATTAAAAGAAGATTTGGAATTAAAACCTACATCTGTAGCGATTCCTAAAAGTGTAAGATTATTATTTTGGTCGTTTTTTAGGCGGTTTACAAATTCTTCCACTCTATATTCATTTATGAAATCTTGAAAATTGTTATTCATATGTTCGTTTAAAACTTCAGAAATGTATTGACGCGGAATATTTAATTTATCTGAAACATCTTGTATGGATAATTTTCCATCAAGGTATATTTTATCAATTTGCATTGCATTGATTAAAGCAGTTTTATATTTATTAATTGTTTCATCGTTTAGATTTGAGTTTTTGTATTTACCGATTTCTACTTTAGGTAAAATTTCTTTATTACCATTAAACAACTTAAAAGCTATAAAATAGAATAAAAACGCAACAACTAATAAAAGATATGAATTGAAGTTTTGGTCGGATAAAAACGGTAATTCTGATAATCCAACGATTTTAAGAATATCATTAATGAGTGAAAAAACGAACAAAATAATGATTGGAATAATGAAATATATAATCCAATTTTTTCTTTTACTTGAAATTATGGAAAATAAAATTAGTGATAAGTAGATGATAAAAGTTAATTCGCAAAATACTTCTAAAACTTCGATAACTATATTAGTTTGAATTAATTTTATTTCAATTACTTCAAGAATTAGATAAATGATATTTGGTATAAAAAAATAGTAATCTGATTTTATGAACTTTTCTTTTTTGCTTTTGAAATACCTAACAAACAAAAATAAAAATGTTATAAAAAGTGTGTTATCGAAAAGAAACCAATCGGTGTTATTAACAAATAAATTATTCTTGTCATCTCCAATAATATATAGAACGATAGAAAATAGACTGCCGAATAATAACCAAAAAGTTGTGTTCTTATAACTCTTACGATTGTTATATAAAATAAAAAGGACGAAAAGTCCTTGAAGTAATGCAATAATTTGAATTGTTTTAAGCATCATTAAAATTTACTGTTCGCAAGATACAAAATTTGAAAAGTATTTAATAGTGCGAAATATCTTTACATTATTTTAGATAATGTTATCTTTTTATGGAGGTTTCTATGCAATTCGTGTAGCTCGAGGGTTTCTGCCAACGTCAGTCTGTGAAAAAACCTCCGTTTTTTTTTGCATCAAATATAGTATTTTATATTGGATATAAGAGAGAAAAATTGTACATTTAAATATGCAACATATATCTGGATTATCGCGTCAACAATTACAAATTAGCAGTTTAGAAGATAAAATCGCTTTGGATAACCCCGTGCGTTTTATTGAAGCCTTTGTATAGTACATTTCACTTGAAGCTCTTGGTTTTACGGTGCAAACTATAAAATCCGAAGGGCGCCCTAGTTTTGACACTAAGTTGTTTCTTAAAATCTATTTATACGGTTACTTAAATGGCCTGCGAAGTTCTCGCAAATTAGAAAAAGAGTGTGTTCGCAATATCGAATTACAATGGCTCTTAGAAGATATTCGCCCCAATTACCACAGCATATCCGATTTTAGAAAGCAGAATCCAGCAGGGCTTAGAAAACTATTTAAACTCTTTGTTTCTTTTTTGAAAGATGCCGATCTGATTGCCGGAGAAACCAGCGCCATTGACGGTACAAAAAGCAGAGCGCACAACAGCAAGAAAGCGAATTTTAGTCAAAAGAAAATTGACAAACATTTGGCCTTTATTGAAGTTTTTAGATCCATTATACTACAGTTCCAGATGGGCATTAAGAAAGAAAAAAAAGCAACGATTATGTTTGAATAGTATAATTTACAATTTAAATGTCATTAAGAAATTTTCATAACACGTTAATTATGCGTAAATTAGCAATAGGTATTACCATATTTATTAACTAAATTTTTACTATTATGAAAACTCCAGTCCTTTTTTGTTTGCTGTTTGCTTGTATTGGATTCCAAAGTTGTAAAAAAAATCAAAACGAAAAAACCGTTAAGGCTACCCAAGTCCAAGCTGAAAAAGTGATAAGCGTACAATGTTATAAAGCGCTGTATGAACAGGATACTATTGAATTAAAAATGAATACTTTAAAAAACGGAAAAATAACCGGGAATATGGTGATGAAATTTTTTAATAGACCGAAAAAGGTTGGAAAAATCGCCGGAGAATTCCGTGGAGATACATTATTTGCCAGCTATACATTTATTCGGGACGTTAATAACAAAATAACATATAAAAATCCAATGGCATTTCTAAAGCGAGGGAACGAATTTATTTTAGGCAAAGGTGATATACAAACCACTTTAGGTGCCTCTTATTTAGTTAAAGGCACTATCGATTTTGAACGTGTGAAATTTAGATTTACAACTGTTGACTGTATCGATAAATGATAAGCAAAAAGCGGAGAGTTATTCTCCCCTTTTTGGATATAGCCTAGGTTTATCAGCTAATTTACGGGGATTTCAGGTTTTGAACTATTTGAACAAAGTTACACGAAATGATACAAACAGACATCTTTTCCTTATTAAGTTGGATTCCCACGTTTTTTTTGAGTCTCAAAAGTATTTGAAAGAAAACATTAAACCAGTGCTATTATTTCGTAACATTCCATAGCTCAAATATAGAACCTATAAAGAGTTGCTTTTTTAACATTAAATCAAAGCCTTAGCAATTATGGTAAGAGTTTTAACTATTGGGGTTGTTTCTCCTACTTCAAATCTCAAATTATTTGTCCTATTTTATTCTCTGCCTAATGCTTTAAAACTATTTCTGTTATATTTTACGGTTTTCCGTAAATACATTTAAATTATAGTATAATTATTTTAAATGCTCAATCTTCACCACCTCAGAACTCAAAGCTTTAGTGCCACTTTCATTCATAGTTTGCTTTACGGTTACTTTAATTCTATCATATTGAGGAGTAGGGAACTTCATCAGGTCTGAAATATTTTTATACCCAAAAGCTCTGGCTAATAAAGTTAAATGGCGAGTTGAATACTTATGTGATTCATTAATATTCTCCACATTGCCTACAAAACTGCGAGCTAATCCCATACTTATACTTAACTGTTCTTGTGAGATTTTTTTCTCTAGCCTAAGCGTTTTTATATGATTTATCAGGTCAAAATCAAATTGCGATATGGTATATTCTGTAATTTTCATCATTAATTTCGTGAAATTTTACACCTATATATTGGTGTATTAAATAATTTTAGTATATTTGTTCTAGCGAATTGACAATTAGCCTCTTTTGGCATAATTTAAACGATGTTTTCTCGTTCCGTAAAGTCCTATTTAGCAGACGAGAGTATCGTGAAATCGCTCCATGTCAAAAAGTTTCTTACTTTTGTATACGGCATGCGAGCGGTTCTCACATATGCTTTCAATTGCATACAATAATTATTAATTATTGTAAGGGTCGTAGGACACCCACGGATTGAAAGTGTGAGACCGCTCCTTGCTTTTTCTGCAAAGATGCTTCATACCACGAAATACATCGTTCCATAACCATAAACCTATAAATTATGAGAACGATTTTTTTATGTACAACCGTTACCAAACCACCTTAACTACCTGCTAAAAGCAAGCTGCCTTTTGTTATCCCAAAACTGAAATAAACATTGTGTTAGGATAGAAAAACACCGAGAAGTACTCTTATCAGAGACACTTCCCCCATCAGAATTTTAGTGCTGATGTGTTTAACTCTACCTTGATATATAAAAAAGGGAATTATATAAAATAACAATCCCCTCTATATCAAACCTCAACCCAAACCTAAAATTCTTTTGGTACTTAGATTTAAGCTTTCCCTCTTTAAACTCGCACTTTAAAAGTATTGTGCAAATTCCAGTGATATTGACCACCCAATTCCAATTTAAAGTGAGCACCTGATTCCAATTCAAAATGACCACCCAATTCCGGGGCAAAATGACCACCCCATTTTTCATTAAAAACTACTCTTTTTCATCTGTTAATTAGTGTTCAAATATACTTAAATATTATCCTTTGTTTATCCCTCTTTTTTTTCTCATAGATTCTCCATGTAATTCGAGTCGATGAGATTGATGTATCAGCCTATCCAAAATTGCATCAGCTATGGTTTTTTCTCCAATGATGTCATACCAGCCTTGCACTGGGATTTGTGAGGTTACAATGATAGAACCGTTATTATGCCTGTCTTCAATGATCTCTAAAAGGGTAATTCGGTTACTGCTATCCAAAGCTTGGAGTCCAAAATCGTCTAATATAATAACATCTTGCCGTTCTATTTTGGCCAATTCTCTCAGGTAAGAACCATCTGCTTTGGCCATTTTTAATTTAGCAAACAGCTTCGAAGTATTAAAATAACTTACTTTAAAACCTTGGATACAGGCTTGATAACCTAATGCTGTGCCTAAATAACTTTTGCCTACACCAGTGCTTCCCGTTATTAAAATGTTTTCATTTTTTTCGACAAATTCACATTCTGCCAGACGCAGTATGGTATTTCGATCCAGATTACGGGTTTGGTCAAAATTGATACTTTCAATATTTGATTTGTAATGGAATCGGGCGTTGGTGATACTGCGGGCAATACGCCGATTGTGCCTTTCATCCCATTCGGCATCAATAAGCATCGATACAAACTGATCGAGCGTGTAATGGTCTGTTTTTCCGCTTTCAATGGCTGTTTTAAAAGCATTGTGCATGCCGTAAAGCTTCATTTGTTTCATTTTTGTTACTGTGGATTCATTCATGATTACTGTGTTTTAATTTAATTATAATACTGTTTTCCTCTTATGTTAGCGTGAATTGGAAGTTCCTGCTCAGGTTCTTGTTCAAATTCGATATGATCTAAGTTGTTTTCTAAAATATTTTGAATGGTCTTAAAATTGTAAATTTTAAAATCAAGTGCCCGCTTACAGGCATTTATTAATCGCTCTTTCCCTACCTTTTTCTCGAAGTTTAATATTCCCAAACAACTTTTATAAGCCTGTTCAGGATGGTTTCTACTTTCAATTATTTGCATAATATATTCTGCTACTGACTCGTCAATACTACTGGCCCAATCAATGAAGCGGGCAGCACTCCACTGAGCTACAAATTGATGCGTGCTAGCCATATGTTCCGGGATTGTGGTATAGATATAAGGTTTGTAATTCCTTGGATGGATGGCTATTCGATTGTATTTGTGATAGATCTCTACCGTTGATTTGGTATACAATAGTTTCGCTTTTTTCTTGACATATTGATACGGAACGCTATAGTAATTTTTGTCCTCACTTAATTGAACATGCCCATTTTGCATTACTGTTGCAAAGGATTGGTATTTGATTTCAAAACGTTCTTGTGGTAATGGACTTAGTTTTTGTTGTTCATCTTCTAAAAATAATTCTATCCGAGAGTACGGACGTCCTGTGAGTTTTCGACTGTTATGAGCATCCAATAAATCCCATATTTGCTGGTTTAATTCTTCCAGAGAAAAGAATTTAGTTTCTTTTAGATTTACATAAATCCTTCGATACAAGATCTTAACAGCTCCTTCAACCAATGATTTGTCTCGGGGTTTATAAGCCCTGGCAGGCAAGATTGTAGTTTGGTAATGTTCGGCTAAATCAGCCAAGGTTTCATTAATGGTGGGTTCAAAACGACTGCTTTTTATCACTGCAGATTTTAAATTATCCGGAACAATTGCCGCAGGAGTACCTTCAAAAAAACGCATAGCATTTTCTACCGATGTAACAAAATCTTCCTTTTGTTGGCTCATGGAAGCTTCGGCATAGGTGTATTGACTGGCTCCTAATATGGCTACAAAAAATTGTACTTCTTTAATTTCTCCCGTGTCTTTATCAATGATGGAGAGTGTTTTTCCAGCATAATCCACATACATTTTATCACCCGCTTTGTGATTCATGTGCATCACTGGATTGACTCGTTTGCTCCATATTTTATAATGATGTCCAAATTGCGAGCTTCGGTAACCATTAGGATTTAGGACAATATATTGCTCCCACATGTGCTGTATGGTAACGCCAACTTTTTTTAGTTCGCGTTCCATTTTAGGAAAAAAATCATAAAGAAGCTGCAGTTTGGGACTGATTGATTCCACGGTAGTGTGTGAGAACAAAAGTTCTAACTCAGCATCAGTTTTTTCACTAATTACTTCAAAACTTAATCCTAGCACTTCAAATAAAGAAATATACTTCTTTACCGTATTTCTAGAAAGAGATAAGTACTTACTTATGAATAACTTACTTTTTCCGTTACAGTAGAACTTAATTGCTTTTCTAATTTTACTCATGTCTGTTATTTTGTTTGCCATAATCCGTCTTTTTTTAACGAATGTATGGTGCTAACAACATGAAAAAGTAAGTAGTTTTTGATGATCAATTGTACCCCAAAATTAGGTGGTCAATTTGAACTGGAAAGTGGTGGTCAGTTTGCTCCGAAACTGGTGGTCAATTTGCACTGGAATAGGATGGTCAATTTGACTGGTTTTTCCAGACCATAACCCCATACGTTTCTCCAAGTTGTTCCTTAAAAACGTCATGAAAATATTCGAAACGATCCGGATGGTTGTGCCTGAAAATGTATTCTTTCATCATACCCGATTGGGCGACACCCGGACGGATAATGGAGGAGGCCGCTACTAGAGTTTTGTAATTATCACATTTCAGTCGGCGCAATAAGCCACGCATGGCGGGGCTTTCGATATAAAAGCATCCAATGGTTTTTCCGTGGCTTAGAAAATGATTCGCCTTCGCCTCATTTTTTGATATAGCAGTATCTCGGATATCGACTTTAATCCCCTGATTTTTCTCGATTAATTTTACACTGTCATCAATATGACCAATCCCGCGCTGGCTCAGAATATCAAACTTTTCAAAACCGATGTCCTCTGCAATGTGCATATCAAACAACACTATTGGAAATCCTTTCGGAGGCATTTCCAAAGGTGTGTAATTGGTAATGGGTTCTTCCGAAATCAATATACCGCAGGAATGCATGCTGCGTTGGTTGGGGTATTTTTCGAGTAGCATACCGTATTCCTGCACTAGCTTTACAATTTGATTTTTATCATGTAATGCCATTGGGTTTTTAGCCAAAGCATCTAATTCCTCTTTGGGTAATCCAAAAACTTTACCCACTTCCCGAAATATGGAGCGGTACTTAAATTCCACATTGGTTCCACAGAAAGCAACATGATCCGCGCCATAGGTATCAAAAATATATCGGAGAATGGTATCGCGTTCTTTCCAGGACCAGTCAATGTCAAAATCGGGCGGACTCTTGCGGTTTACATTCAGGAACCGTTCAAAATACAAATCGAGTTCAATAGGGCAGATGTCCGTTATTCCTAGACAATAACTCACGATACTGTTGGCACCGCTGCCCCGACCAATGTGCAAAAAGCCCTGACTCATGCTGTATTGGATGATGTCCCAGGTGATGAGGAAATAGCCGCTGAATTCCAGTTGATCGATTACCTTTAATTCTTTTTCTACTCTTGCTAACGCTTGCGGATTATTGGCACCGTATTTTTTTAATACTCCTTCATGAGCCAACTTGGTCAAAAGCTGCATGTCGCTTTCCCGGCTTCCAGAATAGTATTTTTTGTTTTTGGGTGTTTTGAAGTCGAATTCAAAATGACACTGCTCCATCAGTTTCTGTGTGTTTTCGATGATCTGTGGATACTCTTCAAATTTCGAAAGCAATTCCTCCAAAGGAATCATTACTTCTGAGGTCTTGCAATAATCGTCCACAGTCAATTTGGACAAAATCACATTGGTATCAATAGCTCGAAGAATTTTATGCAGGTTGAATTCTCTTTTAGTTCGAAAGGTAACAGATTGTAAAATCACCATTTTGCTAAGCCAAGAATTCCATTCTTGAAGAAACAATTTGGGAAGCTGATCGGGAGTAATCCCTATAAATTCATGTTTTTTTAATTCCGCTGGCTTATTTTCGAAAGGATAAATAATACAGACGTTATTAAATGAAGGTGCTGCCAACGGTAAAGCAGTACCTTCAAAATTATGATGGGTCAGAAAACGGTTCATTTCGGCGAGCCCATCTGCATTTTTAGTCAAACCTATATACCGCAATTGATGGTTGCAGCGAAATTCTATTCCGACGATTGGTTTAATTCCAACTTCGTTACAGGCTTTTGTAAAATCATAAATACCAGTAACCGTGTTGATGTCCGTTAACGCCATTGTCTTAACCCCACAAACAACAGCCTGCTGGATAAGATCCAACAGCGGAATGGTGCCGTAACGCAGGGAATGAAAAGAATGACAGTTTAGGTACATTATGTTATAATTTGCGTTTTAAAATTTCCGATTTGTTATTGGGTTTGAAGGTAGCTCCGGCACACCGCATTACCGCATCAAAGCCATAGCGAGTTTTCATTTTATCCATCGCTTGGTATAGTGACAGCATTTCTTCGGTATCTTCAAATAAATTGATCTGATAGGTTCCACGAACCAACCCACTGAAACGAATTCCGATTAAACGAAGCCGCATGCGACGTTGGTAAACTTTATCAAATAAGTCAGTAACTGTTTTGGTCAGCGTATGATCGGCTGAGGTATAGGCTACTTTGCATTGTTTGGTTTCGGTGTCGAAATTGGAATATCTAATTTTGATTACCACAGTGGAAGTCAGCCATTCTTCGGAGCGCAATTGAAAAGCCAATTTTTCTACCATTCCGACCAGTATTGATTTTAATTTTGGAATGTCAATGGTATCCTGAGTAAAAGTATGTTCCGTTGAAATGGATTTTCGTTCCGTGTAGGGTTCCACTGGGTTGTTGTCGATGCCATTGGCTTTCTTCCAGATGTCGATGCCGTTCTTGCCTATCATTCGCTGTAATACTTCGGCAGGCATTTCTGAAAGGGTCTGAATAGTACGGATTCCAATTCGGGATAACAACTGAAAAGTAACATCACCCACCATGGGAATTTTTTGAATCGAAAGCGGATTTAAGAAAGACCGCACCCTATTTTCGGGTATTTCTAAGTTACCTTTTGGTTTGGCTTCGCCGGTACCAATTTTGGAAACGGTTTTGTTAACCGATAAAGCAAAGCTTATTGGTAGACCAGTTTCTTTAGTAACGGAATGTGCCAGTTCGTTGGTCCATTTGTACCCCCCATAAAATTTATCCATACCTGTGATATCGAGGTAAAATTCATCGATGCTGGCTTTTTCTACAATTGGTGCTTTTTCTTGGATCACTTCGGTTACGTCATGTGATAATTTGGAATACAATTCCATATCGCCTTTCATCACTTTAGCCTGAGGGCAGAGGCGGAGTGCCATTTTAATAGGCATGGCAGAACGCACTCCGAAGTTGCGGGCTTCATAGGAACAAGAAGCCACGACACCACGATCTCCGCCACCAATAATCAAAGGAATTCCCTCCAGTTTTGAATTCCCCAGTCTTTCACAGGACACAAAAAAAGTATCTAAATCCATGTGTACAATTGCTCTTTCCATCTTCTTTTCTTTTTTATACGTTACAAAATTAGTACAGATACTAACAAATTTGATTATATTTGTTGTTACAAATTATAACAAAATACCTATGTCTTTATTTTCCGACAACATCAGGAACCTTAGGGTACAACATAAAATTTCGCAAGAAAAGCTGGCGGAATCCTTAGGGATAACCAGGGGCAGGTACGTCAAATATGAAGACGGCACTTCGGAAGCCCCGTATGAAATATTGAAGAAGATAGCGCATTACTATCACATCAGTATAGACCTGTTGCTATCTGTGGATGTTAGAAAAATTCCGGTAGATGATTTGTTGCAATTGGAAAATAACAGATTAGTATTGCCGATTACTGTAGATACTAAGGGAGAAAATTTTATTGAAGTTGTCACACAGAAAGTAAAAGCCGGTTATTTGAATGGGTATGCCGATCCGGAATATATTGAAAGTCTTCAGCAAATTTCTTTGCCTTTTTTGGGATCTGGAAAGCATAGGGGTTTTCCGGTGGAAGGTGATTCGATGCCACCACATGAAAATGGATCCATCATTGTTGGACGGTATATTGAAAAGTTAGGAGATGTCAAGGATGGCAAGACCTACATACTGATCACCAAGAATGAAGGTATGGTGTACAAGCGATTGAATAAAAACAAAATGAATGCACTCGTTGTAGCGTCAGACAACAGTTTTTATCCTCCTTATGAAGTCAAGGTTTCCGCTATACTTGAAATTTGGGAATACGTATGTAACATTGGACTCACAGATGAAAAACAGCAAGTAAAAGAAACGGCAAGTGTTACAGATATGTTTTTAGAGTTGAAAAGAGATATTAATGATTTGAAAATTAAGCTTTAAATTTAGGTTATTGTTAGAAAGGAATTCCGAAGTCAGGAGACTTTAAGGAACGGAGCTTTTTTAGAATTTATTCTTTTATAAAGTTTGTAGCATTGAAAATTATTTCATTGCTTTTTTTTACTTCCTTATTGTAATATTCAAGATCAAACTCAAATTCGTTTTGGGTTTCAAACAATTTATCAGTGAGTTTACATATTAAAATTTCAAATTTTTCATCTTCAATTTTTTTAATTTCAATTGGAGTTTCAGGTAAATTCTCACCAATTTCGCCTGTGAAACCCTCTGGAATATAAAAACCTATTTCCGTTTGCCCGTTATAAAATTCATCAGTTAAAAGTGCTTCGAGTAAAGTACATTTATCATCGAAATCTAGTTTGGAAAATTTTTCTCTTGTGTAAATTCTAATCATTTTTTCAAAATTTGTATTCGTAAATTTGGAGATAACTGAATCTGTTTTTACTAAGGCTTATTAGACGCTATAAACTCTTTAATTTTTTATTTCAAGATTCCTATTTCCTATCTTATTTTTCCAGTAACTGGAGTTTAAGTTTATTAATTAATATCGTTGCTAATTGAAGTGTAGCTTCTGAAATTATTTAGCGCAAAGCAAGCTCTACCTCGCACAATACTTGGATGGATTTTTACTTGTTTAGCAAAAGCAATCATTGCTGTGTCATTGTTATTGAAATTCAAATTCTTTTTGAATTTGTTCCAATCTTCGTCTTTTATGAGCTTATCTAGTGCAAAATGGTCTGCTTGTTTTTCTTCTGTAGAGTTTTTGTATTCTTCTTCTTCATTTTTATTTTCCAGATCAATAAATTCAGCGGTGTCATTATTTACTAAATGTTTGTAAATGTGTCCCAATTCGTGAAACAATGTAAAGGCAAAATTATCTAAGCGATTGTGTCTTAATGTCATCCCAATAGCAGGGTTTCCATCACTCCAAAAAGAAACTCCATCCACGGGTGTTTTTTCTCCTTTTGCCTGATATATCAACTTAATGCCATTCTCATGTAATTTAGTTTGAACTTTATTTAGTGTGTCTTTATTTTGTAATAATATGGTTCTCAAGTCTGTTATCAGTTGTTCTTGATTTTCGAGATTGAAAGGTGGGACTATAACCTCTGCAGCTTTGTATTGCACCAGTTTCACCCAGCCCATAATATTGACTACATCTGTTTTTAGTTTGGTTGATTTTTTGAACCTGTGGTAATTGTTTTGTACGGACATTGTTGCCAATTGGTCCAAGTTTACCACTCCGTATATTTCCCTGATTTTTTGATTGTCCGTTAACGGATTACCGGAAATCACTTGTTCTTTTTTATAGAAAGAAATCGGAATAAAGACTTTAGCCACATTCCAGATTTCTATAGCTTCTAACTGTGCTTTGTTTTTAGCCTCAATTCTTGCTTTGTCGAGATCATAGTTTTTTTGCGCTTCCATCCAGAAATCGGCATCAATACCCAAGGCTTTTTCTAACAATAATGCTACATCTGCGTTTATGTTTCGTTTACCTTTTATGATTTCGTTGAGTTGGCTGCGTTTGATGTCTATGAGTTTTGCAAGATCAATTTGAGAGTATCCATTTGCTTCCATTTCCTCGGAAAGTATTGTTCCGGGATGCGTTGCAATTGCTGGTACTAGATTTTTTGTCGTCATTTTTTGTCGTTATTTTTCGTAATGTTTACTTAAATCCTCGATTTCTAATACATCGATTGTGAGATCTCCTGAATTGGAAGTCACTTCATTAAAAAGAATGCGGTATTGCTCATTTACCCAAACGGCACTTACTCCTTTGAGGTTGCCTTCTTTTTTTTCATAACGTAAACTTTTAATTTGATACAATTGTTCAACACGAGTGACGGATTTTAACGTATTGATTTTGTTTATAAATTGTTTTACCAATTGTGGGTTGGATTTATACTCCTTGTAGGGTTTTACGATTCCTTGGTATAGGTCTGATAAATACTGTTTTTTAAAGATTATCTCCATAATTGGTTTTGCAAAGATATGTAAATGTTCACATATTTGTGAACAAATATATATTAATTAATGTGTATTTTTTTTTAGGCAGAGTTTGATAGGGGGTTGGGTGTGTTGGTGTTAGGTTGTTAAGGGACTTGATTAGTAAATAAATCTGTGTATAGGGAGTTAGGGGAGGATTAATTTATAGACTGTAGATACTTATTGGGATGGGCACGGATTGCAAATCCGTGCTATCCGCAAGAGGATGTTTATTGTATATCCGAGCGATCGGGATTAGAACTCCGCGCTAGCGAGTCAACCTTCCAGCAAAATACTTCCTTAATTTTTTTTAGTCTTCTAAATCAAAACTTTCATATTTTAAATTGTAAGTTCCTATCTTTCTAATTTCTTTATATAAATATTTATTAATTATGTCCTCTACATTTATTAAACTTTCAGTGTTTAATTCTTCAATACTTGATTCTTTATTACCAAATCCATTAAATGAAGTGCCTAATTTTAAACCTTTCTTAGTATTGGGTTCAATAATCCATCTATCATGTATCGGTGTATCTAAGGTATCTTTATCCCAAACAATTCTAATAATTGTAGGAAGCGGATCATCACTTGATATAGTTCTCCAAGCTCTTAAATAAACTTCTTTATTGATAGATTTCATAGTATCACTATCGATATGATTATTATTACTGCTTTTTGTTTTACTTGTTAAGATTTTAACTTCACAATTAGGCTTAACCTCTTGTATTAACTGTAATATATTTAATTCTTTTTCTGTAAAGTATGGATCAATAATAATCAATTGATTATCAATATTATTTAGAAACCAATTTTTTAAAATTTCAATTGCTTTATTTCTTTCCCCAGGAGAAATTATAGGATTTAAATCTAGTCCAACTTTCGCCTTATAAAGATTTTTCATTTTCATTATATTATCTGAAGATAGAATCCCAATCAATTTTGTGTTTTCTATCGTAGCTGAAAAAATTGATGTTAAAATATCTTTTTCTTTTGAATTGACCTCATATCTTTTAATTGCATTTTGAATAAAATACAAGTATGATTCGAAAGCATCATTTAAAGAAAACTCAGATGATTTGTCTAAAATTTCAAATGTTTCAGCTATATCTTTTGAAACTCTTTTACCGTTATTTAAGTCAATTAAATTTTTTTTAAACACTTCTTGATATTGATAATTATCTAATCCTGCTAACATATTTGATTGTTTACAAGCCTTATTGACAATAGTTTTACTTTCTATTCTTTTTACAAATGGTTCCTTCAATTTTTTTCTCGCTGGATCATCATCTAACATAATAATTAATTCATCTGTTAATTGTGAATCATGTTGATGCGCCATATCAATTATTTTTTTGATACCATTTATTTCGCCATCTTTAGCTAATAAAAGATCTTTATAAGCTAATTTTAGGTATTTTTTAAACTTACTTTTATCTATACTCAACCAAGTTTCCCAAGTTGCATCGAATCTATTTGTTTTATCATATACTGAAGGAATTGATTTTATCAAGTCGAAAGCTTTTTCCATTAATTCAACTTGTTTTTTATTTGATTTCAATGTGATTTTATTTGCTAACATTACTAATATAAGAGCTCGATCGGAGACATTAGTTATAAAATTAGCCCGTGTTATTAAATTTTTCCAAGAACTTTCATTGTAAGATTCTAAAGATAAAATTTCAGATTCAGAAATAATTTTATATCCTTCATGTTGGATTCCACTTAAACTTGGCAATCTCAATTTGATGATTAACTTAATTTTCTCTTTAAGTGAATTTTTTTGAACAATTGTTAACTCATTTTTACTCTCTTTTATGCATTTAACAATTTTTTCTATATAAAAATGTATTAAAAAATCACTGTTAAATCTATCAATAAGTGAACATAGTTCATTTATTTCAGAATATTCTAATTTCTCTGTTTTTTGGTCAAAACTTGTAGGATCATCAATATATAATTTAGTCAAAATATAATCACAAACATTTTTAATAGCTTGCTCTTTATATTCAGCATTTAATTTATCAAAATAATCTGTATTAAATGTTCCCGAGTTATAAATATATAATGCTGGGGAAATCTTAGTTATTGTATTTGATTTATATGTATCCGCGGCATTAAAAATCCATTCATTTAGTAACGGATTAATATATTGTTTGTAAATGTTTTTTGACAAATCTTCCTTGCCTAAGGCGTATACTCTAAGATAAACTTCTGACCAAAGTTTTAATTTTTCTCCAACAGATTGTAAAACGTTTATTGTATCATAAATCAAGTTCAGTTCTATTGATCTTTTGTCATCTATTAAAACTAATCCACAAAAGGACATTATTGTTAGTTTAATACTAGCAATATATGTGTTTACTATTGAACTGGAAGAAAAGGCTTCGTGATGTTTTAAATCTGTTGCAAAGTTTAAATATTCTCTTGCTTTCTCTTGTGAAAAATCGGTTAAATCCCTAGCAATTAAAAACCCAATTTCAATTTTTTCCCATAAAACATCTATGAAATCCCATGATTTTTTTAACTCAATTAGTAAATCGTCAATCTTAACTTGGTGAGTAGCTTTATCAAAATTTAATATTTTTATTGCATGACAAATAATGTAACATTTATTAGCAACTTGACTTATATTTGCTATTAATAGATAATATGGAAGAATTTTATTTATATGAGGTATTACGTCTTCTTTTAAAAAATAAAATTTATCTATTATTTCAATAATTACTCCTTCTTTTAATAATGAATTTATTATTTCCTTATTAAATTTATTAATTAAAACAAAATCTAATTCTTCAATTTTAGTTTTTTGAACATAATTTTCTAAAGCTAATTTATAAGCAACATCCCTTCTTTCTTGAGTATTTAATTTTTTGATAGTTTCAAATATAAAATCTGGATTTGAGGTTATTATTGTTGATATTACATTTTCTACCATTTTGAAATGAAAAGCAGTATCTTTAAGTAATAAATCAATATTTTTTTTGGTTTGAGCTTCAATAGTTTCAATTAAACTAATCGATTTTTCTATCTCATTATTTATATCGTTTTTTGATAACCATAACCAAAGAAAACTTAAGCAGTCTGTTTTTATTGATAGATCACTTAACTCCTCAATTAATAAATAAATATCAAATATTCTATCCTTAGATTTAACAAAATCGATCTTTAATAAAGCTTCGGCAATGATTAGTTGGAGCTGTACATAACTTTTCGTTGGTCTGTCAATTGTACTTTTATGTGCATCAAATAATAAAATTAGTTCTTCGATTTCACTAACATTATCCAGATAAGGTAGCGGGGATGCAATTTCCGAAAGAGATGTTGCATTAGGTACATTTTCACTTGAAGTACGAACTATTTCTTCTAATGTTAATTTAATAGCTTTTGTAACTTCTTTATTATTAGTGTTATTTTTTATCCAATTTTTTAGAATAAATAATTTTTGACTAAATTTGGATATACGATTAACATTAACAAAAAGTTCATCAATAGAATATTCATCTGATAAAAAGCGTAGAGCATTTGTAATATTTTTTACGTCATCATTTTGAATTTTGGCGTTAATAACATCTATATCTGCAATTTGAGATTTGTTTTTTTTGTTTATCTCTGATGCATATAATGTCAAATACGCAAAAGCATAATCAAGTGAATTATTAGTTGATGAATTATCAGTTACTTTTTCAACTAATTCAATAGCTAATTGTAAATTAGAATAAATAAGTATTCCTGCAATTTCAAATCCCTTTTCACGAATGTTGGAAAAATCTATTTGTTCGTAAAGACATATGATTTGTTCCAACAGATCTAAATCCTCAGGAAGATTATTAATTTTTCTTTGTTTTGCTAAAATTGCTAAAAGTTTTAATCGATCCTCCTTAAGCAATGCGCTATTTGCTAAACTTAGAGATTGATTATATTCTCCCAATAAAATTCTTGCTTCTATTTCGCTTTCCCAAAGTTCATGTTTTTCCAATTCTATAATTGAAGATTTATGCAAAGCAAATCTTAATCTTGCCTCATCAAATCTTATTTTAGTGTTTTTAGAAGCATTAAATGCAATAGAAAATTGTGAATTTATATTAACAATTGTTTGGTATTTATCTATAAAATGAATAAACGCATCCGTAGTAAAAAACTTTGTTATTTTTTCCCATTGTTTTGCTTTGCTGTACAAATAAGGCAAGTTAAACATACTTTCTTCCGAATCTTGTTGTAGCTCATAATAATCAATTAATAAATTATTTATATCATCTTCCAAATTTTTTAATTTGATTTTCGAAAACTTTCTTATTGTATCAACTTGAAAGGTTATTTTATTATCAGTTATAATTATAAAAGTAATTTCTTTGATGTTGTCAATTAAAACTTTTTTTTCTATGTTAAGAATTTCACAAATTGTATATGTATCTAAATCTGTATCGCTAAAAACAAGCAGAGCAATAATTTTACTTAAAATTAAATTTTCTTCATTTACTTCTTCCCAAATTTTTTCTAGATAATTAGTTTTATCAGTTATATCCTCAATTTCAAGAAATTTTGTTACACCTCCATTATTATTACAAAGTAGTTTGAGTTCTTTCAGTTTTGATGGAATACCTTTACTACTAAGTTTATGAATTTCTTGTAATTCAATTTCATTGACACAGATTTCTTTAAAATATTCTTTTGTTTCATGAAAACCAAAATTATAAATATCTATAGAAGTGCTATTAAGTTTTTGACTGTAAAATCTCGAAAATATTTCGTGATTTCCTGAAAAAATAAATTTTGCATTTTTCCATGGTAAAATGTCAATTAATGGAATTATTTGGTCTAATTCTTTAGAGTTTAAATTGTCGAAACCATCAAGAACAAAAAATAAATTTTTTCTACTTGATTTAATTTTTTTTCTTAAGTCTCCCTGAATTGAATTATATAGATTTAAATCTGGGTATACTTCTGATATTTCATTTTTAGTGTAAAAGAAAATTTGACTGTAAAGTTTATCTAATATACAATCAAAATTATAAGTATATTTATCAAATTCATTTACGAAAAAAGATACACAATTTTGAGAATTTTGAAGGACAAAATCGTTAAGAATTGTAGTTTTTCCAATACCTTCATCTCCTTTAATAAAAACAATATCATTTATTTCTAACGCTTTATCAATTTGATTTAATATGGCATCACGTTTTACATAATCTTTTGGTAATTCTTCTATACCTGAAATATTTGGTAGATTAATTATTTTAGTTTTTGTCATTTTTGAATTTGTTTTTTGAATTACTCAAGTTTATTAGTGTATTTTAATCAAATATTAAATCTTCTATTTAATTGTTGAAACCTTTACAATGCAAGTCTTCTCACAAAAGATAAAGCAATAATATTTCATTATTCAAATTGCTTTTTTATAAACATTGCTCCTATCGATCACAAAATGCGATCAACTCTCATAATTATGTTACGATTTACTCATTTTGTGATTTTTATTTTTGGAACTTGTGAATGTTCCATCGATATAAACATTATAATTATTTTCATTAACAATTTTATCTTCATCAAGAGTTTTAAATGTTTCAATTTCAACTGATTTTTTCCATTGACATAAATATATTTTCTATCCATAATATAGTTATTAATTCCCTTCAACAATCCCAATCTCCTCCTCACTCAAGCCATATAACTCATATACCATTTTATCAATGGCTTTTTCGGTGGTTTCTATTTGTACTTTTAGGATTTGGGCTTTGGCTTTGTTTTCTTCAAACAGATCCAGCCATTCGAACTCGTCTTTTTTGGTGAGTTGCGTTAGCCCTGTTTTTTTAATGGCTTTAGTGAGTTCTGTAATGAAATCAGCAAAGGTTAATTCACTCCAGTTTTCTAGTTTTTTAGGTAGTTTTTCAAGTTTATATTGTCCTGAAAAGTAGCTGTTAAACTTTCTGTTTACGCCTTGAAAATCTTTATTTAGTGAGAGTATTTTATTCGCTTTTTCAACAAATGGTTGTTGTTGTTCCATCGAAATTGGTGGTATTTGAAATTCTTTACAGTCTTTAATTAAAATTTTTTGAAAACGATCTTTATACTCTTCAAGAAATTTTTTTCTATGATAAAAAGACATTAGATTGCTATTGATTAAAACAAGTAAATATTCTGTATTATAGTTTTTTTTTGCAATTAAATTAAAGGCATTTTGTGTATTATAGAGTTCTTCTGAAGTAATACCTGCCCAGATTTTTTTCGCTGACCAATCAATAATTTGTTTTACTAATATTCGTTTCTCCTTAAAAAATTTATCTTCTCTTTTTGCTCCTAACCAATTTCCATAACTAATCCATTCCTCTCCATTCCATTCGATGTTATATCTGGTAACACCATTTCCGGCTAACAATTTTTTAAATGTTTCATCTTTTTGATAAGTAGAATGAAATACTCGATTAATAATTTGATCGGGTGTATGTCCTTTATATTTGTCATATGGAGTAAGTCCCAAACAAAATTCAGCACAATTAATTAGAGAAGTTGATTTTTTTTCAATTTTATCTAAAAGCTTAGAAATATTTTGATTTCCATTAATTCTGAAGATATAATTTTCATCTTCTTTCCATAGGGATTGATCAATAAATGAATGTTCATCGCAATTTATTGAGGATATTTCATTTATTCTATCAAATCCTTTGTACACCATAATTTCAACTGGAAGTCTCAAAATATTTGTTACAGTAAAAGTCAAAATTATAGTGTCAACTTTAACCTCTCCTGCACTTCCTCCAAATGATTCATTAGGTAGTCTTACAATATTATTGATGTTAGTTTTAGTGAGCAAAACATTTCTAATAAGTTTATAAGAATCCTGAGTTAATAAAGAAGAAGGTATAATAAATGAAAATTTAGCATTTTCTTTTAAAATCTGACAAGACTTTTCAATGAAGAGAGAAAATAAATTAATTCTATTATTTGCAGTTTTGTAATCTTTAAAAAAATATTCTACAACATTCTTCTCTAAAACTTTAATATCTACATAAGGCGGATTCCCAATAATTACATCAAAGCCCCCTCTGGCAAATACTTCCGGAAATTGTTCCTTCCAGTTGAAGGCTTTGTCGCCGGCAACGGCTTTGCTTTCAATAAGCGAGTTGCCACATTTGATGTTGTTGTTTAAGCTCGTGAGTTTTCGTTTAGGTTGGGCGGTTCGCAGCCACAAAGAGAGTTTCGCAATCTCGATACTTTCCTCGTTGAGATCGACACCATAGATGTTGTGTTCCAGGATTTGGTTTTCGATATCGGGAAAGACAAAGAAACCTCCAAAGAGCTGTTTGTTGAGTTCGTCTAAGTAGGCGTGTTCCCGAATCAGGAAATCCAAGGCTTGGTTCAGGAAAGCACCGGAGCCACAAGCCGGGTCACAAATGGTGAGTTCCAAAAGCCATTCGCGGTAGTCCTTGAGCTGCTGGTCCAGTTTTACAATGGTGGCGGTTTGGCGGTTCTTGCGGCCTTTTGCATATTCTTCATCAATAATGCCCAACTCCTGTTTTTTCTCGGTACAGAGTTTACCAATGGTATTGTCGACAATGTATTTGGTAATGTATTTTGGGGTATAGAACACCCCGTCTTTCTTGCGTTTGGTTTTTTGTTTGTCGAAATCGATTCCTTCAATTTCGGCATTGACACTTTCGATTTCATTCAAGGAATGTTCGAAAATGTGCCCCAGAATATTGACATCCACCTGACTTTCGAAATCATAGGTCGAAAGCTTTAAGGTATGACGGTAGAGCAGATCGTTATCTATGATAACGGCATCTAGAATAGTATCGGCTTGGAAAAGCCCACCGTTATAGGCAAAGATTTCTTCTTTCTTGTCGGTGCCTTTGCGTCCGGTATCAAGGTAGCCAAAGTATTGCTTGTAGCGGTCATATAATGGTACTTCCACATCCAAGTCGGCTAAGGCTTTCCATTCTTTTAAAACGGTATTGATGGAGTTTGGAGCCAGCAGTCCGCGGTCTTCGGCAAAGAGAATGAAGAGAAATCGGTCGATTAGTTTTTGCGACTTCTTGAAAAGAATCAGTTTGGTGGTTTTTTCGGTTAAGTCATTCAATAATATGTTAGCCCGGTTTTGTTTGACCAAATCTCGGTACAACTCGCGTTTGAATACCGAATAATCACCATAGAATTTTTTGGTAATATTTTCTTCTTCCACCACCGAAGCTTCTTTTATGCTGAGTGGTTTGTTGGCCAAGATATTTTCTTTAGCCAGACAGAGGTAGAAGATTTCAAATTCAGAGTGTGTGAGGGTAAAGAGGTTGAATTCCTCGAAGTCTACGGCATTGTTGATGTAGAACCTCAATTTCTCGAAATTGGAAGTAATCACATAGATGCAACCCGTTTGGTTGGCTTTGTAATCAAAGGCTTGTTGGCGTATGCTTTCGAGGTCTTTTGTATTTGTACCTTTAAGTTCAATTACACCGAGGGCGTTTCCGTCTTTGAGAATGGCGCCATCTACTTTTTTGGCACCTTTTATGTTTTTGAGTTCTGTTGTCAGATTAAAGTTAGCTGCCGGATTTAGTGTGTAGCCCAAAATGTCCACAAATAATTCGCGCAAGAATCCTTCCTGGAATTGTTCCTCCTTACTGTTGCGAATATTTTCCTGAATTGCACCATTGTGAAAATACTTGACGTATTTTTTATAGGCTTTTTGGATCAAGGCAGAATCTTGTTGGCTCAAGTATTTCTTGAGTACGGAGGGCTGAAATAATGACATTGGTAACGCTTTTTTTTTGAGAATCTAAAAATACACAATTTGAAAGTAGTGTAAGATTTTTGTTATTAACAAATTAGGTTGATAAAAAACATAAATCAAACAGTTCCATTCTACTTGGTTTTTTCAAAGCTAAGTTGACTAAATTAATTTATCTCACGGTTTTCCACATTTTAAGAAAATAATTATTTAATTCCGCACCGTTTAAATTGTCTATAAACAATTGAAAATCATATAATTTAACCAACCCGTCCTTGTTATCTGGTACTTGTGCCAACTGCACAAAATTGATGTTTTGGTATAGCGATTTTTCTCCTAAAATGTCTTGCATGATGATGAAAATTGATTGCTTTAACGTCTTCGTATCACAATACAAATTGTTACTTTTAAAAAAAACTACAATGTCGAACTTCTGGGTTACTTCATGATACTCCAGCGGTAAAAAAGTGATTTCGCTGGCTTTTACTGTAATCTCATGAAAGAAGCTGATAAAAGAATTGAATAGGTGTTTAACAGTGTTTTTAAAACCACTATAAAAAATATTATTTTCATTGGAAGTAGACAATCTCACTTCTTCAGTATCAAATAGGCCAGACTTGGATCATTTAAAAGGCGCTCAATTTCAGATTGCATGATCTCTTGAATATCCTGCTTAATTTGTAAATAATTTCGTTGAACTATAGTGTTATCAATCTTCCTAATAACGGCAATATCTGTATAATTTTCTTCTTCCTTTTTTAGCCCTTGGTAATCGTTGACAATTTCATAATGAAAAGTTTTTAGATCAATCTTGCAGTTAGGATCATCGGCAACCATTCCGACAAATTCACCTGAACTTAGAGAAGAAATCTTGGAAGGAGGCACGGCTGACTCTAATTGTTTGTAAAGGCTGATGGAAGTGTCGCCGCTATTTATAGATATCGATTCTCTGTCCTGCATAATTTTTCCAAAACGTTCTGATAATTGTTTGGCGGTGTCACCGGTAACTTGACCGCTCACAATATTTCCGTTGATGTTCATAATAACATCGGCCTGTTCGCGACCGTAATCTTTACGCAACTGACTGAAGTCTTGAATCCCCAAACAAGTCGCTACTTTATTGCTTCGTGCAGTGGCAATCAGACTATCCATATTGTTGAGATAGATGGTCGGGAATTCATCGAAGATCAGGCTGCTTTTGAGTTTCCCTTTTTGATTCACCAATTTTACCAAGCAAGACACATATAAGGACAAAACGGCACCATAAATTTGTATTTTCTGGGGATTATTACCCATGCAGACTATTTTTGGTTCGGCTGGATTATTAATGTCTAATGTAAAGTCGTTTCCCGATACTACATAATACAATTGAGGAGAAGAGAGTCTGGCCATTGCAATCTTAGTGGAAGCAATTTGTCCCTCCAATTGTTCCATGGCATCTTTTAGATAAGCAGGGGAATACTTAGAGATTAGGGTTAAAAAGTAAAGAGGTCAAAAATCTAGTATTAACTTTAGATTTTTGACCTCTTTTCAATATCATTTTGGGTTTCTAAATAAGTTTTACTCGACCGGACTTAATCCATTTCATTAACTCATTTCTGTAAAAATAAATGCGTTTAGCTTGTTTATTGACGGGGATTACCTTTTTTACATACTTTACTATAGATTGTTAATACCGATAGATTTAAAAGTTTTGATGCTTCTTGAATGTTTAGAATTTAGTCCATATTTTCCTGTACAATAGAGAATCCTATAATAAGTTTTTCCCAATGCTCCAATTTATCATGAATTTTGTTCATCATTATAGGTATTTGATCAAAAGTAAATTGCTTCATGGTGATTGTTTATTTAAATTTTATATAAAAGTATTTAATACCAACATTGGAGATAAAAGATGTCCTTAAAAGGGGAAGTTTGGCTTTTAATTTCTAATGGTTGCCGTTTATAAGACTATAAGAATCCATTATGGAGAAATGTTGGCTAGAACTGCCGGTCTAGCTGCCCTGTCCAAACAGAAAATCCCAAGAGAAAAAAATCATAGATCTAGAAAGGACCGATTTTGAATCCCTAAATGCAATGAAACGGGAGCAAGATACAGAAGACTAAAATATTTTAGTGTGCAAGTGATTTTCTAATTGGATAATTGGTAATTAGGAAGAGTGTAAAAAATCAAAGGGAGTACTGAGGCAATTGTGAATTGCTTTCAAAATTGTATTTTAGCTTATAATTCCCAACTTTTACAAAATTATCCGAACTATCAAAAACGTTGTGAATTGCTTTCAAAATTGTATTTTAGCTTATAATTCCCAACTTCTATAAAAATAACGGTAAATGCTCAACTGTTGTGAATTGCTTTCAAAATTGTATTTTAGCTTATAATTCCCAACAAGCAAGCATTGAAGGAACAACCCGAACAGGTTGTGAATTGCTTTCAAAATTGTATTTTAGCTTATAATTCCCAACTATTCTTTTTTTTAATGAAACATCTAATCCGTTGTGAATTGCTTTCAAAATTGTATTTTAGCTTATAATTCCCAACATTACTTCTTTCAGTTACGATGTACGGACGTTGTGAATTGCTTTCAAAATTGTATTTTAGCTTATAATTCCCAACTTTTACTGTTTTTTGTGCTTCTACTGTATCGTTGTGAATTGCTTTCAAAATTGTATTTTAGCTTATAATTCCCAACTCTCATTGATTTCAATAGCAGGTAGTCCTTGTTGTGAATTGCTTTCAAAATTGTATTTTAGCTTATAATTCCCAACAGCCGTCAGTTGAGCCTGTTGTTGTTGGGAGTTGTGAATTGCTTTCAAAATTGTATTTTAGCTTATAATTCCCAACAAAACTGAATTTACTTTGTCAATCGGAACGTTGTGAATTGCTTTCAAAATTGTATTTTAGCTTATAATTCCCAACAGGAACACAAGTATTAAGAAGATTCAATGGTTGTGAATTGCTTTCAAAATTGTATTTTAGCTTATAATTCCCAACAGTACTCCATCGAGTGCAACGGCTTAGGTAGTTGTGAATTGCTTTCAAAATTGTATTTTAGCTTATAATTCCCAACTCGCTTAATGCGAAAGTTTACTGACGTAAAGTTGTGAATTGCTTTCAAAATTGTATTTTAGCTTATAATTCCCAACTTACAGCAATAAGAAAAGTATTTTCCCCTTGTTGTGAATTGCTTTCAAAATTGTATTTTAGCTTATAATTCCCAACTAAAACCCATGAAAAGACTAAATTATTTCCGTTGTGAATTGCTTTCAAAATTGTATTTTAGCTTATAATTCCCAACTCGTTTTCTAACAGCGTCTTTTCCCGCTTCGTTGTGAATTGCTTTCAAAATTGTATTTTAGCTTATAATTCCCAACGATCGCCGGTCAGGGGTGGTGGCGGCGTAAGTTGTGAATTGCTTTCAAAATTGTATTTTAGCTTATAATTCCCAACTATCTATCTTCATATCTTCATATCTTCATAGTTGTGAATTGCTTTCAAAATTGTATTTTAGCTTATAATTCCCAACAAAATATTTAAACATTGAATTGAAAGGTGAGTTGTGAATTGCTTTCAAAATTGTATTTTAGCTTATAATTCCCAACCAAAAACGCTTTTTCTTGTCGTTCAACTGAGTTGTGAATTGCTTTCAAAATTGTATTTTAGCTTATAATTCCCAACTTACACGTTTTAATATAAGTGTATGTGTTTGTTGTGAATTGCTTTCAAAATTGTATTTTAGCTTATAATTCCCAACTAGCAACGGCCAAACCGTTTGCATCGGTTAGTTGTGAATTGCTTTCAAAATTGTATTTTAGCTTATAATTCCCAACAATAGATCAATAGTTTTGGAAGGAGCAAGCGTTGTGAATTGCTTTCAAAATTGTATTTTAGCTTATAATTCCCAACGGCGGATGCTGCAGCCAATGCGGTTTCAACGTTGTGAATTGCTTTCAAAATTGTATTTTAGCTTATAATTCCCAACTTATCAGATGAAGCGCCATTCGATCATTTAGTTGTGAATTGCTTTCAAAATTGTATTTTAGCTTATAATTCCCAACATATAAACTTTGACCCCATTGTATACGAGTGTTGTGAATTGCTTTCAAAATTGTATTTTAGCTTATAATTCCCAACGAAAGTCGCCGCTAAAATAGCATCATAGCGGTTGTGAATTGCTTTCAAAATTGTATTTTAGCTTATAATTCCCAACGGGTGAGGCTGCGAACCTCTTAACAGTAAGTTGTGAATTGCTTTCAAAATTGTATTTTAGCTTATAATTCCCAACTTAAAAAGTCTTCATCCATACAACCTATTCGTTGTGAATTGCTTTCAAAATTGTATTTTAGCTTATAATTCCCAACGAAAAATTTAGATTTCAAAGGAACTGTACAGTTGTGAATTGCTTTCAAAATTGTATTTTAGCTTATAATTCCCAACCAGCATTTTCAAAATTAGCAGTAATCGTTAGTTGTGAATTGCTTTCAAAATTGTATTTTAGCTTATAATTCCCAACAGAATGAATTGTATGTCGATAATCAGTTTCGTTGTGAATTGCTTTCAAAATTGTATTTTAGCTTATAATTCCCAACAGTGCACCCTGTTAAGTTTCTTAACACGGGTTGTGAATTGCTTTCAAAATTGTATTTTAGCTTATAATTCCCAACTTTTGCATAGGTACCAATTGCAATCAAAGGTTGTGAATTGCTTTCAAAATTGTATTTTAGCTTATAATTCCCAACGTCGTTCGTCAACACCGTAGCCACGTCAGCGTTGTGAATTGCTTTCAAAATTGTATTTTAGCTTATAATTCCCAACGGTTGACACAAAACAGTATGCTCGAAAAGAGTTGTGAATTGCTTTCAAAATTGTATTTTAGCTTATAATTCCCAACCGTGACCGAAGAAACAGTTTTGGAAGCCGTGTTGTGAATTGCTTTCAAAATTGTATTTTAGCTTATAATTCCCAACCAAGTTGCAGCAGAACCATCCGTTGCAGTGTTGTGAATTGCTTTCAAAATTGTATTTTAGCTTATAATTCCCAACGCGGGATTTCCGTCATGTTTTATTTTTCCGGTTGTGAATTGCTTTCAAAATTGTATTTTAGCTTATAATTCCCAACTAGTTCCTTTAAAAGCTTTCAAGTTGATTGTTGTGAATTGCTTTCAAAATTGTATTTTAGCTTATAATTCCCAACAACCTTCATTGAAGCGTGTTGATCTTCATGGTTGTGAATTGCTTTCAAAATTGTATTTTAGCTTATAATTCCCAACTTGGAAAATATCACTTGTACAACCAGCATAGTTGTGAATTGCTTTCAAAATTGTATTTTAGCTTATAATTCCCAACGCTCTACTTGTGCTGGCTCTAAAGTTCGCCGTTGTGAATTGCTTTCAAAATTGTATTTTAGCTTATAATTCCCAACTTGTCCCAGTTGATAAAATCAGTTGAAACAGTTGTGAATTGCTTTCAAAATTGTATTTTAGCTTATAATTCCCAACGGTCTATTTATAAAAAAAACTATTGGGACCGTTGTGAATTGCTTT
Source organism: Flavobacterium sandaracinum (assembly GCF_004349135.1). GTDB lineage: Bacteria > Bacteroidota > Bacteroidia > Flavobacteriales > Flavobacteriaceae > Flavobacterium > Flavobacterium sandaracinum. The sequence goes on along the minus strand of NZ_SMFN01000009.1, from coordinate 38,049 downwards.
CAAAATTGTATTTTAGCTTATAATTCCCAACATTAAGATTCAATCCATAAGCAAACTGATTGTTGTGAATTGCTTTCAAAATTGTATTTTAGCTTATAATTCCCAACATACCTCGACCTAATCGTTTGATATGTTGGCAGTTATGGGTTTGTTTTGAAATTAAAAAAAAGAAGTGTTTATATGTTGTTGTACAGTGAGTTATACTTTTTTCTAATCCTGTTAGATTAAAACAACTCTAATTGTTGCGAAGGTTTGTCTGTTTCTACCAATTTTTTTCCATAAAAAAGCTCCATCATCCCAAATTGTTTATCGGTTATTTGCATGACGCCAATTTTGCCGTGTTCGGGTAAGTTATTTTTTATTCTTTTAGTGTGTACTTCCGCATTTTCCCTGCTGGCACAAAATCGCATATAGATCGAAAATTGAAACATAGAAAAGCCGTCGTCTAATAATTTCTTACGAAATGTACTGGCTATTTTGCGCTCTTTGCGCGTTTCCGTAGGAAGATCAAAAAATACTAATATCCACAAACTTCTATATTGATTTAAACGGGTGTAATGTTCATCATACATAAACGGGGTATAAAATTTTCCTTGCCGTTCCCTCAAAACATTCGTGTAAGGAATGTGTGGTTCTGCTCATGGCCACCATCAATGGACTGTTTTTTCCGTCAATAAAAACATCTATACTGGCTATACTCAATAATTGTTTTTTAATGTCAATGGTCAATTCTTCAAAAGTATCTTCAGTTTCCATGATATGGCATACAATCAAATCTACATACGGGCGATACGGTTCCATAATATCATCAGCAAGGCAATACGCATTGTATTTGTTGCGATGAAAAATGCCTAAAGTGGGCAGCATCCCAGAACTAACAATAGCTCGTGCGGTAATAGCCCTTAGAATGGCATAACCATAATTCAACAGATTATTAGGGGCGATTCCTTTTTGTCCTCTAGTAAAATTTTCTATTTTGATGAGGTTTGGCCAATAATATACTGCAGCTCTGGATTCGTGATTGAGTGCATCTCCCGAAGTAACTTCTTTTGCCCAAAGCTCCATTTTTCGGCACGGGATTCCTTTTTCTTTCAATATTCCAGCTTGGTTCATAATTTTGGAACTAATGGTTTGCTGCCACAGATTCTTTTTGAGTGGAGCAGAAGCATTAATTTGGTTTTTGAACCGTTCGCTTTGTTCGGTATGTCCGTTGAGGGGCATTAGCAAACCAATAGGCAGGTGATATTGGTCGCAATTGATTAATGCTACATTGTTGTGAATTAGTTTTTCTAATAATCCATTAGTAATCGTGATTTGTTGATTTTCCAGAACGATAACACCAATATCTTCAATAGCCACTGTTTTTGTTTCGTGTTCCTTGTCAGGATAAGAGATTACTATTTGCTCATTTTTAGTGCTCAAATAAGCAGGATTGCCAAAGAAAAGGGTTCTTTTTATCATAATTAATATTCTCCAAGTTGAACAATTTTACCTAAATGATTAATTCTAACTTTAACAATTCCTGATAAAGGAGAGGTACTTCTAATATTTCTATACGTTATATCTTTTAATTCGTTTTTCTCTTCAATGATAGTCTCTAAATGATGTCTAAACATATAATTTTTAGTTGCAATTTTCTGAACTCTAAATATATTGGGACTAATCAAATAATAGTTATTTGGGTTTTTTAAATCAATCTCTTGAGGATTAAAAGAATCCGTCGGAAATATAAAAAACTCATTTTGCTTCATAGTAAACATAAATTCCCAACCGTGTGCATGATTTTTATTGATAATAGATAATCCTAAGTTCTGACGAACTACAGCATCATAAAAAGAAACTACTTCTTCTTGTAAATTTCCTTTCCCATCTTTGTAAATTGCTACATGATGGTTGTTTCCAGTACTGACAAAATCTACTGGAATTGGATTGCCTTTTTCGTCAAAAATTTCATTTCCAAAATGATCTTTTTTAGTATGTAACGCTTGTGCATTACTCACGCCACTAATAGTTACTCTTTTTATGGCTATTCCTTTTTCTTTGTTTTGCCAAATAGGATTTTCATCTAAATTGACAAAAGCTTTTTTAGGATCATTGTTATATTCGTTCAAACGATTTTGAAGAATAGTTTTTAATCCAATGTCAATAACTTTGTCGATTTTTAAATCGGGAGTAATATCTTTTCTAATGGTATAATTATCTTCAAACCTAACCATTTTAACTTTTTCAGGTACTACTTCTGTGTTTTCTGGATCCAAATAAATAGGATTTTTAGTCAGGGCATTTTTCCCTGTGAAAGCTTTTTTCGGATCGTCACTGTTTTCAAATAATCGAACCAATAATGCTTCACGATATTGTTTTTTTGCTACTTTACTGATATATTCAGCTGTGAAACTGGCACTAACTTTTTCCTCTTTTGTTGCGTATAGTTGCAGTTTTCCGTAAACGGTTTCTTTATGTAATTGTCCACGAGGTGTGAGTTGAGTTTTAGGTTCTGCCCAACCACCTTTAATTTTTGTTCTGTTTTTATTATTGGTAACTACTTTGTTTTTGGCTTTGTAGGAAATCAAAATACTTTCAAGTTGCTTTTTAGCTTCTTCCCTAAAGTTTTTCATAGGAGCTATAAAACGCAATTTATTATTTTTGTCTCTTTTTAAATATTTAGATTCGATCCCTAAAATAGAGCTTCCTTTTTTAGTATTTATATCCCGTGCATTCAGATTATTTAGATATTGAATATAAGCGGGTTTAGTAAATGCAACCGTTATGGCATCCATGGCGTGATGGCGATGGTCGTTTCGTTTAGTCCAATCCAATATTTTGTATAAACGTTCTCCGTTTTTACCTTCTTCCTCTTTTGTTAATCCCAGTTTATGATATTTGTCCCAATTCAGCTCTTTCATCACTTCAACAAGTTCCCAATCTTCACGTAATTTGTCGGTTACGCTTCCAATCGTTGAGGTTACATTTCTAGAAACCTCCAAAAGGATTTCTTTGGCTTTTTTGGCTATATATTGTGTTTCTCTTAATTGTCGGTCAATAAAGCCTTCAGGAATATCGCTGTCTGCCATCAAAAGTTTATTCTGCTTCGTTCTACTTATTTTACCAAATAAACTTTTTACTCTTTTTTCGAATTGGTCAAAATCTTCAGGAGATAATTTGTCTTTTAAAAAAGAATAGGCTGTTTTATTGCTTTTGTCAATATTCAACTGACGTTCACAAATTGTTTTGTTAGAAAAACTATCGTCAAACAAGCGCGATTTTGGAATTATATGTTCAATATCATATTCTTTAGAAAATAATTTGGATGGCTCAATAGGTTTTCCAGTATAAAGTGAAATCCCATCTGATTCTTTCCAAAGTTTATAACGAATAATGTCGTTTCTGGTTACACGATGGATTCCAAATTCTGTATGTAATAATTTTCTAATTAGTTCGTGTTCGGCTGTACTTTTATTAATAGCCTTAGTCATTTCACTACGTTGTTCGTTGTTGTTTTTTAGCTCACGAGCTAATTCCACACGAATTTCATCTGGTTTTCCCATTGTTGGGTCTGCAATTATGGCATTAATCACGTTAATCATTTGATTAAGGATTTTCTCTACCACTGGATTTCGCAAACTGTTTTTCTTTAGTAATTCTAGGGTATCTTTTAGAATTCTAATGTCATTCGCTTCTTTAGTTAATGATGAGGAATGATTATAACCTGAAAGGAAACAAGCTTGGTCATAAATTTGTCCATCCATTAAATGAGGCAATACTTTTTTGATTGCTTTTGCACTCAAACTACCGTAATCGGCTTGAAGATTTATATTTAAAAGAAAAGGAACGTGATTTTCTTTAAAATTAAATTTGCTCATTAAACTTTTTTTCAAGGTTTCATCCTCTTCCGAGGAGTACAGTAAATGCCACAATTGGTAATAGGGCTGTTTATCAAATTCATTTCCCTGAATGGTTGGATCAAAATCGAGTATATTGGTATTGATATTTAAATTTTCAAATATTTTTACAATAGCTTCTTTAATCTCAAAAGAGCTCATCTTTGAGAAATCCATTTCATAACCTTCAACTTCAAGTAATTTTTCAAAAGCTTTGTAAAGTACCGTATTTGTTCTGTTTCCTTCTATTTTTTTGAAATTAACGGAATGGCTGCCTTTTTTCAATTCGCAAAAATCCATCAGTTGGATGTCAGTCATTCCATCTTTAAACTGAAGTACTTCGGCAATTTGTTTTTTTAATTCTTCACTTAACAAATGGGGTTCTTTAGTAGTTTCGTTTTTAACGACAATATTATTCAAGTTTTGCCAAATTCTGAATTCTTGAAATAAAGGAGATGATTTTGGAATAGCTTTATGTCCTTTTTCAAATTCACAATGGCTAATCAAATGTTTCTGAGATTTCAATTTTCTTTGATAAAAAATGGTAATATCTCTAACTTCTGATTTTAGCTTATCGTTTAATTCAGGATGATATTTGGCTTGAGTTTCCCAGATTTTTTCAAATTCATCTAAATAATCTTGGCGGTAAAAAACTTGGTTTTTTAGTTTAGAATGTGTGTTGTTTTGGAGTTGTTTGTATTGAAATTGTCCAACAGTTTCCTTGTTGAAATATAGCTCTTTACTGCGGTCACTGATAGCTCCAAGATAACCGCTTGACTGATTTATTTGATTGTTGATTTCAGTAATGATAAATGCAATAACTTTTAAATCAAGTTCATTTGCCAAAGCATCGTTTCTCCATTTGTAATGTTGCAATTTGGTTTCTTCTCGTGAGCCTTTATTTTCAGTAAGTTCTATTTTTAATATTTTATTAAAATGTTGAGAAGTTTGCGTCCTTGATTTCCCCCGAATATCTTCAAGTAATTTGCTATTTATACTTTCAGGATGGAATTGTTTCTGAAAATGCACGATTTTTTCTAATTCTTTTTGCAAATCGGAACGATAGAAATCAGGAATGTATTTTCCGCCATTTAACAAGGAATTATAAACCCATTGCCCTGGAGTGAGATTATTTTCGAAAAGTGCGGTAGCAATTGCCATTCCATCAATTGCTTCTCCCTCCTCGGCTGTTTTTGCTTTTCTACTGCTTTTATAACCTCGCTTTTTATTCAGCATCAAAAGAACTTTTACAAATTCTTCTTTAGTAACGGCCTCCGTTGCTGATTTAGCTCTTAACCTATATGATGAAAAAGTAGTTTCTTTTCCTGTTTCTGCATAAATAAAAGTGGAAGAAATAAACTTTATTTTATTAAAAGATTCCAATAATGCATCTCTTCTTTGTTTGAAACGTTGTAAACCTCTTCTCGCACCTCGTTTTAAAGTTCTATCGGCATTAATAGAAATCGTATTGCCTTTTTTAAAATCGGCTTCTTCGTCTGTTGTAAGAGGAACAATGCGAACGCCGGTATTTATTATTGATGATGTTTCATTATCATTTTCAGCTTCATTAATAAAAGACCATCCAATAGATGTAGTTCCTAAATCCAATCCTAATATTTTTTTCATTGTATGTATTTTGTACTTAAGTCCATTGCATTATAAAAATAAGTGCTAATATAAATATAAGAAAATTAGCATCCTTACGGGAAACCGTAAACGAATATCAAAACTTTTGTTGTATCATTGCATTACAATTTTGAAGCAATTCACAATAAGGATTATTCCGTTGTGAAAACATTCAAAGCGGCCCCACAAGGGTCGCTTTTTTATTGAGATTTAACTCAGTTTTTTACGGTCAATATCTTTATAGACGATAATGCACAAAATCAAATAAAGTCTTTTGCCTATCAACTATTATTAATTTAATGAATCTAAATTTACCACGACAGTATCACGTACTATTGTTTCTATGTTTCTAACGGTGATAGATAATACTTCTTGATTTTTTTCCTTTTAGCAGCTAACATGTAACTCTTTTTTAAAATAATTTTAATTATTGAATAAATCTAATACTTTTACTTTCGATTCATTTTAGTTTTATTGATTGCTTTTTACCTTGTATCTTTGTGTAACTTTCACCTAAAAAAATCCTTTTTTAAACTGTAAATTATAAAATGGAAAAATACATACGTCAATTAATTACAATACAATTTGAAGACAAAAAAGAAAATTTTAGTGGTTTTCTAATTGATTGGACGGAAGATTGGATTTTACTGAAAAATAATCCGGTCGATTTTATAATTGATGGCTACACGATCTTGAAAAATAAAAATGTGAAGGCCATTATTCAGGACAAAGATCATGAATTCACCGAAAGGGTAATTAAATTTAAAGGGTTAAAAACAAGTGCCGAAGAAATAATTCCGCTACAGGATTTGTCCTCCATCATCCACTTTTTAGCCAGTAAGTATACTATTTTTCAAATTGCGACTAAGTCTGACAAAGCGGTTTATTTAGGTAAACTCATAGAGCTAAATGAAGAAGAACTTGTCATCGATTTTTTAGGAACAGAAGGACAGTTTGACGGTGAAATGAGTTTCAAGCCCAAGAAAATTAGAGTGATTGAATTTGATACGGATTACATCAATTCGTTGAAACTAATTGTTGACGAAGACAAGTAAAAGTGAGTACTTGTGACTTACGTATTACTTTCATTAGACTTTATGCAAAAAATAGTTCAGAGGAGTTATCCAGCTGCGAAGTAAATAGGGGAGGCCAGCTTTTTTTGATAATAGCAGAGACCCGAAGAACGTACATTATTTATCTAATTCTATTTTGTAGTCTCGAAAAATCTATAGTACCTCAGCAATTAAATCTGACGAATAGGATATAGCAAAAAAAGGAGGCCTTTTAAAGGGCCTCCGATTGTAGATTTTGATTCACCATTTATCAAATCATGCCGTTAAGTATGAAATAACTATTTGAATAAGCTTCTCTTCTCAGATGGTTTTACTCAAGTGATCAATCAAAACCACACTCAAAGATATAACTAATAAAACAATAATAAATTGATAATAAGTATTTTAACTTTTATTTAGAATATTGTTTTTGATGGGTAGAGACTTTAAATTTTTGACTTTAGCTTTTGGATTTATTATGGGTTTCCTATTCGAAAATTATCAATACCGGGCTAATAGGTCCCTATCGTCAGCGTATATTATGATTAAACTTTGCCCTTAGCGTTGAGAAAAATAGTGATTGATTTTTTTAGCCTACAAGCTGCAATCGATTTTTACCTTGGTGGATGAAAATCTAGTAAAACAGTATGTGGAAGTTTGGCTTGTCATTTGGTAGCTCTAAAAGCGGTTTTTAACGCTTTTCAGTAATTGCCTTTTTTTTAAGAGCCATTAACCAATTTTTCACAAAGAATTTTAATTGTAAGTTTAAATCCCATATATTTACTCGTTGCTTAACGGTAAATGGGAAGTTTGAACGCTTTTATACCAACACTGTGGGAGCAACAAATAGCAAATTTTAAAAACAAGCAGTAAAAAAATAGCCTATCCAATTAGGGTTGCTGCCTTATACAAAATGAAGATTTATCCCTTGCAATTCCTACGAATAGGTTAGAAAAGAATACTGTCTGTTAAAAACAAAATACTTTAGTTTTCAATAAAAGAATCTATCTTTTACAAACAAAAGATAAAAGCGGAGTAATAATCTGGCAAGAGATTAAAGTAAAAAAATAAAATAATTACAATAGTAGGGTGACCTAAAACAACACGTACGCATTAAAAAATTAAAAAATGATGAGAATACTACAAACAGCCTTGTTCTTTCTGACCTTTTCCTGCTACAGTCAGTTTGTTGAAGACAATGAAATTAAAATGATTTCAGCTTATGATCATGCAACATTTGGTTCAAAAGAATTTGTAATGGAGACTTTTCAAGGAATTGAAAAATTAAATATTAGTTTTTCAAATACTACAAAATTAATGGATAAACACTTCAAGATTATAATACGCAAGTATAAGAACGGGAAAATTGAAAAAGATAAAGTCGTGATTGATACTAGAGTGGAAGGACTTCCCAAAATTGGAAAAGAATTTAAATTTTCTATTATTACACAGCACATTTTGAATAAGGAGAAAATTGCCTTTTTCTTTTCAAATTTTTTTAACAAGCAGATTTTTGAAATAAACAAAAGTTTTGATGACGGTACATTTTTACTTCGTGAAGTAACTGGCGGTGACGGAAAAATTGATTTTCAGATTGGTAAAGAGACGCAGATTGGGTTAATAACACCACCAAATAATGATCCTGGAAAAGGTGATTTAGGATATTGCGAAGTTTCAAAGGGTACTATTGATGTGAAAGAATGGTATAAGACCTATAAAATTTCTGAATTTTTTTTAGTGTATCTATTAGTTGAAAATAAATAAGCTTTATGAATACGCGATTAGTTGCTTTTAAAGCTTGAAAATCAACAATAGTTTCCAGCATTACTGTTAATGTAGAAATTTTGATAAAGTAAAGAGATGATAGCAATGCTTAACGGAATCAAAGGCAACGTTTGTCAAGGGTTTTTAGTTGTAATAAGACCACCTCTCAGTTAACCCAACACGTACAATTGGAGATTTCCATCTTTTAAATAAATATGGAACGAAAGTTCAAATAGTTAAACATAATACACTTTCGTTATCAAAGATAAAAGACCAAAAAACACCATGAAATACTTATTTATCTGTTACTTATTATTGGGAATGATTAGTTTTACTAGCAAGGCTCAAACTATTAACCCTGATATTTCCGCGAGAGTTGATACTTCGAAAGTTGTTGTGAAAGCCGTATACCAACTGTACAAAAATTATTTGAATTCGAGGCCCGACAGTATTTACAAAAATCCAAATTGGAAAGAAGAGGAAACGGAATATTATTTAAAAAGTAAGATTTTAAGAGTTGACAGAGCAGCTAATCTAATGTTCAACTATTACAAGTCAAATCAATACTTGGGATATTAAATTCCTAAAATACTGCAGATAGACAGTATTGCAGTAAACAGATACCAGATAAAAACAATTTTTGCAGTAGCCAATCCAGATCAGGAATATAAAAAATTTACACCGGATTGCATTACAAAATTGTATGCAGTCAGAAACTCACAAGGTGAATTTAAATTAGAAAATGTAATTTCGTATGACACTCGAAACTGGAAAAAATACCGTCATAAATTTATAAATTACATTGTGCATCCAGACTGTAATTTTAATAAAAAAGAAGCGGAAAAAGCCATTGCTTTCTGTGAAAAAATTGCAAAACAATTTAAGATTAAAATACAGCCATTTACTTATTATTTAGTGCCAAATTCTGACGAGATGGGTAGACTTTATAATTTTGAGTATTGGATGTCGTACATGGGAGGTCAGACCATGACGCCTTTAAATGAAATTTTCACCTCTTACGGTTCTGAAAATTATCCGCATGAATTTGTACACATGTTGTTTCCGTATCAAAAAGATCCGCGCCTTCATTGTCCTATGATCATTAATGAGGGGCTTGCTACCTGGCTTGCAGGTCCTAGTGCAAATGAAACTTTTGAGGAAGCTCTACAAAGTGTATCTAAATCATTTCAAAAGAAAGATAGAATTACTTTTGAAGATATAATGACGTTTCAATTTAGAAATGAGTTTGATAATAATATCTTATATGTTATTGGAGGGGTTATTTGTAAATTTGTATTTGAAAAACACGGTCAAAAAGGAATATGGGAACTATACAATTGCAACAAAGATAATTTTCAATCAGTCCTAGAAAGAGTCTTTGGAATGAGTTACAACGAGGTGGAGAGATTAATTATAGCTTACATCAAAAATTATTCACGTGTTTAAATTTTAAACTGTCACCGAGAGTATACCAGTTGATTCTGTTCACTGCTGCAGAATTAAATTGTAGATAAGGTGTTTTAATTCAAACGATTAGAGAAGTAATGGACGGTGCAGTGAATAGCGGCGTTTTAGAAAATAATTACTTTCCTGCTTGCATTTTTTATGAATAAAAATAGAATAACTTATGAAGTTTCCTTTTAAACTACTTTTAATTTTCGTTTGCTATAACGTCTTTTCACAAGCAATTTATGATGGTCTGAAAATGTAGGGATTTAAGTTAAACACAATAGTGACAAAAAAATTAGATAAAAGAACAAGATGCTTCATTGAAAAATAGAGCAAAAAATTATGTTTTCAAATCTTCAAAAATAAAATTCAGTGATTGGCATGACTATTTAAAATTAGATTGGACACAATTTAGAGATGATGAAAGGCTAAAACAAATTATAAAGCCAACTGCATGCTTGTATGAGTTTGATTAAGACTAAAGTTGTAGTTAATTTTTTTTGATAATTTAAATATCCTGTATTTTACCATGTTTTACTTAAAAACAACTTTCTTTGTGAAATCCGGTTAAACTTTCGTTAGCATTGCGATAAATTTTTTTATTTTAGCTTCGTTATGAAGTAGCTTTTTAATTTTATGAAAATTCACAATGAAATTATTTTTTTTTCTCTCATTTTTTCTCTCAGTTCCGTATGGTTATTCTCAAGAAAAAAATAATTTTTTTTTGAATTATACTTTAAAAAGTGATCACAATACTGCTGTCTTAAATAAATTTTATGAATTCATCAACGCTACTACAGAAGATAATGGTATGAATGCTTTTTGGGGCGACAGTAAATATTTTAAGCATCCTGAGGATGATTTTTTAGATGTCATTAAAAATGCGAAAAATCATAAAATGACACTTTTATCGATAAACAATATTGACGATCATAGAAGTTTAGTGAAAGTTGCATGGATTAAAAACAATAATAATTTTGGTAATCTTTACGCAGTCTATAACTTTATTGCTTTTAACAACAAAAATGAAATCATTTTTGAGAATGTTTTAGATCGTAATACAAAAGATTTTAAAACATTTAATGTTAATGAAATAAAATATGTTATTCATCAAGACCATGAATTAAATAGGAAAACAGCAAGAAAAATGGTAACCTTTAATAAAAAGATGGCACTTTTTTTTGAAGAAGATATAATGAAATTTACCTATTTGTTGAGTAAAGATATGAAGCAATTCAAGGAAATTAGAGGTTTTGACTTTGATAGCATGATGGTTGACCAAAATCAAATTGGTGGTGAAACTTTCCCTGCGGATAATCTAATTTTTGCAGGAAATGATTCCGAATTTTACCCGCATGAAGTCGTTCATTTATATACCTATCAACATTTTCATAAAATTCATAAAATAGTAGATGAAGGTTTAGCTACTTACTTTGGAGGTTCAAAAGGAATTAAATTTGAGGATCATATTTTAAAATTAAAAGAGCACTTGAATGAAAAGGATTTAAATGTTTATGAAGAGCTTTTTAATAAATCAGAACACTATATTTTGGATGACACAACCTCATTGTGGTACACTATAGGTGCCTTATTATGTGATATAACTTTAAAAAAGTATGGTAAAGAAGGTTTGTTTAATTTGATGAACTCCGGTAAAACGAATGACGAGCTGCTACTATCGTTAGAGAAAATTTTTAAAATAAAGAAAGCGGATTTGGACGGTTTTATAAAGAGTGAACTGAAAAATTATTAATAACGCTATTGTTTGAAACGAGTATTTATATTATTTCATTTATTACTGTCATAATCTTATGATTATTAAATACATAGTTGATTAATAAAATAACCCGTTGGGTGTAATTATTTGGAATAAAATAAAGTGATTAGATATTGGTCAAGATGCTGAAATTTAGTATCTTGAAGTCGCAAAACACCCAATATCTAAGTCAAATAGAGTAAAAAATTATTTTAGAGTTTTAGAAGTTATAAGTTCTTTGAATGGTAAATTAGAGCATAAATCGGATTTTGGCAGAAAACAAAAAATGTCTGATTTAAGAGTAGTTGCATTGAGTTTAACAGCTGGATTTATGTCTATTGATAAAGAGAATTCCTTATTCAAAGAGATTGATAAGCAACAAATTCCTAATTTAATTGAGCGAAGTCAGTTCAATAAAAGAAGACGAAAATTATTTTTATTTTTAGAGGAAGTAAGAATAAAATTAGCATCTAGGTTTTTAGAATTTGAAGATTATTTCATCGTGGATAGTATGCCTTTGGAGATTTGCAAATTTGCACGTCATAGAAGAATTAAAATCTGTAAAAATGAGTTTGAAACTGCTCCTTCAAAAGGTTTTTGTGTTTCTCAAAACAACTGGTTTTACGGATATAAATTGCACGGAGTTTATTCTATAAATTAAGTTTTTCAATCATTGAATATTACAAAAGCAGAAGTTCAAGACGTTCATTTTTTGCAAAACATAAAACAACAAATGTCTGATTGTGTATTGCTTCGTGATAGAGGTTACTTATCTCAAAGCATTCAATTAGATTTGTTTCAAACTGTAAATATCAAATTTGAAACACCAAAAAGAACTAATCAAAAAGATTACAAGCCACAACCTTATATCTTTAGGAAATCAAGAAAAAGAATTGAAACATTATTTTCACAACTATGCGACCAGTTCACAATTAGAAACAATTATGATAAAACTTTTGAAGGTTTTAAAACAAGAATTTTAGCAAAAATAACAGCATTAACATTGGTTTAATATATTAATAAATTCGTCTTTGATACATCTATAAATAATATTAAAAATTAAACAATTTAATTACACCCAACGGATTAAAATGTATATTTGAATGTAATACGCTACTAAGTAGCGCCTATCCACCCAAAATAAGATCTATATGCGCTACTTTGTAGCGCATATACACTAGTTATATGCCATTTTAACAACAGACTATGAATTTACCAAGTTTAAAAAAAGAAGATAAGTGGGGAAATTTTAGCGGTAATATCAATATCTATAAAGACTTGGTTGAGCCAGATATTGAAATACTAATTCAAGAGAAAAATATACACTCATTACAATTTTATTCTTTTAAAAATCCATCAGAAAAAACTTGGGAAACTTTAAATAAATTTTATGAAAAATATCCCGAAATTGGGTTGACGATATTTTGGTACGACACAATTGACTTTGCTTTCCTTAATAAAATTCCAAATGTTAGAAAATTTGGAGTAGACTCATATTTAACAAAAGAATTTAAACCTATTGAAATCTTATCGCAACTTACTAAACTTCATTTAGGCGAAACGAAATCAATTGCAATTAATATAGATTTCATCAAAACTTTTAAGAATTTAGAAATTCTTAATATAGATGGGATGAAAAAGGGAATTGAAAACATTAAATATTTGACACAAATTAGTTCTCTGAATTTAAGGGGAGTAAAACTTAAAAATGTAAATTGGATTAGCAATTTAGAAAAATTGAGGCTCTTAAAGTTAATGTTTGGAAGTTATCAATCATTAGAATCTTTATTTGAATTAAAAAATTTAGAATATTTAGGCATAAGTAGAGTGAGACAAATTGAAAGTTATGACTTTTTGAATGGTCTTATCAATTTAAAATTTTTACACTTTGAAGGTTTAGCAACTATGGATACTTTGCCAAGTTTTCAAGGATTAAAAAGTTTGAAAAAAATACAAATCCAAAATTTATCAAAGATAGAAAACATCAAAGAAATTAAATCTCTCGAAAACCTTGAAGAACTATTGTTTATATTCCCAGAAAATTTTAAAGCATCAAACAGAAATTTATTGCTAGACAAACTATTTGAGATTGCTTTAAAATTACCTAACTTAAAAATGACAAATATTTTGTTTTGGACCGAGCATAAGAAATATAAAGCTTTAATTGACAAAGGTGTAAAAGTCTATGAACATTCGAAAAGTAATTACAAACAAAATACTGAAGGCGGTTGGGTGCTATAAAAACGGCATATAACAGCCACTACAACGGATTTGGGCATTTGGCTTAATGGAAAAATGGTCTTGTATTTGGGATGATTTGGTAAATCCGAAAATAGGGCTTAATTTAGTCCCAAACCCGCTGTAGTAGCGGGACGTTGGCAGTAATGGTGCCAAAAAGACAAAATCAAACAAAAATGAATATGAAAGTATTTTTTTTCTTTATATTTTTATTGTTAGTTTCCTGTGTAGCTCAAAATGAGTTTGGCATTCATAGATATAGTAAATCAAAATATAAAATTGAAGCAAATACAAACGATGAAGCGTATTCAATTATTGATACAAATTCTATTTATAAATTTATCAAGGATAAAAGAATAAATGTAAGTCAAGGTTCTGTTCAACCCTTTTATTATAAATTTTATTCCAATGGAAGAATTGCTTGGTTTGATAGTTATTTGATAGATTTTAAAAAAGATCCGACACTCGAAGCTAAGAAAGCTCATATGGGGTTTTATAATTTTAATGGTAAAGATTTTATTGTCCAGTTTTATAATTCTAATATGAACGCAGCAGAATTAACAAATGAGATACTGTCTGTTCAAAATGACACAATGATTTTGACAAAAACCTATACAGATGCAGAAATAAAATCATATTTTTTTAAGGAAATTATTCCAAAAAATGTCAATATAACAAAACCAGATTGGTAGCATCCTGTATCAATCGCCTGAAAACCACTACTGCCAGTAGCCACTACAACGGATTTAGGCTATTGGCTTAATGGAAAGTTAGTTTTGTATTTGGGAGGATTTGGAAAACCCGAGTAATGGGCTTAATTTAGTCCTAAACCCGCTTTAGTAGCGGGACTTCATATGGAATACTATAAAAATCCTGTAAAAAAGAAGAAAATGAAACAAATAATTATTTTAATTTCAATATGTTTCTTAACTAGTTGTTCCTATAGAAATGAGTTTGGTAGAGACAGAGTGAAATTTAACATAGAAAGAATAAAACCAAATACAGACGAAACTGTTTATAGAATAATAGATACTTCGAAAATATATTACGAAATTTCTATAACAGACAATTTCAGAAAACCAGTAAATTTTCCAGGTTACAAAGCAAATTATTTAAAGTTTTACAAAAACGGCAGAGTTGCTGAATTTAGCGATGTAGATTTTGAAGACGAAAATTCTTTTAATCCAAAAAAAGCTAAAAGTTACTTGTATAATTACAAAAAAGAGAAACTTATAATTCAAGTTTATTTTAAAAATCCACAATGTGGTCAATGTTTTATAAAAGAAAAATTCAACAGAATTTCAAATGATATTTTTGAATTAGAAAATGATGGTTATATATCAACATATAAAGCGATGGAAATGCCGAAATCGTTTCTGAAATTTAAACCTGATTGGTAAGTACAGCATATAACAACCGTTTCTCGCAATTACGAATTTTGTGGTAAATTCACGTTTCCGTTTCGCAAGATTTTTTATCTTTATCAGAAAATAATTCGTTCCGAAGT
Organism: Flavobacterium sandaracinum; assembly: GCF_004349135.1. Lineage (GTDB taxonomy): Bacteria > Bacteroidota > Bacteroidia > Flavobacteriales > Flavobacteriaceae > Flavobacterium > Flavobacterium sandaracinum. The sequence continues at coordinate 22,779 of NZ_SMFN01000009.1, read as the reverse complement.
TCGCAACTGACGAGAAGCGGCGGAACGTCAGGCTGTGAAAAAACCTCTTTTTTGCGTTAAAATCTTCAATTTTTCCTTTTCTACAATCCAAAAGAAAGCCTTTTAAGAAAGGTCTTTTTTAGGCTGCTAATTTTAAACTGGAAAAAAAGAACTCTAAATTCAGCTTTAAATAACTCGTTTTTAGCAAAAACAAGACTTTTGCCTTGTAGGGTGAGTTCCATTTTTTGAGTTTAGTAATCAAATCGGGAACGCCTAGGATATTGACACTGCGTTTGATGTTATACACCAGCATAATCAAGCTATGTTCTCCGTTCACTTTTTCTAATCCCTTTAAGTTGGTATGGTTATAGCCCCATTGTCGTTTGATGGTGCCAAAAATATGTTCGTTGATTTCCTGTCGTTTACGGTAGAGCTGTGGGTTCTCATGGTAGCGCTTGTTGTTTTCTTCTGCGGCATCGGCATATTGGCTTCGGTCGATTTCTCTGCCTGCAGCTCTACTAGTACATAAATGTTTTACAGGGCATTCTTTACATTTTGGGGTTCGGTATTTTTTAAAATTATAACTATCTCTATCTGTAGTTTTCTTATGCCAACTGCCCGTAGTTTTTAGCGTTTCGCCTTGTGGGCAGGTATAGGTATCGTTGTCTTGATTGTATTGAAATTGGGCTACCAAATAATCCTTGGTCGTACCGTTTTCGTTACTTTTTCCTTGTTCAGGCTGTGCTACAATGGTAGTTATGTTGGCTTGTTTGCAGATTTCTATTTGTTTGCCATTATGGTAACCTTTATCGACCAATGCAGTATAGGTTTCGATATCCAGATTCTCTTTGGCTTCTATGGCAATAGCTGACAAGGCGCTGCGATCGTTCTTGTTGATGGTATGTGTGGCCAAAACAAGATTAAATTTAGCATCGACTGCGGCTTGAACATTAAACGAAATTTCAACTACTTGTCCTTGAAATAGTAATGCTCTGGCATCACTGTCAGTTGTGCTTATTTGAGGCTCGCCACTTGCTTTTAATTTTTCTTCCAGTAGCTCATAACGCAATTTGTTCCCTTTCAATCGGTCTAACTTTTGTTGGATATTTTGGATTATAGCTGGATTATCTTTGCCGTCATTTTCTTCCAAGGTATCCAAGTATTCTTGGGTCTTAGCTTCAATATAAGCTAAGTGTTTGTCGATTTTCTTTTGGTTGAAATTGGCTTTCTTACCATTGTGCGCGCGACTTTTGGTACCATCGATAGCAATAGTTTCGCCGCCTATCAAATCAACATCTTTCAAAAAGGAAACAAATAGTTTGAATAGCTTTTTCAAGGCAATAGGATTGTCTTTTCTAAAATCTGAGATGCTGTGGTAATTAGGACGAATATCTTCTAAAAGCCATTGCATTTCGATGTTTCTGAAACATTCCTTTTCTAGATCACGGCCACTCCTAATTCCGTTGAGATAACCGTATAAATACATCTTTAGAAATACTTTACTATTGAAACTTGGGCGACCTTCGGTCTTGAGCGTTTTTACAGCAAAATCGAGTTTAGAGAGGTCAATATATTCGACAAAGGCATCTATAAATCGCACCTGATTATCGGGACTTATAGTGTCTTCTAAACTTGAAAAACGCATTTGTTGACGGGAAATACCTGAGATGTGTTGCATTCTTAAAAATACGAAAAATCTTCTTTTTATACTAGTATTTTGTTATATTTGATGATAATACAACGGAGGTTTTTTCACAGACTGACGTTGGCAGATAGTTAAAAAACGAAAATAAAAAAAATCAACCTAAAAATAAATTGGACTTATGAGAGCGAAAATCTCACTTATCATTATTCTTATGCTTTACAATGTAAATGTTTTTTCGCAAGAAGACCTTACTGTGCTTAGCAAAATTTCTACAGATACTATCGGATTTTTTGACATTTTAACGGTAAATTTTGAAGCAAATAATTATGAAGCGGAACTTAAAGAACCTAATTTCAAAGATTTTGAAATTTACATAGACAAGGAGATGAGTATATCACAAATATACCAAAACGGCATACCAACCTCCAAAAAAGTCGTTACCTATTATTTAAAACCCAAAAGAGAGGGTAAATTAATTTTAGAAAGTGTAACTTTTGAGTATAATTAAAAAACATTTGAAACCAAACCAATAACAATAGAAGTAAAGGGGGAAACCTTGGTTAATGACCCTTTAAAAGACGGGAATAAAATTTTTATTGTTGCTCAGGTTTCCAATTACAATCCCTATTGTTATCAGCCTATAACAGTTGACTACAAAATGTATTATAATGATGATTTTAAACCTGAAACGGTTGAATTTGCTTTTGATGCTGAATACTCAAAACAATTCTTGATTTATACTATTGGTACAGATAAAAGTGTAACTAAAGAAAAGTTTGATGGAAAAGAATACAATTGCATTTTGATAAGGAAAGATGTAATTCGATTTAAACAATTATATGATACTTATATTAGCAATAGAATAATTGTTGGGTATAAAGCCAAAAGAAAAACTGCTGATTTTGGTATGTTCGACATTTCAAGAAAAATTCTGCCCGTAGTTTCGGAGCGAATTATAGCAAAAAGATTTGAAACTAATAATAAATTTCCATTTAACATTATATCGTTTGGTGATTATAAATTAGAGGTACTTCATCCCAAAAAAACAAAAATTGAAAAAGATAAAATTATTGAAATTACCGTACAACTTTATGGAGAAGGCTATATAGAAGATAGCACCATACCACTAATTAATATTCCAAGAACATTTGAAATCATTTCGAATACAATAAAAAACGAGCACATTTTGGAAAATGACAAAATAAAATCCATAGCTACAAGAACCTACAAAATTAAACCATTATTAGAAGGTGATTATACGTTTTATCCTGCTCAATTTTATTTTTACAATGAAAGTTCAAATGAAAAAAAAGCCATTTATTCTAAAGAATTTACACTTTCTGTAAAATAAAATTGAAAACAAAACAACTTTTAATAACCATCTGCCAACAGCTACTACAACGGATTTGGGCAATAGGTTTAATGGAAAGTTGGTTTTGTATTTGGGATGATTTGGCAAATCCGAAGAGTAGGCTTAATTTAATCCCAAACCCGCTGTAGTACCAGAACGTTATGCGTCAGTTTAGACCAATAGAAACCTAAAAGAAAAAAGGAAAATGTAATGAGAAAAATAATTCCTGTAATAATAGTAATTTCAATTTTCTGCTTTATGGTTTATAACTCAAAAACGGAATATTACGAAAAAAGCATTGAATTTAGCAAAAGTACTTTTAGTGGAGAAATTCTAAAAATAACAGAAGGAAGAGGGAACAAAATATATTATGAAAATGATAAATATTTTTATGATAGCAATTGTGAAGGATTAGAAATAAAAGTTGGTGATGTAGTTCGAAAAAGTATTGGTGAAATTATAGTAATGAGAAAAGACTCAAACGGAAAATATGTTGAAGTTGGAAAACAAATAATTAAAGAACCGAGTAAAAGTTATTTTAATTATTTTTTTGGAATTTAATCTAACAAAATGAGAAAATCTATTCTTATTAATTCATCAATACAGTTATAGATAATAAAACAGGATTGGATTATTCAAAAATCATTGAAAAAGCAAAACTAGCGGAATTGGAATTAATTGCAACTAATATAAAACCGAACGCATAACAGCCACTACAACGGATTTGGGCAATAGGCTTAATAGAAAGTTGGTTTTGTATTTGGGATGATTTGGCAAATCCGAAAATAGAACTTAATTTAGGCCGAAACCCGTTGTACCAGAAAGTTATTTGGCATACAACCAAAATGATAATCAGTAGAAGAACATTCTTAAACAACCGTTAGAAATGTCTATTATAAAAATTTTAATATTAAATAAAAACATCTGAAAAACAAAATGAATCAAGATAAAATTGAACAATTTAAAGCAGTCTTAAAAAAGTGGAACCCTTTAGGAATTGCTGATAATAATATACCTGATATAAATGACTATGAAACAGAAGTTGACGATATTATTTTTAACCTTAAAATAGATTACGACTTTCCAGAAAAAAGTATAACCCAAAAGCAGTTGTCTAAAATGATCAAGGAAGTCTTGAATGAAGCTTTTGATTTGTATTTAACAAACTCAGATTGTTACGCCCCTTCAGAAGAAATATTGAAAATTCTGAAAGAGTAATAAAAGTACGTCACATAATAGCTACTGCAACGAATTTGGGCAATTGGCTTAATAGGAAGTTTAATTTGTATTTTGGGGATTTGCTTAATCAAAAACATAAGTATTAATTAGTCCCAAACCATCTATACGTAACTGCAAGACTAACAAAATTTGTATTAGTGCTGGTACCTTATAACAGTAATGTTTTCTCATCAAAAGACTATTTCTATTGTAGTACCATCACCTGAATTTGAAATTATTTTTAGTTCTCCTCCTAATGATTTAGTTCTGTCTTTAATGTTTTTTAAACCAATTCCATCTTTTTGTTTTTCAGGATTAAAACCAATACCATTATCCCAAATGCGGATGGTTATTTTATCTGCTGTTTTTAATAGCATTATTAAACATCTTTCAGCATGAGAGTATTTATTACTATTCTGAATGGCTTCTTGTATAATGCGATAGATATGTATTTTGTTGGCACCAGTTACGTCAGACCAATCAATGTATTTATCGACTGATAAATCAAATTTAGTATTGTATTGATTTTGTTGTGAATCAACTAAAGACATTAGAATTTCGGTTAAACTTTTATCCTCAAATAGAAGATTTTGAGTTAAATCATGAGAAACTCTTCTTATTTCTTGCTCTGTTTTTTCAAGTTCATTTATTAGTTCTTGCTTTTTATCAACAGAACTTGATTCTAATTGGATTAAATTAAAACGAGTGGTAAAAATACTGTTAACTATACCGTCATGTAGTTCCATTGCTATGCGGTTTCGCTCTTCATTTCTGGCTTGTTCCGTTTCAGATTGTTGCGCGAGAATCAGCTGATATATTTTTTCATTAGCTTCCTGCTGTTCTTTGATTAATAGTAACTCTTTGTTTTTCGATTTTAAATGATATAAAGAAAAAAAGGCACCTAAAAAAATTATAATAATGGCGGATCCAATGATAATTACGCTGTTCCTCTTCGATAAAATTTGATTATTTTCTTCTACTTGTTCAGTTTCAAATGCTATTCTTGCAAATTTATTTCTTGTTTTCCTCTCTAAAGTTTGAATACTATCATTAACTTTAAAATATAAATTGGAATAAAAGGTTTTGTTTTTAAGATCGTTTTCGGTTAATAATTGTAAGGAATGAATAATATCTTGATTGCTTTTAATTTTCTTTGATAACAGGAATCCTTCTTTGATATAATTCAATCCTTTAACAGTATCTTTTTTAATTATGTAATATTCTCCGATTCTTATTTTGCTAGATACAATGCTCGGTAATATTTGAAGGCTATCTTGAATTTTTAGAGACTCAAATAGCAATTTCTCAACACTTTTGGTGGATCCTAATTTCATTTTAGTGTAACCAAGGTTACTAAGAAGCATCGCATATAATTTTGGGTAACTTGTCCGAAGGTCTTTAGTTTGTAACCCTTTTTTATATAAGTTCATTGCCTCCTCATAATTCTTCAGTTTTTGATAAAGATTACCTAAGTTGTTGTAAATGGAGACCCTTGATTTAACAACCTTCACTTTAGGTTCACCTTCATTTTCTAATTTGTCTAATTGTTTTAAAGCTAGCTGAAAATAATCCGCTGCTTTTTCATCATTGCTCGTTTCTTTTATTGAAAGTGCCATTAGATTGTAGCATTCATAAATTAATCTTGTGCTACTAGTTTTTGTCAATTTTTTCAGCGCAAAGACCGTTTCAACTTCACTCTCAGTAAAATTTCCTGTATCATATAAAATTCCAGCTTTATAAAGCGTTGTTCTGCCAGTATTTAAAGTGTCATTAATACTCTTGTACATTTTTTGGGATTGCGAATAGTAATTAAAAGCACTATCAACTTGTGATTTTACTTCATAATAATCGCCGTAGTAGAATAATGATTTTGCAATATGAGAACTATCACTATCCTTCACTGATAGTTTGTAAATTAGCTTTGTGACAATTAAATATTTATCTAGTTTATTAAGATGATAGTATTTATTAGCAATTTTAAAATATAAATTTCTTGTAACTGAGTCATTTTTATATTTTAATAAATGTGTAGTAAGCGTGTCTAATGTTTTTTCCTCATCTTTATTTTCTGATTTTTGATTATCGAGGTTGCGTAAAATTGTCGTTACTTCATTTTTAAATGCTGTACTCTCCTTTTTTTCTTGGCATGCTATAAATAGTAAAAAAGAGCTGATTATTAATACTAATTTGATTTTTGTGATTAACATTTAGTGCAATATTTTTATAGATGACTCAAAAATATATATTAAAAGCCAAATAATTGGAAATTTATTCCTCTTAGAAAAAAAATCAGAAAGTTTCGTCTGCTACCATGGTCTTGTTAAGTTCAGGAAAGAGAACTTTGAAAAATTTCCGAAAAGATTTAGAATTTTATTTTTTATCTCCTTCGTGTGCAATTTAAGTGATAAGATGTTTACGATGCAGATTGATAAGAAGAAATTTATCAGTAAAAAACACATTTTTTGTTATGTAAAACCACCTATTTTTGTAAAGTTAAATAATATATAACATGAATGTTTTTTTAGTAGATGATCATCCTATGACTGTAGAAGGCTACAATAACGCTCTTTTAGCAGCTCCTTTTGGATTGTATAATCCCATATTTACAAAAGCCTACAATTGTGAAGAGGCTTATGAAGCATTATCAAGAAGATTAGATTTGAAAGAATTATTTGATATAGCTATAATTGATAAAGGTTTACCCGGTTATGAAGGAAAGTCTATTTTATCAGGGAACGATTTGGCTATTTTGATACGAGAAAAGATGCCTAATTGTAAAATCATTATGATTACAGCCCATACCGAAGTAATTATAGTATATGATATCGTTAAAAAAGTTCGACCTGAAGGACTTATCATAAAAAATGATATTACACCTGAGAAATTACAGCAAGCCGTGATAGCTATTATTGCAGGGGAGCAATATTATAGTGCTATTGTCCAAAAATGTATAAACGATATATGGAAAAAGCAGCTGATGATTGAAGATTATAACCGTCAAATACTTTTATATTTATCTAAAGGTTTTAAAATAAAAGAGTTAGAAAGTATTTTGCACCTTACTACAAGTACTATTCAAAAACGTATTATCCGAATGAAAAAAGCTTTTGAGGTTACAGACGACACCGGTCTGGTCAAAGAAGCAATAAAACAAGGATTTATCTAATGCCTCGTTTATTAAATTTTAACATGTTTTACATGAAAACTGCCTTCTTTGTTAAAGGTTACGGGTTTATTAATTATTAATGGATTTTAATTTATAAGTTCGTGTCATATCCTTACTATGAACAAAAGAAATTGGATTTTCAAAGTGCTATTTTGTGTGATTTGACATATAGTCAAATTAATCAAGTTTAAAAAAGATTTCTAGGGCACCTAAATCAATCCGTAAATTACAATACACTATTATAATTTTGTTTGCGTATTAATCAAAGAGAATAAATATACAAATAATAAAAATATTTTTAATAATTGGCAAGATAATTACTATATTTTTAATTTAATATTGTGTGATATCAAAACAACGTGACAAAATTAAAGCTTAAAAAAGATGAAGAAAAATATTATTTACATTACACTGATTATACTTTTAACAATAGGATGTGCACAGAAAAAAAATCTTTTAAAAAAAGAAGTAATAAACTCGTCTAATTCTATTTCCTTAGACGCTTATGAAAGCACTGATGGAACAAATAGAATAAGATCTATAATCAATTCGAAAGAGTCCAATAAAATTAATTTAGATGGAAAAGAATATGACATTACTCTGTTTAAATCTATTGTAGATACAATTAAAGGTGAATATACTATCAAAGTAGATAGTAGTGCGAAAATTGTTAAAATTATTAGAATTCGTCAATAATATTTTTTTTATATTAATCAGACAGTAGTTTTGCTTTAGCTAAAACAAAACTACTTTGTTTTTTTATTTTCTAAAACAAAGAAAATTTGAATATAATATAAATACACAAAATCTACAATTAAATCTTCCTCCAACCTCCGTTTGATAATATGGCTGGATTAGGCTTAATTTAAAGATGGTTTTGTACTTGAGAAATTAGTCTTTAGCCGAAAGTCAAGGTTGACTTAATCCGCTAAATCTCCAAGCGTCCTACCATTAGCTGCAAGCTTAAAAAAAAGATAATGAAAGCGAGATGTTTTGACATAGTAGAAAAGAAGTTTAAGGAAATGCAAAATCAATTCCCAAATTTACTTATGACATTAGATTACGATGACAACGATGTCGATTTGGCTATGGACATACCAAAACAAAATGGACTTGACTTTGAGATTAATTTGAATTTACAGAATGAAGATGAACTTCATATTTCAACTGATTACATTTGGTGCCAATTTTTCTCAGCTGATTCTGAAGAATTAGTTAAAAAATTTTATGAAAGTGCTATTGGTTTAATTAATGGTGAATATAGAATTCTTCAGTTTGTAAAAGATGATAAAGTATATAAGACGTTTCTACAAAAACCGAAAGAAGACGATTGGGAAACTATCTATACATGTTACGAAAGAATAAGAATGCCATGGATAAAAGTTAAACAAAATATCATCCAAAATAAAAAGGAAAGTAAATTAATCAGTGTTTACAAAGCCAACAACTAACAGCGGTTTTGTTGGATTTGGGTATTTGGATTAAATATAAGTTGGTCTTCTACTTGAATAAAAATTGATAATTCGAGAGATAAAGCTGAATTTAATCCCAAAACCCTAGCAAAGCCTCGGGAAAGTTACTGGTAATGCAATAAAAAACTAAATACCGAAAATATGAAAAAATACATTATTGTAATTCTAATTTTATTGTTTGGAGTTTTTAATTCCTGTAAAAGTAAGGAAATGAATTATGTCAATTATTATAATGAAATTTATTCTTCTGATAGTATAATGAGATTTAGAAATGATACTATTAAAGCTTTAAAAAAATACAGAAAAACTTTTAGAAAATTTGAACCCAAAAATGATGAAAGAATTAAAGAGTTTGAAACTTACATTAAATTATCAGACAAATATAAAAGATATTTTGGAGGCAAAAAAAAACTATATAAGCTTATTAAATTATATGCTGTAAACTGGGAGTATAAAAGGAAAGACAAAGATTTTATTAAACTCATTAAAAAAAATGGTATTGACAGTTTGAGAATTCAAAGAGAAGTTAATAATTGGAAAAAAAATCTAAACAAAGTATTGATTGATTCTTTTAAAATTGCATTTGAAAGAGATCAACAAGGACGACATTATGATTTACAACTAGTTAAGAAAAACGTAGACAAAAATGCAAGTTTTTTAATTTGGACTTTTCAAAAATATGGTTTCCCAACAGTAGATAAAATTGGATGGTTTCCAACACCAACATTCTTGTCACATATGATTGAAAGTGAAAAATATCTATACTTCAAAGAAAAAATTCCAGAATATGTTAAAAAAGGAGAATGTTCTCCAAGAGATTATGCAATGCTGGTAGATTATGGTCTAGAAATTATTGATAAAAAAGAGTATTCTTATTACGGTGTTAACGGCAAAGAAATTATTGATTCTACACAAGTTAATAGAAATAGAAAAAGTATTGGTCTTCCTAGTTTAAAACACAGAGCTAAAATTAGTGAGGATTTAAAAGAAAAAAATAAGCAATTACACTAATCGCCGTTTGACAATATGGCGGGTTTAGGCTTAATTTGAAGTTGATTATGAGCTTGGGAAATTAGTGTTTAACCGAGATTTGGGCCGATTTAGTCACCCACATCGCCAAGCGGCCAAACGTTAGTGGTTATTATAAAAAAAAGCGAATGAAATCAACCGAAAGAATAATTAAAGATATTCGTTATTACGAAATAAAACCAAAAGATTTCATAGGGGATTTTAACGGAATTATTGGTAATGTTTACCATATTACTGAAGACACAAATTCAATCGGTCAACGAATTGCTAGAAAACTTAACGAGTGGAAATTTATTTCAGGAGAATTTGATCATATTTATATAAACTTTACCGAAAAGATAAAACTTGGAGAACTAATTGAAAGCGAAAAGTTTCTAGATGAACGTATAAAATATGTTGATTACGGAATTGAGCCAAAATCATTTAATTCGCTAACAGAATTTAAAAAAGATCAATTAGTAAAAGACGTTACAATCAAATCTTTAATTTTACTGTACGAAAAAGACGAAGAAAAAATTGGTAAAATAATTGAAGTCGAAAATTTGCTAAATAAATTTGAAACGGAAATTGAAATCACTTATAGGATCAAAGAAACAAATTCATATAAAATTGAAATTTGTTATATGATTAATCCGAAAAAAAACTTGTCAAAAATTGTTGTAAAGTATTTTGATAAAGAAAACAAAACTCAAAAAACAACGACTAAAGATTTATATTTTTATGAAGACATATTTTATTTAATTGACAAAATTAAAGTTAAAAACGGCAAAATTATTTTTACGCAAAAGAAAACGAGTTTAGGAGAAATAGCAAGTGCCAGATACGAAAAGCCATTTGAAATAGAAACCACCGAAATGGAGAGAAATAACAGCTACTACAATGGATTTGAGTAATTGGCTTAATGTAAGATGGTTTTGTATTTGGAATGATTTTGAAAATTCGTTTAATGGGCTTTATTTAGTGTCAAACCCGCTATAGCAACGGTTTGTTAGCAGATATATTATGAAAAAACTACAAACGACATTATTTTTATTGCTTTTTATCCAAATAAGTTTTGGACAGAAACTCAATATAATAAATAATCAAGCAATTCAATTCAGTATCAAAAAAGAAAAGGATACTATCAATTTTGTATTAATCGACACTAATTTAGATGAAATAAAACCTATTTTTTTATTTTGTCAAGGCTCTTTGCCAATGCCATTATTCGTAAAACCAGCAACAGAAAATATATGGATGATTGGCGGTGGAATTACAAATTTCGACATTAATGAAATAAAAAAGAACTACCATTTAATTGTCATTTCAATGCCGAAAACTCCTGTAATTGTTGATGAAAAACACTTAAATAAATCTTATTGCTATATTCCAAGTGGAGAAGAACCCGATGAATTTGATAAAGAATATGTAAAAGCAGATTTTTTAGAAAACTATGAATACAGAGCAGAAAAAGTTTTAAATTTTTTACGAAAACAAAAATGGGTAGATAATTCAAAATTAATAGTTGCTGGACATTCTCAAGGTTCTAAAGTGGCAACATTAATTGCTCTAAATAATAAAAAAGTTACACATTTGGGATTATTTGGTGCAAATCCATTTGGAAGAATTGACCAAAATATTAGAAATTATAGAAAGGAAGCCGAAAGAAAAGAGATTACATGGGAAAAAGCTAATGAATATATTGAAAACACATATCAAATGTATAGAGAATCTTATAATAAAGAAGCTTTAAAAGACAATCCTAATTTATTAGCCTGGAAATCTTTCTCAAGACCTTTATTAAATGATTGGTTACAAATCAAAATACCGACTTATTTAGCTTATGGAACAAATGATATTGCTTCTGATTTATGTGATTTAGTTCCTTTATTTTATATCCAAAACGCAAAAGACAATTTAACATATAAAAGATACTTAAATTTAGAACATAACTTTTTTGAAGTAAATGAAGATGGAAATGCAAACTACGAAAATGAACATTGGAAAGAAGTTATGAATGAATTTATAAAATGGACAAAAAAGTAAATCGATCTGCCAAAAGCCATTTTAACTAGTTGGAATTTAGTGGAATTAACGTTTCGCATCAAGTTTTCGTTCAGCGGAAAATTGAGCGGTTACGAACTTCCAGCTATCTCAAAGCAGCGGGACGTTCGTGGCTATGTTACTGCAAAAAAAAAAATAAAAAACTTATTTAATGAGGTCGAATATAGATATAATTGAATTTAGAAATAGATTAAAAGACAATACGAAAATTGGCTCGCCAAAACTAAAAATATTATGGGGAATTTTGTCATTTTTTTTTGCTGATAATTCAAAATACTTTTACGGAAAATTTGACAATTCATCTTTTGGACTCATAACAAATTCTAATTTTTTGCTATCTTTTTATTTTCTTAAAGGAACATATAAAAATACTGAAAAAAGTCTAACTGTAAATTATAGTGTTGAACCTGTTGGCAAATTACAAATTGCTTGGATAAAGTACTTTCCAATTATTGCATTTATTATCTGTAATTCCGTTTTCTATTATGAAGCAAAGCCACCAAAAGAAATTTATATTATATTTAATGTATTCATAATATTTATTTCCATCTTTTCAAGAGTTGTCATAAAAATGCAAAATAAAAAACTGAAAACAAAATTCAATAAAATATTTGAAATAATTGAATGAGAAAAACACAGCCACCAACCGACGTTTGGCAATGTGGCGGGTTTAGGCTTAATTAAAAGATGGTTTTGTGCTTGTAAAATCAGTCATTAATCAAAAGTCTAGGCTTCTTTAATCGGCCACATTGCCAAGCGGCCAAACGTTAACTATAATTTTAAATCACGTATATGCCTAAAATTAAAACTTACACATTAATTAATTTCAAATTTCTATTTGCGTCATTACTATTTTTGCTTTCGTGTTTTATCTGTACATTCTGCATTTTTACAGGAATAAAATTTTTTCCTGGATTTTTTAGTCCAAATTATAAAATTAAATTTTTTACATTCTTTTTTTACTTATTACTTTTCTATTTATTTTAGCGTTGTGGTCAATTAGCTTACATGTATTTGAGATATTTTTGGCACGAAAAATTCACAAGAGTTATTATTGATTATCAAAATGAAACTATTACCACAATTAATAATTCTAATTCAAACATTTTTAATTCGGATAATTTGAAGCATATTGAATTTCACTTATCTACTAAAAATCACATAAATCCTTTGTATGATTTTGGATTTACAAAACTATGTTCTCACGACGGGAAAGAAACAATCATTACCAGTTTAATATTAAATTATTCGAATATTGAAAACATCCTCGACGATGTAAAAAAAATTAAAAAACTAGATGAAGTAATTTATCTGTCATAAAGAAACTGCAGTTAATAACTACTACAAAGGATTTGGGCAATAGACTTAATGTGAATTTGGTTTTTATTTGTTGATATTAGTGTCGAGGCGCACCACAAGATTTAATTACACCATATCCGGTATCGGAGCTTTTTAAAGGAAAAGTATATTTATTGACAAGTGCAGGAAAGATTTCCTCTGCGATGATCTTTGTTTTCCTAATGTGCTTTACTATTCTATAAATATGATAAATTACTATGAATTATTTTTTTTTAAGAAAACACTACTTATTTGTCTCTTTTTCATTATCTATTTTTTTTTAAAAGCTATATTATTTGACATACTAATTCGTTTTTTTGACCCCAAGATGTCTTCTTTTGTGATTTTGCCTTCTATTGTTCTGGTTATTTTATTAATAATTAAAATTTATAAAAATAAATTTGATTTTATTAGATTATAGGTAAGAAAAATAGATTTTATTTTTTTATTCAAGATGTTGTTTTTAGTTGTTTGTACAGTTATAGTCAATTATTTTTTGATTTACTTGATAGATATGATTTTTTTACTTCTGTAAAATCTCCAAATAACTTAACTTTTATGGCCTATTTATCTGTCGCTTTGGCAGCTCTTGGAGAAGAGTTGTTCTTTAGAGGGTATTTGCTGCAATATGCCTTAGATACTAAAGAGGAAAATAACCTAATTAAAAACATATTTTTTTCTACGTTAGCAAGTTTTTTATTTAGTATCGCTCATATGCGTTTTGATTTATTTATTTATCAATATTTCTTTTTTTCATTGATTTGTTCATTGATATTTATTAAATGCAAAAACATTGGGTATACTGTATCGTTCCATTTTTTTTTACAATATTATGGTAATTACAAATCTTGAAGAAATAGTGCATATAAGAGAATTAGATCTGATATATTTAATATTATTATTACTGTTTTTTGTAACTTTTATAATTGGACAAATATTAAAGTTAAATTGTTAAATCAAATTAAGATCAGCCATGAAATTTCAATTTTAACTAAAAAAGTTAATTACAAGAGTAAAATAAATTTGGCAGACCCAATTTTGACGACATTTTAGTACAAATTTTTTATGTATTTATCAAAGTAAATAAAGATTGAAGATCACAATCCTTAGATTATTTCTATTAATCGATATGGCTCTTTAAATAAAAGAATTGGAGTAAATCATATCTTACGTCAAGTCTTAAAAACATAATATCTAAGTAAATCATTGTCGTTAAACATTAAACAGCTTTGTTAAAAGATTCCGCCAAAAAAAGATTGATCTAGTACCTTTTTTTATTAAATTTTAACATGTTTTACTTGAAAACTACCTCCTTTGTTAAAGGTTGTTGCTACTACATTCACATTCCATTTCTTCTTTATATTTTTGGCAGAAAATCATCATAAACTTACTTATTATATGGTAAGACTATTAGGTAAATAAAAATTATTAACACAAAATTTATTGAATAGGTTAAACGTAGTAATACGAAGAGCAGAATCCACAGCTTCTACAGAGTGATTTGTAACTTTTATTCGTACGTTTAGGATAAGCTTGTATTATTGGTGTTGAATCCACATGAACAAACCGGAAAGTGATCAAGAGGGATAGTTGGGCAATTAGTTACGAAGAGTATTTGACATTGGTTGTTTTTTGATTCAAATTATTAATATTTAAGTATGGACTCAATTAAGTTATTTATTAACCAATCGATCATTATTCTAATATTGATTGTTAGTATTGCAGTTCTTACATTAGTAACTTTTATTTTGCCAGTCGAGTTAGCAAACTATGAAAAGGATTTATATTTATTAGTTATAAAAACTATTTCATTCTTATTTGTTTTTAAGATGATATTAAAAATTAATTTTTTGCATTTAATTTCTAATGATAAATTTAATAGAATTGATGCTTTAAAAATATTGTTACTTGCAGTAACATATTCGGTATTATTTAATTATTATGTTGTAAACTTTACTATTGGGGAAAACATGTTAATGAACAAACATTCTATAATCAAATCAATAGAGTTATTTTTTGTCGCACCTTTATTAGAAGAAATTTTATTTAGAGGAATTATTCAGAAAAGATTTAATCAAGAATTAAATTATTTTTTATCGATTATGTTAACTTCAATCTTATTCTCATTATATCATGCCACTTATCAATACTTATTTTCACATTTAGCATTTAGTATGGTGGTAGGATTAATTTATCATAAATATAACTCTTTGCTTCTTTGTGTTTTTTTTCATTCACTTATTAACATTGGTATATTTACTATTTATTCTTTATAAATAAGAATGGGAGTAAAGCAACTGTGCTTAAAATAAAAATAAAGAACTTTAAAATTAACATTAATAATAAATTGAAAACAACCATGAAATTACTAAAATTTACCTTTGGAATCTTATTTTTATTATCAGTTACAAGTTGCGTAACAACTTTACCATTAAACAAACAGTTTTATAACACTAAAAAGGTTGGAGTGATTTTGCAAGTTGATAGCATTGGAATGGCAAAAGCTGGTTCGCAAGGATTATTAGATATGGCTTTCACACCCGGAAACCGCTTTAAAGAACCTTTACAAAAAGTGGAGCCTAAATTAAATATCAATGACACAATGAAGACCGAAATCACTACTCTTTTAAATTTAAAAAATAAGCAATTTCAATTTATAACTGAGAAATTTGATTACCAAGCTTTAAATAAATTTGACAAACCAAATTCTGATAAAAAATACAGTAAAAAAGATTTCAGAAATCTAAGAACAGCAAACAATGTAGATGAAATTTTGTTTGTGAAAGTAAAATACGGAATACTGGTAAGTTATTATGGAGTTATTGAAACTGGAAAACAAGGTTACGTAAATATAGGAACTGAAATTGTAGATTTAGCTGATAATTCGCTTTTGCAACAAGAAAATTTACAGACGGTAACTTCCATTAAAGGAAATTGGAAAAAAGGTGATGATTACGAAAATCTAAAAAATTCTATTCAAGAAGCAATTAATAACTCAGTGGATAGATTAAAAACAGTGTTTTAATATGAAGAAACTTATCTTTTTAATATTAATTTTTTTAAATGTTAGCTCCTATTCTCAAACCATAATTCCTGATATTTCAGCGCGAGTAGACACTTCCAAAACAGCGATAAAGCAAGTGTACAATTTATATAAAAACTATTTAAATTCAAGACCTGACAGTATCTATCACAATCCCAACTGGAATACAAAAGAAGCCAAACAGTATTTAAAAGGTAAAGTTTTTAGAATTGACAGAAGCGCAATTCAAATGTTTTCATATTATGATTCTAAAACATATTTTAGTTACTATAAGCCAAAAATTTTACAAATTGACAGCATTGGTTCAAACAGATATCAAATAAAAACCATTTTTGCCAAGGAATGTCCTGATACAGATTATAAAACATTTACTCCAGATTGTATTACTAAACTATATGCTGTCAGAGACGATAAGGGTTTATTTAAATTAGAAAATGTAATTTCTTATGACACCCGAAATTGGAAAACCTTTAAATTTAAATTTATTACCTATAAAGTTCATCCTAATTCCGTCTTTAATAAAAAAGAGGCAGTAAAAGCAAGTTCTTTTTGTGAAAAGATATCAAAACAATTTAATATTACAATAGAACCATTTACATATTATATTCTACCAAATTCTGATGAAATGGGGAAGTTATATAATTATGAGTATTGGTTATCCTATTTAGGAGGACAAACGCTTAATCCTTTTAAGGAGATCTATACAACTTATGGAAACGCCAGTTATCCTCATGAATTTGTACATCTTTTATTCCCGCTTCCTAAAGATAATATTTCCTTCTGCCCAATGATCATTAATGAAGGACTGGCAACATGGTTAGCAGGGCCAAGCATGACCGAAACATTTGAACATGCATTAACGGAGACATCAAAAACATTTCAAAGTAAAGAAAAAATTTCTTTAGAAGACATAATGACTTTTAAGCTAAGAAATGAGTTCGATAATTCAATTCTATATGTTACAGGAGGTGTGATTTGTAAATTAGTTTATGAAAAACATGGGGTAGAAGGAATATGGGAATTGTACAATTCCACTGATAAAAACTTCAAATTTGTTTTAGAGAAATTGTTCGGCGTGCCATATGACAATCTAGAAAAATATGTTATCGAGTATATTAGGGATTTTGAAAAGCCAAACTGAAGTTTGGTAAAAAACATTTGTGTAGAATTGTATAATGTGGTGAAAAACATAGTTGATTACAATATTTGTAAACAATAACAAAGAAGCAAAGATTACAACGAGGTTTTATACTATGAATTAGAGGTAGAATATTAAAACAAATCTAAAAGTACTGAAGCATTGTTTTACGCTTTCAAAGTCGCACCACTTCGCAAATAATCCGTTGATTATATCTAACCAAGTTTAAAACGAGTTAAATAGAAATGAAATATAGTGTATGTTAAAATTTTTTGCAAAAATAGATCTGCTCATTGCTTGGCTGCAAATTGTTGCTTCACCATTGATAATTTCCTGTGGGATTAGCGCTTTTATATATTTTAGAAATCCAAATCAAAAGAATCTTCAGTTTGCAATATAGATAATAATTTTGGGATTAGTAGTGGGAATAATATGGGCGAATAAAATCTGGAAAACCAAAGGAACATTGTGGTTTATCTCACAAGTTAATGCTTAACGTGATTTAGATAATTTGGATAATGAGAATGACAGAAAGGAAAATTAAGCATGTTTTCTTTTTTTCAGTGGTAGCCAACTTAGACACATAAATAATTTTAAATCACATGAAAAATATATTTTTATTTTTATTCCTATTTTTATTTATTTCTTGCTATTGTCAGGAGATAAAGAAAATTTCATTGACGATAAATAGCTCTGTAGAATATAATAATGATAGTAAAAATGAATATAAAAAAATTATTAATCTACTCAGAGAATTTATAAATTCAAAGAACTCTACATTTAAAGATAATCCTAGCTGGATCAAAAATGATAATGTGTTTTTTTCATATCCTTTTTTAGACCTGATAAATATCGAATACATACAAGGTAATTATAGGTACAATCCAACTTTACTATCCATTAGCCAAACGCAAAATAAAAATCAATTCATAGCAAAAATAGGATGGTTTAAATCTGATGAAAATAAAGAAATTTCTTTACGAATGATCTATAATATCTTAGTAATAAAGAATGATAGTGATTATCTGTTAAAAAACATCCTTACGCACAATATTAGTAATTGGAAAGAATTTAAATTTGAAAATATTAGATATTTAATTAATCCATCGCATCAATTTGAAGAAATTAAAGCCAAAGAGTTTAGTAAAATTAATGATGATTTAGCGGTATATTTTGAATGTGATAAAATATCTTTCACATATTTTTTATGTAACTCAAATAAAGAGTTAATGCAAACATTGGGTTATGATTTTGAAGAAACAATGTACTTTTCGAATCAAAATGGTTCAATTACCTATCCACATGATAACTTAATTTTTTCAGGCAACAATTCAGAGATTAACAAGCATGAGGCAGTTCATTTATACACATTTCAAAAATTTAAAAACAAAAATAATATCATTGATGAAGGGATCGCTACTTTTTTGGGTGGTTCAAAAGGTTTGAATTATGCCGCTCATTTAGAAAAACTGAAGAATCATTTAAAAAATAATCCTATTAATTTACATGACGAGCTTTTTAATAATAATTATGTTTTAGATGAAAGTACTTCTTTACGATATACTTTGGGTGCATTTTTATGCGATCTATCATTAAAAAAAGGAGGGAAAAATCTATTGTTTCAATTACTCAATTCTGGTAGTACAAATGAGGAGTTAATCATTTTTTTGAAAAGTACTTTTGATATTAAAGATAACAGTTTACACGATTTTTTCTTAATTGAACTAAATAAGTGAAATTTTGAAACAAATAATATTAAAATAATGAGCTGCGCATGGTAAAGTTATTTTCATCTTATAAGAAATATAAAGTAGCAAAATTATAATTATGTTGGTTTAAACTACAAAAAGTAGCAGGAAAATTCAAAGACTAGATGATTTGTGAATCTCAAAAACATTTGTCAATAGTGAATATGGCAGCCAAAATCATTGAAGATGAAACATAAGGTTAATGATTTGATAAGTGGCGAAACCAAAGCTATAGATGGTTTTTTGGCGGTGGCCAAAACACAATTTCCTTTTAAAACTAATTTAATAGGCAGGTTAACTTGTGTTCAAAAGTGAAGGAAAATACTAAACGAAACCCAAAATACTTCTTGAAAAAAAAGACACTAAATCCTCTTGAAATTCTCTATCAAACTTTACGATAACTCCATAGTTCTCACCAGTGAACGGTTCTCCCGTCTAAAAACGGGACAGGCTGTTCAACCGGAGTTTCATTGTTCGTGCTGCGCACGCAACGAATCTCTAGCTGTTGGCGGATGTTTTTCTAGCGCAAAAATGTGTCAAATCTACCTTCTGTTACTTTAACGATTTCCCCATTACTATTTATAGCTTCAAACCAAAAAGTTCCAGCGATTATTCCTTTTACTTTGTCGTGGTATAATATTTTCAGTTCTCCTTTTTGAATTGAATTTGTCTTGTATTGGTCTTCATTAAAGTTATTAGTTATTAGAGCATAGGTTGCAAAACTTTCTGAATTTTTTTCCGTCTGTAAACTATAAGTTTTATCTACCATATTTTCATAAGAAACATTTAAAGCAACTATTCTAATAGATTTATAAATATCGTTTTTATCATTTGAATAACTAATGGAGAAGAATGTTGTTCCATTTGATTCTTGGTCAATTCTACAATCAATATTTCCATAATCTCCACCTTTAGGTTTCACTACAATACCATTAATTTTACTAGAAACTCCACCATAGCCATTATTTTTTATTTCAGTTAATTCGTCGTCTTTAGAACAACCAAAAAAAACAAATGTTATAAATAAAAATATTAAACTTTTTCTCATATTTAAGTTGAATTATTAAATTAAAATCTGTTTTTTTTAAATTAATGTTGAATTCACCGTTTTTTCTCAAAATATCCACCAACGTCAGTCTATGAAAAAGCTTCCGTTTTATTATGCTCAAATATAACAAAATAGTAGTATAAAAAGAAGATTTTTCGTATTTATAAGAATACAACACATCACAGGAATTTCCCGTCAACAAATTCGTTTTTCAAGTTTAGAAGATACTATAAGTCCCGATAATCAGGTGCGATTTATAGATGTCTTTGTAGAGCTTATTGAAATCTCTAAGCTCGATTTTGCTATAAAAACGCTCAAGACCGAAGGTCGCCCGAGTTTCAATAGTAAAGTATTTCTAAAGATGTATTTATATGGTTATCTCAGCGGGGTCAGAAGTGGTTGTGATCTAGAAAAGGAATGTTTTAGAAACATGGAAATGCAATGGCTTTTAGAAGACATTCGTCCCAATTACCAAAGCATTACCCATTTCAGAAAAATAACCTGATCGCATCAAAGGACACTTTTAAACTATTTGTTTCGTTCTTGAAAGAAGGGGATTTGATAAGTGGCGAAACCAGAGTTATCGATGTTTTTTTGGCGGTAGCCAAAACATAATTTCCTGTCAAAACTAATTTTATGGGTAAGGTAACTTGTTTTCAAAAGTGACCGAAAATACGAAACCAAATCCAAAATACTTCTCAAAAAAAAGAGGACACTAAATGCTCTTGACATTCTCTCTTAAAACTTTACGATAACTCCATAGTTCCTGCCAGTGAACGGTTCCGTTCAACCGGAGTTTCATTGTTTGTGCTGCGCACGCAACGAATCTCTAGCTGTTAGTGGCTGGCTTTTATTTTTGCATTATCAAACTTATTTTCGGTGGATATTTTCTCTATCCTCTGTCTTATAGTTTTGTTCAAATCTCCTTTTTTTACTTTCAATTCTTTTTCTATGAACAAAAGGAATTCCTCTTCGCTTTTGCTATTATTTAGAAAACGTTTTAATGTATTAATTCCTCCTTTTTCAAATGCAACATCGCAAATTATAGCTCCAGTAACATATTGAGGATTTGTTTCTTCGTCTAATTTCCAAAACTCATTCGGTTTGTTTAAATCAATTTCAGGATGATTTTTCAAATATTCATTTACTCTTTTAATACTATATAGCAAAGGTTTTCCTTTGTGAGCATTTTCTTCTCCCCAATATGCTGAAAGTCCTGTTAATAGTAATTCATTTGCATTTGGAAAATAGTTATTTATAAAATGAGTGATTTCGTGTTGGTGGTTTTCACCTGCAAAAGCCGTAGCGTAAATTATATTATTATATTTATCAAAAAAGCCACATTCTTTTCCATTTCCCATTGATAACACATAATCAAATCCTTTTACTCTAAAAATATCTTCGCAATCACGGCAAATAAAATAATTAATTTTTTCAGGCTTTAGTTCAAACACAGAACAAATTTTATTTAAATATGCGTTTGCTTGTTCTGCTTTTTTTTCATCGAAATGATATTCAGGAAAATAATGATAAGTAATATTACCTATTGTTTTGGTTCTCCATTCTTTAATAAGTTTTGGCTGATAATTTGTAAGGTAAAATTTATCATTTAATTTTGTTGCAACTACATTTGTTATTGCGTAAATGTCAAAAGTTTCACTATCATAAAAAGCTGATTTTATAATATAATCATTTTCTTTTTTTGATATTGATAGTATTTTATTGTTCAATTGAAAGTAATAAAGTGACGGACTTAAAAATCCTTCGCTTTTCAATAAATCATAACTTTTGTATTTTATTTTGTCATTTTCACACCAATTTGGATTGTTATTTATTTCATCTGGATTTGATTTTAAATAATTACTCCACAGTTTGACAATTTTATTTCTCTCTAAACTTAAAGTATCTAAACCAATATTTACAGAAATTTCTTGTGCTGTTGTGTAAAAGCTATTTGTTAAGATGAGTAAAAATGTAAAATATAATAATTTCATATTCTGTTTTTAATGATTTTCTGCGATTCTGCGGACAGCTTGCCACTAACGTCAGTCTGTGAAAAAACTAAAATCAACCTCATGAGAATTCCATATTTGAGATTATTCTTTGGAGCCCTCCGAATACTTTCTAGATTTGAAGAGGTTTTTTCACAGCCTGACGTTCTCGCGCCTTGTGCCGTTTGCGACTTACGAAGACGAGTATTTTAGGCTAAACGAAAATACGATAAAAAACGGTAATTCCACTAAATTCGCAAATGGCGCAAGACGTGTGTGTGTGCCTTGCATGCACTTCCAATTCCTCAAAAGTAGGAATTTTATCTATAGGGTGCAAGTCCCTTATCGGCAAGTTGTTGTATTATATTGAGCCGATTAGCACGTGGTAAGCTGGTTTGGAGCGATCCATGCAGTGAAGGAAGCCAAACGGCAAAAGTCTGTACCGAGGAACACAAAGCGCATAAGAGGCTAGCTAAATTGGGTAAGCATGCACAGCAATGCAAAGCCTTTAGACAACAGGTTTAGTTAGTAGATGCGTCGGGCATAGACGGAAAGAGGAAGTGCTTACCG
>NZ_SMFN01000008.1 GCF_004349135.1 Flavobacterium sandaracinum | reverse complement strand
TGCGACAATATCAACAGCTCTTAAAGGAAAAAGGAATTAAACAAAGTATGTCAAGAAAAGGCAATTGCTTAGATAATGCTATCATTGAAAACTTCTTTGGAATACTCAAATCGGAGTTGTTCTATCTTAAAAAGTACAACTCAATAAATCAATTAAAAAAAGAGATTCAAGAGTATATAGTATATTACAATAACGACAGAATTAAATCAAATTTAAACAAAATGAGCCCGATACAATATCGAGCTCATTATTATCAAAATTAATTATAAATTTGTCTAAACTTTTGGGTGCAGTCCAAAGAAAATTCCTTTAGGGCTTTTTGTTGTACTAAAAAGTAAATTATTTTACTGTGAAAGTAACTCTTCTAACCAGTTTTCTAGCACTTTCAGAATCTTTGTTTACTGAAGTATCTTCTCCAGCAGCAATTAAATTCAATCTTGATGCATCGATATTAGCTTTTACTAAAGTGTTTTTAACATTTTTAGCTCTTGCATTAGATAATTTGTCATTGTAAGCCGATCTTCCTAATTCGTCAGCATGACCAATAATGTCCACTGAAGCTGAAGGATTGTTCCTCAAGTAGGTTAAGATAAAATCAGTTCCTTCTGTAGAAACATTAGTTGGAGTAGATTTATCAAAGTCAAAATAAACAGCAACATAACCTCCATTAATTAAACTTTTAATTAGTTCATTATCATAAACTACCGTACTGTCACCAGTTTTGCTAGCATAATTCTTTAAAATGTAAGCTTCCGTCTCGTCTGGAACATTATTGTTGTTTTTATCAATTGATCTTCCTTTGGTATCAACCATTGCTCCTTCGGGCGTATTTGCTTCTTGATCTAAATAATCAGCTACACCATCTTTGTCAGTATCTAACATCGAAGTTTCGATATCAGTAATTTTTTGTCTTAACTCTTCTATTTCATTCTCGTTGTCGATTACCCAGTCCGCATGTTTTTCGTTTTTACCTAAATAAACAGTTAAACCTACAGTACCGTTAAAAAGGATTCCTTGAAAACCACGTGCTTCAGGAGTAAGGCTCGCCCCATCAAAAGCAGTTCCTTGACTAAAATTAACAATCGTTGTAAAATCTCCTGTTAATGCAAGCCTGTTACTTAATTTAACTTGTCCAGTTACACCAGTAATAAAGTTACCCATCTTGTCTTGAATGTCATTGTCTTGGTTTCTTAACTGTGCATAACCAAAACCAGTATGTGATAACAAACCAATTGACTTGGTCCAAGTCTCAAAATTCAAAATTCTCCCTAAATTGGTAACTGCTTGTAAATTTGCTCTGTAATAATTTGTTTCGAAATCAATAGACTCCTTTTTTGCTTGGAAACTATTGTATCCTATATCTGCTTTTAAACCAAATTTGTTGTTGAACATGTATCTAACTCCAAGATCCGCTACAAAAGCACTTGGCGTAGATGTAAAATAACCAGGTGTCATTGGTTGCTGTGGTTTGTTTACACCTCCTGCAACTTCAATAGACCATTTATTATAATCCATTTCGCTGCTTTTTTCAGGTTCCATTTGTGCATTCATTGTACTAATAGTCGCACCAAAAACTAGGCTGAATATGATTTTTTTCATGTTGTAATGTTTTAATTTTTTACAAAACTACAGCACAAACTATGATGATAAATTTTAAAGTGTAAATTATATAACGATTCGTTTTAATTCTATAAAAACTGCCTGTTTAGTGTGTTTTTATAGAACTTTTTGTCAGATTTTTGATGATTTTAAGATTTATTCGATTTCGGACTGATCGTTTTTTGTGTTGGAAAACTATTCGAACGAAAGGTTTGATGTCACGAAAAAAAGATAAACAGTCGTATGAATTTTTTACTTACTACTCTTTTACTGTGAAAAACACTTACTCCAATCGCTTTAAAACGTCTGTAATTTTTTCTAACGCGCTAAAATTGGCATGAACGACCTTATGATCTATTTTTTCATGTGCCCAAGTCGTGTGAAACGGAATATGTACGGCGTGTCCGCCAATGGCTAAAACCGGTAAAACATCCGATTTTAAAGAATTTCCAATCATAAAAAATTCCGATGGCTGTATCTCTAGACGTGTAATCAAATCCGTGTAATCTACTTCTTGCTTGTCTGACATGACTTCAATGTGATGAAAATAATGTCCCAAACCAGAATTGTGTAATTTTCTTCGTTGGTCCAATAAATCCCCTTTGGTGGCCACCACTAATTTATATTTTCCGTGTAAAGCCTCTAAAGTTTCCTCAACACCATCTAATAATACAATTGGTTTCTCTAATAATTCTTTTCCGTATTGGATAATTTTTGCGATCATTTCAATTGGTAGCGTATGATTAGAAATAGTCATTGCGGCTTCAATCATGGATAGAATATACCCTTTGATTCCGTATCCGTATAATCGCAAATTATCAATTTCGACTTTAAAAAGTTCTTTAGAGATCCCTTGATTGGACAGGTAATCGCTCATTAAACTGCAGAATTTTTCTTCGGTTTCGGCAAAGTAAGTTTCATTTATAAATAAGGTATCGTCCGCATCAAAAGCGATTACTTTTATATTTTTCATATTAATTTTTTAGTATCAAAGAGGAATGTTCTTTGTGTTTTTTACTATTTTTTTTATCAAAAGGGTTTTTAGTGTAAAAGGTAATTCGGATACCCAATAGCAAAATAAGACCACCAATAATCATATTTAAGCTGATTTTTTCATCCAGAAATACCCATGCCAATAGCGAGGTGATAACTGCTTGACCTAACAAACTTAGAGAAACTCTTGTAGGTCGCATGTGCTGTGTCGCAAAACTAATAGAGAGCCATGCCATTAATTGACAAACCACTGCTTGAATGAGTAAAACGAACCATCCCAGATCTGAAAAACCAGAAAAAGGTTCATTCATGAATATACAAACAATCGCTAAATATACGGTGGATGCCAGTAAACTGACGGTCATAAAGGAAAGTACATCTATTTGAGAAAGGGTTTTTTTACTCACTAATAAATAGATTGAATATAATACTCCTGATAATACGGCCAAAAGGAAAGCGGTGTCAAAATCCAATTCCAGAAAAAACTGAAAACCTACTAACATTGCCATTCCAAACAAAGCCACTATCGTTCCAATCCAAAAATTAGTTGCCGGTTTAGTTTTTAAAAACACGTACGAAATGATTCCCACCCAAAGCGGAGATAAATTGGTCAGTAAAGAAGCCTGAGTAGCACTTGAATGCTGAATGGCAATATTCCATACTGCCACATCGGAGGCAAATAATATACCGCAAATCACAGCCAAAATCAAGTATTTTTTTTGAGGAAGCTTAAGTTTTTTTGTAATAAGTACATACGGTAAAAGCAACATGAGCGCGATGGCCATTCTGTAAAATGCAGAAATCAATCCAGGAGTGAGTTTGAGTTTTACTAATATTGGAAAAATAGAAATACAAAGTATTCCAAAAGCTAAAGCTAATCTGGGTTTGGCGTTGTTCATTTTCCGGCTATTAAAAACACGAATTTCACCAATTTCCACGAATAAATTGGTAAAAATTAATGAAATAAGTCTTTATCTATTTTTCTTGATTTAAAACCCGTTGGGCTCCATTAGGAATAACACCAGTTCGAGTGTTTTTTGTACAATGAAATAAAAAATGTATCGAGAATCATTTTTAATGATAATTTTTCTTGTTCTCGATACGATTTTCTTCCCGAGGCTTCCGGAGAAAATCACTCGAACTGACGAAAAATTATCAGTAAAAACTAATTATACCTATCGCGTTAATTTATTGTCTCCCCATTCGCTGCTTCAGCATCTGGATTTACAAAAACCAATTTTCCTTCTGCATTTGTTGTCATCAAAATCATTCCTTGACTTTCTACGCCGCGTAGGTTTCTTGGTGCCAAGTTCACTAAAACAGTTACTTTTTTACCCACAATTTCTTCTGGCGAAAAACTCTCTGCAATTCCCGAAACTATCGTGCGGACATCAATTCCTGTATCTACTTTCAAAATCAAAAGCTTGTTGGCTTTTGGCATTTTTTCTGCTTCTAGAATGGTTCCAACGCGCAAATCCATTTTGGCAAAATCCTCAAATTGAATCGCTTCTTTTTGTGGTTCGGACACCTTGTTTTCGGCTTTATTCGCTGTTTTTGTAGCTTCCAATTTATCTATTTGTTTTTGGATTTCCTCATCTTCAATTTTGGCAAAAAGCAGTTCTGCTTCTCCAATTTGGTGTCCTGCTGGGATCAAATCTGAAGTTTCTGAAACCGTAGCCCATGACAATGGAGATTCTATTTTTAATATTCGGGATAATTTCTTAGCGGTAAAAGGCAAGAATGGTTCGCAAAGAGAACTCAAGGCTGCTGCGATTTGCAAAGCCACATACATTTGTGTTTGCACGCGTTCTGGATTATCTTTAATCACTTTCCAAGGCTCTTCATCGGCTAAATATTTATTTCCTAAACGCGCCACATTCATCAATTCACTCAACGCTTCACGGAAACGGTATCTTTCCACAGAACTCGAAATCACTGCTGGATACGCTTTCAATTCGGTTAAAGTCGCTTCGTCCACTTCAGACAATTCATTCGGCGAAGGAACTACTCCATTGTAATATTTATTGGTCAACACCACCACCCGATTAATGAAATTACCATAAATCGCTACCAATTCGTTATTATTTCTTGCCTGAAAATCTTTCCAAGTAAAGTCATTATCCTTTGTTTCCGGTGCGTTTGATGTCAGTGCATAACGCAAAACATCTTGCTGATTTGGAAAATCTTCCAAATACTCGTGCAACCAAACCGCCCAGTTTTTAGACGTCGATAATTTATTTCCTTCTAAGTTTAAGAACTCATTTGCAGGCACATTATCTGGCAAAATATAGCTTCCTTCGGCTTTTAACATCGCTGGAAAAATGATGCAGTGAAAAACAATATTGTCTTTTCCTATAAAGTGAACCAGCTTGGTATCTTGATCTTTCCAGTAGGGCTCCCAATCTTTTCCTTCGCGCAAAGCCCATTCTTTTGTAGATGAAATGTAGCCAATTGGCGCATCAAACCACACGTATAATTTCTTTCCTTCGGCACCTTCAACGGGAACATCAATTCCCCAATCGAGGTCACGCGTTACGGCACGAGGCTCCAATCCGCCATCAATCCATGATTTTACTTGTCCGTAAACATTCGGTTTCCAATCGTTTTTATGTCCAACGAGAATCCATTCTTTCAAGAAATCTTCATAACGATCCAAAGGTAAAAACCAGTGTTTCGTTGATTTCATGATCGGAGTTTCTCCCGTAATAGTCGATTTTGGGTTAATCAAATCCGTAGCGTTTAGCGTCGAACCGCATTTTTCACATTGATCACCGTAGGCTTCTTCGTTGCCACATTTTGGGCAAGTACCAATTACAAAACGATCCGCTAAAAACTGATCTGCTTTCGCGTCGTATAATTGCTCCGTTACTTGTTCGATAAAATCGCCTTTTTTATATAAAGTTCTAAAAAATTCCGAAGCCGTATCGTGGTGAATTTTAGCAGAAGTCCGAGAGTAATTATCAAAAGAAATATCAAAGTCGATGAACGATTTTCGAATAATTCCATCGTATTTATCGATAACTTGCTGCGGCGTACTACCTTCTTTTTTGGCTTTCATCGAAATGGCAACACCGTGTTCGTCGCTTCCGCACACAAACAAAACGTCTCTCCCTTGCAAACGCAAGTAACGAGAATAAATATCAGAAGGTACATAAACCCCAGCCAAATGGCCAATGTGAATTGGTCCGTTCGTATAAGGCAATGCCGCTGTAATCGTATATCTTTTTGGATTCTGTATCATAAAATTATTTTTAGATTCTGAAATTAATTCAGAACGAGGTGCAAAAATAAGGAATAGAATTTTTATTTGGAGCTATTTCCTGTCTCGTTTTAAAGACGATATTACAATCTTATTTTTTTTGACAGCAACAACAATAAAAATTTCTAATACTATTGGGACTCAAAACGACCTGTTCCAAAGCAAATGCTTTACAGCGAAACCTTTTTTATTCTCTTGGACTAGAGCTCCTGTAGTAGGCATTATACTGACAAAACTAACTCCACTAAAATCGCAATCAACCCATTGCTCTAGAATCTAACACTAATTCTAAATACGTTAAAAAATGCTGAATAGTATCACTATTAGCATAAAATGTAATAAATTTAGAAGATGAAAAAAAACCTATTAACACTTTGCGTATTGGCAGCACTTTCATTGTGTTGTAACAAGAAAAAGGATAGTAATGAAGCAGCGGTAAATAAAGACACCCTTGCAAGCGAAAAACAATTTTCAAAAGCAGATTCTATAATTACTAGAGCCATCAAAGCTCATGGAGGAAACTTGTATAATAGCGCTGATTATTCCTTTCTTTTTAGAGAAAAAAAATATCGTTTTCAGAACAATGGTGCAAATTTTCAATACACATCAGAAATTCAAAAAGGGGATTCACTTATTAAAGACATACTGACTCCCGAAAAGTTTGAACGGTACATAAATGGCAAGTTACAGCCTTTAAATAAAGAAGATTCAGCTAAGTATTCTGAAGCATTAAACTCAGTTATATATTTTGCTGCACTTCCCTACAAACTCCAAGACGCCTCTGTAAACAAAGGATTTATTGAAGAGGTCACAATCAAAGGACAGCAATACGATGCAATAGGTGTAACTTTTGGTCAAGACGGTGGCGGAAAAGATTTTGATGATGAGTATCAGTATTGGATAAACAAAGAAACGCACAAAATGGATTACTTGGCTTATAATTACCGCGTTAATAATGGTGGCGTACGCTTTAGGGTTGCCTTTAACACACGAGTAATTGATGGTGTAAGTTTTCAGGATTACATTAATTATCAAGCGCCTTTGCAAACGCCTTTAAAAGACTTGCCTAAATTATACGAACAAGGAAAACTAAAAGAAGTATCTCAAATACTGACGGAGAATGTCGTTAATAATCACAAGTAAGCAACTGGATTACAAAATCTACGACCTTTAAAATTTAAATCTTTAAGAAAGCGGGCGAATCTCTTTAAGATTCCAAACTCTTTTGCATCGCATTAGCACGAGTATTCTGCTGGTGTATACTTACCATTGCATCAATTTTTTTACTACAATCTATCGTTAAGAAAAAGGAAGGGTCTCCGCATCTGCTCCGCAAAGTTTCCAACTTTGAGGTGGTGTTAAAAGGTCTCCTGACCTTTCTAAAAACTATCATGCCAGTAGATGCTGCTCAGTATACAGAGATTCTTCGTTCCTCAGAATGACAAAATAACCACAAAATATTCCTTTAATCCCAACTCCCCTAGCCCAGATTGAAGCGACATCCTCTTGTTGTAGTGCTTTCGAAAAAAGAGATATAATGGGAAACTGGAATGAGCTCCAAAAAAAGTAAACCATTAAGACATTAAGAAAAATTAAGTGTCTACTATTCATGGTGAACCTAAGTCTGCTTCGCAAAGTTTCCAACTTTGAGGTGGTGTTAAAAGGTCTCCTGACCTTTCTAAAAACTCTCATGGCAGTAGATGTTGCTCACCATGCAGAGATTCTTCGTTCCTCAGAATGACAAAATAACCACAAAATATTCCTTTAATCCCAACTCCCCTAGCCCAGATTGAAGCGACATCCTCTTGTTGTAGTGCTAGCGGAAACAAGAGATATAGCGGAAAGCTGGAATGAGCTCCCAAAAAAGTAAACCATTAAGACATTAAGAAAAATTAAGTATCTACTATTCATGGCGAACCTTAGTCTGCTCCGCAAAGTTTCCAACTTTGAGGTGGTGTTAAAAGGTCTCCTGACCTTTCTAAAAACTCTCATGCCAGTAGATGTTGCTCACCATGCAGAGATTCTTCGTTCCTCAGAATGACAAAATAACCACAAAATATTCCTTTAATCCCAACTCTCCTAGCCCAGATTAAAGCGACATCCTCTTGTTGTAGCACTAGCGGAAACAAGAGATATAGTGGGAAACTGGAATGAGCTCCAAAAAAAGTAAACCATTAAGACATTAAGGAAAATTAAGTGTCTACTATTCATGGTGAACCTAAGTCTGCTCCGCAAAGTTTCCAACTTTGAGGTGGTGTTAAAAGGTCTCCTGACCTTTCTAAAAACTATCATGCCAGTAGATGCTGCTCAGCATACAGAGATTCTTCGTTCCTCAGAATGACAAAATAACCACAAAATATTCCTTTAATCCCAACTCCCCTAGCCCAGATTAAAGCGACATCCTCTTGTTTTAGCGCTAGCAGAAACAAGAGATATAGTGGGAAACTGGAATGAGCTCCAAAAAAAGTAAACCATTAAGACATTAAGAAAAATTAAGTGTCTACTATTCATGGTGAACCTAAGTCTGCTTCGCAAAGTTTCCAACTTTGAGGTGGTGTTAAAAGGTCTCCTGACCTTTCTAAAAACTATCATGCCAGTAGATGCTGCTCAGCATACAGAGATTCTTCGTTCCTCAGAATGACAAAATAACCACAAAATATTCCTTTAATCCCAACACCCCTAGCCCAGATTGAAGCGGCATCCTCTTGTTGTAGCGCTAGCGGAAACAAGAGATATAGCGGAAAGCTGGAATGAGCTCCAAGAAAAGTAAGCCAATAAGACATTAAGAAAAATTAAGTATCTATTATTCATGGCGAACCTTAGTCCCTTCAAAACTTTGCGCCTCTGAACCTTTTTGCCTACTTTTGCAAAAAATATATTTCTCAACTTAAACTGTTTATAGCATGCAACTGTATAACACCTTAAGCGCAGAAGAAAGAGCCATCATGATTGATGATGCCGGAAAACAGAGACTTACTTTGTCTTTCTATGCTTATGCGCAAATTTCAGATCCAACACAATTTCGTAATGAATTATTTCTGGCATGGAACCCTCTTGAAGTTCTGGGTCGGATTTATGTAGCCAGTGAGGGTATCAACGCCCAACTATCACTGCCTGCTGATAATTTCTATGCGTTCAAAGACACGATAGAAAAGTACGATTTCATGAAAGGAATCCGTTTAAATATTGCCGTAGAGCATGACGATCATTCGTTTTTGAAACTAACTGTAAAAGTACGTGACAAGATTGTGGCTGATGGTTTGAACGATACTACTTTTGATGTTACCAATATTGGAATTCACTTGAAAGCGAAGGAATTCAACGAAATTTTAGAAAACCCAGATACTATTGTTGTTGATTTTAGAAATCATTATGAGAGTGAAATTGGCTATTTTAAAGGAGCAATTACACCAGATGTAGATACTTTTCGGGAATCGTTGCCTATTATCAACGAGCAATTACAAGATTTTAAAGAAGATAAAAATTTGGTAATGTACTGCACGGGTGGAATCCGTTGCGAAAAAGCTTCGGCTTACTTTAAACACCAAGGTTTTAAAAATGTATATCAGTTAGAAGGTGGAATTATCAATTATGCCAAACAAATAAAGGAAGAAAACCTTGAAAGTAAATTCATTGGAAAAAACTTCGTATTTGATCACCGCTTGGGCGAAAGAATAACAGACGATATCGTTTCGCAATGCCATCAATGTGGCAAAGCTTGCGATGTGCATACGAATTGCGCGAACGAAGGATGCCACTTGCTTTTCATTCAGTGTGACTCTTGCAAAGAGAAAATGGAAGGCTGCTGTTCTGCGGAATGTGTGACTGTGATTCATTTGCCAGAAGAGGAACAAAAAGCCATTCGAAGAGGTATTAAAAACGGCAATAAAATTTTCAAAAAAGGAAAATCAGACGTTTTGACTTTCAAAAATAATGAAGAAACGCATGCTGTTTTTGTTGCCGAAAAACCATCCAAAAATGCTAGAACTGGCGTTAAAAAAGAGATAAAAATTAAAAAACAATACATCGGAAAAGGAACTCATTTTTTTCCAAAACCAAGTATTGGTCAGTTTTTAATTGAAGAAAACGAAATCAAGATTGGCGATACCATTTTAATAAAAGGAACTACAACCGGCGAACAAAAACTAGTAATAACCGAAATGCTGGTTAATGATTTAACAAAAGAAATAGCGAATGCTGGAGATACATGTACGTTTAAATTGCCATTTAGAATTCGATTATCTGATAAATTGTATAAGATTTTAGACTAAAAAAACCACTTTAAATCCCTTCAAATTACCCCATTACAACTCCAATTGTAATGGGTTTTTTTATAAAAAATTTATGATTTATTGGCTCAGATAGGCGTTGTTCCATAAAATTAAAAAATACTATCTTTACAAATTAAACGTTTTAAGAACTTAAGTTGTGCTCGTCGCAACACTACATATAAGATTATGGCATGTACAAGTTGTTCAACTTCTGATGGTGGCGCACCAAAGGGTTGTAAAAATAATGGGACTTGCGGCACCGATAGCTGCAATAAATTAACGGTATTCGATTGGCTTTCTAATATGAGCTTACCTAATGGTGACGCCCCTTTTGACTGTGTTGAAGTCCGTTTTAAAAACGGAAGAAAAGAATTTTATCGCAATACAGAGAAATTAACGTTAAGCATGGGCGACATCGTTGCTACTGTTGCTTCTCCTGGTCATGACATCGGAATTGTTACCCTAACAGGCGAATTAGTGAAAATTCAAATGAAGAAAAAAGGAGTAAATCATTTGAGTAATGAAATTCCAAAAATCTACAGAAAAGCATCTCAAAAAGACATTGACATTTGGTCTACTGCTCGCGATAAAGAAGAACCTATGAAGGTTCGTGCTCGTGAATTAGCGATTGCTCAAAAGCTGGAAATGAAAATTTCGGATATTGAATTTCAAGGTGATGGATCAAAAGCTACTTTTTATTACACCGCAAATGACCGAATCGATTTTCGTGCTTTAATTAAAGATTTTGCAAAAGAATTCAGTACGCGTATCGAGATGAAACAAGTAGGTTTCCGTCAGGAAGCAGCTCGTTTGGGCGGAATCGGTTCTTGCGGAAGAGAATTGTGTTGTTCTACTTGGTTAACTGATTTTAGAAGCGTAAATACTTCGGCAGCACGGTACCAACAACTCTCATTGAACCCTCAAAAACTGGCAGGACAATGTGGGAAATTAAAATGTTGTTTGAACTATGAGCTAGACACTTACATGGATGCGTTGAAAGATTTTCCAGATTTTGAAACCAAATTGGTCACGGAAAAAGGAGATGCCATTTGCCAAAAGCAAGACATATTCAAAGGATTGATGTGGTTTGCTTACACCAATAATTTTGCCAATTGGCACGTCTTGAAAATTGATCAAGTCAAAGAAATTGTTGCAGAAAATAAACTAAAAAACAAAGTTTCTTCACTAGAAGATTTTGCAATAGAAATTCTTGTAGAACCAGAGAAAAACTTCAATAATGCCATGGGACAAGAAAGCCTAACACGTTTTGACCAACCTAAAGCAAAAAAGAAACCAAATAAAAAACGCAAACCAGCTAGCGAAAATGCTATCGTTGCTAACAACAACAAACCGGCAAACAATAACCGTCAGACTCCAAATGACAAAAAACCTACGGAGCCAAGAAAACCAATAATTATTACTAAAAATGTGGATAAAAAATAGCGCTACACTTCTTTTGTTTGTAATCCTCTTTTCTTCCTGTGATAAAAAAAGAGTTTTTGATCAATATAAGTCTGTTGGGACTACTTGGCACAAAGACAGTGTTGTAACCTTCAATTTACCAGAACTGGACTCAACAAAACGATATGATTTATTTGTTAATTTAAGAGCAAACAATGATTATCAATACAATAATTTGTTTTTAATTGTGGCTTTGGAATTACCAAATGGTTTTACAAAAGTGGACACATTAGAGTACCAAATGGCCGATCCGCAAGGAACCTTATTAGGAGACGGATTTTCAGATATCAAAGAAAGTAAGCTCTTTTACAAAGAAAATGTTAGGTTCCGCTCCAAATATAAGGTACACATCAAACAAGCGGTCAGAGAAAATGGTAAAGTACCTGGCGTAAAAGCGCTAGACGGAATTACTGAAGTAGGTTTTAGAATAGAAAAAAAAGAATAAAATAGTATTATGGCTATCAAAAAAAACAACAATCCAGCAAGAGGTAATGGCAAGGACACTGCTCATTTTCAAAAGAAATTTTGGAAAATATTCTTTATCGGGTTAGGAAGCGTCGGTTTGTTTTTCTTATTTGCTTCTTGGGGAATCTTTGGCTCCATGCCCTCATTTGAAGATTTAGAAAATCCCGATTCCAATCTAGCAACGGAAGTTATTTCCGCTGACGGAGTCGTGATCGGTAAATATTTCGAAAAAAACAGATCGCAACTAAAGTATTCAGACTTGCCAAAAAACTTAGTACAAGCATTAATTGCTACAGAGGACGCTCGTTTTTACGAACATTCTGGCATTGACGGAAGAGGTACTTTAAGAGCCATTTCGAGTTTAGGAACTAGCGGTGGTGCAAGTACGTTAACACAACAATTAGCCAAACAATTATTCCACGGAGAAGGATCTAAATTCCTACCTTTTAGAATTGTACAAAAAATAAAAGAATGGATTATCGCTATTCGATTAGAAAGACAATATACTAAAAATGAAATCATTGCCATGTATTGTAATGTCTATGATTTTGGAAATAATTCTGTTGGGGTAAGTTCTGCAGCAAAAACTTATTTTTCTAAAGAACCAAAGGATTTAACCATCAGCGAGTCAGCAATATTAGTGGGAATGTTCAAAAACTCTGGTTTATACAACCCGATACGAAACCCACAAGGTGTTAAAAACCGAAGAAATGTGGTGCTTTTGCAATTGGAAAAAGGAAAAATAATTTCGAAAGAGGAAAAAGAACGGCTACAAAGTTTACCTATCAAATTAAACTTCAAATTAGAAACACATAAAGACGGAACGGCAACCTATTTTAGAGAATACCTTCGTGATTATATGAAAAAATGGGCTGAGGAGAATAAAAAATCAGATGGCTCAGATTATGATATTTACAAGGATGGTTTAAAAATATACACCACCATCGATTCTAGGATGCAGTTACATGCCGAAGAAGCCGTTACAGCACACATGGCGAACCTTCAGGAGGAGTTTTTCAAGCAATCTAAAGGCAATAAAAATGCTCCTTTTGTGAATATTTCTGCGGTAGAAACACAACGTATTTTAAATCAAGCGATGAAATCATCTAATCGCTGGGCGGTTATGAAATCAATGGATAAAAGCGAGGAAGATATTGTAAAATCGTTTAGCGAAAAAACAAAAATGACTGTTTTTTCCTGGAAAGGGGAGAAAGATACCATAATGACACCCTTAGATTCTATACGCTATTACAAGCACTTTTTACAGTCTGGATTAATGGCAATGGAACCACAAACAGGAAATGTAAAGGCATGGGTAGGTGGAATTAATTATAAATATTTCCAATACGATCACGTAGGACAAGGAGCAAGACAAGTAGGCTCTACATTCAAACCATTCGTTTACGCCACTGCCATCGAGCAACTCAATATGTCCCCTTGTGACTCGATTATTGATGGCCCGTTTATGATTCGCAAAGGACGCCATCACGTTACTGAAGATTGGGAACCAAAAAATTCAGATAATAGATACCGCGGAATGGTCACCTTGAAGAGAGGTTTAGCCAACTCTATAAATACTGTTTCAGCAAAATTAATGGACAAAGTAGGTCCAGAAGCCGTTGTTGATCTAGCGCATAAATTAGGAGTGAAATCAGAAATTCCTTTACAACCCTCTATTGCTCTAGGAGCGGTAGAAATAACTGTTGAAGACATGGTCGCTGCTTACAGCACCTTTGCCAATCAAGGGGTTTATATGAAACCACAATTCATATCTAAAATTGAAGATAAAAGTGGGGTTATCATCTACGAACCAATTCCTGAGTCACATGATGTTTTAAATAAAGATATCGCCTATGCGGTTGTCAAATTGTTAGAAGGTGTAACTGAGGGTGGTTCTGGAGATCGTTTACGAACCACTGGTGGCGGAAGCGGAGACAACCGTTGGACCGGTTATCCTTACCAATTCAAAAACCCTATTGCAGGAAAAACAGGTACTACACAAAATCAATCTGATGGTTGGTTTATGGGAATGGTTCCTAATCTTGTAACGGGAGTTTGGGTAGGTTGCGAGGATCGTTCCGCTCGTTTTAAAAGCATAACATACGGTCAGGGAGCCACGGCAGCATTGCCGGTTTGGGGATACTTTATGAAATTATGTTACGCTGATCCCGCTCTTAAAGTTTCTAAAGGAAACTTTGAAAGACCAGCAAATCTCTCTATAAAAGTAGACTGCTACGTTCCTAAAAAAGTAATAGACACCACTGCCGTAGAGCAAAATACTGATGAATTTGAATTATAAACTCCCCATTTCTCGTAGTCAAAACAAGGAGGAATTTCAACAAATAATTTGATCCTTTTAAAATAAAATTGGACCATAGCAACTCATTTTTATGATTAACAAAAAAGTAAACAACGTTCAAGACGCCCTTCAAGGAATTGAAAATGGGATGACTATTATGCTTGGCGGCTTTGGATTATGTGGTATTCCAGAAAATTCAATCGCCGAATTGGTAAAAAAAGAAACTACGGATTTAACCTGTATTTCAAACAATGCTGGTGTTGACGATTTTGGCCTAGGATTGCTTTTGCAAAAGCGTCAAATTAAGAAGATGATCTCTTCTTATGTAGGAGAAAATGCCGAATTTGAACGCCAAATGCTCTCTGGAGAATTAGATGTAGAGTTAACTCCACAAGGAACACTCGCTGAAAAATGTCGTGCAGCTCAAGCCGGAATTCCCGCTTTCTTTACTCCTGCAGGATATGGAACAGAAGTAGCCCAAGGCAAAGAAGTTCGAGAATTCAACGGAAAGATGCATATCATGGAATTAGCCTACAAAGCTGATTTTGCTATTGTAAAAGCTTGGAAAGGGGACGAGGCTGGAAACCTAATTTTCAAAGGAACGGCAAGAAACTTTAATACATGTATGGCTGGAGCAGCAAAAGTTACCATTGCAGAAGTCGAAGAATTATTACCTGCAGGAAGTTTAGATCCTAATGAAATTCATATTCCTGGAATACTTGTAAATAGGATTTTTCAAGGTGAAAAATACGAGAAAAGAATTGAACAACGAACGGTTCGCGCAAAAAATTAAACAATTTAGCAATATAACAATTAACAAAAAATGGATAAAGAGAATATTGTTGTTTCTAAATCCATTGATTTTGCATTAGGTATTATAGATTTTTGTGAAATATTAGAAAATAAACGCAAATTTATTATTGCCAATCAACTATTAAAATCAGGAACAAGTATAGGCGCTAATATTCATGAAGCACAAAATGCCGAAAGCAGAGCAGATTTTATCCATAAAATTAAAATTGCAGCCAAGGAACTAGAGGAAACAAAATACTGGCTTTTGCTTTGTGAAAAGGCATCTTCATACCCTTTTGATGAAAGCCTGAAAATTCAAATTAATGAATTAGGATTAATAGTTTACAAAATCCTAAGCACTAGTAAAAATAATAAGTAATAATTCTCAAAATTGATATATTGTTACATTCATAAATTGATACATTAAGAAATGGCTTTAGATAAAAATCAAATTGCAAAACGCATAGCAAAAGAATTAAAACACAACTACTACGTGAATCTTGGAATTGGGATTCCGACACTGGTTGCTAATTATGTTCCTGAAGGAATTGACGTTGAATTTCAAAGTGAGAATGGCGTTCTGGGCATGGGTCCATTCCCCTTTGAGGGCGATGAAGACGCTGATCTAATCAACGCAGGAAAACAAACCATAACAACACTTCCAGGAGCTTCTTTTTTTGACTCAGCAATGAGTTTTGGAATGATACGCTCCCAAAAAGTAGATCTAACCATTCTTGGCGCTATGGAAGTAGCCGAAAACGGAGATATTGCCAACTGGAAAATTCCTGGTAAAATGGTTAAAGGAATGGGAGGCGCAATGGATTTAGTCGCTTCAGCAGAAAACATTATCGTTGCCATGATGCACGTTAATAAAGCCGGAGAATCCAAAATCCTTAAAAAATGTACGTTGCCCTTAACCGGAGTAGGATGTGTTAAAAAAGTAGTAACTGAATTAGCCGTTTTAGAAATAACACCGCAAGGTTTCAAACTTTTAGAACGTGCCCCTGGGGTGACCGTGGAGCACATCATTGCTTCTACTGAAGCTGATTTGATTATCGAAGGCTTTGTTCCCGAAATGGAAATAGAATAACGAACGCGTTTAAAAACACTAAAAAACCCCAGACTCAAATACCATTGAGTCTGGGGTTTTTTATAGTTCAGTTTTAATACTTTCCGCAAATAAAATTCTTTAGAATCTATTTCTAAAAAAACCAGCTAGCTACAAAAATTGCAGTAATCACGCAAATCACATCCACCAAAAGCATCGTTCCTAAAGCATAACGAGTATTTTTGATATTCACCGAACCAAAGTAAACGGCAATCACATAAAAAGTGCTTTCAGCGCTACATTGAAAAATACTACTCAAACGTCCTGTCATAGAATCGGCGCCAAAAGTATTCATGGAATCGATCAAAAATCCTCTTGATCCTGCAGAACTAAACGGACGAAGTAAGGCTACTGGCAATGCATCTGTAATTTGCTTACTTACTCCCATATTAGAAAAAATGAAAGCAATCCAGTTGCTAATAATTTCAAACAAACCGCTGTTTCTAAATAAAGAAATAGCCACCAGCATTCCCAAAACATAAGGAAAAATAGTCACTCCAGTTTTTACTCCATTATTGGCTCCTACTACAAAAGCCTCGAAAACAGTGGTTTTAGCATCTGTGAATTTTTTTTCTTTAATAAAGGAAAATATCAAAGTAAAGGCAATTATCCCTACCAATATTAAAGCCGAAAGATTAGAGGTAAAATAGTTTTTCCCAATTAAATCCAAATGATTTACATACATCAACAAACCAATGATTGCGGCTATTAAGGCCATCAAAGCCGCAACCAAAGAAGCGCTTTTGAAATTAATTTTTTGCTTAATTCCCACAATTAAAAAAGCGGCAATCGTACCGATAAAAGAGGTGATAATACAAGGTAGCATTACGTCCGCGGGGTTAGTCGCACCAGCAGCAGCCCGATAGCCAATAATAGAGGTGGCTATTAAGGTTAAACCAGAAGCGTGCAAGCACATAAACATAATTTGAGCATCGCTGGCCTTGTCTTTTTCAGGATTTATTTCTTGTAAACTTTCCATGGCTTTTAGACCAAAAGGCGTAGCTGCTGAATCTAACCCAAGGAAATTAGCAGCAAAATTTAAGGTCATATACGAAATAGAAGGATGGTCTTTTGGAATACTAGGAAACACCTTTACAAATACCGGACTTAATCCTTTAGCCAATTTCCCAGAGGCTCCAGAAATAATTAAAAGCTCCATCAGCCCACAGAAAAACGCTAAATATGCCATTAACGGAAGTATCAAATCCAGTAAAGTGCTTTTGCATGTTGGCAATAATCCATCTGATTTTTGAACGCCACTATAAATTTTTACGGTTTTATTTTTAAAAACATAAGTCGTGTCGGCATTTAGCGTATCGCGATTGATAATCATGGTTTGATTAGGCGCTTTCTTGATACTATCTTTGATAAAAGCAGGAATTTGTTCGATGTATTTTTCAGAAACTAGAATCGGGTCATCTTTCTTCCCATTCAAAACGTGATCTATGGTATAACTATCTCCAGCAAACAAACTAAACACTACAAATACAATTGCTGAAATAAAAATGACCAACCAAAATCTACTTAATACCATAATTTATAATTTTTGTAAATGTAAAAAAATTAACCGCAAAGTGCGCAAGGGGATTCGCGAAGTGCGCAAAGCATTTTCCTCAAAGTAATGCAAACGTGTAATTGATACTATTGCTAGACATGAATGATCTCCTCCTCTATCAGCAAATCCTCTCGTCGCAATCTTAGGAAAATTTGCGCTACAGCGATCGTGTCTTTCTCACAATAGGTAACAATACGGTCAATGTCTTTATCAACATAAAAAACATGTCCTACTTGACTGCCGTCAATATCGCCTTTGGACGAAGGAATTCCTAGGACTTTACACATTAACTTTAAGGATGTAAAATGTTTGTAATCTCCAAATTTCCATAATTCTAAGGTATCTAAATGCGGAATTTCCCATGGTTTTTTGCCAAATAAATTCAGCTTGTTCGGAATAGCAATTTGATTGATAATCATGCGTCGGGCGAGGAACGGAATGTCGAATTCCTTAGCATTATGCCCGCACAAAACATGTTGCGGCTGGTTGAAATGATTGTTCAATAGGTTATTGAAATCAAGTAAAATTTTCTTTTCTTCTCCAAAGAAAGAAGTAACTCTAAAATTCCGAATATCACCTTTGATGGTAAAATAACCTACTGAAATACAAACAATTTTACCAAACTCGGCCCAAATGCCTGCTCGGTCATAAAATTCTTCGGGCGAAAAATCGTCTTTGCGCTGGTATTGAGTTTTGTGCTCCCAAAGGTCTTTCATTTCAGAATCTAACGCATTGAAATTTTCGGCTTCAGGAACGGTTTCTATATCGAGAAACAGAATGTTATTGAGGTTTATTTTTTCTATCATTTTTATGGCACGCAGATGACGCGGATTTAACAGATTTGAACGGATATTCCCAAACGAATATAAAAAATTTATTCATAAATAACTAAAACAAACTTTGTTGTGTGGTTGGGTTTTCGTGTTCGAGCAGCCATTTTTTGCGCCATAACCCTCCTGCATAACCGGTTAACGAACCATCAGTTCCAATGACTCTGTGACAAGGCACGACAATCCAAAGCGGATTTTTCCCATTGGCGGAAGCTACGGCACGAATGGCTTTGACATCTCCTAAAAGTTTAGATTGTTCGAGATACGTTCTGGTTTTCCCGAATGGAATATCGAGTAATGCTTTCCATACTTTTTGTTGGAATTCGGTTCCTTGTGGATTGAGTTTAAAGGTGAAATCCATTCTTTGAGCATTAAAATATTCTTGAAGTTGCTGTACTGCTTCTTGTAAAAAAGAGGGAATTTGTGCAGATATTTCGCCCTCCTCTAAAACTGATATTTTAGAAACCCCATGTACATCACCGGTAATGGCAGCAATTCCTAACGGAGTGTTGATGAAGACTGTTTCCATTTCTTAAAGGTAAAAAAATAATCTGTGCAGACCACATACGGGCATAAAAAAACCATTCGTGGTTGTGAATGGTACTTTTATTTTAGCCCCGATAGCAGCGGCATCCTCTTGTGGTAGCGCTAGCGAACACAAGAGATATAGCGGATAGCGGGATTAGCTCCAGATACTAAAAAAAGTTTAGTATAAATTATTTCAAATTGGAGTAAACGTAAGCTTCTAAGGCTTTCAATTCGGTATCAGACATCGCTTTTGTAACGGCGAAGTTTGTTTTCATGACTTCGTACTGGCTTGGATCTACAATAGGCTCGCCTTCCCC
Source organism: Flavobacterium sandaracinum (assembly GCF_004349135.1). Classification (GTDB taxonomy): domain Bacteria; phylum Bacteroidota; class Bacteroidia; order Flavobacteriales; family Flavobacteriaceae; genus Flavobacterium; species Flavobacterium sandaracinum. The sequence continues at coordinate 141,998 of NZ_SMFN01000008.1, read as the reverse complement.
TTTAAGAAACACTACCATATCCGCATTTTTATCTTTGTAAATCTTGGCAATATCCTGCAGGCTTGGCCCTATCACTTTTTCGGCAACTTGATGACAGGCGACACAATTTCCTTTACCTTCAAAAATTTCTTTCCCTAATTCAGTCGGAGTTTGCGCAACTTCTTCGGTAGTGGTTGGGTATAAAGGTTCTTTTTTGACTTCTTCTTTTTTACAAGAAGCAAAGGCTAAAGCAGCGAATAACAACAATGACTTTCTCATATTAATTTCTTTTATGATTTGGTTCTAAAGTAGTAAAAATTACCAACCAACATATTTGGGTGGCTGAATTTGATTCAGATTCAAATAGACTAAAATTTGCGCTCTGTGATGCGTAACATGATCTTGCATCAAATTGAGTATCTGCAATTTTGATTTGGGACCAGCAAAAAAAGCTACTTTTTGGGATAATTCAGCATCATTGGTTTTTTGTACAAATGCCTTTGCTTTATCAAAAGATGCTTTGATTTCTGCGATAATTTGTGCTTTCGAGAGTCCTTTTACAGCTTCTTTTTTCACATATTTCTCTTCCGAAAAATGTGTTGTGCTCAACCAATTCATGTTGTCTTGTATGTGGAATAATTGTTCTCTAAACGACATTTCACGTTCGGCAGGTTTATAATCATATTTATCCTCCGGCATCGCCTCTGCAACGGCTACTAAATAATCCTTTGAATTATCCCATTTCTCGATGAAAGTAGCAACTACTTCAACTTGCGCAAAAAGGCTATTAGAAAGCAATAAAACCGCTATTATTAGACATTTTTTCATTTCTATTTGTTTAAAAGTATCGCAGCTTCTTTGGCGAAATAAGTCGAAATTAAACTGGCTCCAGCGCGCTTGATACACATAAGTTGTTCCATCATGGTTTGATCATGATCGAGCCAACCTCGTTCTGATGCGGCTTTGATCATGGCATATTCCCCCGAAACATGGTAAACGGTTACCGGCACATTGACCGCATTTTTAACTTCACGAACGATGTCTAAATACGCAATTCCTGGTTTTACCATAACCATATCGGCACCTTCTTCTACATCCCACAATGCTTCTTTGATGGCTTCAAGACGATTTGCATAATCCATTTGGTACGTTTTTTTGTCTTTTGGTACTACCACATCTGCTTCTTTTGGTGCACTATCAAGAGCATCCCGAAACGGCCCGTAAAATGCCGAAGCATATTTAGCCGAATAACTCATGATTCCCACATTATGAAAACCCGCAGCGTCTAATCCTTGGCGCAAACGCAACACGCGTCCGTCCATCATATCGCTTGGCGCTACAAAATCGGCACCCGCTTGCGCATGAGAAACAGCCATTTTCACCAAAGCTTCATTCGTCGAATCGTTTTCTACATCACCGTTTGCAATGATTCCGTCATGACCATAAATCGAATACGGATCTAAAGCTACATCTGGCATCACGATCATTTCTGGACAAGCCGCTTTGATAGCACGAATGGCCTTTTGCATTAATCCATCTTTATTCCAAGCTTCTTTTCCAGTATTGTCCTTTAACTTTTCGTCAACTTTGACATAAATATTCACCGCACGAATACCTAAAGCGTAAATTTCTTTCACTTCTTTGACCGTTAAATCAATCGAACGACGAAATATTCCGGGCATGGAAGGGATTGCTACTTGTACATTTTCGCCTTCGGCAATAAACATAGGAAACATGAAATCACTTGGACTTAAAGTCGTTTCGCGAACTATAGAACGAATGGATTCGCTAACGCGTAATCTTCTACCTCTTTGTAATGGGAACATATGATTTATGATTTTAGATTAGCGATTGCTGATTTATGATTTATGATTTATGATTTATGATTTAAAACGAATTGGTGACAACAGAAAATCTGAAATCAAAAATCGTTAATCATCAATCTGCAATCCAATTTTTCGGATTTTCTAACACATTTACTAATTTTTCCTCTTCGCTTCCGGCTGCTGCATGATGATCATAAACCCACTGAACATTTGGCGGCAAACTCATAAGAATACTTTCGATTCTTCCGTTGGTTTTTAGTCCAAATAAAGTGCCTTTGTCGTGTACCAAATTAAACTCTACATAACGCCCACGACGGATTTCCTGCCAAGTTCTTTGTTCTGGTGTGTAGGGTAGATTTTTTCTTTTTTCTACAATAGGAACGTAAGCTTGCAGGAAACTATTCCCAACTTCGGATACGAAATTGAACCAATTTTCCATGGTCATATCGTCCGTTGCTTTGCAATAATCGAAGAATAATCCTCCTATTCCGCGAGCTTCATTTCTGTGAGCGTTCCAGAAATAGGCATCACATTGTTTTTTAAATTTTGGATAAAACTCAGGATTGTGTTTGTCGCAGGCCGTTTTACACGTTTGATGAAAATGAATTGCGTCTTCTTCAAACAAATAATACGGTGTTAAATCTTGTCCGCCGCCAAACCATTGTTGGATTACGTTTCCATTATCATCGTACATTTCGAAATAACGCCAGTTGGCATGAACGGTTGGCACCATTGGATTTTTTGGATGCAGTACCAGACTTAATCCACAGGCAAAAAAATCAGCTTCGCCTACATTGAACATCTTTTGCATGGCTTCCGGTAATTTCCCATGAACTGCTGAAATATTCACACCGCCTTTTTCAAAAACTGTTCCGTTTTCTATCACGCGCGTTCTTCCTCCGCCACCCTCTGGGCGATCCCAAAGATCTTCTTTAAATTTAGCTTGACCGTCAACTGCTTCTAGTCCAGCTACGATTTGGTCTTGAAGGTTTTGTATGTATTGGTAGAATTGCTCTTTCATTTTCTTAATTCATATAACTCCATATCCAACGGAGCTTGATTTGTTGGTGTAAATTCCCTTAACAAGGTTTTTTGCCAAATAAACTCATTATTCTCAGCCACTTTTACACTGCCTAAATTAGTTTTATGTGCAATAATGTGAAGTGTTTTCAGTTTTAATTTTTCAAAAGCAAATTGAGTCATTTTTTTAACTGCAAAAGATGTCAAACCTCTGCCCTGCTCTTCTAAACCAATGCAGTAGGCTAGCTCACCTTGACAACTCACCCAATCTATTTTTTTAATAATGATCAATCCAACAATTTCATTATGTATTTTATTTCTGATGGCAAAAGTGAAATTAGACTTTTCTTCAATCTCTTTATTTTTAATTGCGATATACGCTACTGTTTTTTCTAAAGTACTATTCAATTCCAATGTTTGTGGAAAAAACAATTTAAATCGTTCCTTATTATCAAACATAAACTGAAACATCTGCTTGGCATCAGAAGTTTTCAATGTATTGATACCAAAATTATCTAAATCCTCTTTCACTAAAATATTGTCGATGGTTTGTCTAAATTATAACTATAAATTTTATAAAATTCCTTTTTCTTCTGGCCTAAATAGGTTCAAGCCTATCTTTTCAATAAGTCAAAAAGATCCTATTTTAATTTGGCTTGACCTTCAACTGCTTCTAATCCTTTACAGATTTGGACTTGAAGGTTTTAAATGTACAGGTAGAATTGTTCTTTTAGTATAAATTTACTTTTGCACCAGCTTACTTATTGAACATTCCAGTCAAAAACGTTTAGCCCTCCTACAAGGTTCTAAAAACCTTGCAGGAGATCTCACAAAACCTATTGCCCGTACTCCTTCACCGCATCAACAAACGCTTTTGCGTGATCCACAGGGATATTTGGTAAAATTCCGTGACCTAAATTCACGATGTATTTGTCTTTTCCGAATTCGTCAATCATTTCGTGTACCATTTTCTTGATAACTGGAATTGGAGACAACAATCTAGATGGATCAAAATTTCCTTGCAACGTGATGTTTCCACCGGATAAGTATCTCGCATTTCTTGGCGAACATGTCCAATCTACACCAAGTGCTGAAGCTCTACTTTTTCCCATTTCGTTCAAAGCAAACCAACAGCCTTTCCCGAAAACAATTACTGGCGCATGATCGGCCAAAGCTTCGATGATTTGATTGATGTATTTCCAAGAGAATTCTTGGTAATCTACTGGCGAAAGCATTCCACCCCAAGAGTCAAAAATTTGCACGGCATTTACGCCCGCTTTTACTTTTTCTATCAGGTAGGCAATAGTAGTATCGGTGATTTTTTGCAATAAAACGTGTGCTGCTTCTGGATGTTGAAAACAAAATCCTTTAGCCATATCAAAACTTTTAGACCCTTTTCCTTCAACAGCATAACACATAATCGTCCAAGGTGAACCTGCGAAACCAATTAACGGCACCTCATCGTTCAGCATTTCTTTGGTCAATTTGATGGCGTCAAAAACGTATCCTAATGTTTCATGAACATCTGGAACGATTACTTTCTCTACATCCTGTATCGTACGAATAGGATTTGGTAAATACGGACCAAAATTAGGTTTCATCTCCACATCAATTCCCATAGCTTGTGGAATTACCAAGATATCCGAAAACAAAATAGCAGCATCTGGAGCTATTCTGCGTATTGGTTGTACGGTAATTTCAGCAGCCAATTCTGGCGTTTGACAACGGGTGAAAAAATCATATTTATCACGCAAAGCGATAAATTCCGGCAAGTATCTTCCTGCTTGACGCATCATCCAAACTGGTGGACGTTGTACTGTTTCTCCTTTTAATGCTCTTAAAAATAAGTCGTTCTTAAGCCCCCTAACCCCCGAAGGGGGAATTTGATTATCGTTACTGTTCATTTATATTTTACTTTATGACTGTTTTAATTCGTCTAATTTTAAGTTTATTGTAATTTACGCCATTCCATGTTCCCCCTTCGGGGGTTAGGGGGCTTTATAATATTCAATAACTTCCACAATCAACTCTTCGATAGTTGGTGTTTCGGCAATTACTATGTTTTTAATTTTCTTTGTTTCTAATGCTGATGCGGTAGTAGTGCCTATGCAAAAACAAACTTCATTCTTGATTTTGTTATTGGTCAAATAACTCTCCACACCCGATGGGCTAAAAAACAGAATTCCGTCAAATTTTTCTTGGTCGGATATTTTGAAAGGCGCCAACTTGGTTTGATACACTTCAATTTCATTAAAAGTTATTCCTCCACTTTTTAATGCCTCAGGCAACGTTTCTTTACGCAAATTTCCGCTCAAGAAAGTATAACTTTCCTTATTATAAATCAGCGTAATGATTTCGGCTAATTCAGATGCGTAATCCAAATAAACATCAACTGTAAAGCCATGCGACTCTAGTAATTCTTTGGTTTTAATGCCAACACAAAAAACAGGCTTCGTTTTTAAAACTTCCCATCCGTTTTGTTCTACCAAACTTAAAACCGCATTTTGACTACTAAAAATCAAATTCGTATTAATGGTTTTTAAATCAAAACGGTTGTTTTGAATTTCGATAAAATCCTGCTCTAAAAGATCAAAATTAGCGTCAAGAAACGCTTGTCTTTGCTCGTCTGACAAAGTTTTAGTGGATAAAATGCTCGTTTGACTCATTATTTCTTCAAAGTATTTTTAATTGCTATCATCAATTCTGCTCCGCCATTTTTTAAAATTTCTTGTGCGCAGTAAAACCCTAATTTCTTCCATTCTTGCATCGGGACTGTTTTTTCGACTTCAAACTTTTGTTTTCCATCCAATGAAAAAAGTACTCCTTTGAAAACAATATCATCTTCTACAAAAACAGCTAAAGCGCCAATAGGTGCCGTACAACCGCCTTCGAGTGTTTTGAGAAACTGTCTTTCGATATGCGTACACACTTCGGTATCAATATCGTTGAGTTCGTTTAGCGCTTGTCTGCAAAATTCATCATTTGCCATAGCAACGACAACCATAGCGCCTTGAGCCGGCGCTGGAATCATCCAGTCCAAATCAATATAATTGGACGGTTTCAAGTTAATTCTCTCCAATCCTGCTGCTGCAAAAACGGCACCGTTCCAATCGCTTTCCTGCAATTTCTGCATTCTTGTATTGACGTTTCCACGTAAATCAACTACGTTGTGATTGGGATATTTGTTCAACCATTGTGCCTGACGACGCAAACTTCCTGTGGCAATTGTTCCTTCTCCATTTAGAAAATCAAGATTCCCTTTGTGTACCAAAATATCTAATGTATTCGCTCTTTCCAGAACAGCAGCTTGTACAATTCCTATTGGTAATGCCGTAGGAACATCTTTCATAGAATGCACCGCAATATCTACATCGCCATTGATCATAGCGATATCAAGCGTTTTGGTGAAAATTCCTGTGATTCCTAATTCATAAAGTGGTTTGTCAAGGATAATATCTCCTTGTGATTTTACCGCTATAATTTCGGTTTTATGTCCTAAATCATTTAGTTTTTTTTCGACAGTATGGGCTTGCCAAAGCGCGAGTTCACTATCGCGGGTTCCTATTCTAATAACTTTTTCTGCCATTTTATTTTTTTGAACCATATAAGGTTGTGAAGAACATGTAAGAAGCTTGGATTTAAATATAAAAAAGTTAACAGTGTTTTCTTTATCAAACTTAAATGCCTTATATGTTTTTAAATAATTTTGGTTATATCCTTTTTTACTATGACCTGATGGTCTAAAGTTTTAATTTACTAACTAGTGGAAATTTATTTTGCGGTAGCGCCAATTTTGAACACTTTCTCAATCCATTCGATGCTTTCATCTACCATTGTATCATCGTCTTTTAAATGATTGGCAAAATGAGTCGTTATTTTTTGGATAATTCTGTTGCTGATTATTTCGGCTTGCTCTTCATTGAAATTTGAAATTTTCCTGCTTTGAAAATCCAATTCAGAGATTTTTATCGCATTTAACTTCGCTTTCAATGCATGAATTGTTGGAGCAAATTTTCGCCCTTTGGTCCAAGTAATAAATTCCTCTTTGATTTCCTCAATAATAGCTTCAGCAGCAGGAATGTGTTTTTTTCTGTTTTCTAAAGTCTCATCTGTCAATTGCGACAAATAATCCATGTGAACTAGTGTAACTCCTTCAATTTCTTCTACATTTTCATGAACATTTTTCGGAATTGATAAATCCAAAATCAACATTGGTTTTTTCAGATTCAAAATTGCTTTGTCAATTGTTGGATTTTGAGCACCAGTAGCTACCACAACCACATCTGCTTTTTGAAGTTCCAAATGCAGTTCCGAATAATCTTTTACGATTAGGTTCAATTTTCCGGCTAATTTCTCTGCTTTTTCTTTGGTTCGGTTAATTAGTGTAATGTGTTCGTTTTTAGTGTGTTTTACTAAATTTTCACAGGTATTTCTCCCAATTTTTCCTGTACCAAACAATAAAATATTTTTGTTTCCAATGTCTTCCACATTGTTGATAATGTAACGCACTGCAGCAAAAGAAACCGAAGTAGCGCCAGAACTAATTTCTGTATCCGTTTTTATTTTTTTACTGGCTTGGATAACAGCATTCACCAATCGTTCCATAAAAGCATTAGCTAAACCCAATGATTTTGACTGTGAAAAAGAATTTCTTATTTGAGCAATAATTTCAAAATCACCCAAAATCTGACTGTCTAAACCCGTCCCTACCCGAAACATGTGGCTAATAGCTTCTTGATTTTTATAGACAAAGCCCACTTTTTGAAATGCTTCAACAGAGCCTTGACTATTCTCGCAAATTAATTTAATTAATTGAAAGGGATGTTCAGCATACCCGTAAATTTCAGTACGGTTGCAGGTAGAAGTGACTATTAAACTCTCTATTCCTTCATTCTTAGCTTGTTCCAGCAAACGCGTTTTTGCAGCAGCGTCTAAACTAAACTTACCTCTAATCTCAGCATCTGCTTTTTTATAGCTCAATCCAACTGCGTAAAAATAATGATGCTTTGATGTGTTATTGTTTTCCATATTTGCACTTTTCCAGAAAGTGGAACAAAATTATCACTATAGTATTTATAAAAGTAACGCTAGAAGTTCTTTTTGTATCGCTAAGTGATTTTTTAGTTCCAATTGCTTATTTTACGGTAAAAAATTCTATTTTTGTAGTGAAATCAAGTTGTTTGAATTGCTTTATTTAGAGTTGTTCTAAATAAATAGGTTTGATAAATATCATTTTTATATAAAAAAAATATCGCTATGGGTTCTCAGGAAATTATAAAAATTGAGGATGATTTTACGCTGATTCGATTTCAAAATGACAGCTTAGATTCCTTTAATGTGCAACGCGAAGTAGGTAGCGGATTGATTCAGTTTCACTTTGGAATTAAAGGGAAAGCCAAATTTATGTTCAACCAAGGCAATTATGCTTTGGAACTGAAAGAGGAAAAATCATTGCTTTTATACAATCCACAAAAAGAACTGCCTTTAAACCTAGAATTAGCGCCAAATTCCTGGGTAATATCGGTAATTATTTCTATCAAAAAATTCCATGCTTTATTTTCGACGGAAGCTGATTATATTACTTTTTTAAGTGCTGATAATAAGGACAAAAAATACTATAACGAAGGAAACATCAGCCCTTCGATGGCGATTGTGTTATCGCAACTGTTCCATTACAGCTTGCATCCGTCGATAAAAAACCTCTATTACAAAGGAAAAGGATACGAATTATTGAGTTTGTATTTCAATAGAACCGAAGATCCAAACGCAGAACAATGTCCGTTTTTAATTGATGAGGATAATGTAATGAAAATTAGAAAAGCCAAAGAAATTATTATTGCAAACATGGCTGAACCGCCAGGATTACAAGAATTGGCCGATGAAATCGGGTTGAATCTAAAGAAACTAAAAATGGGTTTCAAACAAATTTATGGCGATACCGTGTATGGTTTTCTGTTTGACTACAAAATGGATTTTGCTCGAAAATTACTAGACAGTGGTTCTTATAATGTAAACGAAGTAGGATTGAAAATTGGGTACAGTACCGGAAGTCATTTTATAGCGGCATTCAAAAAGAAATTTGCCACAACACCCAAGAAATATTTGATGTCAATCAACCCAAATATGCCATAAACAATTGATTTCTTATATTAAACAATAAATAAAAAATAGTTAATCGCAATTTATAAAAAAGTAAGTTTATTTACTTTTGTACCAAGATTCCTCATTCTTCGGACACGATGGTTTACCCAAAATGGCGAAGCAATGACAATAATGAAAAAAATAGCAAATATGAAAGGTGTATTATTAGTAAATTTAGGTTCCCCAGAAAGTCCAACAGCAAAAGACGTAAAACCGTATTTAGATGAATTTTTAATGGACAAGTACGTAATTGACGTTCCGTTTTTGTTGCGAGCCTTATTAGTTCGTGGAATCATTTTGCAAACAAGACCTAAAAAATCAGCTGCAGCTTATGCCAAGATATGGTGGGATGAAGGGTCTCCACTTGTCGTTATTTCTAAAAGAATGCACGAGAAAGTACAAAAATTAGTTGATGTTCCTGTATCACTAGCCATGCGTTATGGAAATCCATCTTTACTATCTGGTTTGCAAGAATTACATGATAAAGGCGTGACTGAAGTGTTGCTTTTCCCGTTGTATCCGCAACACGCCATGGCTTCTACCACTACCATTTTAGAACTAGCTGAAGAGCACCGTAAAAAATATTTCCCAGAAATGAAATTTACAATTGTTCCTGCTTTTTATAACAAACCGGATTATTTACAAAACCTAGCCGATTCTATCAAAGGACATTTAGAAGGATATGATTACGACCATCTGTTATTCTCCTACCATGGAATTCCAGAGCGTCACATTCGCAAGACGGACATCACCAAATCACATTGTAAAATAGACGGTTCTTGTTGCAACACCCCTTCACCTGCGCATGAGTTTTGTTACCGTCACCAATGTTATGAAACTACTAAACAAGTGGTGAAATTACTCGGTATTCCAGAAGGAAAATACAGCCAGACTTTTCAATCACGATTAGCGGGTGACAAATGGTTAACTCCTTACACGGATGTTGAAGTGAACAAAATGCCTGAGAAAGGTATTAAAAACTTAGCTGTTGTAACCCCTGCATTTGTATCGGATTGTTTAGAAACATTGGAAGAAATTGCGATGGAAGCCAATGAAGAATTTTTGCACCACGGAGGCGAAAACTTCAAAGCGATTCCCTGTTTGAACGATAGCGACGACTGGTGTAAAACCGTGAGCAATTGGATTTCAAATTGGTCAAACGCTTCCTCTTCCATTAAAGTTGATGCTGATAAAATCACAGCTTAAATGGCCGTTACCGCCGATGAGTTAGGAACTCAGGATATCAAAAAACTCTTGATAAAACAAGCGGTTCCGTCTTCTATTGGGATTTTATTCATGTCGGTTAATATCTTAATCGACACCATATTTGTAGGCCAATGGATTGGTTCCTTAGCTATTGCTGCGGTTACCGTAGTTTTGCCCATCACCTTTTTCATTTCTTCATTAGGAATGGCGATTGGTGTGGGCGGAGGTTCTGTACTTTCCAGAGCATTGGGAGCAAATGACAAGGAAAAAGCATTGCATACATTTGGCAATCAAATCATGATGACTTTTTTATTAGCGTCAGTTTTCGTGCTATTTGGTCTTTTTTTCAGTGATGAAATGCTGCTGCTTTTTGGTGCAAAAGGCGCCATAATGGAACCTGCAAAAGAATTTTTTACTCCCATAATTATTAGTGTTCCGTTTCTAGCTCTTTGTATGATGGGCAACAATGTGATTCGGGCCGAAGGCAAAGCCAAGTTTGCGATGGTTGCCATGATTATCCCAGCTTTTGTAAATATCGCCTTAGATATTCTCTTTATCAAATACTTAGATTTAGGAATGTTGGGCGCTGCTTTGGCAACAGCCATCTCTTATTTTACCTGCTTCTTGTTTGTGCTTTGGTTTTTTGTTTTCAAAAGTGAACTGCAATTAAAAATGAAGCATTTTAAATTTAAAATGCCCATTGTCAAAGAAATCTCTGAACTGAGTTTCGTGACTTTTTCCAGACAAGGAGTCGTGAGTATTTTATCCATCATCCTGAACCATACTTTGTACACGTATGGCGGCGAACATTCTGTAGCGATTTATGGAATTATTAGCCGAATGTTGATGTTTGCTCTGTTTCCAATTCTGGGAATTACACAAGGATTTCTACCCATTGCTGGTTTTAATTACGGAGCGGGAAATTATTCAAGGGTCAAAGAAAGCGTACAACTTTCGATAAAATATGCCGCTATTTTAGCTTCATTGATTTTTGTGGTTATTCTAATTTTTGCCAAACCTATCGTCGCCGTTTTTACAACTGATGCTCTCGTGATTGACCAAACCCCAGAAGCCTTACGCTGGGTTTTTGCTGCTTCACCAATTATTGCTGTTCAACTCATTGGCGCTGCCTATTTTCAAGCGGCAGGTAAGGCAAAAAAAGCATTGCTTTTGACTTTAAGCAAACAAGGCTTTTTCCTCATTCCACTAGTACTGATTCTACCAAATTTTTTAGGTATTTTTGGCGTGTGGATTGCATTCCCAATTGCGGATGTTTTATCAACGATATTAACTGGCTATTTTCTAAAAAAAGAAATGAATACAAAACTGATTCAAACTAACGATGGAATACTATAATTACCTAAAATCCCTGCACCTCATCTTTGTAATTACCTGGTTTGCGGGATTATTTTACATTGTTCGCTTGTTTGTTTATCAAATTGAGGCGGCCCAAAAACCTTCGCCTGAGAAAGAAATTTTACAAAAACAGTACAAAATAATGACGTATCGCTTGTGGTACATTATCACTTGGCCATCAGCAGTTTTAGCCAGTATTTTTGCTTTTTGGATGTTGTTTTTTACGGATTTAGGTCAAGCGTGGTTAAAAATGCCTTGGATGCACGTAAAACTTGGCTTTGTATTTGTGTTGTATTTGTACCATGCAAAATGCCAACAGATATTCAATCAATTGCAAAATGACGAGGTAAAATACACCACAACTTTCATGCGATTATGGAACGAAGGCGCAACAATTATCCTCTTTGCTGTCGTATTTTTAGTGGTTTTAAAAAATGCGGTCAACTGGATATATGGTGTAATTGGGATTTTCTTATTCTCCATTTTGATTATGCTTGGGTTCAAATTTTACAAAAGAATTAGAGAGAAAAAATAGTTTTCTGTCCCAGTTTTCTGTAGCAGTTTCCAACTGTAACTGTAAACCGAGACTGAGACTTAAACTAAAAAAAAATGTTTAAAAGCTTCAAAATAGCAATGCTTTCGTTACGGATCAGGATTTTCCTTTCGATGATTGTATTGATATTAATGGCTTCTATAATTCTTGCCTCAATCTCCATAATTCAATTTAAAAATGAAGCCAAAGAATACCATCAAGAGCGATTAGAACGCAACGAAAACGCCGTAAAACAGCACATTAATTTCATTCTTTCCACCACCACTTACCCGCTCAATGCTGCTAATTTAGACTTAATCTTTAAAGATAAAATTCACGAATTAGCCCACATTCACAACATCGAAATCAATATCTACAGTCTGGACGGAAAATTGCTAAAATCCTCTAAAGAATCCTTTTCAGTAGATAAAGTGGCACCGCCAATTCCCAAATATATTTTAAAACTGGTTCGTTCCTCTATCGAAAAAAGATACGTGGACATTAAAACTATCGATGGTAAAAAAAATCGTTCGGCTTTTAGCCAAATCAAAGACGACAAATTCAAACCATTGGGAATCTTAAACTTGCCTTATGTAGAAGATGACGGCTACTATGAAAATGAATTGAAAAGTTTCCTAATTCGCCTAGGTCAAGTTTATACCTTCATGCTTATCATAGCTTTCGCATTTGCTTATTTTCTATCCTCCTACATCACTAAATCTTTAAAAACAATTTCCGATAAATTAAGCGAAACGAGTTTGAACCAAAAAAATGAGAAAATTGTTCTAGAAGCCAATAGCAAGGAAATAAACTTGTTGATTAAAGCATACAATGCGATGGTGGATGAATTAGAGAAAAGTGCCATCAAGTTAGCACAAAGCGAACGAGAAGAAGCGTGGCGCGAAATGGCGAAACAAGTGGCGCATGAAATCAAGAATCCGCTTACGCCAATGCGTTTAACGGTCCAAAGTTTTCAGCGAAAATTTGATCCGACTGATCCCAATGTAAAACAGAAAATGAACGATTACTCGGAGACGTTAATTCAGCAAATTGATACGATGAGTGCAGTAGCTTCAGCTTTTTCGAATTTTGCCTCGATGCCTGCACAGCAAAATGAAACCTTGAATGTTGTTGCTGTTGTAGAACTCGCTATGGATATTTTCAACGAACATTACATTGTTTTCCAAAGTGATTCTCCAGAAATTATTTCGAAAATTGACCGAACGCAACTGATCCGTATTATCACGAATCTGGCTAAAAATGCCATTCAGTCCATTCCAGAACAACAGGAAGAAAAATCAGTTGTGGTCCGCATTCGTAAAGAAAATAATACCGTTTTAATCACGGTTGCAGACAACGGAATTGGAATTGAGCCCAAAGACATCAGCCGCATATTCGAACCAAAATTCACCACAAAAAGTAGTGGAATGGGACTTGGTCTTGGAATTATAAAAAACATTATCGAAAATTATAAAGGAACGATTACCTTTGAAACTGAATTTGGAAAAGGAACCACTTTTATTGTTTCACTTCCCATAATTAACACCTAAAAATACACTTATGAACTACGAAAATATTCTAATTGCAACTGAAAATAACATTGCAACGATCACCATCAATCGTCCTACGAAACTAAATGCTTTGAATGTTGCTACCATTTCTGATTTGAATAAAGCATTCAAAACATTAGGAAAAAACAATGAAATTCAAGTTATTATTTTAACAGGAAGCGGTGAAAAAGCATTTGTAGCCGGTGCTGATATCTCTGAATTTGCTCATTTTTCGATTGAAGAAGGAACTCAATTAGCGGCCGAAGGACAAGAGAAATTATTCGATTTTATTGAGAATCTAAAAACGCCTGTTATTGCAGCAGTGAATGGTTTTGCATTGGGTGGCGGATTAGAATTAGCGATGGCGTGTCATTTCAGAGTTGCCTCAGAAAATGCAAAAATGGGATTGCCAGAAGTTTCCTTAGGAGTAATTCCTGGTTATGGCGGAACACAGCGCTTGCCACAATTGATAGGAAAAGGCCGTGCCATGGAAATGATTATGACCGCTGGAATGGTAACCGCGCAAGATGCATACCGAACCGGTTTAGTAAATCACGTTGTTCCTGAAGGGGAACTTCTTGATTATTGTGTAAGTGTAGCCAATAAAATAATAAAGAATTCTCCTTACGCAATTGGCAAAGCTATAAAAGCAGTGAATGCCAATTTCAAAGAAGGAAAAAACGGCTTTGAAACCGAAATAAAAGCCTTTGGAAAATGTTTTGGCACAGAAGATTTTAAAGAAGGAACAACGGCTTTCTTAGAGAAAAGAAAAGCGGTCTTTATTGGAAAATAAGTTAATTATGACAATTTTAACGTTTTTTGTTAGGAATTTACCCCCCCCCCACAGTAAGTTTGGTTTATATTAACAAATAAAACCATATTATTAAGAAAAATTATTATTTATTGCTGCAGTATTATTAATCAGTGTAAATGGATTTGCAAACGCAAAAGAGGAAATCACAAAAGAAAATCCTAAAGTGAACGATGTTAGTTCTTGTTGCACTGCAACTCTAACTTATAATGGTATATATGTAGATCATAGGGAAGTTTGCGGTATGATAACCACGGGGGATAATTGTAATGTTGCTAAAGAACAACTTTTAGCGGCTCATCCAGAAGTTCCAAGGATTACAGCAGAATAATTCAATAACTAAAAAATAATTGAAATCATAACAGTAACGCTCCAAAGCGTTACTGTTTAATCCATTTAACAATTGAATATGTTTAAATATATCGCACTCCTTATCACCTTCTTCTCATTTGCTCAAAATCAGCAATATCATATAGTATATGATTATACCCTTAATTCAAAAGACATAGGTTTGATAACTAATCTTAAAAGTTACTTGACGGGAGATGGTAAAACATCTATTTATGAAGAAGATTTTATGAAATCAAAATCACAAACAGCTGATGATAATTCATTCTCGATTCCCACAAAGAATAATCCTGCATTTTTCAAAGAGATACACAGCAAAATAGTTACCTATAATGATCATATACAAATGAAGTTTTTTGATGTTAAGGATAATCTTCCAAGTTTTGATTGGGAAATCACATCAGAAACAAAAAATATTTTAGGCTATACTTGTCAAAAGGCGATCTTACGTTTTAGAGGAAGAGATTACACTGTTTATTTTACTACCGACATACCTTATTCCGATGGACCGTGGAAATTTTCAGGATTACCAGGAATGATACTAGAAGCTACCTCTGATGACGAAGCTGCAGCGTATTCAATGTTAGCAGAAAAAGTAGAATTAAAAGAAACAACAAATAGCATACAAAATCCATATCTAAAATCAAATTTGATTTCCTATCAAAATTACTTAGATAAATACAAAGTGAAATATGATGAGTCTCGCAGCAGAATGGATACAAATGGATATTCCAGAGGAATGAATAAAGGAGCTAAAGAGGTTTATATAACATATTAAAAAGTGAAAAAATTAGTTCTATTGTTATTTTTTCTAGTCATCCAGTACTCTAATTCGCAAATTATAAAAGGAACTATTTTAGATTCAAATGGAAATCCTGTTACTGCAAATATTTTAATAAAAAAACCACAAACACCTCAGCTCATTTATCAATTTACAACGACTGATTCTCGAGGCGACTATTTTGTAAAACTAAAAGAACCGTTGGACAGTATAATAATTGCTGTAACCTCTTATGCCCACGAAACAGATGAAAAGCATCTTAAAATCCTTAAAAATAGCGAAACAATTACATTAGACTTTAAACTGCAGACAAGGATAACCGCATTAAAAGAAGTTGTAATCACTGATACTAAAAAAATAATACGAAAAAAGGATACTCTAGTTTACGATTCTGAAAAATTCAAAGATGGTTCAGAAAAAGTAGTTGAGGATCTATTAAAAAAATTACCTGGGATAAAAATTTCTGAAAATGGAGAAATAAAATTCAATGGAAAATCAATAAAAAAAATGCTCCTAGACGGAGATGATTTATTTGACAATCAATACATTGTTGGGTCTAAAAACATGGATGCTGCTCTACTTGATAAAGTAGAAGTAATCGAAAAATACAGTGAAAATTCATTACTTAAAGGAATATATGACAGTGAAGATGTTGCCATCAACCTAAAATTGAAAAAAGGGAAAAGTGAATTTTCCGGAAATTCAAAACTAGGATTAGGATATAAAAATAAATACGATTTTAATACTACTGGGATTATAATAAATGCCAAGATCAAGGGTTTTGGAGTTGCAACATACAATAACGTGGGTTTAAATAATTCTCCGTATGACTTTTACTCCAATAATGTATCATTTGAAGATCTTAAGGAAAATAATTCAACAGCTAGGTCTTTAATAAATCAAGGTAATTTCTATTCTCCATTAGAAGATAAATTTCACCGTATAAATAAAACTTTTTATTCTAGTTTCAATTCACTTTATAAATTATCAAAAAAAACTATTTTAAAAGTGAATGTTGGTATTTATGACGATCAATTATCACGCAACAACAAAGAGGAAACAACTATTACAGCTAACAATGAAACCTTTACTTTCAATCAATCGGAAAACAACATCAAATCACCCAAATTATATGATGGAAACATCCATATTGAAAATAAAGAAAGGGAGAAGCTTCATTGGGAATATTCAGGGAAACTAAAGTATCAAGAAATTAAATTTGTATCTAATTCAATAAATGAATCTTTAAAACAGGATAATCAAATTACATCCATAAATCAATATGCTAAGCATCACTTTAATTTAACCAAAAAAATAAGTGATAAAAGTGCTTTTACATCAAAAACAAATTTCATAAAAAGTTCAGCACCTCAACAATTTATTTTGTCACCTGGCATCAGTATTGATGAAAACGACGATACCTTTATACAACAAAACAATCAAGACAGCCGTTTTGATAAAATAACTTTTTCCAGTACCTCTAATTATTTGCACACATTTAATTCATTTACATGGCAAGTACAAGCAGGATTTTTTTCGATACAAAATAAATTAAAAAGTTTATTAAGAACAGTTAGTGAAAATGAACAAACCTTTTCTGATATTGATTACAGTAACGATCTGAAATACAATCTCAATTTTCCGTTTTTAAAAACAAACTGGTCTTATAATAAAAACAAAATTGGGTTAAGAATAAACTTAGAATCACAATACTTCACTATTAATATTGAAGATTTCATAAAACAAAAAACTATTTTTGAAAACAAAATGATTGTTTCGCCAAGCTTACAATTTATTTATAAGTTCTCACAAAACACACAAATAAATTCAAGTTACAGCTTTAATCAAAATGCACCAATGGAAAACAATCTTTTTGAAGGAATAATTCAAACGGGGTATAGAAGCTTCATAAATAATGAATTTAATCTTGGTTTTTTAAAAACACATGCATACGGTATAAATTTTAATTACAATGACTTGTATCATCAAAACCGATTATCAATACAACTTCAACACAACCAAAGAGACAATAATTATTTTATAAGATCCTTAATTAATAACGAAACTAGCACAACCACGGCTTTTTTATTAAACAATGGCAATCAAGACTACAGTGCTACTGTAAACGCAGAAAAATACATTCATTCTTTGCGAAGTACTTTTGAATTCAATACCCGTTATTCTATTTCATATACTAAAAATAGCATCAACGCTACAGAGATTAGAGATATCGTATCACGAAACATTTTATTGGACTTTTCCATGAGAATAAAGCTGGATAAAAATACTTTTTTAGAAAATAAATCTTATTATATGTACTACGCAACAGTAGTACAAGGCGGTAATGAAAATCGTTTTGGCTCACTAAAAAATGCACTAAAACTAGTTTACAATCTAGATAAAAGAATTAAAACTGCAACGGTTTTAAATTTCATTAGCCCCGATTTGTCCGTCGATAATAACTATTTGTTTCTAGATACTGAAATAACATTCAGTTCCAAAAACAAGAAAATAGAATATTCCCTAATAGGAAGAAATTTGACAAATAATAAGAATTTTGAAACCATTTCTATTTCGGACTTTTCAAGATCTATTTCCTCTCACAACCTTATCAATAGATTTGTAATTGTTAGTGTAGGTTTTCGATTTTAGTTATAAAACTTTACAGTCCTTGCTAATGCCTACTATGATTGCATTGTTTTAAAGCAATTCGTTTATCCTAAAAATATCTTGATCAGTTAGTACATTCTTCGCAAACAAAACCTAATTTTGTAAATTAAATTTAATTCTTAATACTAAGAGCCTATGTCCTTCCAACCTGTATTTGCTCTTTTTTGGGAGAGTGTAAAAGAAAGCATCCAAAATGGAACTTACGCCAAATTAACACTTGCCAAAACCATTGGTGATACCGAACTAAAAAACATTTATGTTCGTCCCGTTTTATTAGAAAATGATGTTTTCAGTCTTTCCCTTACTGCAAAGTACAAAACGGAAGAAATAGAGTCATTTCATACCTTAGACGAAGCTTTCATGATATTGGCTCCTTTTATGAATAATCCGTTCTTGACGGCTTTACTGTTTACAACGGAAAATGACATCACGTTTAAACTCAACAAAAAAAGAGTCGCAACCATTATAGAACAAGCGCCCACTTTTAAGAACGCATCAGATGTGATTTTAGAAATGAAAGCAAAAGGGATTTCAATTTAAGATTTTTGATTAATCCCGATAGCTATCGGGACTGATTTTTGATTTAAAAGGTAGTAAGCAATGAGACGCTTCCAGCGTGACAAACTGCTTGGACTATTTTACTACTAAAACTATCCACTCAATTTGTCATTATGAAGGAATCCTTACACTAGTTTGATTTTACTTTAACAGACGATAAAGAGACGCTTCCAGCGTGAGAAACTAAATTACTGAAAACTGATAACTACTTCTCCCCTTCCCATTCCGCATAAAACTGCGCTAGAAATCCTTCCATGTAACGGTGTCGTTCTTGTGCGATTTGTTTTCCGGTCTCGGTATTCATCTTATCTTTTAAGAGTAATAATTTTTCGTAGAAGTGATTGAGCGTTGGCGAATCATTATTTTTGTATTCTTCCTTGCTCATGCTTGAATTAGGCGCTATTTCAGGATCATACAGCATTCTATTTTTAAAACCACCATAATTGAATGTTCTGGCGATTCCGATCGCGCCAATCGCGTCTAAACGATCCGCATCCTGAACGACATTCAATTCTATCGAAGTGAATTTTTTCTCGAAATTCCCACCTTTGTAGGAGATGTTTTCAATAATATTTACCACATGTTCGATTATTTCTTCATCAACATTTTCAGATTCTAAAAATTCACGAGCTATTCTTGGTCCCACCGTTTCGTCACCATTGTGAAACTTACTATCGGCAATGTCGTGTAATAAAGCGCCAAGCTGCACAACTGCAGTATCACAAGCTTCATTTTTACTAATTAACAACGTGTTTTTGTACACACGCTCTATGTGAAACCAGTCGTGTCCTCCTTCGGCATTTTCTAATTTTTCTTTTACAAAAAGAATTGTTTTAGGTATTAAATCAGGATTAATCATTTGTATTTTATTTAAAAAAAATGTTGAATTTCAAAGTTCTTCAACTTCAAAATCCAACATTTTTATTCTTTATTTAGAATTCAGAAATCTATCTTATTAAAGCAGGCTCCACCCATTTGAAAATATGGGATTCTTGTGGAATTACCAATCGTTCTGAAATTCTGGCCATTCTAGCTGGTAATTTCATCAGGTAATCACGTGCTTTTTCTGCTTCATCTGTCAAACCAGAAATCTTGTCAATTTCCCATTTGTCAATTAATTTTTGCATAATATCTACATAATCGGCTGCAGTATAAACCCCAATTCGTTGTGCTGAATCAGAAAACTGTTCAAATGCTGTACTTATTTTTTCACCGGATTCTCTCAAGAAATGCGCTGGCATCACAATTTTTGCTTTCATCATGTATTGAAAAGCAAGCATCATTTCGCTTGGATCCACCTGAAAAATACGAGTTACAAATTCGCTGTACGCATGATGATGACGCATTTCGTCACCAGCAATCATTTTGCACATTTTAGACAATTTGTTGTCTCCATATTTCTTAGCCATTTGCGCCACTCGGTTATGAGAAACATACGTTGCTAATTCTTGAAAACTAGTGTATACAAAGTTTTTGTAAGGATCTCTTCCCGTTCCAATATCAAAACCATCGTTGATCAAGTGCTGTGTTGTCATTTCAACTTCACGCATGTTCACACGACCTGACAAATACAAATACTTGTTCAACAAATCACCATGACGGTTTTCCTCACCAGTCCATTGTCTAATCCATTTAGACCAACCATTTCTCTCCACGTTATCAATTCCTTCGACATCCATTAACCAGGATTCGTAAGTTGGCAACGCTTCCTCAGTAATAGTATCTCCCACTAATGTTACCCAGAAATCGTATGGTAATTCTTTTGCAATTTCACGTAATTCTTTGACCTCATCAAAAAAAGTATCACTTTGAGAATTAGGCAAAAAATCAGTTGGTTGCCATATTTTTTCTACTGGAATTAGATACTGATCGACAAAGCTGTCTACGTTTTTTTCCAAAAACTGCATTACTTCTAATCGAATGTTTTTTATTGACATTATATATAAATTAAATTTTTATTCCTTGAACTACTGCTGCTTCTGTCTTTTCCATTAACTCCGCAAAATCATACGCTGCAACCGCTAACGGTTTATGTACTACAAAGGTAAGGCGATTTCCTAGACCTAAGGGGAAAAACCCGTATTTAACTATTTTCCAAGAATTGTTTATGCTTATTGGAACCACGAAAGCTGAAGGAGCATTTTTGCACAATATTTTCAATCCCGTTTGAGAAAACTCTTTTGGTTTTCCAGTCTTACTTCTCGTTCCTTCTGGAAAAATAACGGCCGAACGGTTGTGTTTTTCAATATATTCTGCCAATCCTTTAATGGCAGGAATAGCTTGTTTGGGATCTTTACGATCGATAAGCACTGAACCCCCATGACGCAAATTAAACGATACACTTGGAATACCACTTCCTAATTCTTTCTTACTAACAAATTTACAATGAAAACGGCGAAAAAACCAAATCATAGCAATAATATCGTACATGCTTTGATGATTAGAGACAAAAATTAAGGGTACATTCTTTGGAATATTCTCAATATTTTCAAACTTGTATGTTGTTCCTAGCAGATTTGTGCATTTCACTAAGAAAAAGTTCAGATAATCAACACTTTTTTTATGGGCTTGATAGCCAAAAACATGGAAGCAAACCCACTGAATTGGATGAAAAATAACCAAAGTTAGACCGAAACATAAATAATAAATAACGGAAATGGGATACGAAATCAGTTTTTGCATGCTTAAAAATTTAAGGCAAAAGTAAGAAATATATTTTTAGCGTTATTTAAATCGGAAACAATATCCCGACTCAACGTTTAATCGTAACTTTGCGAGTCAAAAACCACGAATTTTTTCTATTAAAATGAATTTCACTTACCCGAAAACCGAAAAGCTGAAAAGCAAAATTACGATTGGATTATTGTTTACCGAAGGGAAATCAGTATCTAAATATCCGTTGCGATTGGTGTATAAAGCTGGTTCTTTTGACGAAAGTGAAAAAATAAAAATGGGCGTTTCTGTTTCCAAAAAGAATTTCAAGAAAGCCGTAGACCGCAATTATTTCAAACGTGTATTGCGTGAAACTTATCGTCTGAACAAACACCTATTGATTGACAATCTAGACCAACCATATTCCTTTATGTTTTTTTACCAAACGAAGGACCGATTGACGTACGAGGAAATTAATATCAAAACCATTCAATTGTTTGAGAAGTTTATTGCTCAAAACAGTAAAAAGCCAGAACCAGAAAGCGATTCTATTTCTGAAATTTAAACATTTGACCTGTTTTAATTGAACAAAGTTGCCTTTAGATTCTCTCCGAACAATTATTTGGTGATTTATTCTTATTTTAGTGGACTCAAATTTAGCTATCTAAACCTATGAACTTCCTGAAAAAAAAATTCATAATTCCCGTTGTCGCTTCGGCATTTCTGTTTATTGGAACCAGTTTCAAAGATGATTTTTTCGAAATTGCCAAGCAAATCGAGATATTTACCACACTTTTCAAGGAATTGAACCGGAACTATGTCGATGAGACAAATCCCGGTGAATTAATGGACAAGGCCATCAAAGGAATGTTGGCTAATTTAGATCCGTACACCGTCTATTTCAACGAGCAGGATGTGGTGCGATTCAAGATCAACAATACTGGAGAATATACTGGAATTGGCGCTTTATTGACTCGGAAAGAAGCCAAATTAATCGTCAAGGAACCTTATAAAGATTTTCCTGCCGACAAAGCAGGCTTGAAAGCAGGTGATGAAATCATTCAGGTAGGAGACGTACTTTTATCTGATTTCAAAGACGAGGCTTCTCAGCTTTTCAAAGGTACTAAAAACACGAAAATTGATATCAAATACATCCGTCAGGGAAAAGTAAGCGCTACTCAGATTGTCCTTGACGAAGTCGAAATTAAGTCAGTTCCTTTCTTTGGAAAAATTGACGATAAAACGGGTTACATTGTACTATCGCATTTCAACAAAAAAGCGTCCTTGGAAACCAAAGAAGCTTTGGAACAACTTAAAAGAGAAGGTGCGGAACGAATCATATTAGATGTACGAGACAATCCGGGCGGACTTTTGAATGAAGCCGTTAATATCTGTAATTTATTTGTTCCAAAAAACGAAATTATTGTTACAACAAAATCCAAGATAGAAAAACACAACAGCACCTACAAAACAACCAAAGATCCCGTAGATACTGAAATTCCATTGATCATTCTGGTTAATGGCCGCAGTGCCTCCGCATCAGAAATAGTCGCTGGCGCACTTCAGGATTTAGATCGTGCTGTGGTAGTGGGCAGCCGTAGTTTTGGAAAAGGACTGGTTCAAAGACCGGTAGATTTGACCTATGGAACGCAGCTAAAAGTAACCATTTCTCGTTATTACACGCCTTCCGGGAGGTGCATTCAGGCTTTGGATTATTCTCGAAAAGATAAAAATGGAGTGGCCATCAAAACGGAAGAGAAAAACTTCAATGCTTTTAAAACCAGAAAAGGCAGAACCGTTTATGACGGTGGAGGAATTCAGCCGGATGTGGAACTGGAAGAGACAAAATCGAGTCCAATAACGAATGCTTTGCTTCGCAACGACGGAATTTTTAACTATGCCACGAGGTATTATTACAAAAATCCGAATTTAGGAAATCAGATTCCCGTTATTTCGGATGCAGATTATTCCGATTTCAAACAGTTTCTGAAAGTAGAAAAATTCTCCTTTGACACGGAAACGGAATTGGCTTTGAAAAATACTTTGGCTGTAGCCAAAAAAGAGAAACTGGACGAATCTATCCAGGCCGAATACCAACAATTATTAACCGCATTGCAGAAAAGTGAGAATGCTTTATTGGACAAAAACCAAAAAGAAATCAAAAACCTGATGGTCGATGAAATCATCAAACGCTACCAGTATCAAGAAGGATTGTACCAATATTACACCAAAAACAATTCGGAGATCAAAAGAGCCATCACCATTTTGAATAATAATACCGAGTACAGATCTATTCTAAAAATATAATGAAAAATTTGTCTGTTATAGTACTGCTTCTTTTTTCGGGCTATTTATCAGCCCAGGGTAAACCTGTAGAAACGGTATATTTTGAATTTGACAAATTCACACTTAATAACAATCAAATACAAACGATAGTTGATTTTATAAAAAAAGTCGATACAACCAAAATCGAATCGATACAAATTTATGGCTACTGCGATGATCGAGGCGCCAACGATTATAATTTTGAATTGTCAAAAAACAGGGTAATTACGGTTCAAAATATTCTTACGGAAAATGGTTTTAACAAAAATAAGATTGTCATTATTGAAGGCAAAGGACGTATAATTGTACAAAAAGATAAGGTGGAAAACCTGTCCGAAACCCGATCTAAAAACAGGCGAGTTGATTTATTTATTGTTAAGAAAAATAGTTTTGGGAAGGGTATTTATACTTCATTTCAGGAAAGCCATAAAGTGGGAGATCGTATTTATCTGGAAAAGATTCTTTTTGCCCTTGGCAGCAGTAAATTAACGGAACAGTCCAAGAAAGAATTGGATGCCATTGTACTACTTTTGCAACAGCAAAAAACAATGGAATTCGAAATCAGAGGACATGTATGCTGCACGCCTAGTCATTACCAAGATGCCATAGATAAAGACACACAGGAACGAAAACTATCTTTGAATCGTGCAAAAAATGTCTATCGCTATCTGATGAACAAAGGAATAAATAGCCTTAGAATGCATTATATAGGCAGTGGAAACAAGTTTCCTTTAGGCCAAGGAGAAGCACTGGACCGCAGAGTTGAGTTTGTAATTCTGAAAATCTAATTATTCTCGTTTCATTTCAATATGTGGAATATCATCTTCCAGATACATTTCGCTGGTTTGCACAAAACCATGACTTTCATAGAATTTTTTCAGGTACAATTGTGCTCCAATAGTGATTTTGCTTTCGCCAAAATGATGCGCAATTCCAGCAATTGATTCCCGCATAAGATCATGTCCCCATTTTCTGTCGCGGTAATTTGCATCAACAGTTACCCTTCCGATAGAAGCATAATCAAAACTGATTCCCGGTTTAAACAATCTGGAATGAGCGACAATTTTGCCTTCAAACGAACCAATAAGATGCAATGCTACTTTGTCTTTTCCGTCGAGATCTAGGTAAACACAGTTCTGCTCTACCACAAAAATTTCGCTTCTTAAGCGTAATAAATCATAAAGCTCGTGTACCGTCAGGGCATCAAATGCCTTAATTTCCCATTGTATTGTCATGCCTAGATATTTTTTATAAAATGCAAATAAAAGAAATTTAAGGCACTCTTTTAACAACTACCACTGATTTTATAATCGATTCGAGTTCATGCATTAAATCCCTTTTATCTTTTGAAGGCGCGTAACAAAACCCTTCTAAAACCAAAACTCGGTTATAATCGGCATCAATAATAGCATAATTAATAAAAGGTCCGGACATAAAATCATTGTTTAATTGCCAAGTTCCCTTAGTTTCATAAGTAACTTTTCCATCAAGATTGATCTTAAATAGATAAGGCGCGTAGGCCTCTTCCGTCATCATGTTAGTTTCTGGTTCTTTTCCACTTATGTACAGATGACCTATGGAATCCCGCATTTTTATAATACTGGTAATTAAATCCGTGTCTTTATTAATGGTATTCAAAGGAACTTGATAGAGCAATAAACTAGTATTCCCGCCTATGATTTCCTTTTTTAGCCACATAAAATTACTTTTTTGAAGCACATAGGCATATCCTGAGGGAACCTGTAGACCAATGTGAAACTTGTTCTCTATAATTTTAGGATCTATTAGGGACAGGCTGTTTATTCGTTGGCTCTCGGCAATTTCAGCTTGTTTGATCATCTGAACCATTTGCAGCGCATTTTTTTCAATGCAAGCGAGAATATCGGCATTGGTTTTTCCAGAAATATGGAATACATTTTGAGGGGAAGCGTATTGATTTTTTCGAATTTCAAACTTGTTTTCTTCTGCCTTTTTGACCACTATAATCGCTCGCGTATCCGTCATAAATCCTTCTAAAAGCTTGACTGGATATTGATTGATATTGAATAAAGGTTCCTCTTGCGGTAATCCAATCACCGGAGAGGCAAACTTGTTCCGAATGCTATCACCAATATCCCCGTTCCATAGCTGATCATCGATAATTACAGAAATCGTGTTGATTTTACCAGTTGTTTTACGTGGTACAAGATTATTCTCTTTTTTACAAGAAAATAAAAGCAGAGAAACAAAAAGAAATAAAAAATGGGCTTTATTCATTACGATTCGATTATAAAGTAAAACCCAAATTTATAGAAGTTAATTGATTTATCCGTTAATTTTTAACTTCATTCCAGGCTTGATTTCTTCACCGCTAATACCGTTCCATTTTTTTAAATCCGAAGTGGTAACGCCAGGATATTTTTTGGCTATACTAAATAAAGAGTCTCCTTTTTTGACATAATAATTAGAAGGTGCTTTTTTAGAGGAGGCCGTTATACTTGATTTACTCTTGAAGGAATTAACAGTAGCCTTGTCAGTGACAATGGCAATTTCATCTTTGGCAACAATTAATGTTTTTCCAATAGTAATCGTATTATCTGGCAACTTATTCCAGTGTTTTAAATCCACGACGGAAGCTCCGAATTTACTTGCAATAGCTCCTAAATTATCTCCTTTCAAAACTATATATTCAACATCTTTTCGTTCTGGGATCGAAGCTAATGCTGGTTTTGCCTCCAGTTCGTTATTCGCTATTTGCAAGGAAGCCCCTATTTGAACTGCATCGCTCGAAAGCCCATTCCAGGTTTGAAGATCTGCTACTGTAACATCATATTTAGTAGCAATGCTCCCTAGATTATCTCCTTTTTGTACCAAATAAAGTTTTGCTTCCTCCGTTGCAGAAGTGCTTGAAGCACTATTTACTTTTTCATCTTTATTATTTTTTGTTTCGGCGGCCAAGACCATTTGGCTTTTTAAGATGCTATTATTTTCTTTAGGTTCTGCTGTTGTTGATTTAATTAAAGGCTGTCCTGTACTAATCTTCAAGTTTTTGCCATAAGCAAGCGCGTTACTATTAAGGTTATTCCATTTCTTTAGTTCGGAAATGGAAACACCATATTTAGAAGCAATACTGGTTAGATTATCTCCTCGTTTTACTTTATAGTACGCTATTTTACCAGCTGTACTACTTTGACTAAAGGTATTTGGAGTGTTTTTGACCACTGCTTTTGAAGTTTGGTACGGTCTTTCGCGTTGGTCTAATTCATATTGTGTGTACGCATAAATCTGATCCTCATTAGACGCAAAAACAGCAATTTTTTCTTGAGGTAATCTTAAATAATGATTTTGGTCGTGATAAAACGGAATCACATTGAGTTTATACGATGGATTTAGTACTTGCAACTGAACTACAGGAACATCCAACAAATCAGATATTTGTTTGAAAGTCATTTGCTTTTTAATCATTATGGTATCTGTAGCAAAATGTTGCACAGTGGCTCTGTTAGGAACAATTCCGTGTTCTTTATGGTATTCATAAATATACATCGTTGCTAGGAAAGCGGGAACATATCCTTGTGTTTCTTTAGGCAGATTTTTTCTGATGTTCCAATAATTTTGCTGACCTCCGGAACGTCTAATTGCTTTTGAAACATTTCCAGGACCTGAATTATAGGACGCCAAAACCAAATCCCAGTCACCAAATATTCGGTACATATTAGTCATATATTGGGCCGCGGCTGCACTGGCTTTCAAAGGATCGCTGCGTTCATCTACATAGGAATCAATTTTTAAACCATATTGTTTTCCCGTTTGATACATAAATTGCCATAATCCGGTTGCTCCCATTTTAGAAACTGCTTTAGGATTTAAAGCGGATTCCACAACGGCTAAATATTTTATTTCTAAAGGGACATTTTGTTTGGCTAAAGCTTCTTCAAACACAGGAAAATAATACTCAGAAACCGCCATTAAACGTTCAAAGGATTTTTTTCGATTCTTCAAAAATGATTTGATAATGTTTTCTAATCCTTGATTGTATTCAATGTTGAAAGGAGATTTCGCATCCATTGCAGCCAATCTTTCTTTGAGAAGTTCCGTTGACAATTCATACTCAATTTTCTCATCGGCATTGACATTCTTAATATCATCCGAAATGGTGTTGTACAAATCTAAATTAGTCAATTCCTTCATCCACAAGCTATCTACGCAGGCGGCTAAATCATCTTTTACGAATGTTTTTTTGATGGAATCTAAATAGGATAATTTTGTTTCGAATCTTGAAGTTTCTTTATTTTCGAAACTTTCTTGAGCAAACAATTGCGACGATAACAGCAGCAAAAGTGATAATGTGGTATTTTTTATATTCATATTTTTACGATCAAAGACCTATATTACAAATGATTACAAAGCTTGTTTTTACAAACTTAATAGGTTTAAACTAAAAATTTGTTTAAATATTGTTAAAAATGCAATCTTAGATGCATTTACAAAGAATTTTCACCTGAATTGATAATAAAAATAATTATCAATCCAGATTCATAATTATTAGTCTATCCATTATTTATGAATCAATTCGTTACATTTTTTAACCACATAGAAACATAGATTTAAAATTCTGGAAGGCGTTTCACTATATTAGAGGAAATCATAGTTATGTGAATGCAAGAATTGGGCTATCTGATTCTTTTTTCTGTGTTTCTATGTAGTTAATTTTTTTTAATATTAATTGAAGTTTTTAATAATTCTAATTAACAGTTTAAATTAAAAAACCTCAGCAATAAATAGTTTATCGCTAAGGTTTTCATTGTATTATGACAGTGTTTTTTTAATTTAAATAATTAAAATCGAACCGTTAGTATTTGTTTTTCAACAACTGCATTAGTCTAAAATAGCTGCAATTCCAGGTAAAGTTCTACCTTCCAGCATTTCAAGCATCGCTCCTCCACCAGTGGAAACATAGCTCACTTTATCTTCCAATCCAAATTGTTTTACTGCCGCCACAGAATCTCCTCCTCCTACTAGTGAAAAGGCTCCTTTTGCAGTAGCTTCTGCAATAAAATTACCCAAAGCGATTGTTCCGTTTGCAAAATTCTCCATTTCAAAAACGCCTAATGGTCCGTTCCAAAGAATCGTTTTAGATTCCATGATCACTTTTTTGAAGTTTTCTAATGATTTTGGACCTGCATCCAAACCTTGCCATCCATCTGGAATTTCTTTTACATCAACAATTTGCGTTTCGGCATCATTTGAAAATGCGTTGGCAGCAACAACATCCACAGGAATGTGAATTTGAACTCCCTTTTCCTTAGCTAATCTTAAGATTTCCAATGCCAATTCTTGTTTGTCATCTTCACAAATAGAATCTCCAATTTTACCGCCTAATGCTTTTACAAAAGTAAAGGTCATTCCACCACCAATAATCATGTGATCTACTTTATCTAAAATATTCTCGATCACGGTGATTTTAGAAGAAACTTTAGAGCCACCAAGAACTGCTGTTACTGGTTTTTCACTGTTTTTCAACACTTTATTCAAGCTTTCGATTTCTTTGGCCAATAACAATCCGAAACATTTATCTGTTGGAAAAAACTGAGCAATAATGGTAGTCGAAGCATGCGCTCTGTGTGCCGTACCAAAAGCATCGTTTACATAAATATCTCCAAGTGACGCCAATTCTTTTGCAAAAGCAACATCACCCGCTTCTTCTTCGCTATGGAAACGTAAATTTTCCAATAATAAAACTTCTCCAGCCTGCAATTTTTCAGCTGCTGCTTTAGCTTCAGCTCCAATGCAGTTTGATGCAAATTGAACTGGAACTCCAAGCACTTCTGAAGTTGTTTTTAGGATGTGTTTCAATGAATAGTTGCCTTCAACACCTTTTGGTCTGCCTAAATGCGACATCAAAATCACGCTTCCGCCTTGAGCAAGAATCGCATCAATAGTAGGTTTTGCCGCTTCGATACGCGTGGCGTCTGTTACATTGAAATTTTCGTCCAATGGCACATTAAAATCAACACGGATTATGGCTTTTTTATCTGCAAAATTGAAATCACTTAACGTTTTCATCAGTATGTTTTTTAGTTTATTTTTTTTGAAAGAGTAACAAATATAGAACTTTTAAATTATTAATAAATTAGAGAAAACCATATAAAATAAATTTTAAGCAACGAAATCGTTGTAAATTAATAAATAATGTTTCTTTTTAATACTTTATGTGTTTTTTGTTCGAAATAAACACAAATTAAATTTCAAAAATAAGTGCGTTAATTACCACCTCACTACAGTTGCTGGTGCTGAAACTTTGCTTGCTAAAATTTTAGACTAAACCATTTTCTACTATCTTTGCTTCATGCAATTTTCAGAAATTTTAGGACAAGAACACATCAAAAGTCATTTGACAAAAAGTGCTGATTTGGGTAGAATTCCACATGCACAATTGTTTGTTGGCCCTGAAGGAAGCGGAACCTTACCTATGGCGATTGCGTATGCGCAGTACATTATTTGCAGCAATCAAAACTCGGGATCAAATGAGGCGTGTAACCTCAAATTCCAGAAAACTTCACATCCGGACTTGCATTTTATATACCCAACGGTAAGCACGGAAGAGGTAAAGACGAAACCCAAAAGCATTGATTTTATCACAGAATGGCGTCAGTTTTTAGAACATAATCCGTACGGAAGTTTGTTTGATTGGTATCAAATGCTGGGTGTTAAAAACAAACAAGGAGAAATTAGGGTCGATGATGCGAAGGAGATTTTGAAATCGCTAGCGTTGAAATCCTACGAAGGCGGATACAAAATAATGATTATTTGGATGGCTGATCAACTAAACATCGCCGCATCTAATAAACTGCTAAAATTACTGGAAGAACCTACTGACAGAACGGTTTTTATCCTGATTACAGAAAACGAAGAAGATATTATTCAAACCATTCGTTCTAGATGTCAAGTCCTACATTTTAATGGATTAAGCGAAAAAGTCATCGCAGAAGCTTTAGTTTCAAAAGAAAATATAGAATCAAAAACCGCCATAAAAATAGCGCATCAGGCACAAGGAAATTTCAATAAAGCATTACAATTACTGCAACCGGACAGCGAATCCGTTTTTTTTGAAAAATGGTTTGTCGATTGGGTTCGGGCTGCTTTTAGAGCCAAAGGAAACGCCGCAGCAATTCAGGATTTGATTCAATGGAGCGAGCAAATAGCTGGTTTAGGAAGAGAAACCCAAAAGAAATTTTTACATTTTTGTATCGACATGTTCCGTCAAGCATTGTTACTGAATTACCAAACACCAAGCTTGGTTTACATGGAACCGCAAGTGGAAAAGTTCAAACTCGAAAATTTTGCGCCTTTTGTAAATGGAAATAATATCAATGCTATTTTTAAAGAACTGTCAGACGCCATGTATCACATTGAGCGCAACGGAAATCCTAAAATTATTTTAACCGATTTATCAATAAAACTAACCCGTTTAATTCACCAAAAAT
Source organism: Flavobacterium sandaracinum (assembly GCF_004349135.1). Taxonomy (GTDB): domain Bacteria; phylum Bacteroidota; class Bacteroidia; order Flavobacteriales; family Flavobacteriaceae; genus Flavobacterium; species Flavobacterium sandaracinum. The sequence continues at coordinate 110,777 of NZ_SMFN01000008.1, read as the reverse complement.
AAAAAAATGAACAACATTACTTCAATTTTGATTTTAATTTTCCTAGCCATTACTTTTCTACAATCCGGTTATGACAAACTGTTTTATTGGAAAGACAATGTAGATTGGTTAAAAGGACACTTCGCTAAAACACCATTAAAAAATCAAGTACCACTGGCTTTACTAAACATTTTAATTCTAGAATTAATTTCCGGAATTTTATGCGTGGTGGGTTGCATCGAATTACTGGTAAACAACGGAAGAATATTTGGTTTCTACGGAGCTGTTTTCTCTTGTGTCACGCTATTAATGTTGCTGTTTGGTCAACGATTGGCTAAGGATTATGATGGCGCAAGAACCATTGTCATCTATTTTATCCCTGCGATATTAGCCGTATATTGGTTAAATTAAAAATAAAAAGTTTCCGCATACAAAACAATACTATCCTCTTACATAAAAATATGACTCCAAAACATCCTTCTGAATCCTTAACGACACTAACTGATTTGGTTTTACCAAGTGAGACTAATCCTTTGAATAATCTTTTTGGTGGCGAATTATTGGCCCGTATGGATCGTGCAGCCAGCATTGCGGCAAGAAGACATTCCCGAAGAATTGTGGTTACGGCATCTGTAAACCACGTCGCCTTTAACAGAGCCATTCCACTAGGAAGTGTGGTTACGGTCGAAGCCAAAGTTTCGCGCGCTTTCAAAAGTTCGATGGAAATATACATTGATATTTGGGTGGAAGACCGCGAATCTGGTAATAAAACCAAAGCCAATGAAGCGATTTACACTTTTGTAGCCGTGGATGATACCGGGAGACCCGTTGAAGTGCCCCAAATTGTTCCAGAAACCGAACTGGAAAAACAACGTTTTGAAGCCGCACTGCGACGCAAACAATTAAGTTTAGTTTTGGCCGGAAAAATGAATCCGCATGACGCAACCGAATTAAAAGCGTTGTTCATGTAGCAACATTTTAGCTTGTTATTTTTATTTTAAAATATTCTTGAAAGAGAAAATTTACATTAAAAAAAGAAGTATTTTTACGAAAACAAATATTCTCACACAATTGGAATTTTCAGGATAATTAGTCATCCTGTCAGTTTCTTACAGTTATAAAATAATACAAATAGATGAAAGAAAAGGTAAAAGAGAAGATGAGTACAGAAAAAGAATCTAAATTAAAAGCGCTACAACTTACGCTGGATAAACTAGACAAAACTTACGGTAAAGGTACGGTAATGAAAATGGGCGATAAAGCCATTGAAGAAGTGGAAACGATTTCTTCAGGTTCATTAGGTATCGATTTAGCCTTAGGAGTTGGTGGTTATCCAAGAGGACGAATCATCGAAATATATGGTCCAGAATCCTCTGGAAAAACAACCCTTACATTGCACGCCATTGCCGAAGCTCAAAAAGCAGGAGGAATCGCTGCTTTTATTGATGCAGAACACGCTTTCGATAGAAATTATGCAGAGAAATTAGGTGTAGATATCGAAAACTTGATCATCTCACAACCAGACAATGGAGAACAAGCATTAGAAATTGCGGAAAACTTGATTCGTTCCGGAGCCATTGACATTGTTGTAATTGACTCGGTTGCGGCTTTGACTCCAAAAAGTGAAATTGAAGGTGAAATGGGAGATTCTAAAATGGGTCTTCATGCCCGTTTGATGTCTCAAGCATTACGTAAATTAACTGGAACAATAAGCAAAACACATTGTACGGTTTTCTTTATCAATCAATTGAGAGAAAAAATTGGAGTGATGTTTGGTAATCCAGAAACAACAACTGGAGGAAATGCATTAAAGTTTTACGCTTCGGTTCGTTTAGACATCCGTCGTTCTACTCAAATTAAAGATGGTGATAACGTACTTGGAAATAGAACCAAAGTAAAAGTGGTAAAAAACAAAGTGGCTCCACCGTTTAAAATCGCTGAATTTGACATCATGTACGGAGAAGGGATTTCAAAAACTGGAGAGATTTTAGATCTAGCTGTCGAATTTGAAATCATCAAAAAAGCAGGATCATGGTTCAGTTATGGTGAAACCAAATTAGGACAAGGTCGTGATGCGGTTAAGTCTTTAATCAAAGATAATCCAGAATTAGCAGATGAATTAGAAGGAAAAATTAAAGCACATATCAAAGAATTAGCTGCTTTGTAAATCCAGTTTACTTGTAAAAAAAACGATGCCGAAATAATTTATTTCGGCATTTTTTATAGCCTAAAATGAAGCCTTCTTATAGCTATTTCTTTAAAGATAAATTAGAATCATTTACGCTTTTTGACTCAAAATCAAATCATTAAAAAAAATGGTTCCTAAATATAACGAGCAACTTTAAAAACTCTAAGTTCACCCTTACTTTCATTTTTTACTCTAAAATTGACCTACGGCAAGCAACCTTTCTAATTTTAAATCATCTTTTATAAAATAAATATAAATCAATAAATTTTAAAAAAATGAAATTAAAGGTGATTGCTTTGGCATTAGTAGTAGCATCAGGATTTGCTTCGTGCAGTAATGATAATGACCAACCCCAAATGGCAACTAAAAAAGCGTTTATTAGCGCCGTTACCGGACCAACGGCAGGAGTAGTAAATCAGGAACTGGCTTTGATAGTTGCTTATGATGTCGAAAACAAGTGTGGTGTTTTTAATAAATTTTCAGAAACAACTACAGAAAACACAAAAGAAATTGAAGTAGAAACTAACCTTGAAGGTACGGATTGCGGTACAGCGCCGGTCACTAAAACGACAACTTATAAATTTAAATCTTCGGTTGCAGGGACGTATATCTTTAAATTTAAAAAATCAGCTACAGAATTTATCACACAAACAATTGTTATAAGTTCAGCAACTTAAAAAATAAGAAGAAGCTATCCTCTTTGATAGCTTCTTTTAAAAAAAAAGGACATAATGTAGCTTTTTTTGCAAAATCAAACCCTTAAAAAACACTAATTTAGTACTTTAATACTACTGCATTTAACTAAAAATTAATTCTTGACGCAACCTTTTAAAAAAATTGTATCTAAATAATAAATCTTCTTACCCCTTTCTTGTAAAATGGGTTTTATTAACTTAAAAAATGAAAACAATGAAAAAATTTATCGCTCTCACCCTATTTTTATTGACACTTATATCTTGCAGTACGGACAATGATCTTCCTAACTACACTTACGAAGTACTTCCTGTAGCAAGTTATACATTGCCTCAAAGTTTCAAATTAGGAGAAACCTATGAAATAAAATTGAAGTACCAGAGACCTTCAGATTGTTATTCTTTTCAAGGAATCTATTACGATAAGAATTTAAATATCCGAACTATTGCCATTCAGTCAGCTGTAAACAAGGACCAGGTGTGCACGCAAGTCCTTCCAGCAGAATCAGAAGTATCTTTTAATTTTTTCGTAACCAACACTGGTTCCTATATTTTCAAGTTTTACAAAGGAAAAGACGCCAATGGTGTTACTATTTTTGAGGAAGTGGAAGTTCCTGTTACTAACTAATTTTTGACTAAAATTGTGGGGTTAGACCAATTGATTACTGACTGTAAAAAAAACTGCCCTAAAGCACAAGAGCAACTATACCAGCTATTTTCTAAAAAACTATTTGTAGTTTGCCTAAAATACTCCATTAATTATGCCGACGCAGAAGACAATTTACAAGATGGTTTTTTAATTATTTATGACAAAATAAAACAATTCAATTTTAAAGGCTCTTTCGAAGGTTGGGCAAAGAGAATACTAATTAACAATGCCCTTCAAAAATTTAGAGACGTTCGGTTTATGGAGATTGTAGATGACACTGTTGCTGACGAAGAAGTTGAAATCGATGATGAGAACATCTCTATTGATTATTTAATGCAGATTATTCAGGAATTGCCAGATCAATACCGCCTGGTTTTCAATCTTTACGTCTTGGATGGATATTCCCATAAAGAGGTCGCAGAAATGCTTAAAATAACCACTGGAACAACTAAATCTAATCTGGCCAGAGCTCGGATGATTTTAAAAGAAAAAATTGAAAATTATTCCCGAATTAAAACAAAGTCAGCAACAAAATGAACGATAAAAAAAATATAGACCGGTTTTTTCAGGAACAATTCAAAGATTTTGAATCCCATCCGAATGAGGAAGTTTGGAAAAACATCCAAACAGCTTTGAATGAAAAGAAGAACCGAAAAGTACTGCCACTCTGGATAAAATTCTCCGGAACTGCAGCGGCTTTTCTTGTGGGGATATTTGCCTTGCATACTGTTATAAACGAAAAAGTTAAAACTAATAATCCTGTGGTTATCGAATCAAAAGTTCCAAAAACCAACGTAAATGAAAAGGAATCTATCCCTAATAAATCCATAAAAGAGCGACCTTCATTAGAAATTAAAACAACTCCTCAAGTAGTCGAAAATACTAGTAAAACAAGACAATCAGACGAAAAAGAGAGTATAAATTCTACTGGATTTAAAATTAATTCGAACAAAGAAAAGAATCAAAAGGAAGCTGTTGTTTATTTGCAAACAAATAATTTGTCGCTAAAACATCCCGCTACAGCGCTTGAAAACAAAAAAGCTACAGCTGTTACCGAGGCAAAAACAGACGACCTATTTGAGAAAATCCAACAACTACCTCTAGAAAAAACGATTATAACTGCCCTTGAAAACACTAGAATTGCTTTACAAGACACTAAAAAAGAACCCTCAACTGCTAGTGCAATTCCAAACGAATTAGATGAAATTCTTAAAAATAAAACCGATCAAAAAAAAGAAGTTGTTAAGATACCGCAGCAGGACAAATGGCAAATTACACCTAACATCGCGGCTGTTTATCTGAACTCAAATTCAGGCGGTTCCGCTATTGATGCACAATTTTCAGAAAACCAAAAAACAGCAGAAAACAGCTTAAGTTTTGGCGTAGGAATCCATTATGCCGTTTCTAAGAAAATAGCCTTGCGTTCTGGGATAAACAAACTGTCATTGGGATATAACACAAATAACGTTATCTACTCAACAGGCTTGGCCAACAATAATTTGGCGAATATTGCTTACACTTCAACTGCTTTAGTAGAAATTAATAATGAAGCTGCTTTAAGCATGTTATCTACGTTCGAAAAAGATATACAAAAAACAAATACGGGGGCATTAAACCAGAAAATGGGCTATTATGAAGTTCCTTTGGAACTTTCCTATTCCGTTTTAGATAAGAAGTTTGGAATTACTATTATTGGAGGAGTAAGCACCTTGTTTCTTAACCAAAATAAAATATCGCTCGTATCAGAGGAAACGAATCTAGAATTAGGTGAGGCCACTAATTTAAATCAAATTCATTTTAGCACTAATGTTGGTTTAGGATTTAAATACAAAATTGTAAAGTCGTTTCAAATCAATTTTGAACCCATGCTCAAGTACCAAGTTAATACGTTTTCAAATGATTCTGGCAACTTCAAGCCACTATTCATTGGTTTGTACTCTGGAATCAGCTATAGCTTTTAATTGGATCTGAATCGAAATCTATCAGTTGATTGTATATTACTTCACGAACTTCTTCGCGAATTTCTTTGCGGTCAACACCAGTTTTTCCTAAAGTCTCTACGTGTGAATGCATTTTGACACGCATAATTCCTGGGCTTCCGCTGAAGAAAGTATAGGAAAATCTCTTTTTATTATCGGCAAAAGTAATGGGAACAATAGGAATTTCATGTTCTATTGCCAAGCGAAAAGCACCGTCTTTGAAAGTATCTAACATTACCGATTCATCATCTGGAACGCCTCCTTCGGGGAAAATACATACACTTAAACCGCGGTCTAATCTTTTCTGAGCTTCATTAAAAACTTTCAACCGACTTTTAGAACAGCCTCTATCTACTAAAATACAAGTTCGTTTATAGAAAAATCCAAATAACGGAATCTTAGCCAACTCGACTTTTCCAACAAAAACAAAAGGGTTTCTTACCGTGGCGAGCATCAGCATAATATCAGTCATGGAGGTATGATTAGCAACAATCATATAACTTTTATCTGGTTCTAAGATTTGATTTTTCTCTATTTTATAGTAGAACCCCATTCCGAAGAGAATGAATTTTGCCCAAATACGTGCCATTTTAAAATAATATGGATAGCCTCTTTCAGAAACGATTGACGCTACTAAAAACGGAAGCATAATCAATATGGGGATAGTAAATAAAACATAAAACCACATCCGCCACAAAGTCCAGAAGATTATTTTTAGTCCTTTCATGATGCCAAAAGTAAGTAAAAGTGTGTAATTTTTATCAAAAATTAAAAAGTATGCAACAATACTACTAAAAATGAATCTAATTTCCATTACTATTATCTTAATTCAACCTTGCTCTTTAAAAAATTTATTCACGAAAGAAGATAAAATGCCATAAAATAAATATTTTTTAAAGCACCCCCCCTTTCATAATTGTCGTATAAATTAAAATATTTAAACAAAAACCGTATTTAGCCCCTTATTTAATGGGGTACAGATCTATTATTAGTGTTTTATAAAACTATATTTTCAAAAAAACGAAGTAAAAAATAGATTATTATCAAAAAAAGAATATTATATAAATTATCAAATATTTAATATAAAGTTAATTTTACAGATAATAAAACTATAAATTAGCCAATAAAGCTTATTTTTTATAAATTATAATCTAATATACACCTTTTTTAATAATACAAAACACAATGAAATTGATACCTAAATTAAACGGTAATGGTTGGGATGAAATGTTTTCTACGAAAGGAGTTCGTGATTGTTACCGACAAGTGTTGGATACTTTACAAAAGTTAGATCCAGAAAGTCTCAATGCCAAACAAAAGCAGGCTTCAGATTCATTCATGAATCAAGGAATTACCTTTACAGTTTACAGCGATAACAACCAAGGAATTGAACGCATTTTCCCTTTTGACATTATCCCAAGAATTATAACGCAAAAAGACTGGCTGGAAGTAGAAATGGGAATAAAACAACGACTGTTAGCCCTAAACTTATTTTTGGAAGACATCTATAATGACCAAAATATCATAAAAGATGAAATAATTCCTGCTTCATTAATTGCCTCATGTCCACATTATATTCAAGAGGTTCACGGAATAAAAGTGCCACATAATATTCATGTTCATATTGCAGGAATAGATCTAATACGCGGCGCAAAAGGGGAATTTTACGTACTTGAAGACAACTTAAGGTGTCCCAGCGGAGTGAGTTATATGCTTGAAAACCGAGAAATAACAAAGCTTATATTTCCAAAAATGCTCACTTCTAATCATGTGAGTATGGTGAGTAATTACCCTATGATTTTTCATAATATTTTGGTTTCGCTCTCGCCACGAAATGTATCGAATCCAAATGTAGTTTTATTAACTCCCGGAATTTACAACTCGGCTTATTATGAACATACTTTTCTGGCAAGACAAATGGGAATCCCATTAGTAGAAGGAAGAGATTTAGTGGTGAACAACAATAAAGTGTATATGAAAACTACCTCTGGATTGCATCAGGTGGATGTTATTTATAGAAGATTAGATGATGAGTATCTGGATCCACTAGTTTTTAAGCCAGATAGTGCATTAGGAGTTCCAGGACTTATCAGCGCTTATAAACAAGGAAATGTGGCTTTAGTAAATGCTGTTGGAAATGGTGTTGCCGATGATAAAGCTGTCTATGCCTATGTTCCAGCTATGATCAAATATTATCTAAACGAAGAGCCTATTCTTAAAAATATTCCTACCTACCAAATGGAGAATAAGGAAGAACGAGAGCTGGTATTTGCTGACATGGGAAATATGGTTATCAAAGAAACCAATCAAAGTGGTGGCTATGGAATGATTATGGGAAATAAAGCAACAGATGAAGAATTAGAAAATGCAAAAATAGCTATTGTTAAGAACCCTCGAAACTACATTGCGCAACCGATAATTCAACTTAGCACTGTCCCTTGTTTAATCGATGGCAAACTCCAATTAAGACATGTTGACTTAAGGCCTTATGCTTTATGTGGGCCAAAAGGCATACAAATCGTTCCTGGAGGATTAACCAGAGTGGCTCTTACGGAAGGTTCTTTGGTCGTGAATTCTTCTCAAGGTGGCGGAAGTAAAGACACTTGGATATTAAAATAAATGAAAATCAATACAGATGCCATTTTGCAATCTGACAAAAAAATTAAAATATGAAAACGAATATGCTTAGTCGGGTAGCAGATGGAATGTTTTGGCTTGACCGATATATGGAACGAACGCATGGAATGTTGCTGACTTTAAATACCTTTTACATCTTGTCTTTTGACAAAGAAATGAATGATTCTCTAGGATACAAGCCTTTATTAGAATACTACACGGATTTGTCTCCTGAAAAAATTAATGCGATTCAATACGATACAAACTTTGTCCTAAAATATATTGTTTGTGACAATCAGAACCATAATTCTGTTAAAAATCTAATAATTAAAGCCAGAGAAAATGCCAGAGGTTCTCAAGATAAAATAACCAAAGAACTTTGGGAACACATTAATTCTTTGTACCATTTTGTAAATTCTCCAGATTTACCCAAGGCGCTTGAATCCTCTAAGGCTTTAAAAATTGTTACTAAATTAAATAAAGATTTTCTGCTTTATAACGGTATTCTGCAAGTAACTATGCCCAGAGGATTAGGCTGGTGTTTTTCAGGAATTGGGAAACATATTGAGCGCTGTTTGCAAACAATTACGATGACTCAGGCTTATTTTGCACCTATTTCTTATAATCTGGAAGGAACTGAAGATCTTCTTTATTGGAGAAGATTACTCTTATCGCTTTCGGGATATGAGATGTATTTAAAAAGTTATAGTAATATTCCCCACAATCGCAAAGTGGTACAACAAGTTATTTTCAACAGAGATTTTGCTCATTCAGTGATTTATACTTTAGATTTGATTAGCATATCTTTAAATTACTTATTCAAAGACAATGATTTAAGCGAAGCAAGAACATTAAATAATCAATTTGGAAGATTAAAAAGTTATCTAGAATATACTGATTATCATAACCTTAGTAACCATCAATTAGAAGAAGTATTGAATCATACTAAGGCGCAATTGAATCAATTTTCGATAGATTTCTCTAAATTATTTTTCTCTTACACCTAATAAAAAATGGCACTTTTCAAAATAGTTCACATTACAAAATACCAATATAACTGGCCCATAAAAGAAAGCATTAATGAAATTCGCTTGTTTCCACATAATTTCGATAATCAGGAAGTACTGCAATACCAACTTTTGATCACCAATAATCCCGAAGTTACCATTTCCCATGATTATTATGGAAATCGGGTTGGAAATTTCAATTCTTTTGGCGCCCATACAGAAATGACCATCGAATCAAGAATGCTAGTTAAGGTAAATCATTCCTTAAAAATCCCCACGATAGATGCTACCAAGGTTGAAGATTTAAAAAATGAAAAAAGCATCTTGTTGTTGCGGTTTTGTTATCCTGAAACTATCGTGAAACAAAATGAGATTTTGTCAATATTAGAAAAAATTGATTGTACGAACAAGCCAATCATAGAAATTGCCCAACAATGCAATGAATACATTTTCAACAATTTCACTTACACAAAAGGAATCACCAATATTGAAACAACTATTGACGAAATTCTCGAAATGAAAAAAGGAGTTTGCCAAGATTTTGCATATGTCTTACTACAACTCGTTCGTACTGCAGGGATTCCAGCGAGATATGTAAGTGGGTATATTTGTCCCAATGAAAGTGGTCTTAGAGGTGAAGGAGCCACACATGCTTGGATCGAAATTTACACTCCAACCCAAGGCTGGCTCGGTTTAGATCCCACTAATAATATTTGGACAATGGACAATCATGTAAAACTATCTGTTGGTCAAAATTTTCACGATTGTACTCCCGTAAAAGGAACATTTAAAGGCCTCGCTAAACAAACCCTTTCGGTTTGCGTTTCTATAGGCTATGAAGATGGTAGGCAATTTGAAGAGATAAATGATGTGCAACTCGAAGAAGTTTCCGTACAATTTCAAGAACAATTGGACTATATTGAACTGCTCCATCAACAGCAACAACAACAATAAACTACTAATTACCATTGTCATTTTTTAAACAAATTTTGTACTTGCAACAAACAAATAGCATTTAAAAATTCTTCGATAGTGCTGCCATTTCTTGATATATAGAAAAATCAGGGAAACTTTGTAGAAAAATCGAAAACTTTACGAACTTTGCAAGTAAGAAAAAAATACAATGGCAAAAATACTTACAGGCGTTCAAAGCACTGGAACACCACATTTAGGAAACTTACTTGGCGCAATCATTCCCGCAATAGCATTATCGAATAAACCTGAAAATGAATCGTTTCTTTTCATTGCTGATTTACATTCGATCACGCAAATAAAAAACGGTAAAACCTTACGAAACAATACGTACAGTACCGCCGCTGCTTGGTTGGCTTGTGGTTTAGATGTGAACAAAGTAGTTTTCTACAGACAATCGGATGTGCCACAAACAGCAGAATTATCTTGGTATTTAAGTTGCTTTTTTCCGTTCCAACGCTTGACATTAGCGCATTCTTTCAAAGACAAAGCAGACCGTTTAGAGGACGTCAATGCCGGATTGTTTTCCTATCCAATGCTGATGGCTGCTGATATTTTATTATATGATGCTGAATTTGTGCCCGTAGGAAAAGACCAATTGCAACATTTAGAAATCACTCGCGATGTCGCTTCCCGTTTCAACCACCAAATGGGAGAAACTTTTGTAATTCCAGAAGCGATTGTACAACAAGACGGCTTACTAATTCCAGGAACCAATGGTGGAAAAATGAGTAAATCAGCCAATAATATAATCAATATATTTCTTGACGATAAAGCTTTGCGCAAACAAGTGATGAGCATCGAAACGGACAGTACACCACTAGAAGATCCTAAAAATCCAGATACGTGCCATGCTTTTGCTATTTATTGTTTGTTGGCAAATGAAAAACAAATCGCAGCCATGAGAGCACTTTATGAAGGTGGAAATTATGGTTACGGTCACGCCAAACAGGCATTATTTGAATTAATTTGTGAAACCTTCAAAACCGAAAGAGAAAAATACAACTATTACATCAATAACCTTCCTGAAGTGGATGCGCTTTTGAAAATTGGTGCTGAGAAAGCTTCGGCTGTTGCCGATGGTGTACTGGCTAGAGTGAGAGAAAAACTAGGATTTGAAGTGTAATTATATCCATAAAATAACCGCAAATTCACAGATTATGAATTCTTAAAATCTGCGAATCTGCGGTTTATTTTCGTTTAAATCGCCTCAAACAATTTCCCTGGCAACGGTCGTATCACACCTTTCAATTCCATATTCAACAGCATTCCTGAGATTTTATAAATAGGGAAATCACAGCGCAACGCAATAATATCCATCAATTCTTTTCCTGTTTTAAGGAGGTAATCGTATACTTTTTGTTCGTCTTCTTCTAAAGTAACAAACAGCTGTTTCTGCACTGGTTTGGATTCCTTCTGGATATCCCAATTTAAGATATAGACTAAATCAGCGGCACTGGTGAGCACATTTGCTTTTTGAGTTTTGATGAGATTATTGCACCCTTGGCTGTATTTATCCGTAACACGTCCCGGAACCGCAAAAACATCACGGTTGTAATCATTCGCCATATTTGCTGTGATTAATGAGCCACCACGATCAGCAGATTCAATGACAATCGTTGCTTCACTCATTCCCGCTACGATGCGGTTTCTTCTAACGAAATTTTCTTTATCTGGATTCGAGGAACTCCAAAACTCCGTCATAAAACCGCCGTTTTCTTCCACTTTAGCTACATATTTTTTATGGGTTTTCGGGTATATTTGGTTCAAACCATGGGCCACCACGCCTATCGTTTGTAAATTATGTTCCATTGCCAATTGATGCGCCACAATATCGACACCATAGGCAAAACCGCTTACGATTATGGGATCGAGTGGCGCTAAATCTTCAATCAGCTTTCTACAAAACTCCATTCCGTATGAGGTAATTTGGCGCGTTCCTACAATGCTGATGATTCTTCTGTTTTTTAAATTAATATTCCCGGAGGTGAATAATAAAAGTGGTCCATCAATACAATGTTTCAGTCGTTCAGGATAATTTTCGTCTTGAAAATAGGCAACATTAATTTCATTGTTTTTTATAAATTCGAGCTCCAACGTTGCTTTATCAAAAACCGATTTGTCTTTTAAATTTTTCAGCAAAATGGAACCCACTCCATCAATTCCAGCAAGTTGTGAAGCCTTTGTAGTAAAAACAGCTTCTGCAGAGCCAAAATGATTCAGCAGTTTTTTGGCCATAATGTCGCCCACGCCTTCTATTCTTTGCAATGCCAATAAATAAAATAAATCCTGCTCTTTCATGCTAATTATTTGAAGGTGAAATGTATAAATTTTTATGCGGATTGTTAATAAAAATTGTGAATAAAATTTTGATAACTATTTTGGTTGTATAACTTTGTAAGTATGAAAATCGAACTATACATCGCGCAGCTTTTATACCGTTATCAATGTGTAACCGTTCCGGGTTTCGGGGCTTTTTTGACCGAAATTCAATCGGCTAAACTAAACGAAAGCTCGAATTCGTTTTCTCCTCCCAAAAAAATGATTGCTTTCAATGCGAATCTAAAGAACAATGATGGTTTATTAGCCAATCATATCGCTTTAGCGGAGAAAACATCTTATGAATATACTGTTAGTGCAATTGAATACGAAGTTTTCACGTGGAAAAAAGCCTTAGAAGAAAACGAACTTTTTTCTATAAAAAATATTGGAGATCTTCGTTTGAACGCGGATAAAAACATTGTTTTCACTCCGTACGATCAAACCAATTATTTGACAAGTTCTTTTGGATTAGCTCCTTTTGTTTCACCATTGGTAAAAAGAGAAATCTTTGAAAAAGAAGTAGCAGCAATTGAAGAAAAAGCAATCTTCACTTTGGTTCCTGAGGAAACCAAATCAGCCAATTCCTATTTAAAATACGCCGCTATTTTTGTATTGGGATTAGGAATTGCAGGAAGTGTGGGTTATCCAATGTACCAAAACCAAATTGCCTCAGAAACGATGCTGGTTAAAACTGCCGTTCAAAAACAAGTTCAAAACAAGATTCAAGAAGCTACATTCTTTATCGAAAGTCCCGTTCCAGCGGTAACTCTCGCTGTAAAGTCGACTGCCGAAATAAAAATGCCGTACCACATTATGGCAGGTGTTTATAGAGAAGAGAAAAACGCTAACAAAACGTTGCGCATTTTAAGCCGCTTAGGATATGATGCCAAACGCATCGCTCCTAACAAAAACGGATATTTTCCGGTGTTATACGGAAGCTACGCTACTTTTGCGGAAGCGGAGAAAGCCAAAAAAGAAATCAATGAAAAGCACAATCCCGAAGCTTGGATTCTGATTCAATCCTTATAAAAATATACAATATTCTTGATATATCAATCCCCAAAAAGTAAACGCTGATTGGGGATTTTTTTTAGGAGCTTATTCCAGCTATTCGTTACAATCTTATACGCCAAAACCTGGCGCATAAGGATTTTCACTTCTATCTGGGCTAGGAAGTTGCATAACACAAGATATATTGTGGTTTTTAAGTCATTTCACAATCAATTTGTGTAGTAAATAATATATTAATGGAAGACGTGATAAACGGATGCAATGGCCGCGTTGCAAACGCTACATCTGGTGTTTTAAATGAAAGGAGGTACTCGTTGCAAACGAGCACCAGAGTGGACTGTTAGCCATTCGTTGTTTTTGTTTTATCTACATTTATAATTTTACCATAATTATCATATTTGTATATAGTAGTTTCATTTATTTCCCAATTTTCATAGTTGTTAGTATCAGTTTTTTTAAATAATTGATAATCATCTTCGGTTTGTGATTTTTTAAATTCATAAATTATTGAGCCAGAACCTCCTGCACCTGATAATCCGTGATGAGTTATAGTTTTGTTTTTGTAATCTATAGTCGTATAGCTATATGCGTCTGCACTTGGATTACCTTGGTAAAATCCAGAAAAATTAGTGTAGGGTTCATTTGTCATTTCACTAAATTCTAAACTGTCATAGCCAGGACTTTTGAATATTTTATTTTGAGAACCACCTTTCTCATAAGTTGTGGCATAGGTTAAAATAAGTTCGTCTATACCATCAAAATCAACATCTTGAAAAAAGAAAGGAATGTATGTGTATCCTAAGTCATCTTCTTCTTTGTGCGTAGTTCCAACTTTTTCAAGTTTTGGTTTTGTATATTTAGAGATTTGTGTAAAACTTTGGTTTTTTACAAATTCACCATTTTTAAAAGTAAGATATTTTAAATTTTCTTCATTAATGTCTATTGTAAACTCAGGATGTAAAACCCAAGATTCTTCTTTAGTATCTATGTTTTCAAAAGTTAATATTGCGGGACCGCTAAATTTTTCTGACCATTGTACTTCAAGTTTTCCTCTAATCAGCCATTTTACAGATACATTATAACCTTTAATTGGAGTTGAATATTTAATTGTTATTTCATTATTTTCTTGTTCAACATTATTTTTTATAATTTCAGTTTCATTTTTTAGGGATTCAATTTTGGTTGTTTTAGCACAAGAAATTAAATTAAATAATAGTGTAAAAATTAAAATTGTCTTTGTCATAGCTTTTTTGTTGGTTTTAAAATTATTTTTGATACTTATAAATTCTTATTAATTTGTGTATTAAGTTAAAATGGCAACAAATTTATACATACTCACTTATTTATAGCGATTATATGCCCACTATTCGGTAGATAAAAGAAGATTTGTGTCACTATATTTTATTCAAAAAAAATTAAATATTCTTACAAAAACATCGTTTTTACATCGATAAAAAATCATTTGTAAAACCCCCATCATTTTAATTCAAACTCGCTTTGTACATCCTCGCTTCTTCCCAGGAGAATTTTTGTCCGTGTTTTTCCATTAAGGCATTGAGAGATTCTTCGCGGTATCCAGCAAAAGCATCTGCCAAATCCTGTAGCTTATCCGCAGGCAAAACAGCTGAAATGGATACTGCTTTGGTTTGTATCAACTTGACGAAATGCGAATAAATAGTTTGTTTGGTCAACATTCTGATGGTCGCAATGTCATCAATAGACTTCTTTTCGACCCATAGTTCATACGTTTCCTGAACGGTAGATTTCTTTGGTACAGTTGTTTTTGCCTTTTTCGAAGTATAGCGCTCCGCATCTTTTTCGTCATCAATCAAGGTAATGTTTAGTTCTTTGAATTGATTTTGAATCGCTTCCGTTTTACGGCTGATGTAGGACTTAATTTCTGAAGAGGTAAGTTTTTCTTTCGAAATGGTTTCTCCAGCCACAACGGTTTCTATCAATAATTTGGCTTTCATTAATCGCAATACGGCTTTGGTTTGTACCTCTTCCAAAACAATCAATTCCTCATAAAACATCTTTGCTTTTTTGATGCGTTTTACTTCTTCGATTTTCCAAAGAATTTCAAAAACCAAGTCATCCATTGGCTTCAAGAAATAACTAAAAGCCGCTTGAATCCGTTCCGAAACATGATTTAAATCAACTGTTTCAGGAGCAAAAAGCTTGTTCAATTGCGAAATGAATTTTCTGGATGGATCCAAAAGCTGATCTACTTGTTCCGCTTGCTTTTTTGCCCAAACCGCATGTTTGGATTTTCCTGAAACTTCAGAGCTTTCGTTGTAACTGAATCGGTGATTGCGCCACTCTTGCGCTAAGTCACTCCAATCAAACGTGTTGACTAAATAGTTATGAATGAAATTTTTAGTTTCAAAATGCAACGCATTGGCTAAAAACGAATCCGATGCTTTGTTCAACGCATAATCCATCACATCCTGATCGTTTGAAATGCCATTCATGCGCAACGGAGAGAGCAAAATAAGCCCTTCTAACGAACGCAAACGCGACAATGCGACATATGCTTGACCCGGCAGAAAAACTTGGGAAACATCAAGCGCAGCTTTGTCAAATGTTAATCCTTGGCTTTTATGCACCGTAATGGCCCAAGCTAATTTTATGGGGTAATGCACAAAGGTGCCTAAAACCTCCTCTTCTATTTCCTTTGTGGTTTGATCTACCTTGTAGCGAATGTTTTGCCATTCGTATTTTTCGACTTCTATGGTTTTGTTTTCTTCGGGAAAATGAACCAAAATTTCTTGGCTTCCCAATGATTTGATAATTCCCATTTTTCCGTTAAAATAGTGCTTGTCAAACGAAAGATCATTTTTCACAAACATGATTTGCGCACCTACTTTTAACTTCAACTCTTGTTCCACGGGGAAAATTTTATCTGGAAAATCACCTGTTATTGCAGGATTATAGGATACTAATTTTCCTTCCAGATCTTGTAAAGCCTGAGCATTCATGGAATCAGCTTTGTTGTTGTGCGTGGTTAATGTGATGTATCCTTTATTTGCTTTTAAATCAAAATCGGGTTTTACGTATTGGTTCAACGTTTGAATGTCTTGTTGCGAAATCTGGTTGTTGCGCAGATTATTCAATACCGAAATAAACGTATCATCGGTCTGGCGAAAAATCTTGGACAATTCAATATACAAAGGCGGATTTTGCTGCACCACATGCGAATGGAAAAAGAATTTTCCTTTGTAATAGGTTTTCAGCGTGCGCCATTCCTCATCCCGAATTACCGGAGGCAACTGCAATAAATCGCCAATATACAAGACTTGAACACCGCCAAAAGGAGTATTTCTTTTACGTACTGATTGCATCATGTAATCCATAGCATCCAGTAAATCAGCACGAAGCATACTGACTTCATCTATAATCAACAATTCCATATTTCGAATCACCGATTTCTTTAAACCACTCATTTTGAAATGCCTGCGCAACGTAGCTTTGGTTTCAAACTTGGTGCTTTCAGAAAATTGAGGCGAAGAATTATCCGGAATAAATCCGCCAAAAGGCAGCTGAAACATCGAGTGAATCGTGACACCACCTGCGTTCAACGCAGCGATTCCCGTAGGCGCCACAACAACTGTGTTCTTGTGTGTGGTTTGAATAATTTCCCGTAAAAGGGTGGTTTTTCCCGTTCCTGCTTTGCCGGTGAGGAAAACAGATCGTTGGGTTTGATTGATGAATCGTAAGGTGTAAGCGGCGGCTTCTGAGATAGTTTGCATTAGGCGTGTATATATGAAGCTAAAGTATTGAATTTTAGGAATACATTTTATAGTTTACTAAACTATTTGTCTGCTGATTTGGTTTTTTTAGCCACGATAGCAACGGAAATCCTCGAGGTTTGGCAAGTGATTTTTTTCTAGCCAGAAAAGAGCGACTGCAAGAAGCTCCTTTTATGGTGTAGAAAAAACAATTGCTAACCAAGAGATTACAGTGTATAGCGGGACACGAGCGAAGCGAACTGACGAAGTAAATAGCTTCAAAAAAAAAGCCTTCAATCTAAAGATAGACGAAGGCAATTTTTTGAATTAATAGAAAATAAATTATTTCTTAGCTTCTGCTTTTTCTTCTGTTTTAGCAGGTGCTTTGTATTTATCGTTCAAGCCTTTAATGATTTCTTTTGTGATATCAAATTTATCTTCAGCGTATAATATTGATGCTGCGTCACCTGTTCCATAGATGTAGGCATATCCTTTTTCTTTTCCGTACGCTTTGATGAATTTTTTCACACCACTTACTAAAGAATCCATTTCTTTTCCACTTTCAACCTGTAATTCCTGAGATAATACTTGTTGTGCATATCCTAATTGTTGTTCTCTTTTTTGCAATTCAGCTCCTTTTTTTTGCGCCCATTCTTGACCATTCGCTTGTGCTTGCGATTGAAAACTGGCTGCTTCTTGTTTAAACCTTGCGATTTCTGCTTCTAGCTGTCTGCCTTTTTCCTCTGCTTTGGTTTTGTATTTTGCTTCAAGGTCTTTTGCCTCTGTATATTCTTTCATTAATTCAGAAGTGTCTACGTAAGCTGTTTTTACTTCTTTAGCTGCTTCGGCTGGTTTGTTGCAAGCAAATAGAGAAATTGATAATGCGATAATTACTAATGCTTTTGTACTCATATTTTTAATATTTCTTTTTTGGTATTCGTGAATCTTCGATTTCATTTTGGTTAATTTCTAATATTTAAGTATTGGTGACAAAAATATAAAAAAATAGATAGTATTGACATAAAGTTTTAAAAATGCTACTTTTTTATGATATAAGATTTTATTATTATAATTATTGAATGTATAATGTATGTCTATTAAAAACGACCTTCATATCTTTTAAATAAACCAATTAGTTTAAAAGTCCGACAATCACATTCAATTTCATTAAAAAATGCGCTTAAATTAGCTTAAAATGATTTTTGATTGTTTTTTAGGATGTAAATGTGTGAAGAATACTCAAAATTCTTCTTCGCTTCCCAATTCGACTGCAATCCGACAAAAAAGGCTTTTATATAATTCATTTTTCCGGTTTTGTATTTTTCCGAAAGTAAGCTCACGTAAAATGAGTCGAATTTCATAGGAAGCACTTTTTCTAAACTCATTGCTTCTTTTTCGAAAAGCATTTTTATAGCCGTTTTAGAAAAATGCCAAAAATGAATCGGCACATCATAAGCGGCCCAAAACTTTCCGTAATGTTTTGCGTCAAACGATTTGAAATTTGGAACGGCAATAATTAAAGTCCCTTCGGGTTTTAATAATCGTTTCAATTCCTTGATTTGGTTTTCCAAATTTGGAACGTGTTCTAAAACATGCCACATCGAAATCACATCAAAAGAATGGCTGTCTAGTTCGCTGGTTTCTCCAACAAAGGAAACCCCTTTCTTTTTCGCAATCGCTTTTGCTTTTTCGCTTGGCTCCACTCCTATCGTGTGCCAACCGTTATCTTTGGCCACAGATAAAAAATCTCCAGTTCCTGCACCAATGTCTAAAATACTTCCTTTATTCGGTTGCAATGAATTGATTAAACTCAACTTATTTTTAAGCGCAATGCTTTTTACAAAATGATAGGCTTTTTCAAATAAAGACCTTTTACTATCCGTGTGCGAAATATAATCCACACTTTCGTAATACTTTCCTAAATTTTCTAAACTCGGTTGTGGAGACGTAATCAGCATGTCAAATTTGACATCATGATATAAGTCGAAAATTTCCTGAGAAACAGAATAATCTTTAACGGTTAAAAAAGGCTGTTGGTTTGAAATGTCCATATTGTTAGTTTTCAGTTTCCAGTCGCAGTTTGCAGCTGAATCCCTTTATATATAATACAAATTTAATTTTGTTTCACGTGGAACGTATCGTTGAGTATTCATTTTTTTACTGAACACTGCGACTGATTACTGACCACTTTCTCAACGTCCCATATAAATCAACAATACCGAAACATCACTTGGAGAAACTCCACTAATTCTTGATGCTTGAGAAATTGTTACTGGTCGAATCTTGCTTAATTTTTGTTTTGCTTCAATGGACATGGATTTGATTTTTTCATAATCAAAATTCTCAGGGATTTTTACATCTTCCAATCGAAGCAATTTATCTGCATTGTTTCTTTCTTTTTCGATATAACCTGAATACTTTACTTGAATTTCGGCTTGTTCCAGAATTTCTTGATCCACTTGATTGTTTGCAATATAATCTACAACCTTTTCAAACTTCATGATGTCTTCCAAATCAATTTGCGGACGAGAAAACACTTTGAACATTTTATCCCCTTGTGTGATGAGCGCCGTATCTTTTGATTCTAAAATAGGATTTGCTTCCGCAACAGAAACGCTCGTTTCTTTGAAGAAAGCCACCATTTTTTCAGATTCATTTAATTTGTGTTCCATTCTACGCAAACGCGCTTCAGAAGCCAAACCAATTTCATGCGACATTGGAGTTAATCTGAAATCGGCATTATCCTGACGTAACAACGTTCTGTATTCTGCTCGTGACGTAAACATTCGATAAGGCTCTTCTGTTCCTTTCGTGATTAAATCATCAATTAAAACTCCAATATAGGCTTCGTCTCTTTTTAAGATTAATGGCGCTTTTTCATGTACTTTTAAATGCGCATTTATTCCAGCCATTAATCCTTGAGAAGCCGCTTCTTCATATCCAGTAGTTCCGTTTATTTGTCCAGCGAAATACAATCCTTCAACTAATTTTGTTTCCAAAGTGTGTTTCAATTGTGTCGGCGGAAAATAATCGTATTCAATGGCATAACCGGGGCGAAAGAATTTTACTTTTTCAAATCCCGCAACAGAACTTAACGCTTTGAATTGAATATCCTCAGGAAGCGAAGTGGAAAATCCATTTACATAAACCTCGCACGTGTTCCATCCTTCTGGTTCTACAAATAGTTGGTGTCTTTCTTTATCAGCAAAACGATTGATTTTATCTTCAATCGAAGGACAATATCTTGGTCCAATACTTTTTATTCTTCCATTAAACATTGGCGAACGATCAAAACCTTCTCTCAAAATATCGTGAACATCCAAAGAAGTATACGTCATATGACACGATCTCTGATGAATTAATGGAGTAGTTACATCCGAATAAGAAAACTTATCCGGTTTAGCATCTCCTTTTTCTTCGTTCATTTTGGAATAATCCAAAGAACGTCCATCCACTCTTGGAGGTGTTCCTGTTTTCATTCGGCCTGATTCAAAACCAGCAGCGACTAGATCTTCGGTAACTCCATGCGAAGCACTCTCGCCTGCTCTTCCTCCTCCAAATTGTTTTTCTCCAATATGAATCAATCCATTTAGAAATGTTCCATTCGTTAGCACAACTGATTTGGAACGAATTTCAAGACCAAGAGAGGTTTTTATACCTAATACTTTTCCGTTTTCAATTATCAACCCTTTCACCATCTCCTGATAAAAATCAAGATTTGGAGTTCCCTCCAACATCATTCTCCACTCCTCAGCAAAACGCATTCGATCACTTTGAACTCGTGGCGACCACATTGCTGGACCTTTAGATTTGTTCAGCATCTTGAACTGAATTGCAGTCCTATCCGAAACAATTCCCGAGTATCCACCAAGCGCATCAATCTCACGCACAATTTGTCCTTTGGCAATTCCGCCCATCGCTGGATTGCATGACATCTGGGCTATATTCTGCAAACTCATGGTTACCAATAAAGTTTTGGACCCCAAATTTGCAGCAGCAGCAGCAGCCTCAGAACCCGCATGTCCTGCGCCCACAACAATCACATCATATTCATTTTGAAACATTTGATTTTTGATTTTAAATTTTTGATTTCAGATTTCAGATTTACACCTAATCTCTAAATCTTTTCTTGTGTTAATTGGTTTTGTTCCACGTGAAACAAATAGGTTTGATTCAAGATCTACAGGTGTAAATAAAAATCAAAAAGTGACTGTTCCACGTGAAACAATAACTTGAGTACGATTATAGAGTTAAATGTGTTTCACATGAAACAAATCTAAAATCTGCATTCGTTAATCTACAATCCGAAATCTATTGTTCCACGTGAAACATAGCGATTTTTTCATCTTCTTTAGAACGCATTAAAAACTCTTCGGCTTCACCTTTGTCTTTGTAACCACAATAGTGGAGGATCCCATGAACCAATACACGCTTCAATTCTTCCTCGAATGAAACGTTAAAGTCAGCTGCATTGTCTTTCACTCTTTCGACAGAAACAAAAATATCTCCGTGCAATTCATTACCCATAGAATAATCAAAACTGATAATATCCGTTAGTGTATCATGATCGAGATATTCCACATTGATTTTATGTAGATATTCATCATCACAAAAGATGTAATTTATCTCCCCTTCTTTCTTGTTTTCCGATACAATAACATTTCCCAACCAAGCAGCAGTTGCTTCCTCGTTGTCTAAATTAAAGTCGGTTTCGTAATTAAAATTGATCATTTTTTATTAAAATATTCTTGAACCTTTTGATTAAAATTCGAGCGCAAAGGTAAGGATTGTCTATTTAATATTTCTATGCTATTCAAATAATCTAATAAAGCAGCTGGCAACGCATTAGATTGATTATTAAACTCCTTTTTATTGGTTTCAGATTGACGTTTATTTTCCTCTCCTTGTTGCTGAATAGCCGAATTCAACTTCAATAATTCCTGTTTCACATTCAGTATCTTTTGAAGCGTTTCATTCTTAAAACCTTTGTTCAATAATTGTTTTTCGATTTGCTTCATCTGTTCCAAAGCACTTTGTCCGTTACCGCCCAATCCTTGTTTGTTCAATTCATTTTGTAAGGCTTCACGTAATTGCTTTTGCTCTTTATAAATTTCCAAAATAGCTTGCGCATCACCTTCGCCACCATCACCCTCTTGACCTGATTCTCCAGGTTTACCTTGCTTGCCATTTTGTCCTTTTTGACCTTCGCCAGGTTTCTCCTCTTTTTTAATTCCGTCTTTCATTTTCTCACCCAATCCTTCTTGCTTTTTAATAATATCCGGTAATTGCATTCCTTGACCTTGACCTGGTTTTGGTTTTCCGGAACTCATTCCCGACATTTGCATTTGCATATTGTTAAGCATGTCACTTAGAAAATCTGCTAATTTGTTAGCTGCTGAAATGGTGTATTGCTGATGCGACAACCCTTTTGGAACTTGAGCATCGGTTAAACTGGACAAAGATTTATCGACGTTATAAATCACATTTCCAATTTCCTTAGTAATTTCCTCTGCTATTTTTGGATTGCGCAACGACATAGCAAATAAACTATCGTCAACATGCTTGAACTGTTGTTTTAAATCTTGCTGAATTTTGATGTTTTTATTAAAAGCCGGAGAACCTGATTTGTGTTTTTTGAACTGATTCATTAAGTCTTCCTGCGACAAAGAAAAAGCCAATAAGTTATCTAATACTTGTCGCAACATGGCAACATCTTCCTGCAACTGTTCCATCTCACCTTCTGCCATGCTTTCAGACATTTTTTGCGCCATCTCTTTCATCTTTTTGGAAGCGCTTTTTTGATTTGGCTTAGCTTTGTCTTTTTTGTCTTTCTTCAATTCCTCAGATGCTTTCTTTAGATCTTCATCAATACTTTTTTCTTTAGCATCATCATTAGGAATATCTAAAGGTGATTTTAATTCCTGATTTTCTTTTTCCAAATCATTTAAATCTTCTTGAATTTTATTAAACTCAGAATTTATACCTTCTTGTTTATCTAGTTTGTTTTCCTTTTCATCATTAGATAATTTATCTTGTTTTTCAGAAAGCTTATCCAGTTTATCTCCTAATTGCTCTGCTTTCTTTTCTACATAAAACCTCTTGGTCAACTCTACCAACTGTTCTAAATTCTTAGTTTGGTTTTTACTATTTTGTTTGAATTTATCTAACTTAGTCAACAACTCTTCATTCTGAATTTTATCGTTCAGGTCTTTCAACTCGTATAAAAGCTTTTGGTTTTTCTCCAATTCCTTTTCGGCTTTATCCATTCGTTTTTGAAGCTCATCTTTTAATTCATCCTTTTTATCCGTTTTGAATTGCTCCAGATTATCGTTCATTTTTTTAGTAAATTCCTTCATCATCTCATCCTGTTTCATTTGACGTTTGATGAAATCATTTACTTTTTGCTGATCTTTGAAATCCAGATTTTCTTTCTCTTTTCCAGTTTTTTGCAACTTCTCCATTTCAGAAATTTGCTTATCCTGATTTTTTAAAGACTTTTCTAAACTGTTGATGTTATCATTTTGCTGTTGCAAAATTTGATCTTCCTTTTCTTCATCTGTAGCAACACGATTAGAGAAAACCGAAGACTTCGTACTTTTAAAATTATGGGTGGCATCGTTGTCAAAAACTTCAAAATAATAATCATAAGACACACCTTGCTCTACCGGAAGATTGCTTGGGAACGAAAACACAAACTGGTCAAAAGCACTTTTCTTAATAGCAATTGTTCCACGTTTAGCAGTTTGTGGTTTCTCTCTTTCGTAATACACAATCTGAAGTTTAGACAAACCATAATCATCGGAAATTTGACCTAAAACATAGTTCTTAGCGACCTTCAAACTATCCGGTGCATGGTTCACATTGATCATTGGAAACTGATCTTTGACAATTGTAAGCTGATAATTGAGTTTTTCGTAGTTTTTTACCTTATCGTTCGAAGTAAGAATTTGATAATCTGTGTTTTGAAGTATGTTTTTAGATAAAATAAAGGTGTTTTCTGCTTTAGAAAAAGTAGCTTTAGTAATTCCGTCGAGCCACATTACATTTTCAGTAGCTTGTGTAATCATTTTCCAAGTCACACGTGTTCCTTCTGGAATAACCGCATTTCCTGTTCCTTTGATGGTTTCTGGCTTTTTATTCAAATACGACGGAAAGTTCAACTGCATTTCAAAATTAGCTATCGAAGGAACAGTTATTACTTTCAATTCATAATCTGGCGAAGCAATAGCATTTCCCTCCACGTGGAACAAAATGCTTTCTGAAGGTTTTGCGATCTTAAACTGAAACTCTCCCGCTTTACTCGATTCCATGAAATAACTTTCATCATCAATGAAAATCATCGCATTCTCAGGAACTATTTTTCCTTCGGTTTTAATTCGAAGGATAAAATCTTTTCCTTGTTCGGTTTGCAAATTCGAATTTAGAACTACGAATTTAAAAGGAGCCGGTGGCAGAAAAGCCGAATTGAAATGCACTACTCTATTCAAACTTTGAGAAATCATGCTGCTGTTTCCAGAAAAATAAAAGAAAGCAAATAAAAGCATTGGAATTAATGCCAAAGGAAAATACTTTCTGTTTCCATTATAGTTTATAGCATTCCCAAAAGGGATTGGTTGCAACGCATTGGCTTTTTGTTCAATCGAAGCGGCTAATAATTCCGATTTATTCTGATGGATATCAGAATCTGCCAATTGTAAAAAGTTAGTCAGCTTGTCACTCACTTCCGTAAAATGATTTCCAATAATTGCGGAAGCCTGATTGTAATCGATGCCTTTCTGGAGTTTGAATAATTTAAAAATGGGAAACAAAATAAAACGGAACAACAAATAGACTTCTACTCCTATGAAAGTCCAAAATAAAATGGTTCTTCCCATTGGCTTGAGCCAAAGAAAATATTCTACAAAAAGTGTAAGTAGAAAATACAACAGTCCTAAACCGATAAAGAAAATAGTTCCTCGTATCAATTCGTTGGTATAAAACTTTCTGATGAAAGCTTCTAATTTTTGATATATAAATTGCTGATTTTCCAAAATGTATGCTTTGTTTTTGTAACCAATAAAAGTAATAATTTATATGAATAAAGAAATGTTAAAAATCATCAAACTCATTAATCTTACATTATCTCATTTTCAGATAATAACATGAGAAATCGAATTTGTATCTTCGCAAAAAATTTACAGCAATGTCTAAACAAGTTCGGGTGCGTTTTGCACCAAGTCCAACTGGACCTTTACATATTGGCGGAGTGCGTACCGCATTATTCAATTATTTGTTTGCCAAAAAAAACAACGGCGTTTTCTTCCTAAGAATTGAAGATACAGACCAAAACCGTTTTGTTCCAGGCGCCGAAGCATACATCATGGAAGCACTGGAATGGTTAGGAATTGCGCCAGATGAGACTATTGGTAAAAACGAAAAATTTGGTCCATACCGTCAAAGCGAAAGAAAAGAGTTGTACCAACAATATGCAGCTGAATTAATCAATTCCGGTAACGCCTATTATGCTTTTGATACTGCCGAAGCTTTGGAGGCAGCACGAAAAATAGAAGAAGAACAAGGAAAAACCTTTATATACAATCACACCAACAGAGAAAAACTAGATACTTCTCTAGTAATTTCAGGAGATGAAACTGCTAAAAGAATTGCTGCTGGCGAGCATTATGTCATCCGTTTTAAAACTCCGGTGAATGAAACCTTGCATTTGCATGACATTATTCGTGGTGATGTAAAATTTGAAACAAGCCTTTTAGACGATAAAGTATTGTTCAAAAGTGACGGAATGCCAACCTACCATTTGGCTAATATTGTGGATGATCATTTAATGGAAACATCACATGTAATTCGTGGTGAAGAATGGTTGCCATCGATGCCTTTACACGTTTTATTGTACAGAGCATTTGGTTGGGAAGCGCCTGAGTTTGCACATTTACCATTGATTATGAAACCTGTAGGAAACGGAAAACTGTCTAAACGAGATGGTGATAAAATGGGATTTCCTGTATTTCCATTAGACTGGACCGATGCTTCCAGCATGACAAAATCGTCGGGATACAGAGAAAAAGGATTTTTCCCTGAAGCAGTTATCAACTTCCTGGCTTTATTAGGTTGGAATGACGGAACAGAAAAAGAATTATTTTCTTTGGAAGAATTAGTGGCATCATTTGACTTGAACAGAGTTCATAAATCTGGAGCTAAATTTGATCCTGAAAAAAACAAATGGTTCAATCACCAGTATTTAATCAAGCAAGAAGACGCCACTTTGGCGAAAGCCTATGCTCCTATTTTGAATGAAAAGGGTATCTCGACTGCGCTCGATACGACAGATGAAAAACTTATAAAAATCGTTTCTTTAATCAAAGAACGCGCACATTTTGTTTCTGAATTTTGGGAAATGAGTGATTTCTTTTTTGTGGCTCCAACTGCGTACGATGAAAAAGCTAGCAAAAACTGGAAAGCAGAAACACCGGCATTAATGCAGGAATTAATTTCTGTTGTGGAGGAAATTCCTGATTTCACTTCTGTAAATATCGAAACGATTGTCAAAGATTGGATGACAAAAAACGAAATTGGAATGGGAAAAGTAATGCAACCGTTTCGTTTGAGTTTGGTTGGCGCGCTTAAAGGCCCTCACCTATTTGATATCGTTGAAGTAATTGGAAAAGACGAAACGATTAGCAGAATTCAAAAAGCAATAGCTACTTTATAGTTTTTAAACACAAACTTCACAAAGAAGGCTCAAAGTTCACTTCATTAAGTAAACTTTGAGCCTTCTAACTTTATTCATTAAGTAATTGGTTATAAATAAATAATCAAATTCCCATTTAGTATCCCTGGATTTCCTTTAAAATTGACTCCTAAATTTTTGTTGTTCAAGTTTTCCAAAATGTTATTTACTCCGTATTGATACGAAACATTAGCTCTAAAATGACGCACTCCAAATGTGATTCCAACTGTTGGATAAAAATTAAAATTTGAAATCTCCCTAATATCTTTGGCTAGCAACGTTGTACCAGAAATGACATTGTTTTCATCAGCGTTATCTAAGTTTAATTTTCCATTGACTTGAACTATCGGTCCAAACTCAATACTCAAATGACTTTCGATAATTTTTAAACTTGCTTGTAGCGAAATTTGGGCGGAAGCCAATTTATAATTTACAGCTTCATTAGTTAAAGTCAAAGTATTTGTTGCAACAGAAAAGTTGTTTTCACTAAATTGAATGGCATAAACCATATCCCAATTATTATAGAAATTTCCTCGCATGGAAAGTCCTGCGTTCCAACCCATATCAGGCTTTGTTTCAAAATTATTTGTGTTTAAGGTAAATTGATTAACTCCAAAACTGATTCCGATTCTATTTGAATCTCGGTATTTATATTGCGAAAATGCCGTTATCGATAGTAAAACAAAAAATAAAGCAAGTGTTATCTTTTTCATATAATTGAAATTTACAAAGACAAACCTAAAGTTTTTTTGTAAATTGTGAGATAAATTTTAACTAATAATAAAAAACAATATGGATATTGCATTAATTATCTTACTGGTCTTTGGTTTCTTTATTTTACTATCGTCTTTCTTTACAGTAAAACAACAAACTGCTGTTGTTGTAGAGCGATTTGGAAAATTTTTAAGCATCAGACAATCTGGTTTACATTTGAAAATTCCGTTGATCGACAGAATTGCAGGACGCGTTAATCTAAAAATTCAACAATTAGATGTTATTATCGAAACAAAAACAAAAGACAACGTTTTTGTAAAGCTTAAAGTTTCGGTTCAATTTATGGTTATCAAAGAAACAGTTTATGACGCTTTTTATAAACTGGAATATCCTCACGATCAAATTACTTCTTATGTATTTGATGTCGTACGTGCCGAAGTTCCAAAATTAAAACTGGATGATGTTTTTGAAAGAAAAGATGATATTGCCATTGCGGTAAAAAGAGAATTGAACGAAGCCATGACCACTTATGGGTACACGATTATCAATACTTTGGTAACGGATATCGATCCAGACATTCAAGTGAAAAATGCGATGAACAGAATAAATGCTGCTGACAGAGAAAAAACAGTAGCTGAATTTGAAGCAGAAGCATCTAGAATTAGAATTGTAGCTAAAGCCGAAGCTGAAGCGGAAAGCAAACGTTTACAAGGACAAGGTATTGCGAACCAAAGAAGAGAAATTGCCAAAGGTTTAGTAGAAAGTGTGGATGTTTTGAACAGAGTTGGAATCAATTCTCAGGAAGCTTCAGCATTAATTGTAGTAACACAACATTATGATACGCTGCAAGCTATCGGTGCTGATGCTAATTCTAATTTGATATTATTACCGAACTCTCCACAAGCCGGAAGTGACATGCTTAATAACATGATTGCATCCTTTAGCGCTTCCAACCAAGTAGGTGAAATGATGAAAAAAACTAATGGAAAAGGGAATTCGAGAAGAGCAAATGCTATTGAATTGCCCGAGGAGCCTGAACCTTCAGATTCAGAAGAATAGTTACTTAAATCATAAAAAAAGAGGCTTAATTGCCTCTTTTTATTTTTTTAATCCATTTGATCACAAAGGGTAAAGCAATGTTTAAGATCGTTCCATAGGAGCCTGAAAATGCAGTTAACGAAGAACCTACAACTCCACTTACAAGATTCATGGGCGTTATGCTTTCTTTCGTTTTTTGAAAACCATAAGCCAATTTTTGATAGCTAATTTCTTTTTCAATCTTTAAAATTTCAAGTTCTCTTTCAATTTGAGCGTACGAAGAATATTTTTTGCTTTCCATAAGTTAGTCGTTAAAAAAGATTTCTGAAAATTTCTCTAAAATTGGTCCTTCAACGATTTTATCTTTTATAGAAAATAGAATTCCTGTTATGACAAGATAAATACCACCAACTATTAAAAATCCCAAAGCATAACTACCTAAGGCAATACCAATAGCTAATGCTGCTGCTACAGAACAAAACAATAAAACCATACTGAAACACAATAAAACCAATGAAAATTTTATGATCATTGTTGTTGATTTCATCGCTACCTTGAAACCCCATAATTTATAATAAGCTGCAGTGCTTTCAATATACACTTTAGCTTGTTCTTGAATGTTTTCGGTATTTTCTTTTAGTTCTTCAAAAGCCATGGATCAGTTTTTAGGATTTAATGCAATAGGTAAATAAAATTTATTTTTGAAGTCTAGCGTTCTGACTCTTCAGCTCTGCTAATTTTTCTTCTAGAAAAGATATTACATCTTCAGTCTTGTGACTCATATTTGAAACTAAATCTTCATAGGTTTCTTCTAAATCTAATTTTGCACTAGAGAACTTGTCTCTTAATTCTTCAGAAGCGTGATCTAGTCTATTTGTTAATTCGTGCTTAGCATCATCAAAACCATCTTTAATTTTTCCTCTAGTTCTAGAACCTTTATCCGGCGCAAATAAAATTCCGATTCCAGCTCCAATAATTGCTCCAGTCAAAAGAGCTAATAATGTATTTCCTGTAGTATTCGACATGATTGTTGATTTTAAAATTTCTTTACTAAAGATACGGATTTATTAATAACAAGCCGTTAACAACTCGTTAAAGTGTAATTTTACAAGACAAAAAACAAATAAAAGCGAGCTGTTCCACGTTTATTTAAATTCCATATATATTCTCATTTCTTTTAAAAAACAGTCTTAAAATCAATTTATGAACGTCATTTTCGATTGAAAAAAAATATTAAAAAAAGTATTTTTATAAGAAATTACAATAATAAGAAAAGCCCTCTAAAAAGAGAGCTTTTGATTGGTAAAATCTATTTAAAAAATATAAATTAAATTTTAAGATCATTTAATAATTGCAACACTTTTTCATTTTTTTCATTTTTTTTAATTTCTGAAAGTTGAGTTTGAAAAAGATTGAAATTACCCAAATCATTTTGTAAATTTTCAATCGCTAAAATTCTAACGGCTGCCATTTGACTTTTTAATGACATCGTATATAATTTTGTTAACGCCTCTTCTTCAATATCTTTTACTTGTACCTTATTGGAATGATGTAAGATCATATTTGAAAACAACAACGAATTATTATCATTCTTAATATTTTTAATAATAGTTTGAATAATTAAACTGTAATTATCAATACTTTTTATGTTTTCAACAATGCTATTTAAAATCAAATTGGCATTGTTTTCGTCTTTTTCCTTAACATATTTATTGATTTCTTTTTGAGTGTTCATCAATAAATTTTCTTCTTTTTTTCCTTTTTCTTCCCAGGCATCTTTTAATCCAACGGTTTTATTAAAGACAATTTTACCTTCAGCTGAATCTTTATCCACATTGAAATAACCCAAACGTTGAAACTGGAATTTATCCCCAGCTTGAACTGTTGCCAAACCTGGCTCTACAAATCCTTTTACAATTTGTAACGAACTAGGATTCATAAATTCCAAGAAATTTTTCTCTTTATGACTGTCTGGTGCTTCATCAATAAACAAGCGATCGTAGAGACGAACTTCAGCTTCCAGCGCATGTTGTATAGAAACCCAATGCAAGGTCCCAGCCACTTTACGTTGACTGGCTTCGCTCCCACTTCCGCTTCTACTGTCTTCATCATACGTTACATGAATCTCCGTAATAGTTCCTGCAGCATCTTTAATAATGCTTTCTCCTTTAATGATATAGGCATTTTTAAGACGTACTTCTCTACCTAAACTCAATCGGAAAAACTTTGCAGGAGCATCCTCCAAAAAGTCTTCTCTTTCAATAAATAATTCTCTAGAAAAAGGAACTTTTCTAAATCCGGCGCTTTCATCTTCCTGATTATTTTCAGCTTCCAACCATTCTTCTTTATCTTCAGGATAATTAGTGATTACTAATTTTATTGGATCTAAAACTGCCATAACTCTTGGAGCCGATTTATTTAAATCTTCGCGCAAGCAAAATTCCAATAGCGAGAAATCAATGATATTCTCTCTTTTGGCAACACCAATAATATCACAAAATTTACGAATAGAATTCGCTGTATACCCTCTTCTTCTTAATCCTGAAATAGTTGGCATTCTTGGATCATCCCAACCATTTACTATATTTTCCTGTACCAATTGCAACAGTTTTCGCTTGCTCATTACGGTATAATTCAAGTTCAAACGAGCAAATTCGTATTGATGTGGTCTTACTTTTGAATCATCATAAATTTGGTCCAAAAACCAATTGTACAATTCTCTGTGCATTACAAATTCCAAGGTGCAAATGGAATGCGAAATTTGTTCGATAAAATCACTTTCACCGTGTGCATAATCATACATTGGATAAATATTCCATTGATTGCCTGTCCTGTGATGATGACGATGTAAAATACGGTACATCAATGGATCACGCATCAACATATTAGTCGAAGTCATATCAATTTTGGCACGTAAAACATGACTTCCTTCCGGAAAATCACCATTTTTCATTCCTTCGAACAAGGTAAGGTTTTCTTCAATAGAACGGTTTCTATAAGGTCCATCAACTCCTGGTTGTGTAGGCGTACCTTTTTGAGCAGCCATATCTTCTGACGATTGACTGTCAATATAAGCTTTACCGTTTTTAATCATCACAATTGCCCACTCGTATAATTGCTGAAAATAATCAGAAGAATACAATTCCTCCGTCCAATTAAATCCCAACCATTTCAAATCTTCTTTGATGGCATCTACATATTCCTGCTCTTCTTTGGCGGGATTAGTATCGTCAAAACGCAAGTTCACTGGCGCATTGTACTTTAAACCCAATCCAAAATTCAAGCAGATCGATTTGGCATGACCAATATGTAAATAACCATTAGGTTCTGGTGGAAAACGGAAACGTAATTTATCTTGAGGAAAACCGTTTGATAAACTGTCTTCAATGATTTGTTCTATAAAATGGAGTGATTTTTCTTCAGTTGACATTTTTTTGTTTTATTTTAGCAAAGATAAAAAAGTTTACAGTTTTCAGTTTACAGTTTACCGTTTTCTTTAGAACTGAATTCAGTAAATGATTACTCTCACTAAAACAATAAAGAAATGGGCATTATAAAACTTAAAAATATTAGAACCTACTCTTACCACGGTTGCTTGATCGAGGAAGGAAAAATTGGGTCTGATTATACCGTAAATTTAGAAGTGAAGACTGATCTTAGAAAATCCAGCATAACGGATGATTTGAAAGATACAGTTGATTACGTGCTTTTGAATAGTATTGTTGTAGAGGAAATGGCGATTCGTTCTGACTTACTAGAACATGTGGCACACCGAATTTTAACGAGAATATTTGAAGAAATACCTGAAATATCCAGAATTATTGTAGCAGTTTCTAAGCTCAATCCTCCTATTGGTGGTGATGTTGAAGCAGTTACTATTGAATTGGAGGA
This sequence comes from Flavobacterium sandaracinum, assembly GCF_004349135.1. Lineage (GTDB taxonomy): Bacteria > Bacteroidota > Bacteroidia > Flavobacteriales > Flavobacteriaceae > Flavobacterium > Flavobacterium sandaracinum. Next base: position 78,267 of record NZ_SMFN01000008.1, on the reverse strand, counting down.
ATACAGAAGTTGATTTTGAACATTTTTTAAAACTTTTAAACTTTAAACTTTTAAACATTAATCTTTTTAAGTACTTTTGCCGTCCATTCAACGATGGCGTCGTGGCCGAGTGGCTAGGCTGGGCTCTGCAAAAGCTCCTACTCCGGTTCGAATCCGGACGATGCCTCTAAAAGAGATACAGAAATGTGTCTCTTTTTTTATGTCTAATTTTTAGGAAAAATTAAGTAAATATAGGGTTCAAATCCGGACGATGCCTCTAAAAGAGATACAGAAATGTGTCTCTTTTTTTATGTCTAATTTTTAGGAAAAATTAAATAAATATAGGGTTCGAATCCGGACGATGCCTCTAAAAGAGATACAGAAATGTGTCTCTTTTTTTGTGTCTAATTTTTAGGAAAAATTAAGTAAATATAGGGTTCGAATCCGGACGATGCCTCTAAAAAAGATACAGAAATGTGTCTCTTTTTTTATGTCTAATTTTTAGGAAAAATTAAGTAAATATAGGATTCGAATCCGGACGATGCCTCTAAAAGAGATACAGAAATGTGTCTCTTTTTTTATGTCTAATTTTTAGGAAAAATTAAGTAAATATAGGATTCGAATCCGGACGATGCCTCTAAAAGAGATACAGAAATGTGTCTCTTTTTTTATGTCTAATTTTTAGGAAAAATTAAGTAAATATAGGGTTCGGATCCGGTCAAAACTCTAAAACCTCCAAAGAAATTTGGAGGTTTTTTTGTACGTCATTGCGAGGTACAAAGCAATCCTAGTTGTTGCACATCTTATATTCTGTAAGTGTAATTGCTTCGTACCTCGCAATGGCAATAATTGGAGGTTTTTTTTTGTCAAATTTTTAAGAAAAAATTCTTATTTAACATTCTTATAATTTGTCACGCTGGATGCGTCCCTACTACTTTGAGCAATTAATAATGCACGCTTCCGCGCGACAAATAGCAAGAATAAAGAATATATAAAAAGAGTTTTTAGATGCTTATAAATAGCATTAATAAAATTGTGTGAATAATCAATCAATCTTTTCAAATGCTTTTTTAACCATTTCTTTTTCTTCTGGGAACCAACCTTGAGTGATTAAAACCATCCCAAAAACCATCATTACTATACTGATTCCTTTTTTAATTTTTAGAATATTTACCGGTGTTAGTTTTGTTTTCAATTGCTTTGCTAAAAGAATTTTGATACAATCAACAAATAAATAAGTTCCAATAACAGCGATAAAAAAAGTGATCATTCTAGGAGTTTGCATTTCTAATTTTGGTCCAACAGAAATAATGATTGCCAGCCAAAAACCCAGTACGCCTATATTGATAATATTCAACAAAAAACCTTTTATGAAAAGGTTTATGTAGTTTTTTTTTACAATTTCCTTGTCGATAATATCCGTATTGATTTTCTGTTCTTTTTTTAACTGTATGAAGGAAATTATACCATAAGCCAACATTAATACTCCACCAAAAATGAAAAGGGCTGGTTGATCTTTTAAACTTTGAATCAAGCGGTAACTACCTAAATACGCAATTCCAATAAAAACAATATCCCCTAAAACCACTCCTAAATCAAATACTAAAGCCGCTCTAAATCCTTTTATAATACTTGTTTCTAGTAAAATAAAAAAAACAGGACCAATCATAAAACTCAAGAAAATTCCCCAAGGAATACCAGCTAAAATGTCGTTTATCATTAAAAATTTAAATTTATTACGCTAAAATCTAAACCAAAGTACTACTATTTTTCTAAAATAGTACCACCAATAAAAACTTCCTTGTTAATCTGTTTTGGTTTACCGTAGATAAATATAGACCCACCAGCACGAACTTTTGCATCAACTAATGTTGAGGCATGAATTTCAGATTTTCCTCCAGCAGCAACGCTTATTGTAGTTTGTGAAGTCTCTAAATCCTTAGCGTTTAAAATTCCTCCAGAAGTTATTACAACATCTTGATTTTTCGCTTTCCCTGATAAAGTAACTATTCCACCAGCATTCGCCTTTACATTTACTTTGTCAACATCTATATCTAAATTAATTTCTCCTCCAGATTTTGCATTTAAATCTAAGCTCGTCTGTTTGAAATCTTCTTCACTGGATACGTAACTTCCCTCGCTCACAGCAATGCTTTCGAGGTTTTTAAAATACAATTTAACCATAATATCTTCACCGGACAATAATTGTGGAAAAGGCATTCTGATTTTTAATTCGCCATTTTTATTGACCGTTTCTACTTCGTCAGCACGTGCTCCGGTTACAACAATCTTATTTTCTGAAGCTTCAATTAATTTGACATTGATTTTATCAAAAACTTTAACTTCATCAAAATCACCTAAGTTTCTGGTTACTTGAGCATTTGTAAATTGACTTAAAAATACAAAAGCAATAATCACTAATTTCTTCATTTTTTTTATTTTAATGGTTCTTCAATTCTTCTTAAAAAATTAAAATCCAATTGTTTTTTAACTAAATCGGCATTTTTTACTTTAACGTAAATTTCATCTCCTAATTGTAATAATTTACCAGAAGTTGCACCAGTTAGTGCATATTGTTTTTCGTCAAAAGTGTAGTAATCGTCTTTTATATCTCGAATTCTACACATTCCTTCGCATTTGTTTTCGATGATTTCTACATAAATTCCCCATTCAGTCACACCAGAAATTACTCCCAAAAACTCTTGATCCTGATGATCTTGCATGTATTTTACCTGCATGTATTTGATAGAATCCCTTTCAGCATTGGTTGCTAAACCTTCCATTGTGGAGGAATGCAAACATTTTGTTTCATACGTTTCCTCATCAACTGATTTTCCTCCGTCTAAATAATACTGCAACAATCGGTGCACCATTACATCTGGGTAACGACGGATTGGCGATGTAAAATGAGAATAATATTCAAAAGCTAAGCCGTAATGTCCAATGTTATCTGTAGAATATTTGGCTTTACTCATACTTCTAATCGCTAAAGTATCAATAAGATTTTGTTCTTTTTTACCATTTACATCTTCCATTAATTTATTCAAAGCTTGTGAAATAGAACCTTGTTTAAAATCAATTTTATGTCCAAACTTGGCAATAACCGCTTGCATCGCAAAAAGTTTATCCTCATTTGGTTCATCGTGAATCCTGTAAATGAAAGTTTTCTTTTGTTTTCCAATGAATTCTGCTACTTTTTTATTTGCCAAAAGCATGAATTCTTCAATCAAATGATTGGCATCTTTGGAAACTTTAAAATAAACGCCTTGAGGCTCTCCGGCTTCATCTAAATTGAACTTCACCTCTACTTTATCAAAAGTAATCGCTCCTTCAGCCATTCTTCTTTTTCTAAGAATTTTAGCTAATTCATCCATTTTTAGCGTCGCAGCAACAATTGCTTCTGAAACTTGATAGGAACTTCCTGTAATCGAAATTTCTTCCGGAATCACATCGTCTTTGGTTTCTATGATGTACTGCGCTTCTTCGTAAGCAAAACGCTGATCGGAATAAATAACGGTTCTTCCAAACCATTGATTCACCACTTCAGACGTTTCTGTGATTTCAAATATAGCCGAAAACGTATATTTTTCTTCATTTGGACGTAACGAACACGCAAAATTGGACAACACTTCCGGTAACATGGGTACTACTCTATCCACTAAATAAACGGATGTTGCTCTTTGATACGCTTCATCATCCAGGATTGTTCCTTCTTGCAAATAATAAGAAACATCGGCAATGTGAATACCAATTTCGTAATTACCATTTTCTAATTTTTTGAATGAAAGTGCATCATCAAAATCCTTCGCATCTTTTGGATCAATGGTAAAAGTCAATGTATCTCGCATGTCGCGACGTTTAGCAATTTCACTTTCTTCTATCGAAGTATCAATTTTTTGTGCAAACGTTTCTACTTCAATAGGAAATTCTGACGGCAAACCATATTCAGCAAGAATCGCATGGATTTCTGTATCGTGTTCTCCTGGTTTCCCTAACACTTTTATTACAGAACCAAAAGGGCTATCCGCTCTGGCTGGCCAATCTTCGATATGAACCAAAACTACGTCGCCTTGCTCCGCCTCGCCAATTTTGTCCTTTGGAATAAAAATATCAGTATACATTTTTGGATTTGCGGTAGAAACAAAAGCAAAATTAGCTTGAATGTCAATAACACCAACAAAGTCAGTTTTATGTCTTTCTAGAACTTCAATCACTTCACCTTCAGGTCTTTTTCCCTTTCTTCGATTATAAACATAGACTTTGACAATGTCTTTGTCTAAAGCGTGGTTTAAGTTATTTGTAGGAATAAATACATCTTCATCCATATCAGCGCAAACAAAATAAGCTGTTTTGCGTCCTGTCATGTCAATCTTACCTTCGTAATACTCTTTACTTTCAGCTTTTACTAAGTATTTTCCCGGTTCTGATTCGATAATCTTATTTTGCGAAGCCAGAATCTTCAAATCTTTTATAATTTGATTTCTGCTTTCAGTATCATCAACTTCCAGCTTGGCTCCTATTTGTTTATAATTGAATGCTTTATTAGCACTTTGCGATAATATTTTTATAATTTTTTCAGAGAAATCTTTCCCTTTTTTTACCGGCTTTCTTAATCTTTTACTCATAAATCTGTTCTTAAAAGTATAAAATTACAAAATACTAAACTGTTATCAGTATAGAGAGCACAGTTTTAAAGAAAATATAACTTTACAGAATAGTTGTATCTTTATAAAAAGTATCAAAAATGGAAGAATTTCAAACCATTGCAATTTTCAATTATTCCCATGAAATTGTAGTAATAAAGCATTTGCTAGAGCAGGAAGAGATTAACTTTTTTTTTGAAAATGAAACGTTGGTATCCATCGATCCTTTTGGCAGTTTCGCATACGGTGGAATCAAACTCAAAATTCATTTCAACGATTTTGAAAAAGTTCAAGAACTCTTAGATAATTTGAATAGCAATTTGAAAATTGTTTGAAACTGAAATCAATCTAAAATCATTTTTTTGACTTTAATTTTTTTGAAAGTTGTCAACATATATTAATATAAACAAAAAGAAAAATTAAATTTAAATTATTTTTTGGTTGTTATTATAGCTTGTTAATAGTGGCAATAAATTTATTTTAAAACGCATTGAAATCAAGTTTAAAGATGTTATTGGGAGTTATTAACATACTTATCTTAGGATAAAGTATTCGTTTTAAAGGGTTTTTATATTTTAATTAACAATGGTTGATAACAGAATAACTATTGGTTTTGTAAATAACTCACACTACTCCTTTTTGTTGATAACCTACTTTTTAATATTGATAACTATTCTAAAAATTCATCAAACTAAATTAGGATTTAAAAACTGGGTTTTGGATTACTTTTTTTTTCGATACAACCAAAAAATAGTTCTTATTTTCTATTCAAAGTTATGAACATTGTATGTTAATTTAAAGTTAACTGAATATCAAGCAATTAACTTTTGCTATTAACAATGCAAATTTTTAACATTTATTATATAAATTTATTATTGATTTACAGCTATTTATACATTTAACAGAATTGTTGATAACTGCTAATTCAATACTAATCTGATAGTTACAGAAGCGTTTGTTGCATTCATTTTTGTACGTACATTTTAAATAAAATAATCTAATAAAGAAGCAAGATTTAAATTCATCAGAATAGATTACTTTATTTAAATTTGCAGCACACAACTTAATACATATTATATGAAAATCTCCATAGGAAACGATCACGCAGGACCGGATTACAAAAAAGCAATCGTTGAAATGCTTGAAGCAAAAGGGCATGAAGTAACGAATTACGGAACTGATTCAGTAGAAAGCGTAGATTATCCTGATTTTGGTCGTCCTGTAGCCACAGATGTTGCTGAAGGAAAAGCTGATTTTGGAATTGTTATTTGCGGAAGCGGAAACGGAATTTCAATGACAGCAAACAAGCAGTCTAAAGTTCGTGCCGCTTTATGCTGGATGAAAGAAATTGCGGTTTTAGCTCGTCAGCACAATGATGCCAATATTATTAGTATTCCTGCTCGTTTCACTTCCATTCCGCAAGCAGTAGAAATGGTCGAAGCCTTTTTAAACACGGATTTTGAAGGTGGAAGACACCAAACAAGAGTAGACAAGATTAGCTGTTAGGAAAACAAAATAAAATAGGACGTTACAACCTATTGTCTTAGAGAAATCGCCGAATTATTTCAAAACAATTCGGCGATTTTTTATTTCCAATGACTAAATTTATAGTAATTCGGTCAACGCACTGACTGAATTAATGTTAATTCGGTCAGTACGTTGACCGAATTAACGTTTTTTACGTATATTTGTTCTAGATTTCTAAAACAATAATATGGGAAATTATTTTAACAGAGCCATTGTTCAAGAATTTAATCGAAAATTACTTCCAAATAAAGTCTTGATTTTATTAGGGGCAAGACGTGTGGGAAAAACGGAACTGATAACAAATTATCTTCAAACCATTCCTAGTGAAAGTTACTTGAAACTTAACGGAGAAGACATTAACGACTCGAATTTACTTAAGGAACGTTCCGTGAGTAATTACCAAAGATTGTTGATGAATATCGATTTATTAGTAATAGATGAAGCTCAAATTATTCCTGATATCGGTTTGATTTTAAAATTGATTGTTGATTCTATTCCTGGTATAAAAATCATTGCGACGGGTTCTTCTATATTTGATTTGAATAATAATTTGGGCGAGCCATTAGTGGGTCGAAAAAACACTTTATATCTTTTTCCATTGGCACAAATTGAGTTTGCTCCTTATGAAAATTACAAACAAACTACCGAAAATTTAGAGCAACGATTACTCTTTGGCGGTTATCCGGAACTAGAGCAACACGTGGATTGGGAAGATAAAAAAGAGTATTTGTATGAAATCATCAATTCGTATTTGTTAAAAGACATTTTGATATTTGATGGCATCAAACATTCTGATAAAATATACGATTTGTTGCGCTTGATAGCGTATCAGGTAGGGAAAGAAGTTTCGTTGTTGGAGCTGGCAACTCAATTACACATGTCTAAAAATACAGTTGCAAATTATTTAGATTTGCTTTCTAAAGTTTTTATTGTCTTCAAAGTAGAAGGTTTTAGCAGAAATCTCCGAAAGGAAATTGTTAAATCCAGTCGCTGGTATTTTTATGACAATGGCATTCGGAATGGTATTATCAATAACTTTAATCGTTTGGATTCCAGGACTGATATTGGCGATTTATGGGAAAATTATCTCGCTTCAGAAAGAGTTAAAAAACAAAATTATCAAAAGATAAAAGCTCAAAATTATTTTTGGAGAACGTATGATCAGCAAGAACTCGATTGGTTGGAAGAAATAGGAGAAGAACTGGCTGGATTTGAGTTTAAATGGAGTGAAACTAAAAAAGTCAAAATCCCTGCTGCTTTCGCAAAAGCATATCCGGAGGCTACTTTTGAAGTAATAAACAAGAGTAATTATTTAGATTTTATAACATAGAAATACACTATAATAATTTGCAGTATAGCAATTAAAAAATACTTCCATAAAAAAGAGCTTTTTGCCGTTTTATGTCTAAAAAAAAGCATCGCTAATCCGGAACCAATCGTACCACCTATTGCACTTGTAAGTAACAAATTTTGTTCTGAAACACGCCTTTTTTGCTGAACAGCCAGTCGTTTGTCTATTCCAATTATTGAAAAAGCTACTAAGTTACTAAGTGGAAAATACCAAAATAGAAAAGACATAAACAGGGGGTTTTGAACCAAAGATAGCGCTTTAGCAACATTAAAAGCGAACAAAATTAAATAGTCTAATTAGAATACTATCCTAAAAAATACGATATATTGGTTGTGATTTACTTTTTTTAAAAACATAAAAAATAGTTATTCAAAATAAAAATTCCAATCTTGAAAACATAGTTTGTCGAGATTGGAATTTCATTTTTTGATTAATCGGATTAAAAATTTAGAACTATTATTCATCAAAATTCAAATTAGTAGGTTCTATAATTTTTTCTAATTTTTCAATTTTCTTACCGGTTGTTTCTACGGAGCTATCAACTATTTCGAAGCTCAAATTGTCAAACCAGATTTTTCCTGTTCCTCTCACTAATGCACCGTATGAAATTTTTGAAGCAGTCGCAGGAACATCTACTACAATTTCATACTTTTTCCAATCATTTGTACCAATAATAGGGCGGTTATTCATATTATCAAACGATAATATTTGCTGAGAATTCGCTTTTTCAACTCGCAACCAAAAGCAAGCTTTACCAGCAACATCTTTTGTTTTAACATATCCGGAAAGGCGGATTCTTTTACCTAAATATTTGTCGGCTGCAAAAGTTTGCATAAGCGTACCAAATCCAGAAATATTAGGTATTATGGACTGAATAGTTGCGGCATTTTTACCGTCGTAACCAGCTCCTTTTTCAACTCTCATGTCATAACTGTTTGGATCACTTCCAGATTTAAACCAACCAGATGGTAATTCAAATGATAAAAATGTTAACGCTAACCCAATTAGCAAAAAACGTTTAATAGTAGTAGTTTCCATATTTGTGAGGTATTAATTGATTACTTACTTTTCATAGTTAGTAGGTTTTAATATCTGTAAATCAGGGACTTATAAAATTAATGAAAAATTTATGATTCACAACATTAAAATATAATTATATTTTAAACAACCTTAAAATTGGTTAAAAAACAATGTATTTTTGTTTTTTCAATAAAATCTATACACGCCTAAAACGGTCAGCATTATGACAAACATCGATTATATCAAAAAAAATGTTGCTACAGCAGCCATAAACATTCAAAACACGGTAAAACTATTACAGGAAGATTGTACCATTCCCTTTATTTCGCGCTATCGAAAAGATACAACCGGAAATCTTGATGAAGTTTTTATTGAGCAAATTGCCAAATTCCAAAAAGAATACGAAGTAATTGTAAAACGCAAAGAAGCAATTTTAAAATCGATTCAGGAACAAAACGCGCTTGGCCCAGAATTAGACAAAAAAATACAGCAAAGTTTTGATTTACAAGAATTGGAAGATTTTTATCTGCCTTATAAAAAGAAGAAGAAAACTAAGGCCGATGTAGCTCGCGAAAACGGATTGGAACCATTGGCAAAAATCATCATGGCGCAAAATAATGATGATGTCGATTTTATTTCGACAAAATATTTAAACGAAAATGTCATCAATGAAGAGGCGGCATTACAAGGCGCCAGAGATATTATTGCCGAATGGATTAATGAAAATATTTATGTTCGAAAGCAACTCCGACGATTGTACGAACGCAAAGCTACCATTACCACCAAAGTTGTAAAAACGAAGAAAGACGACGAAGGCGCACAGAAATTCAATCAATACTTTGATTGGTCAGAACCTTTAAGTAAAGCGCCTTCGCATAGATTATTAGCCATGCTTCGTGCTGAAAACGAAGGTTTTATTAAGTTTAAAGTAGCAGTCGATATCGATGAAGCGTATGATATTATAGATACTTTGGTTTTAAAAGGTCAAAATAAAACTACGCCACACGTACAACTAGCTATAGAAGACAGTTACAAAAGATTATTGAATCCAGCTATTTCCAATGAAGCACTACAAGAAGCCAAAGCCAAGGCTGATGCCAATTCGATTCAGGTTTTTGCGAATAATTTAGGGCAATTATTATTGGCTCCGCCTTTGGGTGAAAAACGAATTCTGGCTATCGATCCGGGTTTTAGAAGCGGTTGTAAAATTGTTTGTTTGGACGAAAAAGGAGATTTGTTATACAACGAAACTATTTATCCGCACGCACCTCAAAAAGAGGAAGCAATGGCAATGAAAAAAATTCGTTCGATGGTGAATTCGTATAAAATTGATGCGATTTCGATAGGAAACGGAACTGCTTCTCGTGAAACCGAATTTTTTATTAAGAAAATTGCGTTCGATAAACCGGTTCAGGTGTTTATTGTAAGTGAGGCTGGAGCATCGGTGTATTCCGCATCGAAAATTGCCAGAGACGAATTTCCTAATTATGATGTTACGGTTCGAGGTTCGGTATCTATCGGAAGACGATTGAGTGATCCATTGGCTGAATTGGTTAAAATTGACCCGAAAGCCATTGGCGTAGGCCAATACCAACACGATGTAGACCAAACCAAACTCAAAGAAGAATTAGACAATACAGTAATTCGGTGTGTGAATTCAGTTGGAATAAATATCAATACTGCAAGCAAGCATTTGTTGAGTTATGTGAGTGGAATAGGAGAGAAGCTGGCTGAAAATATAGTAAATTATCGTTCGGAAAACGGTCCTTTTACAGATCGGAAACAACTTAAAAAAGTACCGCGTTTGGGTGAAAAAGCATACCAGCAAGGCGTTGCATTTATCCGAATTTCTAATGCCAAAAATCCGTTAGATAATTCAGCCGTTCATCCAGAGGCCTATGGAATTGTGGAGAAAATGGCGAAAGATTTGAAATTGACAGTGCATGATTTAATTACCAATAAAGAAAAAACAGCCTTAATCAAACCAGAAAATTACATTACACCAGATATAGGATTATTGGGATTAAAAGACATTATCAAAGAATTAGAAAAACCAGGATTAGATCCAAGAAAATCAGCTAAAGTATTTGAATTTGACCCGAATGTAAAAACGATAAAAGATGTAAAAACAGGAATGGTTTTACCTGGAATTGTCAATAACATTACCAATTTTGGTTGTTTTGTGGATATTGGAGTCAAAGAAAGCGGTTTGGTTCATATTTCCCAGCTGAAAGCAGGTTTTGTCAGCGATGTGAATGAAGTGGTAAAATTACACCAACATGTTACCGTAAAAGTGGTGGAAGTCGATGAGGATAGAAAGCGAATTCAGTTGACGATGGTTATTTAAACCATAAAAAAAAGGCTTTTCAAATTATGAAAAGCCTTTTTTTTTATTTTGTTTCTTCTTCTTTTTTATCAGCTGGCTGATCTTCTTTGGCAGCGTTTTTGAATTCTTTGATTCCGCTTCCTAAACCTTTCATCAGTTCGGGAATTTTTTTACCTCCAAAAAGTAATAAAACAACCGCCAATATAATAAGGATTTCTGTAACTCCAAATCTTCCCATGATAGAATAATTTATTGCCGAAGCAAATTTGTAATAAACCAAAGAGCAAAGGTATATAGAATTAGTTTACGGAAATTCATTTTGATGCATTTATTTGGTTCCAACTGCGTTAAAAATTTATTAAAAATAAATGTAGGTTTGCAATAATCAAGAAAAACAAGTAAACACAAGCAACGACAATAATTGTTATATTTGTTCAATAATCAATTTAGATGTCCAAGAAAAGACAAAAACGAAAAAAAATCAAGGAAAATTTATTCAATAAACGACGTTTAATTATACTAAACGAAGATACATTTGAAGAAACTTTTTCATTAAAACTGACTCTAATGAACGTTTTTGTAGTAGCTACTTTAGGAGCCATAATTATTACATTTGTTACCACTTTTATCATTGCTTTTACTCCTTTACGAGAATTTATACCTGGTTATTCTTCGTCAAAATTAAAGAAAGACGCTATGGAACTGGCTTTAAAATCAGATTCTTTGTCAAAAGTCTTGAAAAGAAATGAAGCGTACATTCAATCCATTCAGAAAGTATTAACCGGTGAATTAGAATATGCAAAATTCAGTAAAGATTCAATACTTTCAGCTGCAGATGAAGTTTCTTCTCAAGTTAATTTATCGCCATCCAAACAAGAACTAGAATTGAGGGAGCAAGTAGCAAAAGAAGAAAAAAATTCGCTTTCTAAAAAATCAAAAAAAGAATAAAAAAACAATTTTTTATCTTTTAAAGAACAAAAATAAAAATGTCAATAAAATCAATTGCAGCAAAAATATTTGCACAAAAAATATACAAGAAAACACAACTTTGGGCTACTAATCCTATTGAAACTCAAAAGAAGGTTTTACAAGAATTAATCAAAGATGCGAAGAACACTCAATTTGGTATTGACCATCATTTTGACCAAATAAAAAACGAGAAGGATTTTGCCAAACAAGTTCCAGTACGCGATTATGAAGCGTTAAAATCGTATGTAGATAAGGTGGTAAAAGGTGCCGAAAATATTCTTTGGAAAGGCAAGCCCCTTTATTTTGCTAAAACTTCTGGAACGACTTCTGGGGCCAAATACATTCCACTGACAAAAGAATCCATGCCGTATCATATTGAAGCGGCTCGAAATGCAATTCTGCATTATATTCACGAAACTGGAAAAGCTGATTTTGTGGATGGAAAAATGATTTTTTTACAAGGAAGTCCATTATTAGAAGAAAAAAACGGCGTTAAATTAGGTCGCTTGTCTGGAATTGTAGCCAATTTTGTTCCGAAATACCTTCAAAAAAACCGAATGCCTTCATGGGAAACGAATTGTATTGAGGATTGGGAAACCAAAGTAAATGCAATTGTGGAGGAAACCTATGATAAAAACATGACGGTCATTTCAGGAATCCCTTCTTGGGTGCAAATGTATTTTGAAAAATTGCATCAAAAAGGAGGGAAGCCAGTGGGTGAAATCTTCAAAAATTTCAATTTGTTTATTTACGGCGGCGTGAATTATGAACCGTATCGCGCCAAATTTGAAAATCTTATTGGACGAAAAGTAGACAGTATTGAGTTATTTCCGGCTTCGGAAGGGTTTTTTGCGTACCAAGATTCGCAAAAGGAACGCGGCATGTTACTGCTTTTAAACTCCGGAATTTTTTATGAATTTATAAAATCGGATGAATTCTCTAATGAAAAGCCAAAACGTTATACGATTGGCGAAGTAGAATTGGGAGTGAATTATGTTTTGATCATTTCAACCAATGCGGGACTTTGGGGTTATAATATTGGCGATACGGTTCAATTTACCAGTTTAAAACCGTACCGAATCATTGTTTCGGGAAGAATCAAGCATTATATTTCGGCTTTTGGAGAGCATGTCATTGGTAAAGAAGTGGAAAGTGCGTTGCAGGAAGCAATTCTTGGTACAGATATTCGCATCAATGAATTTACCGTGTCGCCACAAATCACTCCCGCAGAAGGATTGCCGTATCATGAATGGTTTATTGAATTTGAGAACGAACCGGAAGACAGCGTATCTTTTGCGGAAGCACTAGACAATGCTATGCGAAAACAGAATATGTATTATGATGATTTGATTGTGGGCAAAGTGTTGCGAAAAGTGGTGGTTACCAAAGTGGTTAAAAACGGTTTTCAAGACTATATGAAATCGATTGGTAAACTGGGCGGACAAAATAAAATTCCGCGGCTTTCTAATGATAGAAACATTGTGGATTTGTTAAAAAGAGAATAAATGTCTTACCTTTGCAGGTTAGAAAATAAGTAGAAAATGAAAGAAACAAAAAATATATCACGTTCCAGAGCGCAAGAATCATCGGCAGCAATTGAAAAAATGTACATTACAATGCGCCACCTTTTCAATAGGGGATTTTACAAACCTATGGGAATTTCAGGGGATACGTTGCGAGAAGCATTATTAGCATTGCGACCAGAAATTTATGGAAATATTGCCGAAGAAAAGGTAGAATTGAACGGACTTTTATATGTTATAGAACGTCTTCCAGTTGGAATTGAAGAATGTAGATTTATCAATTTAACATCGGATGAAGGCTATTCTAAATCGCATTTTCAGGCGATTGTACCGCCAAAAAGACGTCGTAATTGTTACCGTATCGATGAGGAACAAATGAATGTGGAGATTACAAGAGGACGCTCGGATATTTATGATATTCTGACGCATTTGACGTTTATTTTCATCGAATCACACAAAATTAGAAACCGAGTTTTACTAGATGATGCCGGTGAAGTTTCCCGCGACTGGTTCAAACTGGAACAAGCAGTTTCTCAAAAGAAGAAACTGACTTTGGTAGAAAAAGAGAAAGCGATTTCCCATGCTGCTAATATTCTGGGAAGAACGTTTGAGGAAGTATTGGATATCTATGATGCTTTTGGTTCAGCTGCTGCGCCAGATCGTTTCTTGCATGTCATCTTTTGGTTGGGAAAACTAGCCATCGAAGAAATTGTAGACGATAATAAGAGAACCATCACATTTAGTCCTATTTTAAGAGAGCGTTTGGGACACCACATTCACGGGGAAATTTGGGCCACTAACATCAAGGAAGTTTTGAAAGAAAACCAACTTTTAGACCGTCCAATTCACGTAATCAGTGCGAACATGCACAGTGTGATGAACTCTATTTTTGCAACGGAAGTGTTGAAAACCAAGTTCAAAGACAAATCGGATTTCTTTATTTATGAGGAATTGAGTAAGTCCGGCGCTAATGCGGTTCGAAACCAAGTGGAAGAAGTGGCGTTGAAATGCGGAATGATTTCGTTGCCGGATACGTCAGGAACCAATATTGATGTGCAAATTTTTGATACTGCCAAAATGGATTGGGCAAAAACGTCATTTCCTACGGCAAATACAGGAGATAAAAAACCAGTGCTTATCGTTATGGATTACGCATTTGGAGAACAAGCGTATGAAACCATTGACGAGCTGTTGAAACCGTTTAAAAAAGACACTTTATTGAATGTGGAATCGGTTTCTATCATGGGGAAAGCAGGAATTCTGGAAGGTGGAAAAGGAGACATTATGATTCCGAATGCACACATCAATGAAGGAACGGCGGATAATTATTTTTTCGAAAATGAATTGACTGCTGCAATGTTTGAAGGAAACGACATTGCTGTTTTTGCTGGACCAATGGTTACCGTTTTGGGAACTTCATTGCAAAATAGAGATTTATTGAAGTTTTTCCATGAATCGACTTGGGGAATTATTGGATTGGAAATGGAAGGTTCTTATTATCAAAAAGCAATTCAATCTGCTTCAAAAATCAGAAAGAGTGTTCCTCATGATGTTAAGGTAAGATATGCGTATTATGCCTCTGATAATCCTTTGGAAACCGGAAGTACATTAGCTTCAGGAGGACTAGGAACTACGGGTGTAAAGCCAACTTATTTGATTACCATTAAAATATTGGAACAAATTTTCAACGCAAAATAATACTATAAATGAGTACAAACGTGCCCAATAATTCAGAAGAACAAGAAATAGATTTAACTCAAATTTCAAAAAAAATTGGCAATTTGCTACAAGATTTTAATACTTTCTTATTCAGATGTATTGGGTTTTTTGTAAAGAATGTACGAGTAATTTTGATTTTGTTTGTAGTTGGTCTTGCCCTAGGACTTTTTATAGACCAAAGAAATAAGAGTTATAAAAGTGAGGTTATTGTAGCTCCTAATTTTGGCAGTACGGATTATTTATATGCAAAAATTGATTTATTAGCAGCTAAAGTAAAAGAAAGAGATACGGTTTTTTTAAAAGCAATCGGTATTCTAAAGCCAACTAAAATAACAAAAATTTCTATTGAACCCATTGTCGACGTTTATAGTTTTATCAATAACAGCGATCAAAATTTTGCACTGCTAAAGTTAATGGCAGAAGATGGAGATTTAAAATCCATTGTGAAGGAAACGACCACCAGTAAGAATTATACTTTTCATACCATTACTTTTTTAACAAAGGGAATAACTAATAATGAAAAGGGGATACAACCGATTTTAAACTATTTGAACACGAGCGATTACTATACTAAAATTCAGAAAGCGTCCGTGATTAATATTCAAGAAAGGATAAAGACCAACCAGGGAATTGTTTCTCAAATAGACGGAATATTAAACGAGTTTTCGAATGCTACAGCTGGAAACAATCAAAAAAGTGATAAATTAGTGTACTACAATGAAAATACGCAACTGAATGATGTCATTAAAACGAAAGAATCATTGCTTACAGAAATTGGAAACTTAAAAATTGCGTTGTTAACTTCGGATAAAATCATAAAAGAGAATAGCACCGCCATAAATATTGAAAATACAGCCTCTATTAATGGCAAAATGAAATTAATACTGCCGTTTTTATTTATTTTTATTTTCATTTCTACTTCATTTTTTATCGCTTTTTATAAAAAGCAAGTGTTAAAGGCACAACAAAAAGCAAATTAATTTAAACTAAAGTTGCAATCTATGAAAGGAATAATATTAGCAGGAGGATCAGGAACCCGTTTGCATCCACTCACGTTAGCCGTAAGCAAACAATTGATGCCTATTTATGACAAACCCATGATTTACTATCCACTATCATCCTTGATGTGGGCAGGAATTAGAGAAATACTTATTATTTCTACACCGCATGATTTACCACTATTTAGACAATTGCTTGGTGATGGATCTAAGTTGGGCTGTCGTTTTGAATACGCTGTTCAGGAACACCCAAACGGTTTAGCAGAAGCCTTTATCATAGGCAAGGATTTTATTGGCAAAGATAAAGTAGCCCTGGTTCTAGGAGACAATATTTTTTACGGAACGGGTTTGTCTGATTTACTGCAAGCTAATAATGATCCAGAAGGTGGGATTATTTATGCCTATCATGTCAATGACCCAGAGCGTTATGGCGTAGTTGATTTTGATACTAATGGTAAAGTGCTTTCTATTGAAGAAAAACCGTTGGTGCCTAAATCCAATTATGCAGTACCAGGTATTTATTTTTATGACAATGACGTTGTTGAAATTGCAGCCAATATTAAACCGAGTCAACGCGGAGAAATTGAAATTACAGATGTGAATAAGGAATATCTTAGGAGAGGAAAACTAAAAGTCAGCATTCTGGACCGAGGAACAGCTTGGTTTGATACGGGAACATTTAATTCTTTGATGCAGGCATCCCAGTTTGTACAGGTTATTGAAGAGCGCCAAGGACTCAAGATAGGCTCTATTGAAGAGGCTGCTTATACCATGGGGTATATCAATGCCGAACAGTTAAAAGCAATAGCACAACCGTTACTAAAAAGTGGCTATGGCACGCATTTGTTAGATATTATTTAAAATAATTTATGAAATTTATACCTACTACACTCGAAGGATGTTATATTATAGAACCTAAAATCATAAAAGATGAAAGGGGCTATTTTATGGAAAGTTTCAACGAGAATACCTTTCAAGAAGGAGTCCATCAAGAAGTTCATTTTGTCCAAGACAACCAGTCCTTTTCAACTAAAGGTGTGCTTAGAGGATTGCATTATCAAACTGGAATTCATGCACAAGCTAAATTAGTACGCGTTTTACAAGGCGAAGTTTTAGATGTTGCGGTCGATATTAGACCGGATTCTTTGACTTTTGGACAGCACATTTCAGTGGTACTTTCTGGCGAAAATCAAAAGCAGTTTTTTGTGCCAAGGGGTTTTGCGCATGGATTTTTAGTACTAAGTGAAACCGCCACGTTCTTTTATAAATGTGATAATTTTTACAACAAGGATTCAGAAGGAGGAATTAGCTATAACGATACTCAACTTAATATAGATTGGCAATTTCCGGTATCGGAATTAGTTATTTCTGAAAAGGACCACTTGTTACCAACCTTAGAGAATGCGAAATGCGCTTGGTAGTGCTTGTAACAGGTGCGAATGGACAATTAGGGCAGTCCCTTCAATTTGTTGCCGATAAATACCCTCAAATTGATTTTGTTTTTTGTGATTCTAAAGCACTCGATATTACTGTAAAAGTAGCAATAGCGTCCGTTTTCAACACAATTAAACCTGATTTTTGTATTAACACAGCTGCATACACCGCCGTTGATAAGGCCGAAAGTGAACCTGATAAAGCGATTGCAATCAATTTGACCGGTGCTAAAAATTTAGCAGAAGCCTGTAAAGAGTTCAAAACCAAATTAATTCATGTCTCTACGGATTTTATCTTTGATGGAAATGCAACAACACCTTACACCGAAGACGCAATTCCCAATCCAAAAAGCGTTTATGGACAAACTAAATTAGACGGAGAAAAAGCTATTCAAAGCATTTTACAAGACTATTTTATCGTAAGAACATCTTGGGTATATTCGCAATTTGGGAATAATTTTATGAAAACCATGTTGCGATTAGCCACAGAAAGAAACGAATTAGCGGTAGTTGATGATCAAATAGGAACACCTACACATGCGGTGGAATTAGCGAATGTATTGGTACAGATTATTTTGTTTACTAATAAAAACCCAGAAATTAACACCTATGGCATTTACAATTTCAGTAATGAAGGAGCCTGCAGCTGGTTTGATTTTGCCCAAAAAATATTTGAAGTCAACAACATCAAAATTGATTTAAAACCAATACCAAGTTCTAAGTATCCAACCCCTGCGTACAGACCTCGCTACAGTGTTTTAGATAAAAGCAAGATCAAAAAGACATTTGATATTGAAATTAAAACATGGGAAGAAACAATTTAGTCTAAGGAAACACAACTAATTTGAAAGTAAATGTGGAGAAAAATATACCTATCATTAAGTAATGAAGTTGCACATAACTTTTTTTATTTTAGTGTTATTAAGTTTACCAATATACTTTCAAAGTATATCTTGTTGGGTTATTTAATAAGGACTTTAGGAGAACAAGGCTATGGCATTCTTACTTGGGTTGATTCATTTACGCAATACTTTTTAATACTAGTTAATTTTGGGTTTGACATGTATGTGGCAAAATATATTGTTGAAAACAAACAAAATAAGGCTAAGATAGACGAAATTATTTCTGCCATTTTAACCATAAAAACAGGATTATTTGTCTTTGGTTTTTTACTGCTGGGGTTATTTTCTTTTAATGATGAAATAGCAAAAGTTATCCATCTGCTATTTTTTATGTTACTGATGGGAATTGGAGAAATTTTATTTCCAATTTGGTATTTTCAAGGAATCGAAAAAATGAAACCCATTGCCATCGTAAGTGTTATTTCCAGATCTTTATTGGTTATTCTTACGATACTGTTTGTGAAAAATGCAAATCATATCTTAGTCTATATATTTATTTTGGTAGTTTCGAACTTAGTTTGGGGAGGGTTGGGATTTTATTTCTTGAAAAAAGTATCCAACTTTAAATTCATAATCGTTCCCCTAACGACTTTGAAATTTTACCTAAAAGAAGGCTACTTATTTTTTTTAGGACGATTTTCAACACTTTTTTTAAATTTTGGCACCATCTTTTTAATTGGTTATTTCTGTTCTAAAAATTTAGTCTCCGGTTTTGACATAGCTTCTAAAATAATTTTCGCTTTTATTTTTCCTTTTGAAGTCATTCAACAAGCTGTTTTTCCATCTATTGTGCGTACAAGGAATAAACTATTTTTACAAAAACTAGTTCTTTTTACAATCTGCAGTGCTTTGTTCTTTGCAGGAAGTATTTATTATTTTTCCGAAGAATTAATGATCTTTTTTGGCGGGATTCCTATGGGGAAATATGCCTATTTACTAAAATCATTGGTAGTATTGATACCAGTAATCAGTAGTTCCATCATCATAGGAAGTTGTTCATTAGTAGCTTTTGGGGCATTAAAACAATATAATTACGCGCTTGTTTTTTCTTGTTTGATTTATATTTTTGTAGTATTGTTGCTGTACTTTATGGGACAAATGAGTTTTAAAAATTTAGTCATTCTTCGTATTAGTGTTGATATAATTATGGTTTTACTTATTTTTTATTTTGCTATTAAAAAGAAAACGTTATTGTAATTAGAACCTAAAATAAGATACAGGAAACGATTTTAAAAGGTGATGATTATAATGTGTTTTAATAATGAAAATTAAAAATAGCTACTATATTTGTACAAAATCTGAATTAAAAAAAACTAAAAAATGAAAAAGTATATTTATTTGATATTTGTTTTAGTATTGGCAGTATCCTGTAAAGAGGAGGAAAAGAAAGCGGATTCTTTCAGTCTAAAAGAAATTGTAAACAAACAAAAATATCAAATGGAACTCTATCAAGTAGAGGCTAATGAGTATACCTTAGTCGTTTTAAACCGGTTAACAGGAAAGGTATTTGTAGGAAAGAATGCTTCTGGATGGTATGAAGCTACAAATGCGGATAGTATTCCAGTTTACAAAACACCAACGTATTCTATTAAAGTATTCAAAGGACCAGAATCGAGTCCTCAAATTTCCTTAATGGACGAGAAAGAGGGCGAGCTCTATATGTATATTGTAGGACATACAGCCAATTTTTACAATACAAACGCTGCAATTAAAGCGCTTGAAAGAAGCTAGTATTTCCAAAACATAGAATGATGATCGTAATTTTATTTTTTTTGTTCTTGCTGGTAGGGATGCTCTATTGGAAGCGAAAAATATTTTTGCTGTCTCCTGTTGATGTTTTTGTGTTATTCTTTATTGGGGTTTTAGTTTCAACGGTTCTATATCATAATTTCTATCCTAGGTATGAGAAATTTAATTTTTTTCAATTTGATTTTATTGGAAAAAATAAGTTTAACCGAACCTTTTTAGTTTACATAAAAATGCTTTTACTTTTTTTAATAGGCGTTTTTATATATTCCTTTTTGAATAAGTCGTATTTTACTTTAGCGAAGCAGCGGATCAAAATCATAAACGTTCAAAATATAAAGCTCAATACCAATCAAATTTCCATCGTAATATTTGCGATAGCTATTGTTTGTATCGTTTTGGTTTATATTGATTATGGTTCAATGTTGTTTTATCGAGTCGAATATATCCCTAAGGACAATTCAATTTTTAAAATTATTTATCAAAATTTATTTATTGTTCTTTGCTTATTGTCAGGTACGCTTTACAGGCAAAATAGATCTCTTGCGGTAGCGGCATTTCTTATTGCAATGACCGTTGGGATAGGAGTGGGGAGTAGGTCAGCAACAATTTATTTAGTAGCATTTGGGTTGAGTTATTCCGTGTTTTTGAATCATGAGCGTGCCAAAAGATTTTTTGTTTTCTTTATTCCTTTTGTTATTGTTTTTTTTGGGTATAATATTTCGCTGCGATTGGAGTCCAACACGCATGGGCTTATTCCCTATTTGAAGGCAACGGTTTCTAAACCGGAGATTCTGTTCAAGTATACAATCATGAATATTTATTATACGTTTATTTTTGGATTTTATGCAACTTCGGAGACCATTCACGTTTATAAAAATGCTTCTATAAGTAATTTAGTCACCACATTAAACCCATTACCTGGAAGGCTGACAAACTGGTATGCAATTGCCTCAAAACTCAGGATAAATGAAATTGCTCCCTATACAGCCATAGGGGAACTGGCTAAATATCCACTTTTTAGTATCTTTTATTATTCGCTATTGGGTTATTATTTTGCGGCGATAGATTTTTTTATCAAAAGTCAAGTCCTTCATAAAAAATATTTTTGGGCAGTACTCCAATTTTTAGTATTAGCTTTATATGTAGTTCATAGTTTTGAGTACAACCTTAGATCTTCCCATCGTTTTATATACTATTCGATGGCACTTTATATGCTTTATTTTATTTTAAAAAGAGTTAAAATTAAAATGCCTCTTAAAACAAATTCTAGTAATTTTCAGAAACAATGAGCATGAAAATAAAAGATTTTACACTTGAAAAAGTAGGTCCTTATGTTGCTTTTTTTTGTGGTTTATTCGTGTTATTGCCTTTTAAGCTAAAGCCTTTGACGGTATTTGTTTTTTTTGTCTGGAGTCTTTTTTCACTTTTTAAAAACAGAAAAACCATTAAAATTGAAATAAAAACGCTAATTATAAGCAGTATTTTTTTCATTTGTTATGCAATCAGCCTACTGTTTTCGGAAAATATTCAAAGAGGTTTTACAATTTTACTTCGTTGTATTCCCATTGTCCTGATTCCGCTTGGATATTCTTTTTTGACCTTAGAAACAAAAATTATTTTTAATAAACTATTCCGTAAAACGGTTATTGTTGCGGCTAGTATCTACTCAAGTCTGCTATTTATTTACCTATTTCAATTAGGTTATTTTAGCCAAAAACTGGATCTGTATACTTGCTATTCCTATATAACTTATGAATTTTGGGGTTTGAATGAACATCCTATTTATAGCTCCATCTTTTTTTCAATTGCCTTGTTTTTTATTTTGATCGAAGGTTTTAAAAACAAAATATTAAACTTTATTCTGTTTCTAATTTTAATTTTTGGACTTTTAATACTAGCTAGAAAAGGTGTAATCGCTTCCTTTTTTATTCTATCCGGTATCTTATTATTCCTCAAAAACGACAAAAAACAGACCGCTAAATTGGTCTTTGTTTTTATTGGACTATTTTTAGTATCGCTTTGTGTCACCGAAATCAGAAGCCGTTTTTTAGAACTATTCGACACTAGTAAAGTGGTAAATAACAAGGAAACCTCCTCTGGAATTAGGTATATTTTATGGAATACAAGTGAAAAAGTAATTAAAAATTCAAATTATTTAGGATATGGTGTAGGAGATGCCCAAGAAGTTTTAAGCAAACAATTGGCTTTGGATGGTTATGCAGTTTTATCCAAAGAAAATTATAATGCACACAATCAATATCTTCAAATAGGATTAGCTACTGGTGTTATTGGTATTCTTTTGTATTTATTTTCAGTAGCTTACTTATTTCGAAATTTTATGAAGCGAAAAAATGCGGAAGCAATCGTCTTTTTATTATTTTTTATTTTTGTCTTTCTTTTCGAAAGTGTTCTGGAACGGCAAAACGGAATAATCATTTACTCCTTTATTACCAGTATGTTTATTTACACTTCGGAGTTTGATAAAAACATTTCAAAATGAGACATAACTTGCTTATCATTGGCCCTTTTCCAGGTCCACCAAAAGGAATTAGTTTGTCCAACCAAGTTGTTACAAATGGCTTAGCCAATAGGGGTTGGAATGTAAAAAAAATAAATACCGAACTTTCAGACGCCGTCAATAGTGCCATTGGTACTTTCTCATTTGAGAAGTTGAACTTTCTAAAGACTTATTTTCAGAGCTACAAAATTTTCGCAGCCGATGCCGTTTATATCACTATTGGTATTACCTTTTTTGGCGTCCTAAAATATGCCCCTTTCATAATTTTGGCGAAAATTTTAAACAAGAAGACACTCCTTCATTTGCACAGCAACCATCTAAAAAAAGAATATCATTCGTTACATGGAATAAAAAAGACTCTTTTTTTTAAACTCATTGCTTCATTCGATACAGGAATCGTCCTTTCTAATTCATTAAGAGACAACTTGACTCCATTTATTGCGGAAGATGCTGTTTATGAATTGTATAATTTTGTAGAAGATAAATTATTGCTTTCTGAGGAAATAGTGTTGCAGCAAAAAGATTTTTCCGCAATACGACTTTTCTTCTTAAGTAATTTATTAGAAGAAAAAGGGATAAACCTATTGCTTAAAGTGATTAAAAGATTGAATGAAGAAGGTCTATTTATAGAAGTTAAAATTGCAGGAAACAAGATAAAAGACAACAATGTAGATGGGTTAGTGGCAGAATTGAGTAATGTATCCTATCTAGGAATTGTCTCTGGAACCGCCAAGCAAGACTTGTTGATTTGGGGAAATGTTTTTTGTCTACCTACTTTTTTCAGTATGGAAGGACAACCCATTAGTATTTTAGAGGCAATGGCTTTTAATGCGTTAATACTAACTACAAAACATGCCGGAATTCCCGATATTTGTTCAGAGGAAAACGCAGTATTTTGTATCGAAAAAAGTGAAGAAGATTTGTATTTAAAATTGAAATTCATAATTTCAAATTGGGCGGAATTACAAAAAAAAGCAATAGCAAACGGAGTCTATGCTAGGCAGAGGTTTACTGAAACCAAATTTATTACTACTCTAGAAAGTACAATTTTAGAAACAATTAGGAAATAAACGGCAACTATGAAAATTACTATAATTGGCCATAATTATTTCCCAGAGGACAGCGGGATTGGTTTATACACAACTGGTATGGCAGAATTTCTGGCGCTCAAACATGAGGTTACCATTATAACTGGGGTTCCTTACTATCCGCAATGGAAGGTTCATGCTGAATATGCTAATAGCCCCCTTTTTTCGAAAGAAACGATAAACCACGTCACAGTATATAGATTCAAGCAATACACACCCGCAAAACCAACTTTTTTCAAAAGAGTCCTTCAAATGGTTCATTTCCTTATGGGTTCTGTTGTTAATGTTTTAAAAATCAAAAAATCGGATGTGATTATTGTCGTTATGCCTTTCACAGTTTCCATTATTTTAGGTTGGTTTTTAAAAATATGCAAAGGAGGAATGTTTTGGATTCACATACAGGATTTTGAATTTGATGCCGCCTTGAAAACTAAGGTACCGTCTAAGCATCAGATCACCTCTAAGATTTTATTTCAAATTGAAAAATGGACATTAAACAGAGCGGACTTTAATAGTACTATTAGTAAAGGCATGATGATCAAATTAGCGCACAAATCTAGCGTTGATTCAATCTACTTTCCTAATTGGATTGATTATTCCATCATAAATCCTGAAAATGTCCAAGAGCATAAAGCATTTAGTAGTACTACGTTCAACATTCTTTACTCGGGTAACATTGGTGAAAAGCAAGATTGGGATTTCTACATGGCGTTTGTAACAGCAATGCAGATGCATCCTGAATTCCATTTTTATTTGGTTGGTGAAGGCGCAAAACGAGAGGAAATTGTGCAGCAGTTGCAAAGCCTAGGGAATTTTACCTATTGTCCGCCAGTCCCTTATAATCAGTTAAATGATTTGTTGTGTCAAGCAGATGTTCATGTATTGTTTCAAAAACCAGAGTTCAAAGATCTAGTAATGCCTTCAAAAATTTTAGGAATGATGGCAAGCGCAAAGCCTTCCATAGTTACTGGCCACGAAGATTCTGAAATAAAGAACAATTTTGAGCATTCTCAAGGGGGGGGTTATTTCCATGAAAACAGTATTGAAACAGTAAAACAGGTATTGCTCCAATTAAAAGAAAATCCCGAAATAGCAAAATCAATGGGCTTAAGAGCAAGACAATACGTGGTAGAAAATTTTGCTCTCGAAAGTGTATTGCCACAATTCGAGCAAGATTTGATAAAGAAAAGCAAACAATTTTATTGATTTAGATCTTATTTATTTTAAAGAATATACCGTCAACTTCCAGCTGTTCTCCTGTCTTTTTATCATAGAATCCATTTTCTAAAGCTCGTAAATGGAACCCTAAATGCATCAATTTAGCTTTCATTTCGTGATAAAATGTACCATATTTATAGTAGTAAAACCTCATAATCAGTAGGCATCTTTAATTAAACAATAGAAGTAAAATAGTAGTGTTAAACAGGATATTGTTTTAGGTTTTATTTTATCTTGCACTATTAAAATTAAGTTAATACAAGCACTAGATAATTAAAAAACAATGAGGTATTCTACACTGATCAAACAGCTATTTATTGTTGCAAAGTCTAAATGGGCTTTACAGTTAGTTAAAGGAAAACTCTTTTCCATAGCTTCATTTGAAGTTGTTTCTAATTTAAAAAAAATGGTGCCCCAATTAGATAATATTATTGATGTTGGTTCTAATTCAGGCCAATTCTCTAAAGTCGCTAGCCATTTTTATCCTAATGCAGCAATA
Organism: Flavobacterium sandaracinum; assembly: GCF_004349135.1. Taxonomy (GTDB): domain Bacteria; phylum Bacteroidota; class Bacteroidia; order Flavobacteriales; family Flavobacteriaceae; genus Flavobacterium; species Flavobacterium sandaracinum. The sequence continues at coordinate 52,805 of NZ_SMFN01000008.1, read as the reverse complement.
AACGCCTTTGAACCATTGCCAGACTTGTATTTAAAAATCGAAAAATTATTCGATTCCAATAAAAAAATCAAAACGCATAACCTTGCTTTAGGAAACGAAGTGGGAGTGATTAATTTCAACAAAAACAAATACGGTCATATTAGTTCTATATTAGATATCAGCTCGGAAAATATTCACTACCCAAAACAAGAGAATGACTTGTCGCAGATTAAGGTAGAAATAAAAACGCTAGATTCTCTTTTATTGACAAATAGTTTAAAGGCCGAAATTACGTTGTTAAAATTAGATGTTCAAGGTTATGAATTAGAAGTCTTAAAAGGGGCTGAAGAATCATTAAAAAACATAGATTATATTATAATTGAAGCTAATTTAGAACAACTTTATACAAATCAACCTTCATTTACTGAAATGAATACTCATCTCATGAGTAAGCATTTTGAACTTTCTGGAATGCTTGATTTCAATTTAGGACATAAAAACAAATATATTGAAGTTGATTTACTATATAAAAAAACATCAAAAAAGGATTAATTCTTATGGTTAAGATTCTAGTAACAGGAGGTTCAGGTTTTATAGGCTCAAACCTTGTTGAATATTTGAGCTCTAAAAATCATCAGGTTATCAATTATGATATTAAAAAGCCCAGAAATAAATCATTTATAAAAAACTGGGTCAAAGGAGATATTCTAAATCAAAAAGATCTTGCAGCATGTTTTGAGTCCTTTAACCCGGATTATGTGATTCATTTAGCAGCACGAACAGATTTAGATGAAAAACAATCTATTACGGGATATGCCACAAATATCGAAGGTGTCGAAAATATAATCGACCTCATAAATAAATATCCAACCATCAAAAGAACGATTTATGCCTCTAGTAGAATGGTATGCAGAATAGATTATGCGCCTGAATCATTTAATGATTTTTGTCCTCCTAATTTATACGGAGAAAGTAAAGTGATTGGAGAAAAAATAGTAAAAGAAAAAGCCAACCATGATTTTGTAATTGTCCGACCTACTTCTATTTGGGGACCATATTTCGAAATTCCATACCGAACTTTTTTTGATGCTGTTCGAAAAAAAATGTTTTTTATTCCCAGAAACCATAATCCTAAAAAATCATTTGGTTTTGTGCACAATACGACTTTTCAAATAGAAAAAATACTGTTTGCGTCAAAAGAAAAGGTTGACCAAAATTACTATTTAGCGGATTATCCAGCTTTAGAATTGAAATTATGGGCTAACTTGATTGCTGTAGAATTTAATCAAGAACAGATAAAAACTATACCAATGTTACCCTTAAAGATGGCTTCCAAAATAGGCGATGCACTTCAAAAAGTAGGTTGGAAAAATCCACCATTAACGACTTTTAGATTAAATAACCTAATCACGAATATGGTATATGATACTACCTCATTAGAAAAACTATGTGGAGAGTTACCTTATAAATTAGAGGAAAGCGTGGCAATAACTACTTCTTGGATGAAAAATAATTTTTAAAATTGATACCAGTCTTTATGATTTTCATTAATTTAGATTGCAGTGAAATTAATAGCCATTTCGTCGTTCCAGATTAAAAGCTAAATTACACAATGCTGTGAAAATCATAAGGAAGTAAAACGGCAATAATTTTTCTTATTTATTTAACACCGCCATAGGTTATGATTCTAAGTCGCCATTGCAGTTTAGTAAAAAAGAAGACGTAATATAATTCTATAATTCGCTTTTAAAAACGAGCATTTTTTATATATTGCGAACACAAAAATATTTCATGAAAAGAATACTTATCACCGGAGCTGCAGGATTTTTAGGCTCACACCTTTGTGACCGTTTTATCAAGGAAGGTTATTTTGTTATCGGAATGGACAATCTCATCACAGGAGATTTAAAAAATATCGAACATTTATTCAAATTGGAACATTTCGAATTTTATCACCATGATATTACAAAGTTTGTCCATGTTCCAGGTAATTTAGACTACATACTTCATTTTGCATCACCAGCAAGTCCAATAGATTATCTAAAAATTCCAATTCAAACCTTGAAAGTGGGTTCTCTGGGAACGCATAATTTATTAGGATTGGCGAGAGTCAAAAAAGCCCGAATTCTTATCGCATCCACTTCTGAAGTTTATGGGGATCCGTTAGTCCATCCACAAACCGAAGAATATTATGGCAATGTAAACACGATAGGACCAAGAGGTGTATACGATGAGGCCAAACGTTTCCAGGAATCAATCACCATGGCCTATCATACCTTTCACGGAGTAGAAACCAGAATTGTGCGCATTTTCAATACCTACGGTCCAAGAATGCGACTCAATGATGGACGTGTGATTCCAGCATTCATTGGTCAGGCGATTCGTGGCGAAGATTTAACGATTTTTGGTGACGGCATGCAAACGCGCTCTTTTTGTTATGTCGATGATCAGGTAGAAGGTATTTTCAGATTACTGCATTCAGATTATGTTTTTCCAGTAAATATTGGGAACCCTGACGAAATTACCATCAAAGATTTTGCTGATGAAATCATCAAACTTACCGGAACCAATCAAAAAGTGGTCTATCATCCGTTACCAATAAACGATCCCTTACAGCGTCAGCCTGACATTACTAAAGCTAAAAATTTATTAGGCTGGGAAGCCAAAGTAGGCAGGGCCGAAGGAATGAAAATCACCTACGATTATTTCAAATCCTTGTCTAAAGAAGAGCTGTCTAAAGAAGAACATAAGGATTTTTCAAAATATATTTTTTAAAGCCGTGATTTAGACGCAAAAATTATTTTTTAGAGGCCATGTATGGTTTTATTATACAATGTTTAATCTTTTATGGTGCTAATATAAACCATCTTTACACACTGGATTGCGGAGTATAAGTGAGGAATGAATTATTTTAAAATTTAGCTAACCCACTTCGTTGTTTTTGTTTTAAAAAGTATAATTTAGGTGTGAAAATAGTGCGTTTAACAGCCACTTATTTCTGGCTTAGGAGTGTAATCATAGTAGTAAAAGAAAAGTAGCATGACTTTTCTAATTGTATAAAATAGTGAAAACCAAAACGGGAAGATATTCAGGCTATATTCGCCCTTTTTCATTTGTCATAGACTTGATTGTTATCAATGTACTTTCAGTATACTTGACCGACTTCCCTGTAGATAAGATTTTTTATCCTTTATTTATCAGTGTCAGTTGGTTTGTCATCGCTGCAAACCTTGGCTTTTACGAAGTTTACAGATATACTAAAGTAATATCAATACTAAACTGCGCCTTAAAGCAAGGTGTTTTGTTTACTCTTTTTTGTCTCGCCTTAGCTTTTTTTGATTCGGAAAATTCTAGTTTTAAAAGAGTTGTCCTTTTTACTACGCTGTCACTTGCAGTAATTCTAGTCGTTAAATTATGTATTTATTACTTTCTAAAGAAATTCAGAGTTCTTTTCGGTGGAAATTTCAGAACGGTTATTTTATTAGGAACAGCTCAAAGTATTGAACCTTTACAGCATTTCTTTACGGAGAATCCAGATTATGGATACAAATTAGAACGGGTTTTTAATTTTGAAAAGGATAAAACCCGCATTCTAAGGGAGAGTTTTGACTATGTTTTAGAGCAAAAAATAGATGAAATGTATTGCTCGATGAGTGATTTAACGCAAAATCAGATGAATGAGATTGTTTATTTTGCTGATAATAACATGAAAACCTTAAAGTTTATTCCTGATGAAAAGCAAATTCTTTCTCGAAATTTTACTTTTGAATATTACAATTACATTCCAGTAATTTCATTGAGAAATATCTTGTTAGATGATACCTTGAATAAGATAATCAAACGCGTTTTTGATCTTTTGTTTTCGATTGTAGTCATATTTGGTCTGCTTTCATGGTTGAGTATAATTCTTGCAATTTTAATTAAGTGGGAATCCAAAGGACCTTTGTTTTTTATCCAAAAGCGCAACGGATTAAATTATAAAGAATTTAGTTGCTACAAATTCAGATCGATGGAGATTAATGAGGAGGCACATTTAAATCAGGTTTGTAAAAATGATATACGCGTTACTAAAATAGGGCGCTTTATACGCAAGACAAGCATTGATGAGCTTCCACAATTTTTCAATGTATTATTTGGAGATATGTCTGTTGTTGGGCCTAGACCGCACATGGTAAGTCATACCCAAATGTATGCCCTGAAAATTGATAAGTTTATGGTGCGTCACTTTGTCAAACCAGGAATTACGGGGCTTGCTCAAACTAAAGGATTTCGAGGTGAAGTAGAAACCGATGAGGACATAATCAATCGCGTAAAATTTGATATCTTTTACATGGAAAATTGGTCTATTTTATTAGACATAAAGATCATTTTCATCACAATATACAACACTTTAAGAGGTGATAAAAAAGCATATTGAAAATGGAAAATCCACTTGTATCCATAATCACACCCTCTTTTAATTCGGCTAAATTCATTGCCGAAACGATCCAATCAGTCCAAAATCAAACGTATCAGGACTGGGAAATGATTATTGTGGATGACTGTTCAACAGATGAAACGGTTTCCATCATTGAAGAAATCGTGAATAATGACAATAGAATTCATCTTTTTCAACTCCAGAAAAACGCTGGAACTGGAATTGCCCGAAATACTGCTTTGGAGAAAGCAACTGGCAAATTCATTGCTTTTCTAGATGCGGATGATTTGTGGAAACCCGAAAAATTAGACAAACAGCTTACTTTTATGAAAGCGAATAACCTTCCTTTCACCTTTTCATTTTATGATTGCATTAACGAAGCAGGCATACCTGTGAACAAAAGAGTAGAAGCGCCTTTGCATCTTTCGTACCAACAGTTGTTTTTTTGTAATTATATTGGGAACCTTACGGGAATCTATGATGTCAATTATTTTGGAAAAATTGCTATTTCCTCAATTCGGAAACGGCAAGATTGGATGATGTGGTTGACTATTCTAAAAAAAATACAATTCGCACAACCTGTTCCGGAAAGTTTAGCGCTGTATCGCATTCGAGAAAATTCGATTTCGGCTTCTAAATTCGATTTGATTAAACATAATTTTTACGTTTATAGAGCGCATCACCGTTTGAATTTAATTGGCGCAACGCTTTGTATGATTGGGTTTTTATTCACACAATTGCTACTCAAACCACGTTATTCTAAAATCATTAAAGCATCGATTTAAACTGTTTTAATTTTCCTCGATTGCTTCTTTCTAAACTATTTTTTCGGATAAATATAAAATTCAAATGCGGTTCGAGATACAATTCAATCGCCTTTTTAATCTTTTTTATTTGTTCCAAATTCAATTCGGCTTCGCTGACATATTCAATTTCGAAGCAATCTATTTTGGTCTGTTTGATCACAAATTCTTTGACGTTTCCGTCATCCTCAATAATACTTTTTGTGACGTAATAAAAGGTAAGTCCAGGTGATTTTTTCCCGCTGGGCAAAACTGCTACATCATTAGTTCTTCCTATTAATTTTTTCAGAATGGGTTTTTGTAATGTACTTTTTTCATCTAAAATTCCAATATCACCAAGGTCATATCGTATAAAAGGATGCGCTTTATTGAACAAGGAGGTAATGACGATTCGGCCCGAAGTACCATTTGCAACCGCTTTATTATTTTCGTTTAAAATTTCTACAAACAACGTTTCTGAATTCACTTGCCATTCTCCTTCCGTATTCTGAAAAGCAATTAAATCCAATTCTGAAGCACCATATTCATTGACGATAGGAATGCCAAATTGTTTTTCTAAAAGCATTTTATCGTCATCAAAAAGCATTTCAGAAGTTACCATGCATACTTTCAAAGTAGAACAAATTGAAGTTAATACGATATTTTTCTTTTGTAAAAATTTAGCAAATAAAACAATCGAACTCGTGTATCCATTGATGTAATTGAATTTTTTATTCTGAAATTTTTTCAGCATCTTTTCTAAAACGTCATCCGATAAATCAAAAATGGAAAACCGAAACCGATGGCTTAAAAAATCCTTGAAACGTTCTTTTTTGTTGCCAATAAAATCCATTGGAATTCCATAAAACCGCGCTTGATAGGAAGTATTAAAATCAATTCCGTACCAACCAAAACGGTACATATTTGAAGCCCAAGTCAAGGCATGACAATATTTGTCCTTGGCAAAAATAAACGGAGTTCCGCTGGAACCGGAAGTTTTGTTTACATAACTGTTTTTAACGGAATAGCCTTTTGACAGTCTTTCTAGTAATGGTTTTTGTAAGTTTTTCTTATTCAGAACTGGTAAATCTTCCCAGTTTTCATAATTTTCTGAACCGACTAAATGTTTATAAAAAGCATTATTTTGCAAATGAAAATGGACAATTTCTTGTTTTTTATTTTGAACAAAAACTTGATGTTCTTTTTCAGAAAAGGCTACAATTTTCCGCAATTCGGCTTTAGCTTCCTTCATAGGAAAGCCATTTATTTGCAAGGATAAGTCGAATAGTCGAAACATTTCAAAGGTATATTTTACCAAAAATAATATTTACCAACAACTAATGATGGAGAACCAACAACTTTTTGAAATTTAATTATTTTTTAAGTTCAAAAGCAATTATTTTTGCACGACAACTAAACACAACTACACATGATAATTTTACTACTGGGTTCAGGCGGAAGAGAACATGCTTTTGCATGGAAAATGATTCAAAGTCCGCTTTGCGACACACTTTTTGTAGCGCCAGGAAATGCTGGAACCGGATCAATAGCGACGAATGTTGCGATGAGTCCAACTGATTTTGAAGCTATAAAAACGTTTGTGATTCAGGAAAAAGTAACAATGATTGTCGTAGGACCAGAAGATCCTTTGGTAAAAGGGATTTATGATTTCTTTTTAAATGACGCCGAGTTAAAACACATTCCAGTTATCGGTCCATCAAAAATGGGTGCGCAACTGGAAGGAAGTAAAGAATTTGCCAAAGAATTTCTAATCAAACATAACATTCCAACTGCCGCTTATGATAGTTTCACAGCTGAAACGGTGGAAAACGGATGTAAATTTTTGGAAACATTAAAACCTCCGTACGTTTTGAAAGCAGATGGTTTAGCTGCCGGAAAAGGGGTTTTGATTATTCAAGATTTGGCGGAAGCCAAAGAAGAATTAAGAAACATGCTGGTGCATCAAAAATTTGGTGACGCTAGTTCTAAAGTGGTAATAGAAGAATTTCTTGACGGAATAGAATTAAGCTGTTTCGTTCTCACCGATGGAAAAAATTATAAAATATTGCCAACTGCTAAAGATTACAAACGCATTGGCGAAGGCGATACAGGATTGAATACAGGCGGAATGGGAGCAGTTTCTCCAGTTCCTTATGTTGATGCTGTTTTGATGGAAAAAATTGAAACACGTATTGTAAAACCAACAATTGATGGTTTTCAAAAAGATGGAATTCCGTACAAAGGTTTTGTTTTCATTGGGTTGATTAATGTCAATAATGAGCCAATCGTAATAGAATATAATGTAAGAATGGGCGATCCGGAAACCGAAGTGGTGATTCCTAGATTAAAAACGGATTTAGTGGAATTGTTTTTGGCTGTAGCCAATGAAAAACTGGATGAAATTACCTTAGAAGTTGACGAAAGAAGCGCCACTACAGTTATGGTTGTTTCTGGTGGATATCCGGAGGATTTCGAAAAAGGAAAAGTAATTTCTGGATTAGAGAACATTAAAGATTCAATTGTTTTTCATGCTGGAACTAAACTGGATAATGGAAATATAGTGTCAAATGGAGGAAGGGTTTTAGCCGTAACTTCGTATGGAAATGATTTTGAGGAGGCCATAAAAAAATCTTACCAAAATATAGACAAGCTACACTTTGATAAGATGTATTTTAGAAAAGATATTGGAAACGATTTAAAATAATTTCCAATTATCGTTCACTTTTTTTTAAATATTATTTTAAGAAAGAGTGAGCGGTAGTATCTTGCTTCTCTGTTCCAGCATCTTCAAAAATTTTCAATTGTTTGATCCAATACACCATGGCAGAGGCACAAATAATCATGAAAATCCAGTTGATTGTATTAGCAACAAACCAAGAAGATAGCTCTAATGAGCGTAAAAAGTCTAGAGGAGCAAATAAAATATTTACAAATAAGTACTGTATTCCTTCGAAAAATGATTTCATAATGTATAAAATTAATTTTATTAATTGTTTTTGAGGAACTCTGGAAAGTAAAAAGTCTTATTTAGAAGAATCTTTTTGAACTTGCAGGGTTTACTTTTTAAACAAGTATTATATTTACGAACACAAAAGTATAAAATATCCTTATGATAACAAGTGTTTTTAGAAAATCTACACCATTAAATTTTTCATTGGTCTTAATTTTAATGCTGATTTTCTTTTTACTGTTTCAAATTCAAGATTTATCTTGGACCAATTCCTTTTTATTAATGCTAAGTAAGGGTGGATTACTGTGTCTTTTATTGGCTTCTATGTTCATTACAGATTTTGTAGCTAAAAAGAACGGATTGAGCAAAGACAGTACCTACACGATCTTTTTTTATTTTTTATTGCTGCTTTTTTTTCCAACCGTATTGGATAATTTAAGTCTGATTTTGTCTAATTTCTTTATTCTATTAGCCTTACGTCGATTGATTTCATTACAATCTTTGAAAGCGTCCAAAGAAAAAATATTTGATGCTTCTTTGTGGATTTTTCTGGCAACATTATTTCATTTCTGGAGTATAATTTTTATTGTATTGGTTTTTATATCTATAATTTTCCATGTTTCTAGAGATTATAGAAACTGGATACTGCCTTTTATTGCTTTTTTTATTACTTCAATTATTTTCTTAGTATATGCTACAGTGTTCAATGTAAACGTGCTGGAATACATAACTAATAGTGTAACGACAAACTTTAGCATTGATTATTTTACTAATAATTATCAAAATGCGGCTTTGTCAATCTATGCTACAATCGCTTTATTTTTTCTAGTCTCTATGTTTGCCACATTATCAGGCAGACCACAACTATTGCATACTTCTTTCAAAAAAATCATTGCTTCTTTTTTTATTGGAGTACTTATTTTCTTGATTTCATCTAATAAAAGCAATGACCTATTAATTTTTACGGTTGCACCTTTAGCAATAATGGCAACTAGTTATATAGAAATACCACAGCTTAAATTAAAGCAAGAGATGGTACTTTCAGTACTAATTATCTGCAGTTTATTTTCTTTTTTTAGCCAGCTATAACTTATTGCCATAGGCAAGATCACCTGCATCACCTAATCCTGGAACGATATAACGGTGTTCATTTAATTTCTCGTCTAAGGAAGCCACCCAAAGATGACAATGTTCTGGTAAATGTTCCTCTAGATAAGCAATTCCCTCAGGCGCGGCAATCACAACTGCAATGTGGATTTCTTTTGGCGTCCCATTTTCCATTAATTTATTGTACACCGCAACTATGGATTGACCTGTGGCAAGCATGGGATCTACTAGTACTAAATTTTTTCCATTGATATCAGCAATGGCTTGGTATTGGACTAAAATATCAAAGTAGTCGTCATTATTGGGATGATGTCTATAAGCAGATACGAAACCATTCTCGGCATTATCAAAATAGTTCAGAAAACCCAGATGCAAGGGTATGCCAGCCCTTAAAATGGAGCATAAAACCAACTGATCTTTGATCTCAGTCGTATTTTTTATGCCTAGCGGCGTTTGGATTTCAATGGGTGCGTAATGCAGTTGTTTACTTAATTCATACGCCATTATTTCGCCAATACGTTCAATATTTCTTCGGAAACGCATGCTGTCATTATGAACATTCACATTCCGTATTTGCCCCAAAAAATGATTTAGGACACTGTTTCCCTCTGATAAATAATGAATTTGCATGGTTATATATTTGTAATTAAACTTCTAGTTATTTTTTTATGGTATAAAAGTATAAAAAGTATCTTTGTCTTTTAATATATAAAGATATGTTTTCAAAACTAGCGTACTCCGTATTCGAACAAAGTATCAAGGATTATCATCAATTTGATAATGTCGATCAGCCTATAAACAATCCTTTCCCGAAGGATAAATTTGAACATTTGTTATACCACAAAAACTGGATTGACACCGTTCAATGGCATTTTGAAGATATTATTCGGGATCCAAATATCGATCCAGTTGCAGCGCTGACTTTGAAAAGAAGAATCGATGCTTCTAATCAAGAACGTACGGACATGGTGGAATATATTGATAGTTATTTTCTTCAAAAATACAGTCATGTTGTGGTAAAAGAGGAAGCAAAAATCAACTCAGAAAGTCCAGCTTGGGCTTTTGACCGATTGTCAATTTTAGCATTAAAAATTTATCACATGAATGAAGAAGCGACGCGTGCAGAAGCTTCCCAAGACCACAGAGATAAATGTCAGGCAAAGTTGAATATATTATTGGAACAAAGATCCGATTTGTCAACCGCAATAGATGATTTGTTAACAGACATCGAAAATGGTAATAAATTCATGAAAGTGTACAAACAAATGAAAATGTACAACGATGATGATTTGAATCCTGTTTTGTATCAAAATAAAAAATAAGATGGTAAAAGCTTCTTTCTTTTCAACGGAACCATTGTTTTTTAAGTTCATTTATATCGTTGGCTTTTTAGGCGCTTTTTATGCTTTGTACGAAAATATTTTTCTTGAAAAAGAGAAACAGTCTGGAATTGCCATTTATATTCTTTTATTATTCGGTCTTTTTCATCTAAGAAGAGCTAATGTTATGTTGAAGCACAGAAAATCACAAAACAATTCAAAAAATACAGCGCAATAGTGGTGTTGAGTAAACACACACACATAGCCGTCATGAGACTTTCCGCAATGGGAGATGTCGCCATGACGGTTCCTGTTTTACGCGCTTTTGTAAATCAGTACCCAGAAGTAAAAATCACTGTTATTTCTAGACCTTTTTTTAAACCTTTTTTTGAAGGAATTCCTAATCTTTCTTTTTTTGCTTTCGATGAAAAAGAACGACACAAAGGATTTTTAGGATTGTTGCGTTTGTTCCAAGATTTGAAAGGTTTAGAAATTGATGCTTTCGCCGACTTACATAACGTTTTGCGTTCTAAAATAATCCGAAACCTTTTTGCTTTAAGCGGAAAAAAAACAACTTCGGTGGATAAAGGAAGAGCAGAAAAGAAAGCTTTGACTCAACCCGAAAACAAAGTGTTCCAGCAACTGCCTACGATGTTCGAAAGACATGTAAAAGTGTTTGAACAACTCGGTTTTAATGTTGATTTATCTCATGTAGTTTTTCCTGAAAAAGCTGTTTTAAGTCCGGAAATTGTAGCGATAATTGGAACAAATCATCGCAAATTGATTGGAATCGCACCTTTTGCACAATACGATTCTAAAGTGTATCCGTTGGATTTGATGCAACAAGTTATTGATAAATTAGCTTTGGATTCAACCCAAACTATTCTGCTTTTTGGCGGTGGAAAAAAGGAAATAGAGCTCTTAAATTCGCTTGCTGCGAATAAAGATAATGTAGTTGTTGTTGCAGGAAAAATTAAGTTTCAGCAGGAATTACAACTCATTAGCAATCTTGATGTCATGCTTTCCATGGATTCCGGGAATGCGCATATTGCGGCCATGCTTGGTGTAAAAGTCATTACGCTTTGGGGCGCGACGCATCCTTATGCGGGATTTTCACCTTTTAATCAACCAATGGAAAATGCTTTGATTTCTGATAGAAATCAGTTTCCTAAACTACCAACTTCGGTGTATGGGAACAAAAAAGTAGCTGGTTATGAAGATGCCATGCGAACGATTTTGCCAGAAACAATAGTTTTAAAAATTAATGCTCTTCTACTGAATCATTAAGCGCGTTAAGAGATTTAAGAAAACTAAGACTTAATGAAACTTAACTTTCTTAATGTTTTAAAAATTAAAACTCAAATCTTGTTTTGAATCATTAAGGATGTTACGAGATTTAAAGCCAAATTTTCTCCTCACGACAGCGACCCAAAATATATCTTTTTAAATTCGAAATCGTTTCTTGATAATTTGGCGCATCATAACCAAAACGTTCATGTTCCGCATGTTCTTTCTCGATGGCATTGCAGCCTTTTATGACTTCTTTAATCATATCAAGCATCGCTAGTTCTTTGTTGTTTGTTTTTTGAAATTTGAATTCCACGATTTCATCTTGCAATTGCTCACAATATTCCAAAAGTTGCGCTACTTCTGGTTCGTCAAGAAGGGAAGGATTGCTTTTGAAAATTTCTCGAGTGGATTTCATTTTAAAAACGGTTTAGTGGCTAATTTTGGATTAAAGCTTTGATTTTAAATCCATTCTTTCGTGAAGAATTCTTATTATTTCTATTTCTTTGACCGAAATAATTCTAAAAAAAATAATGTGATGATTGGCTTTAAATCCTAAAAGATCAGGTTGAATTAGCTCGTATTTTTTGCCAAAGTTAGGGTAATTTGCTAATTCCTGACAAGATGCTAATAGGAGTTTATAATACTTATTGGCTTGTTTTTCTGACCATTCCTCATAAGTATATTCCCAGATTTCAGCTAAATCGGCAACAGCTAAATTGGTCAAATAATATTTAGCCATTTGCTTTTTTCTTTGCTTGTAACGTTTCTAAGTGTTTTTTTGGATCGAAGTCTCTGGCAATCCCACTATCAATACCTGCCTGAATGGCATTTTTTAATAGTAAAACTTTATCTTCTTCCTCTTCTAGCATGCGAAGTCCGGCCCGGATAACCTCACTTGCATTTTGAAACCGACCTTTTGAAATACTTTTTTCTACAAAAGTTTCAAAATGCTTATCTAAAGAGATTGATGTGTTCTTTCCCATGATTTTAATTTTTTACTAAAGTACCAAATATTGGTAACAATTGGAATTTTTTTTCCGCAAATTTAACGTTCTGTCCTCTTCGCTAGGGTTTTGAGATTATGTTAAGATTGTTGTTATGGATTGTCACATTAAATTAAGCAGGATATGTAAAACCGCAAAGTATTTTTTATTAGTCTTTTATCCTTTGGTAACTAGATAATTTTCGACAGTTTCATCTTTTCACCAATATACTAAAAATCCCAACCTCCGTAAAACAAAAAAACTTCCCTTTTCAGAGAAGTTTCATTATAAAGCAATTTATCTTTTAAACATCATCATAATCTACATAAATAGATTCTGATGTTGGATGTGCTTGACAGGTAAGAATCAAACCATCGGCGATTTCTTTATCCGTCAAGATGGAATTTTTAGACATCTCGGCAGTTCCTGAAGTAACACGCGCCAAGCAGCTGCTACAAATTCCACCTTGGCAAGAATACGGCGCATCAATACCTTGTTTCAAGGCTGCATCAAGAACGGTTTGTTTTTGCGACATTTCAAAAGTGGTTTCTTCGTCATCTACCAAAATGGTAATTCTAGAATGTCCGCCTAATGATTTTTTGATCTCGTTTACCTGTGTTGAAGTAGCAAACAATTCAAATTTGATGTTCGATTCCTTTACGTTCTTTTCTTTCAAAACTCCAGAAACAATATTGATCATTTCTTCCGGTCCACACAAATAGAACTTATCAAATTCTAATTCCTTGTGTTTGTTATTCAGAACAAAATTCACTGTTGATTTTTCGATGCGACCAAACAAAGCATTTTCTGCTTTGGCTTGACTGAAAACATAATGCACAAAAAAGCGACCTACATATTGCAATTGCAAGTCGTGTAATTCTTGATGAAATATGGTTTCTTCGGGAGTTTTGTTACCGTAAACCAATACAAAAGAGCTATTCGGTTCGTTTTTCAATACGGATTTTAAGATGGACATTACCGGTGTAATTCCGCTTCCAGCAGCAAATGCCGCGTAGTTTTTTTGGCGTTCAGCCTGAGGTTCAAAAGTAAATTTACCTTCTGGAGTTCCTATTTCTAATGCATCACCTACTTTAAGTTTGGTATTAGCAAACTGAGAAAAAGCACCGCTAGGCACCGCTTTTACTGCAATACGTAATTCTCCGCTATCGGGTGAAGAGCAAATCGAATAGGCACGGCGAATTTCTTCACCATCAAGGGTTAATCTCAAGTTTAAGTATTGACCCGCAATAAAGGAATAGTTCGCTTTTAGTTCTTGAGGGACATTAAAAAGTATGGAAACCGCATCTTTGGTTTCGCGTTTTACTTCTTTTATAATTAATTTTAAAAAGGATGACATCTGATTATTTTTTTGCAAATATACTAAAGTGAATAGGTATCTTAAATTAAAGTGTTTGAAAATTTACATACCTAATGAAGTTATGTATAAGAATCTTATGTATATTTGTTTTTCAATATGAGATGGCTTCTAGTCTCGCTATGACAAAAAAATGAAAAACTCACAATTATACAAAGGAAGTCTGAACACCATCATTATGAAACTGCTAGAGGAAAACGGCAAAATGTATGGTTATGAAATCACGCAAAAAGTAAAGGCCATCACGCAAGGCGAACTCAATATCACCGAGGGTGCTTTATATCCTGCGCTACACAAAATGGAAGCAGAAGGAATTCTGGACGTAGAGATGGAGAAAGTCGACAACCGCATGCGTAAATATTACAAGTTGACGGAGGCTGGCACCAAGGAAACCATAAACCGACTCTCCGAGCTCGAAGATTTCATTAGGAACATGCAAAGTTTAGTAAGCCCAAAACCGAATTTAGAATTTTAATTTTTTAAAGATGAAATTAACCGCGGAACAAATAGAATTTATAGATTCCATCTTATTATCAAACGGCATTATGTATGATGATGTAAAATTAGAGATGATGGATCATATGGCTTCAGAAATTGAAAATGAGATGGCTGAAAATACTCTTTCATTTGATGAAAATTTTAAACTAGTATTAGATAAATGGTCCGAAGAATTAAAACCTTCTAGCTCTTTTTTTACAGGAATAAGCGTCAGTTATCCGAAAATTATTTTAGAGAAAAAACTGCAACTTGTAAAGAAACAAATGTTGTTTGGGTTTTCATCAAGTATAGTTGCCTTATTAGTTTTTATGAGTCTAATTGAATTTTATGATGCCAAAATGATCACACATAATTTTCAAGCTTTTGCTCGTTATGTTTTTGTCCTTGGATATGTAATTCTGATTTTTAATACAATTAGGATTTGGAAATCAAAACTAAACACTTCATTTTATATGAATCATAAGTCTAAAATGGCGGTATATATAACTTGGATATACCCATTTTGTTTTATAAATACTCCGCCACTAGATTTAAGGAATCAATCTATGCTTGTTTTTACAAGTACTTTCATGCTTTTTCAGTTGCTATTAAGTTCACAACGGGCACTAAAACATTTTCAATTTGAAAAGAAATTAAAAAATAGTTTAGTATGAAACTAACTGAAGAACACATCGCCCATATTGAAGAAACATTAGTTTTAAACGGTCTTTATTTTGAAGATTTAAAACTAGAAGTTACGGACCATATTGCTTCAGAAATAGAAATTCTGATGGAGGAAAATACACTACCTTTTGAAGAAAATTTTAAATTGGTATTGGATAAATGGAAGCCACAATTACAGCCTTCGTTTTCATTTTTAATTGGTTTTGCGAATCCCAAAATAATGACAACAAAATGTCATGAACTAATAAAAAACAAATTGTTAATTGTAATTTGTATCGCAAGTTTTACGACTAGTTTAGTACTGCTATTGACAAGAAACTTAGAATTTTTAGCTTTTATCCTAGAGATACAGCAAGTTTTTAAAACTTTTATTTTCGTTGTGTTCTGCTTGGTTCTCTCCATTTGGGGATTACTTTCGTTATCAAAGCGACAAACATCGTTCAGTTACTTAATTAAGAAAAAAAGTATCGGTTTGTTCATTTTTCTTTTTATGATAGGAATTGGCTTATTTCCAGCGCAATTAAATCATACGGATTTTAAAATCTCTTTCGTTACTATTTTTATATCTATAATTTATGTCCTGCTCGCAGGAATGTATTTGCAACTGGCATTAAAACATTTTCAGTTTGAAAGAAAATTAAAAAATAACTAAGGATGAAACTAACCAACCAACAAATACAATGCATCTCAAATCACATTGAATCCAAAGATATCAAATGGTATGAGTTGCAACTAGAACTCACCGATCACATGGTTACTAGTATGGAAGAATTTTGGGAACAGAATCCTGAGCTGTCTTTTGAGCAAGTAAAAGAAAACACATTTAAAAAATTCACAAAACCAGAATTAAAAGCGATTGAAAAGCAGCGTAAACAAATTCTTGTCGAAGAGTACAATAAACAACAACGAAAAATGGTTGGAACTTATTTAAAGTTTCCTAAAATTATGGGTTGTATTTTGCTTGTTATTATAAGTTTTAAAGTATCATTCTATTTCGATAGCCCTTACAAATATATACTAGCATTGTTTTGGTCATTATATGTTTTAGCAATTCCACTGCTTTATTTCTTTCACAAAAACCGCAAGATAAATGGTAAACGTTTTCTCGCCATTGAATCTGTACATCCTTATTTAACAATAATGGGAGTGCCTCAAATAGGAATGTGCTCAATTAATCCATTTAAAGAGGAAATTAATCAATACCCTGCAGTAGTTCTCGTTTTTTGTTTGATTTGGACAGTAGGAATTTTATTTGTCGCGAGTGCCACTTATCTTCAAAAGCAATCAATTAATACAATCAGAAAACAGTACCTACTTTCATAAAGTTACAAAATGAAACTAACTAACCAACAAATAGAATATATCAAAAATTACATCACTAGATGTGACACTATGTACTACGAAGTATACTTGGAAATTTTAGACCATATTATATTGAGTGTTGAAGCTATCTTAGAAAAAGAGGAAACAATTTCTTTTGAAAATGCGGTTGTAATGGCTAAAGAAGAGGCTTTTGGGAAAATTGGTTTTAAAGGAATGATGACTGAAAAAGTCAAAGCTATAAATCGTAAAAACAGAAAATCATTTAATTTACAGATTAAGTCGTATTTTGATTTTCCTAAATCTATGATTGCAATTACAGTATTTGTAATCTATTTTTTATTGCTTTCCGTACTAGATAAACCAAGAATTTTTCATACAATAACACTCGTAGCAATTTTAGTAGTAGGTTTATTACAGTTACTGCCTTTTAGAAAACTAATAAAAAAAGAAGGGCTTTTTATTTTGAGAACCCAATCAATCTTTTTGTATTTTAACTTGTTGATGATAGGAATGCATATAAATAATGCTATGGCAATTATAGGCAAAGACGTGATAGATTTCCATAATGTATTTATCAAAATCTTCATGGCTATTATATTTACGAGCACGTTAATGACATACTTCATATTTATGAAAATGCGAAAAACAACCCTCCTCGAACTAAACCAACAAATTTTTGCCTAACATGAAACTAACCTCTTCACAAATTGACCACCTTTTCACTTTCACTCGCCAGAATTCTGTAGAGTGGTACGACTTACAATCAGAATTGGTAGATCACATAGCAAACGCTATCGAAACCCAATGGCAAGAAAACCCAAATCGCTCGTTTGATGAAGCGCTGCAACTTGAATTCAAAAAGTTTGGTGTTTTTGGGTTTATGGATGTGGTTGAAAAAAAGACAAAGGCATTAAACAAAACGTATTACAAACATATTTGGCATCACTTGAAAGATTTTTTTACGATACCTAGAATTTTAGTAACAGTAATATTGACAACGCTTTTATTTTGTGTAGTAAAATATAGTGAAAATTTTAAACCGCTAATTATTGGGGTGTTAGTCGTCCTAGTTGGATTCGTCTTTTATAAAATGATAAAAATGAACCAAGCTAGAAAAAAGAAAACCAAATCTGGACAAAAAATATGGCTATTTGAGGAGACAATTTTTAGATTGGGAGGTTTGGGAGGATTAATAAGTCTACCTTTAAATATAATTATTCAATCGCAATATCAGTCATTTGATTATAACTTTGATAATTTTATTCTTTTTGTCCTTAGTTTTATATTCGTATTAATTGGGATTGTTTATTACATTGTGCTTTGTATTATCCCTTCTAAAGCTACACAATACCTAGAAGCTACCTATCCGGAATATAAATTAGAAAATGAAACTAGATTTTATACTAATTAGCGCGTTTCCACAAATTTGTCACACTGAGGAACGAAGTGTCTTCACAAGTTGCTCACAGTGTACCGGATAAAATAATCGCAAATGAAAACGTTTTTTTAAGTTACTAAAATGACTCACAATGCTGAGATGCTTCGTTCCTCAGCATGACAAAAAAGAGAGAAAAAGCAAGAAAATCGTAAGTGACAAATAACTTTCAAGAACAGCAAAATAGAATATGAAATTAACTTCTCAACAAATTGACCACCTATTCACTTTCACGCGCCAGCATTATGTAGAGTGGTACGACTTACAATCAGAATTGGTAGATCACATAGCAAACGCAATAGAAACCCAATGGCAAGAAAACCCAAATCGCTCGTTTGATGAAGCGCTCCAACTTGAATTCAAAAAGTTTGGTGTTTTTGGGTTTATGGATGTGGTCGAAAAACGACAAGCCGTTTTGGATAAAAAATACAATGGTTTGGTTTGGCAACATTTCAAAGATTTCTTTGGCATTCCAAAAATTATATTGACAATCGCCATGACGCTAGTTTTATACAGTATTTTAAAAATAAGCGCTTATAGCGCATGGATTTTTGTAGGTCTCTATCTTATTGTAGTAGGATTTACTTTTTACGAACTTTTCAAAAACAATAGAATCAAAAAAAGAAAAAAGCAAACCCAAGAAAAAAGATGGCTTTTTGAAGAAATAATAAATCAATACGGCAGCTTTTCAGGAGCTATTATTTTTCCGTTTAATGTATTCGTTTCAGTTTTTAACCATTCCGAAAAGTATTTAGGCAATTACTATTGGATGATGGGATTGAGTTTCTTTTTAGTGGTGGTCATCTTACTGCTTTTTATCATTTTTAAAATCATTCCAGCCAAAGCAGAAGAGTATCTACAAACAACTTATCCAGAATATAAATTAGAAAACGTGTAACATTTCCTTACTTTTAGGTACTTATTAGCAAACCAAAAAACCAAACTATGATTCAAAAATTCCTCTATCTCGAATGGAAAGCATTTATTAGATCGGCTTCGTTCGCGACCAATTTAGCTTTAAAAATCCTGATGGGTTTTGTCGCCGTTTATTTTATTCTGATTTTCTTAGCCGTGGGAATTGGTGTTTTTTACATCCTCAAGAAAGAGAACATGGATCCTGTTGCAACGGTAAATAAGTTCATGATTTACTATGTGTTGATGGATTTAATCATCCGATTGCTATTGCAAAAAATCCCAGTTTTAAACATTCGCCCGATGCTGGTTTTTCCAATCAAAAAATCGACAATTGTGCATTTCTCCTTGGGGAAAACTATTTTATCTTTTTTTAATTTAGTACATGGTTTTTTCCTGATTCCGTTTAGCGTTGTACTAATCATCGAAGGCTATGATGCGTTGTCAGTAGTGCTTTGGTTCACGGCCGTGTATTCGCTTTTGTACATCAATAATTTCATAAATATTATACTGAGTAATAAAGATAATTTATTTGGTATTTTCCTTGCGATAGTTGCGATTTTAGGAGGATTGCACTATTACGATTATTTTAATATTACAGATTATACTGCTCCATTTTTTGATGCAATTTTCAATACCTATTGGGCTTTTGCTATTCCAGTTATGGCGCTTGTTGGGTTGTATGTTGCCACATTTCAGTATTTCAAAAACAATTTATACCTCGACGCAGGATTGTCAAGCAAACATGATATTGCCAAAACAGAGGATTTGACTTGGTTGAACCAATTTGGAACCATAGGAACCTTCTTGAAAAACGACATTAAATTGATTAAAAGAAACAAACGTTCAAAAACCACGGTAGGACTGAGCGTGATGTTCCTTTTTTATGGTTTGCTATTCTTCACTAATTCTATCGAAGCGTATAACAACCCCGTAATGCACATTTTTGCCGGGATTTTTGTCTCCGGTGGATTCTTAATCACTTTTGGGCAGTTTGTACCAAGTTGGGACAGCGCGTATTACCAATTAATGATGACACAAAACATTCCGTATAAAGGCTATTTGAGTTCGAAGTGGTGGCTGATGGTAATTGCAACACTAGTGACTACAACTATTGCGTCTTTCTATCTTTATTTTGGCGTGCAGGTGTATTTAACCATTGTTGTTGGAGCGATTTATAATATTGGTATCAACTCGCATTTGGTTTTATTGGGTGGAGCATATACAAAAACACCCATCGATTTGAGTTCTGGAAAAGGGGCTTTTGGAGACAAAAAAGCATTCAACGTAAAAACCATGCTAATATCTATACCGCAATTAGGACTGCCCGTTTTACTGTATTGGCTAGGTTCTAAATATGGGAATCCAACTATCGGATTGTCTCTAGTAGCCGCAGTAGGAGTAATTGGTTTTGCTTTCAAAGACAAAGCATTCTCCTTGATCGAAAAAATCTACAAAGCAGAGAAATACGCGACCATTGCTGCTTACAAACAAAAAGGATAATCCAGCGATTAACAAAATCAACAAATAACCGAATAAACTTTTTCAAATATGATACAAGTAAACAACCTTTCGAAAACATACAACGGAACAACCGTATTAAAAATAGATTCTTTAGAAATAAAAAAAGGCGAAAGCTTTGGATTAGTAGGCAATAACGGTGCAGGAAAAACCACTTTTTTTAGCCTTTTATTGGATTTAATCCAGCCTTCAACAGGAAATATTGTCAACCATGGCGTACAAGTAAACACCAGTGAATCTTGGAAACCTTTCACCGCCTCTTTCCTTGATGAAAGTTTTTTAATTGGCTATTTGACTCCCGAAGAATATTTTTATTTCATTGGCGATTTACGCGGACAAAACAAAGCCGATGTCGATGCTTTATTAGCCACACACGAAGAATTTTTCAATGGTGAAATCCTGAAAAACAAGAAATATTTACGCGATTTATCCAAAGGGAATCAGAAAAAAGTGGGCATCATCGCTACCTTAATCGGGAATCCGGAAGTGATTATTCTGGACGAACCTTTTGCTAATTTAGACCCAACCACTCAATTCCGTTTAAAAAAAATCATCAAAGATTTAGCCGATAATCCAGAGATTACTGTTTTGGTTTCTAGCCACGATTTGCAGCACACCGTTGAGGTAAGCGACAGGATTGTTGCCATGCACAAAGGCGAAGTAGTCAAGGATATTCAAACCTCACCAGAAACCTTAAAGGAACTAGAATTGTTTTTTGCTGTTTAAAATTTAACGCAACAGTCCTAGTCAAAATTTTTACCGCTAATTCGCAAATTAAACATTTGAAATTTGCGAATTAGCGGTTTATTTTTAAGCTTTCCAGTCAAAAGGCATTTGTAATTCGGTTAGAATTTAATGTGGGCGTGCCCCTCCGTCTCGTCCAAAAAGACTAGACTTCGGGTCGGGCTGTACGCTGTATCTTTATTTTCTTAAAGAAAGAAAATAAAGGATGCCGCTTCCATCCCTCACGCACGCGAAAGAGTCAAATAAACCCGGATAATTTTCACGATGTCAAAAAGAAACGTATTTTTACCAGTCAGTATACTAAAAAGCATATTTAAAAGTTAATTGATAAAAACGCTTCCCCTTGAAAATCAATATATTTAAACCGTTACCCTTCTTATTGTTTTTTGCTTTTTTGGTAGCTTGTTCTACTAAAAAAGACACCTTTATGGCTAGGAATTCACATGCTTTGAGCACCAAGTATAACATTTTATACAACGGTAAAGCAGGCTTAGACAAAGGAGTTCAAACCTTAAAATCCAATGATGATGATGACTTCTGGCAACTTTTACCTCCAGAAAAAATGCAAATTGTAGAGGACTTCACCGCTACCACAAAACCAATAAATGCTGATTTTGAATTGGCTGAAACCAAAGCGACCAAAGCCATTCAAAAACACTCCATGAATATTGGAGGCAAAGAAAAAAACTCCCAAATTGATGAAGCCTATCTCATGCTTGGAAAAGCAAGGTATTATGACCAACGATTTGTGCCAGCTCTCGAGGCATTCAATTATATACTGTATAAATATCCCAATAGCAGCAAGATTTACGAAGCTAAAATATGGCGAGAAAAAACCAATATGCGTCTGGGAAATGATGCTTTGGTGATAAAAAACATCAGTAAATTATTAGAAGAGCACCAAGTAAAGAAACAGGTTTTTGCAGATGCAAACGCCCTTTTAGCGGCTTCTTTTTTAAACTTGGAAGAAAAGGATAGCGCCGTGGCCAAAATAAAAAAAGCCATCGCATTCACTAAAGTAAATCAGGAAAGAGCAAGATACCGTTTTGTTTTAGGACAATTGTATCAAGAGATGGGGTATAAAGACAGTGCTGTTGCAGCCTACCAAGAAGTAATTAGTATGAATCGAAAAGCGGAGCGAAAATTTGTCATTCAAGCACATGCTAAAAAAGCGGAGTTGTTTGATTACCAAATTGGGGATACGATTTCTTTTGTAAACACCTTCAATAAACTGATGCAAGACCGAGAAAATCGTCCCTACAAAGATTTGATTTTTCATCAAATGGCCGTGTATCATGACAAGCAAAACAATCGGAAAACAGCAATGGATTTGTATAGCGCTTCCTTAAAAACGAATTCAAAAGACAGCTATTTAGTAGCCTCTAATTATAGAAATCTAGGAAACATGTATTTTAGAAACGCGGAATATCCTTTGGCGGCAAAATACTATGACAGTACTTTAGTCAAGCTAAATAAGAAAACCAGAGAGTTTGGTAAAATTCAAAAAATCAGAAGTAATCTCGATGAGGTTATTTTGTACGAGGCATTGGCAAAGCGAAATGACAGTATTCTAAATGTAGTGGCAATGAATCCTGCGGATCGTTCCGCTTATTATGAAAAATACATTACTAAATTAAAGGAACAAGATGAGGTTAAAAGGCTCTTAGAAGAAAAAAATAAAGTGATACAAGAAAATAGCGCGCGTAATAATGCACCTTCTTCTATTGATCCCGTTTCTACTCAAGATCCGACAAGACCAAACCGCAAATCGACAATGACTCCACCTACAGCGGCGTCCATTAATGCGCAGCCTGGAGCGAGTACATTCTACTTTTATAATTTTACAACCGTGGCTTTTGGTAAATTAGAATTTAAAAAAATATGGGGCGACAGGGTTCTAAATGGCAATTGGAGACTTTCATCAGGGAATGTAAATACAGTAACTGCTGATTCTTTGACTTTGGAAAAGAACGGTACAAAAAAGGAATCGGACATCATAGTAGTTGTAGAGCAGTACACTACGAATTATTATTTAAAACAACTTCCGACCGCACAAATAGAATTAGACAGCATTAGTAAAGAACGCAATTTTGCCTACTATCAATTGGGAATTATTTACAAAGAAAAATTCAAAGAAAATGATTTGGCTATCGCCAAACTGGAATACCTATTGAAAAATAATCCAGAGGAAAAACTGATTCTTCCTGCTATGTACAATTTGTATAAGTTATATCAAATCAACGGTAGCAAAAAAGCAGAGGCGATGAAAAACAGAATCGTAACGCAATATCCGGACTCCCGCTATGCCCAAATTATAAACAATACCAATCCAAGTGCTATTTCAGCAGTTGACTCACCAGAAAGCGTCTATAACAAGTGGTATAAACTGTTTCAACAAGAGCAATTTGTTTTGGTTTTAGAGAATGCCGATGCTCTTATTACTCAGTTTTCGGGCGAAGAGATTGGATCTAAATTTGAACTGCTTAAAGCGAATGTGATAGGCAAGCTAAAAGGGGTTGCCGCTTACAAAAACGCGCTGCAAGTGGTTGCAGATAATTATCCAAATAGCGAAGAGGGGAAAAATGCCCTATTGATATTGAATGATCAAATTCCGTTTTTAGAAAAAATGGACTTTGTTACAACAGATTCAAATAACTGGAAAATTTTATATCAAGTGGGAGCACGCGATGCTCAAAACACCAAAGCGCTAGAAGAAAAAATAAAAGTATTCTTGGCTAGTGAAAACTTTCAAAAAATGTATTATTCGTATGATATCTATACGGACAAAGGAAATTTCATCACGATACATGGAATAAAATCAAAGGCCTACGCAGCAGATATTGCATTGGTTTTAGAAGAAAATATAAAATATAAAATTACTGATGCGGCTATAGTAGTTTCTGGCGAAAATTATAAAGTCATCCAAATCAAGAAAAATCTTGAAACGTATTTAGCCTCTAAAAAGCAATAATTATGTTTGATAAAAAACAAAAATCATATACTGATCTTCTAGGAAAGACCAATAGAATTGTAGAAGGAACCACGATCAAAGGAGACATTATTTCACAAGCTGATTTTAGATTAGACGGACACTTGATTGGTAATTTTGAGTCTGGCGGAAAAATTGTAATTGGCCCTGCAGGAAGTGTCACGGGAGATATTGTATGTAAAAATGCAGATATCGAAGGCAAATTTAACGGAAAAATTCAGGTAACGGAGGTGCTAAATGTAAAATCGAAAGCTAGTATTCATGGTGAAGTTATCGTAGGCAAATTATCTGTGGAACCAGGTGCTGATTTTAGTGCATCGTGCGCAATGAAGACCAATATTAAAAATCAAATGCCTACTAATGGACAACAAACCGCCTCAAAAACGGCCTAATAAATGGCTTGCACTCATTAATATTCCCATTCAAATGGGTGTTATTATTTTCTTGTTCTCCTATCTTGGAGGCTGGTTAGATGAAAACCATCCCAATCCCAAGGTATATTATTCTAAAATTTTAGTATTCGTTGGTGTTGTACTGGCGTTGTATAACGTGATTCGGCAAGTAAACGAAATTAATAAAACACAATGAGTTTAAAAAAATACAGACCGCTTTTGTCTTTAACTGCAGTTGTAGGATTAGCATACCTTATTCATCGCGTTATTTTTTATGCTTTAGACATAAACGACACGTCTTTTTATTATTCTATAGAAACCCTATATCTCTTGTTTTTAGTATTGTCAATTATGGTATTTGTAGTTTTGTTGAAAGTTAAAGAACGCAGTTTTGACAATGTAGGGATGTCTTTTCTTTTGAGCACAAGTATCAAAATGATTGTTTGTTATGTAATTTTAAAACCTATATTGCAGGTGACAAACGAGGAAAATACATTGGAGAAAATTAATTTTTTTGTGATGTTTATTATCTTTTTAGCAATTGAAACGATATTAACAATACGGATATTAAACGAAAAGCAATGAATATGTGATTTAAGGAACAAATCCATCAAAAATAAATTTTTATATTCTTTTGAATATTAATAAAAGATGTACATTTGCACCAAATTTCAGAAACGTAATAAATTAAGATAATTAACTGTTATGGTGATTTCAAACAAACCACTTCGATTTATAGTAGCGACTTTAATAGCGTGTCTTCCACTAATTAGTTTTGCAAATCCTGAGGTGGATACTGTGAAAGTAAAAACGGAAGTTGCCCATGATGCAGCCGAAGGAGCTCATGCTGAACCAACAGATGTAAAATCTAAAATTAAGGCATTTATCAATCATCACCTTTTAGATGCGCATGATTTTACTTTTAATGTTGACGAGGCAACAGGAGTGCATAATGGTTTTTCTTTGCCAATTATTCTTTGGGATAATGGTTTACAAGTATTTTCTTCTTCAAAATTTCACCACGGTGAGGAAACAGCAGAACACAATGGAAACTTCTATGTGTTGCACCACGAAAAAATATACAAAACAGATGCTTCTGGAACTTTAATAGAGGAGCACGGTCACCCAACAAACGCTGCGCCACTTGATTTATCGATTACTAAAAGTGTAATTGGTATTTTAGGGATTGCACTTTTAATGTTTGTCTTGTTTACAGGATTAGCAAAATCGTATGGTAAAAATAACGGAATAGCTTCTGGTGCGGGAAGGTTTTTTGAACCACTTGTACTTTATATTAGAGATGAAATAGCCATTCCTAACATTGGAGAAAAAGGATATAAAAAATACATGAGTTATTTATTGACTATATTTTTCTTTATTTTCTTTTTAAATATATTAGGATTAACTCCACTAGGATTTAACGTAACAGGGAATATTGCTATTACAGCATCATTGGCTTTATTAACGTATTTAATTACTACTTTCACGGCTAATAAAAATTACTGGGCTCACATTTTCTGGATGCCAGGTGTACCAACTCCAATGAAATTTATCTTGGCTCCAATTGAATTATTGGGAACAATTATCAAACCATTTTCATTAATGATACGTTTGTATGCTAACATTTTAGCAGGACACGTTGTTTTAATGAGTATCATTGGTTTAATGTTTATATTCAAAAGCTGGATTGGAAGCACATTGTCATTTGGTTTGGCATTTGCACTTTCGATACTTGAAATATTAGTAGCTTTTTTACAAGCGTATATTTTCACCATGTTATCTGCACTGTATTTTGGAGCAGGAAACGAAGAGCATCATCACGAAGAGGCTCACTAGATTTCAGATTTTTGAAACTTGATTTATGATTGCAGATTTTGCAATTCTGAAATCAAAAATCGTTAATCTTCAATCTAAAATCAAATTGAATGTTTAATTTTTAATTTATATATTATGGAAATTCCAACTATTGTAGGAGCAGGATTGATTGTTATCGGAGCAGGTTTAGGTATTGGTAGAATTGGTGGTTCAGCAATGGACGCTATTGCTCGTCAACCAGAGGCTTCTGGAAAAATCCAAACAGCTATGCTTATCGCAGCTGCACTTATTGAAGGTATTGGTTTTGCTGCGTTATTCGCATCTTAATTAAAACTAAAATAAAACAATAGTTGCAACGGTTGGTTGTAACTATTGTTTTTAAAATTAAAACATTACAAATTGCGATTAAAAGCAATACATACTTTAAAATTTATAATTAGATATAATGGATAAGTTAATAAATGATTTTTCGTTTGGTTTGTTTATCTGGCAGATAGTGATATTTGTTGGATTAATACTCTTGTTAAAAAAATTCGCTTGGAAGCCAATTCTTGATGCAGTAAATGATAGAGAAGAAGGAATCAAGAATGCCTTACTTTCTGCTGAAAACGCTAGAAAAGAAATGCAAAATCTTCAAGCTGACAACCAACGTATTTTACAAGAAGCTAGATTAGAGCGTGACAACATGCTTAAAGAGGCTCGTGAAATGAAAGAAAAAATGGTTGCGGATGCTAAAAACGAAGCGCAAGTTCAAGGATTGAAAATGATTGAACAAGCGAAAGCAGCAATTGAAAGTGAAAAAAATGCAGCTATGGCTGAGTTGAAATTACAAGTTTCTACTTTATCATTGAGTATTGCTGAAAAATTATTGAAAGACGAATTGTCTAACAAAGAAGCTCAAACTAAATTAGTGGAGAAATTGTTAGGTGACGTAAAACTGAACTAATTATGGCAAGTACAAGAGCAGCAATTCGTTATGCAACAGCAATTTTAGATTTAGCAAACTCAAAAGGAGTTGCCGAAGTTGTAAATAACGATATGAAATTGATTGCTTCAACAATCAATGGAAACTTAGAATTGAGTACTTTTATCCAAAATCCAACTTTAAAAGTGGAGGTGAAGGAGAAAGCACTTTTGGAAGTTTTTGCAGGTATTGATGTAGTTACTCAAGGGTTATTTCATTTGTTATTTGAAAACAAAAGATTCGAAATTCTAGAAGGTATTGCTACAGAATACAGCAAATTATCTGACGTGATGAATGGTATTGAAGTAGCTAAAGTTACTACCGCTATTCCTATGGATGCTGCATTAGAAGCAAAAGTGAAAGCGACAATAGCAACACTTTCAGATAAGAAAATCACAATTGAAAATACAGTAGATGCTTCAATTATTGGAGGATTTATTTTAAGAATAGGCGACAAGCAATACAATGCTTCAATAGCCAACAGATTACAAGTATTAAAGAGAGAGTTAAGTAATTAGTTTTATTGCACATTTAAGTGTTTAAATTATAAAATAAAATGGCGGAAATTAAACCTGCTGAAATTTCAGCAATATTAAGAAAGCAAGTAGAAGGTTTTGAATCTGGTGCTACACTAGAAGAAGTAGGAACAGTACTTCAAGTTGGAGATGGTATTGCTCGTATTTACGGGCTTTCTAATGTTCAATATGGAGAATTAGTTGAATTTGACAATGGATTAGAAGCTATTGTTTTGAACCTTGAAGAAGACAATGTAGGTGTGGTACTTTTAGGACCCTCTACAGGAATCAAAGAAGGTTCAACTGCAAAAAGAACACAACGTATTGCTTCTCTTAAAGTAGGAGAACAAATGGTAGGTCGTGTAGTAAACACACTTGGTTTTCCAATTGATGGAAAAGGACCAATAGGTGGAGATTTATACGAGATGCCTTTGGAAAGAAAAGCTCCTGGAGTTATCTTCCGTCAACCCGTTACTGAACCATTACAAACCGGTATCAAAGCAGTAGATGCTATGATTCCAGTAGGTCGTGGACAACGTGAGCTCGTTATTGGTGACCGTCAAACAGGGAAATCAACTGTTTGTATCGATACGATCTTAAATCAAAAAGAATTTTATGATGCTGGGAAACCAGTATTCTGTATATATGTTGCAATTGGACAAAAAGCGTCAACTGTAGCAGGAATTGCTAAAATGTTAGAAGAAAAAGGTGCAATGGCGTATACCATTATTGTTGCTGCTAATGCTTCTGATCCAGCTCCGATGCAAGTGTATGCTCCTTTCGCAGGTGCTGCAATTGGAGAATATTTTAGAGATTCAGGTCGTCCAGCTTTGATTGTTTATGATGATTTATCTAAACAAGCTGTTGCGTATCGTGAGGTTTCTCTTTTATTGAGAAGACCACCGGGACGTGAAGCATACCCTGGAGACGTTTTCTACTTACACAGTCGTTTATTAGAACGTGCTTGTAAAGTAATTGCTGATGATGGAATTGCTAAAGACATGAACGATTTACCAGATTCATTGAAATCAATTGTAAAAGGGGGTGGATCTTTGACTGCTTTACCAATTATTGAAACGCAAGCGGGTGACGTTTCGGCATATATCCCAACAAATGTAATTTCGATTACTGATGGTCAAATTTTCTTGGATGGAGATTTGTTTAACTCAGGGGTTCGTCCAGCGATTAACGTAGGTATTTCGGTATCTCGTGTGGGTGGAAATGCACAAATTAAATCAATGAAAAAAGTAGCAGGTACTTTAAAACTAGATCAAGCACAATTCCGTGAATTGGAAGCGTTTGCTAAATTTGGTTCTGATTTGGATGCCGTTACTTTAAACGTAATTGAAAAAGGAAAAAGAAACGTTGAGATCTTGAAACAAGGTTTGAACGATCCTTATACTGTTGAAGATCAAGTTGCCATTATCTATGCTGGTTCTAAAAACTTATTGAGAAATGTTCCTGTGAATAAAGTAAGAGAATTTGAGAAAGATTTCTTGGAATTCTTGAATAACAAACACAGAGCTACACTTGATGCGTTGAAAGCAGGAAAGTTAACAGACGAAATTACAGATGTAATCGAAACTGTAGCAAAAGAATTATCAGCGAAATATAACTAAAAAAAGTATTAAGTATTAGGTATTAAGTATCAAGGTTAGTCCTGAGCTTAATACTTAATACTTAAATCTTAATACTTAAAAAACAATGGCAAATTTAAAGGAAATCCGTAATAGAATTACTTCCGTTTCATCTACGATGCAAATTACATCGGCAATGAAAATGGTTTCTGCAGCAAAGCTAAAGAAAGCACAAGATGCGATCACAGCAATGCGCCCTTATGCCGAAAAATTAACGGAACTATTGCAAAATCTTTCTGCTACACTTGAAGGTGATGCAGGTGGTGAATTTACAATACAACGCGAAGTTAAAAAAGTGTTACTGGTTGTAATAACTTCTAATAGAGGTTTGGCTGGCGCTTTTAACACCAATGCCATTAAAGAAGCCAGAAGCCGTGCAGAATTTTATGCTGGAAAACAGGTGGATGTTTTTGCTATCGGTAAAAAAGGAAACGATGTTTTAAGTAAAACACTTCCGGTTGTAGACAATCATAGCGCTGTATTTGACGATTTGACTTTTGATAATGTGGCTGTAATCGCAGACTTGTTAACCGAGAAATTCGTTTCTGGTGAATACGATAAAATTGAGTTGATTTACAACCAATTTAAAAATGCAGCAACACAAATCGTTCAAACGGAGCAATTTTTACCATTGGCACCTATAAAATCTGATGTACCAGTTTCGACAGGTGATTATATTTTTGAACCGTCAAAAGAAGAAATTGTACTGACTTTGATTCCAAAATCATTGAAAACACAATTGTACAAAGGGATTCGTGATTCATTTGCTTCAGAGCACGGCGCACGTATGACTGCAATGCACAAAGCAACGGATAACGCAACAGAATTGAGAAATCAATTGAAATTAACTTATAACAAAGCACGTCAAGCTTCGATTACTAACGAAATCTTAGAGATTGTTGGTGGTGCTGAAGCGTTGAATGGGTAATAGGTTATTGATTCGAAATATATAAAGAGTCACGCGTAGCGTGACTCTTTTTTTGTTTAATTTTATAGTTTAAAACAATACTTGGAAGAATGACACTACAACTCAAAGAACTCACCACAAAACAAGAAATGCTGGCGCAATATCCTGTCATGCACTATTTATATACCAATTTCACTTTAGAAAAATACGATTCCTATCTTACGGAAATGATTCCGCATAATTACAAGCAAATAGGCGTATTTGAAAACGATGTTTGCGTAGGGATTTCGGGATTATGGTCAGGCACTAAATTGTGGTCTGGTAAATATCTGGAAATTGACAATTTCATTGTGCATCCTGAACACCGCAATAAAGGGATTGGCAAAATGATGACTGATTATGTTGATGCTTTAGCAAAAGAAACGGGCTGTACGATGATTGTTCTTGACGCTTTTACAGGAAATTATACTGCGCATCGCTTTTATTACAATCAAGGATATGTCCCAAAAGGATTTCACTTTCTCAAAATTTTGAATGAAGAAGGATTAAGTTAAAATGAAAATTATGAAAAAATATAAAACAATTGGTTTCTTATTGATTACCGCTATCAGTCTTACTTTTTGTGCCATGAAACCAGAACTTCAGAAGGAATTTCCTCAAGAAATACAATCCGTATTTTACCAAATAGAGAAAAATGATGCCGAAAGCAGCACAACTCATTTTTACATCGAATTCAAAAATCCCCTGTCAGCAAATATAAAACTGGAAAAAATCTATTTTCACAATCAAGAATCTCCGGTTGAAGAAATCACACGAAAAGACTTTAAAGCCTCTTTTTTGCAAAGCAATAAAAAGGAAGATGTGATTCTGCACAAAGATCCTTCAAGAGAATATGGAAATAAAGCGCCCGTAATTCTAAAATCTAAATTCGATTTAAAACGCAACGAAGCAGTTTTGGAATATAAGAAAGAAAGTAAAACCCTTTTTTATAAAATAGTGAATGTCCCAGAAAAGCCATTAAGGTAATTGCGCAATAGAAAAGCTTTTGTAATTGATTTTCTCTTTCAAAACAAATATTCACTTCGTCGTATTAAACCAAAGAATTAGTTATTTTTGTTTCCTTAATTTTAATAAACACACCATTTTGGGATTATATAAAAATCTTTTTAAACAAACTGCGATTTACGGATTGGCAACAGTAATTCCAAGGATGTTCAGTTTTTTATTGGTGCCGTTGTACACAGGATTACTCCCAAAAGCGGAATACGGAAAGGTTTCCATCATTTTTGCAGGAATGATTTTCTTTAATGTCATTCTTTCGTATGGAATGGAAACTGCTTTTTTTAGATTTTACAATAAAGAAACCAATAAAAGTGCGGTTGTAGAAACCACTTCGATTTCTATTTTTTGGACGTCCATTTCCTTCTTATTTGTCTCCTTACTCTTCCGAAATACAATATCGAGTTGGGCTAAAATTGACGAACAATACATCAGTTACACCATTTGGATTTTAGTACTTGACGCGTTGGTCATTGTTCCCTTCTCTAAATTAAGGGTCAAACAGCAACCCGTAAAATATGCAATAATCAAAATAGGAAATGTAGCGGTCAATCTTTTTCTGAACCTTTTCTTTTTGAGTTATTTACCTGCTATTGCAACATCAAATCCAGACAGTATCTTACGCTCTTTATACCTGGAAGATTTTCAGATAGGCTATATATTTGTATCTAATATTGTGGCTAGCTTACTCACCTTTATAGTTTTGTCACCCAATTATTTCAAACTGAAATGGCATTTTGATTACAAATTATGGAAACAAATGATGCAGTACGGCACGCCAATAATGATCGCCGGAATAGCATTTGCCATCAACGAACAATTCGACAAAATTTTATTGGGTTATTTATTGCCACTGGATATTGCCGATGCCGAAGTAGGAGTATATTCCGCTTGTTACAAGCTTGGTTTATTCATGGTTTTGTACCGTACGGCCTACACGCTTGGAATTGAGCCATTCTTTTTCAGCCATTCTGAAAATAAAGATGCGCCACAAACGTATGCTACAATTACCAAATATTTTGTCATATTTGGGTCTTTCATATTACTGTCCGTAATCGTTTTTGCTGATATTCTAAAAGTCATTATGATCCAAGATGAATCCTATTGGGAAGCGATGAAAGTGGTACCACTGATTATTCTGGCCAACTTCTTTCTGGGTATCTACACCAATCTTTCGGTTTGGTACAAACTGATTGACAAAACGCATATAGGCGCGTACATTTCCATCGTGGGAGCGATAATCACACTCGCATTAAATTTCCTTTTAATCCCAACAATGAGCTATTACGGTTCGGCAATCGCCACTATAGCCGCGTACGGAAGCATGATGTTTATCTCTTATTATTTTGGAAACAAATATTATCCCATTCCGTATGACATCAATAAAATCGCGTTGTATCTGCTGATTTCAATAGGATTTTCGGCAATTTCTTTTTACGGTTTCCGAGAGAATTATTTCGTTGGAATTCCGTTATTACTTATATTCTTGTATTTTATATACCACAACGAAAAAGAATTATTAATGAAAATTATAAAACGAAAAAACAATTAAAACAATCTTTAGGAGCTAATCGCGCTGTACGTTTCAAGCTTTTTCCTGAAATTGTTTTTTTCTAAGGCAAAAAAGGAGCTTCCTGCGGTCGCTCTTTTTACCCAAGAAAAAATACAATTTCATAATAAAGGCTTTCCACTTCCATCACGGCTAGAACATAAATAGTACATAAATAGTGTGAATCGGCAAGCCATTGCTAGTTCCAAAATAAACAAATAAAAATGACCATAAACATCATCAACAAATCGCAGCACGCCTTGCCTAACTATGAAACCATAGCTTCCGCAGGAATGGACTTACGAGCGAACATAACCGAAGCTATAACACTAAAACCACTAGAAAGAGCTATCGTAAAAACAGGCTTGTTCATCGAATTACCTATTGGGTACGAAGCACAAGTGCGTCCACGAAGCGGTCTCGCTGCCAAAAACGGAGTCACAGTCCTAAACGCTCCCGGAACGGTAGATGCCGATTATCGTGGCGAAATTGGAGTAATTTTAGTAAATTTATCCAATGAAGATTTTGTAATCCAAAACGGAGAGCGCATCGCTCAACTCATCATCGCAAAACACGAAAGAGCAGAGTGGATCGAAGTTCAGGAATTATCAGAAACCTCCAGAGGAGAAGGTGGTTTTGGAAGCACTGGAGTGAAATAAGCATTCAGTGTTCAGTCGCAGTTAACAGTTGTGAAAATCTGTTTCATCCGTTAAATCTGTGGCATAATAAAACAAAAAAACTTTGCGAACTTTGCGAAATCCTTTGTGAACTTTGCGGTTAAAAACTAAATTAATTTAATAATTCAAAGATTAAAAAATTCAAAGATTTGTACTAAATTTTTAAATCTTTCAATCATTTAATTTTTCAATAAAAAATAATATGAAAATAATTGTCCCAATGGCTGGCCGTGGATCACGCCTTCGCCCACATACATTAACCATTCCTAAGCCATTAATTCCTGTAGCTGGAAAACCAATGGTGCACCGTCTAGTAGAAGATATCGCCGGAGTGTTAAATCAAGATATCGAAGAAGTAGCCTTTATTATTCACGAAAGTTTTGGTAAAAAAGTAGAAGAAGAACTACTTGCTATCGCACAAAAACTAGGTGCCAAAGGAACTATTTATTACCAAAACGAAGCCTTAGGAACCGGTCACGCGATTATGTGCGCCAAAGATTCTTTGAGCGGACCCGCAGTTATCGCTTATGCTGATACGTTAATTCGTGCTGATTTTGATTTAGATCAAAATGCAGATAGCGTGATTTGGGTAAAACAAGTAGAGGAACCGGAAGCTTTTGGTGTTGTAAAATTAAACGATGCTAACGAAATAGTAGAATTGGTAGAGAAACCGGCCACATTTGTATCGGATCTTGCCGTTATCGGAATTTACTATTTTAAAGACGTAGCCGTGCTGAAAAACGAACTGCAGTTAGTATTAGACAACAATATTATCCATGGTGGCGAATACCAAATCAATGATGGTATCAAGCAAATGATGGCCAAAGGGATGACTTTCGTTCCCGGAAAAGTAGACGAATGGATGGATTGCGGTAACAAAAATGTAACTGTAGAAACCAATTCTAGAATGCTAGGATTCTTACATAGCGATGGCGAACATTTAGTAGACTTTGATGTCAAATTAGAGAATTCGACGATTATTCCGCCGTGTTATATCGGTAAAAATGTAGTTTTGACAAACGCAACGGTTGGGCCTAATGTATCTTTAGGCGATGGATGCCATGTTTCAAATAGTACGATACAAAACAGTTTGGTGCAAACTCATTCTCATATCAAAAATGCGAATTTGGACAATGCCATGATCGGAAATCATGCTAGTTTTGATGGGAAGTTCACCAGCATCAGTATTGGAGATTATTCGGTATTGGAGTAGAATGGTTCAATTAATGCAATAAGAATAAAACAATGTCGTATTTTTTTCACCATATAAGTCATGTAAGTTTAATTCTTATATGACTTATATGTTTCAAAATCATAATGTAAACAGTTTTTTAAAACATTAAAGAATTTAAGTTTTTTCACTGGGTACAAATTTTTGAAAAGCTTATATGACTTATATGTTTGAAAATTATATTGTAAACAGTTTTTTAAACCATTAAGGAATTGAAGGAAATTAAGTTTTTCATTGTTTACAAACTTTTAGAGAATAAATTTTAAAAACTTATATGACCTTATATGACTTATATGTTTGAAAATTATATTGTAAACAGTTTTTTAAACGATTAAGGAAGTGAAGGAAATTAAGTTTTTCATTGTTTACAAACTTGTAGAGAATAAATTTAAAAAACTTATATGACCTTATATGACTTATATGTTTGAAAATTTTATTGTAAACAGTTTTTTAAACGATTAAGGAAGTGAAGGAAATTAAGTTTTTTCATTGTTTACAAACTTTTAGAGAATAAATTTTAAAAAACTTATATGACCTTATATCACTTATATGTTTCAAAAGAACTCGTAAAACAGTTTTTTAAACCATTAAGGAATTGAAGGAAATTAAGTTTTTTCATTGGTTCTAAATTTTAATAATCTTATATGACTTATATGTTTGAAAATTTTATTGCAAACAGTTTTTTAAACCATGAAGGAATTGAAGGAAATTAAGTTTTTCATTGTTTACAAACTTTTAGAGAATAAATTAAAAACTTATATGACTTATATGTTTAAAAAAGTAAGCGACAAAATGTTAGTATTTGTAATGTTAAGTGGTATTATATAATAAAGATTAAGGATTAAAAAACAGCATGAAAAAGAGCGCTTTCATAATTTTATTTCTCGTTTTGCAATGCAATTCGGCTTTGCTGTGGGCGCAAACGGAACCCGAAGAAATCAAGCTCGATACGGATCAATTTCAAGAACTCTTTTACGAATCTTTGCTTCAAAAAGGGATTGAGAATTATGACAAAGCAATTGCAGCTTTGGATAAAGCCGATAAATTAAAACCCAATGATCCAACTGTTTATTACGAATTGGGAAAGAATTATTTAGCCTTAAAAGAATATAAAAGCGCCTATAATTATTTTGAAAACGCCACTAAGATTGATCCTAAAAACAAATGGTTTTGGATAGGAATGTACGATGTGAGTTATGAAACTAAAAATTTCACTCAGGGAATTACAGTCATTAATAAATTAATTGAATTTGATCCAAAGTATAAAGAAGATTTGACCTCTTTGTATATGGGGACCAATCAGTATGAGAAAGCTTTGGAGTTAATTCAAGAACTCAATGAAACTGTTGGAAAAACAGATCGCAGGGAATTATACAAAAGCCAAATCCTATCCGAAGGAAAGTTTCAGAACAACGAAATTTCGAATCTAGAAGGATTGATTGTTAAAAATCCACAAGGAGAGGCAAATTATATCAGTTTGATCTTTTTGTATTCCAAAAATAATGAAGAGGCAAAAGCTTTTGAAACCGTCAAAAAACTAGAAAAAGCCATTCCTAATTCGGAGTGGGCGCAAGTGAGTTTATTCAAAAATTATTTGGATGCTAATGATGCACCAAAAGCGATCATGGCCATGAATATTGTTTTGGCTAGTGCCAAAATAGACTCGAAAATTAAGCACCGGATTCTCAATGAATTTCTGATTTTTACCGACAAGAATCCGCAATTTTCGGCCGATTTAGAAAAGGCTGTCGGTTATTTCGAAAATGACACTTCTGTTGATGTTGCGAAAGAAATTGGTAAGTTTTTCCAAGTCAAAAAACAATGGGAAAAAGCCATTTTATATTATGAAAAATCGATAAATAATGGAGTAGGTGATGTAGTTGAAACGAATTTACTTTTGCTTCAAGCGCATACAGAGTTGAAACAATTTGATGCCGTGGCTAAAAAAGCGATGACAATAATAGAAACTTTTCCAACGCAGCCTCAGTTTTATTATTATGCTGGTTTGGCCAATAATCAGTTGCAGCAATTTAAAAAAGCGAAGGATTTTTTAGAAATGGGCATGGATTATGTAGTGGAGAATAAGGAATTGGAAATAAATTTCAATATCCAAATTGGAGAAGCGTACAACGGTTTGGGAGATTTCAAGAAAAAAGACTTGTTTTTTGCTAAAGCCAATCAATTATTAAAAGAAAAAAAATGATCAAAAAAATTTCAATACTAGTAGTACTTACTGTTTTTATGGTTTCTTGCAAATCGAAAGCCATTGCCGTTGCGGCCAGTAATGAGCCAATTGCTGCGGCTGAAAAAATGTCGGCTAAAAAAATAATAGAAAATCATTACAACAATAAAAACGAATTTTCTACATTATATATTAAGTCAAGCGCCCGTTATGCAGATGATAAGCAAACGCAAAACGTAACTGCTGAAATCAAAATCAAGAAAGACGAACAAATTTTGGTAAGCATTCGTTTTCTGGGAATTACAATGGCAAAAGCATTAATCACTCCTAAAACAGTGAGCTATTACGAAAAGATCAATGGGAAATATTTTGAAGGTGATTTTAGTAGCTTAAGCCAATGGTTAGGAACGGATTTGGATTACAATAAAATTCAAAATATGTTATTAGGACAAGCCATTGATGATTTGACTAAAGGGAAATATTTAGAAACCTTATTGGAACAAACTTATCGATTGGATGATACATCGAATAAGAACACAAAAAAATCATTCTTTTTAGACGCGGATAAATTTTTAGTTCAAAAGCAAGAAATCACGCAAACAGCTGAAGAACGAATGATCAAAGTAGCGTATGCAGATAACAAAGTATATAGCGAGGTGGTATTGCCGACCAGCGTTTCAATCAATACGTTTCAGAAGAAAGGAAACACCGAAATTAATCTGGAATACAACTCCGTAACGTTCAATGAAGAACTTTCTTTTCCTTATAGTGTTCCAAATGGGTACAAAAGAATTTTAATTAAGTAAATTAGCCAAAATATTTTTTCGATATGCCAAAATTTCTCCTAAGCCTAATTTTTATCTGTATGACTTCCTTGCTATGGAGTCAGGAATCCCAACAAGAAAAATTAGAAGAACGTAAAGCTCAAATTCAAAAAGAAATTCGAGAAAATGAAAAGTTATTACAATCGGTAAAGAAAAAAGAAAAATCTGCGGTCAACGTAGTGATCGTTCAAAGCACTAAGATCAAGCTGAAAGAAAAATTAATAAGTACCACTGAAAAGCAAACCAAATTGCTGAGTAATGACATGTATATTAATCAAGTTCAGATTAATAAATTGAAGAAAGAATTGGTTGAACTTAAGGAGGATTATGCCGAAATGATTGTGAAATCGTATAAAAGTCGTTCGTCAGAAAGTAGAGCGATGTTCTTATTGTCGTCTGAAAACTTTTTGCAGGCGTACAAAAGAGCGCAGTACATGAAGCAATATACTAGCTACCGAAAGATGCAAGGGGAAGAAATAAAAACGAAATCGAATAAGCTTACGGATTTCAATCAAAAACTAAACGTACAAAAAACAGCAAAACAGAAACTGATTGCCGAGAATGAAAAAGAACGTTTGTCTCTCGAAATTGAGAAAAGAGAGCAATTGAAACTCGTTAGTGTACTCAAGAAAGATAAAAACAAGATTTCTGTAGAAATTAAGAAAAGACAACAAGAATACAGAACAATTGACAGACAAATCAATAAATTAATACGGGAGGCAATTGCTGCTGCCAATAGAAAAGCAGCTTTAGAAAAAGCAAAAGCCAATCCAAGTGCACCTGTTTCAAGAGCTGCGGTGTCATCATCCAAAATTGAGTTAACTCCGGAAGCCAAAATTGTTGCAGATAATTTTAGAGCAAACCGAGGAAGATTGCCTTACCCTGTTGAAAAAGGATATGTATCTTTAGGGTACGGGAACCAAACGCATCCATTGTTTAATACAATAACCGTACACAATAGCGGGGTAGAAATCACTACTGATAAAGGCGCAAGTGCCAGAGCCGTTTTTGGTGGAGAAGTCACCAGCGTGATTGTGTTGTCACCCGTAAACAAAGCGGTAATGGTACAACACGGGGATTACTTCACGGTGTATCAAAATTTGAGTTCAGTGAATGTAAGCAAAGGGGATAAGGTGAGTATCAAGCAAAGCCTTGGTAAAGTTAGAACCAACGGCGAAACAGGAAAAACAATCATTAAGTTCCTAATCCTACAAAATACGACTTATAACAATCCTGAGGGTTGGTTGTCGCCAAGATAAAAAAAGTAATTTTCATAAAAAAGCACTATCGATTCTAAGGAATGTGATGGTGCTTTTTTTATGAAATCTGTTCTAATGAAAAAAAGTAAGAAGGCATAAAGTATAGGAAGTAGCCATTTCTTGCTGCTGTATTGTGCAATCTATCCTTAGTTTGAAGGCATCCTAATGGCGATTTATCTCGCAGCGCTAAAAGTTCTTGAGATACTATCTTACGCTACAAATCGAGCAGATTTTTTGCCGGAATACTTATTTATTAATAGTTGTTTTAGAAATTAAAATGAACTCGATTTTACCAATTGTCACTTTGGCTTGGTTGCTCGTTGGCGAAGCTATGAACTCAAAAACTGCAGCGATCTCCAAACCAAAGCGGATAGAAACCGAAGCCTATTTCTGTTATAGTAAGTCACAATTAGGTATAAAACACTATTAATAAGACTGTTTTGGGAATTAAAATCCTTTTAGAGTAATCTCTCTAATTTTTATTGTCAACTGAACTACTCTTTATTGAGTTTATTAAATTCTTTGAATAATTCCAATAAGTTCATAATAGACTTAACTAGATCATTTGTTTCTAACAACAAAGCGAAATATAACTTACTGTTTTTAGGACTCGTTTCTGTAGTTCTGATTCTTATTATTTGTTTTGATATCAACTCAGAAACCGTGTCTAAAAGAACCTGTTTGTCGTTTAATATAAGGTCAATCTTGTAAAAATTCTCGGTCTTAAAACTGTCTTCTAACAGTCGCAACAACTGTTGCAATTGTTCGTCCACTGTTTTCAAGTCTCTAATTTGATTGAATTTTAATTGCTTGTGATTGTTATTGACGTGCGAATAACTATTGGTTGTAATAAAATCTATGGATTGAACCATATCTTGCAAATAACCCAAAATCAATATGTAAAATTTACTCGCTTCAACTGAATTATCGTCTAGGTTTTTAATGAAGTAAAAAACGTTACTTTTTAATTCGTCAATTTCTTTTTCTAATTTCTTTTGGTCTTTTTTATTTTCTTTTAATTTAGCTAAATCTTGTAAACTTAAATTGTCAATCAAATTACCATACAAAGCACTAGTTTTGCGGAACACTTTGGAAATTTGTGCAGAGCTTTCCGTAATCATTTCTTTGACAGTTCCAATATCTTCCTTCCGCAAGCTCTTAATTTCTGCTTCACTTTGTACCTTTTCTTTATGTTTTCTAGAGCTTCTATATAACATGATTCCTAGTAAAAGTAATAATGCTACGAATGCGAAAACTTCACCAATTTTTAAAATATAAGCGGTGATAAAAGCCAAGATAAAAGCAATAATTGCGGTAAAAAACCAACCACCAATTACTTTAAAAACGCCAGCAATTCTATAAACTGCACTCTCCCGATCCCAGGCTCTATCAGCAAACGAAGTTCCCATGGCAACCATAAATGTTACATAAGTAGTGGATAGAGGTAACTTTAAAGAGGTTCCTATAGCAATTAAAATACTGGCTACCATTAAGTTAACTGAAGCTCTCACCATATCGAAAGCTGGTTCATCATCTGTTTTTTTTGAGGGCTTCACTATATTTTCAAACCGTCTGTCGATTTTTATTTGTAATTTTTTTGGTAAAAAGAAATTAATGCCTTCGCCAATATACAAGCCCAATCTAACGATAAATCTTGAAGCTGTATTGGGTGCAAATTTTTCAATACCATCGCCTTGTCTGGATAAATTAACGCCCGTTTCAATAACACTTTTGGCTTTCTTTGAGGTCCAAAGGGTGATCACCATAATAACACCAGCTAATAATAAAAAGTAAAAGGGTGCTACAATATCATCATTCGCTAAAGCGCCCATCATAAAGGAATCTCCTGAAACACCACTGCCTTTGAAAATTTCATAAGAGTTGAATGCCGCAATGGGTACTCCAATGAAGTTAACCAAATCATTTCCTGCAAAAGCCAGTGCTAAAGCAAAAGTTCCTACAAGTATAATAACACGTAAAATATTGACCTTAAAATAACTAATCAGGACTTGAGACAGTACTAGAAAAACAAGGAAATTTAAACCTACAATCATAAACTGATGCTCATCGATCCAGTCAAATTGTGCTTTAGAGATGAAGGAAACCCCTTTTAATCCTTTAATTAGGATAAAAAAAGTAATTGCCGTAATGGCTATTCCTCCGAAAATTGCGCCAAAATATTTTAACTTTTTTTCATAATGAAAAGTAAAAATCAATCGCGAAATGTATTGGACAAGACTTCCTATTGAAAAAGACAGTAGCACTGAAAGTAAAATACTGTAAACGATAGTAGAAGCTTTCTTTGTGTTAATGTACATTCCCAAAGTATCTATAGAATCACTGGTAGTATATATTTTGTAAAGGGCTAAACAAACTGCCGCTCCTAGTAACTCAAAAATTATGGAAACGGTAGTGGAGGTAGGTAAGCCTAAGGAATTAAAAACATCTAAAAGTAGAATGTCAGTAATCATGACCGCTAAAAAAATGATCATGACATCGTTAAAGCTAAACATGCTGGGAACAAAAATACCACTTCGCGCTATTTCCATCATTCCACTAGAAAACAGAGCTCCAATTAAAACTCCAATACTAGCGACAATCATAGTAGTTTTAAATGAAATGGCTTTTGAACCTATGGCAGAATTTAAAAAGTTTACTGCGTCATTACTCACACCAACCATTAAATCGATGATAGCTAAGACACCTAGCGCAATCAACATAATTACATAAATCTGTTCCATATTAATTTGGGGTTTAATTTTGTA
The DNA here is from genome assembly GCF_004349135.1 of Flavobacterium sandaracinum. GTDB lineage: Bacteria > Bacteroidota > Bacteroidia > Flavobacteriales > Flavobacteriaceae > Flavobacterium > Flavobacterium sandaracinum. The sequence continues at coordinate 10,742 of NZ_SMFN01000008.1, read as the reverse complement.
CAAAAGTCCCTTAAGGACTTTGTTTTCATGTTAACTTAATGTTATTAAAACCAGAAAAGTTGAAATAAAGTGAAAAATCAGTACCTAAATGTAAAATTACAAATTCGTATTGAATGATATTCAAATAAAAACAATTGGAATCCGTTTTTGTTGCAAAAAGAAAGACTCAAAGTCACGCTTTATTTTACTATACTTATTGCTGTTGCCTTTTCCTTTCTGGAGATGCAAAGTACAACATCAAGTGGTGTTTATAAAGATTCCCTTCTGTTCCACTTCTAATCGGAATAGTTTTGAAGTTTGGGGTATTTATTCATCCTGCTTGGTGTGCAATTGGATAGTAACAGCCGTTCATAAAACAGAAAAGCACTATCGAATATCTAAGTATTGATAGTGCTTTTATAGTGAGTCTTTTCGTTTAAGAATGCCGTAAATACAGTTAAAAAGGTCTTTACTCGTGATTAAAATAAGATTAATGTTTGTGAGTTGCTCGTTGCAACGGTACTATTCAGCTTATTTAAAAGAGGAATCAATAGATCGCATCATTCCTTCAGTTGACCACGTTCCAGAAACAATGATTCTTCTGATAGTGTATAAAGGATCTACCGAATCTCTTTTCGTGGACAAAATATAACCCATTTTATAATCACTCTTTTTTATTTCAGGAATTGCCGCAGTATTCCATAATCCAAACGGATAAGCAAAATCGGTTACTGGTTTTCCTATGATTTCCTCTAGTTTTGCCTTTGGTTTTACCAATTGTAAATTCCAGTCGTCTCCTGCATATTTCGTAACCATATGATGATCCCAAGTGTGTGCACCTACCACATGCCCGTCGTCTGACAAGGTTTTAATTTGTTCTTTACTCATGTATCCCGGACGATTAATAGAAACAGTCATAATAAAAAATACGCCTTTGAAACCGTATTTTTTCATTTCAGCTGCGCCAATGCTGAATTGTTCTTCTCGAGTATCATCAAATGTTATCATGATCGGTTTTGCGGGCAATGGACCATCAAAAACCAAATAATTATACAGTTGTTCTGGTAAAATGGTTTCGTATCCAGCATCGGCTAAGGCTTTCATTTGTTGGGCAAAGGCCGGCGGTTTTACAGTGTACACTTTTATATTTCCACTTGCACTCGCACTAAAATCCCTAATGTTATGGTAACATAAAATAGGCACTTCTTTTTTCGAAAGAATGGTCGCGGCATCAGCAGCTACTTTTTTGGGTGCTACAACTTTCGCGGGAGCAACAACCAGCGGAACTTCCGGTACTATTTTACGGGGTTCTGATTGACAACTAACCATTAAAAATAGGCCAACGAAAACGGAATAAAAAATATTTTTCATGAATTCAATGGTAAATTATTGGTACTGAATATAAATCGGTTTAGGAGTAAATTTCACTAATTCTTCTGGGCTATACATTTTCCAGTCGTTTTTATTATCATTTTTATAAAATAGTTTAAAACCTGTAAACTGAACGGGTTCTCTGTATATATATGCTTTATAAGTGTCTTTCTTTAATACTTTACTTCCAAAACCATCCATATCCATTACGATTTGCACCTCAGGAACTTTTTTGATTTCTTTATAGTTTTTTACCATTCCTTGCGTAAATCGGTGTATTACCAATACTTTTGGAGTCAACTTGTTTTTGCGCACAATGTCTGCTAGAATGTCTATCGCATCATTAATGTCAGCCGCCGTAAAATGCCCAATTTTAGAACCTGGACGTTCTCCGCCTTTCATAGAAAATTCAGGGTCAATCCCAAGATGCACATTTGGCATAGCAAGGTATTTTTCTAGTTCGGCTACCTCTGCTTTTACAGTGCTGTGTCCTACTTGAATATCCAAAAACACCAAAGCATTGATCGGTTTTGCCCAGCTGATAATCGTGTCAATTTGTTTAAAAGGCATGCGTAGGCGGTGCATATTGTTTTTCCCAGGGGCGCCTTGAGCAGTAACCGCGATGTAATGTAAAGCCGGAATTGCTTTCACGGTTGAGTCGGCTGCTTGCCATTTGGCAACTTCGCCTTGTAGTTTTGCCAACATTTCTTTTCGAGGAATTTCTCCTAATATTCCCATTCTGGTGGAGTATAAATTCCCGTAATATGCAATAATTCTATTGTACGGCAAAAGTGCTCCAGGCAAAGGATAAGGTGCTTTTACGGGCCATCTGCCCGTAGTATCATTGTTGCTTAAAGCGATCATTCTTTTGTTAAAATCAACAGTGTCAATGGTCAGTGTTGGTTTTTTTTCTTGGGTTACTGTTTTTACAGTATCTGATTTTTCTGTAGCGGTTACTCCATTTGTAGCTTTTCCTTTTTCACAGGAAATGGTCATAATCAGTAATGGAAGTACAAGTAATGCAATAGCTGATTTTTTCATATATTGGTCTAATTTTTAATGTAAAGGTAAAGTATTTTAGAGCCGAGAATTCATTTGTAATTGTGTTTCAACACCTATTTATTACATAATTTACGGATTCTAATTTTAAATTTCTTTTAATTCAAGATTCAAACGAAATCTATTTACGTTAATTGTGGGCTTGCTAATATAATTATAAAAACGGTTTGCTTTTATTATAATTTCACAATAGCTTTTGGAAATACAAAGAAAAAGCTAACTTTATAAAAGTTTTTATTCATTCAAATACTCTAAAAATTGTTCAAAAAAATTCTTATTTTTTTTCTTTTTCTATGTAGTGCCACTGCTGTTTTTGGCCAAATAAAAAAAGATACGATTGCTCTTTCAGAAATTACTTTGAAGGGTTCGCCAATCAAAAATGTGCTTCAAAACACTGCTTCATCTGTTGCAGTGATTACCGCTGCCGACATTGCTAAAAGTGACGGAATTATATTGACTCCCGTTTTGAATAAAATCCCAGGTGTTACCATGCAACAAGGCGCTTTGAACACCAATAGAATAACGATTCGCGGGATTGGGGCACGATCGCAATTTGGCACCACTAAAATAAAAGCCTATTTTGATGGAATTCCGTTGACTTCTGGCGAAGGTGATACTACAATTGATGATCTTGATTTGGCTGCTATCGAAAAAATTGAAATTATAAAAGGACCCAATTCCACCAGTTTTGGTTCCGGTTTGGGAGGCGTGATTCAATTGTTTTCTAAGGAAACTCCTTTGCTGGAATCGTTTGGGAACGCATCGGTTACTTTTGGGAGTTTTGGCTTATTGCAACAACGACTTGCAGCAGGATATAGCGATTCTAAAACGAATGTATTTACCAGTTTTACGGATTTGGAAAGTGACGGTTTTAGAGCCAACAGTTCTTATAAACGAAAGACGTTCAACTTGCACGGAAAGCAACGACTAAGTGCCAAAGGGGAATTGTCATTTTTAGGTACTTTTACCCGCTTGAAAGCCTTTATTCCGAGTTCTATTAATGAGAATGATTTGAGAAATAATCCAGAAATAGCGGCTACCACTTGGGCTTCTGCACAAGGTTTTGAGTCGTACGATAAATTCCTGCTTGGATTGGGATACGATCATCGGTTTTCTGAAAAATGGTCTCTGCAAACCAGTATTTTTTCAAATTTCAAAGACGCTTACGAACCCAGACCTTTTGATATTTTGGAGGATAGAACCAGTTCAGTTGGGATTCGTTCCAATGTGAATTATAAAGACCAATTGTTTTCGTTGCCCATTGAATTGAGTTTGGGTACGGAGTTGCTTACAGAGCAATATGACTTTACGCTGTATCGTAATTTATACCAATCGCAACCGGGTCAGGGAAGTCTTCAAGGTGATGCGTTCAGTGCCATTAAACAAAATAGGAAGTACAGCAACTACTTTTTACAAATGGAACTTTGGCTCTCTCAAAAATTACATTTGGAAAGCGGATTGGCATTGAATACCACTTCCTATTCTTTACAAAATGTTTTCGAAAATAATTCTGGCGGTCAAAATATGCCATTTACTTTTGGAAATGTGTGGTCACCAAGAGTTGGTTTGTCTTATAAAGTAAGTAACGGTAAGAATATTTTCGCTTCCATCAGCAATGGATTTTCGGTTCCTTCTGTGGCGGAAACCTTGACGCCTGAAGGTCAAATAAACACCGATCTGAAACCAGAAGTGGGTTGGAATTATGAATTGGGTTTCAAAGGAAATTGGCTAAAAAATAAAGTCTATACCGAAGTAACTTTTTATACCACACAAATTGAAAATTTATTGGTAGCACGACGCACCGCTGAGGATCAATTTGTGGGAATTAATGCCGGAAGTAGTTCCCATTCGGGTGTTGAATTTTTATTTAATTATAAACTCTTAGAAAAGACGCAACTTCAAATCACGCCTTATCTATCTGGAGCAGTTAATAATTTTAAATTCAAAGAATTTATAGATGGTGACGAGGACTATTCAGGAAACCAACTGACAGGCGTGCCCGAAACACAATTTAATTTTGGAGTAGATGTAAACACGAAAAACGGCTTGAGTTTGAACACTTCTTTCCGAACGATGGGCAAAATCCCATTAAATGATTCCAATACAAAATACAGTGAGCGGTATTCGTTGCTGGATATTAAAACGACCTATGTTTTCACGATTCTTAAAATCCTGAAAACAGAGTTGACTGCCGGAATCAATAACGCTTTGGACACCAAATATGCAGCCAACATTTTGCCGAACGCAGTTGGTTTTGGCACTGCTGCACCGCGTTATTTTTATCCTGGAAATCCGGTAAATTATTATGGTGGGTTTTCAGTATCGTACGTTTTTTAAATTCCAATCCCAAGTATGAATTTTATTTTTTGATGGCCGCTACTTCTTTTTCAGTAACGACTTTAGTTTGTTTATTACTCCAAGAAGTCATGATGTAGTTCATCACATCAGCCACTTCTTGATCCGTAAGTCCCATCGCTGGCATGCTGCTATTGTACTTTTTAGTGTTGACTATTATGGGGCCACTTTGCCCAAATTTTACTGCAGCAATGCTTTCATTCCTCTTGTTTTTTAGCCAATCAGAACCGTCAAGTGGAGGGAAGTTTGTAGCGTCTCCTCTGCCGTTAGCGCCGTGACATTGCATGCAAAAATCAGCATAAATTTCTTTTCCGGGCGTCTGAAGTTTTGAAACAACTGCGGTTTCAGGATTCAAATCAATATAGTTTTCTTTGGAAAATGGGTTTTCGAATGAGAAGCTTCCCAATACAAATACGCCTAATCCTAAAAATAATTTGGTTGTCAACATCATTTAATTCGGTATAATTTTTACAATTCCTTTTCCTTCAACGCCCATATAAATATAACCATCAGGACCTTGCGCTACGTTTCGCACGCGACCTACGCCAGTGGCGATTTTTTGTCTGTCGATTACTTCACTTCCTTTGAGTTTAAGTAATTCAAGATATTGAAATTTCAAGGATCCTACGAGCAAATGTCCTTTCCAATCTGGATATTTATCGCTGGTAACAAAGGTCATTCCACTTGGCGCGATAGAAGGCAGCCAATAATAAATAGGTTTTTCAATGCCAGGCTTTTCATTTTCTTTGCTGATTGTTGTCCCATCATAATCGATACCATAAGTAACAACAGGCCAGCCGTAATTGACTCCTTTTTTTATGATGTTGATTTCATCACCCCCTTGAGGACCATGTTCATGGGCCCAAATTGCTCCTGTTACAGGATTTTTTGCCATTCCTTGTGGGTTTCGATTCCCGTAGGTATAAATCGCTTCTTTAGCTCCGGTCTGACCTACAAACGGATTGTCTTTTGGAATGCTACCGTCGTCGTTTAAGCGGTATATTTTCCCACCATCGCGTTTTATATCTTGCGGATTTACAAAATGCTCCCCACGTTCTCCAATGGAGAAAAACAAATAGCCGTCGTTGTCAAATACAATTCGGGAACCAAAATGCTGCCCTTTAGTAGTATTCGGAGTCGCTTTATAAAGTGATTCAATTTGTGTAAGACTTCCGTCCAATAATTTGGCTCGAATGAGTTTTGTGTGACCACCAGTTCCTTCGCCTTCATCTGAAGCAAATGTCATATAGATCCAGCCATTTTTAGCATACTCAGGATGTAAAGCAATATCTAATAATCCACCTTGCCCACGAGCATATACTTTAGGAACATTTTTGATTTCAGTTTTTGTACCATTTTTAACTTGATATAAAACACCGCTTTTTTCGGTAACTAACATTGTGCCGTCTGGCAACCAAGTCATTCCCCACGGAATGGCAATATCGGAAGCTACGGTTTCTAGTGTATAGTTTTTTACTTCGTCTTTAATTGGAATGTCGTTGGATTTTACCTGCGCATCGCAACTAAAAGAAAGAAAAGATATAATGGAAAGTGAAACTAATGTGATTTTTTTCATGAGTTTGGTTTTTAAGCTGTAGAATGAGTACAATCTTTTTTAAAGATAGTAAAAGAGGAATAAAATGAGCCATATCGCTTTTAATTTTGCTTAGAATTAACAAAGTCAGTAGCTAAAGCAAAATAATTCTGTTTTTTTTAAACATATAAGGCATATAAGTTTTTTAAAATTTATTCTGGTTAAGTTCGTATAAAGTAAAAATCTTAAATTCCTTAATGGTTTAAAGAAATTGTTTTTCGTGATCTTTTTAAACATATAAGTCCTGAAAGTGTTTACCTAATTTTGTTTAATCAACAACGACTTATATGACTTATATGTTAAATTAAAATTTTAGTTTTTTCGTGATTTTTGAAACATATAAGGCATTTAAGTTCATATAAGTTTTAAAATTGTATTCTTTAATTGAGTCATAAAGTAAAAATCTTAACTTCCTTAAATTCCTTAATGGTTTAAAGAAATTGTTTTTCGTGATCTTTTTAAATAGATAAGTCATGAGAGTGTTTGCCTAATTTTGTTTAATCAACAACGACTTATATGACTTATATGTTAAATTAAAATTTTAGTTTTTAATGATTTTTTTGAAACATATAAGGCATTTAAGTTTTAAAATTTTACTCTTTAATTGAGTCATAAAGTAAGAATCTTAATTTCCTTAAATTCCTTAATGGTTTAAAGAAATTGTTTTTCGTGATCTTTTTAAATAGATAAGTCATGCGAGTGTTTACCTAATTTTGTTTAATCAACAACGACTTATATGACTTATATGTTAAATTAAAATTTTAGTTTTTTCGTGATTTTTGAAACATATAAGGCATTTAAGTTCATATAAGTTTTAAAATTGTATTCTTTAATTGAGTCATAAAGTAAAAATCTTAATTTCCTTAAATTCCTTAATGGTTTAAAGAAATTGTTTTTCGTGATCTTTTTAAATAGATACGTCATGAGAGTGTTTACCTAATTTTGTTTAACCAACAACGACTTATATGACTTATATGTTAAATTAGAATTTTAGTTTTTTGAAATTGACTGCCGGTTATGGGGGCAATCGAATTAAAAAAACCACCTAAAAATCTAGGTGGTTTAAATATAATTTACTTAGTTCCTAACGCTATACTTTGCCGTTCTGGCGTCTTTTATTATTCCTTTCCAGTTTAATCCAAAACCAAAATCATACACATTTCCAACAGCATCTGTATAGGGAATCATATCGTGAGGGACATCTTCCAATTGTTTTTCAACGGTTGACATATTCAATGGCATTTGTAAAGGCAACAATCCAGAAGGCTCGGTTTTACCAGAAACAATGTCCAATAATGCTTCTATTTGTACACCAAATTCTCCCACGATGGCGTCTGCCTCTTTTTCAAATTCTCCAAAAACCATAGGATTTGAGATATTGACAGAGACTATAACGGGCTTTCCTTTCATTGCTTTTTTCGTTTCCAGGATAGTATTTAAATCCGGATACGAATTGGATTTACTTGTTTTATTCACATAGGAACGGTTTGTAATCGTTGGGTCAATTACGGGATCTCCAGCAGCAATACTTTGAACTCTGGCATCGACTGCGGTATAGTCTTTTAATTGTAAACTGATGGGCACATATCCATTTCCACCAGCTTCTCTGTCCGCTCTGCTGTATCCGCCACTAATTGGGCTTTTGATGAATACAATCGCGAAATCTGCTTTAGCAGGATCATCCGTTACGGTATAGTATTTCTTAATCAATTCTAAATTAACTGGATATTCTATTCTTTCTGGTGAGGGTTGACCAAAAAAGTTGATTCCCGCCGGAGTAACTCTTTTAGGGACATAAACCGTTTTTCCTTTTGCAATTGGCAAGGTTTTATTCTGGTTTTTAATCAGCACCACCGACTTCAATTGTGCGTCATAGCCTGCTTTCATAAACGCTGGTTTTCCCACAATCGCTTTGGTTTCGATAGGATCTAAATAGGCATTTTCGAACAATCCCACTCTGAAAATATTCAAAAGCAAGCGAACTGCTGATTGCTCAAAGCGGTTCCGCATAAACGTTTCGCCATGTTCTTGAACACCCATTTGGTAGGCTTCTAAAACGGGTTTGATATCATTATTTCCTCCAAATTGATCCACTCCAGCCATTAAAACTTTATAATGTCTTTCGGCTACACTTAATTTTTCAACACCCCAAGATTTTCCTGAAAAAATATCTGGTTTAGCTCCTTCATCTCCTGTAATCAACCAATCGGTGCACACCACGCCGTCATAACCGTATTTATCACGCAATAAATCCGTGATGATGTATTTACTGAAGCCATTCCCTACATTTTCTCCGTATTTTTTATCTTGACCATACGAAATCGTATAATAAGGCATCACAGCGGAGGCTTTTTTAGTTTTACCATCTAGTTTAAAAGCGCCTTCGGTAAACGGTTTTAAGTGTGTTTCAAAATTATTTCCTGGATACACCGCAAATTTACCGTAGGCAAAATGGCCATCACGACCTCCTTCTTCCGGGCCGCCACTTGGCCAGTGTTTTACCATGGCATTCACGCTTTGATTCCCCCAACCTTCATAAGCGTCAATTGATTTTGTAGAGGTTTGAAATCCATCTACATACGCTCTTGCCATATCGGTCGCCAGTTTTGGGTCTTCGCCAAAAGTACCCACAAAACGATTCCACCTTGGTTCTGTTGCCAAGTCAATTTGTGGCGATAGCGCCGTGGCGATTCCCATGGCTCGGTATTCTGCGGCTGCAATGGTGCCAAATTGTGCTGTGATGGCAGCATCAAAAGTAGCGGCTAAACCTAATTCCTCCGGCCATTGTGAGATAGCGCCACCAGAACCAGCGTTGTATTCCGCATCTTTATTGGCTCCATTTCTAGGATCAGAGCTATTGTTGGCCGGAATTCCCATTCCAATTCCTTCGACTAAAGCTTGTATATTATTGTTCCATTGGGCGGCAATATCTGGCGATGCTACCGAGGTCATTAATACATGGCGCAAATTATCTTTGGTTAAAAAAGCAATTTGCTGATCGGACAAATCAGCGGGATTAGCGCCACTTTTAGAAAAAGGTTTTTCTTGATAGGTTCCCGTAAACATGCCAGCCTCTTGCGCTGGAATCGCTTGATGTCTGCTATACAACATTAAACCAGCCATTTGTTCAACTGTCATTTGTTTGGCTAAATCCTTGGCACGTTCTGCCACTGGTTTGCGCCAATCTTCGTATCCGTCCAATTTTCCGTTTTTATTCAAATCTTTAAAAGCAAAACCCGCTACTTGAATGATTTTGATGCCTGATTTTGGCGAATAGCCTAAAGTTTGACCGCCTTTATTCGACACTAATTTATAGGTGCTTTTGGTGGTTTCCGTCCATTTAGTTTGTGCCTGCAATCCTACTGCAAGTAGGAGTAAGGAAGGGAGAATTACAATTTTTGATTTCATATAGTCTATTTTCAGGTCAATAACTTTATTTGATGTGTACCAAATGTAATAAAAAATTATATGTGTTGTATGGACGCAATGAATCTATTTTGCGTTTTCCAATTCCAATTGCCGGCAACAAAGGATTGTAATGGTATTTTTTTATAATTTTTGTTTAACTTTGCATAGAATATTTTAAACAAAAAACACCGCTTTGTGTTTTGTAACCTGAAAAGAAATGGAAGATAAAAAACCAGATAATGTTGTCTATACTGCCGAAGCTGGGTATAACGCTAATATTTTACCTTACGCAACCGGAGTTGGTGCTCCTGTAATTCGTGTTGATGATGTTGTTTCTTGGAAAAGCAGAGGAATTGACAATGTAAACAAAGAGTTAGGCAATAAGTTCAACGAACTCAAACTGCAATATCAAAAATTGATGGAGGAATACGAGTGGAATGAATTAGTGTACAGTGCTAAATTTTCGTTCGAACCTGTGATTGGCGAGATTTATCATTTGTACCGAGACGCTCAAGGAGTACATTTTCTATCGTTAATTGGACCGCAGGAGTGGAACAAGGAACATATTGGCACCTTTAAACTTAATAGTGATAAGAAATGGATTTACCTTAATGGGAATGATTCTTTTTTTCAATCATAATTACGGTACTTATTTTTGTAGTGGTGTTATTTTTAAGTCACTGCTATCCGAAAGTCGGAAATTAAAATTGTCTGAGAATCCCTTATTTTTGTTTTGCGAAAAATAAAATAATTTTATGGGACTCTTCAGACGAAACAAAAATAACAATAAACCTTTACTTGGGCAAATATTAGATTTAGTTCCTCGCTGGATTTTGGAATCGTGTATTAAAAAACATCAAAGTGACAAAGGATGTAGCAAATACAAGACTTATGACCAGTTCGTAGCTTTAACTTTCGGACAGCTCAATAAATGCTATACTTTGAGTGATATTTCTACTGGTATAGGGGTTTGTCA
>NZ_SMFN01000007.1 GCF_004349135.1 Flavobacterium sandaracinum | reverse complement strand
AACTACATCTAATTTTGATTTTGAAATGTCAATACCTACGTAAAATAAATAGTTTTTCATAACTTTGAATTTAGGATAAACAAAAATGTTGAACTTCTTTAGAGCCTTTATTAGACCTTGATGTCTATCATTCTATTTGAAGCAATTCAACGGGATTCAAGGAGAAGACAGAGGACTAATGCGCTAAATAAGTCACAAACTTGGCGGATTTGATAGTTCACCTCTGTTTTCCTTTGAATAAATTTAATGTTTTTTTGTCAAATACAAAGTAAAGGCAGTTTTGCAAACTGTGCCCACAATAATGAGCAAAAATTACAGAGCAAAAATACAAATAACACAAAAAACATCTATAAAGTATAAAGCCACAACAACCCGCCGCAACAAAGAATTTTCATTGCTTTCGGTGCGACTATAATACGTTTTGACTTTATAAGATCGTTTCAGAAATAGATACAAATTTGTAAGAATATTTGAATATATTTGAGAAATGAATATAGCGAAACAAACTTTCGCTTATCTACTCAGTTTTTCGGTGCGTAGTTTTCAAAGGAAATTTAGCAAATGTAGAAATTTGCAACAGAATCGGAAAATTCAAGAATCTAGGACATCAATACTTTTTAATAAATGTACAATTTAGAATTTTACTTATATGGAATAATCCCGATGATTGTTGGGATTTTGATTATGTGGAAATCAATCCAGATTTCATCAAAAAGAAGAATGATTTTAAGTTGGTTTATAACATTTATAATTGCTATTTCTTTCGCATTAGCAGAATATATGCTATTTTTAATAAGCTTTACAGAAGCTTGGCCAACATATTTACCGCATATTTTGCTGGCTTTAAATTTAATAATGTTAGGCATTCAGTTGCTGCTAATAAATAGAAAATGAATATATTAGTTAAACAAAACGACAAACAATGAAAAAAATAGTAGTTACTCTGATTTTAGCTTTGACATTCACAATTTCTAAAGCGAATGAAAAAGAAATAATAGCCGAAATAGTTTTTGAAAATTTAACAGGTAAAGAATTAAACTCTGGCGAGTTTTTCATAACCGAAACTCAGGAGCGAATTCTAATAAATGACACTAAAAGTTTCAAAATAACATTGCCTAGCACTGGAAAATATCAATTCCGATTTTCAACAGAAGATTTTACAGCCTACACCTATTATCCTTCAAGAATCACAAGCAAAAAAAATACAATAACGATTCGATTAGTAGAAAAAACAAATTTGACTTTGAACAATGGAAATGCATCATTCCCCTTGAATTTAGACACAAATCTGACGCATGAACAAATGGAGAAAAAGATCGCATCAGGAACTTTACATTTCATAACGTACGGACTTGATAACAAAATACCTAAAGAGTTTATTGATTTCAAAGAAAAATACGGAATTGGCTTCATAAAAGAAAATTGTGTAATAGATCCAATGTCTTTTAAAAGAGCAACAGAAAACAATAGGATGATAGCCGATTATCTAACTAAAAAATATGGCACCGATTGGTTGAAAGAATTACCGACAAAACCTTTTGGAATACAATAAGAAAGTGTCCAAGCGCTGAGTCAAGCTGTATTTCATTTATGCCAATTCGAAAACTCTGTAAAACGAATTCGCTTCCACAATCACAAACTGAATTAATACTTCGGCTTTAAAATTGCGCATCGCAATCTCTTTAATAATTTAGAGCTCCTTTTTTATAGATGCCAATATTATAGCGTACCTTACTGCTAAAATGAAAATCATGAAAGCACTATACATCATCCTCGGAATTGGATCCGTTATCTTTATTGGAACACAACTTTTTGCCATGAGCAGTCAAAAAAATATAGAAACGTATCCGTACAAACTAATCAAGAAATACGAGAGCTTTGAAATTCGTACCTACGAAGCTACTTTGTTTACCTCAGTACAACTTGTGGGAAACAAATACAAAGAGTCTTCTAGTAAAGGCTTTTCGATTTTGGCAGGCTATATTTTTGGTGGAAACGAAAAAAATGAAAAAATAGCGATGACTTCACCAGTGGCCATGTCTCTTGATGATTCGATGACCATGATGTTCATGGTTCCTAAGAAATTTAAAAAAGAAACATTGCCAAAACCCAATCAATCCGAGATTACATTTCGGGAGGAACCCGCAAAAACAGTTGCCGCTATATCCTTCAGCGGTTGGGCTGACGATGAAAAAATTGCCAAGTTCAAGCAAGAATTAATCACTGCCTTGAAAACCGAAAACATAAAGCATACCAACCGCTTTTATTTTCTAGGATACAATGCGCCTTATGAAGTATTCAATCGAAAAAATGAAATAATAGTGGAACTAGAAACTAAAACTGATACCGTTAAGCAGTAAATGAATAGAGGCTTCCAAAGAGATTAAGATACTTTTTTTATCCATCCGACAGTTATCTGCAAAAGTTTATCGAAATTTGACCTTTAAATTGATAACAAATGACTTTACAAATAGAAACTCCTGCTTTACTTTTTGGTGCTACTTCATTAATTTTATTAGCCTACACCAATCGGTTTTTAACCATTGCCACCATTGTAAGAGGACTTAGAAAAACCTACAAAGAAAAAGAGAACGACATGATTTTATTGGAAATCAAAAATCTTAATTTGCGCTTAACGCTCATTCGCAATATGCAAATGGCAGGCGTTTTAAGTCTGTTTTTATCTGTTTTTGCCATGCTACTATTATTCTTGGAGCAACAAACCGCTGGGATTTATCTTTTTGGACTGAGTTTATTAGGTCTATTAATTTCGTTGGGTTTGTCATTTTGGGAAATCAGTATTTCTGTCAATGCCTTGCGTTTGCATTTGAGCGATTTAATTCAGAAATAATATTTCAAAAAAAGTCATAAAAAAAGAGCTGTGAAAAGTATTTCACAGCTCTTTTTTTTTCGTCAATCTAGAAAATTACTGATTCAAAATCCCATCGTCTTCCTTCTTTTCTTTATTCAATAAATTCGGATTCTCTTTAGCCAACTTGTTTTTCGTTGGAATCTTGTAATTCAGGCTAAAGCCAAATTTCCTCGTGTCTTGTTTACTGCTAATTAGCAAAGGTGTTTCAAATGAATTGAATGCATTTCTATTGGTATTCAAAACATCATCAGCAAAAATAGAAAGTGTCAATTGGTCTTTCAGAAACTTTCTTGAGAATGTCAAATCCAAAGAGTTTCTGATGGGTTCAACGGCTATGAAATAAAAATAATTCCCTTTTGGAATAATATAATTATAGTTGGCAACAAATTTTATTTTTTCTGGTAATACTAGCTGCGACATGAAGTTTAGCATCCAAAAGCCGTTAGTATCAACATTTGGAATTTGGTGGTATTGATAGCCTGCATAAACATATAAAAAATTCATTGTATCTGGATTCACATTCATTTTCAAAGTTTCGGCCAGCCCTTTGGTAAACAACATGTACGGAATAGGCATTCCAACGCTAAAATTATGAATCTTAACCTCGGGAATATTTTCATTGGTGTTAATCACCAAATCATCATCAAGCGTGACTCTATTTATCACTTGATTCTTAGCGGAACTGATGTTATAACTGATAAAAGCATAATCAAAAGCACTCAATTTCACCTCATAATTATCGAAAATGGTAGGTTGTAAATTGGGATTACCCGAATAATCTACGTTTGGATTTTGATAATTGGTGTTGTTTGGGTTCAATGCTGAGGTACTTGGAAGCGTAATTTTTTTGTTGTAATTCATGTTGAAATTAACCGAATTGCTAAAATTATACTGCGCACTAGCATTGGGAAAAAATCGAAATTGCTTGAAAGCATTTAAAACAGCTACATCCGTTTTGCCTGTAATGTTGTACTCTTCGGCGCGACCGCCCACAATAAAATTAATTTTGTCAAACTTAGTCTGCAATTCTACATACGAGGCCGCTGTCATTCTTTTGTACTCTAAATTAGTAACGCCTCTGCTAGCTGCATCAAAAAGTAACTCTTCATACAAAGCCCCCAAACTCACTTTTCCTTCATCAGAGAACTTGATTGGTTGCGAGAAATCAACCTTAGCATTGTATAAATTTTGATGCGAAGAATTGGCTAAAGTTACTGCTGAATTCCCTACTGGACTTAATTCAAAGTCATTTGTATTGTTGTTGTAATTGAACTTGAATTCTAACTTTTTAGCCGCATCTTTAAATTTTTTCTGGTAGGTAACCACAGCATCTTGGCGCAAGCCTGAACTCATTGAAGCATCGTTAGTACTAAATCCCGGTCCGTTTCCAAGCGTATAACTGTCATTGTTATTGTGAGTGATATCATAATTCAAGAGCAAACGATCTTTACCAATATCAAACGTCAATGCCGATTTGATAAAATTATTTCGTCCTACACGATCTGCATCTGTTTTAGACAACAAAGAATTTATGCCATTTTCCTGTTTTTCTAAAGAAGCCCAGACCGCACTCTCTCTATAATTTTGTCCCAAATTCAACTGCCATCCAAAATATTTATTCTTGGCACTCAACAAAACACTGTTGTTCATTCTCCAACGCACATCATCATAACTCGTAAAACTCGTGCTGTTAGTATAAGTGGCGCTCAGGTAATTTTTTGCGTTTTTATTGGTAATAATGTTCAAAATCGCACCACCAGAAGTAGCAGGAAATTCGGCTCCAGGTTGTGTAATAATTTCGATTTTTTCAATAGCATTTGCAGGCATTCCTTCTAAAAAAGCATTCAACTCATTCGTCGAAATATTTAGTGGTCTACCGTCCATGAACACGTCCAATTGTTTTCCTTGGTACATCATCCCTGCAATATCGGAGGCTATTAAACCCGGAAGTTTTTTTATCCCTTCCAGCACCGATCCGGAGTTTAAACTGGGTTGATCTGAGAAATTAAAAATAGTTCGATCAGCTTTTTGCTCAACCGCTTTTTTTGTTTTTACAATGGTGACCTCATTTAATTCCGTTGTTTTTTCGGGTGCTTTTTCAGGAGTATTTTGGGCAGAAGTAGCATACACACCAGCTAAAGTCATCATGGCGATTAGACCTAATTTTCGCATCTTTTTAATTTATTTTTTGCTATTAGACCTTGTAAGATATTATTTGTTACAGTTTTTCGAATAATTTTAGTACCCAAAAAAATCTGTCGTCAATAAATTCGCCTATCTTTGCCCGCTTTTTAAAATTGAAAAAATGATAAAAAATAGTGTATTAAAAGGAGTTTTACTAGTTGGTCTAGGTGCTACGAGCTACGGAATGCTGGCCACTTTTGTAAAAATAGCCTACGGTGAAGGTTTTACCACGCCCGAAGTTACCATCGCTCAATTTGTTTATGGAATTACGGGAATGCTGTTGATTAATCTTTTTCAAAAAGTAAAAAAAGGAAGTGATGTAGTTAAAGCATCCAAGAAAAATATTTCTCAATTAATGCTGGCAGGAACTTCCTTAGGGCTGACTAGTATCTTTTATTATTTGGCCGTAAAATACATTCCTGTTTCGATTGCTATCGTTTTATTGATGCAAACCGTTTGGATGGGCGTTTTATTCGAAATGATTCTAGAAAAGAAAAGACCGTCAAACCAAAAAATAATAGCTGTCATTATCGTACTTTTTGGCACAGCGCTTGCCACAAATTTGATTCAAAGCAAAGTAGATTTAGACTGGCGTGGCATCGTTTTAGGATTTTTAGCAGCGACCTCCTTTACGACAACAATGTTTACGGCTAATCGCGTTGCTACTCATGTTTCCTCAGCACAACGCAGCCTTTATATGCTACTTGGAGGCGCAGTAATTGTAGCTGGATTTGCCATAGCTACACAAACGGGCGCATTCAATTTTGAAATTTTCCTAAAATGGGGACTTATACTAGCGCTGTTTGGAACTATAATTCCGCCTTTGTTGTTAAATGCCGGTTTCCCACTAACAGGAATTGGTTTAGGAAGCATCGTTTCGGCCCTAGAACTGCCTGTATCAGTACTAATGGCGTATTTTCTATTGAGTGAAAAAGTAACTCTGATCCAATGGATTGGCATCATTTTGATTATTTTAGCGATTGTGATTATGAATGTTAATTTTAAGAAAAAAGCTTAGTTTACACTCATAATCAACTAATTAGACACTAAAAAAACAAGTTGTAAAGAGTACCACATAAATAAAACTAGCCAGTGATTAAAATGATTTGCCCCGATTCCTTAAATGATATGTTAAGAGTCTGTATGAATTTGTGAAATCAGGGGCAAAAAAAAGACTTATCCGAATTAAGTACATTCATTTAAATTTTTATAAATTCGTACTAAATAACTTTATTATGAATTTACCTTGGCATTTGTACGTGATGGCTTTTATTTACTTTATTGCAGGATTAAACCATTTCAGAAACCCGAGACTGTACCTGAAAATCATTCCTCCTTATTTCCCGAATCCAAAATTATTAAACCAAATTAGCGGTTTAGCCGAAATAATTCTAGCAATTGCATTGTGTATCCCAACGGTTTCAAATTATGGCGCTTGGGGGATAATTGCCTTATTGGTTGCTATTTTCCCAACGCATCTCTACATGTATTTTGACGAAAAAGCAAGAATGGGCTTGCCTAAATGGGTTTTGCTTTTGCGAATGCCTTTACAATTACTATTAATTTTTTGGGCCTACCAATATACTTAATCCCGTGAAATCACTCTTTGAATCTTCATCAGAACCAGTATATCTTGACTTGCCAGATGCTGAAATTATTTATTATCCTCACTTTTTTGACAAAGAACAAGCTGATCTTATTTTTGCCAAATTAGAAACAGAAATCCCTTGGCAGCAAGACGATATTAGGGTATATGGAAAAATACATCCGCAACCCCGTTTGACTGCTTTATTTGGAAATGAAGGAAAGCCGTATTCTTATTCGAATATAACTATGCAACCGCATCCATGGAATTTACTTTTGCAAGAGATAAAGGCAAAAATCGAAATCGTCGCGGCTACTACTTTTACAACGGTATTACTCAATCAATATCGCGATGGAAAAGACAGCAACGGCTGGCACGCCGATAACGAAAAAGAATTAGGCGTAAATCCGGTAATTGCATCAGTGAGCTTTGGAACAGAACGAGCGTTTCAATTGAGACATAATTTTGAAAAAGAGTTAAAAAAAACTATTATTCTCGAACACGGAAGCTTATTATTGATGAAAGGCACCACCCAGCATTTCTGGAAGCATCAAATTCCGAAAACAGCAAAGACTATCGGCTCCAGAATAAATGGTACTTTTCGGGTAATCAAGTAGATATTATCTTAAAAATGTAGTAGATTTGAAATAAATATTCTAATCATGAATGATATAATTGCCTATTTTTCTACTATTCCTTCATCACATAGAAGTTTAATTCTTGTGGGTGGCATCACTTTTTTCTGGCTGATAGAAAATGCATATCCCCTTTTTAACTTCAACTACAAAAAATGGCATCATGCGGGTATCAATATTTTTATGACATTTACCACTATTGTAGTTAATTTTTGCTTGGCTTTCATCTTGTTGAAAACAGCTGATTGGACCATTGCAAACCATTTTGGCATTTTGCAATGGCTACCTAAAATGTCGGTATGGCTTTATGCGCTTGCGGGTCTGCTGCTACTGGATCTAATTGGAGCCTACTTGGTGCATTTAGTAGAACATAAAACTAAAATCCTATGGCGTTTTCATTTAATTCATCATACGGATACATGGATAGACACCACCACAGCAAACAGGCATCATCCTGGTGAAAGTGTGATACGGTTTACCTTTACTGCGCTAGGTGTTTTAATCATTGGAACCCCCATGTGGCTAGTTTTCCTGTACCAAACCCTATCTGTTGTAGCAACGCAGTTCAACCATGCTAACATCTCGCTACCAAAAAAAGTAGATACAATCTTGAGTTATTTTATTGTTTCTCCAGACATGCACAAAGTACACCACCATCATGTTCTTCCTTACACGGATAGTAATTATGGAAATATCTTCTCCATTTGGGATAGACTTTTTGGCACTTTTATGAAACTCCCTAAAGAGGAAATCGTTTACGGAATCGATACGCATCCCCATCCTGAAGAGCACAATGCGTTAAAAAATTTATTAAAAATACCCTTTCAAAAACAACCCCTAAAAAAAAACGAGTAAAAAATATAAAAAAAACAATCTTTTAATAAAAGCTAAATATTTTTTTCTTAATATTGGTATTAAATTAAAATTGTAATTTATTAATCATTAACACTTATTTGAATTAATTTTCACGTGATGAAAAAGAGTAACCGAAAAGAATTGAACTGGGAGCAAACAGAAAAACTTGTTACAATGGCTTTAGAAGAAAAAAACCCTTTTGAAATCATCAAAAAAGAATTTGGTCTGGCCGAAAAAGAAATTCTTGAGATCATGAAAAAGAAGATGCCAGCTGAAAAATTCGAAATGTGGAAAAAGAAAGCAACTGCAAACAAACCAAAACCAAAACCCGTTAAAATTGACGATTTTGATGAAGATCTGGATGGTAAATATTATATTAAAAACAAACTCGATTAAAGACAAAACTCCTGAAATTCAGGAGTTTTTTTGTTTCTTTTCTGCAAAATCTAATTAATATGGTATCAGTACTCGTCCAAAATGATAATTTTATTTTTAAAATTATAGGGCTTCATAAAATTTGGGCAATGGAAAGCAAAATTATTGTACCAAAAACAAGCATCATCAGAGCCCACCAAGAACCAGAAGATTTTACCTTTTGGAAAGGCTTTAGAATGCCAGGAACTGAAATCCCAGGATTAATTGCTGCCGGAACATTTTATAAAAAAGGCAGGAATTTTTGGGACGTCATGAACAAAAAAAATGCGGTGGTGGTTGAATTGAAAGACCATTATTTTAAAAAATTAATAATAGAAGTACAAAACCCAGAGGAAATACTGCATCTATTAAACACGAAATAATCCACTTCATCACTGCAACTGGAAGACCAAAAAGACTAAAGATCTAATTCAGTTTGCTCCAAATTTAACGTCTTAAATTATAGTACAATTCTATAAATTTCCAAACCTTACTTGATATTAAAGGGGCTAGCAACGGTACAAAATAATTTTAAAAATATAGCTGAATACTACAAAACACTTCTTTCGCATTTAATTACAACAAAACAATATAACATAGCTAAAGAAAACTGGCCAAAGTAATACAACTTGTTCCAACAAAAATAGCCACGTATTTATTTTTGAGAACGCTGAAAATCCTGTCTGATTTTTTGTTCTTTTAGAATAGTATTTAAAAAAGGCTTTGTTACCGATTCAACTTCACTTTCAGAAATATCCAATACTTTAGGATTCGTAACTAATTGCAACCATGGTTTAGAAGCGGCAAAATCATAGGCACCAAAAACGATTACCGGAGTTCCTTTTACCTTTACAGTTTCTGGATCGGCTAATTCCCATTGCTCTGCCCAATCATACAATTTGCGCGCATCCTTTTCTTGCAGTCTTAGACACGAATGAGAAGCGGGATATCCAGGTAAAGCATATTGATGCCATCCCACACCCAATTTATTTTCTATGTTGAAATTCCAATGTAATTCCCATTCATCATCAAAAGTACTGGTGGTTTGCTCTGCTTTCCAGTTTGTAAAAAAAAGACCCGTAGGAGTTTTATCTTTTTCACGTCCCATATTAGTAGGACCAGTGTAAACTAACTGCCCTTTTTCATAGGCCGCAAAAGTTTGTGTAGGATACGAGAAAAAAACAATCTTATTAACTTCTTTCAAGGAAGAAACCTCTAATGGAAATGGGAAGTAAAATTCTATATCTCCACTGCTATCATCTGGAATAACAACAGAATCCATTTCTTTAAAATTAGCTTCATCTGTTCTATTAAGGGCGTATGCAATATTTAATTGCGCAGCATCATTACTGTTTTTTGACAAAAATTCTTTAGCACTTTCGATATGATAGGCCATTTTTTTTGGCTCGTGTCTCTCTTTGACAGTGACAGTTTCATTTGTTGTATCCAGTTTATCTTGTTGTTTACAAGAAAAAAACAAGATTCCAATACTAATATTTAAAATAAGGGCTATTTTTTTCATAAGAGGATTTTATTATTTTTTGGAATAATTATTTGCAAAAATGATCTTTTTTACAAAGTTGATTGTTACATAATTATGATATTTTCTTGTCTTATTTAAATATTGGCAAAACTTAAAGTCGACACCGCTTTATACCAAATGGCTCCATTTAATAGTTGATGAAGTTATTTGCCACCAAGTAACCACAACCTATAACAAGATCTTAAACTTCTTTTTTAGAACCACAAAAACGTTAATACTATGCCATTTTACCTTTTAGTACCGCTTAAAAAAAGCTAAACACTTAACTTTGCTAATCACGTCACACAAAAAGAAAATAAGATGAACGACTTAAAAAATAAAAATGCACTGATAACTGGAGCCGGAAAAGGAATTGGTAAAGCAGTTGCTATCGCTTTAGCGAAAGAAGGGGTTAATGTAATCCTAGTTGCCCGAACACAATCGGATTTAGATCAAGTAGCGCAAGAAGTGAATGCTTTGGGCGTTAAATCATTAACCCTTATTGCTGATGTTGCCAACATTGATTCAGTAAACACCGCAGTAGAAAAAGCCTTATCTGAATTTAAAACAATTGACATTCTAATC
The DNA here is from genome assembly GCF_004349135.1 of Flavobacterium sandaracinum. GTDB lineage: Bacteria > Bacteroidota > Bacteroidia > Flavobacteriales > Flavobacteriaceae > Flavobacterium > Flavobacterium sandaracinum. Next base: position 181,640 of record NZ_SMFN01000007.1, on the reverse strand, counting down.
AATAATGCTGGAATTGCTGCTTTTGGTAAATTCCTCGAACTAGAACCTGAAGCTTGGGAACGTATTATCCAAGTCAACTTGATGGGAACGTATTATGCGACACGTGCCGTGTTACCAAATATGATTGAAAGACAAACTGGAGATATCATCAATATTTCCTCGACGGCAGGATTAAGTGGAAATGCGTTAACCAGTGCGTACAGCGCTTCAAAATTTGCGGTTTTAGGATTAACAGAATCATTGATGCAAGAAGTTCGTAAATACAATATCCGAGTTACAGCTTTAACACCAAGCACTGTTGCCACTGATATGGCCAAAGAATTGAAACTAACCGATGGAAATCCTGATAAAGTCATGCAAGCCGAAGATATGGCCGAATTAATCATCGCTCAGCTTAAATTAAACCGTCGCGTTTTTATAAAAAACAGTAGTATTTGGTCTACGAATCCGTAATTTTTTTTAACATATAAGTTATAAAAGTAACCATTAATGCATTATGGAAATTAAGTGTAAAACTTAATAAAACGCAATGCATTAATGGTTTTTTAGCCTTTTGCTCATATGGTTTATATGATGAAAAATCCCTTAAAAATTTAAAAACTTAAATGACTTATAGGTTTAAATAATTAAACCAACACCTTAATAAAATCCATTCGCACACTTCCATCTTCATCGATTTTAGTTAAATTGATTTCGTGCAACGTATTTACTAATTCGGGATTCCACGGTGTTTTTACTTTTACGTAATTCTCTGTAAATCCGTGAATATATCCTTCTTTATTTTCACTTTCGAATAAAACAGTTCTATTGCTTCCTAACTGACTTTCATAAAATGCACGGCGTTTTTTTACCGACAATCCACGCATCATTTTGCTCCTTTTCACTCGTACATTTTCAGGAACTACGCCATTCATTTCGGCCGCTTCTGTATTATCACGCTCCGAATATTTGAAAACGTGCAAATAAGAAATATCCATTTCATTTAAAAAATTATACGTCTCCAAGAAATGCTCGTCCGTTTCTCCGGGAAAACCAACAATTACGTCCACGCCAATACAAGCGTGAGGCATAACTTCCCGAATTTTATTTACTCGTTCTGTATATATTTCACGTTGGTAACGTCGTTTCATTAATTTCAAAATATCATTGCTACCGGATTGCAACGGAATGTGAAAATGAGGAACAAAAGTCCTGCTTTTTGACACAAATTCAATCGTTTCATTTTTCAATAAATTAGGCTCAATAGATGATATTCGCAATCTTTCGATTCCTTCAACTGCATCCAAGGCTTGAACTAATTCAAGAAAAGTATGTTCGTGTTTTTTATTTCCAAATTCTCCTTTTCCGTAATCGCCAATGTTTACACCGGTCAAAACAATTTCCTTAATGTCCTGCGCTGAAATAGCTGCCGCATTTTGCAATACATTTTCTAATGCATCACTTCTGGAAATTCCTCTTGCTAGTGGAATCGTGCAATACGTACATTTATAATCACAACCATCTTGCACCTTCAAAAAAGCACGCGTTCTATCCCCTATTGAGTAACTTCCCACATAAAAATCTGCTTCAACAATCTCACAAGAGTGCACTTCACCAAAGTCATTTTTAGACAAATCATTAATATAATCTGCTAGTTTAAATTTTTCGGTGGCGCCAAGAACTAAATCAACCCCATCAACGGCCGCCAACTCCTCTGGTTTCAATTGCGCATAACAGCCCACCGCCGCAACAAATGCTTTATCATTCAATTTCATTGCTTTTTTTACAATCTGCTTGAATTGCTTATCCGCATTTTCAGTCACAGAACACGTGTTTATCACGTACATATCAGCCACTTCTTCAAAATCCACACGATCAAAGCCTTCGTCTTCAATAGAACGAGCAATCGTCGATGTTTCGGAAAAATTTAGTTTGCAACCAAGCGTATAAAAAGCAACTTTTTTTCTTTCTGTCATATTCTTTTTGTTTGTGCGAGTCCCTTACTTCGTCGGGTCAGGCTATCCGCTGTATCTTTTGTTCCGCTACCGCTACACAAAAGGATGCCGCTGCTATCCTTCTCGCAACGTGCTGCAAATTTACACACAATATTCTTTAAAACGAAATCTATAATTTTCTGGATATTAGCATTATCTTGCACTAAAAATCACTTCATGAAAAAATTAGTTTTAATAGCATTAGGTTTCGTAATGGCACAAGTACATGCTCAAAATAACGTGGAGTGGGATGGAAAATACCAGTTGCAACTTTCCGATTTTCAATCTAATGCTACTCAAATAGGTGCTGTAAAAATAAATAGCATTCATACGGCCTCCAGTCTTGATTTTGCATTCCAAATGAGCAATGTCGAATTTATGTTTACCAAAAATTTTAATGCTAAAGTAATTTCCTCATTCAAACGGGATGCCGCCTCGATTATAGCAACCGATAGTATTACAGCGAAATATTTACTGAATTTTGCGCGATATGAATTCGACTTATCTGAATTGTATGCGCGAAAATTACGAAAAGAAATATACGATAAAAAAGGTACTTTTTCTGACGTGAGTTTTTTACAAGTATTATTCAACAGCATTCAGCAACAATATACTGAAGATCATGCTATGGCTTCAAAGAATACTAATCTTGGTCAAGAGGAGGAGAAACTCGCTGCAATCCATGCTGCCGTGTTGCAAAATATCAATGAATTACCTGATTTTTGTAAAAGCTGTAAACCACCAAAAAAAGCCAAATAAACCGTTTAATTGAAATTGCAACCCTAAAATCCCGAATTCAAGATAAACCGTCGCACTACCTCAGCTACACCATGATTATTATTGGAGGCAACAATAACATCTCCTTTATCTCTTAATTCTGGATCCACATTATCAACCCAGACGCCCAATCCTGCATATTCAATCATGGATAAATCATTGCCTGCATTTCCTACCGCAATAATTTCGCTTTGAAGGATGTTTAATTTCTCAGCCAAAAATTTAACACTTGCTGCTTTATCAATTCCGTTTTGTGCCACTTCCAGGAAAAAAGGTTTTGACATCGAAACACTCAAATGTGGCATGGCCTCTTTTAAATCTTTTTCAACTTTTTTAAGATAGCTGGGTTCTTGTAATAAAATACATTTTACCGCAGCAGTAGTCACAGCTTCCTTGAAATTTAAAACTTTATTATGCTGCAGCCCTGTGATATTTTTCTCGATATCAATATATTCTGAATCGGTTTCACTAACTATTTTACCATCGATATACGTAATAATATCTGTTTTACTCTTTATACTATAATCATACAATTCATGAATTTGCTGTTGCGTCAAGGTTTGTTCAAACAACACTTTATCTTCTTTTAAATCCGTAATTACGGCGCCGTTAAAAGAGAGCATATATGAATTATTGATATCCAATTGTAATTCTTTGGCAAAAGCAGTCATGGCTAATGTTGGTCTGCCCGAAGCCAAAACAACATACACACCCAATTCTTGGGCCTTAAACAACATCGCTGCATTCTCTTTTGAAATTTTATGGTCATCAGTCAACAAGGTGTCATCCAAGTCTAGGACCAACATTTTATATTTCATCTCCTTCTTTTTACAATTATAATTTGAGCTTAAATACTCATTCTGAATTCTTCTATAACTGGATTTACTTTGGCAAATTCCGTTTCTTGAACGAACAATTCAACTGCTAAATCCGAATTTCCAAAACCTCCCAATCGAGCCGATTGTATGTTGTTTTTCACCACTACATCTACACCAATTTCTTCAATTTTTTGCTGTAAAGCCATTGCTAGAATTTCACTTCCCGAAAACACTTTCATTAATCCCATTTTTTCTATTTTTTATTGTTTGATACCGTCTTCATCGTTTTCTCCCTCTAATTCTTCTGTTTCAGTAGCCGTTTCTTGCTCTTCCGCATCTTCATCCTCTTCTTCATCCTCTTCTTCTTCTATTTCGAATAAAAAAGGTTCTACTAACATTTTGTCAGCCAAAATCTCTATTCGTTCTGTTAACAGATCTGAGAAAATAATACGTTGCGTTTTTGTAATACTATTTGAAATACGCATGATTTTAGTTTCATGACGCAGTTTCAAAATTGGATCTGCATCATCGAGAATAAGCATTTTTAGTCTGTTTACATTAAATCCAGCGGTGGTAAACATATCGCTCAATTTATTGGGCGTTCCAATCAAAACATCAATTCCGGTCGAAATATAATTTTTATCATATTCCATATCGCCTTTGTCGTGCACTCCATAGACTCGCAGGTCCGTGTATTTTCCGAATTTTTCAAATAGGTCTTCCATCTCCAAAACCTTAGCTTTGTCCTCTACAATCACTAAAGCACGAGGCGATTCCTCACCCTCACGAACTAATTGTTGAATTACATTTAGCACAATTGTTGTCGATTTTCCACTGCCTTTATCTGCAATAATAATACAATCCGCACCACTTTTCAGCGTCGAAAATGTTTCTTTTTGCATCGTATTAGCCTCGATCAAACCATTTTCTATTAAGGCTTCTTGTAATTTTTCGTTTATTTTTTTTAGTTTCATTTTTTTTATTTCACAAAGATTTTCAAAGGGATCAAAGACCACCAAGAACTTATAGTTACTGAATCAAATATTATTCGATTGAATTATTACACTCATTTTTTTTATAATCCCATTTTCCTCCACTATCCAAGCAAGTATCAATTTGAAAGAAACGATACGTTTTAAATGCTAAAAACAAAATGAAAAGAAGTAAAAGCAAGATCTGATACTTTTTAAATTTTTTCATTTACTACTTAGATTAAAAAACGACTTTTATTTGCTTGCAAACAGTTTGACATCATTCTCGGAAATTTCGCTTCCGCCAAGGATAATTAAACGCTCCACGACATTTCGTAGTTCTCGGATATTCCCGGTCCAATCGTATTCCTGAAGTAAATTGATCGCTTCTTTAGAAAACTTTTTTACCACATTTCCTTGCTCCAAAGCGATTTTATCGGCAAAATGCGCAATTAACATTGGAATATCGTCGCGTCTTTCATTTAAAGCAGGAACTTTTATCAAGATAACTGCTAAACGGTGGTACAAATCTTCTCGGAAACGCCCTTCAGCAATCTCCACTTTCAAATCTTTATTGGTAGCCGCAACTACACGCACATCTACTTTAATGTCTTTGTCTGCTCCTACTCTAGTAATCATACTTTCTTGTAAAGCTCGCAATACTTTGGCTTGCGCCGAAAGACTCATATCTCCAATTTCATCTAAGAAAATAGTTCCTTTATCAGCTGCTTCAAATTTTCCTGCTCGGTCTTTTACTGCCGATGTAAAGGCGCCTTTTACGTGACCAAACAACTCACTTTCTATCAATTCAGATGGAATCGCAGCACAATTCACTTCAATTAAAGGAAAATTAGCTCGCACACTTTTTTCATGTAATTGATGGGCAACGAGTTCCTTTCCTGTTCCATTGGGTCCCGTAATCAAAACACGGGCTTCCGTTTGCGCTACTTTTTCAATCATTATTTTAATATGATTGATCGCTTCACTTTCGCCAATCATTTCGTAGTTTTTACTGACTTTTTTCTTTAGGATTTTGTTTTCTACTACCAGTTGCTTTTTGTCTAAAGCATTACGAACTGTATTCAATAATCGGTTTAAATCCGGTGGTTTTGAGATGTAGTCAAATGCCCCCAAACGCATAGTATTAATAGCCGTTTCCATGTCGCCATGACCAGAAATCATAACCATGGGGATCTCGGGCTTGATTTTTTTTACTGCTTCCAGCACCTCAACACCGTCCATTTTTGGCATTTTGATATCACACAAAACCAAATCGTAGTCGTTGTTTTTTATTTTTTCAAAACCTACAACACCGTCTTCAGCCTCTTCTACTTGATAGGTATCATTTTCTTCCGAAAGTATTTTTGTCAATACTCTTCGGATTGCAGCTTCGTCTTCTATGATTAATATTTTCGGCATATTCTTTATTTTTTTTTTAGCCCTGATGGAAGCGGCATCCTTTTCTGGACTTTTTCAGTCCAGAAAAGATATAGCGTACAGCAGGAATCAGCTCCTAAAATTAATTAGGATTCTTTTTATTTATCTTTAATATTTTAACCATTTATACAATTCGCCCCAAGTTGGTTTTTTGCCGTACATCAGTATTCCTATTCGGTATATTTTTGCAGCAAACCACACCACTGAAAAGAAGGTTCCAAACAATAAGGTTATTGAAATTGCAATTTGCCACAAAGGTACGCCAAACGGAATTCGCATCAGCATGACAATTGGCGATGTAAGCGGAATCATTGAAAAAACTACTGCGACTGTACCATGCGGATCATTAATAACCGTGAAAAACCCTACATAGACACTCAACATTAATGGCATAATAATAGGCAAAAGGAATTGTTGTGAGTCGGTTTGATTGTCTACAGCTGCACCAATGGCGGCATAAAAAGAGCTGTATAAAAAATAACCGCCTATGAAATAGATTACAAATCCAATTAAAATACTTGCAATGGGTAAATTCCAAAGCTCCTTGATATACATTTGGGCTGTTCCAGTCATTTCTTGCTGAGCGGCTTGTAATAATTCTGGCGATAATTTAGCGGTTGGTCCCACATCTACGCCAAAAAATAGCGAAGCAGCAAACATCAATGAAAGTCCTATCAGTGCCCAAATGAAGAATTGCAGCAGTCCTGCTAATGCAGTTCCTATTATTTTTCCCATCATCAGCTGAAATGGTTTCACCGAGGAAATAATAATTTCTACAATTCTGCTGGTTTTTTCTTCTATCACACTGCGCATCACCATGTTGCCATAAATAATAATGAACATCATTATTAAATAGCCAAAAGCGCCACCAATACCTATTTTAATTTCGTTAAGTCCTTTGACACTTTCTTCACCAGATGCTTTTGATAGACTAATATTTACATTGGCCTTAGCCTTCGCAATGGCTAGTGTATCCAGTTTTGCTTGGATAAAATTCGTTTTGGTCAATTTATCTGCAATGACCTCTTGAACATTTTCTATAAAGGAAATACTCGGACTATTATTAGAAATAAATTGAATTTTATTTTCAAAATCCTTTGTGCTTTCTACTTTTGGTATGTACAGCAACCCTTCATAATTTTCGTTAGTGATGCTGTCCTTTAAAAATTTTAAATCAATAACCGATAAGTCGAGGTATTTATATTCCCCATCCTTTTGATTTATAGCTGTAAACTCCTGCGCAAACAAACCGGATTCATCGTGAATTGCGATTCGTTTGGTATCGGCTTTCATCGTACTTAAATAGCCTACAAATGCGGCAAGTCCAACAAATAATAACGGACTTAGAAAAGTCATGACGATAAAAGATTTATTGCGCACCTTGGCAATAAACTCTCTTTTTATGATTAGTGAAATAATACTCATTTAAATTTTTGATTGGTGATTTAAGGTTGATGATTTTATAAACTAAAAATCAAAGCGCTAAAATTGTGTTTTTATTTACTAACCGTTTGAATAAAAATATCATTAACACTCGGTATTTTTTCAACAAAATGGGTGACTTGACCGCGTTGCGTCAAAACCTGTAATAACTCGTTTGGCAAAGCCGTTCCAAGTTGAATTTCCAATTTTAACTCGTTATTAAGCGATTTAAAATTTGCTGGTGCTACGGTGAATTTCTGGGTAATATCGTACATCAAACCCTCCACATTATCCGATAAAATTCCCACTTCATAGCTATTGGTTTTAAATTGTCTTTTGACATCGCTTAATTTCCCTTCTATCAACTTATTAGATTTATGGATCAAAGCAATGTGATCGCACAATTCCTCGACACTTTCCATCCGGTGGGTAGAAAAAATGATAGTGGCTCCTTCCTCTCTAAGAGCTAGGATTTCATCTTTTATAATAGTGGCATTTACAGGATCGAAACCTGAAAAAGGCTCATCAAAAATCAGTAGTTTTGGCTTGTGTAAAACACAAACTACAAACTGAATTTTCTGCGCCATCCCCTTAGAGAGTTCTTGAATTTTCTTGTTCCACCAGCCTTGAATTTCTAATCTTTCGAACCAATACTCCAGTTGTTTTTTGGCTTCAGCCTTAGAAAGTCCCTTCATTTGAGCTAAATACAAGCATTGTTCACCCACTTTCATGGTAGTGTACAATCCTCTTTCTTCAGGTAAATATCCTATATATTGAACGTGTTTGGGTTGTAGTTTTTCACCATCTAAAATAATCTCACCACGATCTGGCAACGTAATTTGATTTATGATTCGGATTAGTGATGTTTTACCAGCTCCATTTGGACCTAAGAGTCCGTAGATACTCCCCTTTGGAACTGTCAATGAGACACCGTTTAGCGCTACGTAATCACCATATTGCTTTACGACTTTATTAACTTCAAGTATAGTACTCATGCTGAATTTTTAATTGGTGTAAAAGTAAATAATTAGTACCAAAATACTTAGAATAGTTACATAAAAAACCCATTCTTGTAAACAGGAATGGGTTTTATTTTTTTATGTAGTTGGATTAAATCGCAGCTACTATTTTATCTAAAGAAGCGATACATCGAGTCTCTACTATGAAAACATATCTTTTACTTTCTCGAAAAATGATTTATCGGATTTCTCAGGATTAGGAATAAAATTATCATCGGTCAACGCATTTTCAAAAAACTGTTTTTGTTCTTTGTTCAATGTTTTTGGAGTCCATACATTCACATGAACCAATAAATCTCCATTCCCGTATCCATTGATACTTGGAATTCCTTTCCCTTTTAATCTTAAAATTTTACCAGATTGAATTCCCTCTTCTAGTTTGATTCTCACTTTGCCGTTTACAGCTTCAATATCTTTTGAAATTCCAAGCACCGCTTCAGCAAAGCTAATGTACAAATCAAAGTGCAAATTCTCTCCTTCACGTTTCAACGATTCATGTTCTAATTCTTCAATGGCAACAATTAAATCTCCTGGAATACTATTTCCTGGGGCATCATTACCTTTGTTTGACACTTTCAACTGCATGCCATCAACCACACCCGCAGGTATTTTTATTGAAACAGTTTCATCTTCAAGAATCATTCCTTGAGAATCAGCTTCCGTTGGTTTTCTATCTAAAATTTGACCAGAACCGCCACAAGTAGGACAGGTTGAAGCCGATTGCATTCTACCAAGAATTGTATTGGTCACGCGCATTACCTGCCCTTGACCGTTACAAGTAGAACACGTTTTATAAGTCACGCCTGGCGCTTGAACCTTACGTTTTACTTTTACTTTTTTCTCGACACCATTGGCAATTTCTTCCAATGTCAATTTTACTTTAATACGCAGGTTGCTTCCTTTAGCACGACGAACTCCTCCGCCTCCGCCTCCAAAACCTCCAAAACCACCTCCAAAAATATCACCAAACTGACTGAAAATGTCATCCATATTCATTCCACCTTGACCTCCGCCGCCAAAACCTCCAGAACCATCAAAAGCTTGATGTCCATGTTGATCGTACTTTGCTTTCTTCTGTGGATCACTTAATATTTCGTAAGCTTCAGCAGCTAATTTAAATTTTTCTTCTGCCGATTTGTCTCCAGGATTTTTGTCAGGGTGATGCGCTATAGCTTGCTTTCTATATGCTTTTTTAATTTCGGCAGCATCGGCACTCTTTGTAATGCCTAATATTTCGTAAAAATCTTTTTTCATTTTTATTTTTTCTTGTAAAAAACACAGACGCGATTCATTGCGTCTCTATACTTACGCATTACTGACCTATTACCACTTTTGGAAAACGAATGATTTTATCTCCTAGTTTATATCCTTTTTCAAGAACATCAACAATTTTACCTTTCATCTTGTCTGACGCAGCAGGAATTTGAGTTATGGCTTCTGCAAAATCAGCATCAAATGCATCTCCCGCGTTTACCTCAACTTGCTCCAATCCTTTAGCTACCAAGGTGTTTTTTAATTTTTCATGAATAAGCTCCACTCCTTTTAACAAAAGTTCATCTTCGGATTTGCTTATTTCTGTAATTGCTCTGTCAAAATCATCCAATACAGGCAACATGGCTAATAAAACTTCCTGATTGGCCGTTTTGAATAACTCAATACGCTCTTTTGTAGTTCTTCTTTTGTAATTTTCGAATTCAGCGAATAATCGTAAATATTTATCTTTCTCTTTGGCTAAATCTTGCGTCAATTGCTCTTCTACACTTAATTCCTCAACAATGATTTGCTCTTCACTGGCATTATTCTCTAATGTCGCCTCCTCTAATTCTTGATCGATTTCTGTATTTTCAGTAGTCATATTACTCGTATTTTTAAAAATATTCTTAAAGTTCATTTTTATTCTTTTCTTTGGATTGCAAAAGTTCTGCCAATTCTTTTTAAATGTCAAATTGTCATCTTTTTAATAATTTCACTTTTTGTAGCTACATAAAACAGAACAAGTTAAAATTTTAAGATTATTTTAAGATTATCTTATTATTGTTTTTTCTAGCTTTGTTAAAATTTTTATTTGATGATTATTTCACTAATAAAAATTCTAGAGTTTATTCTCAACAATTATTAATTCACCATTACTTTATATTTAAAAAGCTTCGTTTTCTAAAACGAAGCTTTTTTTATGTCTTTACTTTACGAACCCAGTAAAGCTTCCTTTAAACTTTCTAAATTCAGTGAAAGCTGCTCTCCCGAAATTAGATTTTTAAGTAAAAATGTGTTGGATGTCATCTCATCTGGACCAACGATAACGGCAAAAGGAATTCTTCTTTTATCCGCGTGCTGAAATTGCTTCGCCACCTTGACAGCATCGGGATACAATTCTACTTTTATACCTGCCGCTCTTAATTTTTGAATGGCTTGTAACCCATAAAAAGCTTCCGTTTCTCCATAATTTATAAATAGTGCTTGAGAGGTTGCCGATACCGTTTCTGGAAACAAATTCAATTCTTCAACCACTAAATAGATTCGGTCTAACCCAAAAGAAATCCCTACACCGCTCATGTTTTTCAAACCAAAAATTCCAGTCAAATCGTCGTATCTGCCGCCACCGCCAATGGATCCCATGGAAACGGATTTTGGAGGAGCGACTTCAAAAATAGCTCCTGTATAATAATTTAATCCTCGGGCTAAAGTTACATCTAAGTCTAACACAGCGTTATTCAATCCAAGCTTCATGACATTGTCACATATAAAACGCAATTCTTCTACTCCTTTCAAGCCTTCCTCTGATTCAGAAAGCAAAACAGAAAGTTTTTCTATTTTCTCTGCAATGGTTCCCGTGAAATTAAATAATGGTTGCACTTTTGCAATTGCTTCAGCAGCAATTCCTTTCTCCATCATTTCTTTTTTGACACCGTCCTCTCCTATTTTGTCAAGCTTATCTAAAGCAACTGTAAAGTCAATTAATTTATCAGAAGCGCCAATAACCTCAGCTATTCCTGATAATATCTTTCGGTTATTGATTTTTATGGTTACGCCACTCAAACCCAAATCAGTAAAAACAGCATCGTAAAGCTGCACCAATTCAACTTCTTGCCAAAGGGATTTAGACCCTACAACATCCGCATCACATTGAAAGAACTCTCTAAAACGTCCTTTTTGGGGTCGATCTGCACGCCAAACCGGTTGGATTTGATAGCGTTTGAATGGAAATTCAATTTCGTTTTGGTGTTGCACCACGTACCGTGCAAAAGGAACCGTTAAGTCATAACGCAACGCTTTTTCCGAAATACTCGACGTTAGCTTGGTGCTCTCCTTACTTTCCAAATGTGCGGCATTGGCTTTCGCCAAATAATCGCCGGAATTCAATATTTTAAAAATCAAGCGATCGCCTTCTTCGCCGTATTTCCCCATTAGGGTTTCGGAATTTTCAAATGAAGGAGTTTCTATGGGCTGGAAGCCAAATTTCTCGAAATTATTTTTTATAATCTGTATAATATACTGCCGTTTTGCCACCTCAGCAGGTGAAAAATCTCTGGTTCCTTTTGGAATGCTCGGTTTTGATGCCATTGTATGAGTATTGGATTTTAGATTTTCAGATTTTGGAAGTATTGAAAAGCTCCAAATTCTAATTCTTTGCAAATATCCTATTTTTAAAATTATTCTGTTTACAAATTGCATCATTTTATTGCAGGACCACTAGCCCGGATTGAAGTGAAAATGCGACAGTAAAAAAATAATATTGTTTTCTTGCCGGAAAGAGCGACCGTAGGAAGCTCCTTTCAGGCAATTGAAAACAAATTATTTTTTGCTGTCGTATGGTAACGGAAAGCGGGAAATAGCTTCAAATAAAAGAGATTACAATAAATTAGTTTTTAGCTAGATAAAATTTGTAACAAAAATTGTATTTTCGTGTCAAACCATTATGATGTTAAAATTATTCAAAGAAAATATTCGGATTGCATTAGGTTCAATTAGAACGCAATTGTTACGAACGGTTCTTACTGTGATGATTATCGCTATAGGAATCACCGCTTTAGTTAGTATTCTTACGGTTGTTTCAGCACTTGAGAACACCATCTCCTCTGATTTTGCATCGATGGGTGCGAATACTTTTAATATTAAACAGTATGAAAATACGACGCGTAATCGTGGTGGTGACGAGCGCGTAATCATAAATCCGATTATTTCCTATCCTGAAGCAGTGGCTTTCAAGAACAAATACACATATCCTTTTACGGAAACGTCCCTTTCTTTTACAGCAACATCCGCTGCTGAAGTAAAATATGAAGCGACTAAAACAGATCCCGAAAATTCTATTCTTGGAGTGGACGAGTATTTTATGACCAATTCTGGTTTAGAAACCAGCGCAGGACGAAATTTTACCAGTTTTGATATCGACAACAACGCTTATGTATGTGTTGTAGGATCTGATTTTGAGAAAGGATTGCTAAAAGACGTGAATCCAATTGATAAAACAATCGCAATCCGAGGTGCTAAATTTAAAGTTATTGGAGTGTTGAAAGAAAAGGGATCCACCTTTGGAAACAATCAAGATTTACGCGTTTTAATTCCTATTCAGTTGGCTCGTTCTATATTTACGGCGCCCAACATAAATTATACCGTAAGTGTTATGGTAGGTAAAAAAGAATTACTAGAACAAGCCTTAGACAATGCCACAAGCACCATGCGAAGGGTGCGCAAATTAAGCCCTGTGAAAGACAATAATTTTGGTGTTGTTCGCAGTGACGATCTTATTAACCGAATTTTAGGAATCACAAAATACTTAGGACTGGCCTCGTGGTTGATTGGTATCATCACTGTTTTAGGCTCTTCTATTGCTTTGATGAACATCATGATCGTTTCCGTAACGGAGCGTACGCGAGAAATAGGAGTTAGAAAAGCTTTGGGAGCCAAGAAAACGACCATCGCTATTCAGTTTTTTATAGAGACGTTATTGATTGGTCAAATGGGTGGATTGGTAGGCATTATTTTTGGCATCCTGATTGGATTTGGAATTGCCACCGCGATGGATTTTGCATTCGTAATTCCGTGGGGCGCTATTATGGCCGCTTTTATCACCAGTTTCATCGTAGCTATTGCTTCGGGCTTATATCCTGCTATTAAAGCTGCAGTTCTCGATCCGATTGAAGCGTTGCGTTACGAGTAAAGTCTCGTGCCTTGCCGTTATGATATGAAAAAAAACATGTGGATTAGTTAGCCAATTTAAATTGCTTATTGAAAAGTCTTTCCTGTAATAACCGTGGGGATTATCCTTTTATGACTGAATCAGCTTAAAAATGAGAAGAATTTTATATGCTAAAAATCATCTAGTACATTTTATCATCCTATCATTACCATAAATATCTTTTCGTAATTCGATATTTTTGAAATGCATTTGCTCCAGCAAATCAATCATTGCTACCCCTAAATATTGATTGATCTCAAAGTACAACAGTCCGCTTTCAGTGAGATTTTCTTGAGCTAATTCGGCTATTTTTTTGTAGAAAATCAACGCGTCATCATCCTCTACGAAAAGAGCCAAATGTGGTTCATTATCTAAAACATTTTTCTTGATTTCTTCTTTTTCCAAATTTCGAACATAAGGAGGATTTGAAACTATAATATCAAACTGTTCGTTGATTCCTTCAACTGCACTTAATGTAACCGCTTCTAGAATATTTTGATGAATGAAATTAACGTTTACTGCATTATTGTCGGCATTTTTTTTGGCTGTAGCCAAAGCCTTTTCAGAAACATCAATAGCAAAAACGGTAGCATTTGGAAGATTTTTTGCCAAGGAAATAGCAATACAGCCGCTTCCTGTACCGATATCCAATATTTTTAGAGTAGTAGATAGTTGTGTTTTTCGGTGATCCGATAGCATCCAATCAACCAACTCTTCTGTTTCTGGTCTTGGAATCAAAACGTGTTCATTGACACTAAAATCCAATCCATAAAAGCTCGTATTTCCTAACAAATATTGTATTGGGATTTCTTGTTTTAACGGTGCTAAAATCGCGTTCCATAAAGCAATTTCTGCAGCAGAAAAAACCAAATCAGGATGCAACGCCAAATCAATTCGTTTCAGTTGTTGTTTTTCCTCTAAGATTAAGTAGAAAAAACTCTCTGCTTCACCAGCATCATAAAGAGGGGTGAGTTCTTGAATAAAATGAGCTCTGTACTCTTTAATTTTCATGGTTTATAAGTATCAATTTAATTGTATAGCAGACAAAAAATAAGTTTAAAATGGATTGCTATTTAAAAATATAAGGAATAATGATTACTTGCTGTTTCTACTCTTTTATCTCTAGTGTTAAAAGAATGAAGTAATAATCATTATTCTAAATTTTTCAACATCCAAATGGGACAACTCACATGTCCTGTACTACCCATTGGGGCCGAAATATATTCAAAACCAACTTTTTTATATAATTTTTGTGCGTCAAGCATAAAGGGCATTGTTTCTAAATAGCAGCTCTCAAAACTAAAATTCCTTGCGCTTTGTAAACACACCGCCATCATTTCGGCACCAATTCCCAAACCGCGTGTTTCCGGCAGAAAATACATTTTTTGCAACTCACAAATAGTTTCCGCTTCGTTTTCTAGTGGCGCAATTCCAGCAGAACCAATAATTCTTCCGTTGTTTTCAACCACATAATACACAGATCTTGGTTTGCTGTACTCTTCAAACATAAAATCCAAATAAGGATCTTCATAAGCCGTCCCTACTTTTGGAATATTCAATTCATCAAAAACCGCTCGTATCAATGCTGCAACTTCTTGATTATCCTCTCTATTTATTTTTCTGATACTGTAATTTTCCATTTTTTAAAAATCTAATTATACCTGCAAAAATAGAAATTGTTTATTATTATTCTCCAAAGTTTTGAAACAAAATCATAAACTCAAAAATTACTACTTTTGTATTGTGAAAATACAAGAAATATATATAAAGAGGTGCATCGAATTAGCTGAAAATGGTTTAGGAACTACATATCCAAACCCTATGGTAGGTTGTGTAATTGTTTATGATGGAAAGATAATCGGTGAAGGTTGGCATAGAAAAGCGGGTGAACCACACGCAGAAGTAAATGCCATAAATTCAGTAAAAGATAAGACCTTATTGAAAAAAGCAACCATTTACGTAAGTTTAGAACCGTGCAGCCATTTTGGAAAAACACCACCGTGCTGCAATTTGATTATCGCTAATAAAATCCCAAAAGTGGTCATAGGAACTATAGATCCTAACGAAAAAGTGGCGGGTAAGGGAATCAAAAAACTAATCGAAGCCGGAATTCAAGTAACTGTTGGCGTACTAGAAGAGGCCTGTTTTGAATTGAACAAGCGCTTTTTTACTTTTCACAACAAGAAAAGACCGTACCTTATTTTAAAATGGGCAGAATCCAAAGATGGTTTTATCGCTCCAATGGAAAAATTAGAAAAAAAACCCGTTTGGATTACCAATGGATTTTCCAGACAACTAGTTCACAAATGGCGCACTGAGGAGCAGGGAATTCTGGTAGGAACACAAACTGTTATTGACGACAATCCTAAACTTGACGCACGAGACTGGCGGGGAAATAATCCTGTCCGAATAGTTTTAGACCAAAATAATCGCATTCCAGAAGATAGCCAAATTCTTGACAATCAAGTTAAAACTATCCTTTTTTCTAAATTTAAAACCGCTGCTGAAAAAGAAAATACTATCTTTGAAATAATTGATTTTGAACAAAACGTAGTTCAGCAAGTAGTTCAATCGCTGTACGAACATCAAATTCAGTCCGTTATTATTGAAGGCGGAAGGCAAACTTTGCAATCTTTTATAGACGCCAATCTATGGGATGAAGCACGAATATTCGTTGGAAACATCCCATTCAATTCCGGAATCAAAGCGCCTATTCTCGGTAAAAAACAGTTCGAAAAATCTTTGATTGGTACTGACGAACTTCTAATTTCTAGAAACTATGATTAATACTATAATTTTTGATTTTGGTGATATTTTTATCAATTTAGACAAGCAAGCTTCTGTTACTGCTTTTAAAAACTTAGGCTTAACAGAGTGGAATGATGATCTAGAACAGTTGAACCTGCAGTTTGAAACTGGAAAAATATCTCGTGAAGATTTTCTGCTTGGCATTCAAAAACACATCCCAACGGCTAGTATCAAGCAAATTACAACGGCTTGGAACGCCATCCTTCTTGACTTTCCTTTATATCGATTAGAATTTTTACAAATGCTTTCCCAAAAATACCGCTTGTTTCTATTGTCGAACACCGACGCCATCCATATTGAAAATTTTGAGCAAACAAACGGAATTTCTTTTTACAGGGATTTTTATCAATGTTTTGAAAAAGTATATTTTTCGTTTGAACTTGGCACAAGAAAACCCAATCCTGAAACTTTTAATCACCTGATAAACAATCATGAATTGGCTCCCAAAAGAACCCTATTTGTAGATGACAAAAAAGAAAACACTGATGTTGCGCTGGCTTTAGGATTTGAAGTTTGGAATTTACAAGTCGGAAAAGAAGACGTCATCCATTTATTAGACAAAAAATTAATTTGAAAAAAGGCTTCAAAAGCAAATCGAGTTTAAAAATTCATTCCCTTTTTAATTCCTATTGAAAGATACATACAACACCATTGAATTACCCGTAGAAGGAATTCTTCACAAAGATAAAAATAGTAAGTTTTTTGGTTACGCATTCCCAATGCAAGAAGAGGATCAGCTAAAACCAATCCTAGACCATTTACGAAAACAACATCCGCATGCTGGTCATTTTT
Source organism: Flavobacterium sandaracinum (assembly GCF_004349135.1). Taxonomy (GTDB): domain Bacteria; phylum Bacteroidota; class Bacteroidia; order Flavobacteriales; family Flavobacteriaceae; genus Flavobacterium; species Flavobacterium sandaracinum. The sequence goes on along the minus strand of NZ_SMFN01000007.1, from coordinate 164,444 downwards.
GTTATGCCTATCAAATGGGTACTGATGCGCTTACTTATAGAGCAAACGATGATGGAGAACCTAGTAACAGCGCTGGCATGCCCATCTATGGCCAAATTCAATCTTTTGCCATTACAAATGTATTGCTGGTAGTCGTTCGCGTTTTTGGAGGAGTAAAATTAGGTGTTGGAGGATTGATTACAGCCTACAAAACAACTGCACAACTCGTACTTGCCACCTGCGATATTGTCGAAAAAACCATTGATGTCCATTTTATAATCTCCTTTGATTACAAAAACATGAATAAAGTGATGCGGGTAATCAAGGAAAAGAAACTAGAAATTGTTTCTCAAGAAATGGAAATAAATGAAATCTCAACCCTTCCAATGGGGGTAATTGAGGTAAAAACACGAAAAAAAAATGCCGAAATGGTCTTCGACATTTTTCAAACGTTATTTGAAATAGACATAAAACGAGTCTAATTCTGATTTAAAACCGTACTTTTTTCAGTTTATTCCAAAGTTTTTAACAATTCCAAAATATAATCTGGAGGAGCAATTGGGCGACCCGTTTTTATTGACACAAAAACCAAAATAAACTGGGCAGTTGTTAATAACTCATTCGCTTCATTATAGATTGCGCAATCGAATTCTATCTTTACGGACGTCTGACTTTTGAAAACCGTGTGAACCGTAAGCAACTCATCATAACGCGCTGATTTTTTATAATTTATATTCATAGAAACAATAGGAAGGGCAATTCCCTTTTCTTCCATTATTTTATACGATATCCCTTTGTTTCTAAGCCATTCCACTCTTCCTATTTCAAAATAAGGTATGTAATTTCCGTGATATACAACGCCCATTTGGTCAGTTTCCGAGTAGCGTACTCTAACTTCTATTTGATGATCTTTCATTAATTTTATATTAAATATTTTAATTTTAAACAGTGCCTTACAACAATAATTCGTGAAATTATTACCCTATATATTTTTTTTTACAGAAATTTGTTCACATATTTGTTACCCCGATAAATAATTACAAAACTCCTTTTTTTTAGTAAGATAACAATTACCAATTAAAAACAATTTAATAGAATATATGAACAAAACTGCTCAATCAGTATGGGAAAACTGTTTGTCTTTTATAAAAGACAACATCCAAGACCAAGCTTACAAAACTTGGTTCGAACCAATCAAATCAGTTGAACTTACCGATAACGCATTATATATTCAAGTTCCTAGTAAATTTTTCTATGAATGGTTAGAGGAGCACTATGTGAAATTACTAAAAGTAGCCCTTACAAAAGAACTTGGAAAAAACGCTAAGTTACTCTATAAAATCAGAATGGAAAACACTTATGGCAATAAACAACCGTTTACAGAACAGTTGCCAAGTGCGAATAGAGTTCCTATGAAACCACAAGAAGTAGATGCTCCATTTAAAAACTTAAACCCCGAATTAAAAAATCCTTTTGTCATTCCAGGTATAAGAAATTTAAAAATTGAATCTCAACTAAATGCTAATTACAGTTTTGATAATTTTTTAGAGGGAGATTCTAATAGATTAGCACGATCCGCAGGTATGGCTGTAGCCAATAAACCAGGTGGAACTTCATTCAATCCGCTATTGATTTTTGGGGGAGTTGGTCTAGGAAAAACACATTTAGCACACGCTATTGGTGTGGAAATAAAAGATAAATATCCTGAAAAAACCGTTTTGTATATCTCAGCAGAGATTTTTACTCAGCAATACATAGATTCCGTTAAAAAAAACAATAGAAATGATTTCATCCATTTCTATCAGCTAATTGATGTTTTGATCATAGATGACGTACAATTTCTTTCTGGCAAATCAGGAACGCAAGATGTGTTTTTTCACATCTTCAATTACTTGCATCAGAATGGAAAACAAGTGATCTTAACTTCAGATAAAGCACCGGTTGACATGCAAGATATCGAACAACGTTTGTTATCTCGTTTCAAATGGGGATTGTCTGCTGAAATACACCAGCCCGATTATGAAACAAGAATTTCTATCTTGAAAAATATATTATATCGCGATGGTGTAGAAATTCCAGAAGAAATTGTAGAATACGTTGCCCGTAATATCAAATCGAACGTTAGAGAATTAGAAGGAGCAATTATTTCATTGATTGCACAATCCTCCTTTAACAAAAAGGAAGTTACTTTAGAACTTGCTAAAAGTGTCGTTGAAAAATTCGTTAAAAATGTAAAGCGAGAAATTTCTATTGATTACATTCAAAAAATTGTTTCTGATTATTTCCAATTGGATTTAGAAACCTTACAATCAAAAACGAGAAAAAGACATGTAGTGCAAGCCAGACAATTGGCTATGTTTTTTGCAAAGAAATTCACAAAAGCATCTTTGGCAAATATCGGCTCTCAAATTGGAGATCGTGATCACGCTACCGTGTTACATGCTTGCAAAACGGTTGACAATTTAGTGGCCACCGACAAACAATTCAAGAAATTTGTAGAAGATATCAACAAAAAATTAACGTTGTAAAAGCATTATGCCTGTAAAAATTTTAATGGTTTGCTTAGGAAACATCTGCCGTTCTCCGTTAGCTGAAGGAATATTGGCTTCAAAACTTCCAAAGGGAAAATTCACTGTTGATTCCGCAGGAACTGGTTCTTGGCACATTGGTCATGCACCTGACGAACGCTCTATTGCTGTTGCAAAAAAAAACAAAATTAGCATTTCACATCAAAAAGGAAGGCAATTCAGCACTACTGATTTTGATGCGTACGATTACATTTATGTGATGGACAATACTAATTACAGCGATGTACTAACTTTAGCCAAAACTGAACAACACAAAGAAAAAGTCGAGCTAATTTTAAATGAATTATTTCCAAAAGAAAATGTAGATGTTCCTGATCCTTATTTTGGTTTACCCAATGGATTCGAAATTGTTTACAACATGTTGGATGAAGTTTGCGATGTAATTGCCAAAAAACTATTAGCCAAACACCAATAATTTTTTTGTTCAAAAATTGTGGTTAGCACTTAGAATCTTATAATTCGCAATCAATCGCCAACAATAATAATCCCATCAACACCATAATAGGTCCATAAATAACACTCATGAAATCAAACACTGTTTTAGGAAAATTGTATTTAATACCTACAACCATGGGCGATTGTGATCCGATGGATGTTTTACCACAAACTATAAAAAGAAGTATTGATCTTATCGATTATTATATTGTTGAAAACGACAAAACAGCGCGTAAGTCCATCAAGGAAGTAAGTCCAGAGAAAAAACAAGCTGAGCTAAAGCTTTTTGTGTTGAACAAACATACCGAAATTAAAGAACATTTAGACTTTATAAAACCACTTTTGGAAGGACAAAACATGGGTTTAATGAGCGAAGCGGGATGTCCTGGAGTAGCTGATCCTGGTGCTGTAATTGTAAAATTAGCGCATGAAAAAGGAATTCAGGTTATTCCTTTGGTAGGTCCTTCTTCTATTCTTTTGGCAATGATGGCATCAGGAATGAACGGTCAAAGTTTCACCTTTCATGGTTATTTACCTATTGAAAAAGACGAAAAGAAAGCCAGTTTTAAAACGTTAGAAAGAGTCTCTTTTGAAAAAAATCAATCTCAGATTTTTATTGAAACACCATACCGTAATAATAAATTACTGGAAGATTTAGTCCAAACTTTACATCCTGAAACGCATTTATGTATCGCCACGGATATCACCTTGCCTACAGAATACATCAAAACAAAAAAAATTGCGGCTTGGAAAAAAGAAACTATCGATTTGCATAAACGTCCTACCATTTTTATCATACACAAAATGTAAATTCAAACTTTTCTTTAAAAATCCTAAAGGATGAAATTAACAGAAATCACAGAACATATACTTCATCCAAACGATATTAAGCTTCTAAATTATTCAACTCAAAAGAGTTGAATAAATATAAAAACAATACTTCTAATGATTAATTCTAAATATAAAAACCTATTTTTATGTTTAGAATTAATCATTTTTTTATGAGTAAACTACCAAATATCAGCACGAGTATTTTTACAGTTATGTCAAAAATGGCAGCTGAACATAATGCCATCAATCTTTCACAAGGTTTTCCAAACTTTCCTGTTGACGAAAGATTAACAGATATTGTTGCCAAACTAGCCAAAGAAAATGTGCATCAATACACACCAATGTCCGGCTATCCCCCGTTATTATCAAAAATAGCGGTATTAATTCAGAACTCTTATCAAAGAACAGTTCAGCCTGAAACGGAACTACTAGTTACCGCCGGAGCGACACAAGGAATTTTTACCACCATAACCGCTTTGGTAAAAAACAATGATGAAGTAATTATCTTAGATCCAAGTTATGATTGCTATGAAGCGCCCGTATTATTGTCCAACGCAACTCCGATTCGTGTGGCTCTAAACGATGACTACACCCCCAATTGGGAAATTATCGAGAAAGCGTGTACTACAAAAACAAAAATGATTATCATTAACAATCCGCACAATCCAACGGGGAAAATTTTAACGGAATCTGATTTTGAAGCCTTGGAAATGCTGCTCGAAAAATATCCTGATATCGTACTTCTTTCGGATGAAGTCTATGAATACATCACTTTCGAGGAAAAACATATTTCAGCTCATACTCGGGAGAAACTGTTGAATCGTTGTGTGATGGTTTCTTCTTTTGGAAAATCATTCCATGTTACGGGATGGAAAATTGGTTATTTAGTAGCACCTGATTATTTAATGAAAGAAATCAAAAAAGTCCATCAGTTTTTAGTTTTTAGCGTCAATAGTATTTGTCAAATGGCCATTAGTGCGTATTTGGACTTGGTTTCTACAGCTGCAATTGGAGAATTATATCAGGAAAAACGAGATTATTTTAGACAATTATTAAAAGACAGCCGTTTTGAACTGATGCCGTGTGAAGGAACTTATTTTCAAGTGGTTTCGTATGCAGCTATTTCAAATGAGAATGATGTTGCTTTTTGTAAACGACTTATTATAGAACATGGCGTTGCTGCAATTCCTATTTCTACTTTTTACGCTGATGGAAAAGATCTAAAATTAATTCGGTTTTGCTTTGCCAAAGACAATGCTACGCTGGAAGAAGCCGCTAGAAGATTATGCGTCATTTAAAAGTATTTGTTTTTATTATGCATGCATACTATTTTAATTTAATATATTTACCTTATAAAAACATCAAAACATGAGTTATACAGATAAAATGTTACGCGACGATGCACTAAAAGGCAAAGTGATTGTCGTAACCGGAGGCGGAAGCGGTTTAGGAAAAGCAATGACTAAATATTTCTTGGAATTGGGTGCGCAAGTGGCCATTACTTCCAGAGATTTAGAAAAACTAAAAAATACTGCTGCAGAACTAGAAACGGAAACCGGCGGAACATGCCTTCCTATTCAATGCGATGTACGTCATTATGAAGAAGTCGAAAATATGCTGAAAGAAGTGTTGAAAGCTTTTGGTAAAGTAGATGTTTTACTAAATAATGCTGCCGGAAATTTCATTTCACCAACCGAAAGATTGTCTGCAAATGCTTTTGACACTGTAATTGATATCGTTTTAAAAGGAACCAAAAACTGTACACTTGCTTTTGGAAAACATTGGATTGACACCAAACAAAAATCATCTACCATTTTGAATATTGTTACGACTTACGCTTGGACAGGTTCTGCTTACGTGGTGCCTAGCGCTACTGCAAAAGCGGGTGTTTTGGCTATGACACGAAGTCTTGCGGTAGAATGGGCAAAATACGGAATTCGGTCGAATGCAATTGCTCCGGGACCGTTCCCTACTAAAGGTGCGTGGGACCGATTGTTACCTGGAGATTTAGCCGAAAAATTTGACATGGCTAAAAAAGTGCCGTTAAAACGGGTGGGAGATCATCAGGAATTAGCCAATTTAGCAGCTTATTTAGTTTCCGATTTTTCAGCATACATCAACGGAGATGTAATTACAATTGATGGTGGTGAATGGCTGAAAGGCGCTGGACAGTTTAATTTACTTGAAGCAATTCCAGAGGAACTTTGGGATCAATTGGAAATGATGATCAAAGCAAAGAAGAATAAATAATAGTTTATAAAATAACAAAAAGAGAGTCATTCACATGGCTCTCTTTTTGTTTCTACTAATTTTTATTGTTTTCCAAGGCGAGTAGAATTTCACTTTTCAGCAAACCACTTCCTCCACCGTAATGCTGAACAATGCTAATATTTGGATATATATTTTTGAAAAAAGCACACAATTCAGTTTCGCTTTCTTCCTGAATTCCGGAACCCAACAATACAAGTGAAAAATCTTTTCTTAGAAAAACATCCTTCGCTTCCTCATCATTCATAACGCCTACTCCATTCCAATTCTCGTTTGCATTTATTAATCGGATGACGGTTTCTAGAATTTCAAGATGTCTTCCTATGTATAAAATATGTATGGTTTCCATCATTCTATTTTTTAAAACAGAAATCTCAAAGAAAATAATCCTTTGAGATTTCTGTTTATTTACTTTACAATTATTGTTGCAAAAATTGCAATTCGATGTTCAAACGAACTTCTTCACTTACTAAAACACCGCCTGTTTCAAGAGCCGAATTCCAATTTAATCCCCAATCTTTTCTATTGATTTTTCCTTCTAATGCAAGCGCCATTTTGGTATTTCCCCATGGATCTTTCATTAATCCTCCATAATCCGCAGCTAATTTCACTGATTTAGTAACACCGTGTAATGTTAAGTCGCCAATCAATTCATATTCGCCTTCATTAATTTTGGTAAAAGAAGTTGCGCTAAATTTAATTTCTGGAAACTGAGCAGCATCAAAAAAGTCAGCACTCAATAAATGCGTATCTCTATCAGCGTTTCCTGTTGTCACAGAATCAATTGCTCCGGTGAATTCAATTTTCGCGTTTTCTAAATTGTTGTCTTCGGCTTCGATGTTCGCATCAAATTTTGAAAATTTACCTGAAACATTCGTGAACATCATGTGTTTCACTTTAAAACCAATTTCTGAGTGTGTTGGGTCAATTACCCATTTTGTTGTTGACATAGTATTATTTTATTTAAATTATTATTAATTAGATATTTATTAAATTACAATTCCATCGGAACTTCCATCAGTAAGATTTCGGCATTAGCTGAATTAGCAGTAATTTTAATTGTATTCCTATCCCAAATCCCTAATCCGTCCCGTTCATTTAAAGCGTTATTTCCTATCGTGAAATCTCCTTTTAAAACAAAAGCATAAATTCCATTTCCCGGTTTTTTTAATTCATACGAAGTAGAAAAATCGTTATCAAACTTCCCAATATGAAACCAAGCATCTTGATGAATCCAGACGCCGTCATCTTCTGGATTTGGTGATAAAATTTGCTGTAGTTTATTGTGACGATCGTTTAAATCTAAAGTAATTTGGTCATAACGTGGCGTTACATTTTTTTTATTTGGATAAATCCAAATCTGTAAAAATTTAACCAATTGGTCTTTGTTTTTATTGTATTCGCTATGAAAAATTCCGGTACCAGCGCTCATCGCTTGAATATCACCTTCCTTGATTACGGTAGTATTTCCCATACTGTCTTGGTGTTCTAAATCACCTTCGAGCGGAATAGAAATAATTTCCATATTATCATGTGGATGTTTTCCAAAACCCATTCCTTGGCTAACTCTATCGTCATTAAGAACGCGCAACACACCAAAATTCATTCGTTCTCGATTTTGATAATTCGCAAAACTAAACGTGTGATGGGACTCTAACCAACCATGATTCGCATGACCGCGAGTATTCGCTTTGTGCAAAACAGAATTCGTAATTGTATTGTCTATAATTTTATCTGTATTTTCCATTGTCTTGATCTTTAATAGTATGGTGCAAAGTTGCGTCGAAAAAAGAGCGCATGCATTGAACTAGGACAAGAAATAAAAAAAGAGAATTTAAAGTTTAGCGATTTTAGTTCTTATTTTACTAAGAAACTCGGCTGAAATACCCAAATAAGACGCAATATAATGTTGGGCAACGCGCTGTGAAAGTGTAGGATAATGTTCAAGAAACTCTAAATATTTCTCGGTTGCCGTTTTAGAAATGGTATTAAATAAACGGTCTTGAGTAACCGCAAGACTCCTTTGCATTAGGATTCGGAACGCACGTTCAAATTGAGGTGCGTTACTAAACAATTCTTCTTTTGATTCAGGACTGAACATAAAAAATTCACAATCTTCCAATGTTTCGATAAAAACACGGCTTGGTTTGTCTTCGTAGATACTGAACGAGATATCGCTTACCCAAGCATTTTCGATAGCAAATTGAAGAATCACTTCAAAGCCATTGTCATCGATATAATATTTTCGGACACAGCCTTTGACAACAAAAGCTTCAAAGTTGCACCTATCACCTTCTTGCAGTAACATCGTTTTCTTTGGAACGGTTTTAAACTCCAATAAAGAATTGAAGATTTCTAATTCTTGCTGGTCAAAAGAGACGTAGCGGCTTATGTTTTTGTTGATTTGAGAATACAAAGTTTTAATTTTAGAAACTAAAGGTAAAAAATGTTTATTGAAAACCCGTAGCACATATATTAAATTAGCAATATTTCCTAAAAAAACAAAAACTGCTCCCGATTAAATTCCTATTTTTGTATCCATAAAAACACAACCAAACATTTATGCTCATTATAGGAATTGCAGGTGGTACAGGAAGCGGAAAAACAACCGTTGTACATCAGATTATGAACGAATTACCACAAACGGAAGTTGGTATTATTTCTCAGGACTCATATTACAAAGAAAATCACGGACTTTCATTTGATGAAAGAGCTTTAATTAATTTTGATCATCCGCGTGCTATTGATTTTGAGTTACTCGTTGCACATCTTAAAGAATTAAAAGAGGGAAACAACATTCACCAACCCGTTTATTCTTTTGCAACGCACAATAGAACTGATGATTCTGTTTTTACACATCCCAGAAAAGTGATGATAGTAGAAGGAATTTTAATTCTTGCAAATCCGGAGTTAAGAGAATTATTTGATGTGAAAATATACGTTCATGCCGATTCTGACGAACGATTAATCCGACGGATGAAACGCGATATTGTAGAGCGAGGCCGCGATATGCACGAAGTTATTAATAGGTATCAAACCACATTAAAACCAATGCACGAACAGTTCATTGAACCTACTAAAGCGTTTGCCGATATCATTATTCCAAACGACAAATACAATACTGTAGCCATTGATGTGGTACGTGCAGTAATAAATCAGAAAATTCTATAATTTAGTTGTAATTTTAGAGTAATAATTAGTAAGAGCTATTTCCCGTCTCGTCTTGATGATGAGATTGCAATCAATTAGTACGTGAGTCTTTCTTAGTCCTCATCACCTACTAAAAGGATTTCAACTTCAATCGGGGTTAAAAAAAATAAAATGACAAATCCGTATAAAGACAAGTCTTGGTTTAAATTTCTAAGTAACAAATATGTCTGGGTTTTGTTGTTTTTTTGTTCATGGATGATTTTTCTGGACAACTATTCGTATTTTGATCATCGTATTTTGGATCAACAAATTGAAGATTTAGAGGATAATGCGGCGTATTACAAAGAAGAAATAAAGAAAGATCAGAAGAACATTAAGCAATTAAAAAATTCAGAACAAATAGAAAAATACGCCCGCGAAAAATACTATATGAAAAAAGATAGTGAAGATATTTATATCATCGAATTCGAAGGTGACACGATTGAAAAAAACTAAAATAATTAAAACATTAATTATTCAAAACCATACTTAATCAACCAAAAAATGGCTGCAAACCTTTTCGATGCTTTTGATCCAATTTCCTCCAAACAATGGAAACAAAAAATCCAGTTTGAACTCAAAGGAGCGGATTATAATGAAACCTTAGTTTGGAATTCTCCCGAAGACATTCAGGTAAAACCCTTTTACCACAAAGATGAGTTTACTAAAGCTTTTCCTGTTTCCACTAAAGCGTCTGAATTTAAAATTTGTCAAAATATATTTGTCTATGATGTTCAAAAATCAATAGAGAGAGCGCTCGACACATTAAGTCGTGGTGCGGACAGCCTTCGGTTTACAATAGAAAACGAATCAATTGATATTACCAATCTTTTGGAGCAATTACCATTAGAAAAAGTAACCATTTATTTTAATCTTGGATTTATTTCAATCGATTTCGTCAAAAAAATTGACGCTTTCGCAAAGATAAATAATACTATTATTTTTTGCAATCTGGATCCAATTGGGCAATTAGCCAAAGATGGAAACTGGTTTACAACTAATGAAAAAAGTAATTTTGACACACTGAATTTACTTTCGGCAGCAACACCATCAGTGTCATTAATCAGCATCAATGCTGCTTTGTATCAAAATGCAGGTGCCAATATGGTGCAGCAAATTGCGTATAGTTTAGGACAGGCAAATGAATATTTCAATCGAATTGAAACCATAAATCAACCCATAGTTTTTGAAGTGGCCGTTGGAACAAATTACTTTTTTGAAATTGCAAAACTACGTGCGTTGCGCTTACTTTTTAATCTGATTGCCAAGGAATACAACCACAACTTAGATTGTAACATCATCGTTTCGCCAACCAAACGAAACAAAACATTATACGATTATAACGTAAACATGTTGCGAACCACAACCGAATGTATGAGTGCCATCATAGGTGGAGCGGACGCTATTGCTAATTTACCTTATGATGCGTTGTACCACAAAGACAATGAATTTGGCGACCGAATCGCCAGAAATCAATTGTTGATTCTCAAAAACGAAAGTTATTTTGACAAAGTCAATAATCCGGCTGACGGGAGTTATTATATCGAAAATCTTACCAATCAATTAGCCGAAAAAGGATTGGCTTTGTTCAAAGATATAGAAGCAAATGGTGGTTTCTTGAAACAACTTAACGACGGAATCATCAAAAGGAAAATTCAGGAAAGTGCAGATGCAGCTCAGGAATTATTTGATTCTGGGAAAGAAATTCTATTAGGCACAAACAAACATCCTAATAAACAGGACAAAATGAAACATGATTTAGAGTTGTTTCCTTTTGTAAAAGTCAAACCAAGAAAAACTTTGATTACGCCCATAATCGAAAAACGTTTGGCAGAAAAAATAGAACAGGAAAGATTAGATCTTGAATAACATTTAAAAATTTCGGCTAATCAAAATTGAAAATTCATCAGCATTCATGTAATTTGGTACTAAACAAATGAAAAGAAAAGATTTACAACATATAAAATTAGAAAGTACACCGTTGAAAGTGGAGCATGAAAATTCTCTTACTGATGCATTTCTAACCGCAGAGGGAATCGAACTAAAACCAACGTATTCGAAACAAGATATTGATAACATCAAGCATCTTGATTTTGGAGCTGGTTTTGCACCAAATTTACGCGGACCTTACGCAACAATGTATGTCCGAAGACCATGGACCGTGCGCCAATATGCAGGATTTTCGACAGCTGAAGAAAGTAATGCTTTTTACAGAAGAAATTTAGCTGCAGGGCAAAAAGGACTTTCAATCGCTTTTGATTTACCTACACACCGTGGCTATGATTCCGATCATGAACGTGTGGTTGGTGATGTTGGAAAAGCAGGAGTCGCAATTGATTCCGTAGAAGATATGAAAGTATTATTCGACCAAATTCCGCTGGATGAAATGTCCGTTTCCATGACGATGAATGGCGCCGTTTTACCTATTATGGCTTTCTATATTGTCGCCGCCGAAGAACAAGGCGTAAAACCCGAGTTACTTTCCGGTACGATACAAAATGATATTTTGAAAGAGTTCATGGTGCGAAACACGTACATTTATCCGCCAACCCCTTCGATGAAAATCATTGCTGATATTTTTGAATTCACCAGCAAAAAAATGCCGAAATTCAACTCTATTTCAATTTCGGGATACCACATGCAAGAAGCAGGAGCCACTGCCGATATTGAATTAGCGTACACACTGGCCGATGGATTGGAATACATTAGAACAGGATTAGCGACAGGAATGAAAATTGATGAATTTGCTCCACGATTATCATTTTTCTGGGCGATTGGAATGAACCATTTTATGGAAATTGCAAAAATGCGTGCGGGAAGAATGATATGGGCGAAACTGGTCAAACAATTTGAACCAAAAGACGATAAATCATTAGCGTTGCGAACGCATTGTCAAACTTCGGGTTGGAGTTTAACAGAGCAAGATCCTTTTAATAATGTAGCTCGAACGTGCATTGAAGCAGCCGCAGCCGCTTTTGGAGGAACACAATCTTTGCATACCAATGCTTTGGACGAAGCAATTGCTTTACCAACAGATTTCTCAGCAAGGATTGCCAGAAACACACAGCTTTATTTACAGGAGGAAACTAAAATTACCAAAACCGTCGATCCTTGGGCAGGAAGTTATTATGTTGAAAGTTTGACGAATGAAATCGCCGAAAACGCTTGGAAACTTATCGAAGAGGTAGAAGAATTGGGCGGAATGACCAAAGCTATCGAATCTGGTATTCCTAAATTGAGAATTGAAGAAGCGGCGGCTAGAAAACAAGCAAGAATAGACAGTGGCCAAGATATTATTGTAGGTGTCAATCAATATCGATTAGAAAAAGAAGATCCTTTACAAATTTTGGATGTGGATAACCAAATGGTCCGCAAGCAACAACTGGAACAATTAGATCGAATCAAAGCCAGTAGAGATTCTGAAAAAGTTCAGGATTCACTGAAAAAATTAATCCTTTGTGCACAAACTGGTGAGGGGAATTTATTAGAAATCGCAGTTGAAGCTGCACGAAACCGAACAACTTTAGGAGAAATTAGTGATGCGTTGGAAACGGTTTTTGGAAGATACAAAGCACAAATTAAATCCTTTAGCGGTGTGTATAGCAAAGAAATAAAAGACGACAAAAGTTTTGAAAAAGCAAAACAATTGGCAAATGAATTCGCTAAAAAAGAAGGGCGTCGCCCAAGAATCATGATTGCCAAAATGGGACAAGATGGACACGATCGTGGCGCCAAAGTGGTCGCTACTGGTTATGCCGATGTAGGTTTTGATGTTGACATTGGCCCACTTTTTCAAACACCGGCTGAAGCTGCCAAACAAGCGGTAGAAAATGACGTTCATATTCTGGGTGTTTCCTCTCTAGCCGCAGGGCATAAAACTTTAGTTCCCCAAGTAATTGAAGAACTTAAAAAATATGATCGACAAGATATTATGGTAGTTGTTGGAGGTGTTATTCCTGCACAAGATTACCAATTTTTGTTCGATGCTGGCGCAGTAGCCGTTTTTGGACCAGGAACAAAAATTAGCGAAGCAGCTATAAAAATATTAGAGATTTTAATGGGTAGCTTCGAATAAATTTACGCAACTTACTGTATATCTTACTTTAAAAACACCAATCGAAAGCTTGGTGTTTTTTTGTTTTCAATTAAAACTAAATAACCTATAAATCCTGTTAAAAAAAATTTGATTTCATTGATTTTATTAACATTAATTATAGTAAAAATTAACGCTAAACCCTGAATTAAAAAACTAAATTTACATGTTAATATTATTTTTTTTAAAAAAAATATATTTTAAAATACTGATATTTAGATAATTAAGTGAATTTAAAAAGGGGAAGTAAAATGTAAGCCTTAGAATCTTTTAGTACATTGTAAAAACAAAAATAATTGATTAATTTAAAAACTTAAATATTATGAAAGCACTTATTATTATACTTTTTTTAAGCGTTACACTAGCAGTAAATGCTCAAGTGACGGATAAAGGAAAAATCAAAATAGAAGAATTACCCGGAGTGATAATTAAGAGAGTAGGAACTGATTTTTCAGTTTATATCCCTGATAATAATCCTGACCAAAGAGTCAAAATGGTAGAAGAAAAATTCATCGCTTATGATTTAGGAAAAGATGCCGAAGGATACGAAGAGTATCTCGTGGTTATGGAGGTAAAAAATGGATCGTTAACCGCTACCTACAACGAACAAGGAAAATTGGTACGTGTTGTAGAACAATTCAAAAATGTAGTCCTTCCTAGCGAAGTAATCTACTCCATTTACAGAACATATCCGGGCTGGTCTATAGTAAATGATAGTTTTGTTTACACACAAGAGGATGGAGACATCATCAAAAAACAATATAACGTAAAAATAAAAAAAGATAAGGAAACCATTAAATTATTGGTTCGCCCTAATGGAGAAATTCTTAAAGCAAAGTAATCTAATAATACAAAAAAAATAGGCTGTCAATCCTTGCGTGACAGCCTATTTTTTTTATCCAATAATGTATTATCTGATTTTGGCTTTCGCATTGCTGTCTGCAACAATAAACGAAGTATCATAACCTCCAAACATTTTCATGTAACTACGTACGGAACTTCCATAAGCATCTCTAAAATTTCGTTTGCCTTTGTATCTAAAGTATTTTTTTACAGATCCCGCACCTCCAAGGTGAGCAGCTGCCAATATCCCAGATTCTGTAACACGGATGCCATTCAAAATCGTACCCTCGTATTTTTCAATTTCTTTTTTTAATTCCCATTTATTCTGTGCCAAAAGTGCTAAAAACGCCTTTTCTTGCAGTTCAGGGCTATTCAAAAAAGCAGACCGATTGTATATCCCCACTGATTTTAAGGTTTCAATACCAAATTGGTATTTACCCATATATCCTAAAGAATTAATTTTTTTGTATTTGCTTTCTGATTCTCGATGGCCTAACGCTTCTCTGAAACCAATGAAAAAATTTCCGGTAAAAGGGATGTTTAAATTCGTGTATTCTTCTTGTTCTTGAGATGGATATAAGTAGTGTGTACCATCTTCTTCATTGATAAGAAACCAAGGGTTGGTTTCCAAATTAAAAGGTCTAAAACCTGAGCTCAAAAAAACTGTAATCACAGTCAAACTTGCATAAAAATACCATTTCTTTATCATAAATTGTTTTTCTTCAAACGCTGTCCCGTTATGAAATTTCTACGCGCAAAGATACAATAAAAATAATTATACTGATAATCAGTTAGTTAAACTTTTCTAAAAATAGATGAAGTGGTATTTTACCTCGTTGAAACGCCTCAATTCGATGGTTGGTGCGGGAATTTTAATAGTATTAAAAACAGAAAAAACGGTCTTTAAAAAATGAGAATTAGTTTTAATTTTTGTTAAATCGACATCCAAACTCAGATAAAATTGTCTAAACCGTTGTGTATTTGAAGCTGAAAAAGTGGTTCTATTTTCGTTTCTTCCAGTGATCATTCCTTCGGCTCCATATCCCAATGCAACATTCAGCCATTTTGGTATTTTAGAACCTTTAGCAAAAGAATGTAAATTGACCGAAAGCCAATACGTTTGACCGTTGTAATCTTTTAAAATTTGCTCAGAGAAGGAACCGCCTAATACTTCCGGTCTTTCACTTGCATATTTCGTAGTATGAAAAGAGAATTTCGGGGTAATGCGTTGTTCCTTCCAGATTAATTCTTGGGAAATGTATAAAGCGGTTCCAGCTGCGTTAGCAATTATATCGCCAGAGGAAGCACCCCATTCAGAGGAATATCCGTCTAAAACCTCAACGGCGGTTAAAAATGCAAAACCGAGTCCAGCACCGTAAATCAATTGATTTTTTTTAGTAGCTCCACTCCAATGTAACATTTCAGCACCAAACCGACCCAAATGATACGACGAAAACACATGACCGGCTTTATCCATCTGAAGCCAATCAGCATTGTCATTTATAAAATGAAAATTAGATTTAGGATACTCGGCGTACCAAAGTTGGTTTAAGCCTATTAAAGTTCCCGTGGCCAAAACTGCTTCCGAAATAATAACGGAATTTTGTCTTTTCGCATTTAAAGAATCGGAGGGTTTAAAAAAACTTTCCTCCTGATTTTGTGAGAAACCAACTTGGAACCCAATAAACAAGAAAAATAAAAGGAATACTTTAAATTTCAAAATTATCTTTTCACTCCTTGACTGTTGATCCAATCCGAATATTTTTTGGCATTTTTATTGTGTTCTTCTAAAGTGGCGGCAAATTCATGGTATCCGAAACGCTCTACGCTGGCACAGAAATAAATAAAGTTGTTTTTTTCAGGGTCCAAAACAGCTTCTAACGCAGTGATGTCAGGCATAGCAATAGGTCCAGGAGGCAGACCAACATTCATATAGGTATTATAAGGATGCGCCATCGTCAAATCATTATAAAAAACTCTCTTAATAACCTGATTAAAATCATTCGATTTCTTTTTCATTGCAAATATTACGGTTGGGTCGGCTTGCAACGGCATTCCAGCTCTTAAACGGTTCAAATACACACCTGCAATTCTAGGTCTTTCATCTTTTTTAACAGATTCTTTATGCACTATTGAAGCCAAAATAGTTGCTTCAATTGGCGTCAACCCTTGTTTTTGCGCCTTGGCAACTCTTTCTTTATTCCAAAAATTACGGTATTCTTTGATCATCTTATCGCGGAACTTTTCAGCGGTAGTATTCCAATAAATCTCGTATGTATTTGGAATAAATAGTGCCAAAACGTTTTCTTCGTTGAATCCATTTTCTTTTAGAAAAATAGAATCTTTAAACGAATTCAATAACGCTACACTGTCGGCTTCGATTTGAGAACCTACACGTCCCGCTAAATTTTCTACTCGTTCTTGATTGTTGAAAGCTAACTTTACAGCCGAATTAAGTCGCAAGGTTTTCACCAATTCATAACTGTTCATTCCTTTTGTCACTAAAAAACGTCCCGGAATTACATTATCAGAATAGCCTCTTTTACTGGCAACCATATCAAATCGCTCCATGTTTTCGACATAAGGTGCCATTATTTTTTTGACATCATCATATTTTGAATCCGTTGGAATATAAACATAGACTTCGTTCTCCGAAAATTTTGTGTTGGAAGAAAAAATCTGACGTAAAATGACCAATCCGTATATCATTAATAGTGATATTAAAATTACGGAAACTATAGTGATGATTTTTTTTATGTTCATTTGTGGTATTTTTTTGTTGGAGTGTTAGTGTTTATAATCTGTACTTTCTGTTTAAAAGATTGGGAATTATAACTGAACGTTTTAAAATTTAGTATTAATCAATTGAAATATAGCTTCATCTTTGTATTTTCCGTTTACAAAAGTCCAGTCTTTCTTTACACCTATCCTTTCGAATCCAAATTTAGTAAAAAGAGCTTTACTTGCTTCATTTTCGGTTCCTATATTTGCATATAATTGGTGTAAATTAAGATTATAAAAAGCATATTCAATTAATAATGCCAAAGCTTCGGAACCAATATTTTGTTTTCGGTTTTCGTTGTCTTGGATAACAATACCAACTCCTGCCCTGTTGTTCTTTGGATCAAAATCAAATAAATCAATCAAACCCAAAGCGGGGAAATCCTGATCCTGACAAATAGCCAATCGCAATTGCTTGGCTTCATAAATATCCTGATGAGCATTTTCTAAATATTGTTTGACTAAAAACCGGCTATAAGGCGTGTGTGTATTACTAACTTCCCAAATGCTCTGGTCGTTTTCTATAGCATACACAAACTCCAAATCATTGGGCTCTATTGCACGAATATAGATGTTGTCGCCTTTTAATGTTTTCATTTAATTGTTTCACAAAGTTACACAAAGGCATCACAGAGATACACCAAGTTTATTTTAACGCTTAATGCTACAAATAACAGCATTTTATTCAACAATGTTAAAACATATAAGTCATATAAGTTTTTAATTTGAATAAAATCAAGTAAAACCAATAGTTCATTTTAGCACGAACTTATAGACTTGCAAAGGACGTTTTAACTTACATTGCCTTTTAACCACTATTTGACAGACTAACTTACTTGACTTATATGTTTAAAATTATATGCTGTTTATTTTAGAGTATAGAGGATTTTAATTTTTATAAATTGTTTCGAAAATTAAATCTCAATACTCCCTTTAAATACAAATTCCGCCGGTCCTTTCAGGAAGACTTTGGAAAATTGCCCTTCTTTTTTTTCAAACGAAACTACTAATTTCCCACCTTCAACATTCAAATTTATTGAAGATGCCTCTGTTTTTCCTAGTACGTTCATCGCAATTGCAACTGCTGTAGCACCTGTTCCACAAGAAAGTGTTTCATCTTCTACGCCTCTTTCATACGTTCGTAACGAAAAAGTAGAATCGTCAATTTGTTTTACAAAATTGATATTACTTCCTGCTTTACCGTATAAATCTCCGTATCGAATAGCAGCTCCATTTTCCTTGATATTGTACTTTTCTAAATCATCAACCAATTGTACATGGTGTGGCGAACCCGTATTTAGAAACACATGATCTGGACTGACCTTTACCTCAGCAACATCAATCATTTGTAACGAAACCAATCCATCATCGCCAATTGTTGCATGATGCAAACCATCTGTGGCTATGAAAGTAGCATTATTCTCGATTACCTGCAGCTTTTTGGCGAAAGCCACTAAACAGCGTCCACCATTCCCGCACATGGAACTTTGGTTTCCATCTGAATTGTAATAGACCATTTTAAAATCGGTTTCAGAATCATTTTCTAACAAAATCAACCCATCGCCACCTATCCCGAAACGTCGGTCACATAAATGTGCTATTAGTTTTGTGTTCTCTTTTGGAAAAAACTCAGAACGATTATCAATCATTACAAAATCATTTCCTGTTCCTTGGTATTTATAAAATTCTAAGTGCATTTTAATTTGAATTGTGTCTCACAAAAGTACGAACTATTAATGAAATGTTAATCATTGTTAAAGAGCGTTAAACTGTATTTTAGGAATCAATTTTAATTCTATTTTTACAAGTAAATATCTTAATAAACGAATTTAATTATGAAAAATTTTTCAACACTTTTTTTAGTTTCCTTGTTGAGCGGAGTAGTAACACTAGGTTCCTACAAGTTATTATTTGACACCAATGGTTATTTTTCTAATGACAAAGATACTTTGGTAACGACAGCATCCAATTCTTACGGAAAGAAAGTAGGTTTATCATCGGATGTACTCGATTTTACTGAGGCTGCAGAAAAGACTATTCATACGGTTGTCCACGTTAAAAACGTTTCTCGAAGAACGATTACAAATCCCATTTTAGAATATTTTTATGGGTATAAAGGCGGGCAATCCCAGGAACAAGTAGGAACAGGTTCTGGTGTAATCATTTCTGAGGACGGTTATATTGTGACTAATAATCATGTGATCAAAGGTGCCTCTGAAATTGAAATTACCTTGAATAATAAAAAATCATATCAGGCAAAGCTCATTGGAACCGATTCTAAAATGGATATTGCTTTATTAAAAATTGATGCGAATGAGAAATTACCGTATACTGTTTTTGCTAATTCTGATTCGGTGAAAGTGGGCGAATGGGTTTTGGCGGTCGGAAATCCATATAATTTAACGTCCACGGTAACTGCTGGTATTGTTTCGGCGAAAGCCAGAGATTTGGACACCAGCGGTATCCAATCATTCATACAAACAGATGCCGCGGTAAATCCGGGGAACAGTGGTGGCGCCTTAGTGAATACGCGTGGCGAACTGATAGGAATCAACACGATGATTTCTTCGATGACTGGTTCTTATGTAGGTTATTCGTTTGCAGTTCCTTCGAATATTGCTCGAAAAATCATTGAAGATTTAATGGAGTTTGGAAATGTACAACGTGGAATTTTGGGTGTTGAAGGAGGCGAACTAAATGGAATTGCTTCTAAGGAGTTAGGAATTTCGCAAACACAGGGATTCTACATTAATAAAGTAACGCAAAATTCTGGTGCTCAAAAATCAGGACTTACTAAAGGGGATATCATTATTAAATTAGACGATCAAAACATTGCTACTTTTGCTGATCTCTCGGGATATATCAATACTAAAAGACCAAATGACAAAGTGCAGGTCTCTTTTATACGAGACGGAAAAACTAAAGTTGTTGCAGTTATCTTGAGTAAAAATGAATTTTTCAGCACCGAATTTAAAGGAATTGAATTAGAAAATATTGAAGCAGCAGATAAAAAGAAATTTAAAATTGATTATGGCGTAAAAATCAAATCGATCACCAGCGAAAGTTTAAAACAATACAAAGAGGAGTTGGTAGGAAATATTATCTTGAGTATTGACAATGTCAAAGCTACAGATGTAGAAACGGTGTCTAAACTTTTAAGTAAAAAAGAAGAAAGCCAAACCGTGCGTATTGAAATGATTACTAAAAGTGGAGAAGTAATGCGGGTGATTCTCTAATGCTTCCTTTTTTGATAAAACGAAAGCCATCTTGAAAAAAACAAGATGGCTTTTTTATTTGCAAATAAATAACAAAACACGTTACGAAATCGATTGAAATCGGTACTTTTGCGCAAATTTTAAAAAATACAATCACTTATTTTCATTAAATTTTCAACATGGCAACTACAACTTTATACGAAAAAGAAGTTTCTTTTCAAGCTGACAGGCGACGCGCAGGAGTAAAACTGATTAAAATTATCAGCGATTTATGGTACGACAAATCAATCGAAATGGTTTTATTTCGAAATCAACTCCTTGACAGAAATGTCAGTGACATCATTAATCTGCATGAATATGCAGCTGAATTTGTAGGCAAACCCATTTCGATATTCGATTCTGTTAAAATTGCAAAAGCGGTTTTAGAATTGAACTTGCTACCTTCAAAATTAGATATTGGCAAGCTAACCTATGAATATGGTTTAGAAGAGGACAAATACCCAGATGCTAAGTATTTTGTGATTGACAAATTAAAAAACGCAAAAGACTCAGAGGAAGTGCAACCTAAAGATGTTGTTTTATATGGTTTTGGACGTATTGGTCGTCTATTAGCCAGAGAGCTGATGTCTAAAACGGGAAAAGGAAGTCAGTTGCGCTTGCGAGCGATTGTTACACGTGATAAAAATGACGCTACATCGCTTGAAAAAAGAGCTTCCTTGTTGCGATATGATTCTATACATGGAGACTTTCAAGGTTCTGTAATTGCCGACCCCGAAAATAACGCATTGATAATCAACGGAACTACTGTCCATGTTATTACTGCAAACGCTCCAGAAGAAATTGATTATACGCTTTTTGGAATCGATAATGCTTTAGTAATTGACAACACGGGGGCATTTACAACACACGAGGCATTGAGCCGCCATTTGGTTTCTAAGGGAGCCGATAAAGTATTGCTTACCGCTCCTGGAAAGGGAGTTCCAAACATTGTTCATGGTGTAAACCAGAACGAATACAATCCGGATGAAATTAATATTTTTTCAGCGGCATCTTGTACTACAAATGCAATCACACCAATCTTAAAAGCGGTTGAAGATACTTTAGGTGTTGTCAAAGGACATTTAGAAACAATTCATGCGTACACGAACGACCAGAATCTTGTAGACAACATGCACAAAAAATACCGTCGTGGAAGAGCAGCCGCTTTGAACATGGTGATTACCGAAACTGGTGCTGGAAGTGCTGTTGCAAAAGCATTACCTTCATTGGAAGGAAAACTGACCTCAAATGCGATTCGGGTTCCAGTTCCAAATGGCTCTTTGGTTGTCTTAAACCTTGAAGTTTCCAAAACTACTTCGGTGCAGGAAATCAATGCTATCATGAAAAAATATGCTTTGGAAGGCGAGCTGGTAGAGCAAATAAAATACTCGATGAATAATGAGTTAGTCTCTTCAGATATTGTAGGTACGCCTCAACCTGCTATTTATGACAGTAACGCGACGATCGTTTCAAAAGATGGAAAGAATATCGTATTATACATTTGGTACGATAACGAATACGGTTACAGCCACCAAGTAATCCGATTGGCAAAATACATTGCTAAAGTAAGACGTTTTACGTATTACTAGCAGTCCTTTACAGGTTGCATATTGCAGTTGTACTTTTTTAGTTATTAGTTTTTAGTCATTAATTTGTAGAATTAAAACAACCGCAATACAACCTGAATTTAATAGAAAATCCGTCCATTTTTAACAACGAGACGGATTTTTTTTTGCTTTCTTAATGGCATTGTTGCTCTAAATTTAGCCACAGATGACACGGATTAAACGGATTTTTTTAAGCATTACTTTTCCTATTTTGTAGCGAATAAAACGCAGATAAAACGGATTTTCACTGATTTCCAAAAAATTCCCCTTTAAAAATACGATTTACATCCGCAAATTCATCATTCATAATTCATAACTCCTAATTTTAAAAAACTATTCCTTAGCTTTTGTCAAATAATAAACCGGAATACCAACTAGCATAATCAAAACACCCCAACCGCTCGTACTCGTTTTAGTATATAGTAAAGCGATGCAAATCGCACTAGCAACAACAATATAAAGAGCCGGTAGAAATGGATACCCAAACGCTTTATACGGTCTTTCAGCATCTGGCATTTTCTTACGAAGAATAAATATTCCTAAAATAGTAAGGATGTAAAATATCAAAACGATGATGACCACAAAATCCAATAAATCACCATATTTCCCTGTCAAACACAACGCCGAAGCCCAGATACACTGCGCCCAAATAGACCAAGCCGGAACACTGGCATGATTCAATTCAGCTGCTTTCTTGAAGAAAACACCGTCTTGCGCCATTGTATAATACACTCTCGCACCCGCCATAATCAATCCGTTGTTGCAGGCAAAAGTCGAAATCATAATCATCACAGCGATTATTAATGTTCCCACTGAACCAAAGATACTTTGCGAAGCCACAACAGCCACACGATCAGATTCGGCTGTAGCAATGTCATACAAAGGCACCACCGCCAAGTACATAATATTTGCCAAAATATAAATTACACTCACGATTAAGGTTCCTAAAAACAAACTCAATCCCACGTTGCGCTTTGGATTTTTAATTTCTCCGGCGATAAAAGTAACGCCTTCCCAAGCCACACTGGAGAACATCGAACCTACTAATGCTGCCGAAATTCCAGATATCAATGCGGTTCCACTGATAGGCAACCATGAGCCCGTTTCTACATTCAATGCTTGTGACGTCCAAGCATTCGTCCAGTTTGCATCCCAAACTTCTGCTTTGGCAGCCATAAAACCAAAAATAATCAAACCTGCCAACGATAGAATTTTGATAACCGTTAACACCGTTTGTAGAATTTTCGAGTTTTTCACCCCTCGACTGTTCACATAACTCAATAAAATAATGGTAAAAATAGAAACCAACTGCGCCGCATTGAGCTTAAAATCCCCTATTTCATATAAAATATTCTTATCACTTAAAGGCGCATATAAATAAGCGGCAAATTTAGCAAAAGCCACACCTACAGCAGCAATCGTTCCCGTTTGTATCACGGCAAAAAAGCTCCAACCGTATAAGAATCCTATGAGTTTACCATACGCTTCCTTGATATACACATATTGACCACCCGCTTTAGGAAACATCGCGCTCAACTCGCCATAACTCACGGCAGCAATCACCGTAATCGTGCCCGTAAGCACCCACATCGCAATCAACCAACCGGCGGAACCCAATTGCCGAACCATGTCCGAGCTCACAATAAATATCCCGGAACCTATCATAGAACCCACTACAAGCATAGTTCCGTCAAGTAATCCTAATTCTCTTTTAAAATCGTCTGGTTTTTGGTCTTCCATATTTTTTGGTTTTGGGGTTTTGGATTTAGTTGGCTAAAGATATACTTTTTTTGGAAATTTCATAAAATACAAAAAAGTGAAAAGTGAAGAGTGAAGAGTGAAGAGAATAACTTGAGTATTATAAACCGATTGTTTTTTTGGGCGTGACCCTGCAGCAGCTTTGTCGTTCCTCCTCGCCACTTTGGGTCGGGCCATCCGCTGTATCTTTTTCGTCAGTTCGAGTTGCTGTTTTTACAGCAGTATCGAGAACACGAAAAAGGATGCCGCTGCTGTCCCTCACGCAAACCGCAATAACTATAACGTTTATTCATTTGTATAAAAATTGTAAGAAAAATTTAATATATTTGAAAGAATATAGAAGGGAAGAAAGTTTGGCCAAACTACCTGTAAATGGGAGGATACACGAAAGTTTATTTGGTCTATATGCAAGATAACGGTCATCCTTGCGGACTTTCGTACATCTAACAAAATTTTAAAATATGAGAAAGATTACACTATTTTTTATGTTGTTTTACGTAAGTGTGAACATTGCACAAACACAAGTTCATATGACTAATGAAGGAAATGGCGTTTATACTATTCCCTGTAAAGTTAATGGAATTCCGTTAAAATTCATTTTTGACACTGGAGCAAGCGATGTTGTAATTTCATTGTCAGAAGCACGCTTTATGCTGAAAAATGGATATTTGAATGCAGACGACATAGTAGGAACTTCATATTCACAAATAGCAAATGGTCAGATTACTGAAAATACAAAAATAATACTTCGCGAAATTGAAATACAAGGACTTAAACTTTATGATGTAACAGCATCTGTAATACACGAATTGAGTGCGCCGTTATTACTCGGTCAATCGGCAATTCAAAAATTAGGAAAAATTCAACTAAATGGAAACGAGTTAACAATATACAATGGAGCAGTAACAAATTCTGATTGCTCTTTCGAAAGCATTATCCCTTTTAAGATTGGTATGAGTGATTTTGATATATCAATTATTGTACTGAAAAATAAAGATTTTAAAATAACAGACGATTCTTTTCTAGCTAAACAAAGAAATCGTAAGGAATATGTAGATTACCTAAAAAAAGACATAGAAAAAGGTTATTTGGTAGTGACGAAAAAATTTCAAAATTGTATAAACGCTGATATAACATATCGGTTGAGTTTAGTCAACGATTATTTATATAGAATTGATTTTGATTTTAGTGTTGGTAAATCAACGTCTGAAAACATAGAAAAAATGCTTGAAAATTATGAGTTTTTAAAAACAATAATTCCTAAAGAGTATGAATACATTTCCGAATATACTTCTACAAATCCTGATACAGGCTTAAAAATTGGAGAAGGTATTAGCTTATACACAGCGGAAGGCCTTGAACAAAGAAAAAACAGCAAATATTTTAAGCCAAATGAATTCGATTTGGGTTATACCTTAAAACCTATTAAAGATTTTTCCGAAAAAACTATCATCTATAACAATGCCGTTTTAAGAATTGTAGATTTAAGAAAAACCGTTTTAACTAATAAAGGCTACTAGATGTGTACAACTGAATGTGTAAAATACTCTCAAACAGTTCTTAATTTTATAATTCCAATATTTTGTGGGGCAATTGGCTGGATTGCAAATGTCATATGGGAAAAATCAAAATATAAAAGAGAACAAAAAACATATTATTGGAAAGAAAAAATTAACGCTGGCAAAAAAGCAACTGAATTTTATTTGGAGTATATCAACTTACTTAATTTAATAAGATTGCAATTCAAATTGTATAAAGACAATGTCATCGAAGGAGACAATCTATTAATTAACATTCAACAAGAAAACGTTGAGTTTTGTTCGCAAAAATTAAAGCATTTTCCACATTACGAGTATCATCATATAAATTTATTTTATGAACTGATTGAAGATAATAATTTTAAAATTGTAAGCGATAACTCTGAAATTCTGCAAAAAATAAATAAAATAAACCAATCGAAAAACATAAGAGATAATGAAATAAATGAATTGTTTGGTAAAATGGAAGATAATTATGAAAAACTGCATAGTAATGTACTATTAAATTTAAAAAAAATACAAAAGGATTTAGAAAATGAAGTTAAATAGTGGAGTAATTATTAAACCTAATAAAAATAAGCGCGTAATCGTTAGAGCAGTTTTGCAAACTGTGCCCAATTAGGAAATAATATAAATACCCCCACTAGCGCTCTTTTGCAACGAGTGTCAATTATAATTTAGACCACAATCGTAGCTTTTGCAACGCGGTTACTATATCTTTAAGAATTCATACCCAACAAAGAGGAGTAAATAAAACAACAAACTAAATGCGATTGCTTCGTTCCTCGCAATGACTGTAATCCCTACAAAAATAGATGATACGCCACAATCGTTCGCGCAGTTTTACAAACTGTGTCCACAATAATGAAATAATATAAATAACAAAAATCATGAATACATTAAAATTAGGATGGACAGGCCTTGGCAACATGGGGAATCCAATGGTGATGAACCTACTCAAAGCAGGTTTTGAAGTATCGGTTTTCAATCGTACCAAAGAAAAAGAATTGCCACTACTCGCTTCAGGAGCAAAATCAGCAAGCAGTTTGCAAGAACTTATGGAAACCTGCGACGTCGTTTTGACGATGTTATCCAATGACGCAGCGGTAAAAGAAGTAATTGAAGGACCAGCAGGTTTGTTATCGGCTGCAAAATCTGGGAAAACTATCATCAATATGAGTACGGTTGCGCCGGAAACGTCACGTTATTTAAACACGATTTGCAACCAACATCAAGTCCATTTTATAGACGCTCCCGTTTCTGGAAGTGTAAAACCGGCACAAGATGGAACTTTGGTTATTCTTGTTGGCGCTTCTAGTGAGGATTATGAATTAGCGAAACCCATATTTGACGTTTTGGGTAAAATTGCCATTCACGTAGGCGAACCCGGCGTGGCAAGTTCGGCTAAGTTAGCCATCAATTACTTATTAGGATTGAACCTTCAAGGGATCGCCGAAACGGTTTTATTTGCAGAGAAAAACGGCGTGAGCAAAGAAGACATGCTCAACATTATCAATCAAGGCGCTTGTGGCAACGGAATCACGAATATCAAAACACCTTCCATTTTGAATGATTCGTATCCGGCAGCATTTGCGTTGAAGCATTTGGTTAAAGATTTAAGACTGGCCAAAGAAGCCGGACTCGATTCACCACTCATTCATCCTTTGTACGACAGTTATGCCGCAGCAGAAAAAGAAGGATTAGGCGATCAAGATGTGATGGCGATTATTAGCAGTTTGAAAAATAAATCATTGTAGAATAGCGATACATTCAGCGAATAAACCATTGATTTTAATTGGTTAAAATAATAGACAAAAAAAAGCTACACCATAAAGATGTAGCTTTTCTTATTTAATCGAATCAGAAAACGATATTACTTCGTTTTCACCGGAGGCAAGTCAAATGCTGCTGATTCATGCTCAAAACCATTGCGGTGAGAACCATCACAAAATGGTTTATTGACAGATAAACCACAACGACAAAGACCCAAAGCCGTTCTTCCTTCTAAACCGTATGTTTTTCCTTCGCAGTCTGTTATTTCGAAATCGCCTTCTATTTTTATAGAACCATTGCGATTGATTGTTAGTTTTGTCTTGCTCATAATGCTTTTAAATTTTTAGAATTCAAAGATTGCAAAATATTTCAGGACCTTTTCACATTGCTACTCTTTTTTATTTGTCCAAAACGTAATTTACATTAATTCTATTTTGCGTAACAAGATACCGAGGAAATTTGACTTGACAAGAATTCATGAAAATTCGCTGCTTTCTATTCCAACATTCCGCATCAAATAATCAATCTACTAAACGAATAATTGACTATTTTTAGAGCTTTAAATCTATTCATCAATCAAACTCTCATGAAAAATAAAATCGTAATTACCTTATTTTTAGGATTCTTAGTTGGAACAAGCTACGCTCAAAAAATGAACGTTGCCAAACTGGACAGTTTATTTCAGATTTTGGAAGCCAAAGATAAATTCATGGGAAGTATTGCCGTTTCACAAAACGGGACGCTACTTTATTCGAAATCTATTGGAATGGACGACATAGAAAGCAATAAAAAAACAAGTAATTTATCCAAATACCGTGTGGGATCGATTTCAAAAATGTTTACTTCTGCATTAGTATTTAAAGCCATTGAAGAGAAAAAACTATCGTTGAATCAAACTATTGAAACTTTTTTTCCAACGATTGAAAATGCCAATAAAATAACCGTTGGTAATCTCTTAAACCACCGGAGTGGCATTTATAATTTTACCAATGCTCCGGAATATATGAATTACAACACCCAACCAAAAACGGAAAAAGAAATGGTGGAAATTATTACCAAAGGAAAAAGTATTTTTGAACCCAACAGCAAAGCGGATTACAGTAATTCCAATTATGTTTTATTGAGTTACATTTTAGAAAAAACCTATAAAAAACCATTCAAAGCCATTTTGAACGATAAAATTGTAAAACCATTAGGCTTAAAAAACACCTACGTTGGAAGCAAAATCAACATTCAAAACAACGAAAGTAATTCCTATTCTTTTTCTGAAAAATGGACAAAGGAACCCGAAACCGATATGTCAATCCCAATGGGTGCTGGGGCAATTGTATCTAATCCACAAGATTTGACATTGTTTATAGAAAAACTTTTCGCCAATGCAATAATCTCCGAAAGCAGTCTAAAGCAAATGACAACACTACAAGATAATTACGGTATGGGGATTTTCCAGTATCCATTTTATGAAAAGAAAAGTTTTGGTCATACCGGAGGAATTGATGAATTCAGATCCACATTATCATATTTTCCAGAGGACAAAATCGCTGTTGCATTAACCTCTAATGGGAGAACTTATGAAAATAATGACATCATGATTGCCGCTTTGAGTGCGTACAACAACAAACCCTTTACAATTCCCAATTTTAAAACGGTTACAATAAAAACCGAGGATTTAGATCCGTATCTAGGAGAATATTCAGATGTGGGATTTCCAATGAAAATAACAATCACAAAACAAGACACCAAACTTTTTGCGCAGGCAACAGGTCAATCTGCTTTTCCTTTGGAAGCAACCGAAAAGGATACTTTCGAATTTAAAATGGCAGGAATCCAATTGGAATTCAAACCAAACGAAAAGCAAATGATTTTGAAACAAGGCGGCGGAAAATTTACACTGACAAAAAAATAAAATAATTCTGTAGAAAATGGAGCTATAAATTCACTAATAGTATTTAAAAAGATTACTCTATACTTGAAAACATCAAATTATAATCCAAATAAGAACCAACGTTATTTCTATCTAAAGTGTACATTTGTCTGTTGCAAAGAAAGTGTTTTGTATTACCAAAAATTTTTGTGATAGTACACTGATTCCTTTTAACAACAAAAATTCAATTCTTAATCCTATCATAAAAGCATGAGTATCTTAAAAAAAGTAAATGTATACCGAAGAATTGTAACGCATAACCTAACTAAAAATATTGGGAACTCACAAAAAAATCAAATAATCGATTTGACACAAAAAATCGAAATCAATAGAGTTTTAATTTCCAGACCCAATCACAGACTCGGGAATCTGTTATTGATAACGCCACTTGTACAAGATGTAATCACTACTTTTCCTGACTGTAAAATTGATTTGTTTGTAAAAGGAGGTTTGGCTCCCATTGTTTTTAAAAATTACACTAACGTCAACTACATTATTGAACTTCCAAAAAAACCTTTCAAAAATCTAGTTGACTATTTTAAGGTTTGGATAAAAATTAAAAAGCAAAAATATGACATTGTCATCAATGTGGATAAAAACTCCTCATCGGGACGATTATCGGCTCAATTTGCAGATGCTAAATACAAATTTTTTGGAGAACTCGATGAAGAGATGCAATTGAAACACACCGATTATGAGCATATTGCAAAATATCCTGTGTATGAATTTAGAAATTTTTTGACCAAATTAGGGTATCCAAAAAATGACAATCCTGTTTCATCACTGGACCTTAAATTAAGTGCGTCAGAAATTGCCGAAGGCCACAAAATTGTTAAAGAATTGGTTAAGAATGACAAAAAGACAATCTGCATATTTACTTACGCTACTTCTGATAAATGTTATTCCGAAACTTGGTGGGAAGAATTCTATGAAAGACTCAAAATAGAATATGTAGAATACAATATCATCGAAGTTTTACCGGTTGAAAACATTTCACAAATAGGATTTAAAGCAACCACTTTTTACAGCAAAGACATCCGTGAAATTGGTTCTGTTATTGCCAATACTGAACTTTTTATTGGTGCCGATAGTGGTATTATGCATTTAGCAAGCTCGGTCCTAACACCAACAGTTGGATTATTTTCCAGACCAAATATAAACATGTACAGTCCATACAATAATAATAGCACAGCTATTGATACTAATAGTGGCAACAAAGAGAATTGGATTGAAACAATAAACAACGTCCTACTTTCGCGATAATGCATCCTCTGAGATAATTCTATTGGAATACTAATCCGATTACAATACTAAAACCAATTGCAGCAACATGAAAGCAAAACTTCTACTTCCAGTCTTGATTGCGTTCCTTTGTTCACGAACGCTTTGGGCACAAAATCCAGAAACTTTTACGTTGAAGTTAGATCACATAGCACTTTCAGTAAAAGATTTAGACCGTTCTGTCGATTTTTATAAAAATGTATTGAAGCTTTCGGAAATCACCAACCTTACCAAAAAAGAAGGAATTAGATGGATTTCACTGGGAGATGGAAAAGAATTACACCTTGTGTCAACTATCAAAGAACCCGTTATAATAAACAAAGCGGTTCATTTAGCATTCAAAATTACTAATTTTGAAGCTTTAATCACTAAGCTGCAAAACCTCAACATTACCTATTCCGACTGGCCGGGAACACTTGACAAGATTACGGTTCGCGCAGATGGAATCAAACAAATTTACATTCAAGATCCTGATGGATATTGGATTGAATTTAACAGCGTTGAAAATAAATAAATCCAGATACTTACTATTTGAATTCTATCCTGTAGAAGTTCTATTTACGCAATAACAGTTACTTATAACATCAATATGTGAAAAATGAAACTTTTACTCTGAATTGTGTAATCCTTTTTACTGTTTAATTTCCCAACTTTGTAAAAGAAATTAAAGAGTTTAACAATCGAAATAAAACGTAGGATTATGAGTGATCAAGCAAATGAACATACTGTTGAAGGAATAGATAAACTTAAAAGTCTGATTCAAGAAATTAATACCTGTCTTTTTTGTACCAATATCAAAACGAATGATGGAGCAACGACAAGACCTATGGGAGTTGTCAATGTATGTGACAAAGGTAATATTTGGTTTTTCAGCGAAAAAGATAGTGATAAAAACAAAGAAATAGAGCAAGATTCTACTGTTCAATTGTTCTTTGCACACCCCGGAAAAGGAAGCTACATGGTTGTAAATGGTGACGCAGTAATAGTTACCGATCAAGATAAAATAGAGGAACTATGGTCTCCCGTAGTAAGTTTGTGGTTCAAAGAAGGTAAAAATGATCCTGCTGTTTCCCTGATTAAAGTAAAACCGAGCAGTGCCTACTTCTGGGATACTGACGGAAACCAAATGGTTAATTTTCTAAAAATGGCGGCCTCAGTTGCTACAGGAACTAATTATGTAAGTGGTACTGAAGGTGAAATAAAAATATAAATCACATAAAAAACGCCCCAATTATGGAACGTTTTAAATATGAATATATTTATTTTTTCGAGTAAATTATTGTAGCACTCTATTGATTTGAGAAAAGTTTTTTCGATAATATTTCTCTTTGGTCGATGATATTATCACTCCGTTGCTAACAGATGAATGAATGAATTTAATTTCATCTTCACAAACCTCAACGACCATCCCAACGTGATTAATTTGGCTTCTACCGTTGGTTTTAAAGAAAATTAAGTCTCCTTTTTGAGCCTCATCGGTATTAATTTTAGTTCCAATACTAGATTGCTCTCGCGATGTTCTTGGTAAATTAATATCGAATGCGCCAAAGGTAGTACACATAAGCCCTGAGCAATCAAATCCTGATTTTGTAGTTCCACCGGTGCGATACCGTGATCCAATATTTTCAGAAGCACGTTCTATCAACTGATCTAAAAAATCATGACTGAAAGTTGGTTTCGCAGCATTATTAAAATCAATTTTAGTAGTTTGAACATCCGAATTATTACCAGCATCAGTATTTGCAATTGCGTTCTCTGCAGGAACAGTATTCGCCAAAATATTTAGTTTGTAACCTACAGGAAGACCATTTTTAACCTCAGGATTTTGCTTTTCTAATTCGTTAACGGTAATTCCGTATTCTTTTGCAATAGCATATTTAGTTTCTTTTGGAAGTACTTCGCGAATAACTTGTTGTGGCGTATTAGTTGAAGTTGTTTCATTTTGAGAACCATTTGAAGTTGTTGTATTTGACAAATGTGTATTAGTTTGTAAAATGACTGCTTCCTCTAATTTTGGTATTATTGTTTGAACTGAAGTACCATTTTTTGATGCAACTACAGGTAAATCTTTACTCTCTTGCGATGCTAAAACGGTTTCTGTCAATGGAGCGGCCGGAATATTTATTTTTTGACCAACTCTAAGTGCTTTTACGCCTATTTCTGGATTTGCTTTATCAAATTCTTTGATTGTAATTCCGTACTTTCTTGTGATGGAATATTTCGTTTCTTTAGGTAAAACTTCCCAACTAAATGTATCTACTTTTGTGGATTTCGATTCATTGGATTGAGTCAATGTAGCTACTCCGTTTTTTGATACCATTTGTTTTGTTGGTGCAATCATCGCTATTTCAGATGCGGTAGCGTTACCGGGAATATTTATTTTTTGACCAATTTTTAATTCTGATGAAGCGAGTGTAGGGTTGACTTGGTTTAATTCTTTAACAGAAATTCCGTATTGTTTTGCAATTCCGTAAAGTGTTTCTTTAGTTTGAACTTCGTGTTCTTTAAAGGAATTATTTATTGCAATCTTAGTTTTAGGAGCTGTATTTTTTGTTGAAGTAATAGGAATTAATAAAACCGAATTGAGTTTTAAAAGATTCTTAGCATTGGGATTTAAGTTAAAAATAGCGCTTTGTTTTACTTCATATTTCTCAGCGATACTCGATATTGTTTCCCCTTTTACTATAGTGTGTTTTGTGATTTTCTCCTGTGAAAAAAGAACGATACTATTTAAAAAAACTAATGTTACTACTACTCTAAAAGTCATATTCATTTATTTCAAATTACTTACCCCATTGTATTCTTCATAGCGATTTCGGGATATAATTATTAAATCTCGCTTAGGATGCACATTTATTATTTTTCAATAAAAAATATAAAAAAAACTCGTCTCTTGGATGTAAGAGAGTATAAAGTGTGCAATTATTATTTTGTTGATTTTTGTTTTAATTGCAAAAGCAACTCAAACAGTAACGCAATACAATTGTATACTATTGTTGCGTAGAAAATAAATAACTAGGTAGAGAACAGATTTAACTAACAATCAAAAACTCAAGTGCAATTATATTTTTCTTGATTGCTAATTTAAACTATAATATCAAAAAACCCATCTTTTTTTTTGATTTTAACGTAGTTTAAACACAAACGCATCCAAATTTTTAATTTTTCTGCACATTTTGAATACCAATTTGATGCTTTTTTAAAAAATATGCATTCTTTTCGCTACTAGCAAATCTGTTAATAAATTGAATTTCATGAGGTAGCCCTGATGGAAGTGGAAAGCCTTTTGAAGCAGAATTGCCTATTTTTCCAGAATAAAAAGAGCGACTAAAAGAAGCTCCTTTTTATCTTGGAAAAAAGCAATTGTGCAAAAAAGCTTGAAACAGACAGCAGGAAACAGCTCCTAAAAAAAAAGTGTTCAGTAATCAGTCACAGTCTAGAATAACTGCAAACAAAATTACTAAACACTTTATATTTTAAACTGACCACTATAAACGGGTCACTTAATACTTCTTAATTATACTTTTCCGGCCGCGGCAATCAAGTTTAATGCTGAACCAGCAACGAACCAACCAATTTGTCCTTCGTTGTAGGTGTGGTTTGCCAAGATGATATCTTTGGTTCCATCAGCGTGAACAAATTCTAATGTTAATGGTTTTCCTGGAGCAAAATCAACTAAATCAGTGAAGTTGATCGTGTCATCTTCCTGAATTTTGTCATAATCCGCTTCGTTAGCAAAAGTCAATCCTAGCAATCCTTGTTTTTTCAGGTTTGTTTCGTGAATACGTGCAAATGATTTTACCAAAACCGCTTTCACACCTAAGAAACGAGGTTCCATAGCGGCATGCTCACGAGAAGATCCTTCCCCATAATTATGATCACCCACCACAATTGAAGGAACGCCAGCTGCTTTGTAAGCTCGCGCTACAGCGGGAACTGCATCATAAGTACCAGTCAACTGATTTTTCACTGTATTTGGTTTTTGGTTGAATGCATTGATAGCACCGATCAACATATTATTAGAAATATTATCTAAATGTCCACGGAAACGCAACCATGGTCCAGCCATAGAAATGTGGTCTGTTGTACATTTTCCGAAAGCTTTGATAAGCAGTTTAGCGCCTGTGATGTTTTTTCCATCCCAAGGCAAGAACGGAGCTAATAACTGTAGTCTTTCTGAAGTTTCACTAACAGAAACCTGAACCCCTGAACCGTCTTCGGCTGGTGCTTGAAAACCGGGATCTTCCGCATCAAAACCTCTTGGTGGCAGTTCATTTCCTGTTGGATCGTCTAGTTTTACTTCTTCTCCATTTTCATTAATTAAAGTATCCGTCAACGGATTGAAACTTAAATCTCCTGCAATTGCCAAAGCGGTTACTAATTCAGGCGAACCTACGAAAGCCAAAGTATTTGGATTTCCATCGGCACGTTTTGAAAAGTTACGGTTGAAAGAGTGAACGATTGTGTTGCGCTCTTCTTTTTCAGCACCTTCTCTATCCCACATCCCGATACATGGTCCGCACGCATTTGCAAATACAGTCGCTCCCATTTTATCAAAAATATCGATAAATCCATCACGTTCTATAGTATATCGAACCAATTCAGAACCTGGAGTAATGGTAAATTCCGATTTAATTTTTAGGTTTTTATCCGTAACTTGTTTTGCAATAGAGGCGGCACGAGCAATATCCTCGTAAGAAGAGTTCGTACAAGAACCAATCAAACCCACTTCAATTTTCAAAGGCCAGTTATTTTTGATGGCTTCCTCTTTCATTTTAGAAATAGGCGTTGCTAAATCTGGTGTAAAGGGACCATTCAAATGCGGTTCTAATTCGTCTAAATTAATTTCGATTACTTGGTCAAAATACAATTCTGGATTAGCATATACTTCTGCATCACCAGTTAAATACGGTGCAATTTTATCGGCAGCATCGGCAACATCAGCTCTGTCTGTAGAACGCAAATAACGACTCATGGAATCATCATACCCAAATGTAGAAGTTGTTGCGCCAATTTCGGCACCCATATTACAAATGGTACCTTTACCAGTACATGACATAGCGGTTGCGCCTTCCCCAAAATATTCAACTATTGCCCCCGTTCCACCTTTTACAGTAAGAATTCCGGCTACTTTAAGAATAACGTCTTTTGGAGCTGTCCAACCAGAAAGCTTACCCGTTAATTTTACTCCAATTAATTTTGGGAATTTTAATTCCCAAGCCATTCCTGACATTACATCAACAGCATCAGCACCACCAACACCAATTGCGACCATTCCTAAACCACCTGCATTTACCGTATGAGAGTCGGTTCCAATCATCATTCCACCTGGGAATGCGTAATTCTCAAGTACTACTTGATGAATAATTCCTGCTCCTGGTTTCCAAAAACCAATTCCGTATTTATTAGATACCGAAGAAAGGAATTCAAACACTTCATTACTCTGCGTTTTTGCTCTGGCCAAATCCGTCACCGCATCCACTTTAGCTTGGATCAAGTGATCACAATGTACCGTTGTAGGCACAGCTACTTTAGATTTACCAGCGTGCATGAATTGTAACAACGCCATTTGAGCAGTAGCATCTTGACAAGCCACTCTATCTGGAGCAAAATCAACATAATCAGCACCACGTGTAAAAGCTTTTGATGGCATTCCGTCCCAAAGGTGATTGTATAAGATTTTCTCGGTTAAAGTAAGTGGATGTCCAACTATTTCGCGTGCTTTATCAACACGAGTTGTCATGTTGTCGTACACTTTTTTAATCATTTCAATATCAAAAGCCATAATGTATAGGATTGTTTGTTATGTATAATAAAAATTCAAGTCTTTAATAGTCACAAGGTACAAAAAATAGAGAAACTATACCCATAAAAAAAGCCTAAGTCTTTTGGGAGACTCAGGCTTTTTGATATAATTAACAAATACTTGTTAATACCTTACCAATAATTTATGAGATGGCGCAAACTGTGTTAGATTGATTCCTTTCACCGCTGCTTTATATTCTTCAAGAGTTGGAGTTCTGCCTAAAATTGTAGACAATACCACAACTGGTGTAGATGAAAGCAATGATTCTCCTTTTTTACCCTCTGTATCCTCAACAACTCTTCCTTGGAAAAGACGCGTAGAGGTTGCCATAACTGTATCGCCTTTGGCTGCTTTTTCTTGGTTACCCATACATAAGTTACAACCGGGACGCTCTAGATACAAAATATTTTCATATCCGGTACGAGCAATGCCCTTTGGAGCATTGTCATCAAATTCGAATCCAGAATATTTTTGCAACACTTCCCAGTCACCTTCTGCTTTAAGTTCGTCTACAATATTGTATGTTGGTGGCGCTACTACAAGCGGCGCTTTGAACTCTACTTTACCGTATTGCTCATCGATATTTTTTAGCATTTGAGAAAGAATCTTCAAATCTCCTTTATGTACCATACAAGAACCTACAAAACCAAGATCTACTTTTTTCACACCCCCGTAAAAAGAAAGTGGTCTAATGGTATCGTGCGTGTAGCGCTTAGAAACATCCACGTTATTCACATCTGGATCTGCAATCATTGGCTCCACAACGATGTCTAAATCAATAACAACTTCCGCATAATACTTTGCATTAGCATCTGGAGTCAACGCTGGTTTTTCACCAGATTGAATTGCTGCAATTCTATTATTTGCGATAGCGATCAATCCTTTTAGCACTTGCTTTTCGTTGTCCATTCCTTTATCAATCATGATCTGGATTCTACCTTTGGCAATTTCTAATGATTCAATCAAAGTGTCGTCCTCAGAAATACAAATAGAAGCTTTCGCTTTCATTTCTGCCGTCCAATCCGTAAAAGTAAAGGCTTGATCCGCAGTAAGGGTTCCTAAATGAACTTCAATAATGCGTCCTTGAAATACATTTTCACCGCCAAATTGCTTCAACATTTGAGATTGTGTAGCATGCACCACATCACGGAAATCCATGTATTTTTTCATGTCACCCTTGAAAGTCACTTTTACTGATTCTGGAATTGGCATAGAAGCTTCACCAGTAGCCAATGCAAGAGCAACGGTACCTGAATCAGCACCAAAAGCAACTCCTTTTGACATTCTGGTGTGCGAGTCACCTCCAATAATAATTGCCCACTCATCTACAGTAATATCATTTAGCACTTTGTGAATTACGTCGGTCATAGCGTGGTATTCTCCTTTTGGGTCACGAGCTGTAATCAAACCGAAATCATTCATGAATTTCATCAATCTTGGAATGTTTGCCTTAGATTTATTATCCCAAACTGATGCTGTGTGGCAACCGGATTGATATGCACCGTCAACGATTGGTGAAATCACAGTAGCAGCCATAGACTCTAATTCTTGAGAAGTCATCAAACCTGTCGTATCTTGGGAACCAACAATGTTTACGGTAACACGAACGTCAGATCCAGCGTGCAAGACTTTCCCTGGCGTTGAACCAACAGCATTTTTATTAAATATTTTTTCAACGGCTGTAAGACCTTGTCCATCTATAGAAACTTCTTTGGATGGAGCAAAAACGGGAACAATAGCAATCCCTAAAGTCTTAGAAGCAAACGTTTGTAATTTTTTTCCAAAAACAATCGCGTAAGAACCACCAGCTTTGATAAATTCCATTTTCTGAGGTGTAAATGCCTTAGAAATATCGATCAATTCTATATCGCCATTATATAATTTCTTTGTTTTAGTGTTGATGGTTAGCACCGTTCCAGTAGCTACAGAATACGCTTCCTCTAGAACCACATCACCACTTTCGTTGCGAATTGGATTTCCATTATCATCTAATTTCTTTACCCAGTTTTTAAGGTCAAGACCAATACCACCGGTTACATCAACAGTAGTTAGGAAAATTGGAGAAATTCCGTTTGTTCCTGCAACAATTGGTGCAATATTTATAAATGGAACATAAGGACTTGCTTTTTTACCAGTCCAAAGCGCCACATTGTTCACACCTGACATTCGCGATGAACCCACACCCATTGTTCCTTTTTCAGCAATCAACATGACGCTTTTGTCAGGATGTTGCGCTTGCAATGCTTGAATTTCATCCTGAGCTGCAGGAGAAATCAAACATTTACCATGAAGCTCACGATCAGATCTGGAATGCGCTTGGTTCCCCGGTGACAATAAATCAGTTGAAATATCTCCTTCACCAGCAATATAAGTAACTACTTTTATTTCCTCTACTACTTCTGGAAGCTTTGTAAAAAACTCCGCTTTAGCGTAGCTTTCTAAAATTTCCTTAGCAATTTCATTTCCGCTTTTATAAGCTGTTTCTAGACGATTAGTATCTGCTTCGTAAAGAAAAAATTGTGTTTTAAGTACCTGTGCTGCATCTTTAGCAATGGTAGCATTTTCGCCTAAAGCCAAGTCAAGTAGCACCTCAATAGAAGGTCCACCTTTCATGTGAGACAATAGCTCTAAAGCAAAAGCTGGAGTAATTTCTTTTATAACTGATTCCCCAAGAATAATCTCCTTTAAAAAAGCAGCTTTTCTGCCGGCAGCAGGGGTGGTTCCCGGGACCGTATTGTAGATAAAGAAGGTAAGAGAGTCTTCGCGATCTGCGTTATCTACATCTTTAATTTGTGTAATGATTTCGCCCAATAATTCAGCCCCATCAATTGGCTTTGGATGCAATCCCTGCCCTTTTCTTTCTTCGATTTCCTTTAGATAATCGTTATAAATGCTCATAATACAATTGTTTTCAATGTTAAAGGCTACTTCTTTTGATCCTCTCAAAATTAAAAGCCATACTATCTAGTTTTTATTTATGAGGCAAATTTAGTTCTTTAAGATGAAATCTAAAAAAATTTAATGGACGTGGTGTTTTCAAAAGATATTATTACCTAATACTGATTTTTACTGTTTAAAAATGATAAAATTTAAAAAATTTAACAAAAAATTGATTAATCCATAACTAATCAAATACATTCTTATCATTTCTGAAATACAAATAATAAGATAATTAAGAAAACGTTGTAGTTACTCCCGAAAATCAAGCTAAAAACAATAAAAAAAGCATTTAAAACAACTTTGTAATTATCATTTCCTCGGTGATACCTTCGGCATCTGCTTTGTAGTTTTTGATTATTCGGTGACGAAGTATTCCTATCGCCACTGCTTTGACATCTTCGATATCGGGAGAAAATTTTCCGTTGAAAGCCGCATTGGCTTTTGCAGCCAAAATCAAATTTTGCGATGCTCTTGGTCCTGCTCCCCAATCGAGATAATTTTTTACAAACTCATTTGACAACGGATTATCCGGACGCGTTTTACTAACTAAGGTCACTGCATATTCTATAACATTATCCGCCACAGGAATTCGGCGAATCAAATGTTGAAAATCTATTATTTCTTGAGCGGAAAACAATGGGTTTATCGTGTTTTTTTCATCAGAGGTTGTGCGTTTTACTACTTGAACTTCCTCTTCAAATGAAGGATATTCTAATTTTATAGCAAACATAAATCGGTCTAATTGTGCTTCGGGCAAAGGATACGTTCCTTCCTGCTCAATTGGATTTTGTGTCGCCAAAACAAAATAGGGCAAATCTAATTTATAATTTTCCCCCGCAATAGTAACAGAACGTTCCTGCATGGCTTCTAATAATGCCGCTTGCGTTTTTGGCGGCGTACGATTTATTTCATCTGCCAAAACAATATTGGAAAAAATAGGCCCTTTTATAAATTTAAACTGACGGCTTTCATCCAAGATTTCACTTCCAAGTATATCCGAAGGCATTAAATCCGGTGTAAACTGAATTCTCTTAAAATCAAGACCTAGGGCTTGCGCCAGCGTATTTACCATCAAAGTTTTGGCTAATCCGGGAACGCCTACCAACAATGCATGACCACCAGAAAAAATACAAAGCAAGATTTGATCTACCACAACATCCTGACCTACAATGATTTTTGCGATTTCTTTTTTTAGTTCATTTCTTTTTTGGACTAAATTATGTATTGCTGCTACGTCTGACATGTTTGAAGTATTTTAAAATTAAAAAGAGTTAGCCTTATGAAATCATAAAACTAACTCTTTTTCTTTATTTAACGAAAACTTTTTTACTGCAAATCTACCCGCAAAAGGCAAAAAAGAAGACTACTTTTTAAGCCAATTATTTGCAAAATCACAGTCTCTATATTCTCCAATGATTTTGATATAAGTTTCTTTTATTTTTTCATTAAACCATTTTCCTATAGCTGTAATTTGCTTGTTCTTTAAAGCCAATTCTTTAATTTTAATATAATCCTTGGCGTAATCAGCGGTATGTTCATCAATTCTATTGGTAACTGTGATTAACTTGAATTTCTTCTTTCCTTCCTCTCCTTGGTCTAATATAGGAACAGAAACTTGGTTTGCTTTCAAATTAGACACTTGACTGTAAAAAGTAGGATCCATTTTTGTCAATTCAAAACGAGTATCCTGTGTTTGCGGGTTGATTAATGCTCCTCCATTGGCTCTTGTTTCTTTTTCATCAGACAATGTTCTGGCTGCTTCCGCAAAAGTAATTTCTTTATCTTCAATTCTTTTTTTGATTAAAATAATTTTTTCTTTCGCTTCATCCAGCGCTGTTTCAGTAATCGTTGGCGAAAGTAAAATATGACGCAATTCTATTTCCTGTCCTTTAATTTTTTCTACATAAATAATATGATATC
The DNA here is from genome assembly GCF_004349135.1 of Flavobacterium sandaracinum. Classification (GTDB taxonomy): domain Bacteria; phylum Bacteroidota; class Bacteroidia; order Flavobacteriales; family Flavobacteriaceae; genus Flavobacterium; species Flavobacterium sandaracinum. The sequence continues at coordinate 123,636 of NZ_SMFN01000007.1, read as the reverse complement.
CAAAATCTGTTTCAAAAGGAGCTGATATTTCACCTTCCTCTAAACTGAAAGCAACCTCTTTAAATTCTTTTACAAATGGTGTTTTGCGATTCATTTTGTAATATCCTCCATTCGATCTAGATCCCGGATCTTGAGAATATAAAACTGCTTTAGTAGAAAAACTAGACCCTTCTTCAATTTCCTTTTTGAAACCATTCAATCGATCAATAACTTTTTGTTTATCTTCGGCCGAGATTTTAGGCGTAACCACAATTTGTGCCACTTCTAATTCCACTCCAAAGGTTGGTAAATCAGCTTTAGGAATAGTCTTGAAATAATTACGAACTTCTTCTGGAGTAATTTCTACTGCTTCAACGATCTTATTTCGCATTTCAGAACTCAACTTTCCTTCTTTTAGAATATCAGAGAAATAGGTTCTAAATTCTTCTTCAGAATCCTTTTTATAATATTGAACAACTTTTTCTAAAGAACCAATTTTTTCAATCATATAATTCAATCGGTCTTCCATCATTCCTTTCACCTCTGAATCTGTAACTACGATACTATCTTGAATTGCTTGATGCGCATACAATTTATCTTCTAATAATTTTCCTAGCATTTGACATCTTGAAATATCATTAACAGAACCTCCTTGTGTAGAAATTTCAAGAAATGACTTGTCAATATCTGAATCTAATACAATATAGTCTCCCACAGTTGCTATCACTCCATCAATTTTAAGTTTTCCGGTCGATTGTATCTTTTTAGCAGGAGCGATAACCGAGTCCTTAATAATTTCTTGAGCACTTGTTATGACACTTGTAAAAAGCAAAAGAAAAAAAGTCAGTGCAATTCTATTATTAATAGATTTCATTTGTATTATATTTATTGGCATTATTATAATTTGTATTAAATGTAAAACATCCCGGTCGTGCTATTTTTAAATTTATATATATCCAGAATAATTTTGGCAAATATACACTTTAAGAATCAAGTATTGAACTGCTTTAGATAATACAATGCAGCAACTTTCTTCAAATTTAAAACGAACAAAAATAGCAATTCAATTAGATAATACAAGTTTCCTAACTAGTATTAACAAAATATTATAAAGACATTTAATATTTAACTTGGCATGCCCCTAAGCTATCAACAATCTGACTGTTAGAAGTAAATGTTGATTCTAATTTCCAAAATCTAAAACCTTATAATTACCACCAAAGTGTTTCTTCATATTATAATCCTCATCTCTAAATTAAAAACTACTACTACAACCAGTTTCAATTGCAATCACATCAAAAAATAATCTCAATAAAATTCAATAACATTACCATAAAAGGCAAGGTATATTTTCTTAAAAATCTTATTTTAAGAGCGCTAAGTAAAAAGTTCTCAACACTACAACGTTTTCGCTATAAAATAAAACAGCACTAATGCTTCTACTATAAGAATTTACATAAATTAGCTAAAAAAAATATTGTTTTGTTTAAAAAATAGATATAAAAATATAGTTATGCTACTTTTTAGCGATAAATACTTTACTATTCACAAAATTATTTAGTTTGAAATTCCTAAACCTACGAAAAAAATCTAACACAACGGTTTATTTCCTATTCTGTTATTTAATTACTCCTACCCAAATCTATTACTTAACCCCAAATTATTCTTATTATGAAAAAACAAAAATTTAAAATTTGTTTGTTAACCGCTTTACTCGTTGGCTTGTACTCGTGTAATTCGAACGATGATTTTGTAACCAATTCAACAGAAGCGGCTGCACAATTCAAAGTTATTAATGTTACAAATCACGATGGACGCCCCTTCAGCACCGGAAAACAATCAAACACAACAGGCCGATACGTTGCAAATCCTGGTGGCGGTGTGATGATGCAGGCATTTTATTGGGATGTACCAGCCGGTGGAACCTGGTGGAATACTGTTAATTCAAAAATAACGGCGTGGTCAAATGTTGGAATTGGTTCCATTTGGCTTCCGCCGGTTTCAAAAGCTCAAAACGGACCGTTTTCTATGGGTTATGATCCTACCGATTACTTTGATTTTGGAAATTACAACCAAAATGGTACCGTGGAAACAAGATTTGGTTCCCGCACAGAACTCGAAAGTCTAATCACCAAAGTTCATACCGAAAATATGCAAGTGTACGCCGATATGGTACTAAACCACAACAGCGGCGGGCAATTAGAAAACAATCCATTTACAGGGACGCAAACATATACAAATTTCACTGGTGTTGCTTCAGGAAAATTTAAGAGAACTAGCGCTGATTTTTATAAAAATTCTTATGGAAATAATGATGAAGGCGCTTTTGGAGGCTTTCCAGATTTAGCGCATGTCGTTCCAAATGTACAAGACTGGCTTTGGAAAAGAACAGACGGTGTAGGTAAATATTACAAAAACACAATGAAATTTGACGGCTGGAGATTTGATTACGTGAAAGGTTTTGCTCCATGGGTAATAAAAGATTGGAATGCAAACGTTGGCGGTTTTTCTGTTGGCGAATTATGGGATTCTAACGTGAACCTATTAAATGATTGGGCGAATAATGCCAATAGTTCTGTTTTTGACTTTGCCTGTTATTACAAAATGAATGATGCATTTGACGGAAATAATTTAAACATTTTGAATGATGACATGATGTGGAAAAGAAATCCCTATAAAGCAGTCACCTTTGTAGCCAACCACGACACCGATGAAATTTGGAAAAAAGAGTTAGCGTACGCTTATATTTTAACTCACGAAGGATATCCAACAATTTTTTACAAGGATTATGAGGAATGGTTGAACAAAACAAAAATGAACAATTTAATCTGGATTCACAATCAAAAGGCGACAGGAAATACCTCCATTTTATTTACAGACACTGATGAATATATCGCTCGAAGAAATGGCTATAATGGAAATCCTGGTTTAGTGGTTTACATCAACAATTCATCCACTTGGCAAGAAAGATGGATTCAAACCAATTGGACAAACGCACAAATCAAAGATTTCACTGGAAATTCGACTTGGTTACCAACAACACAAGGTGATAAATGGGTTAAAATTCAATGTCCGCCAAACGGCTATTCTATTTGGTCCATCAATATGTAATACATGAATGTCCTCAAGGCTGTCTAAATCAGGCAGCCTTTTTGGTACCTATACTAAATCTTCGCAATTTTGATAATGAATTAAAATCACCTGAATTGCAACTTCAAAACCCACCTACTCCAATTAGCGTATGCATTTTTTTTAATTGGCATTTATAAATAGTACTTTTGCAAACTATTTATACAAATATGGGCTTTTTAGAAGAAATACAACGCAGAAGAACTTTCGGGATTATCTCACATCCTGATGCTGGAAAAACAACACTTACTGAGAAACTCCTCCTTTTTGGTGGTGCGATTCAAGAAGCAGGTGCGGTGAAGAATAACAAAATTAAAAAAGGGGCTACGAGTGACTTTATGGAAATTGAACGCCAAAGAGGAATTTCGGTTTCTACCTCAGTTTTAGCATTCAATTATAAAGACAAAAAAATAAACATTCTCGATACGCCAGGACACAAGGATTTCGCTGAGGATACTTTTAGAACTTTAACTGCTGTAGACAGCGTTATTGTTGTAGTTGACGTTGCTAAAGGTGTTGAGGAACAAACAGAGAAATTAGTAGCTGTTTGTAGAATGCGAAAAATTCCAATTATCGTATTCATCAACAAATTAGACCGAGAAGGAAAAGACGCTTTTGACTTGATGGACGAAGTGGAACAAAAACTGGGTTTAACAGTTACACCATTAAGCTTCCCAATAGGAATGGGTTATGATTTTCAAGGAATTTATAATTTATGGGAAAAAAACATCAACTTATTTAGCGGAGACAATCGTAAAAACATAGAAGAAACGATTGCTTTTTCCGATGTTCAGAATCCAGAATTAGAAAAAATCATTGGTCAAAAACCTGCTGATAGATTGCGTGAAGAATTAGAATTGATAGACGAAGTTTATCCTAAATTTGATCGTCAGGATTATCTTGACGGGAAACTACAGCCTGTATTTTTTGGTTCTGCTTTAAATAATTTTGGTGTAAGAGAATTATTGGACTGTTTTGTTCAAATTGCTCCTTCACCAAGACCAAAAGATTCCGAAACACGCTTAGTAGATCCAAAAGAAGAGAAAATGACTGGATTTGTTTTTAAAATCCATGCCAATATGGATCCAAAACACAGAGATCGTCTGGCTTTTATAAAAATTGTTTCAGGAACTTTTGAAAGAAACAAACCGTATTATCACGTTCGCCAAAAGAAGAATTTAAAATTCTCCAGTCCAAATGCTTTCTTTGCAGAAAAGAAAGAAATTGTAGACATCTCCTATCCTGGAGATATTGTTGGTTTACATGATACCGGAAATTTCAAAATTGGAGATACGTTAACCGAAGGAGAAATCATGAGTTTCAAAGGAATTCCGAGTTTCTCTCCAGAGCATTTCCGATATATTAACAATGCTGATCCAATGAAAGCCAAACAATTGGATAAAGGAATTGATCAGTTAATGGATGAAGGTGTAGCGCAGCTATTTACATTAGAAATGAATAACCGAAAAATCATTGGAACAGTTGGAGCACTTCAATACGAGGTTATCCAATATCGTTTAGAACATGAATACGGTGCAAAATGTACGTATGAAAATTTTCCGGTTCACAAGGCATGCTGGGTAAAACCAAACGACCCAAAAAGCGAAGAATTTAAAGAATTTAGAAGAATTAAACAAAAATTCTTGGCTCATGATAAGTATGGACAATTAGTATTTCTGGCTGATTCTGATTTTACAATTCAAATGACACAAAATAAATATCCGAATGTAAAACTATTCTTTACTTCAGAATTTGAATAATATTTAAGCTAAAAAACGATCTCTGGATGACAATAAGTCCTCCAGAAATGAAAGTAAAAAAACTCCATAAAAAAACGCTAATTAAAAAATTAGCGTTTTTTTTATGTCTTTTAAAAATTATTTTTAGTTTAAGCCACCATACTTTCTAAACTTACTGCCTTTTTCAAAAAAGCTTTGATTAACAAACGATTTGGCGCTGTACCTGAAGTAATAACTTGTTTTTTAGTATTTATTCCTTCAGTAGATATCGTAGTGTTTGGATCTTGTTTAGAACCCATAAACCACAATACAAAGTTCAAACTATTCGAAGATGAAACTGCAGAAACATTGTCTTGTTTAGTGGTAGTAGTAACTTCAATTGTATTTGCATCAGCTACATTTTTTGTAGTTTGAGCAAAAACAGCAGTATTAGACACTAAAATAAAAGCAACCATTAGGAAGCCATTTAAAATGACTTTTTTATTTGCTTCTAAAGAAAAATATTTCATAACAATTCGTTTTTATAATAGATAGAATGCTTTTCTCTATCTCGAGAGCGAAAGTATAGCATTTATAAACGGACGGAAAATATTTTCGATGAAGGACCATAATACTCGTTTAAAGAACAAATTTGTTATAAACAAGCTAGATTTAACTAGGAGTTAATGTTGCAGTATTGAATAACAACGCAAACTTAAAGTTGAAAGATGTTTAGACTCAAATAATAACAGTGCACAAACTCAGAAAATAGTGCTGTTATTACCAGAGCGTACTGGGGAAATCGAAGTGTATATTGAAATCTAATTTGTAATACCCTAAAAATCATTTCAATCAAGAGTGGGTAAAATTTTAAAATTTGAAAGCTAAAACAACTCTTCTTCATTCAAGAATAAATTATAAATAAAAAAGGCTCCATTTCTGGAGCCTTTTAAGAGTATTATGCTTGTCCCGCAGGACCAAAATTAAGCGGAATTGGTGCTTGTTCAGTGTCTTTTATTTCGCCATGAGCGACTTCAAAACGGTGAATATTTTCTCCAATTGCTTTTAGCAATCTTTTAGCATGTTGAGGCGTCAAGACAATTCTTGATTTCACCTTAGCTTTAGGAATACCTGGCATGATGCTTACAAAATCTAAAACAAACTCTGATGAAGAGTGATTTATTATTGCCAAATTGGAATAAATTCCTTCAGCAATTTTTTCGTCTAACTCAATATTAATCTGCTCTTGTTGTTGATTAGAATTACTCATATTAATAAATATATTCTTCTTTGTTAGCCATCATATCATTGTAATCTTCTTTTGAACCTACAATCGTATTATCATATTCTCTCATACCTGTTCCAGCAGGGATTCTATGTCCTACAATTACATTTTCTTTCAATCCTTCTAAGTAATCGATTTTACCTGCAACAGCAGCTTCATTCAATACTTTAGTAGTTTCTTGGAAAGATGCAGCAGAAATAAACGATTTAGTTTGCAACGATGCTCTTGTTATACCTTGTAAAACTGGTGTTGCTGTTGCAGTAACAACATCACGAGCCACAACAAGATTTTTATCTGTACGTTTCAATAAAGAGTTTTCATCACGCAACTCACGAGGCGTAATAATTTGACCTTCTTTTAATGCACTAGAATCTCCAGCATCTTCAACCACTTTCATACCGTATAATTTATCATTTTGAACGATAAAATCTTTAGTGTGAATTAATTGATCTTCTAAGAATAAAGTATCACCTGGATCTTGTACTCTTACTTTACGCATCATTTGACGTATTACAACTTCAAAGTGTTTGTCGTTGATTTTTACCCCTTGTAAACGGTATACTTCTTGAATTTCATTAACCAAATACTGTTGAACAGCTGCTGGTCCTTGAATTCTTAAAATATCATCCGGAGTAATTGCACCATCAGATAACGGTACACCAGCTCTTACAAAGTCATTTTCTTGAACTAGAATTTGGCTTGATAATTTAACCAAGTATTTTCTAATATCACCGAACTTAGATTCGATAACAACCTCACGGTTTCCTCTTTTGATTTTTCCAAAAGAAACAACACCATCAATTTCAGAAACAACTGCTGGGTTTGAAGGATTACGAGCTTCTAACAACTCTGTAATTCTAGGTAAACCTCCTGTAATATCTCCTGATTTAGAAGAACGACGTGGAATTTTTACCAATACCTTACCTGCTTTAATTTTCTCCCCGTTTTCAACCATCAAGTGGGCTCCAACTGGTAAGTTATAAGAACGAATCAATTCATTGTCTTTACCGTAAACCAATAAAGTTGGAATTAATTTTTTAGCTCTAGATTCAGAAATTACTTTTTCTTGGAAACCAGTTTGCTCATCAATTTCAACCATGAATGATTGACCTTGCTCTAATTCTTCGTAAGCAATTTTACCGGTAAATTCAGAAACGATAACTCCATTATATGGATCCCATTTACAAATCACATCTCCTTTAGCAACAGATTGACCGTCTTTAACGAAAATACTTGAACCGTAAGGAATATTATTTGTACTTAATAAGATACCCGTTCTTTCATCAATTAATTTCAATTCAGTAGAACGAGAAACTACAATATCAACGGAATTACCATCACTATCTTCTCCTTTAACCGTTTTTAAATCTTCAATTTCAAGTTTACCATTAAATTTGGTAATGATACTTGATTCTTCAGAAATACCACCCGCAACCCCACCAACGTGGAATGTACGTAATGTCAACTGTGTACCAGGCTCTCCAATAGATTGTGCTGCAATTACACCAACTGCTTCACCTCTTTGTGTCATCTTACCAGTAGCTAAATTTCTACCGTAACATTTTGCACAAATCCCTTTCAACGCTTCACAAGTTAATGGGGAACGCACTTCCACTTTCTCGATTGGAGAAGCGTCAATTGCTTTCATTATAACTTCTGTAATTTGTTGTCCAGATTCAATTAAAACTTCATTATTCAAAGGATTAATAAGGTCTTGTAAAACAACACGTCCTAAAATTCTTTCTCCTAATGATTCAACAATTTCCTCATTTTTCTTCAATGCTGAAACTTCAACACCTCTAAGAGTACCACAATCTTCGATATTAACAATAACATCTTGAGATACATCATGCAATCTTCTTGTTAAATATCCTGCATCGGCAGTTTTCAATGCCGTATCCGCAAGACCTTTACGCGCACCGTGAGTAGAAATAAAGTACTCAAGGATCGAAAGACCTTCTTTAAAGTTAGAAAGAATCGGGTTTTCAATAATTTCACCACCACCAGCAGTCGATTTTTTTGGCTTAGCCATCAAACCACGCATACCAGTTAACTGACGAATTTGTTCTTTGGAACCCCTTGCTCCAGAATCAAGCATCATATACACTGAGTTGAAACCTTGTTGGTCTTCTCTAATGTTTTTCATTGCTAACTCTGTCAATTGAGCATTTGCTGAAGTCCATACATCAATAACTTGGTTGTAACGTTCGTTATTGGTAATAAGACCCATGTTATAATTCGCAGAAATACCTTGAACTTGTTCTCTGGCGTCTGCAATTAATTTTGGTTTTTGATCTGGAATTCTAATATCACCTAAAGAGAATGACAATCCACCTTTGAAGGCAAATTTGTATCCCATGTCTTTCATGTTATCCAAGAAAGCCGCTGTTGTAGGTACATCAGTAGAACTTAAAACGTGACCAATAATGTCTCTAAGATTTTTCTTAGTCAATACATCATTGATATATCCAGCTGCTTCCGGTACTACTTCATTAAATAATACACGACCCGCAGTTGTTTGAATAATTTTAAAAACTAATTCTCCAGCTTCATTGAAATCCTTAGCTCTAATTCGAACACGAGCATTCAATTCTACTCTACCTTCATTCAAAGCAATATTTACTTCTTCAGCAGAATAGAAAGTGATTCCTTCTCCTAAGATAGTTTTCTCAGGTGTTGACAAACGTTCTTTGGTCATATAGTATAGACCCAAAACCATATCCTGAGAAGGTACCGTAATTGGAGCTCCATTTGCAGGATTCAGAATATTGTGAGAACCCAACATTAAAAGTTGTGCTTCCAAAATAGCTTCTGGTCCTAAAGGCAAGTGAACTGCCATTTGATCCCCATCAAAATCCGCATTAAATGCAGTACAAACTAAAGGGTGCAATTGGATTGCTTTTCCTTCAATTAATTTTGGTTGGAATGCTTGAATACCTAAACGGTGCAAAGTAGGAGCACGATTCAGTAATATTGGGTGACCTTTGATTACATTTTCAAGGATATCCCAAACTACAGGCTCTTTCTTGTCTATTATTTTCTTAGCTGATTTAACCGTTTTTACAATACCTCTTTCTATCAATTTACGGATAACGAAAGGTTTGTATAATTCTGCTGCCATATCTTTTGGGATACCACATTCAGACAATTTCAATTCAGGTCCAACAACAATTACCGAACGAGCAGAATAATCCACACGTTTTCCAAGTAAGTTTTGACGGAAACGTCCTTGTTTACCTTTAAGGGAATCAGATAATGATTTTAATGGTCTGTTTGATTCTGTTTTTACTGCAGAAGCTTTACGGGTATTATCGAAAAGTGAATCTACCGATTCTTGCAACATACGTTTTTCGTTTCTTAAGATAACTTCAGGAGCTTTAATCTCCATTAATCTTTTCAAACGGTTGTTACGGATGATTACACGACGGTATAAATCATTTAAATCTGAAGTTGCAAAACGACCACCATCAAGTGGCACAAGCGGACGCAATTCTGGTGGAATAACGGGTACCACTTTCATAATCATCCATTCCGGACGATTCTCACGGTTCAAGTTAGACTCACGGAAAGATTCCACAACTTGCAATCTTTTTAATGCTTCCGTTTTACGTTGTTTAGACGTTTCATTGTTAGCATTATGTCTTAATTGGTAAGACAATTGATCTAAATCAATTCTTGCCAATAAATCCATAATACACTCTGCTCCCATTTTGGCAACAAATTTATTTGGATCAAAATCATCAAGATATTGATTGTCAGCAGGAAGTGTATCTAAAATATTTAAATATTCTTCTTCTGTCAAAAAGTCAAGTCTTTGTAATGATTCCCCTTCTGCATTTTTAGCAATACCTGCTTGGATTACTACGTATCTTTCGTAGTAGATAATCATATCTAATTTCTTAGAAGGAAGACCTAGGATATAACCAATTTTGTTTGGAAGAGAACGGAAATACCAGATATGAGCAATTGGCACAACAAGGTTGATGTGACCTACTCTGTCTCTACGTACTTTTTTCTCCGTAACTTCAACACCACAACGGTCACAGATGATCCCTTTGTACCGTATTCTTTTATACTTACCACAAGCACATTCAAAATCTTTTACTGGTCCGAAAATACGCTCGCAGAAAAGACCATCACGCTCTGGTTTGTGCGTTCTGTAGTTGATGGTTTCCGGTTTCAATACTTCACCTCTTGATTCTTTCAAAATCGATTCAGGAGAAGCAAGGCCTATTGAGATTTTATTAAACCTTTTTACAGGGTTTTTATCTTTATTGTTATTATTTCTATTATTCATCATAGTTTTTACTATTGATTTATTTGCAATTAAAAAATTGATTTTATGGAGACGTAGCCATACTACTTCTCGACATACTACCACGGATTACTTCTCTAAACTTCAAATAAAAATTTTGAAGTGCTAATTATAAAATCTTTTGAGATTTTATAAAAAATCGGAACGGGTTACGGGTCTAAATCCTAAAAACTCTTATAAATGAGTAATCAGTTTTCAGGTATTGCTACCTGAAAACTGAATACTGAAAACTTTTTTTATTCTTCTAAACGAATGTCAAGTCCAAGACCTTTCAATTCATGCATTAATACATTGAATGATTCTGGTAATCCTGGTTCTGGCATAGACTCTCCTTTTACGATTGCTTCGTAAGTTTTAGCTCTACCAATAACATCATCAGACTTAACAGTCAAGATTTCTCTAAGCGTACTTGATGCTCCATAAGCTTCAAGTGCCCAAACCTCCATCTCTCCAAAACGTTGACCTCCAAATTGAGCTTTACCTCCAAGTGGTTGTTGAGTAATCAACGAGTATGGACCTATAGAACGTGCGTGCATTTTATCGTCAACCATGTGTCCAAGTTTCAACATATAAATTACTCCAACTGTTGCCGCTTGGTGGAAACGCTCTCCTGTACCACCATCATAAAGATAAGTATGTCCGAAACGTGGCACTCCAGCTTCATCAGTCAATGCATTGATTTGATCAAGAGATGCTCCGTCAAAAATTGGAGTAGCAAATTTTCTACCCAAGTTTTGTCCAGCCCAACCCAGTACCGTTTCATAAATTTGACCAATGTTCATACGTGAAGGCACCCCAAGTGGGTTCAATACGATATCAACTGGTGTTCCGTCTTCAAGGAAAGGCATATCTTCATGACGAACGATACGAGCAACAATACCTTTGTTACCGTGACGTCCCGCCATTTTATCCCCAACTTTCAATTTACGTTTTTTGGCAATATATACTTTGGCTAATTTCAAGATTCCTGCTGGCAATTCATCACCAACAGTAATAGTGAATTTCTCTCTACGCAATGCACCTTGTAAATCGTTTAATTTAATTTTATAGTTGTGAATCAAATCATTAACCATTTTATTAGTTGCATCATCAGCAACCCATTGCCCTTTACTTAAGTGAGCAAAATCTTCTACAGCATAAAGCATTTTTTGAGTGTATTTTTTACCTTTTGGTAAAACTTCTTCACCCAAATCATTCATTACCCCTTGAGATGTTTTTCCGTTTACGATCAAGAAAAGTTTCTCTACTAATTTGTCTTTTAATTCAACAAATTTAACTTCAAACTCCATTTCAAGTGCTCCTAAAGCATCCTTGTCCTGAGTACGTTTACGTTTATCTTTAACTGCTCTTGCGAACAATTTTTTATCTAAAACAACACCATGTAAAGAAGGAGACGCTTTTAATGAAGCATCTTTTACATCACCTGCTTTATCTCCGAAGATTGCACGAAGCAATTTCTCTTCTGGAGTAGGATCTGATTCTCCTTTTGGAGTAATTTTTCCGATCAAAATATCACCAGGTTTAACCTCGGCTCCAATTCTAATCATACCATTTTCATCTAAATCTTTAGTAGCTTCTTCAGAAACGTTTGGTATATCGTTCGTCAATTCTTCGTTACCTAATTTAGTATCTCTAACTTCTAATGAATAATCATCTACGTGAATAGAGGTAAAAATATCGTCACGAACTACTTTTTCAGAAATTACAATCGCATCCTCGAAGTTGTATCCTTTCCATGGCATAAACGCTACTTTAAGGTTACGACCTAAAGCTAGCTCCCCATTTTGAGTTGCATACCCTTCTGATAATACTTGTCCAGGAACCACTCTATCCCCTTTTCTTACGATAGGTTTCAGGTTGATACTTGTACCTTGATTGGTCTTTCTAAATTTAATTAGATTGTATGTTTTTTCATCTGGCTCAAAACTAACCATTCTTTCTTCTTCAGAACGATCGTATTTGATAGTGATAATATTGGCATCTACATATTCTATAACTCCATCTCCTTCAGCATTAATCAATACTCTAGAATCAGAAGCTACTTGACGCTCTAAACCAGTTCCAACAATAGGAGCTTCAGGACGAATTAATGGTACGGCCTGACGCATCATGTTAGATCCCATCAAGGCTCTATTCGCATCATCATGTTCCAAGAAAGGAATCAAAGAAGCGGAGATAGAAGCAATTTGATTTGGTGCAACGTCTGTATAATCTACTCTAGTAGGTTCGATTACTGGGAAATCACCTTCTTGACGTGCAATTACGTCTTCGGCAGTAATTTTTCCTGTAGCATCCATTTGAATGTTTGCTTGAGCAATCAACATTCCTTCTTCTTCTTCAGCACTTAAGTACACAGGAGTAGAAACTAAATCTACAGTTCCATTAGTTACTTTACGGTACGGAGTTTCAATGAAACCCATTCCGTTTACTTTAGCATAAACACCAAGAGAGGATATCAAACCAATGTTTGGTCCCTCAGGAGTTTCAATTGGACATAAACGTCCGTAATGCGTATAGTGAACGTCACGTACTTCAAATCCAGCTCTTTCTCTTGAAAGTCCACCTGGTCCTAGTGCAGATAATCTTCTTTTGTGCGTAATCTCAGCAAGTGGATTCGTTTGATCCATAAACTGTGACAACTGGTTTGTTCCAAAGAAAGAGTTGATAACTGACGATAATGTTTTTGCATTAATCAAGTCAATTGGTGTAAACACCTCGTTATCTCTAACGTTCATACGCTCTCTAATGGTTCTAGCCATACGTGCTAAACCAACACCGAATTGTTGAGACAATTGTTCACCAACTGTTCTTACACGACGGTTTGATAAGTGATCAATATCATCAATCTCTGCTTTAGAGTTGATCAATTCAATCAAATATTTTACGATAGTTATGATATCTTCTTTGGTCAAGACTTGCTTTTCCATTGGAGTATCCAACCCTAATTTTTTATTAATTCTGTAACGACCTACTTCACCTAAGTTATAACGTTGGTCAGAGAAGAACAATTTATCAATAATACCACGAGCCGTTTCCTCATCAGGCGGTTCAGCATTACGCAATTGTCTGTAAATATGTTCAACAGCCTCTTTTTCAGAGTTTGTTGGATCTTTTTGTAGCGTATTATGGATGATGGCATAATCACCTTGATTAGCATCTTCTTTATGCAACAAAATAGATTTAACGTTAGAATCGATGATTTCTTCTACATTATCTTTGTCGATAATTGTATCTCTATCAAGGATTATTTCGTTACGTTCGATAGAAACGACTTCACCTGTATCTTCATCAACGAAATCTTCATGCCATGTATTTAATACACGAGCAGCTAATTTTCTACCGATATATTTTTTTAGACCTGTTTTAGAAACCTTAATTTCTTCAGCAAGATCAAAAATCTCTAGAATATCTTTATCTCTTTCAAAACCAATTGCTCTAAAAAGAGTGGTAACTGGTAATTTTTTCTTTCTATCGATATAAGCGTACATTACACTATTAATATCTGTAGAAAATTCTATCCAAGAACCTTTGAAAGGAATTACTCTAGCAGAATATAATTTTGTTCCATTCGCATGGAATGATTGACCAAAGAAAACACCCGGTGATCTGTGTAATTGAGAAACAACTACACGTTCGGCACCATTAATAACAAAAGTACCACTTGGCGTCATATAAGGAATTGTACCAAGATATACATCTTGAACAATAGTTTCAAAATCTTCGTGTTCTGGATCTGTACAATACAGTTTTAACCTTGCTTTTAAAGGCACACTGTAAGTAAGACCTCTTTCTATACATTCTTGAATGGTATAACGTGGAGGATCTACAAAGTAATCAAGGAATTCTAATACAAAGTTATTTCTTGTATCAGTAATTGGGAAATTTTCCATGAAGGTATTGTAAAGCCCTTCGTCACCTCTTTCGTCAGATTTAGTTTCTAATTGAAAAAAATCTTTAAACGATTTAACCTGAACATCTAGAAAATCTGGATAGTCAGGAATATTTTTTGTAGAGGCAAAATTCAATCTTTCAGTCTGATTTGTTAGCATCAATGGACAAAATTTTGATTAAAAAAGTAATTTTTTTATGTATAAATAATATTTTATTTATACTTTTCTTTGTAACCATTACATCTTTAAAAACCAATTTAAGATAACTACTTTCTTATTATCTGTTAATTTTTTTTCCTCGTAATGGGTAAAAGGATAATATTTAAAAGGCTATTATGTACTTGTACAAGCTAGACTTTTGTTATACGAAAAATGGTTTAGGTCTTTGGATATGAATCCAAGACCTAAACCTAATTCTCAAAAAGAGTTAAACTATTTAAGTTCAACCTCAGCTCCAGCTTCTTCTAAAGATTTTTTAAGCCCTTCAGCTTCTTCTTTAGAAACACCTTCTTTAACGTTACTTGGTGCGCTATCTACTACATCTTTAGCTTCTTTCAAACCTAAACCTGTAAGTTCTTTAACTAATTTTACAACTGCTAATTTAGAAGCACCTGCTGCTTTTAATACCACTGTAAATTCAGTTTGAACATCTTCAGCAGCAGCATCGCCACCTCCTGAAACTACTACAGCTGCAGCAGCTGGTTCGATTCCGTATTCATCTTTTAATATTGTTGCTAATTCGTTAACTTCTTTTACCGTTAGGTTAACTAATTGTTCTGCGAATTGTTTCAAATCTGCCATTTTTTCTATCGTTTTAAAATGATTTGTAAAAATATAATTTATTTATTGTGCGCTTTTTATTTAATAAAAATTTAGAATTGACTCTAATTTCTATTATGCTTCTACTTCTTCTGTAACCTCTTCGCTTTTCGCAAATTGGTTTTGAAGAGCAGAAATAACTCTTTGTGCTGGTGCTTGCAACAAACCAATAAGTTCGCCAATAAGCTCTTCTTTAGATTTGATAGTTGCTAACGCATCTAATTGATCGTCACCAATATAAATTTCAGCATTAATATAAGCTCCCTTTAACACAGGTGTAGCAGATTTTTTTCTGAAATCTTTAATAATTTTTCCAGGTGCATTTGCAACGTCTGAAATAAAGATAGCACTGTTACCTGTCAAAACTGAAGGTAAATCACCATAATCATTAGCAGAAGCCTCCATTGCTTTTGCAAGCAATGTATTTTTTACAACCTCTAATTTTATACCTGCTTTAAAACAAGCCCTTCTCAAGTTTGAAGTAGTCTCTGCATTCATACCAGAAATATCAGATACATAAACAATGTTTGTACCGGCTAACTGTGCAGTTAAAACTTCAATCGCGATTGATTTTTCTTCTCTAGTCATACTAAAAATTTTTAACTACCAATTATACTGCTTTAGGATCCAATGCAATTGCAGGACTCATTGTGCTAGTTAGGTAAATACTTTTAATGTAAGTTCCTTTAGCCGCAGTTGGTTTAAGTTTGATTAATGTTTGAATAATTTCGTGAGCATTGTCAATGATTTGTTCTGTTCCAAAAGAAACTTTCCCAATTCCTGCATGCACTATACCAGTTTTATCAACTTTGAAGTCAATTTTACCAGCTTTAACCTCAGCAACAGCTTTTGCAACATCCATAGTTACAGTACCTGTTTTAGGGTTAGGCATTAAACCTCTAGGTCCTAAAATACGACCTAATGGACCTAATTTACCCATAACAGAAGGCATTGTGATAATTACATCAACATCTGTCCAACCATCTTTGATTTTTTGTAAATAATCGTCAAGACCAACAAAGTCTGCACCAGCCGCTAAAGCTTCCGCTTCTTTATCTGGAGTAACCAATGCTAATACTTTAACGTCTTTACCAGTTCCATGAGGTAATGTTACCACACCTCTAACCATTTGATTCGCTTTTCTTGGATCTACACCCAAACGTACTGCGATATCAACAGACTCATCAAATTTTGCAGAAGCAACTACTTTTATCAATGCCGCAGCATCTTTAAGAGAATATAGTTTGTTCTTTTCAATTTTTGAAGCAGCCTCTTTTTGCTTTTTTGTCAATTTTGCCATGTCTTTCTCTTAATTAAAAAGGAGCGTCTCCTGATACAGTTATACCCATAGATCTAGCTGTTCCAGCAACCATACTCATTGCAGACTCCATAGTGAATGCATTTAAGTCTGGCATCTTGTCTTCAGCAATAGCTCTAATTTGTTCCCAAGTAACACTAGCTACTTTTTTACGATTAGGCTCACCAGAACCAGATTTTAGCTTTGCAGCTTCCATTAACTGAACTGCTGCTGGAGGAGTTTTTACAACAAAATCAAATGATTTGTCTTTATACACAGTAATTTGTACTGGGCATATTTTGCCGGGTTTATCTTGAGTTCTTGCATTAAATTGCTTGCAAAACTCCATGATGTTTACCCCAGCAGCTCCTAAAGCAGGTCCAACCGGTGGCGACGGATTCGCAGCACCTCCCTTAACTTGTAGTTTAACTACCTTACTAATTTCTTTAGCCATTTTTTAAAAATTTAACATTACAATCATTGGAAGCGATTGTAATGGATATTATAGATGTAACAAAAATTATACTTTTTCAACTTGCATAAAACTCAACTCTAATGGTGTTTTTCTTCCGAAAATCTTTACCATTACTTCAAGTTTACGCTTTTCTTCATTGATTTTCTCAACAGTACCGTTAAATCCATTGAAAGGACCATCAACAACCTTAATTGTTTCTCCAATATTAAAAGGTATTGCACGTGTATCGGTATTAACCGCTAACTCATCCACCTTACCTAACATTCTGTTTACTTCTGAAATTCTTAAAGGAACAGGTTCTCCACCTTTAATTTCCCCTAAAAATCCGATAACGCTTGTTATAGACTTAATAATGTGAGGTATTTCTCCAATAAGATTAGCCTCAATCATAACATAACCCGGAAAATAAACTTTGTCTTTGATTATTTTTTTTCCTTCTTTAACGGTAACGACTTTTTCAGTAGGAACTAAAACTTGGGAAACATAATCACCCATACCTAATCTTGCGATTTCAGTCTCGATGTATGCTTTCACCTTATTTTCTTGTCCACTTACTGCTCTAACGACATACCACTTTTTAATATTATTATCTGCCATAACAAAAAATTTAAGCTTTTATCCAGTTAAAAAATCCAGCTAAAGCTTTTGCAAAAATTTCGTCTACTCCCCAAGTTGCCAAGGCGAACAATACTGAAAAGACAGCAACAACAATCGTTAGACGCTGCACCTCAGGCCAAGCTGGCCAAGTTACATTTGACTTTAATTCCTCAAATGCTTCCGATATGTAATTTACAACTTTTGTCATTATGATTTGTTTTTTTGCACGGGCGGAGGGATTCGAACCCCCATCAACGGTTTTGGAGACCGCTATTCTACCCTTGAACTACGCCCGTATTAAAGCCAGTAACCACCATTATAACAGTTACTGGCAATATAATTTAATATAACTATGCTGTTATTTCAGTCACCTGACCAGCACCTACTGTTCTACCACCTTCACGGATAGCAAAACGCAAACCAACACTTAATGCAATTGCACTAAGCAATACAACACTAATTGTTAAGTTATCCCCAGGCATAACCATCTCTACACCTTCTGGCAAAGTAATGATACCTGTTACATCAGTTGTACGTACATAGAACTGTGGACGGTAGTTATTATGAAATGGTGTATGACGACCACCTTCTTCTTTTTTCAAGATATAAACCTCTGCTTTAAATGTAGCATGTGGTTTAACTGAACCTGGCTTACAAATAACCATTCCTCTTTTGATGTCTTCTTTTTGAATACCTCTTAAAAGAATACCTACGTTGTCACCAGCTTCTCCTCTATCAAGGATTTTACGGAACATCTCAACTCCTGTAATAGTAGAAGTCAATTTTTCAGCCCCCATACCAATGATTTCAACTGGATCTCCAGTATTAGCAACACCAGTTTCGATACGACCTGTAGCTACAGTTCCACGACCAGTGATTGAGAATACATCTTCAACAGGCATCAAGAAAGGTTTTGCAACGTCTCTTACTGGCTCTTCAATCCAAGAGTCAACAGCTTCCATTAATTCAAGAATTTTTGGAACCCATACTGGATCATTATTCAATCCACCCAAAGCTGAACCTTGAACAACAGGACCATTATCTCCATCATATTCGTAGAAAGATAACAAGTCTCTGATTTCCATCTCAACTAGTTCAAGTAATTCCTCATCATCAACCATATCCACTTTATTCATGAATACAACCATTCTAGGAATACCTACCTGACGTCCTAATAAGATATGCTCACGTGTTTGTGGCATTGGTCCATCAGTCGCAGCAACTACAAGAATAGCACCATCCATTTGAGCAGCACCAGTAACCATGTTTTTTACGTAATCCGCGTGACCTGGACAGTCAACGTGAGCGTAATGACGGTTAGCAGTTTCATACTCTACGTGAGATGTATTAATTGTAATACCTCTTTCTTTTTCTTCCGGAGCATTATCAATTTGATCAAATGATTTTGCTTGACAGTAACCTGCATCAGACAATACTTTTGTAATTGCCGCAGTTAATGTAGTTTTTCCGTGATCCACATGCCCAATTGTTCCAATGTTTAAATGGGGCTTGTTACGGTTAAAATTTTCCTTTGCCATTTTACTTAATTTTTAATCTTGTTATATATTAATTTCTATTTTCTACTTACTTGAGCCAATGTCGGGAATTGAACCCGAGACCTCTTCCTTACCAAGGAAGCACTCTACCCCTGAGCTACACCGGCGGTAAAGATTTTAGATTTTTGATCTTAGCTTTTGGATATTAGAACTTTCAGTTCTTCCATCTAAATTCTAAAATCTAAATTCTTTTGGTGGGGAGAGCAGGATTCGAACCTGCGAAGTTTACACAGCAGATTTACAGTCTGCCCTCGTTGGCCGCTTGAGTATCTCCCCTACTTTTTTTATTATCAAACCCTTACAGTCTAAATCCAGCGAAGGGCTACCCCTTGACCTCACTTGAGACTAACTTCTCCTCTCTACAGATTAAAAGAAATACCCTGCGAAGCACTACAACCTTCTTTTTTCTTGAGCCGGCGGAGGGACTCGAACCCACGACCTGCTGATTACAAATCAGCTGCTCTAGCCAACTGAGCTACGCTGGCAAATCAATAAAAAAAGTCCGCTATTTCTAACGGACTGCAAATGTATAGATTTTATCTCTCAATCAAAACATTTTTTAAAAAAATTTATATTAAATATGCGAACTTATTTTTTCTTTTCTTTTTACCAGCAACCGTTCTAGTGATTCTGAAGAGAGTTCTACTGCCTCTTCAAATGTTTTACATTGTTTTTTAACCAAAAAATCATCTCCAGGAACATTAATTTTTACCTCTGCTACTTTATTTTCTTTATCACTTGTCTTTTCAACTTTTAAAAAAACATCTGCAGACACGACTTTATCGTAATACTTCTCCAACTTGTCCAATCGTTCTTGAACAAAATCTACTAGCTTTTTGTCAACAGTAAAGTTAACTGCATGAACACTTACCTTCATAATCATCTTTTTTAATTGTTAAACATTTGTAAAATCACTTTCGCCCGCGAGGATGAGTCTCTTGATACACATTTTTAAGCTCCGAAAGGCTATTATGGGTATAAATCTGCGTAGACGCCAGACTAGAATGTCCTAATAATTCTTTCACTGAATTCAAATCTGCTCCATTGTTTAAGAGATGTGTCGCAAAACTATGTCGCAATATATGTGGACTTTTTTTTACTTTTTCAGAGACAGTACTAAAGTAAGAATTAATTAGACGATACACAAAGGAATCATTTAATTTTAACCCTTTTTTAGTGAGAAAAAAATAATCCTCGTCAACACCAACCAATACTAAACTTCGTTCTTTTAGATACCCACAAACCTGATCGGCTATAGCAGGCAAAATAGGAATAATTCGCTCTTTATTTCGTTTCCCAACCACTTTAACTAAACGATTTGCCAAGTCAATATTTGTCAATTTAAGATGAATCAATTCCGCTCGACGCATCCCTGTTGTGTAGAGTAAATCAATGAGTAGCTTATTCCTGATATCTTCAAAACCAACGACCTCTTGCAGTTGATTCAAAACCGCAGTCACTTCTTTTTCAGAAAAAGGAATTTGTATTATTTTAGGAACTTTAAGTGCCTTGTGCGGCAACATTGGACTAGTCTCTATCTGTTTTGTCTTAACTAGAAATTTATAATAAGCTTTCAAAGAAGCCATCTTTCTGTTTACTGACACATTAGAAACAGCACTATTAACCAATACTACAATCCAATTTCTAATTTGGCCGTAGCCTACATGATCTATTTCTTCTTGGTCAAAATACGCTTTATGAAATGATTCAAAAGAAGTAAGGTCATCACAGTAAGCCTTGACAGTATGTGTAGAGTATTTTTTCTCCAACTGGAGGTATTCCCGAAATGCATCTGTATTTATTGACATAAAAAAAACCGTTAGCATCAAAGTTATAAAATTTTGATGACTAACGGTATTTTTATTTAATGGAATCGACTAACTCTCTAAGTTATCTCTCATATTTTGGATATAAGCCGCTTTTTGAATTTTGATTCTATTCGTAACTGAAGGCTTAATAAAAGCAGTACGTGCTCTTAGTTGACGAACAGTTCCTGTTTTATCAAATTTTCTTTTGTAGCGTTTTAACGCTCTATCGATATTTTCTCCGTCTTTAATTGGTATAATTAACATAATATAGACACCCCCTTTCTTTAGCTTGCAAAAGTAGGATAATAATATGAACTAACAAGTATTTGCATAATTTTATTTATTTTTACGAGCTAAAATAATATTTATGTGGTTTATTGCAATTTCTATTTTACTACTTCTAGCAAGTATCTTACCCTATATGCCGCTGACACATTGGTTCTATAGATTTTTTGAATTTGGTAAAATTCAAATACTTATTTTACAAATTACGACTTTAGTCCTCAGCTTTATCTTAATAGACAAATCTGATGTTTGGGTGCGTACTCTTCAGTTATTGACACTATTAAGCATCCTAAGTCATACAATAGCGCTATACAAATACACTTCGTTTCATAAGACAATACAAAAGGAGCACTGCGATATTTCTTCAGAAATAATTACTGTCCTTTCGGCAAATGTATTTCAAGAAAATAAAGAATATAGAAAATTTTTAGCTTTGCTCGATAAATACAATCCGGATATTTTTTTAACCATGGAATCTGATCAAAATTGGGAAACAGCGCTCTCCGTTTTGGAAAACAAATACAAATACAATGTCAAAGTAGCCTTAAACAACACCTACGGCATGCATTTATATTCTAAATTAAAGATAATAAATCACAGTGTTCATTATTTTGTTGCGGATGATCTGCCGAGTATTGAAGCCAAAATTAGAACTCCTGACGATTTTGAATTCACATTCTTTGCCGTGCATCCACCACCACCAAGTCCTACAGAAGAAGAAAACTCGAAAGAGCGTGATGGAGAACTTTTAAGTATCGCAAAAAAAATAAAACAAAACTCCGACACTTGTGTTATTCTTGGGGACTTCAACAATGTGGCCTGGGCAAAATCCTCTATCTTATTTAGAAAAACCAGCGAAACAATAGACGGAAGAATTGGTAGAGGATTTATTTCAAGTTTTCACACCAAATATTGGTTTTTAAGATTTCCTATTGACTTAATGTTTCATACCGCAGATGTATTTATTGAGGACTTAAAAAGCTTAGAACATTTCGGTTCTGATCATTTTCCGATATACGCAAAATTTTTCATCAACAAGAAAACTTCAAAACAAGAGGATTTAACCGAAAACCTAGAAGAAGAGGAACAAGAGGTTGTTCAAGAAATAATAGCAGAAGGAATAAATGAAAAAAGCGATAACCGTAATTGATTATCGCTTTTCTATACTATAAAACAGGTTTTCTCCTTCAATAAATTCCTAGAAATTAGTTTTTTGGATTTCAGCGACCCCTTTTAAAATACTATATAATTTAATAATTTTTTAATACTTGCTTCCCATACCTGCATTAAGTAGCGGTCGGATATTATTTCACCGCTGGCTTATAATCTTGCTTATCAATTATCATTTTCGATAAGATCTCTTTAAGAATCTCAGAAGTTCCGCCACCTATTGGCCCTAAACGACTGTCTCTAAACAAACGTGCTAAAGGATATTCTTCCATGTAGCCATAACCTCCCAGCATTTGCAAACAACTGTAAATTGTTTCATCCGCAACTTTAGTAGATTTTAATTTAGCCATTGTAGCCTCTTTAACTACATATTCTCCTTTGTCTAATCGCGCTACGGCTGCATAATTAAATACTTTACAATGCTCTACCTCTGTGGCATGCTCGACTAACGTATGTCTCAATGCTTGGAATTTATTTATTTTTTTTCCAAAAGCTTCTCGTTGTGACATGTATTCAATTGTATATTCTATTGCATATTCCGCTCTCGCATGGCCATTTATTGCCATAATCAGACGCTCCAAAGCAAAATGTTGCATAATATAAGGAAATCCTTTTCCTTCCTCTCCCATCAAATTCTCTGCTGGAATCTCTACATTATCAAATGCAATTTCTGCCGTATCTGAAGCTCTCCATCCTAATTTATCTAGTTTTACCGCTGAAACTCCTTTCAAATTCGTATCCATCAAAAAGATACTAATTCCTTTATTTCCTAACTCAGGACTAGTTTTTGCAGCCACTATATAATAATCCGCATAAACACCGTTGGTAATGAATGTTTTAGAACCATTAATGATGTATTTGTCTCCCTTTTTTACTGCATTAGTGCGCATACCCGCAACATCACTACCCCCAAAAGGTTCTGTGATACACAAAGCACCTATTTTATCACCAGTAATACTTGGCGCTAAGTAATCTTGCTTTATTCTTTCGTCACCTTCTGCATTTAAATGCGTCATGGCTAAATAAGAATGAGCCCACATAGCAGCAGCAAAACCCGATGATTTAATTTTTTGAAGTTCTTCTAGAAAAATAACGGTGTAAAATAAATCTAAATTCAGTCCGCCGTAAGCCTCTGGATACCCGATTCCAAAAAAGCCCATATCCCCGAACTTTTTCCATATAAATCGCTCAATTGAACCGGTTTTCTCCCATTTTTCAATATGGGGTACCACTTCTTTTTGCAAAAAATCTTTTAAACTTTCTCTAAATAATTGGTGTTCTTCTGTGAAATAACTTGAATTCATATAACTAATATTATTTTTAACAAATTGATTTAATTGAAACCAAAAGCAGCAGCTTTACATTTCAGATTTAAGTTTTTTTGAGTCAAGCCATAAAACTGCACCTTAAAAAAGAATTATAGTACAAAACAATTATTTTGTATTGAATTACATTATTTTCAAGTAGCAAATTATACACTTCTAATCAAAGTCCAAATATAAGTCAATTATTTTTGCTTTATCAACAGGAAATCCCTTAATTTTTGTTAAATCCTCAATATTGTTAAAGTCTCCTTTCATGCTCCTGTAGGTCACAATTTCTTTTGCCAAGGCATATCTGAAATAATAAAATTGTGATAACTCTTTTAGTGACGCATTATTGATATCAATTTTTTCAAAATCTGGTAGCGTTATAATTTTAAAATGAGTGTTCAAATTTTCAATCACTTCTGGCGACAATCCCCAAACATCCTGCATTTGTTCCATGGAAACAAACCCTCCTAAAATTTCTTTTTGTTTTAAAATTCGAAGAGAAATGGCTTCACCAATACCGTAAATTTTAATCAGATCCTCTTTTGTTGCCCGATTAATGTCTAGAACTACTATCTTATCTTTTTTGGCGAAAGCCGGATTGTAATACTTTTTAAATTTATTCGGCTCGCTTTTATTATTTACCCAATCCGGAAATTTAAAAAGTGGCGCAATCTCATGCAATAAGGAATCCGACACTTTTGTAACATCCTGAAATTCTTCAGCAGAATTTACAAATTTATTTTCTTTTCTATAGGCTAGCAATCGATCAATCTCTTTCACGGACATTCCCAACTTATACCCTTTATAATCCGTTATAAAATTAGGATTAAAAAGATATACTATTGGTGTCCTGATTTGAACATTACTTTTCAATGAATCTAATCCAGATTGAAGCGAAAGCCATTTTTGTTTCGTTGGATCTTCTTTTGTTACTCTAGTAAAATCCGCTAAAAAATAAACGAGTTGTAGGGCAATGATGCTTACAAACAAACAAAAGATCCCCGTGCGCTGTTCTATCGAAAACTTAAAATAATCCTGAATCGTTTTAAAACTCATTTGATGCGATTGTATTTACCTAATTATAAAGGGAATCTAAATTTATAAATAAAAGTAAGACCTGTTACATTGTGAAGATATATTTTTTTAAAAAAAAGTAACGCGTTGATTAGGCCTGTTTTCAAAGGCTTTTCAAAAGATTTAATTCCGAGAGAGAACATTAAATTGTATTTTATAACTTAAAACTAAATTATTGTTTTTTATTTTTTGTAAAAAAGAATACATTTGGAGCTTAATAACAAACAAAACCATATAACCCATGTCAATTTGGAAAACTAAACCCCTTTCGGTATTGCTTAATGAAGCGTCAGAATCCGAAAAAGGATTAAAAAGGACTTTGTCATCACGTTCATTAGTAGCACTTGGAGTTGGAGCTATTATTGGAGCTGGATTATTCTCATTAACTGGTATTGCTGCTGCGGAACACGCAGGTCCAGCCGTTACCCTTTCTTTTATTTTAGCTGCAGTAGGATGTGCCTTTGCAGGACTTTGCTATGCAGAGTTTGCGTCTATGATACCAGTTGCTGGTAGTGCTTATACTTACTCCTACGCCACAATGGGAGAATTTATGGCTTGGATTATAGGTTGGGATTTAGTTCTTGAATATGCATTAGGCGCCGCTACAGTTGGCGTTAGTTGGTCACGATATTTACTGGAATTATTAAATAAGTACGGCATTCACCTGCCCCATGATTTAATATGCTCTCCTTGGGAAACATTAAAATTAAGCGATGGAACCATTATTGAAGGAGGTATAATTAACCTTCCAGCGATTTTTATTGTTTCAATGCTGTCGTTATTATTGATAAGAGGAACCAAAGAATCTGCCTCTATTAATAACTTCTTGGTTGTAGTAAAAGTAATCGTAGTTATTATGTTTATCGTTTTAGGCTGGAGTTTTATTGACACCGCAAATTACACTCCGTATATTCCTGAAAACACAGGCGTTTTTGGAGAGTTTGGATGGTCAGGTATCGCAGCTGGAGCGGGAACCGTTTTCTTTGCTTTTATTGGTTTTGATGCTGTTTCTACAGCTGCTCAAGAAGCAAAAAATCCACAAAAAGGAATGCCAATTGGTATTTTGGGATCATTGGTAATCTGTACTATACTATACGTGTTGTTCGCACATGTAATGACGGGACTTGTGCCTTATGGTGAATTTGCAGGAGATGCTAAACCAGCAGCAACGGCCTTCGCCAGAACGGGGTATACCTTTTTACAAACTGGTTTAATTGTAGCAATTCTAGCGGGATATACTTCTGTAATGTTAGTGATGTTAATGGGACAAAGTCGTGTTTTTTACACCATGAGTAAAGATGGTTTATTACCTTCATTCTTTAGTGACATTCATGCTAAATTCAGAACTCCATGGAAAACAAATCTTTTCTTTATGGTATTTGTAAGCCTTTTTGCAGGTTTTGTACCCGTAAGTGATTTGGGCCACATGGTAAGTATTGGAACATTATTAGCCTTCGTTTTAGTATGTATCGGAGTATTGGTAATGCGTAAAAAAATGCCAGATGCGCCAAGATCATTCAAAACACCATTCGTGCCTTATGTTCCAATTGCAGGAATATTAATCTGTTTGGCTTTAATGTATTCTTTACCAAATGAAAGCTGGGCTAGGCTAATCATCTGGATGGCATTAGGAGTTGCTATCTACTTTATTTATGGAAAGAAAAATAGTAAATTAAACAATCCTGATAAATAGATTTACCACAACAATAAAAAAGGGGATTATAAAGTGCTTACACTTTATAATCCCCTTTTTATATTTTGATACCCTACTACAAATCAAAAACTGACGTACGTTTAGCGCGGATTAAATCCTTTAAGCGAATCCAGAAAGCCAATGTTAGATAAACAGCAAACCACAATCCAGCAGTTACGAATGATAAATAAATAAAAAAAAGCCGTACACTACTGGCACGCATTCCTAATGTATCCGCTAAACGGGAGGAAACATGAAAGCCATGTTTTTCAAAAAAGAACTTGAGCTTTATAATTGCTGACATTTTTTGGAGTTGTTTGTTGGAGCAAAATTACAAAATTTACCAATCGGTTCAGTTATAATCATTCCATTTTCGAATGGAGCCCTTTATTTACAACTTACTTTTAACTAATTCCAATCCCAAAGCACACTCTAAGCACCTACTTTTATTACAATATTCCTTTTTAAGTTGCAGCAACGATTGTGTGTCAAAAGCACTTTTTGAAACGATCCCAAATGAACTAAATTTATCAATGATGGCGTTTTTCTCAGGATTCAATCCGTTTAATAAATTTATTAAGTCTTCCATAATTTCTTTTCCCTGACTTTTAGCAAAGGCAAACTGCAGCGGAATTATTGTATTCACCAACAACAAATCGACGAAAGATTTAGAAAGCATTTTCTTTTTGATGGGACTTTCTTTGTCAAACTGATAATGGTTTTCCCAATAAGGAGACACTCCAATTTGAAACACTTGCGCGCTATTTTTCAAGGAATTCAAAGTACTTATTTTAGAAAATAAATTTTGATGTGTGTGATATAAATTAGCCAACTGAGACAAACGAATCGTTGGAAAATTATCCGGCCGATGCTTAAAAAACTGAACTTGATCTGCCATTAAATGCTCCAATTGATACTTATGCAACAAATAAAAATACCTGAACTTTAACTCTTTATAATAATTATCTTCTTTTTCAGAATCCAATAATCCAGCCATTCCAAAAAACAATGCTTCTAGATTCTCAACTTCAAAACTTTCTTTTCGGATTATGGAAAAAGGAATGGATTGGGCCATTTTAAAAAATGCCTCCCCGTTTGTATTTAAACCAAAATTCTTAGCCAAAAGACTAAACAAAACAGCTTCCCAATCTTGATTGGTCTGCTCTAACAAATCAAAAATAGGCTTAGATTTTCTTTCTAAACGTTCAAAAAACAACCGTTCCTGCCAATTTTTAAAAATAAATTCATCGACCTCTTTAATTTGCTTTTCACAAAAAATCCATGATTTAGGAGCCATTAAAGATTGATAGTTTTGGATGGTGGCTGGATCAACATGATTCTTGAGTTCCAGCACGGGAATTTCGCTATTATTGCTTCTATAAATCTCGGTATCGTGTTCCCAAACCACATGTAGGATTACATTTTCATACGCTGAATCCATCTCATGGTGATGCACATACCAGTCTGAAGATTTGAGATGAATTTCAACGTTTCCAGCCCATTTTTGATTTCCAATGGTGATTTGAGCATTGAAAAAATCAGGACCAGCCAATTCAAGATATTGACCGACATTGATAATTGTGATTTCTTCATCATTGAACGTTCTCAAATTCAAAGCATCAAACTTTTTGAATTTCCAAAGGTAATGGAGAAAATCTTCTTTCATTTTTTAGATTTTAGACACTCCTCAACCCAACCCGCTCTATTAAAAAGAGCGAAAGACGAAATTGAGGATTTCACATTTCATCATTAAAGGAGAACTAAGATAGTAAATTATACAAGAAGTCTTACTTTAAACAACATTCAATTGAAATCTAAATAAGTTTATCGCAGCAGATACAATTTGGCGCAAGCCCGAGCATCAGATAAAGCTTCGTGGTGATTCAAAACGATGTTCATCTCACGGCAGCAATCACTCAATTTGGTTGGTTTTAATCCTTTGCTTTTATAGATTTTCACCGTGCATTCCCATCGGGCTGCGAGATTTAAATCAGCATAATCCAAACCATAGAGCAGCATTGATTTCGCTAAAACATTGCGATCAAAACTTTCGTTGTGCGCTACTACCACTCGGTTTTGTAGCCGCTTTTTAATTTCTGGATAAACCTGTATAAATGATTTTGCATGAAGTGTATCGCGAGGATAAATCCCATGAACTTGTATTGTAAAGGGAGAGTACAGGTTATTGGGTGGTTTGATCAAGGTTACAAACTCGTCTACAATTATTCCGTTTTCTACAGTAACAATTCCCACGGAACACGGATGATAAGCGGTGGCAGTCTCAAAATCTATAGCGGTGAATGTCATTTTCGGGGTTTTAGGTTGTGGGTTATCTGTTTTGGGTTATGTGTTATCGGTTATCTGTTATCGGTTATCTGTTATCTGTTTTGGGTTATGTGTTATCGGTTATCTGTTATCGGTTATCTGTTATCTGTTTTGGGTTATGTGTTATCGGTTATCTGTTGTGGGTTGTGGGTTATCTGTTATGTGTTATCGGTTATCGGTTGTGGGTTGTGGGTTATCTGTTATCGGTTGTGGGKTATCGGTTATCTGTTTTGGGTTATGTGTTATCGGTTGTGGGTTATCTGTTATCGGTTGTGGGTTTCATTATAATTTAAAAAAAAGCCATAAATTAGAAAAACTAACACAAAATAAATTTGAGTTGCTTGGTCTAATTTATGGCAAAAAAAAAATCTTATTTTATCGAACCGATAATATCATATTTGGTAATAATATGGTGCTTCCCATTTTGCAATTCTACTAAAACTGCCTCATTTTCTTTGGTAAATAATTTAGAAACCTCTTCTATTGGGGTTCCTTGTTTTACAATTGGAAAAGGTTTTCCCATAATTTCTTTAATGGGTTTATCTGCTACCTCTTTATCCGCAACATAACTTTGAAACAAATCACTTTCGTCCACAGAGCCAACAAATCCATTGATATCGATGACCGGAATTTGTGAAATTTTATACTTACGCATGCGCTCAATTGCATGTGAAACTAACTCTTCGGTACGCACAACAATTAATGGTTTATCAATATGATCCTTGATGACATCTTCCGCTTTCGTAATTTCCTCTTCTAGAAAACCACGTTCGCGCATCCAATCGTCATTGAACATTTTACCCACATAGCGACTTCCTGAATCATGGAAAAGAACCACAACTACATCCTCTGGTTTGAAATGTTCTTTGAGCTGCAACAGTCCTTTTACCGCTGCACCTGCTGAATTACCCACAAATATTCCCTCTTCCAAAGCAATCTTACGTGTATAAACTGCGGCATCTTTGTCTGTTACTTTTGTAAACCCATCTATTAAAGAGAAATCCACATTTTTAGGAAGAATATCTTCTCCAATTCCTTCGGTTATATAGGAATAGATTTCGTTTTCGTCAAAAATCCCAGTCTCATGGTATTTTTTAAACACCGATCCATACGTATCAATTCCCCAAATTTTAATATTCGGATTGTGTTCTTTTAGGTATTTTGCTACTCCAGAAATCGTTCCACCAGTTCCTACACCTACAACAAAATGCGTAATTTTACCTTCTGTTTGCTCCCAGATCTCGGGACCTGTCTGCTCGTAATGTGCTATTGCATTGGATGGATTGTCGTATTGATTCACATACCACGAATTAGGCGTCTCTTCAGCCAGTCTTTTCGAAACTGAATAATACGATCTTGGATCAGTAGGTTCCACATCCGTAGGGCATACCACTACTTTTGCTCCTACGGCGCGAAGAATGTCCATTTTTTCTTTAGACTGTTTGTCGGATATCACACAAATCAGCTTGTATCCTTTGATGATGGCTACTAAAGCCAATCCCATACCTGTATTTCCTGAAGTTCCTTCAATGATGGTTCCGCCAGGTTTTAATCTGCCATCAGCTTCCGCATCGGCAATCATTTTTACAGCCATTCTGTCTTTAACAGAATTTCCTGGATTGAATGTTTCCACTTTTGCAAGCACCAAAGCATCCACTTCAGCGGTTACTTTATTTAGTTTAACTAATGGCGTGTTGCCTATCGTACCTAATATATTTTCTGCGTAACGCATTGTATCGTAAATTTAAGATTGTAATTTGTTGTAATTAATGGTGCAAAGATAGTATTTTGTTACAAAATAATCTTCGTTGTGGAATTTAGGATCAAAAATTCCTTCACTACCTATTTTAGTAATTAGTAATGAAATGAATTTCATTTAGAGCATCGTCCTTTACTTGCTTGCTTTAACACCTGAAACCACAATGGTGACTCATCCTAAAAAATTCTGAGAAAGAATATTCTAGAACGTATTCCTATACTGATTTTTTAATTAAAGAAGTTCCAAATTAACCCAAAACGAATGGTAAAATCTCTGGAGGGATTGTTAGGTGAAGCATAAAAATTATTCCCGGTTAGTGCCGAATTAAAATGTTCTGCTTTAAAATAGATTCTTGTTCTTTGGATTTTTGCGTTTATAAAAAAATCAAGATTGGGATGGTTCCCAATTTGTTTGTCCTTTTGAACAAAAAACTCTCCTATGACAGGATTGTATTCATTCGCATAGTAATTGGAAAAATAATTTAAAGAAATACCTGTTTGCAGAAATAAGGCTTTTTTAAATATAAAATCCGAAAAGTAAAATGTATTCCGCGTGACAATTGCTGGAACATTTAATATAGCGTCCTGCTGTTCTGTTTTTTGATAAAGAATGGTATTGTCCAAGGCAAAATTTCCAAATTTCAATTCCCTACTGATTTTAACCGATAAATAATTGATCGTTCCATCGTATTGTGCAGGAGCTACAATTTGCGTTTTTGCTGCTTTCTGCTGGGCACTCGACGCATCTGTAAAATACAAATGGTCATTCAAAACTGAAAATTGCAGTTCTGCATTTACCCAAGGCGAAATTGCATTGGCTTTTATGGTATTGATTTTTTCATTCTTAAACTCATTCGACCAATTGTATTGTACGTAACTACTTTGATGCAAATTATAATTATTATTGGGCAATTTGTTTATATTCTGATATTGAAAAACCAGTTGAATTTCGTCATTTACATCGTATTGCAACTTCGCATCCAAATTAGACAGCGACTGTGCCGTTACCGATCGGGAATATAAAAATTTACCTTTCCACTTATCGCGTCGGTATTCATATTGTCCACCAGCGCTATTGATTTGCTGACTGAATGCACTAGGAATTGTGTTTTGATTGTCAAACACCAAAATCCGATTGTAGTAATAGTTAGACCTGAAATCATCAATGAAAAATTGAAAATTTCCCAGAGTAGTGTTCTCATAAATCAACCCTACTTTATTGTACATTTTATTATAACGCGTTTGATCATTAATACCACTATCTAGGAAGGAATCACCAAAACGATTGACCCGCTCAGAACCCACCGTAGAAAGCAATGTAGCTTGATTGTATTCGAAAAATTTATTTTCGTAATTAAATTGGTGCGTCACATAAAGATTATTTGCTCCTTTATTTGGGTTGACTCTAAAATTATGGTCTAAAAATACACGCTTGCCTTTTAAAAATGATTTAGCATCATTAAAATACACTTCAAATCGCTGTCGGTTATTGTAGTTTGGGTCTTCACTTTCAAAATTCTCGATGGTAGTAATTCCACCATTTTCTTCATTGAGAATGTCTTGAAAGGTATAGTGCGCTTTCGCAAAATAGCGTTTGTTCTTCGTATTGTAGTTGGTTGTGAATCTAAAATTACCGGTACTGGATAATTGGTTGAGATACTCCCCTTCAGATCGCAATCCTTTATAAGCAATAGAAAAATTAAGATTTTCGGACGTATTTAAGGTAATAAAAGCATCAACAGATTGCCCTTTTCTGATCGTAGTTTTAAAATACAATTCGGTAATTGGAGTCGCCACAGAGTAATACCTAATTTGGTTGGCTTCTAAAAAATTAAAATGTTTGGCTTTAAACCCAAATTCGGGATACGGAGAAAAATCCGTTAAACTGTATTGCAACGTATTATAGGTTTGACCATCATTAGCAAACGGCAACAATCCAAAAATATCTTTACGCAAATAGTTGTGACTGTATTCTTTTTGAATCGTAAGTGACGTATCAATATAGGTTGTATCCTTTTCGATGGTAATCACCTTATACTGATCGATGGTAGCAATTTTGGCTGCTGTTGTATCTTTAATTCGCTTTTGCTGACCTAAATCTTGTGCAATACATACGTTTGTTAGTAATAAAAATAATAAGACCGCTTTTTTCATAAATAAAGAATACTGAAATTAATTTTGGAGCAGGAATAAAAATACGTTAGACTGCCGGAATTAATATGGAATTGGCAGCAGCATAAAAATATAAAAAAACAAAGGTAGTTAAATAACTAAATAAAAATTTAAACTTGACAAGAAACCAACTCAATATTTAAGGCATCTAGCAAGGCCATTTACTAAGCAGTCCCAATTAATGCGACCTACTATAAGCATCCCCATTTCCGGCATGACACTGGCAATAAGCTTAGATAAAAAAAAGGTTGCAAGAAATAAATCTTGCAACCTTTTTAAAATATTCTTAATCAATAATTAGTATTGCCTGTTAGGGCATAAACTAAAAATTAGTAACCAGAATTCTGTTGAATTAAAGCATTACCATTCACTTCAACTTGCGGAATAGGCAATGCAAATTTAAAGCTAGTCAATGGCAAGTTAGATGGATTAGCAGCAGGGAAACTCCATGAACCAGATGCATACTCTGCAGCATCTCTGTCTAAAGTAGCACCCGCTAAAGTACCGATACGTTTTAAATCAATAAATCTAAAACCTTCAAATGCCAATTCTTTTCTTCTTTCATCTAAGATTCCTTTCCAAGCTGCTTGTGGACTAGCAAATACTGGAAGAACTTGAGCTGTTGGAAAACGAGCATCTAATATTGCCTTCAAATTAGTACCAACACCAATTAAATCACTTGCTGCAGCTCTTGCCTCAGCTCTAATGAAATACATTTCAGAAAGTCTAGAAACCATAAAATCAGGATTGAAACCATTTGCTGCTGTAACAGCAGATTGACCACCATGTTTTTGCAAAACAATAATATCACTGTTTCTAACATCCGTTGCAGTAGCATAGTTTGGATCAATTAAAGATGGACTAGTACCAGTCAAATGTACAATAGTATTTAGTCTAAAGTCATCTGGATTAGAAGCAAGTTTGTTATACAAAGCTCTACTTACTTCATAAAATGGTGAACCATTTCTTCTATTAGCAACTGACACCCAACCGTTATTTAGGTTACCCGTTTGAAGATTTTGTTGAACCGTTCTTCTCAATCTAAAAATAACTTCTGTATTAGCACTTTCACTATGCGTATGAAAAACAGCATTGTATTGTGCTTGCGTATTTGCTAAAGTAATTCCAGATGTATTAATCACGGTATTAGCAAAAGTTTCCGCATTAGGATAATCCCCTTTAAGTGCATAAGCTCGCGCTTTAAGCGCTTGAGCTAAAACTTTAGAAGGATAGTACGTTTTAGTTATACCTGGATAAGCTGGTGCTGTATTAGCATCAAAAATCGCTATCGCATCATTCAAATCCTTGTGTATAGCTGTATAAAACACCCCATTAGAAACTCGCAATGGTTTTTCTGTGGTAAGAATAATTCTATCGGCTAAAACTCCTGCTAATGCAGCATCGTCTTTAGGATTAGGCGAAAAATAAGACATGATCTTCAGGTGAGCTAGTGCTCTCAAAACTAATGCCTCAGCTTTCGCTCTATTAATTAACTGTTGATCTGCAGGAGATGTAGCAACAATTTGGTCAGCAAAAGTAACAACACGATTGATTCTAGCAAGCCCAAAATACTGTACTTGCCAAATTAATCTAGCAGACTCATTATCAACATTCATTAAAAAAACATAATCTTCAGTAATACCCTGACCACCATTATTAAATCCTGGTGCAGCTTCATCAGTAAAAACCGAACTAAAAACATAGTCCGCTCTATTAGTCATTATACTCATAGATGAATTGACTAAATTGACTAAATCACTACTCTTGGTTAAAGCGACTTCCTCTGTAAGAGAACCAGGAGTAAAAGGCTCCAACAACTCATCTGAACACGAAGCAAAAAGTGCAAATGATACAAATAATATTCCAAATATTTTCTTCATAATTTTCTTTAATTAAAATTTAACATCTACGCCAAAAGTGTACAACCTAGGTGTTGGATACTGATATACATCGGCAGTTCTACTACTTTCAACATCAAATCCTTCCCACTTAGTAAAAGTTAATAAATTTTCTCCTTGTAGTGAGAAAGACATCGCAGTTAAAAAAGTATTTTTCAAAAACTTTTGAGGCACATTGTAACCCACTTGAACGTTTCTCATACGAATGTAAGAAGCATCTCTAAGGAAACGATCAGAAGTACCAGTTAAACCTAGATTTCCTGCATTTAATGAAGGAACATCAGTATTTGTATTAGTAGCAGTCCAAGCATTTAATAAGTCATCTGTAACAGTAAATTGTCCAATATTACCAACAGAATACAAGTTAGCTAAATCACTATCAAAACGAGCTACGTCATACGCATAAGTAAATAATGTGGATACGAAGAAGCCTTTAACACTTAAATCAAATCCAAAACCACCTTGGTATTTTGGCAAATAATTTACACCAGCTCTTCTTTTATCAGCTTGAACAGGATTTTCAGTTGGATTCCCTGCTGCATCCTCAAATAACAATCTTCCGTTTACAGGATTAACTCCTAAATAATGAAACACAAACGGTTCGTTAATACTTCCGCCATTTTCACTAACGTAAAGACCTGCTCCTGCAAATATTTGTCCTGTACCTTGAATATCACTTACAACGTTAGTATTACGAGAACCGTTAGCTCTAACCGTTAAAGTGATCTCTTTTTCTTGATTTCTAATAAGATCATACCCTAAATTCAACTCTAATCCTTTGTTCGTTACTGTTACATTAGTATTTTGAGTTAAATTTGCTGTCCCTGAAGTAGACGTAACCGGATTATCTAGAAATAATTGTGAAGTTGCTCTATTGTAGTAATCAACAGACCCTCTTAATCTTCCTTTGAACAATTCAAAATCTAGACCAGCATTCCACTGTGTAGTCGTCTCCCACTGCAATTCAGGAAAACCAAAGTTAATTCCATAACCAGTTCCACCATTGTAAGCATTGTTTGCAATACTATAAACATCAGTAAAACGAGGTGGTTGAATACCTGCAAAAGCATCTCCTCCTACAACTCTTTGATTCCCTACTGTACCGTAAGATCCTCTTAATTTCAAAACATCAATAAAAGTAAGATTATCCATAAAAGCCTCTTCATCAATATTCCATCTACCCCCTACAGAATAGAACGTACCCCATTGTTTTGACTCAACAAATCTTGAAGAACCATCTCTTCTTACAGAACCTACGATACCGTATTTACCTTTGAAGTCATAATCAAATGAACCAAAATAAGAAATTAAATCATTTCTAACATTACGTGCTGAAATTTGAGGAACATAAAAATCATTTGTACCAGTATCCGCAGCATAACCTGCTCCTGTGTTAGGAACAAAAACACCCTCAATTAAACCTCTTTGTCTATAGTTATTAGTATACAAACGAGAGTGATTGTACTCCATGTTAGCATTCACATTGAACGTATGATCCCCTAAAGTTTTACCATAATTGATTTGCCATAAATTATTGTAATACCATTCTCTTCTTGAGTTTATATCCTCAAAACCAGTAAAGGTTTGTCCTGCAGCTTGAAACAATAATGCATTAAACGAGTTTGGAAACTCTGATTGAAAAAATCTGGTATCTAATAACTGACCGTTCAATCTACTACGTACTGTTAAATCTTTTGTGATATCATAAGAGAAATCAGTTGCTACATCTATACGAACTTCATCCGTTTGGTTTTTATATTGTTGTAGTTTATCTACTAACATAATTGGCGTAGCCAACAAACCAGGTGTGTTGTTGTAATAATCTAGCGCAGAACGTGGCCCAGTATAAATATCTGGAGAAACATAAGGAGCCGAAATAAAAGCACCTAAAACATAGTTTCTATTAATAGCACCATCACCTAAACTAGTCGCTTCATTGTTTTTACTGAAACCAAATGAAGTGTTTACTTGATACTTAAACTTCTCATTTTCAGATCTACCATTAATGTTATTTCTTAATGTAAATCTTTTTAAACCTGTTGTAGCTAAAATACCTTGTTGATCAAAATAACCCAATGAGGTATAAGAACTCATGTTTTTACTACTGTTCTCTACAGAAATGTTGTGAGAAGTTGTATTCGATTGAGTAAAGAAATAATCAACCCAATTCGTATTAATATCAAACGCGTCTATTTGAGCATCTGTTAACGTAGCTCCTAAACCAGAACCAAAATTTTTCTCAATTCTTAATAATTGGTTAGAATTAGCATAACTGTATTTTGGTTTTTGCAATTCCCCAACACCGTACTGAGAGCTTACTCTGAATGTAGTTTTAGCCTCACCAAACTTAGCTCTTTTAGTTTTAATAACGATAACACCATTAGAACCTCTGTTACCATACTCAGCAATTGCTGCAGCATCTTTTAGCACAGATGTAGACTCAATGTCATTAGGGTTAATAGAACGAAAGTTGTCACTGTTAGAAGGAAAACCATCAATCACATATAATGGATCAGAGTTTCCTGTAATAGTACCTACCCCTCTAATAACAACTGATGATTTAGCACCTGGCTGACCTGTACTAGCGGTAATGTTAACCCCCGCCAATTGACCTTGAAGTGTATTAATCGCATTTGCATTAGGTCTGTTTTCGATAGTTTTACTAGAAACAGTAGCATCTGATACAACAGCTGACTTTTTAGTTACTGTTCTGTACCCTTGAACAACTACCTCAGCTAACACCTTAGCATCATCTTGCATCGATACGTTAATCGTATTTGACGCACCAACTGTTTTTGATGATTGACTCATCCCTACGAAAGAGAAAACCAAAACATCACCTGTTTTTGCTTTAACAGCATACCTACCATCAAAGTCAGTTTGTACTCCTGAACTAGTACCTTTAATTAAAACATTTACACCAGGAATAGGACCAGAAGCATCAGAAACGACACCGGTAATAGTTCTCTCTTGTGCAAATGCAAATTGCATTGACAAGGCCAATAGCAATGAAAAAATCCATTTGAATTTTGATCTCATATTAAATTTGTTTTGAATTAGTTATTTGACAAAAATCATAATAATTTCTTAAAGAAACAAATATATCCTAGAATTAACACAAATTATTTTTTTGCATCATAAACGATTAAAAAAAACACTTAGCTGTACCATATTAATAGTTAAACCGCATTATTCGCATGCTTTTGCTTTTAAGTATGTTATTATCCTAAATTAACATAATGTTAAGCACCTTCATTTTTAACTCTGAATTTAGAAGAAATACGCAAAAAGTACCGGTATTAAAGGAATCACAGGACTTGAAAAAAAAATGAAAAAGGCACTGGAAATGCTACTATCAAGCACCGAAAGAGCAACAAAGTAAAACTAGTTTTATGTGCCAAAGAACCCGCTAAAATAGGGCAACCACAACTAATTTTTCCCATAATAAATACTATCCTACAGGTGATTTGCCCCACTTCACCCTGATTTAACCAAGAATGCTCAATTTGCCTTTAAATCCATGAAATGAACTACTTAACAAGACAAAGGCTTTACCAAGTTTGAAATTAATAAATTGAATGAAAATTTATAAAATAGAAAATTTCTTATAAAAAATTAAGTAATAACAAGATATTTTTTCGTTAAAAT
The DNA here is from genome assembly GCF_004349135.1 of Flavobacterium sandaracinum. Classification (GTDB taxonomy): domain Bacteria; phylum Bacteroidota; class Bacteroidia; order Flavobacteriales; family Flavobacteriaceae; genus Flavobacterium; species Flavobacterium sandaracinum. The sequence continues at coordinate 85,432 of NZ_SMFN01000007.1, read as the reverse complement.
AGGCATTTAGGCTCCACAACATAACAAATTAGCTCCTTGCACTCCAATACACAAACCGATTTATACCCAATTTCCAATAGTAATACTCCGTATCGAAAACTAAAAGCTGCTTCCTTTTATCTACATTTGCAGCATGTTTTCACTTTTCAAATCAAAACCCGTACTGAAGGATCTCATTCCGGACGACCATATAGACATTCACTCCCATTTACTACCTGGTATAGACGATGGTGCAAAAAATTTTGAAGATACGCTTCGACTTACTGCTGCGCTTCAAGGTTTTGGTGTTTCACAATTTATCACCACGCCTCACATCATCCAGCATGTTTGGGATAATACTCACGAACAAATCCTATCTAAGAAAGCAGCGACAGTTCTTGAATTACAGCACAACGCTATTTCCGTTCCTTTTAAAGCTGCCGCCGAGTATTTGATGGATGATCAGTTTGTACGATTATTCCAGTCCAAGGATTTATTAACTTTGAAAGACAATTATGTTCTGGTAGAAATGTCGTATATCAACGCTCCTATTCAATTGTACGACATCCTTTTTGACTTGCAGGTGGCAGGCTACATTCCTGTATTGGCTCATCCAGAGCGCTACCTTTTTTACCACAATAACTTTAATGAATATGTCAAACTAAAAAGAGCGGGCTGTCTGTTTCAATTAAATCTGTTGTCCATCGTGGGCTACTACGGCGCTGGGATAACCAAAATAGCGGAACAGTTACTTCAAAAAGGCCTATATACCTATGTAGGATCCGATGTGCATCACAACAATCACATTGCAGCCTTTGACCAAAAGATACAAATCAAAGACATCGTGCCATTGCAAGAAGCGATTGCCAACAATCAATTTTTTAAATTTGGCTAACACGTGTAAGTAATAGGAATAAAACAATGACGTATTTTTTTTTACCATATAAGTCATTGAAGTTTCATTTGTGTAAGACTGATAACTTAAGCAATAATAAGGTCATTTAAGGTTTAAGCTTACATGTTTTTATGTTAAATAGTATTTCACTCCTTTTATAGTACGGCAATAAAGAAGTCCAACTACTTAGTTGCCGCACCTTACTTTTTATTTATTTTCAATCCTGAGTTATTATTTTCTTCTAAAACAAGAACTAAACCTTTTCTTAATTCCGAAATGGTTTTAAAACGTTTCTTGGAATATTTTTTTTTAAACATATAAGTCATATAAGTTATTAATGCTTAATACTGCTTAATTTCCTCGTAGAACAGGAACTAAACTTTTTCTTAATTCCTTATTGGTTTGAAACTTTTCTTGGAATACTATTTTTCAACATATAAGTCATATAAGTTTTAAAAATTGTACTGCTTCATTTCCTCGTAGAACAGGAACTAAAATTTTTCTTCATTTCTTAATTGTTTGAAACTTTTCTTGGAATACTATTTTTCAACATATAAGTCATATAAGTTTAATGCTTGATAACGCCTCATTTCCTCGTAGAACAGGAACTAAACTTTTTCTTAATTTCTTAATTGTTTGAAACTTTTCTTGGAATACTGTTTTTCAACATATAAGTTATATAAGTTTTTAAAATTGTGCTGCTTCATTTCCTCGTAGAACAGGAACCAAACTTTTTCTTAATTTCTTAATTGTTTGAAACTTTTCTCGGTTGACTATTTTTCAACATATAAGTCATATAAGTTTAATGCTTGATAACGCCTCATTTCCTCGTAGAACAGGAACTAAACTTTCTTTTAATTTCTTAATTGTTTGAAACTTTTCTTGGAATACTGTTTTTCAACATATAAGTCACATCAGTTTTTAAAAATTGTACTGCTTCATCTCCACGCAAAACACCAACTAAACTTTTTCTTAATTTCTTAATTGTTTGAAACTTTTCTCGGTTGACTATTTTTCAACATATAAGTTATATAAATTATATAAGTTATATAAGTTTTAAAAATTGTACTGCTTCATTTCCCCGCAAAACACCAACTAAACTTTTTCTTAATTTCTTAATTGTTTGAAACTTTTCTCGGTTTACTATTTTTCAACATATAAGTTATATAAGTTTTTAAAATTGTGCTACTTCATTTCCTCGTAGACAGGAACTAAACTTTCTTTTAATTTCTTAATTGTTTGAAACTTTTCTCGGTTTACTATTTTTCAACATATAAGTCATATAAGTTTTTAAAATTGTGCTACTTCATTTCCCAGTAAAACAGCAACTAAACTTTTTCTTCATTTCTTAATTGTTTGAAACTTTTCTCGGTTGACTATTTTTCAACATATAAGTCACATCAGTTTTTAAAAATTGTACTGCTTCATCTCCACGCAAAACACCAACTAAACTTTTTCTTAATTTCTTAATTGTTTGAAACTTTTCTCGGTTGACTATTTTTCAACATATAAGTCATGTAAGTTTTTAAAATTGTGCTGCTTCATTTTCCCGTAAAACAGCAACTAAACTTTCTTTTAATTCCTTAATTGTTTGAAACTTTTCTTGGAATATTTTTTTTAAACATATAAGTCACATCAGTTTTAAAAATTGTACTGCTTCATTTCCCCGCAAAACAGCAACTAAACTTTTTCTTAATTCCTTAATTGTTTGAAACTTTTCTTGGAATACTATTTTTCAACATATAAGTCTTATCAGTTATTAATGCTTAATACTGCTTCATTTCCCCGCAAAACAGCAACTAAACTTTTTCTTAATTCCTTAATTGTTTGAAAATTTTCTCGGTTTACTATTTTTCAACATATAAGTCATATAAGTTTTAAAAATTGTACTGCTTCATCTCCACGCAAAACACCAACTAAACTTTTTCTTAATTCCTTAATTGTTTGAAACTTTTCTCGGTTTACTATTTTTCAACATATAAGTTATATAAGTTATATAAGTTATATAAGTTTTTAAAATTGTACTGCTTCATTTCCCCGCAAAACACCAACTAAACTTTTTCTTAATTTCATAATTGTTTGAAACTTTTTGGCATACTGTTTTTCAACATATAAGTCATATAAGTTTTAAAAATTGTACTGCTTCATTTCCCCGCAAAACACCAACTAAACTTTTTCTTAATTTCTTACTGGTTTGAAACTTTTCTCGGTTTACTATTTTCAACATATAAGTCATATAAGTTTAATGCTTGATAACGCCTCATTTCCTCGTAGAACAGGAACTAAAATTTTTCTTCATTTCTTAATTGTTTGAAACTTTTCTTGGAATACTATTTTTCAATATATAAGTTATATAAGTTTTTAAAAATTGTACTGCTTCATTTCCCCGCAAAACACCAACTAAACTTTCTTTTAATTCCTTATTGGTTTGAAACTTTTCTTGGAATACTATTTTTCAACATATAAGTCACATCAGTTTTAAAAATTGTGCTGCTTCATTTCCTCGTAGAACAGGAACCAAACTTTTTCTTAATTTCTTAATTGTTTAAAACTTTTCATGGAATATTTTTTTTCAACATATAAGTCATATAAGTTTAATGCTTAATAACGCTTCATTTCCTCGTAGAACAGGAACTAAACTTTTTCTTAATTCCTTATTGGTTTGAAACTTTTCTCGGTTTACTATTTTTCAACATATAAGTCATATAAGTTTAATGCTTGATAACGCCTCATTTCCCGCAAAACACCAACTAAACCTTTTCTTAATTTCTTAATTGTTTGAAACTTTTCTTGGAATATTTTTTTTAAACATATAAGTCATATAAGTTTAATGCTTATTAACGCTTCATTTCCTCGTAAAACAGGAACTAAACTTTTTGAAAATTCCTCATTGGCTTGAAACTTTTCTCGGTTTACTATTTTTCAACATATAAGTCATATAAGTTTTAAAAATTGTACTGCTTCATTTCCCCGCAAAACACCAACTAAACTTTTTCTTAATTTCTTAATTGTTTGAAACTTTTCTTGGAATACTATTTTTCAACATATAAGTCACATCAGTTTTTAAAAATTGTGCTGCTTCATTTCCCCGTAAAACAGCAACTAAACTTTTTCTTAATTTCATAATTGTTTGAAACTTTTCTTGGTTTACTATTTTTCAACATATAAGTCATATAAGTTTAATGCTTGATAACGCCTCATTTCCTCGTAGAACAGGAACTAAACTTTTTCTTAATTCCTTAATTGTTTGAAACTTTTCTTGGAATACTATTTTTCAACATATAAGTTTTAAAAATTATACTGCTTCATTTCCCCGCAAAACACCAACTAAACTTTTTCTTAATTTCTTAATTGTTTGAAACTTTTCTTGGAATATTTTTTCTGAAACCTAAAAGTCAAACAAGTTTTTAGAGCTTAAATAGGACAGCACCAAACCAATTTTTACTACCAATTTCAATGTTTCACAAGATGAAAGAGAAAGTGAATTAGAATAACTGAATCAATCCCTGAGATTCCTTTGAATCAGTGGCTAAAAAATAAATAAGTGATCAAAACGGACTGTACTATTAATTCACAACACCAACAAGCTTACTTTTTGACAAATTGCTAAACACTCTCTTTTAAAAGTGCTTCACTCAACACCAAATACCGCATCCCACTTTAGCAGGAATAACTTGTTTCACTTATCTGAAATACTACCATGGCTTAAATCAACCTATAAAAGACAAAACACTTTAAAATAAAAAAAAGGTTTACAAAGAAATTAATTCTTTATAAACCTTTTTACAAGTAGTTCGGTAGAAAATTACATTTTAAATATTTTTTTATACCAAGTCTCTTTTTCAATCTTGACGCCGTAGCCATACCCATATCCATATCCTTTTGTAGAATCGGTATCGTTAAGCAGCAAACACATATTCGGCAACTTTTGCTCTTTGTATAAGGTGTTGGCAATATTCAGCATTCTCTTTTCTAAAAAATTGGCACGAGCCACATAAATAAAACAATCTGCATGCTTAGCAATTAAGAGCGTATCTGTCACTAAACTCACTGGAGCTGTATCTACAATGATATAGTCGTATTGATTTTTTAACGTTTCAAAAAGGGTATCTACTTTCTTATTCATCAATAACTCCGCAGGATTAGGCGGAATTACACCAGCAGGTAGCACATGAAAATCTTCAAAACCATCATATTTTACTATAAGATCCTCTAGAACTAAATTTTTAGAAGACAAATAATTAGTAACACCGCGATCCGGCAAACTCAGGTATTCATCTAATCTAGGATTCCTGATGTCCATTCCTATTAATAAAACTTTTTTTCCAGAAAGTGCAAAAGTGGCAGCCAGATTAGCAGAAACAAACGTTTTTCCTTCTTTGGGAAAAGTAGAGGTTAAAAAGATAGTTTTAGCCTGACCGTCTGGAACCTTGCTGAGCATAAACTCTAGGTTTGTTCTTATAATTCGCAACGCCTCGGCAGAACTCGTTCGACTTTCTGATTTGATGATTTCCGAGGGCGTATCTGAGGTTGGCACATCTCCTATAAAAGGAATTAATGTTTTCCCTTCTAAATCCAGTCGGCTTTTTATTTTAGTGTCTAACAAATCCAGTACATAAATCACCCCAAATGGAATCAAAATACCCAACAGCAAGGCACCCAAATAAATAATATTTTTTTTAGGAGCAACAGGAATATCGGAACCTTTAGCAGCATCTACTACTCTGGCAACTGACTCTGTAGCTGCCATTGCAATAGCCGTTTCTTCTCTCTTTTGTAATAAATACAAATAAAGTTCTTCTTTTACCTTTTGTTGTCTGGCTATCACCCTAAACTGACGTTCCTGAACCGGAATTTTACCAATTTTTTGATTCAAAAGTCCTTCCTGATTGTTTAAATCTCTTTTTTGAATCCTCAAATTGGATTGCATGCGACTCAAACTTGATGCCACATTTGACTTTAAAGACGCCAGTTGTTCATTCAGTCTAACCACTGCAGGATTAACCTCAGTAGCCGATTTCAAAATTCTATTGCGGTCTAAAACCAATTGATTGTAGGATCCTATTAATTCAGTGGCTTCCCCGCTTACAATATTGGTAGGTAATAAATCAGACGGCTTGCTTTTTTTAATAAAATCGACCATAGACGAAATAACATTCAACTGAATATCTGCCTCTATGCCTTTTTTATCGTATTCATTAGACCCCGTAATAAAAAGTCCCGCCTCCGTTTCAATGTCCGTTACTTGATTTGCATTTTTAAAATTCTGAACATTTTGCTCTACACCGTCCAATTCGTCAGTGATCAAGGCTAATCTATTGGCTATAAACTTAGAGGTATTTTCAGAAATAAAATTTTTATCAGCGGCAGCATCCTCATTGTAGTTTTGAACTAGATTATCTAAAAAATCTTCCGCTTTTTGCAGCACAGGATCTACGAGAGAAAGTTCGACAACACTGCTGGTTTTGCTTAATGGGGACACAAGCAAGCGGGCTCTGTAACTCTCCGCTACCTTTTCTAGCGGACTGATTACAATGTTGATTGGCTTTACATCCTCACTGTAGGGCGTTGGGTTTACTAACGATTTATTTAACACTAGCGTACCATACTTTGTTTTCACCGGTTCTCCATAGCGAAAAACTTTTTTACTTCCTTCCAACACGTTCCCTTGACCCAACAAGTCTTCAAACTGAAAAGTAGATTCGGACAACGCCAAAAATTGATAAGACCTGCTTTTATTATAAAAATCAGACTTCTGTTCCAGATAATTGATTAAAATGGGCGCATTTTTATATAAATTGGTACTTAGCACTTTACCTTCCACCACAAAGGCGATATTCAAATTCATTTTCCGAACGGTACTTTCTACCAAAGTTCTGGATTTGAGTATTTCTATTTCATTGTCAAGGTTGCTTTTTCCACCACCAATTCCCATATCAGCAAATGCAGATAATTCTGAGGACAGTCCGCCTTTCTTTTCATCCTTTACTAATATCGTCGTCGCCGCACGGTATTGCGGTACAGTGTACCTTAAATAGACGTAAGCACCAAACAAACTGATAAGAACCCCTATTACAAACCATTTCCAATGGGATGCGTACTGATCTATTACAGCCCTTATTTGAAAATCCTGTTCTGCATTTTCATTTAACATATCATTTTCCATGCAACTGTTTTATTTTGAAGAAGTAATAATTAATGTGGTTAAGGCAATCAAGATGGACATGACTGAAAATATCAACCCCGTACTCGGTCCCACTGCCGATCCGTTTATTTTGTTTTGGTTGGGCTCCACATAGACCACATCATTTTGTGCCAAATAATAAAAGGGCGTATTCATAAAATCTGAATTAGTGATATCCACTCTATTATAGGATTTGACCCCATCAATTTCTCGAATAATTAAAATGTTCTTTCTTTTTCCATACACCGTCAAATCTTTGGCCATAGTTAAGGCTTCAATCAACGTGATTCTTTCAGAAGCAACAGCAAAAGTCCCGGGCGCTGTAACTTCTCCTTGTACTGAAACTTTGAAATTAGCAATACGCAAAATAATAATGGGATTTTTTATGTAATTAGCAATCTTCTCCTTCAACACATTTAGTACTTCTGTGCGACTCAATCCGCTCACTTTCAATTTTCCTAATACCGGGAAATCAATATTCCCAGTTGCATCTACTAAATACAGTTGCATTGTAGGCTGTCCATTGGCCATATCCAGTTTTTGCGCACTTTGCACACTTACTGACATCATGTTGAAGGGCAAAGCAATCTCAGGATCTTCCGCTGAGACGATTATAGACAATAAGTCATCGGGTTGTATTTTAATTTCATACGAATTTGATTTTTCCTGTCCTGCTAAGGCATCAATATCTTGGTAATAAATCATGTCTTTTTTGGACGCACAAGAGGCCAACAACACTAAAACCAAAAAGGGAATTGATTTTTTTAATAAGGAAAAGTATTTCATATAATATATTTAAAAAGGGCGCAAATATAGGCATTATTATTATAGTATCATAAAACTTTCGGGAGTAAACCCTACTCGAGACTGGCTTTCATCATAAAATCCAATGGAAAACATCCTGTAAAAAGGGCTTTGGTTGCATAAAACAAGAGACCGTATAACACTTCTATCTTTAACATTTTTTGACAAAAGCTATTTAGTTTAGTTCCAAAATAAAATTAAACCCTCCTTGAATAGACTAAAAAACAGGAATAAAACAAAAGAGTTAAATATGGCGAATAATCAATACTATTGCATTGATTGTACTGCCGGTTGTTATTTATCTAACAGCTCGTACGTCGAATTCATACTTTTGAACTCTGGCACTATTTTTTTCATCTGAGCCACTATAGCTTCGTTAGCAAACAAATTAGACAGACTGATCAACTCATTGATATCGGCATGTAATGCTTCAAACTCTTCTTGAATCTCTTGTGCTATCATGATTTTAGCATGGTGTGTGGGGATGGACTTGGACGTGTCATTGAGTAATTCTTCATAGAGTTTTTCTCCCGGTCGCAATCCTACAATCTCAATCTTAATGTCTCGCTCTGGAATAAATCCTGCTAACTTAATCATCTTTCGAGCCAAATCAATAATTTTGACCGGTTTCCCCATGTCAAAAATGTATATTTCGCCTCCATTTCCCATTGCTCCCGCTTCCAGCACTAATTGGCAAGCTTCGGGAATGGTCATAAAATAACGAATGATGTCTTTGTGGGTAATGGTTAGTGGTCCACCTTCGGCAATTTGTTTGGTAAACAAAGGAACTACCGAGCCGTTAGATCCTAATACGTTCCCAAAGCGGGTGGTAATGAATTTAGTGGCACCCGTTCCTTTCTCTTTTTGATCTCGAAGTTGCAACGACTGCACATACTTTTCAGCAATTCTTTTACTGGCTCCCATAACATTACTGGGATTTACCGCTTTGTCTGTGGAGACCATTACGAATTTTTTCACGTTGTACAAGCAAGCTAAATCGGCGAGATTTTTGGTTCCTTTTATGTTTGTAAAAATAGCTTGACATGGATTTTCTTCCATCAGCGGCACGTGCTTGTAGGCAGCAGCATGAAAGACCACTTGGGGTTGGTAGGTTTTAAAGACCATATCCATTGCCTCGGTATTTCGAATATCGCCGATGACGGTTCGTATTTTTGCCGTAGTACTGATACTTTCTGTTTCTAATTGCAAGTGATGGAGCGGTGTCTCCGCCTGATCCAACATAATAATTTTTTTTGGATTAAAAACCAAAACTTGCCTAACGATTTCGCTTCCTATTGAACCGGCTGCGCCCGTAATCAAAATTACCTTATCCTTCAATTGTTTGGAAATTCCTTTGCTGTCCAGCACAATTGGTTTTCGCTCCAGAAGATCTTCAATTTGTATGGTCTTCACTTTCTGGGAAATCTCTTTTTGGTTTTCCCAATCCGAAATTAAGGGCACCGTAAACACTTTGAAATTGTATTCCAAGCATTGATCTACTATAATTATTTGCTCCTCTCTTGACAGACCTTTGTCTGCAATAATAACACTTTCTGCACCAATGGAACGCATTAGTGCCGGAAGCTTTTTCTTTTGCACTAAAATAGGCAAATCCAACATCCGCTTGGAAGCATTTTGATTGTTCTTGTCTACGAACCCAACAATTTTAAATCGCGTTGGAGTTTCAAACTTTAAGGCGTTAGCCACTGATATCGCATTGGCATCCGTACCATAAATAACCGTGCGCATTAATTTAGCATTGCTTTTTTCGGAGAAGTACAGTTCAAAGGTTTGCTTCACTACCACGCGATACAAAAACAAAGCACAAAAAGAAAGTACGATATTGATAAATAAAGCGGTGTTTAAAAAAGGCTTTTGTTTGAAAAAAATCTGACTGATAAAGTTAAAAAGGAGAAACAAAACCAAAACAGAGAGTTGAGAAAACAGCAATTTGACTGCATCAATATTAGAAGAGTGCCGAATGATTCCAGAATAAGTTCTGAATAACCAAAAGAAAAACAAATTAAGCCCAAAAAAAGAACTAATGAAAGTAATATTGTGAGAGGTGCCGATATAATCCATACCGATTCCTCTAAATATCATGTAGGTAGCAAAAAAACAAAACATTAAAACCAGCATATCAATACTGACGATAATCCATCGCGGTAAATAGCCTAGATTGTGCAACTTCATTCTACGATTTAACGTTGTCGTAATTTCAGAAATGAACTGGGATACTTTTTTATTTATAGGAGTACTCAATTTAATTGGACTTATTTTAAGTGATGTTTTTTTTTGAAAAATAAAAATCAAATATAGGAAATAAAATAGTTGCACGTACGCAACTGTTTTTTTTTATATCTTAACGATTAAAATACCTGTAGCGTATGTTTTAGAACATATTTTACGTAATTTTTTTAAAACGGGTGTATTTTAAGCTCATCACTTCTAATGGCCCGCTTTTTTAGCGGGGTGTATCGAGAGTGCGTCAGTTCGAGTGGCCTGCTTTTTTGCGGGGTGTATAGAGAGTGCGTCAGTTCGAGTGGCCCGCTTTTTTGCGGGGTGTATCGAGAGTGCGTCAGTTCGAGTGGCCCGCTTTTTTTGCGGGGTGTATCGAGAGTGCGTCAGTTCGAGTGGCCCGCTTTTTTTGCGGGGTGTATCGAGAGTGCGTCAGTTCGAGTGGCCCGCTTTTTAGCGGGGTGTATCGAGAACCGTAAACCAAACCACTTGAACTTTTTACCGCCTTTTCAAACACAACCCCTTACTGTTTCGCGAAGAAAGCCAGTACCGCTTCTTTTATTCTTTCTCTTTCGCTATCACTTAAATTAGACCCAGAAGGCAAACACAAACCGTTGTCAAACAAAGTTTCCGCTACAGTGGTTCCATAATACGGATAGCGCTCAAAAATAGGTTGCAAATGCATGGGTTTCCACAACGGACGCGATTCAATATTAGCCTGATCCAAAGCCAGTCTCAGCGCTTCTCGGTCGATTCCTCTCGCTGCATTGGGGGCAACTAAAATAGCGCTTAGCCAATAATTAGCAAAATAGTCGGCGTTAGGAACGGTAAAAATAGTGACTGCCGCTATATCTTTGAATACATCAACATAAAAATCATGCATCTCCCGACGCAATTGTACGTGTGCATCCAACACTTCCATTTGGCCTCGGCCAATTCCTGCACAAATATTACTCATGCGGTAGTTGTACCCTATTTCGCTGTGCTGATAATGAGGTGCTGCATCTCTGGATTGCGTGGCAAAAAAAATGGCTTTTTCTTTTAACGCAGCGGTTGGTATAACAATAGCACCTCCACCAGAAGTAGTGATAATTTTATTGCCATTGAAAGACAATACGCCAATGTCCCCAAAAGTACCGCATTTTTGACCTTTGAAACTGCTTCCTAAGGCTTCCGCACTGTCTTCCAGAATAGGAATTCCATGTGCATCAGCAACCGCTCTTACGGCTTCAATTTTATACGGTACGCCATAAAGGTGCACTGCTATAATGGCTTTTGGCTTTTTCCCTTTTTCAATTTCACTAGTGATTGCTTTCTCAAGCGCTACAGGACACAAATTCCATGTGTCTTCTTCGCTGTCTATAAAAACGGGAGTGGCTCCTTGATACAAAATAGGATTGGCTGAAGCCGAAAAAGTCATGCTTTGACACAATACCGTGTCTCCAGCTTGAACACCTAGTAAAACTAAGCCCAAATGAATGGCTGCTGTTCCAGAACTCAGCGCTCCTACATGCGCTTCATGGCCTAAGTAGCCCTCTAAATCCTGTTCTAATCCTGTAACATTAGGACCCAATGGCGCTACCCAATTGGTGTCAAAAGCGTCTTGTACGTAGTTGCGTTCGGTTCCTCCCATGTGCGGGGAAGAAAGCCATATTTTTTCGTTATTCATTTTATATATCTAAATAGTGTTTTACAAATAATTTCTATGTCTCCATAAAGACTGTGGATATAATAATAGTTCAGATTCATTTTTACTTTATCTGGAAATAATATGGAATCATTATATTCCAAAGGATTTCGTTGTTCCTTTAAAATTTGCTCTTCATTAAAGTATTTTAAAGAGGCTTCGCTTGTCAATCCGGGCTTAAGATTCAATATTTTTTTATCCTCACCCTCTAAAACATCATAATATCCCGGAATGTCTGGCCTAGGTCCAACAAAGCTCATTTCCCCTTTCAAAACATTAAGCAATTGAGGCAACTCATCTAATTTAGATTTTCTTAAAAGCCTACCGAACTTTGAAATGTGTCCTGTTTTACTTCTTATCGTTTTTATTTTAAAAATAGCAAACCGTTTACCGTATCTTCCAATTCTATTCTGAAAAAAAAGACCATTTGATTTCGTATCTAATGATGCAATAATCCATAAAATAATAATAATCCAGCCAATTAAAATTAAAAGCAAAAAAGAAAATAAAAAATCAAACAATTGTTTTCCAGCCAAAATTAAGAGATTAAATTGCTAAATATCATGAAATTTAATCGGTTTTGCAGGAATTCCTACTGCTGTACAATTTTCTGGTAATGACTTTGAAACAACTGCCCCAGCACCAACAATTGTATTTTGTCCTATTTCAAGTTGATTAATTATTTTTGCTCCAGTTCCAACATACACTCTTTCTTCAATTAAGACTTCACCAGAAATATTTACTGAAGGCATGAATGAAGAAAATGAAGCTATTGTAGTATCATGACCAACAGTACACATTAAGTTTAATATTACAAAATCTTTAATAACAATATTACAGGTAATAATACATCCAGCACAGATTATATTGCCAACTCCAATATCTACAAAATCATCTGATATTAAAACATTAGGATGAATGATATTTGGAAAATCAATTTTAGTATTTCTAATTTTATTAAAAATACTGAATTTTATTTTTGGGTCGCCAATAGCAATAACGATTGAACAATCTTCATTGATTTCATTAATATCTTCTACTCCTCCTAAAACTGGAAATCCATTTACAATCTCTCCCTTTTGTAACCCATCATCATAAAACCCAACAAAAAAATAGGACGGAGTAACTTTATTTATAGAATCGAGAATGGTTTTCACTTCTCGACCAAAACCACCCGCACCAATAATTGCAATATTTTTCATTATTTTACTTTTTAGTTCCTGTGAAAGCTTCCATTGTCTTTTGCCCTTCTTGAGATATCCCTTCTCTATAAATCACTTTTTTAATGGTAAACATAATTATTTTAAAATCTAATAATAGAGAAATATGATCTACATACCATACATCCAATTCGAATTTTTTATCCCAACTAATCGCATTACGCCCGTTCACTTGTGCCCAACCTGTTATTCCTGGCTTTACCTCGTGTCGTCTCCTTTGAAAATCAGAATACAAATGCAAGTATTGAACCAAGAGCGGTCTTGGTCCGATTAAACTCATATCCCCTTTGATAACATTTATCAATTGAGGGATTTCATCTAATGATGTTTTACGTACAAATGCACCAATTTTTGTCAAACGTTCCGCATCCGGAAGGAGATTCCCTAGCGCATCTTTCTTGTCATTCATGGTTTTGAACTTGACAATTTTAAATATTTTTCCGTTTTTTCCCGGCCGCAACTGAAAGAAAAAAGGCTTTCCTTGATTAGCTAATGTCAAAAACAACGTTAACACCAAAAGTAATGGACAAAGTAATACTAAAGCAACAAATGAAACTAAAAAGTCTATGACAAGTTTCAAAAATGATTTATACATTTATTTTATTCTTTATTAATTCGTAAGAACGTTCGACCTTATACTCTTTTTGTAATAAGCTCCATGCATTTTCTTTCATCTCAAGATAATTCTCATCATTTGAAATTAAATTTTCAATTGCTTTTTGCATCATTTCATGGTCACCTGAAATTACAGAGTAACCGCATTTATTTTCTTCGATGACAGTCCCAATATCAGTATTAGCATCTGTTGCTGCAAGTATTGGCATCTTCATTTCTAAATACGACAATAATCGAGATGGAAAATTAGGTATTGTAAAAGCTGCATGCAAAAAGATCATCCCGACATCGCAAGCATTTAATAGTAAATCATAATCCTGCTTAGGTAATCCTGCCAACAGTATGGCATTTTTAGGTTTAATTGCTGAAAACCAATTTTTAATTCGATTATACTCAGTCCCCGAACCAACAATTAAAAAAAATACGTTTTTGTTACTAGCCAAAGATATCGTTTCTAATAAAAAATCAATTCCTTGCGGTTTCCCTAAATTCCCCCCATAAACAAAGATTTTTTTGTCTAATGGAAGCTTGTATTTCAACTTTATATCCTTTTTTTCTGCTAGTGTCTGAGAGAAAATAAAAGGTCGAATAGAATTAGGGTTAATTTCTACTTTTCTCTCATCAATAGCGGAATGATGCTGTAGAATATATTTTTTGTTTGCTTCGGACATACACCCTATTGTATCCGAAAGATCATATAACTTTTTTTCTTTTTTAATGAACATTTTATGAAGTATGCCATTTTCTTTAAGCATTTTCATATCAACTGCATTTTGAGGAAAGATATCTTTCAGCAGTAAATAGGCATAAGCATTGTCTCTTTTCTTTATAAAACTAATAACTTTGGAAAAAGTAATTGGCGGTGTGGAATAGATAATAACATCAAACTTTATAGCTGAAAAATGCTTTTTTATAGCAGCCAGAAATTGATACTCGATCGCTAATGTACCCAAACCTTTTTCTATAAGATTCGTTTTTTGAAGGTTAAGCGTTCGCACACTTAGAATAGCACCTTCATTTTCGATTCTAACAAAACTTTTCTTTTTTTCTCTACGCTCAACAGGACATACAGCAAAAACTTCGTGACCCTCCTCATAAAATTTAGAAAGAAGATCCGTATAAATTCCTCTATCAGAAAAGGAATTAATTTTAACCATAGTCAAAAAAAGTATTTTCATTTTATTATTCGCTCCAAACGGTTCTTTTAATATAATCCGTATAACTCAAAATGATTCGTACCATTTTTTCAGATACATTAGGCATAGAGTAATCCGCAACAGACCTAAAATTTCGTGCTTCACCTACTTTTTGATATTGTAACTGCACCAATCCTTGCATAATACGCTCTGGATTCAATCCTACCATCATTACTGATGCTTCTTCCATTGCTTCTGGTCTTTCGTGAGCCTCTCTAATGTTTAACGCTCTAAAATTTAGCGTCGAGGATTCTTCCGAGATGGTTCCAGAATCGGACAGTACTGCAAACGATCGCATTTGTAATGCATTGTAATCGTTAAAACCTAATGGCTTCAAAAATTGAATGTTTTTATGCATGTCGATATTTTTCTTGTCAATCATATTGCGTGTTCGCGGATGCGTGCTTACAATAATTGGGTAATCATATTTTTCAGCAATCAAATTCAAGCTATCCATCAATCCTTGAAAGTTTTTGTCGCTGTTGATATTTTCTTCTCGGTGCGAAGAAACAACGAAAAACTTTCCTTCTTCTAAGCCTAGTCTTTCTAAAACATCGGAAGATTGGATTGAAGGCAGATAATGATGTAACACCTCAAACATGGGAGATCCAGTTTTAATGATTCTGTCAGCTGGCAAACCTTCTCTAAGCAAATATTCTCTAGCTATGTCGCTATATGTCAAGTTAATATCCGATACATGATCTACAATCTTACGATTGGTTTCCTCAGGCACACGTTGGTCAAAACAACGGTTTCCTGCTTCCATATGAAAAATTGGAATGTGTCGTTTTTTGGCTGGAATGGCACACAAACAACTATTAGTATCGCCAAGAACTAAAAAAGCATCTGGTTTTTCAGTTTCCAATAATGGATCTATTTTTATAAGTATCTGACCTACAGTTTCTGTTGCTGTAGCTCCTGCTGCATTCAAGAAAAAGTCTGGTTTGCGAATCCCCAAATCGTCAAAAAAGATTTGGTTTAATTCGTAATCATAATTTTGACCCGTATGCACTATAATGTGCTCAATGGCTTCTGAATGATCTAAAGCCGCCATTACTCGAGATAGTCTTATAATTTCCGGTCTTGTTCCGACCACTGTCATTACTTTTAATCTGTCTTTCATTGTTTTTTCTTTCGCGCAGATCTCACTGATTTCCGCAGATTTTTATTCCGATTTAATTAAAAATCATTTACAATTCTTTTTATGTTTTGTGTGATATTTTCACAATTAAAATTCACTAGTAGACCTACTTTCTTTCCTGACAATTTTAAATAAGTTAAAAGTTGTTTAAAATGTAATTTAGATAAATCCTCTACGGATTTTATTTCAATAATAACTTTTTCGTTTACTAAAATATCCAATCTAAATCCAATTTCTAAATTAATCCCATCATACAACACTGGAAGCACGACTTGACTTTTTACTTCAAGATCATACTTTTTAAGTTCGTGAACTAAAGCCGCTTCATAGACTGATTCAAGCAAGCCTGGCCCTAGCTTACTAAAAACCAAAAACACACATCCTCTAATTATATAGGTAATATCATTTTCTTCCATAAGCCATAATTTCAATTAAATATTCAGCGAAAATCTGCGATATCGGCGTAAAATTTTTTTTTTACACATTTTCGAAATACGTATCTGGATCATTTGGATCATAAAACTCATTAATCCAAAAAATAGTATATAATTCCTCGTCACCTACATTTTTAATATTGTGTGTATACCATACTGGCATGTCTACATAAGCAGGTTCATCACCATTTAAATAAAAATCATGAGTGTCTTGAGTACCTATTTGTCTTAGTTGAATTAATGCTTTTCCTTTAATAACTGCAAAACGTTCAATTTTTCGGGTATGAAAATGATTTCCCCTGGTAATACCAGGCACCGTTGTTGAAAACGAAACTTGTCCGCCTACATTCAATCGAATCACTTCTACAAACGCACCTCTTGGATCCGTATGTTGTGTGAATTTTACCGGAAAATGACTGGCGATATCCATATAACAACGAAACGTATTGAATAGATTTACTTCAAACGTACTGTTTAAAGCGGGAATGATTCCATTGTCTTGGTAGTCTGCTTTGTATTTTTCTAACAAAAATAGAATTTGCGAAACTTTAGATTCCGCCGTATGCGCAACTACCACTTCTTCTTTACTATCCCCAGATCTAATTTCTTTTAAAATTTGATCTACCAGTTCACCTACATAAATAAGCTTTAAGTCACCATCAACATCAATCGTTGGCGTTTCATTTCTGGCTATTTTATGACTAAAAGTAGCGATGACCGAGTTGTAATTAGGATGCCCAAAAGGTCCGAAAACATTAGGAATAATCATTCCAGTAAATTTCCCTCCTGATCTTTTTGCCCATTCTGCTAGTTGCCCTCTTGCTTCTTTTTTGGATTTACCATAAAGATTATCTCGTTCTTCTTGCGTGGATGAGGAAAATACAACATGCGCTTTGCTATTTGTTTCTTCCAAGGCACGGACCAACTTTGAAGCTAAACCTACATTGGTGTCGTAAATAACTTGCGGTTCATTGTGACGGTTCATAGCTGCCAAATGAACAATCACATCACATTGCGACACAAAACTATTCAGTGTTACAGCATCGTCAAAAAAATGTTTTTTAAAATCTACTCGTTCAAACTCCTCTGGAAAGAGAGCCAACGTATTGAACAAGTGTTTGCCAACGAATCCGGCTTGTCCTGTAATTCCTATTTTTAGCATAATTTTATTTTATAAAAGAGAATCCCTTTTTATGGTGTAAAATAATTGATATTAAATCGGTATTCATCTTCAATCTCAGCTAAAGTATAATCAGATAGCAACAATAATTTGGAATCTACCTCTACTGATTGAATACTAGATACATAACCAGGGGGTACATTCAAAATATCCATGGTTTTCGAATCTAAAAGAAAATGAGATTTCAATAAATTAACAGAAGGAGCTAGCCAATCATCAATAGCAATCAGCGTAATTTTAAAAGAACCTTGCACCGCCAAAAACCAACGCTGCTCAATTTTATGCCCTTGCCATCCCCTAATAAATGTAGTGTCTCTATTCTGAATGGTGTACATGCGCTTTATTCCTAATGCATTAAAGTCATTGTTGAACTGCAAAGTTCCTCTGTCGTCCGTGTGACTATTCCCTTTAATTAGTTGCGGAAGTATATCCATTATAAAAAACTAAAACTGATTATTACATACTGAACACTAAACTAGCCTGGCATTTGAGCCACATCTTCACCAAAAATTTCTTTTTTGATTAGTGGCAATTGCGCAAGCAGTTTTTTCATTCCTTCCACACCCAATTGTTCGGTATTGTGCGAGTGATAATCTTCAATCAATGAAATATCTTGCTCCCCTTCTGAAAAATATTGTGCATAATTCAGATCACGATTGTCAGCCGGAATTCTATAAAAATCACCCATGTCTTCAGCCTTGACCATTTCTTCACGGGTACACAATGTTTCATATAACTTTTCACCATGTCGGGTTCCAATTACTTTTATTTCATTAGTTGCATTGCTTAATTCTTTCAAGGCTTGCGCTAAATCACCAATGGTTCCTGCAGGTGCTTTGTTGACAAACAAATCTCCTTGATTGCCATGCTCAAAAGCAAATAAAACCAACTCTACCGCCTCATCCAATGACATTAAAAAACGCGTCATATTCGGATCCGTAATAGTTAGGGTTTGCCCAGACTTAATTTGATTTAAAAACAGCGGAATTACGGATCCTCTTGAGGCCATGACGTTTCCATAGCGCGTTAAACAAACTGTTGTATCATTATTAGGAATGTTTCTTGATGCCGCAACTGCTACCTTTTCCATTAATGCTTTAGAAATCCCCATCGCATTAATAGGATAGGCTGCCTTATCTGTACTTAAGCAAATCACTTTAGCAACTTGATTAGCCACTGCAGCATCAATCACATTTTGAGTCCCAAATACATTTGTTTTGGTAGCCTCCAATGGGAAAAACTCACAAGAAGGAACTTGCTTCAATGCCGCAGCATGAAACACATAATCAACACCGCGCATAGCACGTTCTACGCCAGCATAGTCTCTTACATCACCGATATAAAACTTCAATTTTTCATTTTTCAACTGGTTTCGCATGTCATCCTGTTTTTTTTCATCACGAGAAAAAATACGGATTTCTTTGAAATGGTCGGAATGTAGGAAGCGATTGAGTACAGCATGTCCAAATGAACCAGTTCCTCCAGTTATGAGAAGTATTTTATTTTGAATTTTCATATTATAAATGTTTTGCTGTTTTGGATAAATATTCAAAAGTTTTTTCTGAGCAATCTTTCCAAGTATAATTGATTGATTTATTATAAGATTCTAATGATTTCTTTGCTCTTAATTCAACAGAATCCATCATTTGTTTTATAACTAAATAAATTTCATTGGTTTTTAAAGGATTAAAGTAAAATCCGGCTTCGCCTAAAACCTCCGGCATTGGCCCCATATTTGACGAGGCAATTGGCAATCCTGATGTCATGGCTTCAATTAAAATAATTGGCATGTTTTCACACGATGATGCAAAAATAAAGCCATCCGCACTTTTATATATTTTTTCTAAATTTTCATACGGTATTTGACCATTATATACTATACAACTTTCAGTATCATTTTTCAGTATTCCTTGCAGTCTTACTAAGGATTCTAAAGTATAGCCTCCAACTAATTCTAAAGTGATAGGATAGCCCTCTTTTCTTAATCTTAAAATCGCTTCTGCTACATTCCACTGGTGCTTATAAACAGTTATAATTGAGACGTATAATAATTTATAAGGATTCTCTACAGAAAAGTCGCTAATTTCTTTTTGAACTTTTGGCTCATTCAAAAAGGATAAATTAATACCATGAGGAATAACTAACGAATCATTTTTAAGACCAATAGAATTGGAAATATAATCTTTGGCATATCTTGTTAAGAAAATCACCCCATGAGATTTTTTAAATGTTCTTCCTTGTGTGAAAGAAAGTAATTTAAAACGGAATCTTGATTTCCAACCTGGAAAACGGCTGCTCTCTTCTTTTTCAAAAGGCAACATATTTTGGCTCATCGAAACAATATTTTGAAAGTTCCCCAAAAATGTGCTGCCTGGAATAAAAAGAAGATCGCATTTTTCTACTATGGCAATTTTGGATAATAACAATATCTGAAACAAGAAAGAAAACAAAAAAGACGTATTCAACCATTTATGAGTTTCTTTATGTAGCCATGGATAATCTGGCAGCATTGCTAATGTTTCATTATTTGACCAAACAATTACTTTTTGAAAATCATATTGTTTAGGCTCTGCATTCAACAAAATTTCCTTTAAATGGGTTAATCCACCACCAGACCGAATATTTGTTGCGTCGATTCCTAATATCATAAATTAAATTTTACTTTTAAACTCATTTATTAAAGTTTCTATTTGAATTACTCAACTATATTAAATCCTAATTAGCAATACTCAACTAGTGTAGGGTAGTGTTCTTGCTTATTTATTACACTTCCCTAAAACTAACAATAATTAAAAAAATAAATAGTTAATTAATTCTAACATACTTTATAATTTAGGCCTTCTTCCTAGTATTCTCTTGATAAATCTAATTAAATTATCGCAGATTTTTTTCCCAAACAACAACAATCCAATATTATAAATTTCAAAATAAATAGATTTATCCATTCCAATCTTTCGTAATTCACACACATATTTTTTATATTCTTTTCTACCTTTCTCCCATTGAATTGCGATAGAAGGGTATGAATATTTAGACATGTTTTTTTGAATAGTATCTAAGGAATTAATTCCATTATTTTTATCAACATATTTAATAACTTTAAAATACATTTTTAGAAAATTAATAGAATTTTCAATGGTTATTGATCCTGGAGTATATAATCCTTTTTCAGCTTCACTACTTCCAAACATTGGTACCGAATTTCCAACAACAGCTTGCGTTAGCGGAATCTCACAATATGCAGACGGATATCTTATACACACTTCAGCTAGCAGATATAATTGAAATAAGAGCGAACCATCCAATTCATCAGTCATAAAAGGCAGCGAATACTCTCTTTTTATACAAAATCCAGAAATAAATACACTTTTATCAAACAATTCAATATAGGTATTTACTCCTGCATCAAATTTCGTATTACTTTTATAATATTTGAAATATTCTGTAGAACCATCTTTATAAATATTTCTGTATGAACGCAATATATAACCACAATCCTTATGTTGATTCAAAAAAACAATATAGTTATCAAGTGCCTTTGGAATGAACATATCGTCGTCTCCCATAAACAATACATATTCTCCATCTGCATGTTGAAATAACTCGCGTAAATTTTTATCATATCCTAAATTTTGAAGATTCTCCAGATATTTTACATCATAAGTAGTTTGTTTTTTGTAGTTGTCCACTACAATTCCGATATCGTCCCTTTTTGGTGACTTATCTTCACAGATTACAATCTGAATTAGCTCCTTCTTTTCACTGTCTATACTTTCCAACAGTCTTCCCAATTCTTCTGGCCTGTTATAACTTGGAATACATATTGAAATCAAATAATTATTACTCATACTATAATCAATTTATTTTTTTACTTGTGAATATCTCGTTAATATCTCTTTAGCTCTACTTTCAATACTGTGACCATCTTTCAAAAGCTTATTGTATCCAGCATCTCCAATCTCACTAATTATAGATGGATTATTTAAAAGATTTTTACATTTTTGTACAAGATCTTCACTAGAAGTAAAATAAACGGCTTCTTTATCAGCTTCAAACATGGAGTTCAAGTCGCTGGTATATTCACTAAGCATTAATGTTTTTGTTGCCGGAATTTCAAAACATCTTCTGGTATAGGTATCGCTATTTATTTTAGATAAAAATACAAGGGCTATTTTTGCCTCATTTAGAGATATATTATATTCTGCGCCGCGTTTAGACTCTTTCAGAACAAACTTTATTTCTTCATATAAAGGCGCTTGTTTCCACATTTCATCACCAAAAACCGTAATATTTACACCCGCATCTATCAGAGCTTTAATATATTTATCTCTGCCATCATTTTCAAAATGACCAATAAAAACTACATCCATTAACTTATCACCAACTATAGGAAAATTATTTTCTTTTATATAATAGGGTTTTAATATGCTAACATTCTCAATTCCAATTTTTTCAAAATCGATTCTGTTTTTTTGTCTGTAAACAAAATTATGGTCACAAATAGCTGCGGTCTTTAAGTAATTTCGCCAGTAAGCTTTTGATGGAATACCACTAAAAGGATCATCGTTGTTGTATGAAAATATTATACAACCCAAACTTTTAATTTTACTTATCAATTTAGCATTAACTTCAACGGTTCTATAAAGAAAAACCAAATCGGGTTTTTGCTCTTTAACCATTTCCAACAATGCACTGTTTATTTGACAAATTTTTGGCCCTATTAGAAATCTGTTTTGAAACCTTTCCAAGAAATAAAAAATATTATTATTGCCTTTGTAGTTAAACTCATCTACCATAAATGGATGAACATCATTTTCAATTCTTTTAAAAGCATTAAAAAGTGCTTTGGAGTACATTTCGTGCTTAAAATCACCTACAATTAAAATCTTCATCTATCTAATAAACTTTATTCATTGGCAATTTAATCATACTGCCTAATTTATAATCCCACTCTTCTGGAGTAAATTCTTCCCAGCCTGAGCCAGGGAAAAAAGTCAATTCTCCAAAATATAATTTTCCATTAGTTTCATAAAAATCTACTCTTACAAATGGAATGTTTTTCGATAATTTTTCTGAAAATTCAACCATTTTATCAAAAAACTTAGGTCTAGGAATTAGAGTACCACTATTTGCATAGTGCCTTTCGAAAGGCATAGGAAGCCACTCCATGTCATAAAAGTCTACGTTTAAACCCGTAATTTTTCTCCTATTAAGACAAACAAATAAACATTTCACTTCACCATTAAAACTCATGAATTTATAATCTTTAAGTTCTGCACCAGAAACATCTTCTATATACTTTTCACAAATAATTTTAGGTTTTATATTTTTATAGGGCCATTCTCTACTTGGTAAGTAATGACTGTTTTTTAGAAAGTTGGAAAGTTTCTGTTTTGCAACAGAAAAGTCAAATTTTGACTTGTCACTACAAATTATAGTACTACCACTATCATGAGTACATTTTAATACAAATTGCATTGGTAATTTATCAAAATCAATATCATCAAACTTATCCCAAATACCTAAAGTAGGAATAATATATTCTTCTCCAATAATATTTGCGACATATTGTTTTACTTCATGTTTATCAACCATTTTGATATATTCTGGTTTTCTATCATAAAGTTTTAACCACTGAAGTTTTTCATTAAAACTTTTTGGGTTTTTTAAGTTAAGTTTTTTATTAAAGAAACAACGATATTGCAATTTCAAATACCACTTATCAGGTGTAATTCTTGAAACCTTTGTAGCCAATAAAAAATAGTAGAGTATCCAGTATGGATTGTTAATGATTCTTTTTATTTTGTTCATAAGTTTAATTAAGTATTCTATAAATAGCTTTTTAAAAATATATTTTTTTTAATTACTAATGTGAAATGTAAAATGAAATAGTTGGTTTTATCATATTTATTAAATCTTTATCCATGATTTAGGAACAATATCTTTATAGCTTTCTTTATGCCCATTACCAAACCAACGATTGGGAGCAATAACAATTTTATTGGGATTATTATTAAGCCAAGCCCCCCACCAACTAAAGGAACTATTTGCTATGATATTATGTTTACATAAACTCATTAAGTACATATCTTTGTAACTATTGACTCCATTGTTAAAATCCACTAGCCTTGCGTTTAAATTTAATTTATTAATAAATTGATTTGCAAATGCTTTATCATCTGAAAAAACATAGAACATTGTGTTCTGTTCATTACCAATTTCATGGATTAAACTATTGATAGCGTTTAAATAATACTCTTCTGTACAAACGCCTGCATAAATACTATTTTCCAGATAATCACCTTGACGAATATGTAAGGAAACAGATTTTGTTGAATGTATTTCTTTAGCTACTTTTTGATTCTCAACATCTATATTTTTAAATACAAATGCCTCACGTACACTATTCTCAATTTGTTTAAAATACATCTCACTCTGCCAAGATCCATTCAAATAGGTGCATTTCGATTTAAATACTTGTTCATCGTAATTCAATTTATCATTATAAACAATTGATTTAAACTTATATTTTAAAATGGTTCTAAGTTTTAATATTCCCCAGTTAGTGACTTTCACTTTTGGAATATTTAAACCAAAACATCTTTCTAATTCATAGCCGTTATGCATTTTTGCAAAGTTGAATAAAGAGGTGTCTAATTTTACATTTTTCCCTTTCTCCTTTAAGGAAAGATATAATGCATATTGAAACATTTGATTTCCCAAACCTCCACTTACAATTATTTTCATATAAATAACATGTTTTAATAAATTAAATAATTACTTCCATAAAGATGAAATCCCCAAATTACCAATAACCACAATAATAATAAGATTTAATAAAACTAATGCAATGAATGAGTAAATATAAATTTTCTTAAATTTTGATAAATTTATTTCTGTTAATAACAAAGGTGTTAAAAACATAAAACCAAAAGCCACATAAGGCATATGCATAAATGAGTTAAACAAACCTGAGATAATTAAAAATAATCCCATTAGGTTTAACAAATTCAAATTTTCCTTCTTAAAATATTTTTTCCTGAAAAGTATAAAACATATTACAAAAGCAATATTAAATGTACCTTGAAAATAATCTTGTAATTGATATGCATACGCAGGAATTGATTCATAAAGTAGGAAATTTATCCAAGGAAATGGCCCAATTATACCCAATAAAATTTTGACCGGAAGAATTAATATATTAAAATTGAATATTCCTCCTGCCATAGATTCGTTTGCTTCTGTATTGGCTAAATTAATAATTAAAGGAAGTAATACAATTACAAAAACAATAGTCAATATTCTATATAATAAATCTATTCCTTTTCTTTTATTGTTCTGGTTAAGTACGATATCAATAACATAAGCTAATAATAACAATATTGGATAAATGGATCTGTGCAAATAAAATAAATAGCAAGCAACTATTAGCATCAAATATTGTGTAACTGATCTCTTTGCAAAATATATTAAAGTAAGACCTATAGACATAAAGGAAATGCCTACAACATCTCTCCATAGCAGTGATGATAAAAGCGTTATTGGAAAGAATGCAGTTACAAGAGCAATATATTTTAACGTTTTATCACTAAATTTATACTTGTATTTTGAAATTAAAAAAATGTTGATTGAAATTAATAAACTAAAGAAAGAATTTATCGGAGATATGGTTAACACATAGTCTCCGAAAAACATAAAAGGAATACTTATTAAACTCAATATTTCCGGATGTGAAGCCTCTATAACTGAACTTTCAAAATAAAATATGCCATGATCTAATTTTAAATTTGCAAACGTAATAATTCCATCAAAAACACTTTCAAACTCATAGGTTAGTGCCTTATATCCACCAGAAGATTCAAAATATAAAGGATCAATAAAATACAGGTAATGCACCAACCCTATTGTTAGTTTTATTAAATAAGCTGATACAAATAGCCAAAGCCATTTCGGGCTTTTCAATAAAATTAAAGTTGAAAAAATAGTAATTATAAGAAACGCAATAGAGCTCCATATAAAACTGTTTAAAGCATTTGTTTTGTTACTTAATAAAACAAAACTAATTAGTGCAAGCAATGCCACAGTAGATAATCGCAGTATATATTCCCAAACAGAATAAGACAACTTCCTATTCATTAAGGTACTTAATTGCCCATTATTTATCATAATCCCATTTCTTGTAATGTGCTTTTCCAATTTTTCCAATTGGTTAATTCTTCAAATAGCATAAATGCATTTTTGGAAACAGAATTATATAAGTCATCATTATTTTTCACTTCTTTCAATTGATCAGCAATATTTTTAAAATCTCCTAAAGAAGAAACAAAACCATTTATACCATTCAATATTACCTCATGATGAATGCCTAAATCAAAAGTAAATACTGGCTTCCTATATCCCAAAGCTTCTAATAGTCCAAATTCAGTTGTAGTGGGCCAAATAGAAGGAATGATTACCCCTCTAGAACCTGCAACCAATTCAGCTAAACCATTTTCCCATTTTAAATCATATTCAATTACAAGCAAACCTTTATCAATAAATTTTTGAAAACCATTTTTTTCAATAGCAATTTTTGCTTGGTCTTTATTATTATAGGCCGCAATAATTTTAATTGAAGAATCACAATTTGCTAAAATATCTTTCAAAAAATGAAATCCTTTCTCTAGTCTGTTTTGTGCTATACAAATAAAATAATCACCCATGGTTGGTTCAATCTCTTTAAGTCTTTCTCTATCGAAAAACAATGGAGTCTTTATACATTTTTCTTTTGGAATCCCAAACTTATTATAAAACCCAATTTGTTCATTTGTTGAAGTAATGACATAATCAATTTTAGGAAGAATTTTTTCCAGGCGTTTACGAATCTGAATGTAGGAAAACGTTTTGATATAACTAAATTTTTCTTCCTTTGTACACTTATTTCGGTAAGCCTCAAAATAATTATTATCCAAACACTTGGTACAAGGCCCTTTTGAATCATTGGCATAGTATTTTACACAAAAGAAATCCTGCATAAATATTTTAGATATCACTTTTAACCCTCTTTGTTTTGCTATTTCTAAATAACATAGATTTTTGTTTGTTATCGATCCAATTGTGAACACTATAGTTGCTTTAGAATCCTTTAAAACATGCTCATATTCTTTAATGTACTTTTCTTCTCTCCAGTTAGCAAAGCCATTATATTTCATTCTATGATAAAGCCTTGTCCCATCTACTTCTACAATATCTTCATTTATATCATCTGAAAAAATTGACACTTCATTTCCAATTTCCTGTAAAATTTTTTTTGCTATTTGTGTTACAATGGCGCCTGAAGCGCTTCCTAAATAGGCATCCGGGATAAACAATATCTTATTATTTTTTTCCATATCTCAATTTTGATATTAATATTTTAACAAACTGCTTATTAGCAAATCCAATTACAATAAAATAGACGATTGTAAAAATGATTAGGTATAAAATAAATATATTAAATTTCAATAAATTAATTATCAGTAAAAAATGAATCAAGAAAAACGGCAATGTGATTAGTAACAATTTAAGACATTGTCGGAGTATTATATTTATATCAACATACAACGCCTTTTTCAACATTAACAAATACAAACCTATAAATACGACTCCGGTAATAATACCCGCGAGAGGTATAGCGTATATCTGCGTAGGTTTAATAATTAACAATAACAAACCTACAAAAAATATCATACTCAGCACATCTAATTTAGCTGATTTATTAATTAACCCACCAGTATATAATAAATTATTAAAATACTGTTTTAGTTGCGTAATTAAAAGTGCGAGAACAATGAACCCCAAAAGAAGATTTCCACCATATTTATCTAGTCCCACCCAAAAATGAACAATCGATTCCGAAAATACGAGTGCATATAGCAAAACAGAAAATAACATGGTTAAAAAGAATGTTGATACATTTTTTATCAATTTATTAACATCCTCCCTGTTTTTACTTGCAAATGTGAGAGAAAATAAGGCAAAGAAGGAACCATTTGCCATACTTACAAAGTTACAGGCAACAGCTGCTATTTTACTGGTAATATCATAAACAGCAGCAAGTGTTGGGTTAATAAATATTGCAATAATAAAACTTTGAGAGTTACCCATTAGCACTCCTGATATTCTGGATAAAAATGGATATAAACAATCTCTCATTAAATTTTTGGTAACAATAAAATTGAATACAGGCATTGTGAGTTCTCGCTTTCTCCATTCCAGTAATACCCAGACACCTTGACCAATCAGATTCAATCCTGATCGAGTTAAATACCCCATAGCCAAAGAAACCACCCCAAAACCTGCATATAAATAAATTACCAAAGATACTACACCAAGAATATTGACACCGGTTGCAATTAACCCTACCGTTTTGGTTTTTTGCCAAACCTGAGGGAATGCGCCCAACAGGGAAACTAATAAAGAAACAGCCGCAGAAGAAAGACTTACTACATAGGCTATAGTAATTGCTCTTTTAACTGATTCTTCTGCATTAATCCAGCCCGCAATAAAAGGGGAAATGGATAATCCCAGTAATAATAAAGCTACCGCCATTATTAAAGCTGCATAAATATTTGCACTTGCCAACTGAAAAAAATTCTTATCATCATTTTTGGCTAACGATACCGACATTTTTTGCGTAATAACACCCGCGAATCCAGATTCAACCAAGCCTAGCATTGCTACCACATTGCCGGTTGCCAACCAAGCCCCATAAGTTGAAACGGACATAAACTTAAAATAGATAGGAACCATTATTATTCCATTTACAATCATAACAATTGCATTGATAGAATTAAATAAATAATTATATATGGAGGCTAAATATTTAGACATCAGAAGCTAAAATTAATGGTATCAACGGGATTAAATAATTGATCTGAATATGCCAACAATATAAAATCAGCCTCTTTACTTGTATTGAAAAAAGCGTGTGCAATACCATAAGGCACATAGATAGTCACCGGATCATTTGAATTTAAAACAATCTCTTTATATTCTTTTGTTTTAACATCTTGAAGTTTTAAAAGACAATTACCTGTTATAAGAGTAAACCATTCATTAGCAAGTAGATGATAATGACCTCCTTTCATTTCCCCAGGATTAGCCAAAGTTAAATATACCTCACCAGTACTCTTTGGCAAATTTGATTCGGTTCCGGTAATTACCTTTAAAAACCAACCACGACTATCTTCAATTTTATTTCTTTTTATTATTTGAATTTTATCTTTTATCATTTTTTAAGTAGGTTTTTATTCCTTGAATTAAATTAATTTTTGGTTCCCAATTAAAAACCTTTTGGGTTTTAGTGGTATCTAAAGAAAGATATTTCATATTTTCATCAACTCTGCTTATAATTGAAACATTCTCATCATTGTAACTCATCGTTTCAAATATGGTTTCTATTAATTCTTTTATACTAATAGAATTATTTGGTGCAACATTATAAATATTTCCTTCACTTATATCATGTAAAATTTTAGTAATTAAATCTATTACATCTTCAATATGAATATATTGTCTAAGTTGCGTTCCACTAGTTACTTTTATGGGTTCATTAATTAAAATAGAATTAATTAAATATGGAATTAATCTAATTGGATTTTCTGTAGGGCCATAAATTGTAGGCAAAATAAAATGAAACCATTGTATCTTATGCAAGTGTCCAGAAATAAATCTGGAAAGCATTCTTTTAGAATTACAATAATGATTTGGAACGTTCCCCTTTGAAAAAACCACTTCACTTTCTGAAAATTTCTTTTCAATTGTATTACTACCAATTTCAAAATAAGAACCAAAAGTTATAAATTTACCTTTGAAATTATTTTTTTCTAATTCAATTGCAACTTTAATTGGTTCAAAAGTGTTTAAGCCATAAATTATTTCTTCAGTAACAACAATATTTGATTGCACTCCTGTAGCAGAACAAAAATATATTGCATCTAAAGTTGATAATAATTTATAGTTTAGTGTAGATTTAGGATATATATATTGGTGAAAAGTAACTGATTCGTATTCTAACAATTTATCTTCTATACTACTTCCAAAAATATGGAATGATTCAACTTTATTTGAATTTAATAATCTTAAAAACAATTGTTTTCCTAAAAAAGATTTACCTCCAATTATTGCTATTTTCATCCTATTTTAATTTTTCAATTCTTTATGAATCGATGAATTTTTTAATATCTCTTTTTATTAACTCGATAGGTGAATCTCCATTATTGAAATTCTTATACCATTGAATTGTTAAATCTACCGCTTGGTGAGCAGTAAATCTTGGCTGCCAATTTAAATCATTTGAAACTTTACTTATGTCTAATCGTAAAAGACCAGCTTCATGAGGTTGACTCTTATCTTCCTTTATACTATATGAACCACTCCCATAGGAATTAATGGCAATTTCTAATATTTCTTTAACAGATAAATTATCATTATTTGAAGGGCCAAAATTATAAGCCGTTGCATATTTGATCGGATCTTCTATCATTTTAGAACCCAATGACAAATATCCGAATAAAGGCTCTAAAACATGTTGCCATGGTCTTACTGCATTTGGATTTCTAACTTCAATATCTTTATTCATAGAAAGTGCATTGACAATGTCTGGAAGTAATCTGTCTTTTGACCAATCTCCACCACCAATTACATTACCTGCTCGAACACTAGCAATACATTTTTGGTGTTTTTGATATTCATTTGAGTTAAAAAATGAATTTTTATAGGATGAAATTACTATTTCACAAGCTGCTTTACTGGCACTATAAGGATCATATCCTCCTAGTCTATCGGTTTCTCTGTAGGGATAAATCCATTCATTATTGTGATAAACCTTATCCGTTGTAATACAAATTACTTGACATTTTTTATTTAGTTTTTGTACAGCACTTAGTAAATTAGCAGTTCCAATCACGTTAACTTCAAAAGTTTCAGCTGGTATTTTATAACTCAATCTTACTAAAGGTTGTGCTGCTAAATGAAAGATAAAATCAGGTTGAAAATTAATAATTTCATCTTCTAATTTTTGTCTATCTCTTAAATCACCTATTACAGAATCAAATAATGCTTTATCTATTGAATTATAAATGTCTTTTTCATCTTCAGGTGCTAAGGCATAGCCTTTTACTTCTGCTCCTAGTTCATTTAACAATACAGTCAGCCATGATCCTTTGAATCCTGTATGTCCTGTTAAGAAAACTTTAGCTCCCTTATATGTTTTTTTAAGTAATTCTATTTGATTCATCTTACCAATTTTTCCAAGGTGCTTTTCCAGAATTCCAAAGTTCTTCTAATTCGTTTTTATCTCTTAGCATATCCATTGGCTTCCAAAAACCTTTGTGTTTGAATGAGAATAATTCTCCATCATTTGCTAAATTTTCTAAAGGCTTCTTCTCAAATATAGTTGAGTCGTCTTCTAAGTAATCGAATACTTTGGCATCACAGACAAAAAAACCTCCATTTATCCATGAACCATCACCTTTTGGTTTCTCTGTAAAATTAATTACTTGTTCTTTTTCATCTATTTGTAAAGAACCAAATCGACCGTCTGGTTGAACAGCAGACATTGTAATTGCTCCTTTATGAGAATTATGAAAATTTAAAAGTTCATTAATATTTATATTTGATAATCCATCCCCATAAGTAAGCATAAATGATTCATCTCCTACATAATCTTGTACCCTTTTTATCCTTCCACCAGTCATTGAATTTAAACCTGTATCTACAAGAGTAACTTTCCAAGGTTCAGCACTATTTTTGTGATATGTTACATCATTATTAGTTAAATCAATTGTCATGTCACTTAAATGTCTGTAGTAATTAGAAAAGTATTCTTTTATTACATATCCTTTATATCCACATAAAATTATAAACTCAGTAAACCCATAAGAAGCATAAGTTTTCATAATGTGCCATAGAATTGGTTTTCCTCCTATTTCAACCATAGGCTTTGGTTTTAAAGATGTTTCTTCTGACAGCCTTGACCCAAAACCACCTGCTAGTAATAATACTTTCATTTTTCTTATATTTTATTATTTAATTAAAGTAATAATTTACCTCCATTACTCCTTATTACTTTGTAATAGTTATATTCTCAAACAAGTAGCTCAGATTATCTGAAATTAAAATCAATGGTTGATAAAATTTCTCCAAATATACCTTGAGTTCAAAAATTATTTAATAACAATTACTAAACTATTTTAAGCTAATAACTTTAACGTCTATTTTATAATTATACGTTTTTGACAATTACTTATCGCTACCCTTCTATCTAAGAATAAATATTTTTTTACTATTAAATTCTAGAAAGACTCATATGCTCATTAATTAAATCAGCATTTTCTACTTCAAGTGAATTTCCTAAAAATTAGGACGACCCTACTTTTTATTATAAAACACTTTGAACCATTCCACAAATTCCTTCACACCATCCTTAATTGAGGTTGTTGGTTTATATCCATAGTCCGCAACTAAAGAGTCTACATTTGCCCAGGTATATTCCACATCACCAGCCTGCATTGGCAGATATTCCTTTTTTGCAGTCTTTCCAATACATATTTCAATTTCACTTATAAAATCAAGCAATTTCACTGGTCTACTATTTCCTATATTATGTATTTCATATAAAGGCTTTTCTATTTCAGTTTCAGCAACTATAGTAGCAACTACACCTTTTATAATATCGTCTATATAGGTAAAATCCCTAGATAAATAACCCTGATTAAAAACTTTTATTGGCTTATCATTAAATACAGCGTCAGTAAACAAAAACATTGCCATATCAGGTCGCCCCCACGGGCCATAAACCGTAAAAAAACGAAGCCCTATAGTTTTTATCCCAAATAAATGAGAATATGTATGTGCCATCAACTCGTTACTTTTCTTAGTTGCAGCATAGAGACTAATGGGATGGTCTACATTATCATTAACAGAAAAAGGAAGTTTGTCATTTAGACCGTATACACTAGAGCTACTTGCATACACAATTTTTTTTACTTTATAATTCCTTGCACATTCCAACAAGTTAATGAATCCAACAATGTTACTATCAACATATGCATTTGGATTCTCAATACTATAACGGACTCCTGCTTGGGCAGCCAAATTACAAACAATATCAAATTGTTGCTCTTCAAATATTATCGGAAGATTTACCCTGTCTTCAATATTTAATTTAATAAATTGGAATTTATCACCATATATCTTACTACTAACTCGCTTATTGAATAGTAATTCTTGTGAAATACCTAACTCTCTAAGCCTACCAAGCTTCAGGTTAACATCATAATAATCATTTAAATTATCTACACCATATACCTCATAACCAAGTTTTAATATTTTTTCACAAAGATGATATCCTATAAATCCTGCCGCACCTGTTACTAATATTTTCATTTTATTATTATTTCTTTTTATTATATTGACCAATTTAATTTGCCATATTTTTACTCAAAATAATTCAAAGTAGCATATCCATTTTCCTTCAAAAATTGATCTTTTTGCATTAATTTTAAGTCTGATTGCATCATATCCTTAACTAAAGAAGCTAAGTCATATTTACATTCCCAACCTAGTTTTGTTTTTGCTTTTGTTGGATCACCAATTAATAAATCAACTTCTGTTGGGCGGAAATATTTAGGGTCAACCGCCAAAACTTCTTTTCCTATTTCTATTTGGAATTCAGGATTATTACATGCTTTTACAAGCGCTTTCTCTTGTACTCCTTCTCCAGTAAATTCTAACTCAATTCCTACCTCAGCAAAACTCATTCGTACAAACTCTCTAACTGGTGTAGTTTTCCCGGTAGCAATTACCCAATCCTCTGCTTCATCCGCTTGAAGAATCATCCACATCATGCGTACGTAATCTTTGGCATGGCCCCAATCGCGTTTAGCGTCTAGGTTTCCTAAATAAAATTTATCTTGCAACCCCAAAGCAATTCTAGAAGTTGCACGTGTAATTTTACGAGTTACAAAAGTTTCCCCGCGAATAGGTGATTCATGGTTAAACAAAATCCCATTACAAGCATACATCGCATAAGCTTCTCTATAATTTACCGTGATCCAAAACGCGTACATTTTAGCTACTGCATAAGGCGAACGAGGGTAAAAAGGGGTTGTCTCACTTTGTGGCACTTCTTGTACCTTACCATACAACTCAGAAGTAGAAGCTTGATAAATACGGGTTTTTTTCTCTAATCCTAACAAACGTACGGCATCCAAAATTCGTAAGGTACCTAATCCATCTGCGTTTCCGGTATACTCCGGTGTTTCAAAAGAAACTGCTACATGGCTCATAGCTGCCAAGTTGTAAATTTCGTCCGGCTGTATTTCTTTAATCAAACGAATCAAGTTTGTACTATCCGTCATGTCCCCATAATGCAAATAAAAATTACGATTATCTACATGAGGATCTTGATATAAATGGTCAATACGATCAGTATTAAACAAAGACGATCGTCTTTTTAATCCGTGAACAATATATCCTTTTTTAAGTAAAAATTCACTCAGATAAGCTCCGTCTTGCCCTGTTACTCCAGTTATAAATGCTATTTTTTGTTGCATACTCATATTGTTTCGTGATTCGTTGTCTAGAAAAAAACGCCCCTGCCCCATCTCAAATGGGGAATAGCTACACGTATATATCTAAAACTATTTCTTATTAATTGATGTTTTTATTACTAATTTTGAATTAAAGTACATTAATTTCACATTTTCACTTCTTTAAACTTACCTGCGTTCTCCAAAAACCAAACATATGTCTTCTGGATTCCTTCTTCCAATTGCACCTGATGTTTCCATCCCAATTCATGCATTTTGGATACATCCATTAGTTTTCTTGGTGTTCCATCAGGTTTACTACTGTCCCAAATAATTTCTCCATGATGCCTCGTAATTTTTTGTATTGCTTCTGCTAGTTGTTTAATCGTTAAATCTTCGCCCGTACCTACGTTGTATAAATACTCCGGCAATTTATTTTCCAATGCAAAAACAACGGCTTCCGCCATATCATCTACAAATAAAAACTCTCTCATAGGTGTTCCACTGCCCCATAAAATAACTGGTGCGTTGTTATTCTCTTTTGCATCATGAAATTTACGAATCATTGCAGGTAAAACATGTGAAGAATTTAGGTCGAAATTATCATGAGTACCATATAAATTAGTAGGCATCAAGCTTACATAATCCTTATCAAATTGATTTCGGATTGCTTGACAGGCTTTGACCCCCGTAATTTTTGCAATCGCATACCATTCATTCGTAGGCTCTAAAGAATTTGTCAACAAATACTCTTCTTTCAGGGGTTGTGGTGCAAGTTTTGGATAGATACATGAACTCCCCAAGAAAATAAACTTCTTAACACCGGATTGCGTCGCTGTATCAATTAGATTATTTTGTATTTGCATATTTTCCATAATAAATTGATATGGAAAATCATTGTTAGCTAAAATTCCACCCACTTTTGCAGCAGCATCAATAACTACTTCTGGTTTTTCGGCAGCAAAATAGTCTTTTACCGCTTGTTGGTTTTTCAAATCTAAATCTTTACTAGAAACTCCAATTAAGTTTGTATATCCTTTTGCAGAAAGGATTCTCCAAATAGCGCTGCCAACCATACCATTATGCCCTGCTATGTATATTTTAGTATTTTTTTTCATTGTTATATCAATTCAAGAGATCTGATTTGTCTCGTTCCAATTTACTATATACGCTTTTGACATCCTGAGAAAATTCTTTTTTCAATATTAAATTGGCAGTATCTGTATAAACAAAAATAGTGTCCTTAACCCCAATAAAAGCAGTATAATTAGTTGTACCTATAACCATATTGCCATTTTCATCCACCGGATGACCAATCGTAATCAAGTAATCATAAACCGATTCAAAAGAGCCTAGATCCGACCAGACAAAGGTAGAAGAAACTACTTTGATTTTTTTACTTCGCTCCATAACAGCATAATCAATACTGATAGATGGTATATCGAGAGACAAGTCTAAATCTAAATTTCCATTTTGATTGGCTTCCCATGCAATTTTGGATTTTTCGTAAATCTCTGGTGTATAAATTTTTAACTCATCTAAAAGCACTCCTGCTTTAAAGCAAAACATACCACTGTTCCATAAAAAGTTACCTCTTGAAATAAAATCTCTCGCTGTAACCTGATTTGGCTTTTCTCTAAAAGAAAGGACATCGTCCCCTTTTCTTTCAATGTAACCGTAACCTGTTTCTGGTTTCGTTGGGATAATTCCAAAAGTTACAATATATCCTTTTGAAGCCTTTTCAATAGCATCATTTATAGCGGCTTCGTATTCTTCCATCTTATCAATGATATGATCGGAGGGAGTGACAATCAATATGGCTTCTGGATCAGATGCAAAAGCGGCAAAAGCGATGGCTGCTGCTGTATTTCTTGGAGTGGACTCTACAATATCAATATAGGAAGTGTTTGATTTTTCCAATACTTTTTTACTTAGATGACAATTATCGCGATTGCCTACCACCATAATGGTATCAGCAACATTGCGATTGCGCTCTACGGTCATTTCAAACAAAGACTTCCCTTCAAATAGCTCTAAGTATTGCTTTGGCTGACTTTTACGGGATAAGGGCCACAAACGGCTGCCAACACCACCGGTAAGAATGACATGTGTAATTGAATGCTTACTTTCCATACTTCACTACTCTTTGTATTTTAATTTTTTTTGGGAGCGTCTGATCTATAATCTTCCATCAGCTAAATCCCCTAGAATTCCTTTTACATCATACAACAAACTGTTGCTGTTTTGTAATTTAGAAAAATCAATATCAAGGAATTCTCGATGTGCAACGCCTAAAACTACGGCATCAAATTTTTGAGTAGGCAATTCAGCAGTCGTAACTAGTGAATATTCATGTTGCACTTCGGCTGGATTCGCCATTGGATCAAAAATCGTTATTGTAATTCCATAATCTGCCAAAGCAGTGATCACATCAACAATTTTTGTGTTGCGAACATCAGGACAGTTCTCTTTAAAAGTAATTCCTAGCATTAATAACGTGGCGCCATTCACTGAAATCCCTTTTTTGATCATCAATTTTACGATCTGAGAAGCAACATAGTCTCCCATACTGTCATTCAAGCGACGTCCCGCCAAGATAATTTCTGGATGATAACCAAATTCCTGTGCCCGTTGTGCTAAGTAATACGGATCCACGCCAATGCAATGTCCGCCCACTAAACCTGGTTTGAAAGGAAGGAAATTCCATTTCGTTCCTGCTGCGGCTAACACTGCGTGGGTATCAATATTCATCAAATTAAAGATCTTGGCTAATTCGTTGACAAAAGCAATATTGATATCCCGCTGGGAGTTCTCAATGACTTTGGCTGCTTCTGCTACTTTTATGGTCGGTGCCAAATGGGTTCCTGCCGTAATAACAGATTGGTATAATTCATTGACTTCTACTCCCGTTTCTGGCGTAGATCCCGAAGTGATTTTTAAAATTTTCTCTACCGTGTGTTCTTTGTCTCCCGGGTTAATGCGTTCGGGCGAATAGCCTACAAAAAAATCAACATTAAACTGCAATCCCGAAACTTTTTCTAAAACGGGCACACATTCTTCCTCTGTCGCGCCAGGATATACGGTAGATTCATAAATAACGATATCTCCTTTTTTCAAGACCTTCCCTACTGTTGCACTGGATTTATACAGCGGATTTAAATCAGGACGATTGTTTTTATCTACTGGAGTGGGAACCGTTACAATGTAATAGTTACACGTTGCCAGATGGGCTATATCAGTGGTACAGTACAAACCCTTGGAATCACTCGGCTGGTCTAAAAGTACTTTTTGTAAAACGGCATCTTCAACCTCAAAGGTCGTATCCGTACCCGATTGTAAGGAAGCAACACGAGATGGATTGATATCAAATCCTACTACAGCATGTTTTGTGGCAAATAGTCTTGCTAATGGCAAGCCTACATAACCCAAACCAATTACTGCTATTTTTTTATTTGAACTCATTTCCTACTAATTCTGATTACTTGTGTTCCTTTTAATCCACCGCTACGCAGTTCAAACTCACATAAATGAGTAAGAACTGGATTATTTTCAGGGCGCAAATATACTTACAAAAGGTCATTAAAATGACTACCGACTAACAAATCAATGTTAAAAAATTATTTTAAAGGAATTTCGAAGCGACAATCACCTGAAAATCAATAGTTAATAGATCTGTAATAAAAATGACATCCCTGTACTTCCAAAATCAGAAAAATTGTGGTGCCTCATTCTGATCTACTATCAGAAGCTACTCTTACAAATACTGTTTTTCATAATAGGAAGCGTATGCACCAGAAGTAACGTGCTGCAACCACTCCGAATTATTTAAATACCAGTTTACTGTGATTTCCAATCCTTGTTCAAAAGTCACTGATGGTTTCCAGCCTAGCTCCTTATTTATTTTAGAAGCATCAATAGCGTAGCGCAAATCATGTCCCGGTCTGTCTTTAACATAGGTAATTAATTCTGCTGATTTTCCAGCAGCACGGCCCAGTTTACCATCCATAATAGAACACAAAAGACGCACTAAATCAATATTTTTCCACTCATTGAAGCCACCGATGTTATAGGTATCGTGATTTTTTCCATGGTGAAAAACCAAATCAATTGCCCTTGCATGATCCACGACAAATAGCCAATCGCGTGTATAATTCCCATCACCATACACCGGCAATGGTTTGTTGTTAATTATGTTATTTATAAATAAAGGAATTAGCTTTTCAGGAAAATGATTAGGACCATAATTATTAGAACAGTTGGTTATCACAAAAGGCAAATCATACGTTTCACCGTACGCTCTTACAAAATGATCTGAACTCGCTTTAGAGGCGGAATACGGAGAATTAGGATCGTAAGCCGTCGTTTCTGTAAAAAGGCCCTCTGCACCTAAAGACCCATAAACCTCATCGGTACTGATGTGATAAAAACGTTTGCCTTCCGGATTATTCAACCATTGCTTTTTTGCCGCATTCAGCAAATGTACCGTTCCAAAAACATTGGTTTTTACAAAGGCTAGTGGATCTTCAATGGATCGATCCACATGTGATTCTGCAGCCAAATGAATTACCCCGTCGAATTGATGTTTATCAAACAAATCAGCAATGAAAGTTTCATCCGTAATATCACCTTTTATAAAAGTATAATTGGGTTTGTTTTCAATATCCACCAAATTTTCTAAATTACCTGCATAAGTAAGGGCATCCAAATTATAAATATGATATTCTGGATATTTGGTAACAAACAACCGAACTACATGAGAACCAATAAATCCAGCGCCTCCTGTTATTACTATTTTTTTCATTTAAATTTTATATTTAAAATGCAATTATTTTTTTGATACCATACTGCCATTCGCTTTGAAAGACTACTTTATATCAACTTTAGAAAAAATCTTTCTTAAGTGCATTAACCTCTTGGCTAAAGCTTATCATCAGAAAGTGCTATTAAAAATCAATTGCAGTTACATTTCCCAAGTAGAACAATTTAGTTTCGTTCGAAAGTAAAGCACACTCTATTTATTTTACAGAAACAAATTAGTCAAAACTTTAAACTTCTTTTGTTTTAAAAGAATCCTATTATTTTAGTCTGTTTCCCTATTTTATTTTCATTTTCAAAACACACCCCAAAGATTCTAAAACCAAGACGTAATGGGTGTTGGTCATCTCCTGAATTACAGCCTTTTGTGCAACAAAAGGGCCAGACTCCAACTGTATGGAATCTCCTATTTGATAGGCTCCCACGGTTACATCAATACAATCCGAAGTGTCGAGCCATTTCTTTATGACACTGATTTCTTCATCGCGAACAATAGCAGGCTTTCCCAGCCAAAATAAATACCGGACTGCACCAACAGATTGGAATACGGAGTTCCGATCCGACTCCTCTAACTGAACAAAAACATAGGAATTAAAAAGAGGCACTTCTACTTTTTTCTTTCGATCGGACCATTGTCGGATTTGCGTAATTAAAGGACAATAGCACTCAATTCCACTGTTTTTTAATTGTTCTGCAACTTTTTTCTCCCATTTGGGTTTTGTATACACTACATACCAATTCATCTTATGTTTTGTATTGCAATAAAAATGCGATTCTTTTTATTAATTTTATTTTCTACTATTATAAATCTTCTTCTCAGAACGAAGGTCATTTTTTAACAAACGTCAACAAAAATAACTGCTTCTTTTTTAAGAGCCTACCGCTTGGTATACAAATCCGATCGCTTCTAAATCAGCCGCATTCAACAAATTTCTTCCATCAAAAACAAAAGCTGGTTTTTGCATGGAATCATATATTTTTTGCCAATCATAGGTTATAAATTCGTCCCACTCTGTCAGTACAGCAATAGCATGTGCGTTTTGGCAGGCTTCATAAGGATCAGTAAAGCAACTGATGCTACTCGCATTACTTGCTGCTGTTCTGGTTTCTAAATAATTTAAATCATCCAAGATTTTTTTATTGGCTACCTTTGGATCATAAACGGCAATTTTTGCGTGCTCATTGATTAAATCATCAGCAACATAAATAGCAGCCGATTCTCTGGTATCATTGGTATCTTTTTTGAATGCCCAACCCAAAAACGTGATTTTTTTGTCGGAAACTGTATTGTAAAGCGTTTGAACGATGTTGCTAGAGAACCGTCTTTTCTGATGGTCATTCATTATAATTACTTGTTCCCAATAGTCCGCTACTTCATTTAATCCATACGATTTTGCGATGTAAACTAAATTCAGAATGTCTTTTTGAAAGCAAGAACCTCCAAACCCTACTGACGCTTTTAGAAACTTAGATCCAATTCTGCTGTCCATCCCAATAGCTTTGGCTACTTCATTGACATCGGCTCCTGTTTTTTCACAAAGTTCCGACATGGCATTAATAGAGGAAATCCGTTGTGCTAGGAAAGCATTAGCAGTCAATTTTGATAATTCTGACGACCACACATTTGTGGTTACTATTTTATCTGCTGGAACCCAATTGGCATACACATCCACTAGTGCTTGAATTGCTTTCTCTCCTTCCTCCGTGGTATCACCACCAATTAATATCCGATCTGGATTTAACAGGTCTTGAACCGCAGTTCCCTCGGCTAGAAATTCTGGATTAGACAATATTTGAAACTGCACTCCATTACCGGTATTATCCAAAATACTTTTAATCGCTTCGGCAGTTCTTACAGGAAGTGTCGATTTCTCCACTACAATTTTATTGTCTTTGGCTACTCTAGCAATTTGTCTGGCGCACAATTCT
The DNA here is from genome assembly GCF_004349135.1 of Flavobacterium sandaracinum. GTDB lineage: Bacteria > Bacteroidota > Bacteroidia > Flavobacteriales > Flavobacteriaceae > Flavobacterium > Flavobacterium sandaracinum. The sequence continues at coordinate 44,562 of NZ_SMFN01000007.1, read as the reverse complement.
ATGTATTTTAAATCAGCAGCCATACCTTTTCCCTTTCCGTAGGTTTTTGTGGGTGTATTAACCGAGATAAAGATGATTTGAGCTTCGGCTATCGCCTTGTCAACATCGGTAGAAAAAAATAAATTTCTTCCTCTCGCTTCCCCAACAATCGCGCCCAAGCCTGGCTCATATATTGGTATGTTATCTACATTCTCATCATTCCAAGCTGCGATGCGTTCTGCATTCAAATCCACAACGGCAACTTGAATTTGCGGACATTTTTGTGCTATAACTGCCATAGTTGGTCCACCAACGTACCCTGCTCCAATGCAACAAATCTTTGTAATTTTCATTTCTTTCTTTTTATATTCTTGTTGGTTTTCTTTTTTCGGTTGTCGGTTTTCCGTTTTCGGTTGTCGGTTGTCTGTTATCCGTTTTCGGTTGTCTGTTCTCCGTTTTCGGTTTTCGGTTTTCTGTTTTCGGTTTTCGGTTTTCGGTTGTCCGTCTTCGGTTGTCCGTCTTCTGTTTTCCGTTTTCCGTTTTCGGTTGTCGGTTGTCCGTTTTCCGTTGTCTGTTTTCGGTTGACTGTTTTCGGTTGACTGTTTATTAACGAGTATCTTTTATTTTTATTTGATAGCTATTCTCAATCCGTAACTATTCGTGTAATAACAGATAACTGACAACTCATAACCCATAACAGAAAACCCATAACAGAAAACTCATAACTGACAACTCACAACAGATAACTCATAACCCATAACAGAAAACCCATAACAGAAAACTCATAACTGACAACTCACAACAGAAAACAGATAACCCATAACCCATAACAGATAACCCATAACAGAAAACAGATAACTCCTAAAAGATAATTCTCTACTCAAATTTGTTCCAATTACTTTCAACATAGCGTACAAATGAAAATAATTTCGCGCCTAATATATCGTACTCTTTTTGTAAAGTAATCATTTCATTTGCAACATCTGGATAGAGAACCGCTAACTTCTCTAGATGACAAATTGTTTCCAAATTACTTGCATGAGAATATGTTAAGAACTTTATAAAATCCATCTTATATCTCTTTCTTCCATATCCCTCCACAATATTAGTTGCCACAGAGTCAGAAGACCTTCTAATTTGGCTACCTAATTCATATAATTCATACTTTGGTAATTGTAACGAAAGCCGATGTGTTCTATAAAACAAGGCTAAAGCCAAAGTGTAAACATCTAGATCTTTGTAGCTTTTCATATTTACTGTGTTCTGTTTTCCGTTTTCCGTTTTCTGTTTTCTGTTCTCGGTTTTCGGTTGTCCGTTTTCGGTTTTCTGTTGTCGGTTGTCTGTTTTCTGTTATCCGTTGTCGGTTTTCCGTTGTCGGTTTTCTGTTATGAGTTGTCCGTTTTCGGTTTTCCGTTTTCGGTTGACTGTTTATTAACGAGTATCTTTTATTTTTATTTGATAGCTATTCTCAATCCGTAACTATTCGTGTAATAACAGATAACTGACAACTCATAACCCATAACAGAAAACCCATAACAGATAACCGAAAACGGACAACTCATAACAGATAACCCATAACAGAAAACAGATAACTCATAACAGATAACTCATAACTGACAACTCATAACAGATAACTCATAACAGATAACAGATAACAGACAACCCACAACCGAAATCTTCTATCTTAAATTATTCCAATACCAGCCAACCGCCTCTTTCAGTCCTTCCTGCATGGAATATTTTGGATTGTATCCCAGCAGATTTTTTGCTTTATCAATACTAGCTAAGGAATGAGGAATATCCCCTGCTCTATTGGGACCGTATTCCACGCTAACAGTACCAATACGCGGATCATACTCTGATAAATATTCTTTCAAATAATCTACTAAATTATTCAATGTATTTCGGTCGCCATAAGCTGTATTATAAATCGTATTGACAGCCTCTGGGTTAGCTGTTAACATAGCCAGCTCATTCATTTGAATTACATTATCAATATAGGTAAAATCGCGAGAATAGTTCCCATCACCATTTATTTTTGGACTTTCTAATTGCATCAATTGCAGTACAAATTTTGGGATAACCGCAGCATAAGCACCATTGGGATCCTGCTTTCTTCCAAAAACATTAAAATAACGCAAACCAATCGTCTCTAAACCATACGTTTTACTAAAAATTTCGGCATACAACTCATTTACATACTTCGTTATAGCATAAGGAGAAAGTGGCTTGCCAATTACTTCTTCTACTTTTGGCAAAGATTCTGAGTCACCATAAGTAGAGGAACTTGCCGCATATATAAAACGTTTCACTTTTTCATCACGTGCTGCTACTAGCATATTCAAGAAACCGGTCACATTCACATCATTAGTGGTCACAGGATCCTTCAAAGACCTTGGCACAGAACCTAAAGCTGCTTGATGTAAAACGTAATCCACACCTTTTACCGCAGTTGCGCAATCTGTAGCGTTGCGAATATCACCTTCTATCAACCTAAAATTTGGATGATTTATAAAATCCTTTAAGTTGTGTCTGTGTCCTGTTGCAAAATTATCCAAACAAACAACCTGATCTCCTTTTGACAAAAAATATTCACAAAGATTAGACCCTATAAAACCTGCCCCTCCGGTAATTAAAATCACTTTTTGCATGTCCACTTTCATTTTATTTTGTTTTAAATCCAACCCTTACTGCCTCGGTTTTTTTACTATTTTTTGTGCTACTTTTTGATAAATACTCTTTGGTTTTTCTTCTTCATAATAACCGTTGGCATACGTTCCATACCCGTAACCGTAGCCGTATCCATAACCCGTTCCGTATTTTGCTTTGTTTTCTAAACCATTTAAAATAATGCTGGTGTTGTTTAACTCTCCACGTTTGACCCTATTGTTTAATAAAGTAATCATGTCTTTTTTAGTAAAGTTCTGTCTTACAATATACAGCGTTACATCACAATATTGTGCTAATTCTAATGCATCAGAAACCAACCCTACTGGCGGCGTATCTAGAATAATATAATCGTATTTTTTCTTTAATTCTTCAATTAACTCTCCCATTCCTTCACTCATAATCATCTCCGCTGGATTGGGCGGAATAGGACCTGATAAAATAACGTCCAAATACGGAATGTGAGTATGGTTTATAATTTCATCAACTGTTTTTTGTTTGATTAAATAATTAACTATCCCCACGTCATTGGACAAATTAAATTCGGATGCCAATTTGGGTTTTCTTAAATCAAGACCAATAACTACGGTTTTTTTCTCGCTCAAGGCAAAAACTGTAGCGATGTTTATGGAGCAAAATGTTTTTCCCTCGCCACTGACCGAAGAAGTGATCATCAAGGTTTTGGCTCCATCTACATTTTGTTGTTTGTACAAAAATTGAAGCGATGAACGGATGGCTCTAAAGGATTCGGATAAAGCAGATTTAGGCCGATCATAAACAGCTAAATTAGTATGCTCTCTATTTACGCCCACCACGCCTATTAAAGGAATTTTTGTCATTTTGCTGATGTCTTCGGTATTTTGAACCGAATTATTGATAAAAAAAACAGCAAAGACAAATAACAAAGGAAAAAGAATTCCCAAAAATAAAGCCAGTACATAATTCACAGAAGTTTTGGGACCAATCAAGCCACCGCCAACATCCTTAGCAGGATCTATAAAATGAACATCGGAAAGATTGGCTGCTTTAACGATATCGGCTTCGCTTCTTTTTTGCAAAAAAGTACTATAAATATTATCGCTTAAATCATACTTCCTTTTAATTTTAATGAGCTCTTGTTGGTCCTCGGGAAGTTGTCTAATCGTACTCTCTGTTTCATTGATTTTACTGCTGACCATCGCTAAATCATACTGTAAAGCAGCTTTAGCCGTAGCGATGTTCTCCAGCAATACATTTTTAACGGCTTCCATCTGATTGTCAAAATCTTTGAAAATCTTGTCGCTTTTTACCGCATAAGCCATTTCTGATCTTTGAGTGGATAAGGCGATTAACTTGGAAACGTTAACCACAATATTTGGATCTTCGATTCCAGCTACTGATGGTGCCGGCAATTTTGTATAATTCACGCTGTTTTTCAGGTACGCTTTTAAAGAATTATAATAGGCCATTTTACGATTGACCTCGTCTTTCTTCACATCGAATTCCAAAATCTTCTCGGAGAATTTAGCTCCGCCTTCCTCAATATCATAAATATTCTTTCCCTGTCTGAAGGTTTTCAGTTCGTTTCCCGTTTCCTTCAACTGGGATTCCATTGTAACTAATGTACTGTCTATAAAAGCAATGGTATTTGTCGCAAACTGATTCTTACTGTCCAGCTGTCTTTTGATAAGCATTTTAACAGTCGAATTCAAATATTCTACCATTCTAGCTTTGTTCGTTCCTTGCATTCCTAAAGTAATGATCGAACCTCCTTTGTCATCTGACTGAACACTGATGCCTTTATAGCCAGAAACCGTTCCATCAAAATCGTTAAATCGCACGAAATATTCATTTCCTTTGTAAAAACCAGGATTATCATTTATTTGCAATTTCCAATTTAAAAAAGGCAGCCCCACTTGTTGTCCGACTTTATATCTTTTGACAAATTCGACCGGTTCCACTGCGGTAGTACTGTATGTATTATTTGAATAAGTGAGTATAGAAACGCTTGGATTTTCAAATGGGATTCTGATTTCATATTCATTTTCACTTACAAACTTAATCCCTATAAGCATTCCGGTAAGTTGTCCCTTAGTTTTATCAATATTCACGAAAAACGGAACAGCACCGTACGCATCGACCAAATTATACTCCCCTTGAACCAGGTAATTAATGTAATACTGAAGCTTGTCTACCACCAATTCGTTATGAGATCGAGATTGCAAAGTGGTTGAAATAGTTTGAACCTGATCAGAAGTACCACCCCAATTGAAGACCAAACTCGTATTTGACGTAAAAAGCGGATTACTTTCTTCTTTTACAGCAATAAGCGTCTCCATACCATAGATTTTCTCCTTGCGTATATTGACTTGATAAGCAATCGTAAAAGTGATTAATAAACTGATCAAAAACCACTTCCAATAACTTCCGATTTTTATTAAAAATCCTTTAAAGTCAAAACTGACTTGGTTTTCAAAAATCGAAAAATCTTTTATGTCTAACATTTTTTAATTTTGGTTTTTAATTTCTTAACAGCAAGAAAGTCGTTGTGGCTAATGATAACAAAGTGATAATGGTTCCTAACGATTCGATTCCCGTTTTTCCAGTTCCCCATGTTTTCTGTTTGAGTGGCTTGATGTAAACATAATCATTAGGCTGCAAGTAAAAATAAGGAGATCGCATTACATTTATATCCGTTAGATCGAGATCATGCATTTCAACTCCTGTTGGTGTTTTTCGCATGATGGTAACTGCTTTTCTATCTCCAGTAATGGTGATATCTCCAGCATTTGCAATAGCTTCCATAATATTCACATGCTCTTGAAACAAGGTCTTGGTGCCAGGACCACCTATTTCTCCATTGATGGTATAACGAAAACCCGCTAATTTCACAGTCACAAAAACATTTGCCTCTTTATTGAAATATTCCGCTAATAATTGCTTTTCAATCCGAATCCTTACTTCATCTAACGTATAACCAATCACGTTTAAATCTCCCAAAACAGGGACTCTAATCATCCCGTGATCATCAACTGTAAAACCATCAAAATACAATCCCGATTCTGACTTACCGGATACACTCCCTTCGTTGGAAGGACTAAAAATAGCTACCAATTTAGGATCGATGGCTTTTATAGTAATACTCAATACATCATTTATCTGCAATCGATAGGGCTTTGCTTCTACTGCTGCGATGGTAACTTCTGGTTGCGAATTATCTTTTTTCTGCAGATAAATTAAATCCTTAGTTGGAATACAAGAAGAAAGCAACACACTAGTAACTAGCAACAAATAGAGTACGGTTCTGCTCATTTTAATATTTTTTAAGCGACAAATATAGCTTTTCATTTATGATTTAAAAAGCATCGCTATTCATTAAATAGATTAATTATTTTTAAAAGACTTTTCAAATGGAATTCGATGTAAAATACTTCTTCCCAGCGTAACTTCATCCGCATATTCCAGTTCGTCCCCTACTGAAATCCCTCTGGCAATTGTTGAAATAATTATCTCACAGTCCGTTATTTGCCGGTAAATATAAAAATTAGTAGTATCTCCTTCCATAGTGGAGCTCAGGGCAAAAATAATTTCATTCACCACGCCCGACTTAACTTTTTCAACCAAAGTGGTGATGTTTAATTGGCTGGGGCCAACGCCATCTATAGGTGAAATTTTACCGCCCAATACATGATAAATCCCTCTAAACTGACCCGTATTTTCTATTGCCATTACATCGCGAATATCCTCCACCACACAAATGATTTGCTGATTTCGGCTTTTATTGGCGCAAATTTCACACAACACACTATCCGAAATGTTGTGGCAACTCTCGCAGTACTTAATATCCTCCCGCATAGCAACCAAAGCTTGTGACAAAAAACCGGTTTGCTCTTTGGGTTGTTTTAACAAATGCAACACCAAGCGCAGTGCTGTTCGTTTACCAATTCCTGGTAACTGAGACATCTCGTTTACTGCTTTCTCTATTAATTTCGAAGAAAATTCCATAACTGCAAAAGTAGTCAATTAGATAATTCGAAGAATTAGAAAATGAGATAATGAGGAAAAACTACCAAAGAATTTACTTTGACAATAATCGGAGTTTGAGATCCACCATCTAAACAATACTTTTTATCCTTTCAGCGGTCAATCTATTTAGCATTTTTTTTTAACAAAGTAATGTTCTTCCTTCGCAGAGCGTTGAGATGAAAGCGTACTGGTTTTCAAATAAACAAATTCCCGATTCATCGATTAACCAAAAAATCGTATTTTGGTCACTTCAAACTCAGCAAATGGCCCCAAGTACTATCCTACTCCTTATTATCGTCTATTTTGGAATGTTATTTTTGATTTCCCACTTTGTCAGTAAAAAAGACAGTGGAAATGATGCTTTTTTTAAAGCCAACAAAAATTCAAAATGGTATTTAGTCGCCTTTGGAATGATTGGAACGGCGCTTTCTGGAGTCACATTCATTTCGGTTCCCGGAGAAGTAGGGTCTCCAAATGGCGAGCAATTCAAGTATTTTCAATTTGTTTTAGGAAATGCAATTGGCTTTGTCATTATTGCCAAAATACTCTTGCCGCTTTATTACCGCATGAATCTAACTTCGATTTACAGTTATATCGAACAGCGATTGGGCATTTATTCCTATAAAACTGCGGCCACCATTTTCTTGATTAGCCGAACTATAGGCTCATCGTTTCGACTGTATCTTGTGGTGATTGTTTTACAGCGTTATGTTTTTGACTTTTATGGAATCCCATTTGCCATCACCGTTTTAATTTCGCTAGCTTTGATATTTGCTTATACCTACCGAGGTGGATTGAAAACCATCATCATCACAGATACATTACAAACTTTCTTCTTGGTAACTTCTGTTTTTTTGACCATTTACTTTATTTGTAAAAGTTTAAACTTAGGTGTTTTTGACGCTTTCGAAGCAGTAAAAAACAGCAATTATTCGAAAGTCTTTTTCTTTGACGATTTTGTGTCCAATAAGTTTCATTTTGTCAAACAAATTCTGGGAGGAATTTTTGTCACTATTGCTATGGTTGGCTTAGATCAGGATTTAATGCAGAAGAACCTGAGCTGCAAGAACATTGGCGAAGCCCAAAAAAACATGTTTACCTTTACGGGAATATTTGTACTGATCAACATATTCTTTTTAAGTGTGGGCGCACTACTTTACATTTATGCTGATAAAAATGGGATTGCAGTCCCTACCGATTTAATATCTGGAAAACCCAGAACCGATTTACTTTTTCCAGAAATTGCTTTTCATCATTTGACGCTAATTCCATCCATCATTTTTTTATTGGGATTGACCGCCGCTACCTTTGCGACTACAGACTCCGCATTAACCGCTCTTACTACTTCGTTTTGTGTCGATTTTCTAGGTATGGATAAAGCCGAAAACCGAAACAAACCCAATGTAGTGCGCAACAGACATTTTGTTCATATTGCCTTTTCTTTTTTGATGTTTTTGGTTATCGTGTTTTTTAATACAATCAATGATAGCTCTGTGGTTGGGATGATTTTTAGAGTAGCTTCGTATACGTATGGCCCACTACTAGGACTGTATTGCTTTGGGTTGTTTGCCAAATCAAAAACGGTCAAAGATAAATTTGTCCCATTGATCTGTCTATTGGCTCCGGCACTAACCTATTTTATAAGCGAAAATTCGAAAACCTTATTTTTTGGATACGTATTTGACAATGAGCTCATCATCCTAAATGGACTTATAACCTATATTGGATTGCTTTTGATAAGCAAACCTATCGCAGAGGTAAGACGGTTTTAAAATTCTGTGCGGAGATTCCCAGAGCGTCACTAATTTCTATCCTCTATATTTTATTAATTCAGAATCTTTACAAGCAAATCCCTTGCTACTTTTGGATATTCAACCTTGCTTTTTTAATTCCAACTATTCAACTTGGAATTGTCAATAATGAAATGCAGTAATAATGCAAAACAGACCGTTTTAATTCCAACTATTTAGGGCAATTAAGATATTCCTAGCCCTGATAAAAATGGAAATCCTTTGGATTAAAAACAGTACTTTTTTCTCATAAAAAAAGAGCGACCAACGGAAGCTCCTTTTTATATTTAGAAAAAGACTGTTTTTAATCCAAAGATTGAAATGAATAGCAGGAAATAGCTTCGAAAAAAACTAATACTGATTCGTGGATAATAAAACCAACGTACAAGCCACTTCTGCCTTGATATCGTTCAATTTTAACAGCTGATAAAATTCTGGATTTTCTGTACCGGGATTAAAGATAACTCGTTTCGGTTTTGCCTCTACGATATAATTATAATAATCACGCTGACGCGTTGGATTTAAATATAAGGTAACGGTATCAATATTCTTTAATGGAATGGCTTTAGTCTGGATTTTCACACCCGCAACTTCACCGGCATTTTGACCCAGCGCAAGTACGGAATGCCCTTTATCTACTAACATTGATATGGCTTTGAACGCATATCGATCTGGTTTCGTTGTTGCTCCAAGAACCAAGGTTTTTTTACTCTTTATCATTTTCTTTAATTGTATGTGGCAAAAGTAATCAAAAAGGTTTGTTCGTTTAACAATTTTACGGTTTAGTTCTCAAAGCAATAAAAAACAGTAGCTTAACTTTAAAAAGCAAAAAAAGAGTATTTTTGCAGTCTTAAAAACAAAATATGGATTTATTTATTTATCTATTTGTCGCTCTTTTTTCGGTTTTAAACCCTATTGGTACGGTTCCCATCTTTGTGGGCCTGACACAAAATGACACCAAAAAAGAACGTTCTAGAATTTCTTTATGGACGGCGATAAATGTATTTATTATCCTAATTGTCTCCTTTTTTATAGGCCAATATGTTTTGATTTTCTTTGGCATCAGTATCGATGCCTTGCGAATAGCTGGAGGAATCATTATTGTAAATTCGGGGTTTTCGTTGCTTTCGGGAGAATTTAATAAAAAGAGGGGAATCAATAAAAAAGCAGAATCCGATGCTCAAAAAAGAAATGACATTGCCTTAACGCCGCTTGCCATTCCTATGCTTGCTGGACCTGGTTCCATCTCACTACTTATTGCATTTTATCAGGAACACAATTCATCTATGGAGATTTTAATCTCTTCAATGGCTATTCTTGCTATTGCAGTTACCATATTTTTAATCCTTAAAAGCGCGCATTATTTAGCAAAAATACTTGGAGTATCTGGCATTGTTGCCATATCAAGAATCGTAGGATTCATTGTAATTGCGATAGGAATACAATATATTGTAAGTGCCATCATTAATATTATAAAAGGGAATCTCTCCTAAATTAAAGCCATAAAAATACCCCCAAATAGTATCTAACTTTTTGGGGGCAGTCTAAATTTTATCCGGTTTTCTTCTATTTTCTTGGTAGGAAAATCTCTGCCATCATACATCTGGCGCTTCCACCACCGCACGCTTCAATTGTATCTAGACTGGAGCTCAAAATTTCAGCATGTTTTTCCAGTTGTTCGATCTGCTTTGAAGTCAAAGCTTGATGTGCTGCAGCACTCATTACTAAATATCTTTTATCATTACTTCCCCGAACTTCAAGCATATTCCCTGCAAAATTGTTCATTTGGGCTTCCGTAATTACAATAATTTCTTTGCCATTTTCTTTAAGATTATCGAGAACCATTTTGCGTTCTTTTTTATCATCAATACAATCCGAACAAATTACAGCAAAAGTTTCGCCTAAACACATCATTACATTCGTGTGATAAATTAGTTTTCGTTCTCCATCGACGGTTTGAAACGCTTCAAAAATTATGGGCGCATAATCAAAATCTTCGCAAAATTCGATAAACAATTCTTCATCAGCTCTAGGTGACAAAGCACAATAAGCTTTACTGTTTTCTCTGTCTAAAAGTAAACTTCCTGTTCCCTCTAAGAAAAAACCATCTTCTTCAGCCGAGGTATAATCCACAATGTTATGGATAACAAAACCTTTATCCTCCAACATATCTAGAATTTCTTCCCTACGTTCTTCCCTACGATTTTCGGCAAACATGGGATACAATGCCACATCACCATTCTCGTGGAATGAAATCCAATTGTTAGGAAAAATGCTGTCTGGCGTATCCGGACTCAAGGTATCATCAACAACGGTTACCTCTACACCCACTGCTCTTAATTTCTCGACAAAAACATCAAATTCTTGTTGCGCCTTTGCATTTACGGTTGCTGGCAACAAACCGTCCAGTACTTTTTGGTAATAATTGTTAACTGCGGTTTGTTCGTTCATTCGAAACGCAACTGGGCGAATCATTACTATGGAATTTGTGGTTTGTTTCATGATTTTTATTTTATTTTTTGTTGCAACGCATTGCGATGCGTCTCTACTCTTTTGCGCCTCAATATGAAATTAATCCCTGATTAATGGTAAGGTCGAACATCGCAATAACCCTTCTTGTTTTGCAATTTCTGCGTATGGAATTTCTTCTACGACAAAACCGTTAGCACGCAACCAATTATTAAGTCGCGTAAAATTTCTTTCAGAAACTACTACATTGGTATCGATAGAAAAAACATTCGAATTCATGTGGTACATTTCGTCTCTAGTGATGTGAAATAGGTTGTCTTTTCCAAAAAGATGGACCAAAAACAAGTAGTCTGCTTCCTCCCGGAATCCGTTCTTGTAAATAATCCCTTTATCATTCCCCACTGGTTGAAAACAACAATCTAAATGCAAGGCATTATCACGGGCGTCCATTTTGGATTTAACCAAATCAAATTCTTTGACAATTTTATTTGGAAACAAGTCTTTAATATATTGAACTCCTTGCAGGTTTGTTCGTGCAGTGATGTACTCTTTGTAGTCACTTCCTTTATAAGTTCCAATAAAAATATACTCATTCCACAACATAACGTCACCTCCTTCGATATGAACTTCCTCGGGTGGACGGACCACTTTTTTAGGATTAATTTGATCAATGATGTACTGAATCGCATCTAATTCTCGTTCGCGATCTGGTAGAATATTAGATTTCACAAAAACATCATCAATAACAAAACCAATATCCCTAGTAAATATTTGATTGTAATTTTCAATCTGCTCTGGACGAAAAACCGTGACGTCATATTTTTTCAACACCGTATTAAATGCCTCCATTTCATTAACCATATCCTGTTCCTTTGGATAGGTTCCCGCTAAAATATGCTCTAATGATTTTGGATCGTAGGCCTCTTCAGCCTTTGGAGTAGGTCCATTATCAACGGCAGAACCAAGCACTAAAGCCCTCAGTCTCGAAGTTTCATTATTCACCTTTAATTGTAACATGTCTTTTTAGCTTTTGGCAAATATAAAAAAAGCTTCACAAATTCGTGAAGCTTTTTAAACTGATTTTATCTTTTATCTGTTGGTACAAACTCCCTCAATGGGTGACCTGTATAAACTTGTCTTGGTCTTCCTATTGGTTCTTTGTTTTCACGCATTTCTTTCCATTGTGCGATCCAACCTGGCAAACGACCTATGGCAAACATTACCGTGAACATATCTGTAGGAATTCCTAACGCTCTATAGATGATCCCAGAATAGAAATCAACATTTGGATATAAGTTTCTAGATTTAAAATATTCATCTTCCAGAGCAGCTTCTTCTAATTTTTTAGCTATGGCAAGAATTGGATCTTCAACTCCCAATGTGGCTAAAACCTCATTGGCAGCTTTCTTAATAATTTTTGCTCTTGGATCGAAATTTTTATATACTCTGTGACCAAAACCCATTAAACGGAAAGGATCATTTTTATCTTTGGCTTTAGCCATGTATTTATCTGCATCACCACCATTTCTATGAATTTCCTCTAACATTTCAAGTACTGCTTGATTGGCTCCACCATGTAGAGGACCCCAAAGCGCCGAAACTCCTGCCGATATAGAAGCAAACAATCCTGCGTGAGACGATCCTACCATTCTAACAGTAGAGGTAGAACAATTTTGTTCGTGATCCCCGTGAAGTATGAATAATTTATCCAATGCATCGATTACTATAGGATTTGCAACGTACGGTTCAGTAGGCAATTCAAACATTAATCGCATAAAATTTTCAACGTATCCTTTAGTATTATCATAATAATTTAAAGGATAACCCATGCTTTTTCTGTACGTCCAAGTTGCTATTACCATGAATTTACCCATAGTTTTACAAACGGCCTCATACATTTCTTTTTCATTTTCAACATTAACCGATTTAGGGTTAAATGCTGTCAATGCACTAGTCAAAGCTGCCAAAACACCCATTGGATGTGCTGTTTTAGGAAAACCATCAATGATGTTTTTCATTTCTTCATTGACTAAAGTGTATTTCCTGATATCAGTTTCAAATTGCGCTAATTGCTTATTGTTTGGCAATTCTCCAAAAATCAAAAGATAAGACACTTCTAAGAAATCAGCTTTTGCAGCTAAATCTTCTATTGAATATCCTCTATAACGAAGTATTCCTAATTCTCCATCTAGAAAAGTGATATCACTTTTACAAGAACCCGAATTTTTATAGCCCGGATCTAGTGTAATAATCCCGGATAAATCACGTAATTTGTTAATATCGATGGCAACTTCGTTTTCACTCCCTACAACTACAGGCAGCTCAATTTTTTTCCCATCAATTTCTAATGTTGCTATTTTTGACATAATATATTGAAAATAAACTTTTAAAATAATAATTTATCAAATCTAGGGAATTAAACACTAATTAAAAAGAGAATAACACAACGAAATTGTTAAATATTACCAAAAAAAGCCACCCACGGTACGTGAATGGCTTTAAATAAAAATATCGTAGGAATTTATTTTATTTTGAATGCATTTTTACCAGGAAAATAAGCTGTATCACCTAATTCTTCTTCAATTCTAAGCAACTGATTGTATTTAGCCATACGATCTGATCTTGAAGCAGAACCCGTTTTTATTTGACCACAGTTTAAAGCTACTGCTAAATCTGCAATCGTATTGTCTTCTGTTTCTCCAGAACGATGTGACATTACGGACGTATATCCTGCATTTTTAGCCATATTTACAGCCGCAATAGTTTCAGTTAAAGTCCCTATTTGATTTACCTTAATAAGAATAGAGTTAGCGATTCCTTTCTCAATACCTGTAGACAAACGCTCTACGTTAGTAACGAATAAATCATCTCCAACTAATTGCACTTTATCTCCAATCTTATCCGTTAACAACTTCCAACCATCCCAGTCATTTTCATCCATACCGTCTTCGATAGAAATAATTGGATATTTAGAAGCTAGTTCTGCTAAATAATCCACTTGCTCCGCAGAAGATCTAATCTTACCTGTTTCGCCTTCAAATTTAGAATAATCGTATTTCCCATCTACATAAAACTCTGCCGCTGCACAATCCAAAGCAATCATAATTTCATCACCAAAACTATACCCTGCATTCTCAACTGCTTTTTTAATGGTATCTAAAGCATCTTCAGTTCCTCCAGGAAGATTTGGTGCAAAACCCCCTTCATCACCTACAGCAGTAGAAAGTCCTCTATCGTGTAATACTTTTTTTAAACTATGAAAAATTTCTGTACCCATTTGCATTGCATGGGAGAAAGAAGTTGCTTTTACAGGAAAAATCATAAATTCTTGAAAGGCGATCGGCGCATCAGAATGTGATCCTCCATTGATAATATTCATCATCGGCACAGGTAATGTGTTTGCAGAAACACCGCCTACATATCTATACAATGGCAAACCCAATTCATTTGCAGCGGCTTTGGCTACAGCCAAAGAAACTCCTAAAATTGCGTTTGCACCCAAGTTTGATTTATTAGGAGTACCATCCAAATCAATCATCATCTGATCAATTAGATTTTGTTCAAAAATTGAAACTCCTAAAAGCTCCTCAGAAATAAGGGTATTCACATTTTTCACTGCATTCAAAACTCCTTTTCCAAGGTAAGCTTTTCCTCCATCGCGCAACTCCATTGCTTCATGCTCTCCAGTTGATGCCCCAGATGGTACTGCAGCTCTTCCTAAAACACCATTATCTGTTATTACATCTACTTCTATTGTAGGATTTCCTCTAGAATCGAAAATTTGTCTTGCGTGAATTTTGATAATTATACTCATATACTCAATTTTTAAATTATAAAACACAAATATATTCTATCTTTTTGATTCATTTTATGAAAACAATGAATCTTATTAACGAAAACGTTGTAATTATTTTTAGAGAAAAGATACGGCAAGTTTTTTTTAAAAAGAAGAAGAAAAATATCCTAATTTTTGGTTTTATAAATCTAATCTATAAAAATGATAAAAAACCTAAAGTAAAAGAAGCTAGAAGGATTTAGTACTTTAATTAAATTACAAAATACTATTGTTCATTATAAACTACCGTAAAATTACTTTTTAAGCTCTAAATTGTAGACTTAATAGATTTAACCGTAATAGATAAGTGGAAAATTTACTGTATTATTAAAATGAGAAGAAAAAGAAAACCCTTAACGTAATGAAATCAAAAACAAAGAAAAACATTCTTTAAACCAAGAAATAAAAAAAATTCTTTTAGTAAAAATACGTTCTAACTGCAACATGACATAAATCGCACCACAAAATTTAAACAATATATTAGTTCTTGAGAAAGATCATTACGGATTAAAAAAAAGGATTGACTTATTGAAAAGTCAATCCCAGGTAGTTTAACATCTGAAATAAGAAAAATTCAAATTTTAGGCTTTTATATTTTCAATAAATTGATCAAATAAGTAAGAAGAATCATGTGGCCCTGGACTAGCTTCAGGATGATATTGAACCGAGAAACAATTTTTGTTTTTCATTCGCATACCCGCAACAGTACCATCATTAAGATGCACATGTGTGATTTCCAAATCCGGATGATTGTCTAATTCTTCCTTATTGACAGCAAAACCATGATTTTGAGAAGTGATTTCGCCTTTCCCAGTAACTATATTTTTTACAGGATGATTTATTCCTCTATGTCCATTAAACATCTTGTAAGTTGAAACTCCATTGGCCAAACCAATAACCTGATGACCAAGACATATTCCAAATAAAGGGTTATTATTTTCGATAATTGCTTTGGCTACCTGAATCGCACTTGAAAGTGGCTCTGGGTCTCCAGGACCATTAGACAAGAAATAACCATCTGGATTAAAGGACTGCATATCCTGATAGGAAGCATCAAAAGGGAAAACCTTTATATAACAATCTCTTTTAGCAAGGTTTCGAAGAATATTCGTTTTGATTCCTAAATCAAGTACAGAAATCTTATAGGTTGCTTGCTCATCACCATAAAAATAGGCTTCCTTGGTGGATACCTTAGAGGCCAATTCTAAACCATTCATGTCAGGAACTTTGGCTAATGACGCCTTTAACTCTTCTACAGAGGAACCATCCGTACAAATGACCGCATTCATAGCTCCATTTTCACGAATATAGCTCACCAAAGCTCTTGTATCAACATCAGAGATGCAAATAAGATTTTGTTCTATAAAATAATTTTCTAAACTTCCCGAAGCGTCTTCGCGAGAATAATTATAACTAAAATTTTTACAAACTAAACCTGAAATTTTAATACTACTAGATTCAATTTCCTTTTCATTTACTCCATAATTTCCTATGTGGGCATTTGTAGCCACCATTATTTGACCAAAATAAGAGGGATCTGTAAATATCTCTTGGTATCCAGTCATTCCGGTGTTAAAACAGACCTCACCAAAAGTAGTTCCACTGATTCCAATGGATTTACCGTGAAAAATAGTTCCGTCACTTAGTAAGAGTATAGCGCTTTGTCGTGTTGTATATTTCATTCGTTGATTTCTATTATTTTTTTAATAGTTTCATGGAACTAGAAAACCTGGTTTCATGCGTAGTTAAATATTTTGCAAACTTAATTCTTTAAAGCAATGGTTGCAATGTTTTTAAAATTATTATTTTTTTTGGAGCTTAAAGCCGCTCGAAATACTAGTGCTAAGAATCCTCAATTAAAGCATATACTCAGCTTCAATAATAAAAAGAAATAATTCTTAAAATCTTACTACAACTCACATTCTGTTAAAGATTTGAAAGACCAAACAATTAAAAGGAACCTGCGAAAAGTAAGTCAAGTATCGTGTTATATAACTTCAAACGATTCTTTAAAAAAAAATCAAAAAAAAAGGATAAACTATAAATAGCTTATCCTCGATTTTTATAAAATAATTACTTTCATAATTACTCAGCTGTGTCAGTAGTTGCTTCAGTTTCAGCAACAGGAGCTTCAGTAGCTTCATCTGCTTTCTTTGCTTTTCCACCACGACGGCTTTTTGCTTTTTTAACTTCTTTTTTACCACCGTTGTAAAGTTCATTGAAATCTACTAATTCGATCATTGCCATATCGGCATTATCTCCTAGACGATTTCCAACTTTAATGATACGTGTGTATCCACCTGGACGGTCACCCACTTTAGCAGCTACGTCTCTGAACAAGTCAGTTACGGCATATTTGCTACGTAAGTAAGCAAAAACAATACGACGATTGTGAGTCGTATCTTGTTTTGATTTAGTTATTAAAGGCTCAACGAATTGTTTAAGCGCTTTTGCTTTAGCAACAGTAGTGTTAATACGCTTGTGTTCAATAAGAGAACAAGCCATATTAGCTAACATAGATTTTCTATGTGCAGTCTGTCTGCTTAAGTGATTGAATTTTTTTCCGTGTCTCATGACGTGTTTTTTTATACTTTCATCTTGATGCTATCCATTTTGGAGATCAAAATATGAAGTAATTTATTCTTTATCTAGTTTGTATTTTGCTAAATCCATACCGAAGTTTAAATTTTTAACTGCAACAAGTTCATCAAGTTCAGTTAAAGACTTTTTACCAAAATTACGGAATTTCATTAGATCATTTTTATTGAACGATACTAAATCACCAAGTGTATCAACTTCAGCCGCTTTCAAACAATTTAATGCTCTAACAGAAAGATCCATATCAACAAGCTTAGTTTTAAGCAATTGTCTCATATGCAATGACTCTTCATCATAAGATTCTGTTTGTGCAATTTCGTCAGCCTCAAGTGTAATTCTTTCGTCAGAAAACAACATGAAATGGTGAATTAGAACTTTTGCAGCCTCAGTAAGAGCATCTTTAGGATTGATTGATCCATCAGTTTTAATTTCAAAAACTAATTTTTCATAATCTGTTTTTTGCTCAACACGGAAGTTCTCAATAGCATATTTTACATTCTTTACAGGAGTAAAAATTGAGTCAGTAAAAATAGTTCCAATTGCAGCATTCTGCTTTTTGTTTTCTTCAGCAGGAACATAACCTCTACCTTTTTCGATTGTTAAATCAAAATTAAGTTTGATTTTGCTGTCTAAATTACAGATAACTAGTTCTGGATTCAAAACTTGGAAACCTGAAATAAATTTCTGAAAATCACCAGCCGTTAATTGATCTTTACCTGAAACAGAAATAGTAACTGATTCATTATCTATATCTTCAATTTGACGTTTAAAACGTACTTGTTTTAGATTAAGAATAATTTCGGTAACGTCTTCAACAACTCCTGAAATAGTAGAAAACTCATGATCTACACCTTCAATGCGAACAGATGTAATTGCATAACCTTCTAATGCTGAAAGCAAAACTCTTCTAAGTGCATTACCAACAGTCAATCCGTAACCAGGTTCTAAAGGTCTAAATTCAAACTTACCTTCAAAATCGGTGGAATCGATCATGATAACTTTATCGGGCTTCTGAAAATTAAATATTGCCATAAATTTCGACTAAGTCAATTATTATTTGTTGTACAACTCTACGATTAATTGTTCTTTAATGTTTTCTGGAATCTGAAGTCTCGCTGGTACAGAAACAAAAGTACCTTCTTTAACGTCATTATTCCAAGTAATCCATTCATAAACATGACTTGAATTAGATAAAGAACGTTCGATAGCCTCTAAAGATTTAGATTTTTCACGAACAGCAACTTTGTCACCAGGCTTAAGGTGGTAAGAAGCAATATTTACTACATCACCATTAACAGTAACGTGTCTGTGAGAAACTAATTGTCTAGCGCCTCTTCTAGAAGGAGCGATACCCATTCTAAAAACAACGTTATCTAATCTTGCTTCACACAACTGTAAAAGAACTTCACCAGTAACACCTTTGGTAGCTGATGCTTTTTTGAATAAACCTCTGAATTGTTTTTCTAAAATTCCATAAGAATATTTAGCTTTTTGCTTTTCCATCAACTGGATAGCATATTCAGATTTTTTACCTCTTTTTTTAGCCATCCCGTGTTGTCCAGGAGGATAATTTCTTTTTTCGAATGATTTGTCATCTCCGAAAATTGCTTCGCCAAATTTACGAGCAATTCTAGTTTTTGGACCAGTATATCTTGCCATTTCTAAAAATTAAATTAAGGTAGAGATTATGAATTCAGGTCATATCCTTCGATAATCGTATATTCTACCTAGTTATACTTAAATATATAATTAAACTCTACGTCTCTTAGGAGGACGACATCCGTTGTGAGGCATTGGAGTAACGTCGATAATCTCAGTCACTTCAATTCCACCGTTATGCAAAGAACGAATAGCAGACTCACGTCCGTTTCCTGGTCCTTTTACATAAACCTTTACTTTTTTTAGTCCAGCTTCAAGAGCTACTTTACTACAATCTTCTGCTGCCATTTGGGCTGCGTATGGAGTATTCTTTTTAGAACCTCTAAAACCCATTTTTCCAGCTGAGGACCAAGAAATAACTTCACCTTTTTTGTTTGTCAAAGAAATGATGATATTGTTAAAAGTAGCAGAAATATGAGCTTCTCCCGTTGATTCAACGATAACTTTACGTTTTTTTGCAGTTGCTTTAGCCATATTACTTATTATTTAGTTGCTTTTTTCTTGTTAGCAACAGTTTTTCTTTTACCTTTTCTTGTTCTAGAGTTGTTTTTAGTTCTTTGCCCTCTTAATGGAAGACCAGTTCTATGACGGATACCTCTATAACATCCAATATCCATTAAACGTTTGATGTTTAAAGAAACCTCAGAACGTAATTCTCCTTCAATTTTGAAAGTCGATACTGCCTCACGAATTGCTCCGATCTCATCATCATTCCAGTCTTGAACTTTTTTATCTTGGCTAACTTGAGCTTTTTCTAAAATCTCAACAGCTCTACTTTTTCCTAATCCAAAGATGTAGGTAAGTGCTATAACACCTCTCTTATTTTTTGGGATATCTACCCCTGCTATTCTTGCCATAATTATCCTTGTCTTTGTTTAAATCTAGGATTCTTTTTGTTTATTACGTACAATCTCCCTTTTCTTCGCACAATTTTGCACTCGGGACTTCTCTTTTTTACTGAAGCTCTAACTTTCATTTTGAATATCCTTTAATATCTATAAGTAATTCTTGCTTTTGACAAGTCGTAAGGGCTCATTTCTAGTTTCACTTTATCACCAGGTAATAACTTGATATAATGCATACGCATTTTTCCAGAAATATGTGCAATTACAATATGTCCATTTTCTAATTCTACACGGAACATGGCATTTGATAATGCCTCAATGATTGATCCGTCTTGTTCTATTGCTGATTGTTTTGCCATAAAGTTAAGCTACTGCTTTTCTATTTTTACCACTTTTCATTAAACCATCATAATGTTTATTCAACAAATATGAATTGATTTGCTGCATTGTATCTATGGCAACACCAACCATAATTATTAATGAAGTACCTCCAAAAAACATTGCCCAAGATTGTTGAACATCCATAACACTAACAATTATTGCCGGGAACACAGCAATTAAAGCCAGAAATAATGACCCAGGAAAAGTTATTAAAGACATCACTTTGTCAAGATAATCTGATGTTTCCAATCCAGGTCTGATACCAGGAATAAAACCTCCGCTTCTCTTTAAATCATCAGACATCTTATTAGTAGGAACCGTGATAGCGGTGTAAAAAAATGTAAATACAATTATTAAAGTTGCAAATACTAAATTATACCAAAACCCAAACATATTACTAAAAGCACCAACAATTGATTGTGACGCATCTGATTTAGACAAACCAGCTAAAGCTGCAGGTATGAACATGATCGCTTGTGCAAATATAATTGGCATAACCCCTGAAGCATTAAGCTTTAAAGGAATCCATTGTCTATTTCCATTTAACATATCTTGTTCGAAATCACCTGAAGTTGTACGACGAGCATATTGCACCGGAATTCTCCTAACTGCCATTACTAAGAGTACACAACAAATAATAACTAATAACCAGATGATAATCTCAATAACCAGCAACATTGGACCCCCATTATTATTGGTAACCCTAGTTGTAAATTCTTGGATAAATGCTTGAGGAAATCTAGCCAATATCCCAACCATAATCAACAAAGATATACCATTTCCAATTCCCTTGTCAGTAATCTTTTCTCCTAACCACATGGCAAAAATTGTACCTGTAACTAAAATAACTACTGATGAAAACAAGAATTCAAATGAATTGAATCCCAATAAAAATGCATTACTAGGTAATGTTCTATATAAATTATAGATATAAGTTGGACCTTGAACTAAAGTAATTCCAATTGTCAACCAACGAGTGATTTGATTAATCTTCTTTCTACCACTCTCTCCATCACTTTGAAGTTTTTGTAAATAAGGAATCGCAATTCCCATCAACTGAACAACAATGGAAGCAGAAATGTAAGGCATAATTCCTAAAGCAAAAACAGAAGCTTGAGAAAATGCACCTCCGGTAAACATGTCAAGAATTGAACCAATTCCTTCTTTGGTTTGCCCAGCTAAATTACCTAACTGTGTAGCATCAATGCCTGGTAGGGTAACTTGAGCCCCGAAACGATAAACTAAAAGTAGTCCTAAGGTGATTAGAATTCTATTTTTCAGTTCTTCTATTTTCCAAACATTACTTATTGATTCAATAAATTTCTTCATATTAATAGAAAAATTACATTGTTACAGCCTCTCCACCAGCAGCTTCAATAGCAGCTTTTGCAGTAGCAGTAAATTTGTGAGCGGTTACTTTTAATTTTGCTGTCAATTCACCTCTACCTAAAATCTTAACGATCTCATTTTTGGTAGCTAAACGATTAGCAACATAAACTGTCATATCAACAGTATCTTTAATAACACCATTATCAACTAATAGTTGAAGTGTATCAAGATTTACACCTTCGTAATCTTTACGATTGATGTTTGTAAAACCGAACTTTGGCACACGTCTTTGAAGTGGCATTTGCCCACCTTCAAAACCAATCTTTTTAGAATAACCAGAACGAGATTTTGCTCCTTTGTGTCCTCTTGCAGAAGTACCACCTTTTCCAGAACCTTCTCCTCTACCTAATCTTTTATTTTGATTGTGTGTAGAACCTTCAGCAGGTTGTAAGTTACTTAAATTCATAACAGTATTTGTTATTTAGCTTCTTCTACAGAAACTAAGTGTTTAACTTTATTTATCATCCCAAGGATTGTAGGATTTGAATCATGCTCTACAACTTGTCCCATTTTACGTAGACCTAAAGCTTCTAATCCTCTCTTTTGAGAAAGAGGACAGTTGATTTTGCTTCTAACTTGTTTTACTAATAATTTAGCCATAATTTCCTTGAATTAACCTTTAAAAACTTTTTCTAAAGAAACGCCTCTTTGTTTTGCAACAGTATACGCGCTTCTCATTTGTAATAAAGCATCAAAAGTTGCTTTCACTACGTTGTGAGGATTTGAAGATCCTTGTGATTTAGATAATACATCATGAATTCCTACTGATTCAAGAACTGAACGAACAGCTCCACCAGCAATAACTCCTGTACCATGAGAGGCAGGAATTAAGAATACACGTGCACCACCAAATTTACCTTTTTGTTCGTGAGGAACTGATTGACCATTCAAAGGAATTTTTACTAAATTTTTCTTTGCATCTTCTACTGCTTTCGCAATTGCCTCAGAAACATCTTTAGATTTTCCTAATCCGTGTCCTACAACTCCATTTTCATCACCTACAACTACAATAGCAGAAAAACCAAAAGCTCTACCACCCTTTGTAACCTTAGTAACACGATTTACACTTACCAAACGGTCTTTTAATTCAAGTCCACTTGGTTTTACTAACTCTACATTCTTGTATTTACTATTAGACATACTATATTAGAATTTAAGTCCAGCCGCTCTTGCGCCTTCCGCTAATGATTTAATACGTCCGTGATATAAATAACCTCCTCTATCGAAAGTTACTACGTCTATCCCAGCCTTTAAAGCTTTTTCAGCAACTAGTTTTCCAACCGCTGTAGCCACTTCAATATTCGTACCGTTACCTATTTCTTTTTCTCTTGAAGAAGCCGCCAACAAAGTAACTCCGTTTACGTCATCAATAAGTTGAGCGTAAATTTCTTTGTTACTTCTAAATACAGATAGTCTAGGATTAGTAGCTGTACCACTAATTGACTTTCTAATTCTGAATCTAATTCGTTGCCTTCTTTCAGGTTTTGTTAATGACATAATCTTATTTTTTAAGCTGATTTACCTGCTTTTCTTCTTAATACTTCACCCACAAATTTAACACCTTTTCCTTTGTACGGCTCAGGCTTACGGAAACCTCTGATTTTCGCAGCTACCTGACCTAAAAGTTGTTTGTCAAATGATGTTAATTTAACAATCGGGTTTTTACCTTTTTCAGATATAGTTTCTAAAGTTACTTCTGGAGCAATTTCTAAAACTATATTGTGAGAATAACCAAGTGCTAAATCTAGCTTTTGTCCTTGATTTGAAGCTCTATAACCAACTCCTACCAATTCTAATGACTTAGTAAAACCATCTGTAACTCCAATAATCATGTTATTGATTAAAGATCTGTACAAACCGTGTTTTGCTCTTTGGTCTTTGTGATCAGAAGACCTATCTACTTGAACTAGATCTCCTTCAACTGTTACAGTTACGTCCGAAAACTCCTGAGTTAGTTGACCATTTTTTCCTTTTACCGTAATAATACCGTTAGCAACTGAAACAGTTACTCCTGCAGGAATTGTTACTGGGCTTTTACCTATTCTTGACATCTTATATAGTCTTTAAAATTAGTATACGTAACAAATTACTTCGCCACCAACATTCAATTGTTTCGCTTTCTTTCCAGTCATTAAACCTTTAGAAGTAGAAACAATAGCAATTCCTAATCCGTTAAGGATTCTAGGAATACTTGAAGAACTTGAATATTTACGTAAACCTGGTTTACTAATTCTTTGGATATCTTTAATTACTGACTCCTTAGTATCCTTATCATACTTTAAAGCGATTTTGATTGAACCCTGAACGGCGTTGTCTTCAAATTTGTAACTCAAGATATAACCTTGATCAAACAAGATCTTAGTTATTTCTTTTTTTAGATTAGATGCAGGAATTTCAACAACTTTGTGGCTTGCAGCCACAGCGTTACGAACTCTTGTCAAATAATCTGCAATAGGATCTGTATACATATGTATTAATTTGCGGTTTTGGTTTTCAACAAACGATTTGCCGAACCTTAAACCAATTTATAAATATTTATGATACAGACAAAACGTAAGTTAAGTCTGTATCAGAACGTAATAAATTACGTCTTACCAAGATGCCTTTTTAACACCAGGTATCAATCCGTTGTTAGCCATTTCACGAAATGTAACACGTGAAAGACCGAATTGACGCATATATCCTCTTGGTCTACCTGTTAATTTACAACGATTGTGTAAACGAACTGGTGAAGCATTTTTTGGTAACTTTTGCAAACCTACGAAATCTCCAGCTTCTAACAAAGCTTTTCTTTTCTCAGCATACTTAGCTACTGTTTTTTCTCTCTTAACCTCGCGGGCTTTCATTGATTCTTTAGCCATGTCTTAATTCTTTTTAAAAGGTAATCCTAATTCTGTCAATAGAGACTTTGCTTCTTTATCTGTTTTAGCAGTAGTTACAAAAGATATGTCCATTCCTGATATTTTGTTTACTTTATCAATATCAATTTCCGGGAAAATGATTTGCTCTAAAACACCAAGGTTATAATTTCCTCTTCCGTCAAAACCAGTAGCTTTAATACCACTAAAATCTCTCACACGTGGCAAAGATGAAGTAATAAGTCTATCTAAAAACTCATACATTCTTTCCCCACGCAAAGTAACTTTTGCTCCAATAGGCATCCCTTTTCTCAGTTTGAACGACGCAACGTCTTTCTTTGAGATAGTAGATATTGCTTTCTGTCCAGTGATCTTTGTCAACTCATCAACTGCATAGTCAATTAATTTTTTATCAGATACAGCTGCACCAACTCCTTTACTTAAAACGATTTTTTCCAATTTAGGAACTTGCATTACGTTTACGTATCCGAATTCCTCTTTAAGAGCAGCAATTACTCTGCTCTTATATTCTTCTTTTAGTCTAGGTATATACTCCATTACTATAGTACTTGATTAGATTTTTTTGAAAATCTTACTTTCTTATCTCCCTCTACTCTAATACCAACTCTAGTTGCTTCCTTAGTTTTAGGATCAATTAAAGAAATATTAGATATTTGTATAGAAGCTTCTTTCTTTACGATACCACCTTGAGGGCTTTTTGCACTAGGTTTCGTGTGTTTTGAAACCATGTTAACACCTTCAACAATCGCTTTGTTTTTCTCTTTGTACACACGTAATACTTTACCTTCAGCACCTTTATGGTCTCCAGCAATTACTCTTACGATGTCACCTGATTTTATTTTTAGCTTTATCATCTTAAAACGAATTAAAGCACTTCTGGTGCTAATGATACAATTTTCATGAATTGTTTTTCACGAAGTTCTCTTGCTACGGGACCAAAAACACGAGTTCCTCTCATTTCACCTGCAGCATTCAAAAGAACACATGCATTGTCATCGAAACGGATATAAGAACCATCGGCTCTTCTCACTTCTTTTTTGGTACGTACAACAACTGCAGTTGAAACAGCTCCTTTTTTAACGCTTCCGTTAGGGGCTGTATCTTTGATAGAAACTACAATCTTGTCACCAACAGAGGCATACCTTCTTTTGGTACCTCCTAAAACACGGATAGTTAAAACTTCCTTTGCTCCAGTGTTATCTGCTACTTTTAGTCTTGATTCTTGTTGTACCATAATTATTTAGCTCTTTCTAAGATTTCAACTAACCTCCAACATTTTGTTTTACTCAAAGGACGCGTCTCGCTAATCCTTACAGTATCTCCAATGTTACAGTCGTTCATTTCGTCGTGTGCGTGATACTTTTTAGTTTTCAACACGAACTTACCGTATAATGGGTGTTTTACTTTACGCACTTCTGCAACAACAATAGACTTATCCATTTTGTCAGAAGTTACAACACCAACTCTTTCTTTTCTTAAATTTCTTTTTTCTTCCATCTTTCAGCAGACTACAGTTATTGTCTTTTAGTAAGTTCGGTAGCTAATCTTGCAACTGTTCTTCTTACACCTCTAATTTGAAGTGGATTCTCAATTGGTGAAATAGCGTGAGCCATTTTTAGATCAGCATATGTTTTCTTAGTCTGGCTAAGCTTTTCTTGCAACTCTGCTGCAGAAAGATCTTTTATTTCTGATTGTTTCATAATATAATATAGATTATGCTTCGAAATCTCTAGCAACGACGAATTTAGTTTTTACTGGAAGCTTTTGAGCCGCAAGACGTAACGCCTCTTTTGCAACTGACAAAGGTACTCCTCCAACTTCAAACATAATTCTTCCGGGTTTAACAACAGCAGCCCAATATTCAACGGCTCCTTTACCTTTACCCATACGTACCTCAAGAGGCTTCTTAGTAATTGGTTTGTCTGGAAATATTTTGATCCATAATTGTCCTTCTCTTTTCATAAAACGAGTTGCAGCAATACGCGCAGCTTCGATTTGACGAGAGGTTAAGAACATTCCATCTTCATGTACAGATTTAATACCAAACATTCCATTAGAAAGTTCATGTCCTCTTTGAGAATTTCCTTTCATTTTACCTTTTTGTACCTTACGGTATTTTGTTCTTTTAGGCTGTAACATTTTTCTTTAGTTTAAAAATTTACTTTCGTTTACGAGCGTCTGGTTTACCACCTTTATTAAAAGGTTTTCTATCTCCTCTTGGAGAATCACCACCTTTACCACCAGCACCAGATTGTTTTTTGTCCATTCCAGCAAGTGGAGAAAGATCTCTCTTTCCATAAACTTCACCTTTCATGATCCATACTTTGATTCCCATTCTACCATAAGTAGTGTGAGCTTCTGCCAAAGCATAATCAATATCAGCTCTGAAAGTTGATAGAGGAATTCTACCTTCTTTGAAACCTTCTGAACGAGCCATCTCAGCACCATTCAAACGACCAGAAATTAAAACTTTGATACCTTCTGCGTTCATACGCATAGAAGCAGCAATAGCCATTTTAATTGCACGTCTATAAGAAATACGGCTTTCGATTTGACGACAGATGCTTGTAGCAACTAGATACGCGTCAAGTTCAGGTCTTTTTATTTCAAAGATGTTGATTTGAACCTCTTTGTCAGTAATTTTCTTAAGTTCTTCTTTCAACTTGTCTACCTCTTGTCCACCTTTTCCGATAATGATACCAGGTCTAGCAGTAGTGATAGTAACGGTTACGAGTTTCAAAGTTCTCTCAATAATTACTTTTGATACACTAGCTTTTGATAAACGAGCATGGATGTACTTTCTGATTTTATAATCTTCGGCAAGTTTATCACCATAATCATTTCCACCATACCAGTTTGAGTCCCATCCTCTGATGATACCAAGTCTATTTCCAATTGGATTTGTCTTTTGTCCCATCTTGTATTAAATTGCTTGTGTGTTATTAATAGATCCAAGCACGATTGTAACGTGATTAGAACGTTTTCTAATTCTGTGAGCACGACCTTGTGGAGCTGGACGAAGTCTTTTCAACATCATTCCACCATCAACTGTAATCGTTTTAACAAATAACCCAGCTTCTTCCATATTAGCGTCAGGGTTTTTTGCTTGCCAGTTGGCAATTACAGATAAAACCAATTTTTCTAATTTTCTTGAAGCTTCTTTAGAACTAAATCTTAAGATGTTAAGTGCTCTCTCTACCTTCTGACCTCTTACCAAGTCCGCTACTAAGCGCATTTTTCTAGGTGAAGTAGGGCAGTTATTCAATTTTGCGAAAGCTATAGACTTATTAGCCTCTTTTCTCGCATCTGCTGTTTCTCTTTTACGAACTCCCATTGCTTCTTATTTTTTACCTTTATTTTTTGCTCCAGCATGACCTCTAAAAGATCTAGTTGGTGAAAATTCTCCTAATTTGTGACCTACCATGTTTTCAGTAACATAAACCGGTACAAATTGACGACCGTTGTGAACTGCGATAGTTTGACCAACAAAGTCTGGAGTAATCATAGAAGCTCTAGACCATGTCTTTACTACTCCTTTATTTCCACCTGCGATGTTTTCTTGAACTTTTTTGTCTAACTTATAATGAACAAAAGGTCCTTTTTTTAATGAACGTGCCATATCTTATTATTTCTTTCTACGTTCTACGATATACTTGTTACTCGGGTTTTTCTTAGAACGAGTTCTATAACCTTTTGCTGGTATTCCATTTCTTGAACGTGGATGTCCACCAGAAGAACGTCCTTCACCACCACCCATTGGGTGATCGACAGGGTTCATTGCAACAGGTCTTGTTCTAGGTCTTCTTCCTAACCATCTCGTTCTACCAGCTTTTCCTGATACAACTAATTGGTGGTCTGAATTAGATACTGCTCCAATAGTAGCCGAACAAGTCAACAAGATTAATCTTGTTTCACCAGATGGCATCTTAATTGTTGCATATTTTCCATCTCTTGCCATTAATTGAGCAAATGTTCCAGCAGAACGAGCGATTACCGCTCCTTGCCCTGGTCTCAATTCGATACAAGAAATTACAGTTCCTAGTGGAACTCTACTTAAAGGTAAAGTATTACCAATTTCAGGTTGAGATTCTGGACCTGAAACTAATTTCTGACCAACTTTCAATCCGTTTTGAGCAATAACATACGTTTTCTCTCCATCAGCATACGCCAATAAAGCGATAAATGCAGTACGATTTGGATCATATTCGATTGATTTCACAGTAGCCGGAATTCCTTCTTTTGTACGTTTGAAATCAATAATACGATATCTCTGCTTGTGACCACCACCCGTATAACGCATGGTCATCTTTCCTTGACTATTTCTACCTCCAGAGTTTTTTATCGGCGCTATCAAAGAGCGTTCCGGCTTATCAGTTGTAATGGCGTCATAACCATTCACAACTCTAAATCGCTGACCTGGGGTAATAGGTTTTAATTTTCTTACTGACATTTTTCTATCTTAGATATTGTTGTAAAAATCAATTGTTTCTCCTTCTTGTACTTGAACAATTGCTTTTTTAATTGCATTAGTCTTTCCACTGATTAAACCACTTTTAGTGTATTTTGTAGTTCTATCCGGTCTTACGTTCATCGTGTTAACACTCAAAATAGTTACTCCGTAAGCAGCTTCAATAGCTTTCTTAATTTGCACTTTGTTTGCTTTTTTGTCAACAACGAATCCGAAGCGGTTTAAAACTTCACTTTCTTTGGTTACTTTTTCCGTTACTATAGGCTTAATTATGATGCTCATATCCTATTATTTACTTAAATTTTCTTCAATTATCTCTAAAGAACTCTCTAAAAGAACTAAGTTATTAGCATTTAGAATAGCATAAGTGCTTAATTCTAAGCTACTTACAACGCTAGAGCCTTTTAAATTGCGTGAGGACAAATATACATTTTTATTGGTATCACCCAACACAAACAGAGATTTTTTATTTTCTAACTCTAAAGCTTTCAAAACATTAATGAAATTTTTAGTGTTTGGCGTTTCAAAATTAAAGTCTTCAAGAACAATAATATTCGACTCTTTTGCTTTAATTGAAAAAGCAGATTTTCTTGCCAAACGTTTCAAGCTTTTATTCAATTTAAATGAATAACTTCTTGGTCTTGGTCCAAAAACTGTTCCACCACCTTTAAACAATGGGTTTTTAGCAGACCCTGCACGAGCAGTTCCTGTTCCCTTTTGCTTTTTAATCTTACGAGTAGATCCTGCAACTTCAGCTCTTTCTTTAGCTTTGTGCGTTCCTTGACGTTGATTAGCAAGATATTGCTTAACATCAAGATATACTGCGTGATTGTTTGGTTCTATACCAAATACTGAATCAGAAAGTTGCACTTTTCTTCCAGTATCTTTTCCGTTGAAATCTAATACTTTTGCTTCCATTACTTCTGAATGATTACATAAGAGTTGTTACATCCAGGAACACATCCTTTAATAACAAGTAGGTTCTTTTCAGCCACTACTTTTAAAACTCTAAGGTTTTGAACTTTTACATTATCTCCTCCCATACGTCCAGCCATACGCATTCCTTTGAATACTCTAGATGGATAAGAAGAAGCTCCTACAGAACCTGGCGCTCTTAAACGGTTGTGTTGACCGTGAGTTGCTTGACCAACACCACCAAAACCGTGACGTTTTACAACCCCTTGAAAACCTTTACCTTTAGACACACCTTGTACATCTACAAATTCTCCTTCTGAAAAAATAGAAACATCAATAAGATCTCCTAATTTTTGCTCTGTTGCGAAATCTTGGAATTCAACGACTTTTTTCTTAGCTACAGTTCCCGCTTTTTTAAAGTGACCTAAAGCCGCTTTTGTGGAATGTTTCTCGTTTTTGTCATCGAAACCAAGTTGCAACGCTTCGTACCCGTCAACACCTTTGGTTCTGACTTGGGTAACAACACATGGTCCAGCTTCGATTACTGTACAAGGAATATTCTTCCCGTTCTCGTCGAAAATGCTAGTCATGCCGATTTTTCTACCAATTAACCCAGACATAAATATTAATTATTAATTATTAAATATAAATATAGAACGCAGCTTTTAAGCGAATCCTATTTTTTTAGTGGGTGCAAATGTATAACTTATTTACACACAAACCAAAAAAATATTTTTCGCTTAAAAACAGCGTTCCTTTTTACTCTTAAACTACTTAAACTTTGATTTCAACTTCAACTCCACTTGGCAATTCAAGTTTCATTAAAGCATCAATAGTTTTTGATGAAGATGAATAAATGTCAATTAATCTCTTATATGACATTACTTCAAATTGCTCTCTCGCTTTTTTGTTAACGTGTGGAGAACGTAGTACAGTGAAAAGTTTTTTGTGAGTTGGTAATGGAATTGGTCCTGTTACTACTGCACCTGTACTTTTTACAGTTTTTACAATCTTTTCAGCAGATTTATCTACCAACATGTGATCGTAAGATTTTAGTTTTATTCTGATTTTTTGACTCATTTTCTTAAAGATTAAGCGTTTCCTTTTGCTTTTTTGATAACTGCTTCCGAAATATTCGAAGGAGTTTCAGCGTAATGTGAAAATTCCATTGTTGATGTTGCACGACCTGAAGATAAAGTTCTTAAAGTAGTTACATAACCAAACATTTCTGATAATGGCACATCAGCCTTGATAGTTTTAGCACCATTTCTATCACCCATGTCATTTACCTGACCTCTACGACGGTTGATATCACCTACGATATCTCCCATGTTTTCTTCTGGTGTAATAACTTCCATTTTCATGATAGGCTCAAGAATAACAGCACCTGCAGCACGACCTGACTCTCTGTAACCCATTCTAGCAGCTAACTCAAAAGAAAGCGCGTCTGAATCGACAGGGTGAAAAGATCCGTCTAATAAAGTCACTTTCAAACTATCTACTTGGTATCCTGCTAAAGGACCAGTTTTCATAGCTTCTCTGAAACCTTTTTCAACTGAAGGGATATATTCTTTAGGAACGTTACCCCCTTTTACTGCATTGATAAATTGCAATCCAACTGGAGCTTTACCGTCAACTAAATCTGCTGGTTCGATTCTAAATACGATATCACCGAATTTACCACGACCACCTGATTGTTTCTTGTACGTTTCTCTATGTTGAGCAGACTTAGTAAATGCTTCTTTATATTCAACTTGAGGCTCACCTTGGTTAACTTCAACTTTAAATTCACGTTTCATTCTATCAACAAGGATATCTAAGTGAAGCTCACCCATCCCTGAGATAATAGTTTGTCCCGAAGCCTCATCAGTTCTAACGGTAAACGTTGGATCCTCTTCCGCTAATTTAGCCAAAGCCATCCCCATTTTATCAACGTCAGCTTTAGTTTTAGGCTCAATTGCAATACCGATTACCGGCGCAGGAAATTTCATTGACTCAAGAATAATTGGGTGTTTTTCATCACACAATGTATCTCCAGTTTTAATATCCTTAAACCCAACCGCTGCTCCAATATCACCTGCCTCGATGTACTCGATTGGGTTTTGCTTGTTAGCATGCATTTGGTATATACGCGAGATTCTTTCTTTGTTTCCTGAACGTGTGTTCAAAACATATGAACCTGCATCTAAACGTCCTGAATAAGCACGGAAGAAAGCTAAACGACCTACGAAGGGATCAGTAGCAATTTTAAATGCTAAAGCAGCGAACGGCTCTTTAACATCTGGCTTACGCAAAATTTTAGTTTGATCTTCTTCTAATAATTCAGCATCATCAGGATGGATCCCTTCGATACCTTCTTTATCCATTGGAGATGGTAGGTATTTACATACTGCATCTAACATGAATTGAACTCCTTTGTTTTTGAAGGAAGAACCAGCAATCATAGGAATGATAGCCATGTCCATAGTAGCAGCTCTTAATGCAATATTGATTTCTTCCTCTGTAATAGAGTCTTCATCTTCCATGAATTTTTCTAACAAATTTTCATCATAATCAGCAACTGCTTCTATAAGAATCGATCTGTATTCTTTCACTTCTGCAACCATATCCTCAGGGATAGGTACAATATCATATGTCGCTCCAAGACCTTCTTCATGCCACACTATCGCTTGATTTTTCACTAAATCAACCACCCCTTTGAAGTCGTTTTCCTCACCAATAGGTAAAGTAATAGCAACTGCATTAGATTTCAACATGTCTCTAACTTGCTGACAAACCATCAAAAAGTTAGAACCTTGGCGGTCCATTTTGTTTACGAATCCGATACGCGGTACTCTGTATTGATCAGCAAGTCTCCAGTTTGTTTCTGATTGTGGCTCAACACCATCAACAGCACTAAACAAGAAAACCAACCCATCAAGTACACGTAATGAACGATTTACTTCAACAGTAAAATCAACGTGTCCTGGGGTATCAATAATATTAAAGTGATACGGTAAGGTATCAGGTAAAACTTTACCTTGCTCAGTTGGGAAATTCCATTCACAAGTTGTAGCAGCAGAAGTAATTGTAATACCTCTTTCTTGCTCTTGCGCCATCCAGTCCATAGTTGCAGCACCATCATGCACTTCACCTATCTTGTGAGACTTTCCAGTATAGAATAATATACGCTCTGTTGTTGTTGTTTTACCAGCATCAATATGAGCAGCAATTCCTATGTTTCTTGTATATTTTAAATCTCTAGCCATTTCTTATGAATTAAAATCTAAAGTGAGAGAACGCTTTGTTAGCTTCTGCCATTTTGTGAGTATCCATTCTTTTCTTCACAGCTGCTCCTTCTTCTTTAGCCGCAGCTAAACATTCTGAAGCTAACCTTTGAGCCATAGATTTTTCGTTTCTTCTTCTAGAATAAAGAATTAACCATTTCATCGCCATAGAAATTTTTCTATCTGGACGAATTTGCATTGGAATTTGGAATGTAGCTCCACCTACTCTACGACTACGCACTTCTACGTGAGGCATAACATTAGTTAATGCATCTTTCCAAATCTCTAATGACGGTTTCTCCGCATCTTGTTTTTTAGACTCAATGATGTCAATTGCATCATAAAATACTTTAAACGCTGTCGATTTTTTTCCATCCCACATTAAGTTGTTCACAAAACGTGTTACCAGTTGGTCATTAAACCTTGGATCTGGTAAAAGTGGTCTTTTCTTTGCCGCTCTTTTTCTCATGTCTTTTTTTTAATAAAAGGTCATACTTATAAAGCTGTAACGAATCACATCTCTACAAGAAATAACGTTTTAAATTACTTTTTTGCTTCTTTTGGGCGTTTAGCTCCGTACTTAGATCTTCTTTGCGTTCTTCCTGCTACTCCTGACGTATCAAGTGCACCACGAACGATGTGATATCTAACTCCTGGTAAATCTTTTACCCTTCCACCCCTAACTAATACTATCGAGTGCTCTTGTAAATTGTGTCCTTCACCAGGGATGTAAGCATTCACTTCATTACCATTTGTCAAACGTACACGCGCTACTTTACGCATTGCAGAGTTTGGTTTTTTTGGTGTTGTAGTGTAAACACGCGTACAAACCCCTCTTCTTTGAGGACAAGAATCTAAAGCAACCGATTTACTCTTCTTAGTTATCTGAGTTCTTCCTGTTCTTACTAATTGTTGAATTGTTGGCATAATTAATACTAAAAATTTCTTATTATATTAAATTCCCGCTTTTTACGGGGTTGCAAATGTAGAAAATATTTTTTACTCTACAAACGTTAATCTATTAATTTTTTTACGAACTAATAATTTGTTCTTTAAAGGAATAAAGAATTACTTAAATTAAAATAAGGATACGAATTCAGGACTATTTCAGCGACAAATTCAATACCATTGTTTTACACTTTGATTTTTATAACAAACCATAGATATTTGCATTATATTTATTAAAACAAATACTCCTTTGAAACGTTTCCTTATTTTTCTTTTATTTTTGATTTTTGGGTGGCACTCTTCCGCTCAAAATTTTCAATTAAAAATAATTGGGCAATCCGACTCTGAATCCAAAACCATCGATTCATTGGGTTACAACTCCAAACATCAAAATACAAAAGAACTTCAAGAGGAAATAAATAAATTTTCAATAAGATTAATAAAGATCGGCTATATTGACAATAACATGCTTGAATTTTCTAAAGCAAAAGATTCCTCCTTTATAGCAAAAATCAATATAGGAGAAAAAGTAAAATCCATCTCTATATACTTAGGAGATGCCAAACAATTAAACAACTTAATCACACGAAGTAAAAAAAATGATAGTATTGAAGTACCCTACTCAGAAATAGATTTATTCTTAGAGCAAACCTTACAGAAACTAGAGCAAAATGGCTTTTCACTAGCAAAATTAAAACTAGTAAACATTACAAGAGATAAAAGTG
Source organism: Flavobacterium sandaracinum (assembly GCF_004349135.1). GTDB lineage: Bacteria > Bacteroidota > Bacteroidia > Flavobacteriales > Flavobacteriaceae > Flavobacterium > Flavobacterium sandaracinum. Next base: position 9,744 of record NZ_SMFN01000007.1, on the reverse strand, counting down.
CTCTTTCCGCTACCCTACAAGTGGAAACAGATCAAAAAAGGATTTTAAACTCAATTACAATTCGGTATGCCGAAAACGGACGTGCAAATAAATTCCCAAAGGGTCATTTAACACAAATTAACAAAAAATATCAAAAAATAATTTTCAATCAAAAAGTGGTTGAACAAATTAATACTGATTTCGAAAAATATAATTTTGTAAATCAATTAAAATACCCAGAAATTTTATTTACTAAGGACAGCACAAAAGTATATGTATATTTAGAAAAAAGAAATTCAAATACTTTTGATGGCTTCCTAGGCTTTGCAAATAATGACAATCAAAAGATCATACTAACTGGATACCTGGACATAAATCTACAAAACATCCTGGGTTCTGGAGAGCAACTTTCTATCTATTGGAAAAGCGACGGCAACGATCAAAAAACGTTTAAAGCTAGCCTTGAACTTCCATATCTATTCCAAACACCTATAGGACTAAAAGCACAACTACAAGTCTTTAGACAAGATACTACTTTTCAAAACACAAAAACCGCAATCGACCTAAGCTATTTTATAAATTATAATTCCCGGATGTACTTGGGATATCACACCACAGAATCAAGCGACATTCAAAATTCAAACAGCACTTCAATCAGTGATTTTAATAATTCGTTTTTAACTTCCAGTTTTGAATATTTAAAATCAGACACAAACAACAACCTATTTCCCATAAAATCAAAATTTCAAACCGCTGTAGGAATTGGTAAAAGAAAAATCACGAATCCAACGGAGGATTCAAAAAATAATCAATTGACTCTTACTGTTCAAGCAATGCACAACATTTATTTAAACAAAAAGAATTCAATTCATCTAAACAGTCAAAACAGCTATCTTAATAGCAACCGTTATGTTGTTAATGAATTGTTCCGTTTTGGAGGATTTAACAGCATAAGAGGCTTTGCAGAGAATAGTCTACAAGCCTACTTAACGACATCATTACTAACAGAATACCGCTATGTTCTAGCTCCAAATCTTTATTTGAATACCATTCTGGATTATGGCTTGGCTAAAAATAAATCCGGTTCAGGAAATTCAGATATTACGGAAAACCTTATTGGCATTGGGTTAGGGATGGGATTACAAACAAAAAACGGATTACTTAAAGTAGCACTAGCCAATGGCAAAACTAAAAAGCAACAATTTGAAATTTATAATAGCATCATCCACATTAGTTATAATGTTAAATTTTAATTTAAGATAAAATTAGCATTTCATATATTAGGAAAGTTAACAAATTATTAAGACGTTTGCGACACTAATTCAAAATATTAAAAAATGAAACTAAAGTTTAATGGATTCTTAGTGCTCTTAGTAGTACTTGTGGCGCAAATAACTTTTGCGCAAGAAAGAACTGTTTCAGGTGTTGTTTCTGATAATGCAGGATTGCCTTTACCAGGCGTGAGTGTATTAGTGAAAGGAACTCAATCTGGAGCACAAACTGATTTTGACGGGAAATATTCCATCAGAGCAACACCAAGTCAAGTCTTGGTATTTAGCTACATTGGGATGAAAACTCAAGAAAAGTTAGCTAATACATCCTCAATAAATATAAAATTGACAGATGATGCAATGCAATTGGAAGGGCTTGTTGTTACAGCTTTAGGTATTAAAAGAGAAAAAAAAGCACTGGGGTACGCAACACAGCAGGTTAGCGGTGAAGAAGTCTCTAATGTAAAAAGCCAGAATTTTGTAAATTCGCTTTCTGGTAAAGTAGCAGGTTTAAACATCAAAACATCTGGAAACTTTGGTGGTTCTACTCAAGTTGTAGTAAGAGGAAATAGCTCTATAACAGGAAATAATCAAGCATTATTTGTAGTTGACGGAGTTCCAATAGATAACGGCAACTCAAATCTTGGCAGCCAGCAAGCTGGTGGAGGTGGTTATGATTACGGAAATGCCGCATCAGATATCAATCCAGATGACATCGAATCTATAAATGTTCTAAAAGGAGCGGCAGCTACTGCACTTTATGGCTCTCGAGCTTCTAAAGGGGTTGTCATGATCGTTACTAAAAAAGGAAAAAAACGAAAAGGTCTTGGCATAACGATCTCTTCTAGTATGACTTTAGGTAATGCTGACAAAGAAACTTTACCTAAATATCAAAATAAATACGGAGCTGGATATGGCCCGTTTTATGGACCAAATGAGGACGCATATTTTAACGAAGCAGACATTAACGGTGATGGTATTGATGATTTGATTACGCCTTTTACAGAGGACGCTTCATATGGTGCTGCTTTTGATCCAAGTTTGATGATATACCAATGGAATTCACTCTATCCACAATTAACAGAAACATACAAAAAAGCAACACCATGGGTAGCTGGGAAAAATAACCCAAATTCCGTTTGGGGAACTAGCAGCACAGCTGTTAACTCTGTTTCATTAGACGGTGGTACAGATACTAGTACTTTCAGATTAGGTTTTACCAATCTGCTTGCGGAGGGTAACTTACCAAATAGTAACCTAAGAAGAAATACAATCACTTTTTCAGGATCTCAAGATCTTTCGGATAAATTAAAAGTATCTACCAGCCTAAATTTTGTAAAAGCGGATGGTAAAGGAAGAAACGGTACTGGTTATTCTGCAGGTAACGTTATGCAACAATTCAGACAATGGAATCAAATGAACGTTGATTTTGGAGAACAAAAAGATGCTTATTTTGCTACAGGCGATAACATTTCTTGGAATCCAAATAGTCCTTCGAACTTAAGACCGATCTATTCTGACAATCCATATTGGACTTTTTATGAGAATTATCAAAATGATACTAGATCAAGATACTTTGGTAACGTTGCCTTAGATCACAAAATAAATGACTGGTTGAGCGTAATGGGAAGATTCTCATTTGATACTTTCGGCGAAATTCAAGAAGAAAGAATCAACGTAGGAAGTGCTGATGTATCTAAATACACTAGACGAAATAGAAATGTTTCTGAATATAATTACGATGCAATGTTAAATTTCAATAAAGATTTAACTGAAAAATTAAATTTAGAAGGAAACATCGGTTTCAATTTAAGAAACAATACTATCAACAGTATCTCTGCTGAGACTAACGGAGGTTTAAATCTAAGAAGCTTATATTCTCTTTCAAATAGTGTGAATCCTATAAATGCTCCTATTGAATATGCTTCAAGTAGTTTAGTTGACGGCGAATACATTAGAGCAAGTTTAGGGTATGATGGTTTTGCTTACTTAGAAGGCTCATTCAGATCTGACCGTTCTTCTACATTACCTAAAGAGAACAACAGATTTAATTATTTTTCAGTATCTGGAAGTTTAATTTTCTCCCAGTTAATAGATCTTCCATGGTTATCATTTGGTAAAGTACGTACTAACTACGCAGAGGTAGGTAGTGACACAAATCCTTATAATGTATTTAATACATTTGACATTGGAACTCCATTCAACGGAACAGGTATTGCATCAAATCCTGGCGCACAAGCTAACCTGAATTTATTACCTGAAAGACAAAATAGTTATGAAGTTGGTTTAGAAATGTCATTTTTAAAGAAACGTGTTGGTTTTGACATATCTTACTACAATAATCAAAACATTAACCAAATAACACCTATACCATTATCTACTTCAACAGGATATTCTCAAGCACTATTGAACGCGGGAACAATTGAAAACAAAGGTATAGAAGTTCAATTGAATGCTACACCTTTTAAAACTGCTGATTTTAAATGGGATTTAAACCTAAACTGGTCACAAAATAAAAGTTTAGTTGTTGAATTATTGAACGGAATTGAAAACTTACAAATAGCTAGTTTACAAGGGGGAATATCAATCAACGCTACGCCAGGTCAACCTTATGGAACAATCAGAGGTAGTGATTTTATTTATGCAGAAAATGGCCAACCTATTGTTAACCAAACGGGGTCAGCAACAAGAATTGGTTCATACCAAAGAACAAGCACAAATAATAGTGTGATTGGTGATATCAATGCTGACTGGAAAGCTGGACTTAACAATAGTTTTACATACAAAAACGTGAATTTAAGTTTCCTAATTGACATGCAAAAAGGTGGAGACGTTTTCTCTCTTGACACATGGTACGGTTATGCTACAGGGATGTATGATTTCTCTGCCGGTACAAACGAACTAGGAAATCCAGTAAGAGATGCAGTCGTAGGAACTCCTGGAAATTACAGTGCTAACTCAGGTGGTATAATATTACCTGGTGTTGCTCCTGATGGAACACCTAATACAGTTAGAGCGAATGCTGACACCTATCAAAACCCTTGGGGTTACGCAAGAGCTCCTAACAAGTTACACGTTTACGATGCTGGGTATATCAAATTACGTGAAGCTAGCTTAACGTATATTTTCAGTGGTAAAACATTGGATAGATTACCTTTTACTAACGCTTCCTTTTCAATCATTGGTAGAAACTTATGGATTATTGACAAAAACACTCCATATGCAGATCCTGAAGCTGGTTTAAGCTCAGGAAACGTTCAGGGCTACCAATCTGGTGCTTATCCTTCTATTAGAGAAATTGGAGCAAGTCTTAAATTACAGTTTTAAAAAATTAAATTATGAAAAAGATAATAATAACAGCGTTATCTATTTTAGCACTTGTATCATGCCAATCTGATGATGCATATGAAGACTTAAATAGAGACCCCAAGAACCCAACTCAGGTTAATGCATCATTTTTATTCAATAGTGCAACTAAGAGTTTAGTGGATCAAATGACAAGTACAAATGTGAACACTAATATCTTCAGGATGTTAGGACAGCACTGGACTGAAACAACGTATGTAGACGAGGCAAATTACGACTTCAACACACGTAACATTACTAATGCTCATTGGTCTGAAATGTACAGAGATGTTATTTTAGATTTAAACACAGCAAAGAACAATACTGAAGCAACTCCTATAAGTCCTACTTTTTCTCAAGAAACTAAGGACTCACGAAAAGCTCAAATAGAAATATTAAGCATTTATGCTTGGGCTAACTTAGTGGAGACTTTTGGAGATATTCCTTATTCTCAATCATTAGATCCTGGTACTTACATTTTACCTAAGTATGATGACGCAGCTACAATTTATGCTGACTTACTTACTCGTTTAAATGCTACAATACCTAAATTATCCAACAGCGGCTTTGGCGCCATAGATCCAATTTATTCTGGAAACGTGGCTTCTTGGAAAAAGTTTGGGAACTCCTTAAAGTTAAGGATGGGTATTCGTATTGTTGATGTTCCTTCACTATCAACTGTAGCGAGGTCGGCAATTACAACTGCTATTGCAGATGGTGTATTGACTTCAAATGCAGATAACGCGTCGTTACAATACGAGAGCGCATCTCCAAATACAAATCCAGTATGGGTAGATCTAGTACAATCTGGAAGATCTGATTTCGTTGTTGCTAATACCTTAGTAGATTTCATGAATAATCTTAGTGATCCGAGAAGAGAAGTTTATTTTAAACAAAATTTAGGTTCAGGAGTTTACAAAGGTGGACCTTACGGAGCAAATAATAGCTTTTTAGCATATACCCAAATTGGAGATATAGTAGCAAATCCAACTAATCCAGCCTCTTTATTAGATTACTCAGAAGTAAACTTTTATTTAGCTGATGCAGCTGAACGTTCTATTTCAGGTACTCCAGCTCTCGCAGCGGAATTCTACAACAAAGGAATAACAGCTTCATTTGAACAATGGGGTGCATCAGGTATTACAAGTTATTTACTTAACCCTAATGTAGCTTATGCAACTGCTCCAGGTTCATGGAGAGTAAAAATAGGTAATCAACTGTGGTTGGCTATGTACAATAGAGGCTTTGAGGCATGGACTGCTTGGAGAACTTACGATATTCCCGGTTTCAACATACCAGCTGTGTCTGAATTACCAGTTCCTACAAGATATACGTATCCTATAAGCGAACAAAATTTAAATAAAACAAACTATACTGAGGCTTCTGCAGCCATAGGAGGTGATGAACAAACTACAAAACTTTTCTGGGACGTAAACTAGAAAATACAGTTAAATCAACTAAAGGCTGCCCTTAAACGGGCGGCCTTTTTATTTAATTAGCTTTCTTAGAAAAAGTAAAGACACAAAACAATCTAAAAGTTTATTCATCTGAGGATCCTTACCTCCTATTTTTATAATTTGTACTGTATTAAAAGATCCCTTTACACTAATGTACAGTATGAAACTAAATCTTTAAAACCATCAGCAAATGCTGATGGTTTTTTTTTATATATTTGCACCATGGAAAAAGAACATCAAATATTTGGCATTAGAGCAATCATTGAAGCCATCCAAGCAGGCGCAACAGTAGATAAAGTCTATATTCAAAAGGAAGCTAGTAGCGAACTTATGAAAGACTTAATGAAAGTAATGAAGCGTGGAAACATCAATTTTTCTTATGTACCGGTTGAAAAACTTAACAGACTTACACCTAATAATCATCAAGGTGCAGTGGCAACCGTATCTCCGATCTCCTTTTTTGATTTAGAATCTTTAATTGAATCTGTTGTTGAAAACGGAAAGAAACCATTATTTTTAATATTAGATCAAATCTCTGACGCTCGCAATTTTGGTGCAATTATTAGAACTGCAGAATGTACCGGAGTAAATGGAATTATTGTTCAAAAAGCAGGTTCAGCGCCCGTAAATGGCGACACCGTTAAAACGTCAGCAGGTGCAGTCTTTAATATTCCTATTTGTAAAGTAGAACACATTAAAGACGCCATTTTTCTGTTACAAGCAAGTGGCATTAAAACTGTCGCTGCAACTGAAAAAACAGACACAACTATATATGACATCTCTTTAAACGAGCCCGTTGCTATTATCATGGGGTCAGAAGATCGTGGTGTAAACCCATCAGTTCTTAAAATTGTAGATGAAAAAGCAAAACTTCCTATGTTTGGAACTATAGGATCTTTGAATGTTTCAGTAGCTTGCGGTGCTTTCTTGTATGAAGCCGTAAGACAAAGAAGTTAATCCCATCCCCGACCCTTCCCAAAGGGAAGGGAGCCAATACTGCTAAATAAAAAAAAGAATCAAGACTGCGGTTTTGATTCTTTTTTTTGATCTGGTACAACGCTATAATTTATAGGAATGTCGGCTGTATAATAGGTAAAAATGGCTTCCTCATTTTCTTGAGGTAAATTTACAAAGTTTCCATTTTCATCAAAACGCTGCATAAATTTATCTGCTGTAGCATCAAAATCAGGATGTTCCCAATCGTATTTAATCACTTTCTTATACTGAGGAGTTTTATAAACTAAAGAAAGAAAAAAACCCGCGAGCAATCCTCCCAAATGTCCTTCCCAAGAAATAGATTTATTTCCAGTAATCTCAGGACTTGGAAAAACATACCAAACCAAGCCTCCATAAACAACTATAACAGCAAGCGACAAAGCTACAAGCCGATTGTACTTCGTTTGTAGGCCTTTAAAAAAAACAAAACTAAACAACACATAAATTAATCCGCTTGCGCCTATATGGTAATTTTCTCTACCAATACTCCAAGTGATACAACCCGAAATTAAAATACCGTATCCAATCACCTTCATTGCTTGCTCTGCGTAAAAAAATTGTAAAGCAGTTAATAAAATCAATAGCGGAATGGAATTGTTGTAAAGATGTTCTATATCGGCATGAATAAATGGACTAAAAAAAATACCTTGTAAACCTGAAAAAGTTCTAGGATAAATCCCGTTTTCGACAAAGTCAAAATCAAATCGGATTTGGAGCCAAAAAACAAACCACAACAACACCACAAAAGAAAGGGGCAATCCAATAACTGAATTCGTAAATTTAAAATGCTTTTCCATGAATAGGTGAGATTTTACATTTTAGTAGTATTTCAAAAACTTATCCAAAAGCAATTTAATGCTATTTTGTCATATTTAAATTAAAAAGACTCTCTAAAGTATAAGTCCCTAGCCCGGATGGAAGCGGCATCCTTTTCTATCTCGTTTTTTAACAAGATAGAAAAGATATAGTGTACAGCCGGAAATAGCTCCGAATAAAAATAGTAATTTTACCAAAGTCATATTTTCGATTGAAGAGTAACGAATTTAGACCCGAGCGCCAGCGAACTGGCGAAGCATTTTAGATTTAAAGTAAAAAATGGAAGCACCACTTGCAGAACGCATACGCCCTCAAAAATTAGAAGACTACATCAGTCAATCCCATTTAATAGGACCTAATGGCTCCTTGACACAACAAATTGCAAAAGGAATTATACCGTCATTAATTTTTTGGGGACCACCAGGAACTGGAAAAACTACATTGGCACAAATAATTGCACAAGAATCCAAACGTCCCTTTTATATTTTGAGTGCGATCAATTCAGGAGTTAAGGATATTAGGGAAGTGATTGAAAAAGCAAAGCAAAGTGGCGGTTTATTCACTGCAAAAAATCCTATTCTTTTCATTGATGAGATTCACCGTTTTAGCAAATCCCAACAGGATTCATTATTGGCTGCTGTCGAAAAAGGTTGGATTACGCTGATAGGCGCTACAACTGAAAACCCAAGCTTTGAAGTGATTCCCGCATTACTTTCCCGCTGTCAGGTTTATGTGTTGAACGCTTTCACTAAAAAAGACCTTGAGTCACTGTTAGACCGTGCCATGAAAACGGATCCGTATTTGTCAACAAAAAACATTAAACTAAACGAGACCGAAGCCCTATTGCGACTTTCCGGTGGCGATGGACGCAAACTGTTAAATATTTTTGAACTTGTTGTAAACGCTTCTAATGACGACGAAGTTCTAATCACTAATGATCGTGTTTTTGCTTTAGTACAACAAAATACTGTTTTGTATGACAAAACTGGAGAACAACATTATGACATTGTTTCTGCTTTTATAAAATCAATTCGAGGCAGCGATCCTAATGGCGCTGTTTACTGGCTAGCGCGAATGATCGAAGGCGGTGAAGATGTAAAATTCATAGCCAGAAGAATGCTTATTCTCAGCAGTGAAGATATAGGAAATGCAAATCCTACTGCCTTTATTATGGCCAATAATACTTTTCAGGCTGTATCCATAATTGGGTATCCAGAAAGCCGAATCCTATTAAGCCAATGTGCGGTTTATCTTGCGACTTCACCCAAAAGTAATGCTTCCTATTTAGCAATTGGGACAGCACAACAATTAGTAAAACAAACCGGAGATCTGCCGGTTCCTATTCACCTGCGCAATGCACCCACAAAATTAATGAAAGAGCTAGGATATGGTGAAGAGTACAAATACGCCCATGATTACACTAATAATTTTGCAGAGCAGGAATTTTTACCTGATGCTATAAGTAAAAAACCTATTTATATTCCTGGAAACAATTCAAGGGAAAACAGCATACGAGAATTTCTGAAAAACCGTTGGAAAAATAAATACGGATATTAAATTCCATAAAAAAAGTCTTGATTATACACTGCCCCCAAAAAGTTAGACACTATTTGGGGGCATTTTTATGGAAAGAAAAGTCAAGTATGAATACACATTTAAGCTTGAATGTGTAGAATTAGTTATCAAACAGCACAATTCCTGTGTATCTGTAGCTAATAAAAAGATGGTTCATAGATCCAGTATTAAGAAATGGGTTAGATTATACAATTATTATGGTGAAGATGGATTAATACCAAGGAAGAACCGTAGTTATAGTGATGCATTTAAATTCAATGTTTTACAATCAATTCAGAAAGATTCTTTGTCATTATTGGATAGTT
>NZ_SMFN01000065.1 GCF_004349135.1 Flavobacterium sandaracinum | reverse complement strand
ATTTGTTCAAAGTTTCTTCTCTAAAAATTATGGAGAAAGGTATTGAGAAAACTTCATTGATATTTAGAACCAAACAATATATTCCATACAGCACTATTCTGAGCATAGATAGACAAAAAACAAGAACTAGAGATACACGCGGAATCAATCTAACAGATGGTTATCATTTTAGTATTTTGAAATATGAAAATAATAGAAGGTTAATAATTTCGCCAGATTGTTTCGAAAACTATATGGAAATTGTGGAAGCTATTAAAAGTAATACTGAATAAAGCACGTTGCATAACAGCTGTTTTGATATAGCTTGAATTTAGTGGAATTAACGTTTCGCAATTATATTTTCGTTAAACCGAAAACTGAGCGATTACGAACCTCCAGCCATCTCAAAGCAGCGACACGTTATGTGACACCGCCAAAAACCGCTAATAACACTAGAAGAATGTGTAAAAAATGCTTTACTAAAGAATATCCTAAATTCAATTCCACAGAAGAATTTGAAGTGTTTCTGAAAGAATTTGATGAAAAAATAGCAAAGTCAATAATTTTTATTAAACAAGAAAAATACAAATCAGATATTCATTCAATATATGCTTGCGAAAATTGTAAAACAATATGGTGGCTATCTGATCCAGATAATCATTGGCGTGGATATTTTATGAAAGCTATAAATGCTAAAAATTATATTGACGATGACGAACGAAATGGAAAAATCCTTAAATATGGCTGTTTATTGATATTTCTAATTCTGACCATTTTCATATTTTTAAAATTAATATCTTGAAGAAGTGGCGTCACATAATCGAGTAGACGGCTCCGCCAGAAACTGACGGAGTGCGCCTCTCACACCACCGTACGTACGGGTCTCGTATACGGCGGTTCGCAAAGTGATGGGTTGAGTTCCATGTAAATCTCCAACATTGATTGATAGCCTTTCTTCTTAAGTCGTAGTAGGGTAATTGTAGTGGTTAGAATTGGACTTTGAGCGATTCGCCAGCCTCCTTTTCTGGTTCTGCTCCAAGCATAAGCGTGGTCTTTGTCAATCCCTAGTCGCATCAGGTTTTTCCTTTTACGTTCGGGTTTTTTCCAGTCCGTC
>NZ_SMFN01000064.1 GCF_004349135.1 Flavobacterium sandaracinum | reverse complement strand
AACGTCAGGCTGTGAAAAAACTCCGTTTTTCACTTAAGTACAGCAAAAATCATCGCTGTATACTTCAATATAAGCACGCTAAACAAGCTTGTTTTTTAAGCAGCAATTGCTAAGTCCAATCCGAATAAGTCGTTAAAAAGCCTTAAAATAGCCCTTTTTAAAACAAGAACACCTTTGGTTTTGTAAGGTGACTTCCAGTTCTTGAGTTTGGCAATTAAATCTGGTACGCCCAGTATATTTATCGAGCGTTTGATGTTATACACGAGCATAATCAAACTGTGTTCGCCATTGACTTTTTCGAGTCCTATTAAATTCGTGTGGTTGTAACCCCATTGCCTCTTGATCGTGCCAAAAATATGTTCGTTGATTTCCTGCCTAGTGCGGTATAATTGCGGATTTTCTCGGTAGCGGTGGTTGTTCTCCTCTATGGCATCAGCATACTCGCTGCGGTCGATCTCGCGTCCGCCGGCTCTACTGGTACACAGGTGTTTTACTGGACATTCCTTGCAAGAGGGTGTTCGGTATTTCTTGAATTGATACCCGCTTTGTTCGGTTCGCCCACTTTTTTTATGCCATCTTCCTGTAGTTTTTAAAGTTGCTCCTTGGGGACAAGTATAGGTGTCATCGGCTTTATTGTAAATGAATTTGGCTACCAAATATTCGGGTTTCGTGACACTTTCTTTGCTTATGCCTGGCGTAGGGTGCGCTACAATGGTGGTAATGTTATGGTCTTTGCAGTAGGCAATTTCGCGGCCGTTATGGTAGCCTTTATCTACCAAAGCGGTGTAGGTTGTAACTCCTAAGTTTTCTTTTGCCTCCAGTGCAATGGCGCCTAAGGCGTTAAGATCATTGCGATTGATGGTATGGGTGGCAACTACTAAATTGTGTTTATTATCTACTGCTGCTTGGATATTGTAACTGATCTCAACTACTACTCCTTGAACCAGAAGCGCGCGTGCATCTTCATCGGTGGTGCTTATTTGGGGTTCTCCGCTGGCTTTTAGTTTTGCTTCTAGAAGTTCATATCCTATTTTATTATTTTTTAATCGTTCAATCTTTTCTTGAATCTTGGTTATGTTGATCCCATTGTCTTGGGTATCATTTTGATCTAATTGCGT
>NZ_SMFN01000063.1 GCF_004349135.1 Flavobacterium sandaracinum | reverse complement strand
AGACTTACGAAATGTTTTTGAGAATACCACCGATAAAATTTATGGTCTAAGCAAATTAGCTAGATGGCATGAAAAAGTAGCTCAGGCTGAGTTTAAATCATTTAATACAATATCTAGATCAATACAGAATCATTACCAAACGATAGTAAACTATTTTGACAACAGAAGTACCAATGCTTCTGCAGAATCCTTTAATGCAAAAATAAAAGCGTTTAGATCTCAATTTAGAGGCGTGAGGAACATAGAGTTTTTCCTTTTCAGACTAACAAATATTTACGCTTAATTTTTGCTACTCCACAAGTTTTCGTTATGATCCCTTGTTTTTCCTGAAAACATTGGGAAACGTTTATCAATAGATGAGACATCCCTCTCCAATGGCGAACTCTATACTATTGTGACCAACAAAGCAGGAAAAGGCAGAAAGGGGACTATAGTAGCCATGGTAGCTGGAACCAAAGCAGAAACAGTAATTGCTATATTAGAAAAAAWACCACTAAAGCTAAGAAATTCGGTTACCGAAATAACACTCGATATGGCAGCTAATATGGGGATTATTGCCAAGAAATGCTTTTCTAATGCAGTAAGAGTTACGGATCGATTCCATGTCCAAAAGCTAGCGCTCGAAGCTTTACAAGAAATTAGAATCAAATATAGGTGGCAAGCAATTGATATGGAGAATGAAGCTATTGAAAAAGCTAAAACCACAAAAACTAGATACGAGCCTATAACACTATCTAACGGCGACACCATTAAGCAATTACTGGCCAGAAGTCGATATATTTTGTATAAAAACAAATCTAAATGATCTGAAAACCAAACCCAAAGAGCCAAATTGTTATTCGAATTATATCCTAATATTGAAAAAGCATATCAGCTATCGCAAGACTTACGGAATGTTTTTGAGAATACCACCGATAAAATTTATGGTCTAAGCAAATTAGCTAGATGGCATGAAAAAGTAGCTCAGGCTGAGTTTAAATCATTTAATACAATATCTAGATCAATACAGAATCATTACCAAACGATAGTAAACTATTTTGACAACAGAAGTACCAATGCTTCTGCAGAATCCTTTAATGCAAAAATAAAAGCGTTTAGATCTCAATTTAGAGGCGTGAGGAACATA
>NZ_SMFN01000062.1 GCF_004349135.1 Flavobacterium sandaracinum | reverse complement strand
AAAGCAATTATAACCTCTTAAGGTGGTTATTGCGGCGGGGCTCACCTCTTCCCATCCCGAACAGAGTAGTTAAGCCCGCCTGCGCAGATGGTACTGCAGTTATGTGGGAGAGTATGTCGTCGCCTTTCTTTAAAAACCCTTCATCTAGAGATGAAGGGTTTTTTGTTATAAATACTTCTCAGTAGTAGAAAAGGGATCATAACGGATCATAACGAAAACCTGTGGAGTAGCAAAAATTAAGCGTAAATATTTGTTAGTCTGAAAAGGAAAAACTCTATGTTCCTCACGCCTCTAAATTGAGATCTAAACGCTTTTATTTTTGCATTAAAGGATTATTCACTGTTTATTTCTTGGTTTTTGGAGTTCATGAATTACATTTCTGCAGAAGCATTGGTACTTCTGTTGTCAAAATAGTTTACTATCGTTTGGTAATGATTCTGTATTGATCTAGATATTGTATTAAATGATTTAAACTCAGCCTGAGCTACTTTTTCATGCCATCTAGCTAATTTGCTTAGACCATAAATTTTATCGGTGGTATTCTCAAAAACATTCCGTAAGTCTTGCGATAGCTGATATGCTTTTTCAATATTAGGATATAATTCGAATAACAATTTGGYTCTTTGGGTTTGGTTTTGAGTCCATTTAGATTTGTTTTTATACAAAACATATCGACTTCTGGCTAATAATTGCTTAATGGTGTCGCCGTTAGATAGTGTTATAGGCTCGTATTTAGTTTTTGTGGTTTTAGCTTTTTCAATAGCTTCATTCTCCATATCAATTGCTTGCCACCTATATTTGATTCTAATTTCTTGTAAAGCTTCGAGCGCTAGTTTTTGAACATGGAATCGATCCGTAACTCTTACTGCATTAGAAAAGCATTTCTTGGCAATAAGCCCCATATTAGCTGCCATATCGAGTGTTATTTCGGTAACCGAATTTCTTAGCTTTAGCGGTATTTTTTCTAATATAGCAATTACTGTTTCTGCTTTGGTTCCAGCTACCATGGCTACTATAGTCCCCTTTCTGCCTTTTCCTGCTTTGTTGGTCACAATAGTATAGAGTTCGCCATTGGAGAGGGATGTCTCATCTATTGATAAACGTTTCCCAATGTTTTCAGGAAAAACAAGCCATTGTTTAGCATGCGACTTTTGTTTCCATGCTTTAAAATCACTTAAGTAATCTTTGTACTGAT
>NZ_SMFN01000061.1 GCF_004349135.1 Flavobacterium sandaracinum | reverse complement strand
ATCATTTTTTTTGATGTAAATCCTTTGAAATCTCTCATCAACCCTGATGGATCGCCATTTCCGGAACGAAATATTAAATGGATATGACTCGGCATAATGCAATACCCATAAATTTCCATTGCTTTATTTTTTCTGCAAAAGTTTAGTGATTCAATGATATTCCCAAAATACGAATCTCTAGTAAATACATCTATCCAATTTACTGTGGCAAAGCTTACAAAATAAGCTCCTGTGCTTTCTCCAAATTTATATTTTGTACTCATAGATTAAGCTTTTTGTTTTTCTAACTCTTGTTTGTGAGCACGAGCGGGACGCTCGCGCTAGCGGGGCTTCTTTCCAAAGTAATTCTAGCACTCTGTTTTTCAAAAAGCCATAAGATAAAATAGTATTTACCTTTTGAATATATATTTTCCCATGACTTTGTTCTGCAAGTTCTTCCTGCAAATCATTAACAGTGAACGATTGTAAATTACTTATAAAAACTCACAAAATAAGCTCCTGTACGTTCTCCAAATTTATAATTTGTGCTCCTAGTTTAAGCTTTTGTTTTTCTAACTCTTGTTTGCGGGCACGAGCGGGACGCTCGCGCTAGTGGGGCAAAACTTTTCAAGTTTCTGCTGGCAGGTTTTAATTTTTAAACTTCGTTTTGCTACTTCAACGTGTTTGGACCTAAATTGCTCATTTAAAATATTTCAATTTTTTACAGAATAAGAATTCCTATCCAATGCATAATAAGCATTATAACAACAGTTATTCCAAAACTGCACAAAGTAAGAATTCGCCAATAAACTGACCTTCCATTCCCAAATCTCCAAATTCGTTCACCAGCTTCTTCTCTGTTTGATTTCAAAGTTAAATTCGACAATATATATGTTGAAATAATAATAATAAAAATAGCAATTAACCAAAATTTTATCATAAGTATATTTTTAAAATGCTGTTAAATTTACGCCTTTTTTCCAAAATATTACCAACGTTCCTGCTGCGCAAAGTCTCTCGACTTTGTGCCAAATCCTATATGCTGGTAACACTGTAGATCAATTGATTATTGGCTCATTATTGTGGGCGTAAAGTCAGAGACGTTAGCGTAGCTTAAACGATAAATTTTTTCTTTGAATGAACACTTTGCGGAGCTGGTTTCTTTGTGTTTTGCTATCCATTCACTTTTCATTATATAATATTTTTTGATTAACATTTTTTTTTTTTTTTT
>NZ_SMFN01000060.1 GCF_004349135.1 Flavobacterium sandaracinum | reverse complement strand
TGGATATGCAAATAAAAAGTGGAGTTTAAGTTAAGCGACATTTTTGTAATTATTGGTTTTAGTGTTAAATTCCATTATCGTCAGGTATTTCAAAGCTGAATGTCTTCTTTTTTGATTGTACCAGACTTCTATATATTCAAAAACTTGAAGTTTCATTTGCTCTTTAGAGATCAGTTTATTTCCATAAATTAATTCTGTTTTTAATGATTTGAAGAAGCTCTCAGCTACTGCATTATCCCAGCAATTTCCCGCTCTACTCATGCTTCGAGTTACCTTATATGAGTCTAAAACATTTGCAAATTTGTTATTAGCATACTGGACACCTCGGTCCGAATGGAAAATTAATCCCTTTTGTACATTTCTGTTTCTAATTGCCATTTTCCATGATGCTAAAGTTGTTTCATTTGTACTCATTCCATCACTTAAACTCCATCCAATGATTTTTCGGTCATACAAATCCATTACCGTTGTTAAATACAAAAAACCTTCTTTAGTATGAATATATGTTATGTCTGAGACCCATGCTTTTGAGGGTTTAGCAACGAGAAACTGTCTGTTTAATACATTTTCAACAATTAAATAATTATGTTTAGAATCAGTAGTAATCTTGAATTTTTTGCTCAACTTACTTTTTAAACCAAGTTCTCTCATGTATTTTGCAACTGTAATTCTTGAAATTTTATGCCCTAAAATATTTAATTCCATTGTTATCCGTGGACTACCGTAACGTTGTTTGGATTCAAAATATAGGATTGTTATTTTTTCTTTTAAAATATTCTTTTTTTGTAATCTTTTAGAAATAGTAGCGAATTTCCATCGGTAATAGCCACTTTCACTGACTTTTAAAACTTTACACATTTTTTCAATCGGAAATATTCTTACATGATTTTTAATAAAAACAAATATCATCGACCGCTCTTGGAAAAAATGCCCACTGCTTTTTTTAATATATCTCGTTCTAATTCAGCTTCTTTTAATTTTGCCTCTAATTCGCTAATCAATTTTTGTTCTGCGGTTTGTTTTAAAATTCCATTACCAGGAAAACTACCAGATCCAAATTTATCGTAATCTTTACGCCATTTATACAGCATACTAACACGGATACCTAATTCTCTGGCTAATTCAGTAAGGTTAGATCGTTCATTACTCAATTCTACAGCTTTTATTTTAAACGCTGCGTCATAAATTTTTCTTTCTCTTGTCATAAGTTAAAATTAAGGTTTTTTCTCTTAACTCAAACTCCCAGCTAAATTAGTACATCCA
>NZ_SMFN01000006.1 GCF_004349135.1 Flavobacterium sandaracinum | reverse complement strand
AAAGCACAGGAGCTTATTTTGTAAGCTTTGCCACAGTAAATTGGATAGATGTATTTACTAGAGATTCGTATTTTGGGAATATCATTGAATCACTAAACTTTTGCAGAAAAAATAAAGCAATGGAAATTTATGGGTATTGCATTATGCCGAGTCATATCCATTTAATATTTCGTTCCGGAAATGGCGATCCATCAGGGTTGATGAGAGATTTCAAAGGATTTACATCAAAAAAAATGATCCAAACAATCCAAGAAAACACTCAAGAAAGCCGAAGGGAATGGATGCTCTGGATGATGGAAAGAGCAGGAAAAAAGAATAGTAATGTGACGAATAGACAATTTTGGCAGCAGGATAATCATCCAATTGAAATTTGGTCCTTAAAGGTTTTTGAACAAAAACTTGATTACATACATTACAATCCCGTAGAATCTGGCTTTGTAACAGATCCAATAGATTGGAAGTATAGCAGTGCGAGAAATTATGGAAACAATGACCAAACGATTTTAGAAATTGATTTGAATTGATTTTGATAATGGGCACGAGCGGGACGCTCGCGCTAGCGGCGACGTTGGGCGATATATTGGAAAACCGCGCAAAAAAAAGTAAATCTACAAATGAAAAATAAAATTTTATTAATAATTGGAGTGTTTTACGTGACTTTCTCATTCGCACAAAATGCTGACGAATTAAATTCTCAATCGAAAGAATTATTAACACAAAGAGATTATGAAAAAGCACTTCCAATTTTAAGAAAATCTGCCGAATTAGGAAATGCCGAAGCTCAATATAATTTAGGCTATTTTCTACAAAATGGTGTGGGAATTGCAAAAAATGAAAATGAAGCTTTTGAATGGTATAAAAAATCTTCACTAAATGGCTTCAATGATGGTCATTATGCAATGATGATGGCTTATGGAAACGGAATTGGAGCAGAAGTTAGTAGCGAAAAAGCATTTGAATACGCTTTGAAGTGCGCAAACAATAATGATGCAACTTGTATGTGGAATGTAATAAACTGTTACAAACAAGGTTTAGGAATAACAAAAGACACGAATAAAATGCTCGAATGGGCAACAAAATTATCTTTATTAGAAAATCCAGGAAATTTAAATTTAAGTGGAAAAATTACTTCAACAAGGTTAAGTTTAGCATATATGTATCGAGATGCTGATTGTGTAGAAAAAGATTATTATGAAAGTTACATTTGGTTTTTAATCTATAATGAGTTTAAAAAAGATTTTTCAATAACTCAACAGAACCAAATAATTGAAGAAATCAAAACCGCTGAAAGTAAAATAACCGCCAAACAATTAAATTCTGCGAAAGTAGATGCTGAAAAAATATTCAGACGAAAATTAACTAATTCTGAAAATCTATACAAAGCAGATTTTTAAAAAAACCCTACTAGCGCGAGCGTCCCGCTCGTGCCCACAAACAAGAGTTAGAAAAAAAGCTTAATGTATGAGTACAAAATATAAATTTGGAGAACGTACAGGAGCTTATTTTGGACAGCTAGCGGCGCTTCAACAAAAGCAAAAAAACAAATGTTAATCAAAAAATACGAAATAATGAAAAGTGAATGGATAGCAAAACACGAAGAAACCGAAATTAAAATAACTAATAATTGGTTTAGTGGTGAAAAACTTTATGTAAATAATGAATTGCAAGATGAACAATTAAATTTTATCACACCCAGTAATATGACCGGTAATCTAATTAACAATAAAGGAGAAAAGCTGAATATTAAAACAAATATTTCAGGTTTCTTTTCTGTAAGCTGTAGATTATTTATTGACAACCGAAAAGTAGAATTAAAACAAACTAAATAGAAAAGATTGTGGACACGAGCGGGACGCTCGCGGCGAAATTATTTTTTTTGAGAACTCAAAAAAGATGATTTTATAAGAAAGGCTAACCGACAAAAGTATTTCCAAATTGGAATTACAGTATTGATTTGTATCGGAGCATCTCACTCGTGAACTTCAGAACGAAGACATGAATTAGCATATTTACTCTTGTTTTATAAAATTTACAGTGCTTTACACAGTAGAACAGTTTTAATAAACACCTACCATGAAAAAGAATCCAACAATAAAGGCTATACCTAACAAAAGACTTTTGAGTATTTTAGTTGGCATAGCTTTTCTATTGCTCCTTCCTTTAACGGCCATGCAATTCACGGATGAAGTACAATGGACCTTCGTTGACTTTATCACAGCAACTGTTTTACTGCTTTGTTTCGGACTTGCATTAGAACTCATCCTGCAAAAAGTAAAAACAACCCGATCCAGACTTGTAGCTGTAGCTGTTGTTTTTGCAACTTTATTTCTCGTATGGGCAGAACTAGCTGTAGGTATTTTCGGGACTCCTTTTTCAGGAAGCTGAAACCGAAAAAACATCATCAGTACAAGTATTGTTTCTCCTACTCGACCAGCGGTTTCGCTTAGATTAATAAGTAGGAACTACCTAAAACAGAGTGGCAATACTATTTTACTCCGCTCATAAAAACGCAAAAAGGAGATGTTTTACCATCTCCCATTCACAATCTACAAATTTGAAACTAGTTAGTAATGGTAATCGTTCCCGTCATCGAACCGTGAAATTCACAGTTGTAGTATAAAGTATTTGGCGCATTCGCAGGCACTACGATTTTTACTGATCCTGAAACTGCTCCATTATTTGTAACTCCTGAGCTGAAGGCATTGGCAGATCCTGTTCCTTGAACGGTATTGATATAGAAAGGATGTCCTGGTGTAGTCAAATTAAAAGTATACGTTCCTCCTCTTTTAAACGTAAAGTTTGGATTGCTTGCGTTGGTCAATCCTTCACCGTTAAAAATATATGAACTAGAACCACTATTGGTAACCGTATAGGTTTTATTTTCACCAGCTACAGCTCCCAAGCTTGAACCAATATTTCCTTGCGCCACAATGGTAGCCATGTTAGCGTCACTTAAGTGCGCATTTACGTAGGCGGCTAATGTTAAAAACTGCGTATACGTTACTGCAGCACCACCAACTAAAGTCGCCACTTGTGTTTTACTTATTCCCGTATCACCATTTACAGGATTCAAACCAGCAATGATATTACCGGATGTAGCAACATTATTTTCATGGATGTGTGCAGGATGACTTCCGCCAGCAGGAGTACCAACCAATTTAATAGTTACTAAAGTCGTTTGATTTAAACGTTCTGCAAATTCAACAGTCCCGTTAATACCCGCAACGTCTTTTTGTGCTAGTACATAACTTACTTTTGTACCGGTTAATTCATTTTGCCCGATGTCACCTTGAGCAACAAGAGTAGCTAAATTAGTTGCGCTTAAATGAAAGTTGATATACCCATTAACAGCAATCACCTGATCGTAACCAAAAGCAGTTCCGTTATCTAATTTGGCTACATTAGTAACGCTCAAACCTGTATCGCCATTTACTGGCTTGAAAGAAAAAGCAATACCACCTCCTTGAGCTGCGGTATTATTATGGATGTGTCCTGGATGCGATCCGCCTGCTGGAGTATTTTGTAATTGTACAATCGCTAATGCTTCACCATTCACTCGTTTGAAAAAAGTGGCAGTACCAGAAATTGTAGGTGCAGAAACGCTACCAAGAGGATATACCTTAGAAACACCTGTAAGATCATTTTGTCCAATATCGCCTTGCGCAACCAGTGTTGACAATTGATTTGCACTCAAATGAACATTAATGTATCCATCAAAATCCAGTAACCCTTGATACGTAATCGCAGTACCATTATCCAAAGCTTTGAATGTTGTTGTACTTTTCCCTGTTGTACCGTCAACTGGTTTTAAGGTAAGTGCAATATCGCCTCCTTCAGCAGCAGTATTTAAATGAATGTGCGCTGGATGTGAAGCACCTGCAACTGTATTTTTTAATTCTAACTCAATACTCAAAGTGGCATCACTTTTTTCGATGATTGTTGCTGTTCCAGTTACTCCTGAACTTCCAACTGCACCTAGGTCATAGACTTTCGATTTAATAACTGTTGGAGAAGGCTCATCATCTTTGGAACAACTACTAAAAATTAAGGGAGCCACCATCACTAGCAATAATAGATTTTTTTTAAAATGTTTCATTTTGTTTATGCTTTTTGTGTTATCATTAAACAAATATACTTTTAATTTTCTAAAACTAACTACTAAATTGTTGAAATAGATAAAATTAAGTGTGAAAAATTAACTTTAACAATTACCATCATATTTACTGACTTTGAAACAGTTTGTCCATAATAGATAAAATAGTAGCTTTATTTATCTACATCTATTTTTAGAACTTACGGCTAATTCACTGCTTTAATTTTCGTTTAAAAAAACTATCTTAGCACTACAAACTATAAAATACAATTTTATAATTTACTACTCCACTCGATTCAATTATTCCTAAAAATCGCTTATAATGAAATTCATAAAAAATAATTTATTACTACTTAGCTTACTTCTTTCTTCTCTTTTCTCCAATGCTCAAACATCTAGCCGTGATAGTAAAGCGGCTAAAATGGATCCTTTTATTCCGGTATTAGAATACCCATTAATTGAAGGATCTAAATGGACAGGCGTAATACCCCTAAAAAATGTAACCGATAAACCCGAAGCCAGTACAGTATACAAGTTACTTTTTGACCTTACCCAAAACGGAACAGCTACTGGAATGGAAGATCAACCTAACGAAGGATTGGAAGAAATTGCACGAATTTTGAATCTGCATGTTGCGAGTGGCATCCAGCCGAAAAACCTAAAATCTGTTGTAATTGTGCATTCAGCTGCTATTTTATCCATTTTAAATAGCGCAGCCTATGAGAAAAAATTCAACTGTTCGAATCCCAATGCTGATTTGATAGATCAGATGCAAAAAGTTGGAGTGCGTTTTGTCCTTTGCGGACAAACCATGAATCTCAGAGGTGTTGATGGAGCCGAATTGTATAAAAATATCTTCATAGCTGAAGCGGCAAAAGTTGCGTTGACAAAATACCAAACGGCTGGCTATGTTTTGTTTAATATAAGTGGTACTCATTAAATAATTCTGTTTGATATAGCAAGTTTCTAAATTGTGAATACAGAAAATTATTTTACTAACATATTCTTTGGAACAACTAAGTGACCTAACGATTTATAAGAAAACACAATTTTTGTATTCTGGCCCTACTCCTTTTCAATACATAATGCAAAAAATATAAAATGAAAAAAGGCTCTTTTCAATTCCAATACATTCTAGCTGTACTATACGGAATGGGTACTTTCTACCTTTCCTCAAAACATGGACTGTTGATTACTTTTGGAGCGTTCCTAGTTGCCGGCGGTTTGTTCGGATTTATTTGGCCCAGAGAATCTTGGCGCTGGGGACTTTGGTTATTGGGACCACTTTTTGTATTGATGAGCTTTAGTATATTGTTTGCCGGTCAATTGGACGTCTTCATAAAAAAAGACTTGCCCTCTTTAATGATTGCGGCAGTCTCTGCTTTTTTGGGAAGTTTTATATTTGCTCGAGTGAAGCGCCACTTTCGCAAAAGACCCTAACCTCCAATTAAAGAAAAGGTATTATTTTGTATTTCTTTAAAAAAGTAGGAGTGTCACTTTTGGGTTTCTATTTGTAATTAATAGTTGATAATTCAGTCTCTTCACATAAAACAAAAGTGATATCGTTACTCATTTATCCAGATTTTTACAAGGTAATATTATTTAAAAAAATTAACCAAACACCTCCTTTTAAATCCCAATAGTAAAATGAATTCAATTGATAAACTGGCTTGGATTGAACTCCAAAACAAATCCATTCTCTCTACAAAAAGTTATGGAAAAGATAAATATTACATTCCTGGTGGCAAAAGAGAAAACGGCGAAACTGATGAGCAAGCGCTGTTAAGAGAAATTCAAGAAGAACTGACCGTGCAACTTGATCCTAGCAGTCTGAAATTTTTTGGTGTTTTTGAAGCACAGGCGCACGGACATCCTGCGGGACTGCTTGTAAAAATGAGCTGTTACACTGCTGCGTATTCCGGTACACTGCAAGCGAGTGCAGAAATCGAATCTCTAAAATGGCTCACGTACTCGGACAGAGATCAAATTTCAGAAGTAGACAAGTTGATTTTTGATCAGCTTAAACAACACGGTTTAATAGACTAATGCAGTCGAGTTCTGCACAAGGTTTCATCTTATAAATTCGCTACTCTTTTGTTGATTGTATTTTGTATTTTGCACAGCATTAGCAATTAACTTTCATCATGAATTGTACACATACGGACATCATCATTATTGGCGCTGGACTATCTGGTATTGGTGCAGCTTGCCATCTATCCCGCAAAAACCCATCCAAGACCTATGTCATTCTCGAAGCAAGAGCAGCATTGGGTGGTACTTGGAGTTTGTTTCAATACCCGGGAATTCGGTCTGATTCGGATATGTATACTTTTGGATATTCGTTTAAAACTTGGGAAGACCAAAAGTCATTTGCTGATGGCCCGTCTATTTTGAAATACATCAATGAAGCAGCAGATGAGTACCATGTTCGAGACCGCATCATTTACGAACAAAAAGCACTTTCCTATAATTTTGATACCAAAGAAAAACTTTGGACGATAACCACCGTCAATTTGGCCACAGCCGAAAAAAGCATTTATACCTGTAATTTTATTTTTAGCTGCAGCGGTTATTACAACTATAACAAAGGCTACACACCAATATTCAAAGATCAATCACTGTTTGAAGGCCAAATCATTCATCCGCAACAATGGCCTAAAAAACTCGATGTTGCTACTAAAAATGTAGTAATTATAGGAAGTGGCGCAACGGCAGTTACTATCGTCCCAGAACTTGCTAACGAAGGTGCACAGGTGGTCATGCTACAACGCTCTCCCACATACATTGCAGCTTTGCCAAACCACGATAAAATTGCCGCGCGCATCAAAAGGATTTTTAGCAAAAAACTTGCCTACCGTTTGATCCGTTATAAAAATATTTTTTATGCGATTGTTTTTTTTAACCTCTGCAAGTTCTTTCCAGAAGCCATGAAAAATTTCATTATCAAAGGCGCTCAAAAAGGTTTGGGCAACTTTCCGGTAGATCCGCATTTTGTACCCAATTACAACCCTTGGGAACAGCGTTTTTGTATTGCACCCAATGGCGATTTTTTTAGAGCCATCCGCAAAGGAAAAGCAACGGTAGTAACCGATCATATTGACCGATTCACCACAAATGGAATTGTATTGCAATCCGGTAAAACGCTTGCTGCCGATATTATCATTACAGCAACTGGACTAGATTTGGTTGCCTTTGGCGGTGTTAGCATTCAAGTAGATTCAAAACCCTTTGACCTTCCTAGTTCCTTTGTTTATAAAGGTTTAATGCTAAGTGATTTGCCTAATTTCTTCATTTTTGTAGGATACACCAATGCTTCATGGACGTTAAAAAGTGATTTAACGAGTGAATACATTTCGCGCATGTTACTTTATTTAGAAAAACACAATTACAAAGCGGTGCAAGCTAAGGTCGTAGAAACCAATTTGCAACCCGTTCCGCTGCTCAACCTCAACTCTGGTTATATCCTTAGGGCAGCTAATTCTTTACCCAATCAAGGGAATAAAGCCCCTTGGCGCGTATATCAAAATTATGTTTTGGATTATAAAATGCTTCGCATAGATGCTATAAAGGACAAGCGACTCACTTTTTTTAGCTGATCATGTACGGCTGCTCACTGCATAAAATAGTTTTCTTGAGAAATTCCTAAAAACAAAAAAGCCTCGAAATAATTTTCGAGGCTTTTTTAGATTGTGTTTTTGAGTTGTAGCCCGTAGCGGAATCGAACCGCTCTTACATGGATGAAAACCATGCGTCCTAACCGATAGACGAACGGGCCCTTTTTCATTTCGGGTGCAAAAATAGGATTATTTTTGAGATGCGCAAAGCCAAACCTAAAAACCTTCCAATAAAAACAGTCCCTTTTGAATTCGTAAACTGTAATCAATTCATAACTAACGGCTACCACAAATATTTTTTTTATAAGCTGATTTTTCCAAGGACAAATCTAAAGTCTAATGCAAACATCCCGCCCGTTAAGATAAAAAATAGCCCTCAATTAACGTTAATTTTGTACTTTCGAAAGTTTCAAATTAAATAGAATGACAAAGTATTTAAAATACCTTATTTCATTTTTTCTGGCTTTTGGTCTGATGGTGAATGATGGTACTTTAGATTTTCCATCAAATTCAGCTGATTATTATCAATTCTCGAACATAATTCTAAGAGGAGAATTAAACTATAAACGTTCAAAATCATACGTGTTCCATCAGATAAATTCGTCTGAGAAACTTCATTCGTATTTCAGTTAGTCTACCTACAATTTCAAGATAGATTCAGTCTTCAAATTCCGATTCTTCTAAAATTACAGACGCTGCTTTATCAAAAAGTAAGCTTATTTGCAATGCAACACATCTTCATTAATGAGATGATTACTTCCCAAAAATCCCTGTAAAAGTTTATACACCGCCTAGAAATTTCTTTCTAAGCTTTATGCAATTCCATGCATAACAAGGATGCCAAATGTCTAATCATTTTTCATTTACAAAATGTATAAACACAATAACAAAGCACGTTTAGAGCAACCTAAACGCCCTATTCTTTGGGCAAAAAGAAAAATTATGCTACTCATTACTGCCTTTATGATTGGGATGTCAAACGGATTGAACGTGGGCGACCCTTCGCTTCACGGAAACCAAAATCACACAGAGCAACATAAAAAAGACTGATTTGATTACTTATGGATTCCTTAAGCAAAAGCTATGATTAAGTCATCGCTTTTGCTGTTTTTAAAACCTAGGTTTCGCTTATTGAGAGAGAACAATATCCTAAAGTTCAGCTTTAAAAGTAAAATTTATAGTATAAAGAGTAAAATGGTTTAACAAGTTAAAATGAAAAAGAAATATAGAATATGTAAAATCTGCGTGAAAAAAAAGGCAGTATTTCTTATAGAAATGATATTGTGCTGGTGATTCTTACTTGTATTCACATCAACAAGATGTACCATGTTAATAATTCAAACTCAATCCAAAACCCATTTCCATATCGCCGTAATAGTACGTGGTAATTCCTAAATCCCTCTTGACAATATACCGCAAACATGCAATGGATTTTTTGAACATATTGCTGTCATTTCACACATCCATTAGATCAAAAAACACCTGACTGTTTAATAAAACCCGAAGAAATAAATTGAAGATACATAAAGGAGGGTTTAGTTTTAGTCCTTGTTTTTTTGTTGCAATTAAAACTGAAAATTAACCCTAAAAACAAGCCGAGAAAATAAATTTTGACATCTAAAAAGTAGCGCATTTATCTGAGATGATAAATCCAATAACACTTGAGATAACAAAATATTTTTACTACAAGTACCCAAGAAGCAAAAACATCTCTGTACTAAGTTATTTCCGTTAAAACTATTTATCACTTCATTGGAGCAAGAATTCTTTGATCAAAAAAAACAAGAAAAAAAATTAATTCCCTCTTAACATCCATTTTCGAAAAGTCTTATTAGCAGGAAACAAAAACAATAGTTTATTTTTTAAAATAATAATTGGTATATTTGATTCAAGAGGATAGACTATTCTTTACGAGACTTATCTACCCGTAGCAATCCAAAACAAGCAGGACTTTATTAGGGAAATCGACAAATAAGGAAAAGCTAATCTAAATTTTCATCAAAAAAAAGATTAATGAAGTTATCAAAACTATTTAAAGAATTTTACGACAGCGAAAAAGCAGGTGGTATAATTTTACTGATTGGGACCATTATTTCTCTTTTTTTGGCTAATTCCTCACTACAATCTAGTTACATTGGCTTCTGGCAATTCGACATTGGTGGCCATAGTATCACCCATTGGATAAATGATGGACTGATGGCAATTTTCTTCTTGCTGATTGGTTTAGAATTGGAGCGCGAAATTTACAAAGGGGAACTTTCGGATATAAAAAATGCTTCCTTTCCTATGATTGGAGCAATGGGCGGTTTCCTACTTCCTGCAGCTATTTTTCTTTTGTTCAATTATGGAACAGAAACACAATCAGGAGCAGGAATTCCAATGGCGACGGATATTGCATTTGCCATTGGAATTTTATCATTGATAGGCAATAGAGTTCCTATTTCACTAAAAATATTTCTTACAGCATTAGCCGTCATTGATGATTTGATAGCAATAATAGTCATTGCTATTTTCTATACCAAAACGATCATTTGGACTAACCTCTTGATTGCATTAACACTATTCAGTATTTTACTTTTACTGAACCGTCTTAAAGTTAGAAATCTATTTCCGTACCTGCTTGGAGGCATAGCAATGTGGTATTTCATGTACAATTCAGGTGTTCACGCAACAATTACTGGTGTATTACTGGCTTTTGCGATACCCTTTGGTAACGGAGATAAAAATTCGACCTCTTACATTTTACAACACGCTTTACACAAACCTGTGGCATTTGTAATTTTACCTCTTTTTGCAATTGCTAACACTTGTATTGCAATAGGAGCTGGTTGGCAAGATGGATTAGGAGAAACCAATAGTATTGGAATCCTCGCAGGCCTTATTATAGGAAAGCCACTGGGTATATTTGCTTTTGCTTTTTTAGGGGCCTCGTTAGGGCTTTGCAAACTTCCAGAAGACTTAGAATGGAAAAATATTGTTGGTGTAGGACTTTTAGGTGGGATAGGATTTACAATGTCAATTTTCATAACAATACTTGCTTATGAAGATGAAACACTAATTAATAGCTCTAAAATAGCCATAATAATTGCTTCACTTGTTGCAGGAATTATAGGGTTTCTATTCCTTAAGATGACCTTAAAAACGCGACAATAAGTATTTACGCGTACAACAGGAGGCCACGCATAGGAAAAAATCGTGACCTTTAACTTCTTAAAAATTATTTTATAAATTACAAGCGAATGTAAATCTATGATTTAACAGCGCTGTTTATTTCTCATTGTATCTGTAAACTATTGAAATCTTATAACTAAAAGAACCCTACAATCCTCATAAACATAATTACAAGAATAATGTATTTCTAATACTAATTTCACGCATTTAAGCTCAAACGCATAATCATACTTGATTTTTCATCCCATAAAAATACCCCCAAATAGTATCTAACTTTTGGGGGGCAGTCTAAATGAAACGCTTTTTTAAGCTTTAATAAATCTATTCGAGTTCGAAAGTTAATTTTAAGTTCACTCTAAATTCAGTAACAGCACCGTTATTGACTACTGCACTTTGTTCCTGAACATACACAGAACGAATGTGTTTTACTGATTTTGCAGCTTTAGCAACTCCTTTACGAGTGGCATCTTCCCAACTGATTTCTGAGTTTGAAAGTACTTCTATTACTTTTAATATTGACATGATTTCTAGGTATTTAGTGAAGTATAAATTTACCTATTTTTTTTGAATTCAATCTTTAAAAGAGAATTTATTTTTTTATAACAATCAGAAAAACAACAGTTTACAAATTTAACTAAGCATTTATAGCTTCAACTTTGATACTTTCATCGTTTAACATGCTCTTCAACATATTTTCGATACCACTTTTTAGCGTGAAAGTGGATGATGGACAACCGCTACAGGCGCCTTGTAGAATCACTTTTACAGTTTTGTCATTTTCATTGTACGATTCAAAAGCAATATTTCCACCATCGGCTTGTACGGCTGGTTTTACATATTCTTCTAAAATATTGATGATTTGTTGCGAAGTTACATCCAGATTATCAAACTCCTTTGCCTTGACAGTTTCTTCTGCAGTAACTGCAGCAACATAATTTTCATCTAAAACAGACCCACCGTTTTCAATATATTGTTTGATGAAACTTCTGAGTTCTAAAGTGATTTCTTGCCAATCATTGATTTCATATTTTGTTATAGAAATGTAGTTTTCGTCAATGAAAATTTCTTTAACATAGGGAAATTTAAAAAGTTCTTTAGCCAAAGGAGAAGAAGCAGTTTGATCTATGTTTTTGAATTCAATTGCATTTTTAGTCAGCATTTTACTCACTACAAACTTCAATGCTGAAGGGTTTGGCGTAGTTTCGCCATAAACGGTAACCGGTTGTTTCTTAGTTTTATTTTCATCAACAGAGATGATTGTTCCACCATCAGTGACAAACTTTTCCATTTGCTCGGCCACGGCATCTTTAACATCTTCCCATTCAACGATATTGTATTTTTCGATTGCGATAAAATTACCAGAAATGTAAATTGTTTTTACAAAAGGCAAATAAAATAGTTGTTGCGCTAGTGGTGACGTTTTTGCTTCGTCAATATTTTTAAATTCAAAGCTTTCATTTTCAGTGATAAAATCTTGAAATTCAAACTTTAATATCGTTGGGTTTTGTGTTTCTTTTATAGTAACTTTGTTCATGGCTTTTGAAATTTTTACAAATTTAGTAAAGTTATTTTCTACGAATAACTATATTTGGTTTTTTAATGAATAAATTAACTTTAGTTTAATTTAAGATAAGGCATTTGATCGTTT
This sequence comes from Flavobacterium sandaracinum, assembly GCF_004349135.1. Taxonomy (GTDB): domain Bacteria; phylum Bacteroidota; class Bacteroidia; order Flavobacteriales; family Flavobacteriaceae; genus Flavobacterium; species Flavobacterium sandaracinum. The sequence continues at coordinate 188,522 of NZ_SMFN01000006.1, read as the reverse complement.
TTATAAAACTTTATATTGATTTAGAATTTATTCATTTAACTAAAAAGTACTTCAATGTATCATAAAATTAGAATTTTAGCTGCCCTATTCTTTGTATCCTATTATTCTTTTTCACAAGAAGGAATTCCGGTTTATTCTGATTATTTGTCAGATAACTATTATTTGATACATCCTTCCATGGCTGGAGCTGCAAATTGCGCTAAAATTAGGCTAACTGGTCGCAAGCAATGGTTTGACCAAGAAGATGCCCCGGAATTACAAACCCTTAGTTTTAATGGCAGAGTAGGAGAAAATGCAGGAGCAGGTGTTATTCTTTTTAATGATAAAAATGGATATCATTCTCAGAAAGGAATTAAATTTACCTATGCCTATCATCTTATGTTTTCCAGAGATGAAATTGATTTGAATCAATTGTCTTTTGGTATGAGTGCTGGCTTCATTCAAAGTCAGTTAGACGAAACAGAATTTATGCAGTCCGGTGATTTTGATCCAATTATAGACGGAACTGTAATACAGAAAGATGCTTATTTTAATGTTGATATTGGAGCTTCTTACAATTTCTTAGATTTTTATGCACATGCGACAGTAAAAAATGCGATAGAGACTAGAAGAGATATTTACACAGAATATGAAAGTGATAATTTAAGAAAATATTTATTGAGTGCAGGATATATCTTCGGAAATCGAGATCGAATATTATGGGAGCCTTCTCTTTTATTTCAAATGGTTGAAAAGACTAGAGAAAAAGCGATAGATATTAATTTAAAAGCATACAAAAATCTAGATTTTGGTAGAGTTTGGGCTGGATTGTCCTACCGAAGAAGTTTTGATGGAGCCGAATTTTTGGCTGGAAATACAATTTCCAATCAAAAATTACAATATATTACCCCTATCGTAGGTGTTAATTTTGATAAGTTTATGTTTGCTTATACCTATTCTCAATTGTCTGGTGCCGTTAAGTTTGATAATGGTGGATACCATCAAATTACTTTAGGAATCGATTTGTTTTGCAAACCCGTAAAATATGATTGTAACTGTCCAGCAATTAATTAATACAAAATTTCATTATGCTCATTAAATCTATCAATGGCAAATCGCCCTCTATTCCTGAGGATTGTTATGTTGCCGAAAATGCAACTATTGTGGGTGATGTTACCTTTGGATCAAATTGTAGTGTTTGGTTCAATGCAGTTGTAAGAGGTGATGTCAACTTTATCAAAATTGGAAATAAAGTAAACATACAAGATGGAGCTATTATTCATTGTACCTATAAAAAACACCCAACGGTTATTGGTAATAATGTTTCTATTGGACATAATGCAATAGTGCACGGTTGTGTGGTTCATGACAATGTATTAATAGGAATGGGATCTATAGTAATGGACAACTGTGTGATTGAAAGTAATTCTATCGTTGCGGCAGGAGCTGTGATAACACAAAATACAGTTGTAGGAGCTGGTTCTATCTGGGCTGGCGTTCCTGCAAAAAAAGTTAAAGACATTGATCAATCTGACTTTGCAGGAGAAATCGAACGCATTTCAAATAATTATGTAATGTATTCCAATTGGTTTAAGGAGGAAATATAACTCCATTTATTAAAAAATTTTTTCGGTTACGCTATATTTATTTCCTAAAATTTCAGTCAAAACTTTTGGATTTGTATTCGTGTAAAAAATAGGCTTACTATTTTCATACGATGAAAAGCCTACTTTATCCCGTAATATATTTTGGGTTTGTTTTGCAACAGCTTCACCAGAATCGATAATTTGAATATTCTGAGGGAGTATTTTTTTTATCTGCGGTATAAGATAGGGAAAATGACTGCATCCTAACACTAAGTAATCAATATTAGCTCCAATCATTGGAGTGAGGTATACATTAAGCAGTCTGGTCATTTCGGGTGAATTGATATCTCCGTTTTCAATCAACTGAACTAAGCCATGACCTACTTGTTCAATTATTTTAGTGTCTTGGTACTTCTCGGTGGTTTTATGGAAAAGTTCACTGTTCAGCGTTCCCTGTGTCGCCAAGATTCCAATAATTTGTGTTTTCGAATGGGTGACTGCTGGTTTTATAGCGGGCTCGATTCCAATGAACGGAACATCGTATTTCGATCTTAACTCTTGAATGGCGTTAGTTGTCGCAGTATTGCATGCCACTACAATTAATTTGCAGTTCATCTCTAGCAGAAATTCTGTGTTTTTCATGCTCAATGCAATTATCTCCTCCTTGGATTTTTGTCCGTAAGGAGCATTTTTACTGTCTGCTAAATAAATAGTTTTTTCACTAGGAAGCAAGTTATGAATTGCTGACCAAATAGAAGTACCGCCAATACCGGAGTCAAAAATCCCTATGGGTTGATTGTTGCTGTTCATAATAACAAAGTTACATTCTAGGATTTAGAATTCCTACAATTTGATTTAAACAAAAAACTGCCCAACCTAATATGAGATTGAGCAGCTTTTATACGATAAATACTTCTTTTAGAAACCTAAATCTTTTTTTACATCCATAGTCAAGTTTGGACCATCTGCAAGTAAAAGAGAAGAACCGTCTAATACATATTGGAACCCTTTCGCTTTACCCACTTTTTGGATAGAAGCTCTTACTTTTTCCATTAATGGTTTTACAATATCAGATTCTTTTTGTTGCAATTCTTTTTGAGCATTGTCTCTATAGTCAACAATTCTTTTTTGCATATCCTGCACTTCTTTAGAACGTTCCCCATTTATAGCTTCAGTTACTGTAGCAGCTTCTGCTTCGTATTTTTTTAATTTCCCTTGGTATTCTTCAACCATTTTTTTGTAATCAGCATCGTAAGTCGTACTCAATTTATCTAATTGTTTTTGAGCTTCTAACATTGCCGGCATTTTTGTCATAATTTCACTTACATCAACATGTGCTGTCTTTGCTTGTGCATTCACTGTTTGATTTGCTCCTAACATTAAAATTGCAGCAATTAGTAGAGTTTTGATTTGTTTCATCGTTTTTAAAATATTAAGTAATTAATTATTGTTTGTATTTTCTTTTAATTTTTCTTGTTTTGCTTTTTTCAGCGCTTCTCTATCTTCCAGTATTTTTTGTCTTCTTTCTTCTAATGCCTTTTTGCGATCTTCAAAGACTTTTTTGCGGTCTTCTAGTAATTTTGCTTTTGCATCCACTTGTTTTTGTCTGGCTTGATCAGCAGCTTCTTTGGTTGTATCAGCGCCAGTTGGGACTGCAGTACTTCCTTCTTTAACTACATTTGCAGAAACCGTGCCATTTTTTTTAGCCTCTCTATCGGCTTGAATTTGCTTCCTTTTGTCATCAAACTCTTTTTTCTTTTGTTCCTGTAGCAATTTTCGATCTTCTAGAACTTTTTCACGTCCAGCTTTTTTCTCTTCTAGGAGTTTTTGTCTGTCGGCTAGCGCGGGATTGCTATCTAGTGCATCTTCTTTATTCTCTTTATCTTCCGCTTCTTTTTGTTGTTTTTTAGTTAGCTGTTCTCTTTTTTCAGTACGATTTAATACCCGTAAAACTTGCTCGCTAATGTCAAATCTTTTGGCTGCGAATAGCATAGTCAAGTCGGAGGCTTTATCAAATATAAAGTCGTACTTAAGACGTTCCGCAATATCTTGGACTGCAGTAAATACCTGGTCTTGTATTGGTTTTACTAGAACAGATTTTTGTATCATCAAATCGCCATTGGCACCAAATCTTTTTTGCTGATAATCTAAATTTTCGTTTTCAAGGAAATTAATCTCCGTTTCTCTTTCGTCGATTAATTCCTTTGTGAGCAACGCTTTTTCTGCTTTTAATGCTTCTTTTAGTTTATTAATTTCAATTTTTTTAGTTTCAATCTCCAATTTCCATTTTTGAGCTTTTTGCTCCAGTTGCATCCTGGCGTCCGTATAATCAGGTACATTTTGTAAAATGTATTCCATGTCAATATAACCTAATTTATTTCCTCTGACTTGCCCTTTCATTGTTTGCACTGCAATCAAGGCCAAAAATAGACATAAAAATTGTTTTGTCATAACGGTTCTCTATTAGAAATTGTATACCAATTTTTTTTTAGAATTGCTGTCCAATGATAAAATGGGTTTCCCATCCATTCGCTTTCGCTTGTCCTGGCAAGGCATCAAATCCATGTCCAAAATCAATTCCCAATAAACCAAATGCTGGCATAAATACACGCAACCCAACTCCAGCGGAACGATTTAAGGCAAAAGGATTGTAGGTTTTAAAATCTGCAAAAGCGGAACCTGCTTCCATAAATGCCAATGCATAAATTGATGCGGATGATTTTAAGGTAATAGGATAACGCAATTCCATTGAAAATTTATTAAAGACAGTACCTCCAATTTGTTCTCCAGCAGCATTTGTAGGAGTCAAAGAGTTATTAGGATATCCTCTTAATTGGATATTCTCTCTACCATCCATTTGAAAATTAGCTAATCCATCACCACCAAGAAAGAATCTTTCAAATGGAACAGCTCCTCTATTTTGATCGTATGCACCCAGAAAACCAAACTCTGTTAACGTTCTAAGAACTAATTTCCCATAAATTTTGGTATACCAGTCGGCTTTGAACTTTATTTTATAGTATTCTAACCAATTGAAACGCTTTTGATCGACTTTACTAACATCGGCAGCAGCCAGTCTAAAGTCCGTTACCTTATTTCCGTTAATATCTATATAATCCCCTATGTTAACGATGTTTCCATTTGCATCAGGTACATTTTGTCGATCAACAGTATTTTTCAATTTGTATTCTTCTTGATCTCCTAATGTTGCATAATTAACTCCATTAAACAAAGAATAAGGCGGAGTTAATTTTGCTGACAGACTAAATTCTGAACCGTAAGTTGGAAATATAGGATTCACACCTTTACTGCTTCTTGTAAGCCCCACAGTATAGGCAAGGTTTCTAGAAGTACCATTTCCAAAGGTAAACAATCCCGTGTTGTAATTGTTTAAAGCATAATATTGATAACTCACGGACTGAGACAGTACAAAATAATCATCTGGCACAGTAAGTCTTTTAGCCAAACCTACAGATAAGGTTAGGATATCAAAACTTTTGGTCTTATCTGCCCTTTGTGTAACAAAATTATTTAAAAACTGCTTACTATAAGATAGTGATGTACTAAAGGATACCGGTTTTTTACCTCCAAACCATGGTTCTGAAAATGATACACTATAAGTTTGAAAAAACGTACTAGCTTGTAAACGCAAGGATACTTTTTGACCATCTCCCATAGGAAGGGGTCTGTAAGCATCTTTGTTGAGCATATTTCTAGCCGAAAAGTTATTAAAAGACAATCCAAGCGTACCAATGAAACCACCACCACCATAACCTCCTTGGAGTTCAATTTGGCTAGAACCTTTTTCAACAAGGTTGTATTCAATATCTACAGTTCCTGCTCCTGAATCTACATTTTTGAATTTAGGATCAATCGCTTCTGGATCAAAAAATCCTAATTGTCCTATTTCTCGAATGGTTCTTACTAACTCATCTTTACTGTACTTTTCTCCTGGTTTTGTTCTTAACTCACGGTAAATTACTCGGTCATTAGTCTTGTCATTACCTACTACAGTAATTTTATTGAAATAAGCAATTGGACCTTCAGTGATTCGGATTTCGAAATCAATAGTATCGTTAGCTGTTTTTACCTCAACAGCATTTACATTTGAAAATAAATAACCGCTGTTTTGGTATAAATTAGTAATATCCTCTGCGTCTGGCTTAGACTTATCTGCAATTCTTTTTTCCAAAAGCACACCATTGTATGTGTCTCCCTTATTTACACCTAATATTCGGCTCAATCCCTGATCCGTATAAACAGTATTACCTAAAAATTTAATTTCTCCAAAATAATATTTGTTTCCTTCTTCTAGATTTATTGTAATATTTAATGCGTTTTTATTTTTATCAAAAGAAACAGAATCCGAAATTATACGAGCATCTCGATATCCTTTTTCTTTATAAGAAGCAATAACTTTTTCTAAATCGGCTTTGTATTTATCTCTTATAAATTTAGATGCTTTTAAGATTCGGATAGGGTTTTTCTGTTTTGTATCCTTCATTGCTTTACGCAATTTTTTATCGGATATTTTCGTGTTCCCAACAAAATCAATACTCTTGATTTTTACTTTTTGACCTTTATCAATAGTAACAAGCATATTGACTTGGTTTGCTGTAGCAGTATCTTTTACAGTATTGATGTTTACTTTTGTATTGTAATAACCGTCTTTCTTATATTTATTTTCGATGTAGTTTTTTGTGGTAGTCACTAAATTTTCATTGACTACTTTTCCTCTGGTTAATGAATTATCTTTGATTAAACCTTCCGTTTTAGTTTTCTTAACCCCAACAAATTTCACCTGATTTAATTTGGGTAATTCGATAATATTTAGGTCAAGATAAATACTGTCGTTTTGTATTTTATTTACATAAAAAGAGATTTCGTCAAAAAGGCCTAATTTTCCTAATTTTTTAATAGCAGCACTAATTTCTTCACCTGGAATTGTAATTTCCTGTCCTTTTTGCAAACCAGAAAAGGTCACCACGGTTTGGGAGTTAAAACTGATATCGCCAACTATGGCTACATCTGCTAGAATGTATTTTTTACCCTGATCAAAAGGAACTCTTTCTTGTGCTTTTACTTGTGTAAAACTTCCAAAAATCAAAACGGTAAGGGCTATTTTTATGCTTTTATGTAACACTAAAAAATTATTTAATTTGTTCACTTGTTTTTCCAAATCTACGTTCTCTTTTTTGATAACTAACGATAGCCTCATATAAATCTTGTTCTTTAAAGTCTGGCCACAATATGTCAGTAAAATACAATTCTGCATAGGCAATCTGCCATAACAAAAAGTTACTTATCCTATGTTCTCCACTTGTTCGTATTAATAAATCTACGTCCGGTAAATTTTGCGTGTAAAGATGCTCATTAATAATGGAATCGTCAATAGCGTCTATTGAAATTATATTATTTTTAACTTTACTACATATATTTCTTACCGCTGCGACTAATTCTTCCCTAGAACCGTAGCTTAACGCCAAGGTTAGCGTCATTTGTGTGTTGTCCTTTGTTTTGTCAATTACATCAAGAAGTTCTTTTTGAGCTGATTTTGGTAATTTGTCAATATTCCCAATAGCATTCAGCTTGATGTTGTTTTTTTGCAATGTGGTGAGTTCTTTTTTCAAAGAATTGATCAGCACTTTCATCAAGGTGTCAACCTCTAGTTTTGGCCTGTTCCAGTTTTCGGTTGAGAAGGCATATAAAGTAAGGAATTCGATTCCTAGCTTGGCACTGGCTTCTATGATTACTTTTACTGATTTTGTCCCGCTTTCATGACCCAAAGCTCTCAAAAGCCCTTGCTGTTTTGCCCAACGCCCATTTCCATCCATGATGATGGCTAGATGTTTTGGCAGTTTTGCCACGTCAATATTCTGTAGTAAATTCATCTCTTTATTCTGCACAATAACAGGCTTTTTGGCCAAAAGTGTACGTTAAAGTAACTCCTGTGAACACATACCAATCATTGTTATTTATATTTCCAAAATTTTGATTGTAACTTCCATCTATATTGTCAGTCAATGTATATCTTGCTCCGGTTTCTAATGCTATTATGAAACGGGGCGAGATGTTTGACTTGATTCCTACAATCATTGGTATAGCTACTGATTTCCTTCTTTCTGTTCTGCCTTTAACCGAATTTCCCGTTTGAATATCAGTTAAGGTATATTTTGTTAGAAAATAACTTAAGCCAGAGAACACATAAGGAGTGATTTTAGCACTTGATTCATGAAGGTTGAAATCAAAAAAATTGAATTCAAGACCTGCAGATACTTCTTTCAAATTGTTTTCAAAACGATAGCCTCTTTGATTTCTACTGGCTTCTTTTGAATCTAAATCACTTGAAGTGATTTCAGATTGTGTATAAGAAAATCGGAAAGCATGTCTTGGACTTTTATTCCATTTATAAAGAACTCCAAAAGCAGGTTCATTAGGCGCGATATAAGTTGTAGGACCCACATCTCCAATATAATTACTTCCACCTAGAAAAACACCAATCTCATGTATCTGAGCTTGAACGCCCATCATTGAGAATAAGCAAATAAATAAATAAAAAATCTTGTTCATTAAATCAAAAATTGCGTGCAAATATAATAATTATCATTTCGTTTCAATACCCATTCTGCTAAATGTGGTTTTTTTTACTAATTAGTGTAGTAACAACCGCTAAATATGCATTTGTTTCATTTAAACGGAGAAATTTGATAAAATCGTATAGCTCTAAAAAAATAGATTTAATTCCGCTTGTCTTCTCCCCAAAGTAATTTATTGCGTAAAGTTTTCAAAAAAGTTTCTTCTGGAATTTCTACCATGTTTATTTGAAAAGGAGTTTTTTTTAAGGTTAGTATAGATTCATTTTTTACTGAGGTGACTCTGGAATCTAAAGAAACTAAATAATTTTCTTCTCTCCCTGTAACTTTCAATCGAATTTCAGTTTCATCAGGAACTACAAGTGGCCTTGCGGTTAAATTATGCGGAGCTATGGGTGTAATTACCAAACTTTTCACATCAGGAGTCAAAATGGGGCCGCCACAGCTCAAAGAATATCCTGTAGAACCCGTAGGAGTCGATATAATTAAACCATCTGCCCAATAAGAATTCAAAAATTCATCATTCAAGTAGGTTTCAATCGTAATCATCGATGTCGTGTCTTTTCGGCTGACCGTAATTTCATTCATCGCAAAATTAATTTCTTGAATTGATTCATTCGGGGGTGTACAAGTCAAACTCAATAAAGCTCTTTTAGAAATAGTGTATTTTTTATCAATTACAAATTGCATAAATTCAGCAATATTCTCCTTTTGAACGGTTGCCAAAAACCCTAATCTTCCAGCATTTATACCCAGAATAGGAACTCCTGAGTCCCTCACTAATGTAGCGGCTCTCAAAATAGTTCCGTCTCCTCCTATACTAATAAGCATGTCAAAACTGGAGTCGATTTCCGTGTGGGAACTGAACGTCTTATATTTATTTTCGACAATCTTTCGTTCATTAAGCATCAGCAAAAAATGAGACTCGATGATCATCTCTACATTGTTTTTGTTAAAAAAAACAAAGATATCGTTTATAATGGGCTCGGTGCTGTTTTGATAATATTGGCCGTAGATAGCTACTTTCATCTTTTTGTTTAATCTTTTAATGTTGATGTATTTCTTTTGATATATAACGGATTAAACCAACAATCCAGTAAAGAAAACTATATATTAAGGTATTTGTCTAAATATTCAGAACGTTCCCTTAAATTACTGATGTAACTGTCTTCCTGATGTTCCGATATGATTTCATAATCGTATCTTCTAAAAGTTTGAATTATATCGTTCATTGCGCCCAACGTTATTTTCAGAGTCACTTCCACGCTTTCCACATCAGCTTCAGAAATGAATAAACCCAATAGCTTACCATTATTACTTTCTACAATTTGGGTAATTTGACTCATCGAGTAATCTAAAATTGCTTTTTTGACCACGATAATGGCGCCCGGTTCCTTTAAAAATGGGGTTTCATGAAAAAATTTCAGGATGTCTTCTATTTCATAATAACCTACATAGATATTGTTTTCATCTAAAACAGGTATTAAATTGGTATGATTTTTCGCAAATACTTCCAAAACATCAAGCCAGATAGTGGTAGTTCTAGCAAAAAACCCTTCAAGTGTAAACCTATAATCAGTCACTTTCTTTTCAGGGTCAAAAGTTTCTAGGTCATCTCCTGCAATACTTCCAATATAAATTCCCTGCTCAATTATTGGAAAATGCGAAAAGTGATTGTCATCAAAAAATACCTGAACAGTAGAAATAGTATCCTGACTGTCAATCGCTTTAAAATCATTAGTTATATATTCTGTAATTTCTGTCATAAATCAATTGGCCATTTTCGATGCAAAATAATCAAAAATAAGCAAAAACTCCTAGATTTAACTTTGTATTTTTGCTCCGAGTAAATAGTAGTATCTAAATAAAATTGAGTTTTAATGACAAAGTTAAGTGTAAATATCAATAAAATAGCCACTTTGCGCAATGCTCGCGGTGGAAATGTTCCTAATTTATTAAAAGTAGCGGCCGATATTCAAAAATTTGGAGCCGAAGGAATAACAATACATCCGCGCCCGGATGAGCGCCACATTCGCTATCAAGATGCCCGTGACTTAAAGTCAATTGTTTACACCGAATATAATATTGAAGGAAATCCAGAGAAAACGTTCATTGATCTTGTTCTCGAAATAAAACCAACTCAAGTTACTTTGGTGCCAGATGCAATTGACGCCATAACTTCTAATGCGGGCTGGGATACCATAAAACATGCCTCTTACTTAACTGAAATTGTTCAAGAATTTCAACGCAACGGAATCAGAACTTCCATTTTTGTGGATCCTGTTCTTGAAATGATCGAGGGCGCTAAAAAAATTGGAACTGAAAGAATCGAATTGTACACGGAAGCATTTGCGCATCAATACAATCTTGGAAATCAAAACGGAATTTTGCCCTACACACAATCAGCAGTTTTAGCCAATGATCTGGGATTAGGAATCAATGCAGGTCATGATTTGAGTTTGGATAACATTCAGTTTTTTAAACAAAATATCCCAGGATTATTAGAAGTTTCTATTGGCCATGCGCTGATTGCTGAAGCTATTTATCTAGGATTGGATAATGTAGTGAATATGTATTTACAAAAATTAAAATAGCTCCTTAAACCCTCAAATTGAGGCAAATTAAGGCAAAACCTTAGTATTCTTCATTTCTAAAGGAAGTGTACTTTGAATTATAACGTTAAAATATAAAATCATATGCTTTTTTCAAAAATAGAAGGTTCAGGACAACCCCTTTTAATTCTTCACGGATTTCTGGGAATGTCTGATAATTGGAAAACACTCGGAACGCAATTTGCTACGGATTTTCAGGTTCATGCTCTCGATTTACGCAACCACGGACGAAGCCTACATTCTGAAGATTTTAGTTATGAAATTATGGCGCAAGATGTTTATGCGTATTGTCAGGGACATAATTTAGAAAATATCAATATTATTGGTCATTCTATGGGAGGCAAAGTAGCCATGCTATTGGCAACTAAATATCCCGAATTAGTAAATAGATTAATTGTGGCTGATATTGGTCCAAAATTTTACCCGCAACACCATCAGGATATTCTAGCGGGATTGAACGCCGTTGATTTTTCGATACAACCAAGCCGGAGTGATGTCGAAGAAATCATGGCAAAGTTTATCCCTGATTTTGGAACCAGACAATTTTTAATGAAAAATTTATTTTGGCAAGAACCTGGACAATTGGCCTTTAGATTTAATTTAGCCGTTTTCAATCATAAAATGGAGGAAATAGGTATCCCATTACCTGAGAATTCCGTTTTCGAAAAACCAACCTTGTTTATTCGCGGAGGAAATTCAAGGTATATTTTAGATGGCGATTTAGAAAACATAAAGCAACATTTTCCGGATTCAAGCATTGAAACAATCCCAAATGCAGGGCATTGGCTTCATGCCGAAAATCCAGCCGATTTCTATCAAAAGGCAACTTCTTTTTTAAATAAATAATGAGATTTAATTTTTTCTTACATTTATCAAACTTTAAAACAAAATTCAATGAATTTACTGATCAAAATTCTTATCACTTCTGGCTTAGTTTTGCTAATTGCTAACTTTATGCCTGGAGTTCATGTGGCTGGATTTACTACAGCATTAATTGTAGCCATCGTTCTGGGATTACTCAATATATTTATCAAACCAATATTAGTACTACTCACTTTACCGGTTACCATTATTACTTTAGGATTATTTTTACTGGTAATTAATGCACTAATGATTTTATTGTGTACAAAAATTGTAGGTGGATTTAGCGTAGATACCTTTTGGACGGCCTTGTTTTTTAGCATCGTATTGTCACTTTTGCAATCTATAATGAATGGAGTATTAGGAGAAGGAAAATAAAGATTAGTTTTTAACATCTATTTGTGAATGCATTAATTTACAGTACGAGTAAATTTTATACCTTTGTATTTCGATTTAAGATAAATAATGTCTAAAAAATTTTACATAGTCCTATTAGTTATGCTTGGTTTCTTTATGACACCAAGCGTGGCTTTGGCATGTGGAGTAAAAACTGAAAAGGCATGTTGCAAAAAAGAAGCCTCTTCAGAAAAAGATAAAAAAGACTGTTGCAAGAAAGAGAAAAAATCGAATGAAAGTTCGCATGATGGTTGCAATGGTGCGTGTAAAGATGTTACTTGTAGCAGCTCAACGGTTTATTTAGGATTAACTTCGGTGTTCTACACAGAATTAAATAATCAAATTTTTAGTTTTTCTACGGAAAAACAAAATTATTATTACTCAGAAATGTTTATTTCTTCTCATTTCCGTTCTATTTGGCTTCCACCTAAAATAAGCTAAATTATTTCTTTGACAGCCAAAAGACTGTCTTATTCAAAGCATTTTATGCTTTTCAATCATTAAATTTTAGTCCATTACTATTTAAAATTTAGCTTATTACGCTTTGGTTTTAAATGTTTTTTTGCGACTAATTCACTTCAAACTTATACTTATAATGAACTCAATAAAAAAAATATTGATGGCAATAATACTATTGCTTTCAGTTACAATTGCAAGCGCACAAATTAAAAATAGCAAAACAGAAACCGTTAAAATATACGGAAACTGTGACATGTGTAAAAGCAACATAGAAACTGCCGGAAACCTGAAAAAAATTGCGAAAGTCGAGTGGAATAAAGATTCTAAAATGGCGACACTTGTTTATGATTCGACTAAAACGAGTCAAGACGAAATCTTGAAACGTATTGCTTTAGCCGGTTATGATAGCGATAAATTTCTTGCTCCAGACGCTACTTATGATGCATTACACGGATGTTGCCAATATGAAAGAGAGGCAAAAGTAGCCGTTTCTACCGAAATGAAAATGGAAAACACCACAACTGAAAATCATGCAAACCACGCTACTCATTCTGATGCTACAGTTGCAAAACAACAAGTAGACACGAAGTTAAAAGTTGTTTTTGATTCCTATTTTCTTTTGAAAGATGCTTTGGTAAAAACAGATGGAAAAGCCGCTGCTACTTTAGCGAAAGACGTTCAAACAGCATTAAATGCAGTAAAAATGGACGAACTTGCTATGGATGTACACATGGTTTGGATGAAAGAATTGAAAGCTTTAATGGCTGGTGCCAAAGAAATTTTGGAAACACAAGACATCAAACGTCAAAGAGAAATTTTCATCCCTTTTTCAAAATCAATCTATGAATTGATAAAAGTGGCAAAATATGAAACTCCGGTTTATCTTCAGTTTTGTCCGATGGCAAATGACGGTAAAGGTGCCAACTGGTTGAGCAAAGAGAATGCAGTTAAGAATCCATATTACGGTTCTCAAATGATGACTTGTGGAAAAACAGTTGAAACGATTCAATAAGTGTTTAAAAGGAATATAATATGAAAAAAATAATCTTGTTGTGTAGTTTGATATTTAGTATTTCTGTTGCCAAGGCTCAAATGAAAATTGGCGGTAGCTTGCCTGATTTTCAATTGACAAACAATAAGGAGATTTTAGTAAATTTAGCTACGCTAAAAGGGAAAACGGTCTTAATAGATTTTTGGGCTTCTTGGTGCGCCCCTTGCAGAATTGCAAATAAAAAGTTAGTTCCGTTCTACAATCAAAATAAAAATGAAAATTTCGAAATTGTTGGGATTTCCTTGGATACAGATAAAACAAAATGGAAGAATGCCATCGAAAAAGACAAACTACCTTATGAGCAGTTGGTAGATCCAAAAGGATTTGATGCAAAAGTTGCATTACTATTTGAAATAGAGCAATTGCCAAGTGCGTATTTATTTGATGCATCAGGTAAATTAGTAGCCATCAACCCAACATTGGAAGAAATAAACATCCAATTAAATAAATAAAAAAAATGAAAAATATACATTTAAAATTCATTGCTATCACTTGTTTACTTTTAATAACAAGCATAAAATCCTATTCTCAAATTTCAAAAGCTGAACTAATTGCAACGGGTTTAACTTGTTCTATGTGTTCGAACGCTATCAACAAACAACTAAAAGCAACAGTAGGCGTAGACAGCGTAAGTACTGATTTGAATACGAATACATTCACCGTTTATTTTAAAAAAGACAGCAAAATCTCGCCAAGAATATTGAAAGAAGGTGTTGAAAAAGCCGGTTTCTTTATTGGATCTATGGTATTAACCATAAACTTAGGTGATGTTCAAATCAAGCAAAACTTAAAGGTTGAACAAAATAGTGGAACTTACGTTTTTGTTGCTGGTTCCGATAAACCAATGAACGGATCTGTAGAGGTTAAGGTCCTAAATGATGGATATGTTACTAAAAAAGAGTTTAAAAAATTAGCTAAAGTACTAGAGAAGTATAATGAATTTTCGTCTCAAGAAAATACGTACCTTGTAAAAACAATTTAAATGAAGTATTTAGGAATAGTGCTACTGACTTTGATTTCACATCAAATCAGTGCTCAAGAATTATTTGTAATGACTGAACCTGCTAGTAATATGCCCGCAGGTTCAATAGGTATTCGCAATACAAGTATGCTTACCTTTCGAAAAGAAGTCGCAAACAACTTCCACAATATGCCAGAGGTAATGTGGGGTGTTGATAAGAATTGGATGATCCACGCGGCTGCTTTTATGAATAATACCGAAGGAAATTTTAAGCTTCAAGGCGGAAGTCTCTATGCTAAATATCGGTTTTTTTCTAGCGATGATATTCACACTCATTTTAGACTAGCAACTTATGGAAGACTGAGCACAAATAGTGCCCCAGTCTACCAAGAAGAAATTGAAACAATGGGAATGAATTCGGGTTTTGAAACCGGTATAATTGCGACAAAATTAATTAATAAAACCGCAATAAGTACGACCATTAGTTATGAAAGAGCGCTAAACAATAATACCTATGAGTTCCCAGAAATACAAAGCAACAGTGCGGTCAATTATTCACTTTCAATAGGGCAATTGTTACATCCAAAAAAGTATACTAGTTTTAAGCAAACAAACATCAATGCGATGGTAGAATTTTTAGGACAGAGACTAAATGAAAATGGCAAGTCATTTCTGGACGTTGCGCCTTCAATTCAATTTATTATTAATAGTCAAGCGAGAATCGATTTGGCTTACAGACATCAAATTTATAGCGATATGAATCGCATGTCTAGCAATAGTGTATTGGTAAAGCTAGAATATACTTTTTTTAATATTTCAAATTAAATTAGTTGCTGATTAGTTTTATAAAAATCCTATAATAATTAAATAATTTATTAAATGAAAAATTCAATCCTATCAATAGTATTATTAGCTGTACTAGCTATTTCTTGTAATCAAAAAAACACAGAGCCCAAAGCTGAACAAGCAGTAACAACCAAAACAAATTCGGAATTGTATGCTTGCTACATGCATCCTGAAATTACAGGCGAAAAAGGAGGTGAATGCTCTGAATGCGGAATGGAATTGACCGAAAAAGTGGTGCTTACAACTGAGGCCCAAAAAGAGAAAAAAGCAGATACTATTACTCAAACTTCAGCGGAACCTCGCGGAATGCTAAAAACTAAGAATGCTGTCAAAACAGCTTTTCCAACTGATGCAATAGTTCTTAATTACCTCAAAATTAAAAACACATTGACCAAAGACGATTCTAAAGGAGCAGCAGCTGCAGCACAAACATTGATTGCTACTTTAAATAGTGCTAGCTCAACTTCTTTGGATACTAAATTAAAAAACAAATACAATGCTATTCTGGCTGATGCTAAAGCGCATGTCAAACACATCGGTGATAATGCAGATAAAATCGACCATCAAAGAGATTATTTTTCGCTATTAAGCAAAGATGTTTATGATTTAATAAAGGCTTTTGGAACACAACAAACAGTATATCAGGATTATTGCCCCATGTATGGACAGGGCAAAACAGGCTATTGGATAAGTGAGACTAAAGAGGTAATCAATCCTTATTTTGGATCTGAAATGTTGAATTGTGGCAGAAGAATAGCTATTGTTCAATAATGACGAATCTCTACATCAAAAATATGGTGTGTGACCGATGCATAATGGCAGTGAAGTCTGAGCTTGAAAAACTCGGACATCATGTCATTTCAATAGCGCTTGGGGAAGTAGAATTAGAAAAAGAATGTACTGAAATCCAAAAAAAGGAAGTACTCGAACGGATGCGTTCGTTGGGTTTTGATTTGATTGATGATAAGAAAAGCAAAACCATCGAAAGAATAAAAACAATTGTAATCGAATTGGTTTACGATAAAAAAAAGACACTCACTATTAATCTATCGGATTATTTGTCCAATGATTTGGGACAAGACTATAGCGCTCTGAGCAACTTATTTTCGGAGATCGAAGGAATTACAATTGAACGTTATTTTATTGCTCAAAAGATAGAAAGAGTCAAGGAATTATTAACATATGGTGAATTGACGTTGAGCGAAATAGCCTTTCAACTTCATTATAGTAATGTAGCGCATTTGAGTAATCAATTCAAAAAAACTATGGGATTCACCCCTACTTATTTCAAACAATTGAAAGTAAAAAAGAGAAAGCAAATTGATGATTTGTAAATCCCGCAAACCTTTTCCAAAATTGTGTAATAGTAAAGTGCTGTTATAATCGGAAATTCGTAGTATCAAATTTAGAATAGTATGAAACACACGTATACAATCACCGGAATGTCTTGCGACGGTTGCCGTTCCAAAGTCGAAAAAACATTGAATACTATTGAAGGGATTCAAGCAACAATTACGTTGGATCCGCCAATAGCAACGATAACAATGGATAAACACATTCCTACAGCACAAATGCAAGAGGTTTTAACTGCTGCCGGAAATTATACAATCACAATGAATAATGGGGCTGGTTCTCTTGAAGCAACTGAGGATTCAATCGACAAGTCGTGTTGCAGTTCTGTAAGAAAAGAGGAGCCCATAGCGAAATCGTGTTGCGATTCGAACAAACAACACGAGAAACCTAAAGTAGTGTTACCAGAAAATGCGCAAGGCAAATACTATTGTCCGATGCATTGTGAGGGCGAAAAAGTTTATAATAAACCCGGAAGTTGTCCGGTTTGTGGAATGGATTTGGTAAAAGCACCCGAATTAACTGTTGCAAAAACAAGCTATACTTGTCCGATGCATCCAGAAGTAATCAAAGACGGGCCGGGTTCTTGTCCCATCTGCGGAATGGATTTAGTGCCAATGAAACCTACCGATTCCGAAGAAAATAAGGTGTATAATGACTTGGTTCGTAAAATGAAAATCGCGTTAGTTTTTACCGTTCCTATTTTTATTATTGCAATGTCAGATATGATTCCGAATAATCCAATGATGAATATCATGGATACTGAAAAGTGGAATTGGGTACAATTACTTTTATCACTTCCGGTAGTTTTTTATTCCTGTTGGATGTTTTTTGAGCGCGCATGGAAATCCATTGTTACTTGGAATCTTAATATGTTTACGTTAATTGGAATTGGTTCTGGGGTTGCATTTTTATTTAGTTTAGTAGGATTGTTTTTCCCAGATATTTTTCCAGATGAATTTAAAACACATCACGGAGCAGTTCATCTGTACTTTGAAGCAACAACTGTCATATTAACTTTAGTTTTACTAGGCCAATTATTAGAGGCTAAAGCGCATAGCAGAACCAGTGGTGCCATAAAGGAATTATTGAAATTAGCCCCTACTGAGGCTACTTTGGTTTCTGATGGCGCTGACACAGTAATCTCGATTCACGATATAAAAAAAGGGGATTTATTGCGGGTAAAACCTGGAGATAAAATTCCGGTGGACGGTAAAATCACTGACGGAGAAAGTACTATTGACGAATCGATGATTTCTGGAGAACCGATTCCAGTTGACAAAAAAATGGATGATGCTGTTATTGCAGGAACCATCAACGGCAATAAGTCCTTTGTGATGATTGCTGAAAAGATTGGTTCAGAAACCCTGCTTTCGCAAATTGTACAAATGGTAAATGATGCGAGTCGTTCCCGAGCACCAATTCAGAAATTAGCCGATAGAATTGCGAAGTATTTTGTGCCTATTGTTGTTATAACTTCTATAATTACCTTTTTTGTTTGGGCACAATTTGGACCAGAACCCGCGATGGTTTATGGATTTATTAATGCCATTGCCGTATTGATAATTGCTTGTCCGTGCGCTTTGGGATTAGCAACGCCCATGTCAGTGATGGTTGGTGTTGGGAAAGGAGCGCAATCGGGAGTTTTGATAAAGAATGCCGAAGCCTTGGAGAATATGAATAAAGTAAATGTGCTGATTACTGATAAAACAGGTACAATCACCGAAGGAAAACCTTCTGTCGAAAAAGTATTTTCGTTGAATAATGATGAAGATTCTTTGTTGCAAAGTATTGCATCTTTAAATCAGTACAGCGAACATCCTTTGGCGCAAGCCGTAGTCCATTTTGCAAAAGCGAAAAACATTTCCTTGATACAAGTAAAAGATTTTGAAGCTATTTCTGGCAAAGGAGTTATTGGCACAGTTACCAATAAAAAAGTGGCGCTCGGGAATAAAAAACTGATGGAACAAGTGAATGCCACTGTTTCAGCGGAATTAGAGAATCAAATCACAGCCGAACAGAAACTGGGAAAAACGGTTTCTTATATTTCCGTAGACGGAATTGCGGTGGGATTTGTGTCGATTACGGATGCCATTAAAGCAACAAGTGTCGAAGCTATAAAAGAATTGATGCGTCAAGGAGTTGAAGTAATTATGCTTACCGGAGATAATGAGAATACAGCAAAAGCAGTGGCAACACAACTGAATTTAAGTTCGTTTAAAGCAGGTTGTTTGCCCGAAGACAAGCTCAAAGAAATTCAACGATTACAAGCCGAAGGAAAAATTGTAGCCATGGCGGGTGACGGAATCAACGACGCTCCGGCTTTGGCGCAAGCCGATATTGGGATTGCGATGGGAACTGGAACGGATGTGGCTATTGAAAGTGCTAAAATAACCTTGGTGAAAGGCGATTTACAAGGAATTGTTAAAGCCAAGAATCTAAGTCATGCGGTAATGCGAAATATAAAGCAAAATTTATTCTTTGCCTTTTTCTACAATGTATTGGGAATTCCAATTGCAGCTGGCGTTTTGTATCCGTTTTTTGGGCTTTTGCTTTCGCCAATGATCGCGGCTTTGGCTATGAGTTTTAGCTCGGTTTCTGTAATTGCAAATGCGTTGCGGTTGCGTAGTTTAAAAATTTAATCAAAAAAATAAGATTTCAATTTAAAATCATAAAATGAAAAACAACCTATTTATAATCGTATTTCTATTTCTTTGTTCCTCTTTTGCAAAAGCAGAAAATGAGAGTAACATTCTCAAAATAGCAACGATGCAACAAGTACTGCCTGCAACTTATACCTGTGTGATGCACCCTGAAATTCATGCCAGTAAACCAGGAAAATGTCCAAAATGCGGTATGGATTTAATCAAAGAAAAAGCAAAACCGGTAAAAAAATCCGTTCTAAAAAAGCAAACGCAAAAAGCAGTTGTAAAAAAAGCAGTGCCTTTAAAAGCTAAGATTATCGAGACTAAAGCAACAAGTGATGATCTGCATAAAAATCATGCAAGTGCTCCCGCAGAAAACACTAAAGTTATAGAAGAGCCAGTAAAAAAGATTGTTAAAAATGCTCCTCCAAGAACTGTTCGGTATGATTTATATGTTCGGGATACGATTGTCACTTTTGGTGATACACCAAAAAGAGCAATTGCTGTAAACGGACAAATTCCAATGCCCACGCTCACATTTACCGAAGGCGATATTGCCGAAATTTATGTGCATAACGAACTAGATGAAGATACTTCGCTGCATTGGCACGGCTTATTTTTACCTAATAAAGAAGACGGCGTGCCTAATTTGACACAAATGCCGATTAAACCGCACACCACGCATAAATATACGTTTCCAATTATTCAACATGGAACGCACTGGTACCATAGCCATACGGGTTTGCAGGAGCAAATTGGGATGTATGGTTCTTTTGTGATGAACAAAAGAAATGAAGACCCAACTTTTAGAGCAGGAATAGATGATTTACCAACGGTTCCAATCATTTTAAGCGAATGGACCGATGTCAAACCAGAAAATGTACACCGAATGTTACACAATGCGACGGATTGGTTTGCGATTCAAAAAGGTACCACACAAAGCTATTCTGAAGCTATAAAAGCAGGACATTTTAAAACAAAAGTCAAGAACGAATGGAAACGAATGAGCGCCATGGACGTCAGTGATGTGTATTACAATAAATTTTTGATTAACGGGAAAAATGAAAGTCAGCTTTCACAATTTAAGGCTGGAGATAAAGTGCGTTTAAGAATTTCCAATGGTGGTGCTTCGACTTATTTTTGGTTGAATTATGCCGGAGGAAAAATTACCGTTGTCGCCAGTGATGGGAATGATGTGGAGCCTGTTGAAGTAGACCGATTAATAGTTGCGGTTTCTGAAACGTATGATGTTGTAGTGACGATTCCTGCGGATAAAACGGCGTTTGAATTTTTAGTCACCTCGGAAGACCGGACGAAATCTGCCTCCATATATTTAGGAGATGGCATCAAGCAATTGATTACGCCTTTGCCTAAATTAAAATATTTTGAAGGGATGAAAATGATGAACGGCATGATGAAGATGAATGGTGATTTAGACGACATGGGAATGCAAATGTCACTCAACCAAATGGACATGAATGTGGTGATGTATCCTGAGATTACTGGGCCTTCAACAAAAGAAGTTCAAATGAATCATTCTTCGCATGATATGGGAAAAATGAAAATGGATGATTCTTCTGAAAAAAAAGAAAACATGAAAATGACGGAGGACGATTATAACAGCAACGCGCTATCAGATATCACGACTTTGAATTATGCGATGCTGAAATCACCCACTAAAACGACGCTTCCTAAAGACGCACCAATAAAAGAATTGCGATTTGAATTATCTGGAAACATGAACCGATATGTTTGGAGTTTGGATAATAAAGTTGTTTCTGAAACCGATAAAATTTTAATTAAAAAAGGAGAAAATGTTCGGATCGTTTTATACAACGGTTCGATGATGCGCCACCCGATGCATTTACATGGACATGATTTTAGAGTACTCAACGGAAAAGAAGAATTCGCACCACTGAAAAATATCATCGATATTATGCCGATGGAAACCGATACGATCGAGTTTAATGCTAATGTAAAAGGGGATTGGTTTTTTCATTGCCACATACTCTATCACATGATGGCCGGAATGGGTCGCGTTTTTAGTTATGAAGATCAAGAGCCAAATCCATTGATTCCAAATCCAAAATTAGCGCAACGCAAATTATTTGCAGATGACAGGGCTTTTCATGTGATGGCCGAAAATGATTTTGCCACTAATGGAAATGATGGAATGCTGATGATTCAAAACACAAGATGGAGTATTGGTACCGAATGGCGTTTGGGTTATAGCGATCATCACGGGTATGAAACAGAAACGCACATTGGACGATACATTGGAAAAATGCAATGGCTTATGCCGTTCATTGGTTTTGACTGGCGGTACCGAAAAATGGAAATGGGAGAAATGGAAGAGAATCTTTTTGGTCAAACCAATACTAAAGACAATCGTGCTGTTTTCAGTGCCGGTGTCGAATACACATTACCAATGCTTATCAAAGCACAAGCCGAAGTTTATACCGACGGAAATTTTAGACTGCAATTCGAACGCATGGATATTCCGGTTTCCAAAAGATTGCGCATGAATTTGATGTGGAATACAGATAAAGAATACATGGCAGGTTTGCGGTATATTGTGAAGAGAAATTTTGGAATTACAACGCATTATGACAGTGATATGGGATTGGGTTTTGGTGTTAATTTAAACTATTAATCACACTCGGAATATGCTTTTCGGAAATAAGAGACTGGGTATTGCTAGAAAATGGGTGGCGAAATCGAAATGGCTTTATAAACTCAGGAGCACTATATCCGTATAATCGATACAATTATAAATAAAATGGAAGAAGACCCAAATTAATTTATTAAAAAAAATTTTATTTGTATTTTTGTCATCAAACTTAACCTTCTCCATTGAGAAGGTTTTTTATTTAAATAAAAATGAATCTAAATCCAAAGGAACTTACAGATTACGCTAACACATTTATAAAAGTATTAATTGATTATTCTCCAAAATTAATTTCTGCCTTTCTTATTCTATTTGCTGGACTCTATATCATAAGGCTCATCAACAGGTTTATTAGAAGATTAATGGTAAAAAGAGACTTGGAACCGACATTGACTAAATTCTTAGCAGATATCTTACTTTGGGTATTAAGAGTCATCTTATTTGTTTCGTTTATCTCCAAGTTAGGGATTGAAACCTCTTCCTTTGTGGCTATTCTTGGTGCCATGGGACTTGCAGTAGGTTTATCTCTTCAAGGTTCTTTATCTAATTTTGCTGGGGGAATGTTGATTATACTTTTCAAACCGTTTAAAGTTGGAAATACGATTGAAGCACAGGGAGTAACAGGAACAGTCTGCGAAATACAAATATTTGTCACCAAACTAATCACTTTTAATAATCAAACCATTTTTATACCCAACGGATCATTATCTAATGGAAACATCATTAACTATTCTCTTCAAAACACCAGAAGAGCAGATTTAACCATCGCTATTTCCTATGACACCGATCTTAAAAAAGCCAAAGATATAATTACCTCCGTTCTAAAAAACAATCCCAAAATACTTGAAACACCAGCAGCACAAGTATCTATAAAGGGCCTAACGGACAGTGGCATACAGCTAGCGGTGAGACCTTGGGCTACAAATGAAGACTTTTGGGATGTTTACTCGGACACTTTAGAAAACTGCAAACAAGCTTTTGATGCAGCAGGAATTTCTTTCCAACCATTTGTGAAGGAAGCGTCTAATAAAACCAGTAGCACAATTGATCCCCAATAATAAAATTAAATGATAGCGCTTAGTAGAAGCTATTTTACTTTTTTGGGGCAGTAACCAAGAAATCTTTAAGATAATAAGGTTCAAAATAAGCGACATCTACTGTGTCGTTTATTTTGAATTTTTCATAGCTCAATGCACACATTTCTTTAGCAGAGGGATATTTTATGTCCTCTAGAAAAACACAATTTCCTTTTGTTAAAACCAATTTGCACTTTTCAGCACTATCCCCCACAAAATAGAGTGTTCCCTCTAAATCGTCAAAAGAATTTTCAGTAATAATTTCAGCAAGAACTTCTCGCTTTTTTTCAAAATTTGGGGTAAAGATGGCGCTATAAACCTCCATTCTTCTTGCATCAATCATTGGAATGATTAATCCATTAGAAATAGTCACCTGCGAAGCCAATGCTTGTAAAGTATCTACCGCAATTAAAGGAATATCCAAGGCATAGCAGAGTCCTTTTGCAGCTGAAACTCCAATCCTTAATCCCGTGTAAGAACCTGGGCCTTGACTTACGGCTATAGCAGAAAGGTCTTTCAATACAATTGCTGCTTCTTTAATTATTTCTTCAATAAACACATGGAGTCGTTCCGCATGAGAATAGCCTTCTTCAGCTATTTCTTTGTAAAAAATCGTCTTCCCTTCTTTAGCAAGAGCAACAGAACAGTTCTTTGTCGCAGTCTCAATGTTTAATATATAGCCCAATACTAGTTTTTATTTAAAATTAAAAATCACAATCACAAAATTAGATTTTATGATTGTGATTTCAAAATTATTAACGTTACAGCTTATTTTTTACTTTCGCTCTTTTTTTGTTTGTCACCCAGTAATGCTACTTTATCCCCCGAATTTAAGTCCTTAGTAACCGTCGTGTAAGGACCTGTAATGACCACATCTCCTTTCTTAAGACCTGACAAGACTTCGATATTTGTGTCGTCTTGAATTCCGGTTTTAATGATTCTGATTTTAGCTTTATCACCAACTTTTACAAAAACACATTCGAACTTTTTATCGCTCTTTGGGGCAGCTCCTTTTTGATCTTCATTTGGATCAACGACTTTAATCTCTTTTACAGCCGCTGTATCTGATTTTATAACAACAGAACTGATTGGCACTGAGAGCACATTACTTTTTGTGTCGGTAATGATGTCTACAGTCGCTGTCATACCAGGTCTAAAAGGAGAGTATGTCTCTGGTTTTCCCTCTAATAAGTCTTCATAGGATTCTTTAAGAATTCTAACTTTTACTTTAAAATTAGTCACCTGATCAGCCGTCAGAGCTGAACTTGCCGAATTAGAAATACTAGTCACAGTCCCTTTGAATTGTTTTTTCAAATAAGCATCCACTTCTACTTCTGCTTCATCACCCACTTTAATTTTTACAATATCATTTTCATTTACATCTACTTCAACTTCCATATTATTTAAGTTGGCTACTCTTAGGATCTCTGTCCCTGTCATTTGCTGTGTTCCTAAAACGCGTTCGCCTAATTCTACGTTTAACATCGAAATAGTTCCATCAGCAGGCGCATAGATTGTAGTACGACCTAAATTATCTTTTGCTTCATTTACGGTAGCTGCAGCACTTTGAACATTAAAATAAGCCGTTTGCTTCGATGCTTTTGCTACTTCATAAGAGCCTATGGCTTTATCCCAATCTGCTTTTGAAATAATTCCTTTTCCAAACAACGTTTTATTTCGATCGTAATTGGCTTTCGATTCCTTGAAAGAGGCATCTGCTTGGCTTAAATTAGCTCTAGTTCCAGATAAATTTGAAACCGAACGATTGTAACCAGATGTATATAAATCTGGATTTATTTTAACCAACAAATCTCCTTTTTTAACGACTTGACCCTCTTTTACATTTAAAGAAATAATCTCTCCAGATACTTCTGATGAAATTTTTACTTCAATTTCAGGTTGGATTTTCCCCGTAGCTGAAACGGTTTCAACAACAGTTGTAGGGATGACCTGAGCTATTTCCACTTCAGTTCCCAGATCTTTATTACCGATTACTCCAGATTTTGAAAGTACTATAAGTCCCGCAATGATTACTACTGCTCCTCCTATTAGGATATAAATTGTTTTTTTAGACATAATAAATTAGTTTTTGATAAGAGGAATTCCAAAATAGAATTCTAAGATTTTAATTTTAAAAATGTAATCGTACTTCGTTCTAAGGACTTCTGATTGCGCATTAGTCAGTAAGGTTTGGGATTGGTTGAAGTCAAAGGAATTCATTAAACCTACATCGTATTTTTCTTTAGCATAATTATACGCTCCCTGTCTTGCTTCAAGAGCAACAACAGATGATTCATATGCATTAAGAGCTCCCTTAGCATCAGCAAAAGCTGTAAAAACGTTTCTTTGTAAATCAAGATCTTGCTGTTCAACGGCAATTTTAGATCTTTCTAAACTTACTTTAGAGCGCTCTACATTATTACGAGCAGAAAATCCATTAAAAATTGGAATAGATAACTGAGCTCCAAAAGACTGTCCTTTATTGTTGCTGAATTGATCAAAAAAGGGTGATGGACCTCCTAATACCCTGGTAAAATTAGGACTTAAAACATTTTGATTTGTGCCCTCTACAAAACCTACAACCGACGTAGGATTTGCGGTATTAGGTGCTACACCAGTCACTCTGTCGCTATAGGCAACTCTAGAATTAAAACTATAAAATCCTTGTAAAGTAGGTTGGTAAGCACCTTTAGCAATTGCTACATTTTTCTCAGCAATTTCCAAATTAGTTCTAGCAATTTTCAATTCAGTTCTACCTTCAATAGCTTTATCATAAATTGCATTTGCAGTTTGTGCCATAATATTATTTTCATCACTAAAATCGCTATCGTCTACCACATCAAAATTCTCAAAATCTTTTAATTGCAATAGCTGTGCTAAACTTAATTTAGAAATTAGTAACACATTCTCAGCAGCTATTATATTTTGATTGTTCGACGCAACGGTAGCTTTGATGTCCAATAAATCGCCGCGAGGAATCGATCCTGCCTTAACTAACTCATCAGAACGCGCATATTGCTTTTCATTAATATCTAGCTGTTGCTTTTGAACTTTTAAATTTTCTTTATTAAAAAGCACTTGCAAAAAAGCATTAGCTACATTCAATGCTATGTCTTCCTGCATTTTTAGCAATTGATATTTGGCCGCTATTATCGAAAGATTTGCTCTTCGAAGCGTATTTTGGTTTTGCATACCTCTAAAAATATCTATCCCAACATTAGCACCTGCAGAGGTAAACTGAGTAGTTTGATTCTGAAGTAGACCTGTAGTAATATCCTGGTTCAAACCAATATTCCAAGAATGTGATGCATTAGCATTCAAAGAAGGCAAAAAATTTCCAATCGCTCCCTTTTTGTCAATAAGTGCAGTTTTAGAATCCAGCTCAGTCTGTTTTATGGATATATTATTCTGAATCGCATATTTCACACACTCCTCTAAGGTCCACTTTTTATTTTGTGCCTGAGTTGTTAAGCAACAAAATAGTAAGGTAATTAAACTGAGAAAACTTCGTTTTTTCATATATTTTTGAATAAAAGCGCAGTAAACTGCAAACAAATTTAACTTTTTCTACTAAAGATCTAAGAAATAAAATAAAAATTTATATTCCTAAATCCATTATACAGCAATTAGACTTTCTAAATTACCATTTGTTACAAAAAATCATAAAAAAAGAATTCTTTTGTTAATTTTGCTACTATTAAACCAAACTAAAAAATGCTAAAATTCAATCTCAATGTACTGATATTCTTTTTTTCTCTATTGTTTATAGGTTGCGGCTCAAACACTAAAATTGCAGCTTTGAAACCAGAACCCGATGACGCAACCCCTTTGTTATATGAAAACGAAATTTCATATATAAACCTTCCCATTACGGTCAAAATAAAGGATATCGAGAATCAAACTAATGCACTCTTATACGGCTTAATTTATGAAGATAACATTATCGAGGATGACGACATAGAAATGAAAGTTTGGAAACTTGCTCCAATTACAATAAAAAATAATCTAGGTATAAAAGGCGAAAAAATAACTACCATTTTACCATTAAAAGCTATTGTTAAATATAGAATTGGTACCAAAAAAATGGGCATAGAAATGTATGATATCCGTGAATTTCGTCTTGATGGTGTTGTTACTTTAGTAAGCGACGTCACCTTGACAAATTGGAAACTAATTACAAAAACAGAAATCAAGTCATTAGACTGGAATGAAAGTCCTACGATGACTGTTTTTGGAAAAAATGTACCGGTTACTTATTTGATCAATCCTGCTATAAAACTATTTAAATCAAAAATTGAGCAAAAAATTGACGTAGCTATCGAAAAATCAATGGATTTCAAACCCAATGTTTTAAATGCATTAGAAAAGATTTGCACTCCATTTTTAATGAATGACAGGTATGAAAGTTGGTTTCGAATTGTTCCAATTGAACTTTATTCTACTACAGCTAAATTAAAAAATGACACTTTCGTATTAGAAATGGGAATGAAGTGCAACATGGAAACATTAATTGGTAAACAACCGGAAACAAAATTCAACGCGTCTAAAATCATTGTAAAGACAGTTGCTAAAATCCCCGAAGATATTACCGCAAACATTGTCGCTATTTCAACCTATCTAGAAGCCTCTAAAATTATGACCAAGAATTTTTCTGGACAGGAATTTGGATCAGGCTCGAAGAAAGTAAAAGTTGAAAATGTTGCAATCTGGCATAAAAACGGAAAAATGATAATTGCTCTTGATTTAATGGGTTCTGTAAACGGAACGATTTATCTTTCTGGATTTCCAAAATATGACGAACAAACTAAGGAAATATTTTTTGATCAATTAAGTTATGCTTTGGACACTAAAAATAAATTGATGCAAACAGCTAATTGGCTAGCACAGGGAATGGTACTTAAAAAAATCGAACAAAGTTGCCGATACTCTATAAAACCAAATCTGGAAGAAGGACAAAAAAGCATGATGACTTATTTAAAAAATTATTCTCCGATGCAAGGGGTATTTATAAACGGAAAAATGGACGAAATTCAATTTCAAAAAATTGAATTAACAAATCAAGCTATTATTGCCTTCATAAAAATTAAAGGAAGTATAAAAGCATCAATAAATGGTCTAAAGTAATTTTAGACTAGAACTAAATGACGGAATTCTTAATTAGATTTATTCTTTTTCATGCGATAAATAGCATAACCTATACCCGCAACAAGAACATAAGGAATTACCATTAAGTATACGATTCCATCATTTACAGCTGCTGCTTTTGTTGTATTTCCTTCACTTGTTAATGCAGCACGGCACATCGCACACTGTGCATTAGCAGTAACTGAAAAGAGACTGAAAACAATAAAAGATACGTAAACGGCTATCTTTTTAGCTTTATTTTTTGTTTTAATATACATAATACGGCGAAATCATTAAATATACAATTACTCCAGTGATAGCTACATACAACCAGATTGGAAAAGTAATCCGAGCTATTTTTTTATGAGTCTCGAAATTTTGTGCCAATGCTCTAACATAAGTAATCAGCACCATTGGAATAATTGCAATCGATAAAATGATGTGAGTAACTAAAATTAACAAATAGACAATTCTTAATGACCCTATGCTTGCCTTTTCTGAATCTTCTAAAATTCGGTTATGATTTAAATCCCCAAACACAGCTGAATCACTAGTCATGTGATAAGCCACATACATTACAAGAAATGCAAGAGACAAAGCAATTGCACTTTTCATTAAAATACTATGAATTTTTCTATTGCCATTTTTAATCGCAACAACTGCTGCAACTAATAGCACAGCTGTTATTCCATTTGTAGTAGCATAAATAGGCGGTAAAAAAGAAAGAGGTTCTACAATATAACCAAAATCCTTTAATTTAACTCCAAAAAGAATAGCGACAGCAACTGGTATTATGATTGACACCGCTATAATTAACTTATTATATTTCTTTTCTAAAGATTGATCTTTCATTTTATTCTTTTAATAAAATATTAATGTCTTGTTGAATGTTTCTTACTCCTTTTTTATCCAAACCATCATAATACAAAATTGGATTTCCAAAATCATCATTTCTACAGCGGATATTCCCATTCTTATCTATTAAGGCAAATAATCCTGAATGCTCAAAACCACCTGCCACTTTTTTATTTTCACCGGCATAGAGATTGAACCCTTTATTGGCTAAATTGAAGATATAGGCTTTATCTCCAGTTAAGAAATTCCAATTAGAAGACTTAACGCCCAAAAATTCTGCATGCTCTTTTAATACTTCTGGAGTGTCATGTTCAGGATCAATTGTAATGGATACAATTCCAAAGTTTGGATTACCAAAGAATTTTTTTTCAATTAGAAGCATACTTTGATTCATCTTGGGACAAATCGTTGGACAGGTTGAAAAGAAGAACTCCAACACGTACACTTTCCCTTTATAAGAATCGTTAGTAATTTTCTCATTGTTTTGATTTATTAACTCAAATTTAGGAGCTGGCCCTATTTTGATCAATTGATCCTCATTGGCCGTTATTGGATTCACTCGATCTAGTCGATCGCCTTGAACCACTTTGTCGCTCTTAATTCTCTCCACTATTTTAGGAACGGCATAAATACCAAAAATTAAAATAATAAATGAAATACCTATGTATGATTTATTTTTAAGCATCGTAAGTTAAAATTAAATTTTTCTAGTAGCGTTATTATTCTTCTTAAGTGCAGCGCGATATTCATAAAGAATAACCTTAAAATCATCTAGCATTTCATTACTCAACTCTGCCGGATGAAAAGTGTTGTATCCTTCTTTAGTATCTTTTACCAGTTTTCTACCTCGAAGATTTCTTTTTTTATCAATGATATAAACTTTAGGGGTTCCAAGTTTATCGTCTAACTTTTCTACCAATTTTAATTGAGAGTGATAAGAAGTAATCTCCTCAGGTGAAGCGAACACAAAACGCCATTGTGCAACATCAGTAAATGCACTTAAAGCATCTACTACTTTCTTAGCATCCGCTTCAGTTCCTACTGGACAAATGACAACAAATTGCACATCTTTAAACTTATGATAGGTTTGATAAACCTTTTGATTTAGATTAAAAAAATTACCTCTATTTTTTAAAAGTTCTGTTCCAGAAAAACCAAGAATAGTTACTTTACCATTTAATGTGATTTTTTTTCCATCTAAGGAATTCCAATTCCCAAAATCAGCTGTATTGGGTGTTACAGTAGGTAATTTAGTAAATCCGTTTACTCCTGAAGCAAAAAAGAGGTAAGCGACAATTGGTAGAATAAACAGAACAAAAAGAACAATATTTTTTTTCATTGCTAAACTATATAATATTAGAATACAAAAATAAAAAAAGGTACGCAATGCGTACCCTTTTCTTGAATTAATATCTTGTTAAAAATTCCATTTAATTGTAGAATTTTTAAAAACCTCATAAATATAATCCCCTTCGGTTAAAAGAATAAAGAGTATATATAAAATTAAAAAAATTACTGGAAAAACAACTGCACTTCTTAGGGTACTTTTTTCACCTTCAATGTGCATAAACGCCCATACAATATAATACGCCTTGTACACAGTAAGAGCGTAAAATATCCAGTTTAGCAAATTCATACCCATAAAATTGTTCATATGAAGTACTTCTGGCTTTAAAATACCTAAAATAACCTCTACTACGGTAACTGCAGATAATATTCCGAATACTTTCCAGATTCTACCTGTATTTGATACGTGTTCGTGTTCGTGTGACATGATAATTATTTTTGATATTAAACTAGATAGAAAACTGTAAAAACGAAAACCCAAACTAAATCGACAAAGTGCCAATAAAGGCCAACTTTCTCTACCATCTCATAACTTTTTCTCTTTTCATAAGTTCCAATTAAAACATTGAAAAATATGATAATATTGATAACCACTCCAGAAAAAACGTGGAAACCGTGAAAACCAGTAATAAAGAAAAAGAAATCAGCAAATAATTTACTACCGTACTCGTTTCGTTGTAAATTAGCCCCTTCAACAACATAATTTGCTTGACTCAATCTTGCCAAAGACTCTTCTCTGGAAAGTATTGTTTTTTGCTTCGCCGCAGTAATAACTTCGGTTCTGATCAACAATTCAGGATGTGCCTTGAAACCCGCTTGCACTTCAGCAACAGAATAAGATGGCAAAGCCCCTTCCTCCATAAACCACTTGCCTTTGTTTCTAGTCAGTTGTTCCCTCTCCTCTGGTAAAGTAGCGGCAAAATCAGCTAAAGCTACACGGTGCCCCTCTTTATCTACAAACTGAAGTAAACTACCTCCTTTTGTTTCAATGGCACCATACTCGCCCTTAATGAAATTTTTCCATTCCCAAGCTTGAGACCCCACGAAAATCAAACCTCC
The DNA here is from genome assembly GCF_004349135.1 of Flavobacterium sandaracinum. Lineage (GTDB taxonomy): Bacteria > Bacteroidota > Bacteroidia > Flavobacteriales > Flavobacteriaceae > Flavobacterium > Flavobacterium sandaracinum. The sequence goes on along the minus strand of NZ_SMFN01000006.1, from coordinate 157,054 downwards.
GATAATGGTCAAAAACATGTAAAGAACCACTTTGTTTTTTTTCATTTGATGTCCTGCATCAACGGCCAAAACCATTGTCACAGAAGAAAAAATCAAAATAAAAGTCATCAATGCAACATAATACATCGGAGCAGATACTCCATGCATAAACGGAAAGTGAGTAAACACTTCGTCGGCCAGTGGCCATGTTTCAATAAATTTAAATCTAGAAAAACCATAAGCTGCAAGAAATCCAGAGAACGTTAGGGCATCTGATACGATAAAAAACCACATCATCAATTTACCATAACTTGCTCCCATTGGCTCATTGCCGCCTCCCCAAGTTTTTTCTTCACTATTAGCAGTAGTAACTGTCGCTTCCATAAAAGTTATTCGTTAAAAAGTTCCCAAATTTACGTTTTTTTCTTATTTAAAGAAATATAAAAACAAAAACAAATAAACCCATAATAAGTCAAGAAAGTGCCAGTACATTGCACCGAGTTCAATTCCAAGGGTTTGAGATGAATTGTATTTTTGTTTAAAATGATTATAAATTATAATTAGCAATGAAATCACTCCACCAGCAAGGTGAATCATGTGCACAACCGTAACTACGTATAAAAAAGTAGTCGTTATTGAGCTTCCACTTCCTGTGAAATAATACCCATTATCTACTATTTGTCCAAAACCTACGAACTGCAAAACTACAAACAAAATCCCAAGAACTAATGTAGTCAAAAGAAAAATTGTCGTTTTACTTTGATTGTTTTTTTGAATCGCTTTTTTAGCTAAATAAAAAGTCACACTACACCCTATAATTGCAATCGTGCTGAAGTAAAAAGCTGTTGGCAATTGAAAATCTTTCAACCAGTCTGCTCTGGATTTACTCACTACGAAAGCACTCGTAAGTCCCGCAAACATCATGGTCATACTCACCATTGCAAACAACAAAATCAATTTGTATGATCGTGCTGTTCTGGATTTTTGTTCCTCTACTGTCATTATCATTTCCATAACTATCTTAAAAATTTATCTAATATATAAACTAACTGTAACAATGTAATGTAAGATACACTAACTAACATCAACGTTCGAGCGGATTTTGCCGTTCGCAATTTATACAATTGAACAGCGTAAAACAACATCCATAACCCTAGTAAAAATACAACAACGGCCGTAATTGGCGTTATATACAAACTTCCTGTATAGCCAAAAACAGGCAAAAGCGAGGCTAAGATAAGCCAAACTGTATATAGGATGACTTGCAAAGCTGTTCCTTTATCTTTTTTACCTGTAGGCAACATAAAGAAACCCGCTTTTTCATAATCTTCATATAAAAACCAGCCGATCGCCCAAAAGTGAGGAAACTGCCAAAAAAATTGTATTAAAAATAACGTTCCTGCTTCTATTCCAAACTCTCCAGTAGCCGCAACCCAACCCAACATAAAAGGAATTGCCCCTGGAAAAGCACCAACAAAAACAGACAACGAAGTCATGGTTTTTAAAGGTGTGTAAACACTTGTGTATAAAAATATTGAAATGGCACCAAACATTGCCGTCTTCGGATTGATTGTATAAAGCAACACAATCCCAACAATCGTCAAAAGACTTGCAATAACCACAGCAGTAACTCTAGTCATTCTGCCAGCTGGAACCGGACGATTTTTTGTTCGATCCATCAGTGCATCTAAATCTTTTTCAATAACTTGATTAAAAGCATTAGAAGCTCCAACCATACAATAACCACCAACAGCTAATTTCAAAAGCGTCATCCAATCCAAAGATTGCAAGTCACTAATCCCAAGCATGTATCCAGCTATAGACGAAAAAACAACGCTAATAGCAAGGCGTGCCTTAGTGATCTCGCGGAAATCAATATAAACAGATTTTAATGAAAGAGTACTTTGTGTTGCGTTCAATGTTTAAGATTATTTACTTTGTAATATCTTTTGCAAAAGTAGGCTATCAAAAGCGATTTGACAAAAAACAATTCATAAAAAGAGTACTAAACAATAAAATAACAATTAATAGTCAAAATACCAATTAAAGATGTCCGCTCTCAACCCCACAGTAAGCCAATTCGTGCTTTCACTAAAAGCAGTTGCAGTATTTTTAGTGGGGTCAAAACTCCTATAAATAAAACTGCCAAATAACTTTAAATTAGTTGTCGGATTTACTAAGTATCCTGCTTGAAAATCAGCAATAAACACAGCCGTTTTATTTCCTTGCCCTACTTTTACCCCACTATCAAATGGTCTGTTTTCATCATAATCCTTGTAAATATTACCCCCGTAATTAAAACTATCTTCGATCGTATCAAAATCCAGTCCTCTTGTTCCCAAAGTGACTTTTGCATCAGCAAAATACCTTCCTTTATGATAGCGCACAATAGCAATCAACTCCTTAAAATTGCCTCCCCATTGATGACCCAGACTTTGATTGTTGTGCCCGTAATTTGTGATTGGCATGCTGTGAGAATAGACATAGGGCCGAACATGATTGTACTCTAATTGCAGGAGTAAACCATCCATTTTGAAAGCATTGTAATATTTGGCTCCCAACTGATATCCGTATTTATTTTTCCAACTATTATCGCCTTTTTTGACATCTCCTAAAGAAAACTCATCTAAAATAAACTGACCATAAAAATTAATCTGATTACTCCATTTGTATTTATAGGTCAACCCTAGAATAGCATTTCCGCTTCTGGCCGAAGAAGCAAATTCAACAGAACGGTAAAAAATAATTGGATTTACAAAACTCACATCAAATCCTCTGTCATTCGAATTAGTCCAAACAACCGATTCAAAGAAACCAAGATTCAATCTATTAGAAACATTCCAACTCAAATAGTGATTTGCCATGAACTTTGTAGCATACGTTCTTTCTAATGTAACCTCTGGACGAACATCTTTGAGCCACATATACGTATTGGTATATTTTATTTTCCAAAAATTAGTATTCAATTTAAAGTAAGGATACGGACTAGCGCCATCACTTTCTAATAAAGAGCGGTATCCATCTCCAATAAAATTCCTTCCATAACCCAATTGCAAATCAATATGTTTGCTTGGAGCAAAAGTTAAATTGGCTTCTGCCAAAGGAAAATCATACGCATCCGTTTTAAAATCCTTTGCAATTCCCATCCCTGGAATAATTGCAGGATTTCCCCCCGCAGGTTTTATAGATTCTGCATACCGATTGTAATAATCCGCAAAACGACCCTGACTTTCAAAAACGGTTGTGGTAAAATTGAGGTTCTTGCCTAACCCTCCACGAAAATTAATTCCACGGGTATTGACATAAGTATAAGAAGTTTCACTTCTTGAAGCCTTACCAACCTGCAGATCAAATATAGGATTCAGCGTAAACCAATAGTCATCCCCTTGAATTTCTACTGCGTTTTCATTCCATAATTTCCTTGCCCACCAATTGGTAGCTTTCTTTTTTAAGTTTTCCTGTACTGATTTCAGATTATAATATTTTGACACTTCAGCATACGTATAGGGTTTTGAAGCAGTATGATTGTTACTGCCCATCTGATTTAACGAAGCATCGAACTGTGCATAATAACTATGTGAAAAAGGAACATTTAAATGACTATCCAGTTCAGGATTGTCAAATTTCTTATATACGATGCTATCCAGTTCAGTTAATTTTTGAGAGCTACTTGGTACAATTTTGGCTTTCGCCAAAGCTTCTCCAACTACTACTTCTCTACTTTTCAAGGGGACCGCTATTGCCATGGTAAATTTAGCATACGTAGGCTTTCCATTATAGGTTGCTGGTTGAATTTTTGGAAATTTACCAAAAACTCTCTTTGTTTCTTGTATCAATTCCTCCTCCGTGGCATCAATATAAATCACCTTAAAAGTCCCATTGCTATCAACTTCAAAAAGCACTTTGACATTTCCTTGAAAATCATTTTGTTTAAGACGATCCGGAACTTCAAAATTTGTAAAAACAAAATCCTGTACCTGATCATAAAAACAGGACTCCAACGCCATGAATTGTAAATTCAAACAGTCCGAAAAAACAGGAAAACGCTCAGCTGAGTTGCCGGATTGAACTGTAACGCTCGTAATTTCTTGAGCAGAAATAGAAAAAGAATACAAAATTAAAAACAATGACAACCAACCTTTGTTCATGCTTATTTTGTTGTTAGATTTAATATTCATTAGTTGAATTTTGACCATTAGCTATTTTTTTTGCACCAGAGGTCCCTATTCGTTTAACCCCTAACTGAATCATTGCAACAGCTTCCTCGTAGGTGCGAACTCCGCCGGCTGCTTTTACAGGAAGTGGCGAGGCGTTTTCAAGCATCATTTTTATAGTAGAAACAGTTGCGCCGTTAGGCAAATTATTATCTGTAGTATAGAATCCCGTCGATGACTTCACAAAAACCTTTTGAAAAAGTTCCTGTTCAAAATTGGAGACAATTACATTTTTTATCAAACTCGATAGTTGAATAATTTCTTTTTCGCTAAGTGCTGCCACTTCAATAATCCACTTGACTACTTTATTATTGACCAGACCCAACTGAGTACCTCTTAAAATTTCTTCTTTCACTAAATCAGTATCCCCGTTTTTGAATGCTTCGTAGTTACAAACAAAATCCAAATCATCGGCTCCATCTAGTATGGCTTGAACGGCCTCTTTTAATTTCTCTTCTATTGGTGATTTCCCCTCTGGAAAATCGATGACAGTACCTATTTCCAGAATAGAATTTGCTTGAGCAATCATCTTTTTGGCCAATGAAACTCTATTTGGACGAATCATAATAAGCTTAAAATGTTCCTCGATAGCCTCCTGAATAAATTCCTGAGCAACAAGAATATTTTCTTCTTCAGTTATTCCTGCTTGTTCTGCGGTTTTTAAATACGTAGAATCTAAGTATTGCTTTATATTCATGGCATTTTGATTTCTTAGTTATAGCAAATTCTAATGCACAAAAATACATTTTATCTGCAAACAAGTTTGAAATAAAAATTTTCTCTTTATTTTTTTATTACTAAACCGCCGTTAAAAGACTTTTATAAATCACAACAAACTACCTGCCGCATGAAATTTAAAAAAAGACTTTTCAACAAGGCTATATTATCGATTCAACACGAATAAGTATAATAATGAAAAATCCCACCGAAGCGGGACTTTCTTTAGTCTTAAATTTATTTGAATTTAGTATTCAAATTAAATAACCAAATTAACAGTATTGACAAAGTCGCTCCCGACATATTCGCTAAGACATCAAAGACATCTGCATGTCTGGTTTCTGTTAATAAGCCTTGTGCTGCTTCAATTGCTATTCCAAAAAAAACAGAAAACAGAAACGAAAACAGCAACGGTTTTAGATTATTCAAATTAGACGAACTACTTTTTAAAAATAAAAAGCACAAGGTTGTTAATACAAAATGAAAAAAGGCATGAACAAGCTTATCTAAATTTGACACATTCCCCAGAGGAACATTATTTAATTGCACCAAACAAAAAAAGGTAATTATTCCAGACCATACTAAAGCGGCCCAAAAATACAACTGTTTACGCACCTACTAATTCCTTATAGGATTCGCTGGAAAGTAATCCATCAACTTCTTCCAAGTTTGCTATTTTAACTTTAATCATCCATCCCGCACCATAAGGATCAGAATTTACACTTTCAGGCGTGCTTTCTAGCGCATCATTGAAAGCAATAATTTCACCTGCTATAGGAAGAAATAAATCCGAGACTGTTTTTACAGCTTCCACTGTTCCAAAAACTTCGTCTTTCTCTAACGACTGATCCAAAGTTTCTACCTCAACATAAACAATATCTCCTAATTCTTTTTGTGCAAAATCAGTGATCCCTACTGTTGCGATATCGCCTTCAATACTAACCCATTCGTGATCTTTCGTGTACTTTAAATTTGCTGGTATGTTCATCTAAATTGTAATTGATAATTATTAATTGAAATTTGCTGTTACAAATGTAACAATCTTCTGTTCAAATCGGGTTTAGATTTCGAAAATTAATTTCCAAAATTATACCGAATTGTAAATCCGGAACGAACATTGGTCAATGGAAAAGAAGTAGAGATTACTGCCTTAGAAAAAGAATGATCATAATAAAAAATTGCTGTCAAATTTTTGCTAAAAGCATAATCCGCTTTGACTTTTAAGGACCAAATGTTCTGCCCACCTGCTAACTGATTATTATCATAATCTAAATAACGAACAATGGTTTGGTTATTTCTGTAAGCTATATCAGCAGCCAAATTAATATCACTTTTTATTATTCCTGTTGGATTATCCGCTAATCTTGAAGAAAAAATGACGTCTTTAAAGCGATACCCTAATCCTACTATATATTCAACTCCTTTTACCTCTGTCAACAAATTATTATCAAAACTCATCGATAAAGCTCTGTCTTTTTTAATTTCGGTAAGCACTTTTAATGAACTTTTTAATTCAAAATCCATTCTTAAAAGAGGACTGAATTGCTCTACCAGATTAATATTAGACATAATCGTCTGATTGAAAAAATTACCGCTGGCATCCACTCCGTTTGGTGCATTGTCATATTCAAAGTTAGATCTAAATGCATTTATAGTATAGGAGGCTCTATAATTATGTTGCAAAGAGAAACGCTTGAAATTTTTCTTAAAAACCCCATAACGCATCAATCCATTATATTTTATTGCCCAGTTTGGGATAGGGAAACTTCTAAAAGCACCAAGAGAAACCGCAGATGCATCCCCTCCTGAATATGCTGCCAAAAAGGCGGGCAACAATACGGCCTGATTGTTTTTTCCAAAACCTAAAGGAAATCCTTCTGCATCTCTATTTATTGGATCATTAATATCAATTCCTCGTTCTGTAGCTAAACGATTTGCGACCGTAAGCCGGTTCATCCTAAAATCATCAAAAGCAGTTGAACTATTTTCATCACTTGTAGCAAATGAAGTTCTTATCAAAACTGTTGATATTGAAAAAATACCGGTGTTATAAGGAGATCTGGCATTGTAAACTCCATCCGTAACATCGTATTGCTCCGAGAAATTTTCTGAAAAAGCCCTATCCAAGGTCAAGTCAATTTTTAAATCGGGAAACAAATCTACATTGGCTGTAGCTTTAAAAAGTTTATTCGTTACCTGAGTGAAATTTTGGTTAAAGTCGGGGTAATTCGTCAGCCAACCGTTCTTAGCTGCCTCATACCTAACGTCATCCTGACTTCCAAATATAAAGCCTAATGAGGGCCTTGAAGACCCCAAGAACCCAACACCGGGCGTATATCCCGGCAAAATCGTACCGCTATTGTACGTGTAGTTCATTTGAATATTCTTAACACTGGTCAAAACTCCGATCAAACCATCAACAAATGCATTGTTTTTTGGAACTTGACTGGCATTGGTGTTTACTATTTTTTCGCCTGGTTTTGGCGCGATCATTTTCGGTTTTGGTTGTGTTTTGTTTGTGTTTTTAGTCAGTCCTAAATATTTATACAACATATCCATATTGAAGGCTGCATTTAAATTATTAGAACTTGCGTTTTGAATTGTATTTCCTAAATTATAATCGGCACCATCAATATTAATCTGAGACAATGCATTGGAGGTGCGTTGCCAACTGTAATCACCCGTGTAGGAGTAATTTGCTTTGATGAAACTAAATAATGGTATTTTATTAATTGGTATATCATAATTCACAACTAGTTGCTGCATGTGTTGGTTTGGATCTCCTATATCCCAATAACTATCCCAAATAGTAAAACTGTCAATGGGTTCATTATTTTCATTCAAATAGTTTTTTACAATATTGCTAGAGGATGCCGTATAATTTAATTTCAATGATTTGGTTAGATTATAGTTGAACCCATATTGATAATTAAAAGCGAAATTTCTACGGTACAAAGGATCAAGACCTATTCCTTCCACCTCCACTTGTCTAAATTGTTGGCGGTTGTATTGTCTATTGATATTAGTGTTAAACGAAATATTAGACGGCAAATAATTAAAGTTAAAGTCACTCAATAACTTCCAGTAATTACTTTTTTTAAAAAACTTAGCTTTCTTGAATGGCTCCACTGGTTTAGGTTGAAAAGTGTACGCATAATCAACAGAAGAATTTGCCTGCTGGTCTACGAAATCTTCAATTTCAAAATCATGTCGTTCCACTTCGTTAAAAGACTGAGAGAAGGTAAAATTTTCAGGATCGTAAACATGCTGTTTTTGTTCTGGTTGGCGTTCTTTTCTGACACCAATAAAATTGATGCTTTTTCGTTTGGTGTAATCAACCGCTCTGCTGGTTATATTGTCTTTCTTATTTTGATCTGTTGTATTATCTAACAACTGTTTTAATTTTATGTCTTGATTAAAAGGGTCGTACTCTGGCGTGATTGTTTCTTCACCAATAGCATAATTAAAAGGCAGATTGATACCCCATTTTTGAGGCAATAATTTTCCAAGGTTCACATTAGTCACTATCGTATATTGCTCCGTATCTTCCCGACTTCTTTCGTTAGGACCTTGTTCCAATGAACCAAAACCAATTGTACTTTTTCTGCCTGATGCGGAGACCGTTGCAAAATCAGCTAGATTTGTATCGACATTCAGTACCGCAGCCATTCCGCCTTGGTTGTCCATATCCGCCAAGCGAAGTTCATTAAACCAAACCTCTCCCTTAATATCATTGCGTAAATCACTGTTTTTTATCCCTACCATAAGAGTACGCACCAGCCCAAAATTAGGATTTCCTTTTATCCCTAACTTCAAGGCATTGGTTCCGTCCCCTTCTGGTTTAGAAGGGTCAGCATCTGGATAATAAATTCCATCTAGTGGCAATGTATTTGGATCCACACTCATTGCTAAAATTTTCAATTTTGTCAATAAAGCCAAAGACAAATCCATTTCATTTTCTTCTGGCCAAACTGATTCTGCGCTTAAAGGACTACAGTCAGAATTGGATGCAGAGGAAGGAACAGTTACTTTTAAAGGGATCTCAATTTGATAGAAATTTTGAGTAAAATCATTTCCAAAACGAATAAAACCAACCATCTGATTGTCTTGAAGAGGAATTTCACCAGGCAACGATTCAGCATGCAAAAACATTTTCAGTTTTTTAAATTGACGCATATCGATACTTACATTTTTAAAAACGGCTCGGGAATCTTCCGGTTCTAATCCGCCACCAGATACTCTCAATGCTAATGATTGCTCATTTTGATTTATTACGGTATTGTTATTAAATAATTGCTCTCTTTGTACTCCGGGAGGTGTAATATAATTCACCGGACATCTCTGATTATTTTCCTGAACGTTGACCGCCAAAACATCTAAATTAGTATTGTCATCATCACTGTTTGTATCATTAAAATCGAGCGTATTAGTGTATCTTCTCCACTCGCCACGCACTAAATCTAAGGCTCCAAAACGAACCGTAACCTCTTCACTAAAACCAGTCATAAACATCCTCATAAAACGAATGGATCTAAAATCAGAAATATTCCCAATAGTGTTTTCAGGCTGAGCAACAGGGATTTTAAATTGCAACCATCGGGCTTCGGTAGTGGAACCATCCGGCAAAGACACTTGTGTGTTTCTGATATCAGTAATGTAATTTTGTCCTACATTCATGTTGGGCTGAACATCAATACTATATTCATAATAGGCATTGATTGTATTCATGGTATTGTCTCGGTTGATATCTTCCACATCAGGAACGGTTGATGATCCTCTATTGGGGTCCGTAATGTCTACTGCAGAATTTCCGTCAGTACCATTGTACATTTTGTATCGGTCTATAATTCCTCCATCTGCATTCAGATAAAAGATATAATCATCAGCAGCAGGATCTAGTTCCGAAGCAAAATTAGTATACACAGCTCCTTCATTGGCATTAGCCAAACCATCTAAACCTATATCTTGATTTCTCCTATTTTCCACATTGGTATCAAAAGCATAAATTAATGACTGAGAAGCAGGAACATCTCCCCACAAAGGCCGTGGATTAACCAAGATTTGATCGGGACCCAACCCATTTTCATATTGTTTTCTTCCATCTTTTAAAACATCTTCTGAAATTTCCCCTAAATTGAAGTATATTTTTCCAATATTTGATTGTGGAGCCTGACCATTTCCTACATACGGATCTAGTACCCAAAACTGAATGTATTCTACGTTTCCTTGTTCAAAATTTGTTGAATTTAAGGAACGCATGATACCACCAAAATTTTCTGTTGGATTTGCGTTGACATTCAAACTATTGTTATAAGGACCTCTTTCAGATGGAAAATAAGTTAAATCCAAGGTGTTTACAACTTGCGTTTGTCCTTGTGCAATATCCGTCAAAGGATACAATTCCCTACTAAAAATTCTTCTGGTCTTATTGAAAGACAAGTCTTCATTTGAGATACCAACGGGCTTCTGGGTGTAAAAAATGGGATCAATTGAATACCAAGCTAATTTAGCTCTTTTGAATCCATAACTCAAGTCATTGGCACTTGCATTAAAATCATAACTACTTGTTGTGTTTCTGTCTGGTGTTGATGCTAAACTCCATGAATAAGGGGAACGCATGTCAATTGTAGACTGAGATCCTTCAAAATCATCTACATAAATAGTCGATTCTCCCTGAAACTGATCTGCTTTTGGCGAGTCCGGTTTCAAAAAAGCGATTTCGCCTCTTACCGATAGATTGGAAGGTACATCCGTGTCAATATTTGGCAATTTATTTACCAAACGGGTCAAGAAAGGAATTTCTTGAGAAAAATTAGTATTGAAACCGAAAATAGTATTGTTTACGGATTCCTGTCCAAAGCTGGATTTTTGTGTAAACGGTCTTTCCGACATTTTCAAGAAAGTTCCTCCAACTATAAAGTTATCTGAAATTTTATGTTCAATATTTAAACCCATAAACCTTCTGGTTTGTTGCCCAAAAACAGAGTTGTTTTCCAAGGAAACTTCGATGGGTGTATTTGATGCTTGCAAGGAGGGATCCAAAATTTGAACACGACCTAACTGATAATTCACGCTGTAATCAATCCCTTCTACTAAGAGTCTTCCTGCTGCGGTAACTACCACTGAACCTTGAGGAACATTGAATGCCCCAATTGGTATGCCATCCCCACCACTCGATTTGTATTTCCCTCGTAATAAGAATTTGTTTTTTTCACTATCCTGCAATGCTCCTGCCTGTGTATTTCGATACATGCTGCGGAACACATATTTCTTTTGATTTTCATTGTAAGAGCTGACAATGTTGTAATTTTCCGTGGAACCAGTATTTGACAACTTGGAAAATAGTAGTTCTCCAAAAGGCTCTTTGGTTGTAAATAGAATCCTTCCGTTTTGCGCATCGATTGTTAAACCTGGCATAAAATCAAAAAAACCGTCCCCTCCAGTTTGAGGATCGTTGTTATAATTTAATTTATCTAAATTAAACACCTTCAACAAAGGAGTCTCAGCAACTTCATTTTCTCTGGAGGGATTCGCTGGGAAAGGGCTTCCCGGCACCTCTGTAATATAATTTAGAGGCGAAGGATCTGTATAAAGAATATTAAATCTAAAATCTTCTTGCTTCAATTGGTACCCCCCTTGAATCTGATAAATGTTTTTCATCATCAAATTCCAAATTGGATTTTTAACATTAGTCAAATTGCTTTTCAACATTTTCAAAACCAAACTCTGCGAAATGATAGCCTGATTGGAAGGACTATTTCCTGTCACGACCGTTGCATCTACGCCATCGTTTCCAAATTCACCCACTTGGTATACTTTATCTCCAATGGTGTATTGATAAGCAACCGCTAAAACCTCATCATTAGCCAATCGCTGTTGTAACGAAATAAATCCTAGTTGTGGATTGAAGCTGTATTCGTTTGGATTCAGTTTTCTTGCGTTTTCTAATTTCGAATAATCCTGACCTTCACTCACCGTTACATTGAAACCAGAATTAGCAGTTACAATTTCACGAATATTAGGATTCAATAAACCCGTTCCAGCGTTTATTTGTGCTGGATTATAATCATTATTTGAATTATCAGTAGGAGAATCTGCAGGATTGTTGAAAATTCCAGTAGATGGATCTAAAACAACCACTTCGTTATCAGGCACACCGGATAATTGCCCTTCTCCTAAATCTTGAAGTGCAATGATGTTTCTCAGATTATTGTTGTTTGCCAATACCCGATTTTGCTTGTTAGTTACCCAAATTTCAATTCTAGAGATTTGGACTCTACTATCTATAAATGGATAATTTGCCAGGGATTTATCATATCGATTTCTAAAATATTGGGATAAGAAAAAGTGTCTGTCACTATCATAGTCCAAAGCAAACATTTCAAAATCCTCTATCGTACCTCCACCTTGCGCTATTAAGCTTTTCGTTTGTGATTTTTGCTCTGAAAAAACACCCGTTATTGTTGTTTTTCCAAATTGTAGTTGCGTTTTTACCCCAAATAAACTTTGAGCTCCCCGAATTAAAGAACTGTTCAGTGGCATGCTTACATTACCAACCTCAATTTTTTGAATAATATCATCCTCCGAAGGTGCGTAATCTAATTTAATTAAATTTTGAAACGCAAATGTAGACTGTGTATCGTAGTTCGCATTTACATTGAGCCGTGTTCCTACTTTTCCCATTAAGCTCATACTGATTCTTTGATCAAAATCGAAGGAAAGATTAGATCGGTTTCTAGGAGAAAAGGATGGATTATCCTGTTTTGTGTACCGCATTCCCAAATCCATTTCGACAGATCCTGTGGGTTTTACATCAATCGTATTGCTTCCAAAAATAGATTCGAAAAGGCCTGACTTTACATAATATCTCGGCAACAAGTCTCTTTTGGCGAGTTCACTACCTTCTTTCTTACCATCAATTGCATCTACTTTTTTCTTAAAATAATCTCGCATGGATTCTTTTAAGACTAAGTTTTCGTATTCCTTTGGCGTTAAAATAATAGGATAATTAATGGAAAATCCATCTACAGAATTGGTATATACATAACGATCCGTAACTGGATCATAGGTGTAAGCAGACAAAATACTCTGTGGGTTTTTTAGCTGTAGTTTTCCAAGAGAAAATCCAGTTTTTACGGTATCCTGAGCTTTCTGTTCTACTTGAGCTTGTGACACAAAACCACAAAACAAAACAAGTAAAAAAATACAAATTTTATGCATACAACTCGTGTTTCTTAAATACCTTTTAAAGATTTTTTAAAGCTTTTTTGATAATTGTTTCCACAGAAGCATCTGGATCTTCTTTGACAATCTTTTCTATAATTTTTTCTGAAGTTTTTCGTACAAATCCTAAAACTTCCAAAGCTGATAACGCTTCATCTCGATTTGTATTGCTTTGCGACATAGAAACTTCGTCTAAATCATATAATTTTAAGACTTTTTCTTTTAAATCTAAGATTACTCTTTGTGCAGTTTTACTCCCTATCCCTTTAATTGACTGAATGGTAACTACATCAGCAGAGGCTATGGCATTAGTAATTTGTTTTGGATCAAGTGAAGAAAGCATGGTCCGCGCGATGCTCGCTCCTATTCCGGAAACGGACAATAAAAGTCTGAAAATCTCTCGTTCTGACTTTTCTATAAAACCAAAAAGTGTATGCGCATCTTCCTTAATTTGAAGATGCGTATATACTTTTATGAAATCGGTATTGGGTAATAAAGAATAGGTGTGTAGGGAAATATTAACATGATAGCCTACGCCACCACAATCTATGATTATATGCGTTGGTGATTTCTCTGTTAATTTTCCTTGTAAATGTGCGATCATGATTAATAAAATATTGCCAAATATAATGAAATTAACATACTTTTATGTTTTACTGACAACTTTAACTATTTACTTTGATCCCATTTAATTAAATCTGCTTGGTTTTCTTTGCCTGTTTTTCTTGAGCATCGATTACTGCAATAGCGGCCATGTTTACCATTTCCTCCACGCTAGCACCTAATTGAAATATATGAACTGGTTTTCCTAGTCCTAACATGATAGGCCCAATAGAATCAATCTTATTTAATTCTTTCAGAAGTTTGTACGTGATGTTTGCAGAGTCCAGATTTGGAAAAATTAACGTATTTACTTTTTTACCTGCTAATTTAGAAAAAGGAAATTTCGCTTTTAGTAATTCTGGGTTTAAGGCAAAATCTGCTTGAATTTCCCCGTCAATTATAATATCAGGATGATTTTTATGTAAATAAGAAACTGCTTCTCTTACTTTGGCTGCGTTTTCGTTTGTAGAGGATCCAAAATTAGAAAATGAAATCATTGCAATAACTGGCTCTACCCCAAACATTTTAGCTGTTTTAGCGGTCATGATTGCTATTTTAGCTAAATCATCGGCAGATGGATTGATGTTTATCGCCGTATCGGACAAAAACATTGGCCCACGAGCCGTCATCATCATATTAGTAGTAGCAACGATAGAAGCTCCCGGTGCTTTTTCGATTAATTGCAGCATGGGTTTAACCACTGAAGGATAGCTTCTAGAATGTCCTGTTACCAGTGCATCCGCTTCGCCTTCGTTAACCATCATTGCAGCAAAATAATTGCGTTCCCGCATTAATTTTTGTGCATCTAAAAAGGAAATGCCACGTCTTTGTCTAGAAGACCAATACGTTATAGCAAATTTATTTCTTCTACCTTCTTCCTCATCAATTTTAGGATCTATAATTTGAACATCCGCATCAAAACCAATTTCTGCTTTTAACTCTAAGATAATTTCCTTGTTACCTAATAAAATTGGAAAACCAATTCCTTCTTCCAATACGATTTGAGCTGCTTTTAACACATCTAAATGGTCTGCTTCAGCAAAAACGATTTTTTTAGGATCCATTTTAGCTCTGTTTGTAATCAAACGAAGCATTTTGTTGTCATTTCCTAAACGATCTAAAAGTTCTTCTTCGTATTTATTCCAATCCGTGATAGGATTCAATGCTACACCAGAATCCATTGCTGCTTTGGCAACAGCCGGAGCAACAATCGTGATTAATCTTGGGTCAAAAGGTTTAGGAATAATATATTCTCTACCAAAATTTAATTTAGTAGCTCCATAAGCAATATTAACTTGTTCAGGAACCGATTGCTTTGTCAATGCCGCTAATGCTTTTACAGCTGCCATCTTCATCGCCTCGTTTATTTTAGTAGCTCGAACATCAAGTGCGCCTCTAAAAATGTACGGAAACCCAAGCACGTTGTTCACCTGATTAGGATAATCGGAACGACCGGTAGCCATAATTACGTCTTTACGAGTAGCTAACGCTAGGTTATAATCAATTTCTGGATCTGGATTTGCCATTGCAAAAACAATAGGATTATCTGACATGCCTAGTAGCATTTGTGCCGACATAATATCTCCCGTTGACAATCCTAAAAATACATCGGCACCTACTAGTGCTTCTTCCAGATTCATAGTAGGAATATCTTTAGCATATTTTAATTGCAATTCAGATAGTTTTGGATTGTCTTTTGTTAGCAACCCTTTGCTGTTGAACATGAAAATATTTTCAATTTTCACACCCAATAAAACATATAAATCAGCACAAGCCAATGCAGCGGAACCAGCTCCTGAAACCACTAATTTTACGTCTTCTGCTTTTTTATCTGCTAATTCTAATGCATTCAACAATGCCGCAGATGAGATGATAGCCGTACCATGCTGATCATCATGCATCACAGGAATATTTAATTCTTCCACCAACCTTCTTTCGATTTCGAAAGATTCCGGTGCTTTAATATCCTCAAGATTAATTCCACCAAAAGTTGGTGCTATATTTTTAACCGTTTGAATAAATTCTTCGATGTCTTTTGTTCCAATTTCGATATCAAAAACATCAATATCAGCAAAGATCTTAAACAACAATCCTTTTCCCTCCATTACTGGTTTTGAGGCTTCCGGTCCAATATCCCCTAACCCTAAAACGGCTGTTCCATTTGTGATTACGGCAACTAAATTCCCTTTTGCTGTATATTTATAAACGTTGTTTACGTCTTTAGCGATTTCTAAACACGGCTCAGCTACACCAGGAGAATAGGCCAAAGATAAATCTCTTTGTGTTGCATATTTCTTAGTGGGAACTACTTGAATTTTACCAGGAGTTGGCTTTGCGTGGTATAATAATGCTTCTCTTCTTTTGCTATTCTTTTCCATTGTTTTAGATTTTATTCTAGCGTACAAAGATAGGGGTCTAGATTTAAAAAAAGAGGACTTTTACCCCATTCTTTTATATAAACAAGCCTATTTTGATTCCAAAAAAAAAGCTGCATAAAATAGCAGCTTCCTATAATTATAACTTTCCATTCTTTATTTATTGCGTAATATAAGAGTTTAAATGTTGAATCGTATCTTTTTGCATCTCGATAATAGCTTTTACTACATCACTAATAGAAATAATCCCTATTACAATTTCATTTTCCAAAACAGGTAAATGACGAACTCTTTTTGTACTCATTAATTCCATGCAATACTCTAAATTATCCGATGGGCTCACGGTCACCACATTTGTTTCCATGATTTCATGAACAAAAGCTTTCTTGGAAGATTTTGCTTTCAAAACAATTTTTCGAGCGTAATCTCTTTCAGATAAAACCCCTTTGAGAACCGTATCTTCTATAATAAGAATTGCTCCAATGTTTTTTTCGCTCATCACTGTCAAAGCTTCGTATACAGTGTTAGTGGAAAGTATCGAAAAAACTTCCTTTCCTTTAGTGCTTAAAATTTGATTAACAGTCATAATTGATTCATTTAGTGAATTATAAAGTTAAAAAAAAATTGCATTCAAATAACAAAAAATATTTTTCAGCGCTAAAATAGATCATCGGGAGAAATCAATTCTCCCAGTTTCTCTTTTAGTGTAGCATTCAAAATCTGCAATCCATATTGATAGGACGCATTCATCCAACCAAAACCTTCCTTTGCGATGTAATCAAATTCAGTCCCTACATTACCATATTCAGCAAACACTTTATGGGAACTGATTTCCAAATCAAATTTTTCTGGAATCGTTCCATTAAAATCAACCGCATTTCTAGTAATTAACCACAACCATCGGTACACCATTTCTTGTGCTTTATCTAAATAATCGTATTTAATTAATCCTTCCCACAGCAACATTTGGTGTGGCGCCCAGCCAAATGGATAATCCCATTGTCGTTGTGGTGCTTCTTCCGGAGCATTAGCAATACTCGCCTTTGTACTTCCTGTTATTCCTCCTGTTTTTACAAATTGTGGCAACGCTATTTCTACTAACTTTTTAGCTTGATTCTGATCACATAATCCTGCCCACAAAGGAAAAAAGGTTGTAGCTGCCTCAAATGGAAATTGTTCTTGGTTTACAAAATCATAATCAAAATACATTCCTGCAGCTTCATTCCAGCACAATTCATTAATTTTTTCTTTTCTAAATGCAGCCTTTTGTTCCCATTCGTTAGAAGTACACTTTATATCTCCAATTTGAAAGGTGTTCCCAAAATAGGTTGCAATTAAATAAGCAATGTCTTTTTCGTATTTATAAAGAAAACTATTTACATCAACGGAATTTAAGTTCGCACACCTATTTATAAGTCGATCCGTTGTGTCATGACCACTTTCACGCAAGCTTCGGTCATGAACAAAATACAGATCCAAATCAGCGTCAACCAATTTTCTTTCTAAATATTCTTTCTCAAATGCGCGAATCGGCATGTTATATTTTTCAGCATAAGGCGCTAAAACATCGTCAAAATGCCCAGGCTCCACTTCAAAGGGCATTCCAACGCCTTCCGCTTTATATCGGTTCAAACCCGTTTCTGTTAATCGGTTTCCTAACACCATCCAAACCGTATTGTATTCTAAAATAATGGCATCCAAATGACTCTTTAACCATTCTTGGTTAGGCACATTTTCTTTTACAATTTCAACAATCAGAGAAGAATACAATGGCGGTTGTGTTCTTGTCAAGTAATAACTTCGGTTTGCATTCAGAATTTTGCCGTAATGTGTGATTTGGTATTTAAAGTTCTCCGCGATAGCCATGGCTTTTTCGAGTTGGTTATCGATTAAAAGACCAATACCAATAAAATAACTATCCCAGCCATACATTTCATTGAATCTTCCGCCAGGGACTACAAATGGAACTCCTTGCAAACTATATATTTTTTGTTCTAAAGCCAAAGCTAAAATCCCTGGTTTATTGTTTAAAGTAGCCACATATTCTATGGAATAATTTACAGGTAGAATAGCTACTTTGAAATTTTGAAGTTCTTTTTCTAAATCTTGAAAATAAGAAACCCCTTGTTTGTCCGTTGCAGCTACGTAAAGCGTGGCCACATCACTAGCCATTTTTTCATCTTCTAAAATATGGGTCAACCCTTTTTTATCTATTGTTCTAGTCAATTCCGTCCAATAATCATCTCGGATTTTCCTTGAAATTCGCTGCACTGGATTTTCTTGAATTCGATCTAAATCGACTTCCCCAAATACTGAATTCCTGTCCTTAAGTTGTGCCAATTCCTGTAATAAATTGGATAAATGATAGGTCCCAACAATAGCCTCTTCGCACTGTGTAGTTTCATCAATCAAAATAAATTTTTTAGGACCAGTATCGTCTTTAGTAATTTTTTTATCCTGATCCGTATCCTCTTGAAATAATAATTCTTGGAATACTTTGTCTATGTTAAGTAAGAATTTCATTGTTTAGCAGTAAGTTTTTTTAAAATAAAGAAAGAAACAAGCAATAAGGACATTGGAATTAAAGTATAATAAAAAGCATTTTCCGGCCCTTCATTTTTAAATAAGTAACCAATAACTCTAGAACCTAAAGTACCCCCAAGTGCCGAGAAAACAACAATTAAACCCGTCATCGAACTGTGTAATTTTTTTGGCAAAGCACTTAAAACCACCGAATTTAATAGCGGATAAATAGGCGCAATAAAAAGTCCCACTAACGGAAATGCAAATCCTATTATTGGAATATCGCCAAGCGAATTGATTTCTTTGACCTCTAAACCAACTGTTTTAGGAAGTACAAAAATTACAATTAGCATAGCTGCCACGATACAAAAACTAAGTACCCAAATCCAATTGACCCTTTTTGTAATTACTCCTGCCAAAAGTCGTCCTACAGCTAATGAAATAGCCAAAATACTCGCCATCATAATACTGATATTCTCTGGTAAATGCAACACTTTACTATTGAAAGTAGGCAACCAAGACATGATTCCCTGCTCAATCATTACAAACAAGAATGCGCTGATTACAAAAACAATCGTCAATAATTTTGCGAATAATTTGAACATTTCTTTGAAGTCATCGGCTAAATCAACACCCGGAATTTCGGTTTGATTTTCGAATTTGGTAAAAAATAAAAAACCAAATGACAATAACGAAATCCCAGCTAACAACCAATAAACATTCAACCAAGCATCAGGATTCGCATCAGAATTAAAAGCGGGAAATAGGAAATAAGCGAGCGCAATCCCAATCATAAATACGCCTTCAATACTACTCATCAAACTATTATGTTCTTGTTGATTCTCCGTAATTGTTCCAATAAGCGAATACACAGACACTTTGATCAAGGCAAATGAGACGCCTACAGTGGCAAAAAGCACCTTGGCCATATCAAATGAATTTCCAAAATACATACTAATACATGCCACAGAAACCAAGGCCAGACCAATAAGCATGGCTTTTTTATACCCAAGCCTTGGCAAAAACGAAGCAATTAAAAAGGACACTATAGCGATAGGTAAATCCTTGTAAGCTTCTAGAACGCTTGCCTGCAATTCATCAACGCCATAATTTTTTTGCGCCTTTAATATCACAATTCCCACGCTGTTCAGTAGAATTGCAAATACAAAGTAATTGAGATACATGGCAATTTTAACCGTACTTTTTTTCATCTTTTACCTTATGTTGAGGTGAACTATTATTTAGTACTAAATTATAGTTCAGTAATTAAATATTCTTAAATATGTTTTGAGTTCTACAATCTAGATTCATTTTAATGTTTTAACAAGTCTACTTTTTTAGATTCCAATACAAAATTTAAAAACTCATATTGTTTGTGATTCCGTTTTCTATGTGGTTAATCGTAAAACTATTTGTTAAAAGGTTCACTTTTAAATGCGCAAGCGCGTCACCGTTCACCCATTTGATATCTATAACAGTAGCATCAGAATCATTAATTCCCACTTGACCTGAAAAAGCAGCAGATGTATTACGTAAACGAATAATTTGCAACTGTTTCTGAACAACGTCAGTTTTCAAACCTTGCTCAATATCCTGCATTGACAATGCAGTACGATTGATTTCTTTATGTCCTGCACTACCGCCATTATCTGCCGCTTCGTAATTGTTTTTTCCCGCAAAAATATCCAAGTACCATACTTGCGGTATTCCTGGAACAAACATTTGGATGACTCTTGCTAAAAGCAACTTTTGCTCGTCTTCTCCCAAAGCACTAAAAAAAGTAGCATTGATTTGATAATAAGAAATTTTCTTTCCTGAAGGATCGTATAAGTTTTTTACACGCCCACCCCGTTCCATTATTGTAGTCATTATCCCTTCAATCTCGGCATCCTCTAACAATCCTTTATTATAAAACCCATTTACCTCTTTGCCTTTCAAGTCTAAAACAGGAATTCCATCATGGCAACCTAACATGTTTACTGTTTTATATCCTTTAGTAATAATTTCTTTGGCCCAGCTTAACAAAGCACTACTAGTTTTGTTTTCGATAGTATGTATCGTTAAACCTGGTAAGAAAAAGTCGTAAATATAGTACCCTTCAGTAGCAACCTCATCATGTAAATGCAAACCATACTCTGCATGAATTTCTGGCAGAAGCATCAAATTATTTTTTTGTGCGATTTGATTAATCCGTTCTAGATATTCCCAAGTTCCCGGTTTGTTAAAAAAATTGGACTCCCCAACTTGTTTGTGCAAATAGGCGAAAGCATCTAAACGGAGAATAGTACATCCGTAACCCTTAACCTTTTTCAGAGTCTCCTCATAGAAATCCCAAACCAAAGGTGATTTCCCATTGACATCCATTTGCCCTAAATAGGAACGCTTTTGTTCTACAATTTGTAAAATATCGGCTTTTAATGGCGTACAATCTTTAAAATCAATCATTGAAAAATCTTGATTATTTGCTATGGCCTGATTAATGACAGGAACAATATATAAACATTGCGCTTCCGTTAATCCTTTTATGTTTTCCAACTCATCAATTGTGATTGAATTGTAGGTGATTTGTTGATAAAAAGTATTCCAATAGGGTTGTTCTGAACCATCTGGAAAACGTACTTTGAGGATAGGCAACCCCGACTTTCTCATGAATAACTTGTTGAGAAACTGTGGTTTTGGAATGATAATTCCATCTTCATTTTCGACACCGTTTCCTTGCCAGAATTCATTCCAATTGATGAAAAAATCTTTATACTTAGATTTATTTCCATGTTGCAATAGGTCTTTGAACTGAGGAGATGCAACAGAAAGATGGTTTAAAACAATGTCAAATTTCAATTTAATTTGAAGATCGTCTAAATCTTTCAAGTCCTTAGTATCTACTAAATCTGTATTAATATCATAATCAATAATAGAAAAACCTCTATCTAAATCACTATTGAAAAAGGTAGGCAAGACATATAACAAAGAAAAAACATCTTTGAATTCGGTCATTTTGAGCATTTCAATCGTATCACTGAATTTTTCACCAATACTATCTGGATACACATTAAGCATTACGCCGTTGCTAATTTTTGTACTTTTTTGTTGCATGATATTTTATAATAGTTTTGAAAGGATATTGATATTATCCGGTAATCGACCCACATTTTGCAATTTTAAAGCGGCTAATTTTAAAGCAATATCTAAACATTCTTGGATTGATTTTTCCTTGATGTAAGCAAATAAAAATCCAGACCAAAATGCATCACCAGCGCCTGTAGTATCCATAACCTTATCAATCTTTATCGCTGGCATTTCAATTACTTTTTCTCCTTTTTGAGATAATTTCACCCCTTTGCTACCTAAAGTCAAACAAACAATGTCCACACCTTGATCATGAAAAAACTGAAAAATTTCATCATGAGGTAGCTCTTTCTCAAAAAGGCGTAGCATATCGTCCTCACTAATTTTTATCAATGGATTGAATTGGCAATAGGTTTTAATTACTTTAAATGCTTTCTTTTGACTTTTCCATAGTTTTCTTGCGTAGTTCACATCGATACTCAGCTTACAACCTAGGTTATATGCTTCTTGCGCCTTTTTTAAGATCGTTTTTTGTGCAGGATTTTTACTCAATGCAAAACAGGTAGTATGAAATATGGTTGTATTTGCTAGTGTTTCGCTTGAAATTTGCTCTTCATAAATACAACAATCTGCAGAGCGATACGGTATAAAATCTGGAGTACCATCTGACCTCGAAACAAAAATCACGCTTGTAGATTTGTCTTCTAAAATGTTCAAATGATCCGTATTCACTCCAACATCACCAAGTCGCTCCGCAATATATGTCCCAAAACCATCCTTCCCAACCGTTGCAACCATGATAGTATTTAAACCCAATCGGGTGGAATTCATAGCAACGTTAGTAGGGGAACCGCCTAAATACCTATGATAATCTCTTGTTTCATTTATCAATACTCCTTCTTGATGCCCGATGAAATCAACAAGAACTTCACCTACACAAAGAATGTCTATTTTATCCATCTTGTTGTTTATTGAATTATTCACTTACTTTTATCTTTTTTATTTTTATCAATAGTGTGCATAGTGCTGCAATCGCTAATAATACACCCGCAAAACTTATTGCTTGACGTGGATCATTGTCTAGAAAATTCCTTAGTATATAACCAAATGATAGGTTTTGAATAATCATAGGAATCACAATCATCATATTAATAATACCCATATACACACCATATCTTTCTTTTGAAATAACAGCAACAACCATCAAATACGGAATTCCCATCATACTTGCCCATGCAATTCCATAACCAATAACCACTGCAAAAAACACATACTGGTTTTGCACCAATGGAAACCATAAAAAAGAAACGGCCCCAAATAACAGACACACAAAATGAATCATTTTAGCACCATGCTTTTTGGCTAATTTTGCCAAATAAAAAGCAATTGAAAAGGTAACTATAAAACCAAATGCACCGATTAATCCGTTCCATTCTACCGCTTTTTCATAGCCTGCAGGGTTCTTTGGGGTTACATCCCAAACGGATAATGCAATACTTTTTGAATTATTTTGCCAATAACACATCATCGCATACCATTGAAACAAGTACACCAAGAAAAGTTGCCACATTACTTTTGGCATTTCCAAAACTGCTTTGTAAATATCAATAAAAGGAGAAAAAACATTTAAAGGCTCCGCTTTCAAAACAGCCAATTCTTCCTCAGTAGGTGGAATTTCCTTAGTTTTACTCATGCTCCACCAAATAGAAGTAACAGAGAGTACAGCACCTAGAAAAAAGGAAGCGTATATCCAAGTGGGCAAAGAACCTGTGTATCCAACAAAGACAATTGGAAATAGAAAAAGAGAGATATACGCTAAAAACTGCCCAAAACCAGTAAAGAAACTTTGTGCTTGAAAGCCCATTGGTTGTTGTTCTTCATCTAGTGTATCTGCAATAAAAGCACGATAAGGCTCCATCGCAGTATTGTTACCCACATCTAGAATCCAAAGCAAACCAGCTGCCATCCATAAGGAACTGCTGAATGGAAATAAAAATAAAGCGATACTACAAATTATGGCTCCAATAAAAAAGTATGGTTTGCGCCTTCCCCATCTTGGATGCCATGTTTTATCACTCATTGCGCCTATGATGGGCTGAATCAGTAATCCCGTTAATGGTCCCGCAAGATTCAGTATCGGGATTTGGTCCGGACTGGCGTGCAAAAAATCATAAATGGGATTTACAGCACTTTGTTGCAAACCAAAACTATATTGTATCCCAAAAAAACCAACATTCATATTGATTATCTGCCAGAAGCTTAATTTTACCTTTAAATTCATTCTAGATGGTTAATTTGTTAATTTTTTCTAAATTTAATTTTAAAATTGCCAATTAAAAACAGAATAAAAACAAAAACGTTTTCGGAAGACCCGAAAACGTTTTCGATAATTTAAATCAATTTAAAAAACCTTTCTATTTTGATGCAAAAGGGACAATTATTCGGGTCTCCCATTCCAATTCATTTCCTCCATTAAAAGGATTTGACAAGAAATTTTCCAACACTTTATTTTCCAATGCAATATTGTGCTTTTTTGCATAATCCAGTAGCGCAAACCAAGCTCTGTCTGAGGTTCTGAAATTCCCAAAATAAGTTGCTTTCAATCCCTTGACTGCTGCTAAAGTTTTGAACTTTACTACTTCATTCTCAATGATTTTTGTGTTTTTATCAATTGGAAAACAATAATTAAAATCGATTGTTTCTTGATCTAAATCCCAATTTGTAATTTCAACATAAGGCCTTCCTATAATTTTTATTTTATTTTCAAACAAAAAACCGGTAATCATTGCATCGTTTCGAATCATTGTTTGTCCTTTTTCTTGCAAAATACTTTTTAAATTAATGTAGGCTACAAATGTTTCTTCGGAAGTTCCTTCTCCATCAATTCTTACTTTAAAATTTTTCAAATGTTCGCTCAAACCTTTCTTAAAATCAATTACTTTTTTGATTTGTTCTTGCTTGAAATCTGTATTAAAAAAAGGTGCTGTTAGTTTATTGTACCAACTATGATTCCTATCTTTTATCCCGACATTTACTTTAGTCACCGAATCGTTTATAGCGGTGATATCCCACGTATATTCCATTTGGACCGCTCCTTTTTTCATTTCTTGTTTGATAAAATCAAAGTTTCGTTTTTCTACAATCGTATACTTTTCTTTTTCTTTTTCTAATTGAAGAACAGACCATTCCTGAATTCCTTGAAAAACGGTTCCAGTAGCTGCATTTACTTTAAACGAAATGCAATAATCAGTCTTCTTTACAAATAAATACCAAATTAAAAACAAGGATAAAAACGCACTACAAACTATTATAATTTTTTTTCTGACTGTCATTATTCTTTAATCATCTTTAATTTTTCGACAATAAAATTTCCTATGGTTTTACCATGATCAATTCCGTTTACAATGGCGGCTCTGTAATGAATTCCTCCATACAAGCGACTCATAGCCGCTTCCTGGGCGGCGGCGTTAAAGGATCCGAAATTTCTTTTTGGCAACCCAAACTGTAATTCAGTGTCATCTGTGTACGAAAAATTATCTCCAAAAACTGAGGTTAAAACTATTGCTGAACATGTTGAAACCACAGAATGACCGCTAGTATATTCTGGAAAAGGAGGCGTCTGCAATAAGGGTTTCCAATTTTCATCAATATTTTGATTGATAACTGTTTCCGGACGCACTACATTACTTTTGAATTTTTGATCCCAACAACTGATAAAACCTTCAAAAATACCAATCGAGGTTTTCGTGTAGGCAAAAACTGTTTTAGCAAAATCAGCGTTTGATTTTTTTGATGCAATTTTTACAATTCCTATCCAATGAGCTCCTGGTGTAATTTTCTTTTTGGCAAACATCATGTGTCCTTGGGAAACCGAAACGTAAGGATTACAATCCCAGAATTGAGCAATTTTAATTTCTTCTGAATTATCTCCTTTTTCAACCATCTCTTTGCTAATATCATAGACTTCTTGAACTTCCTTAAAAAATGGAGATTTTTTATCTAACGAAAATGCAAAAGCAGGAATTGGTTTGAATTGAGCGGCAGAGTCGAGAACCAAAGTCCTTATTTCTCCCCAATGTGGCTCCACGGCATCCATGTATGCTGGCGGTGTAGGTTGCCATCTTCCTGGTTGATTGGCATAAACCGAAAATTTAGACATGGTTCTAGTTTCTTTGTAATTGTCTTTTGCCATCCATTTCTTGATGCGCTCAGCAACTTTTAGTCCGTATTCTTTAGAAACTATAAACTCTTCTTCATTTTCATCAGTCCATTTTTGATATAAACTATCTCTGAATTTGTCTACTATTTCCTCTGAGAAAACTAATTGCTTACTTAATTCCATGTGTGCTACAAGAGCTGCCAAAGGCTGATTCACACCGCTTTTCGAATCTAACTTTGGTATAGAATCCAGTCCGTTCAATTGATTTTGAAGACTGATATACGTCTTACTATTTTGAGCCATGATTTCATAAGCCGCAATGTTTGGATACACAAAAATCCTACTGGCAACAGGTGGCGAAAAAATATCATGAATCATGATTTGAGTAACATTATCTATTGCAGCATGGTATTCATCGGTAGTAACGACAATCGACTTTTCCTTTTTACAAGAAATAAAAAGAAGACTAATTATGGCAATACTAAAAATTTTTGCTTTCATTTTTATTAATTTGTAGGTTGCTTTTTATTTCCATTTTTAGCAGAAGGCATTTCGTAAAGTTCTGCTTTTTTATTGTTGATGGTAACCAGCATGTATTTTTTGCCATTTAAAGTAATAATATCAAGGTGTCTAACCGCTTTTTGGGTTAAGTCAATTCCAATTTGATTGCCTAAAAATATAGTTTTTTCATCTTTGATTAAAGCACCGGAAAAACCATCAAATCTGCTGTGGTATGGAGAAACTCCAAAATAATTTCCAGCAGCAAAAACTTCTTCTCTGGCATCTGAATCAAAATTAGATTTTACAAAACTCGTAATTGGTGCGACTTGCATTTTATTAGAAAAGGGAACAAAAGTAAATTTCCCCTTATCGTTTCTTAAATAACCCGATTTCAAATTATGTACTTCATATAATTTTGCTTTTTCAAGCATTTTTGGATCAAAAACTTCTTCCAGTGTTTTTCCTGCAAAGGATTTATAACTATTGAATTTCTTTTTTAGCATTCCACTAAATTGTTCTGCCAACTCATCCAGCCCTAATGCAGTATAGTATTTCCCACCCTTTTCTATAGCAACAATAGTTTCAAAATTTCCATTAATATCAAAATCATCGTAATACATCTTCATTGGAAAATCAGCGGACGCTTTAAATTTTGAATTCAGACCCCAATTCCCAACTAAATAATCTTGATCGCCATCCTGATCGATATCAAAAGGAATTATGGATTGCCATAATCCATTGCTTTTTTCTGGAAAAACAGTTGCTGTTACATCCGTAAATTTACCGTTTTTATTTGCGAAAAATGTAGGTTTCATCCATTCTCCAATTACAATTAAGTCCATTTTTCCATCCTTGTTGAAATCAGTAAAAACAGCATCCGTAACCATTCCGATTTTCTCAAAAGTTTTGCTTTGGACCACCGTAAAAACTCCTTTGTTATTGTTTAACAAATAGCCATCTGGAAGGCTACCAAATCTATTATTTATGGAATTATTACCCACAAAAAGGTCTAAGTCTCCATCATTATCATAATCAAAAGCCTTAACAACGGAGCCATTTTGTGCTATTTTAGGCAATGCTACTTTAATAAATTGGTTGCTTTTATTCAAATACAAACGATCCTGTAAGTCCGCTGCATTTTCACCTCCACCGGAAGCAACATACAAATCATTCAATCTATCATTATTGAAATCTCCAATCACCGCGAAGGCATCTTCAAAAACAGAATCCTTTTCGATTTCAGTAACTTTGTTTTTTACAAATCCAGTAGCATTTTGAAAATAGATCATTGCTTTTTTACCTTTGGAACCACCAAAGAATATATCCTCTTTTCCATCACCGTTTAAATCCCCTATTGCCGTTGCAGGACCTCGATCTGACCGTTGATACGGAATTAATTTTTGAACTAAAAAGTCGACATAATCATTTTCCTGATGCGTAAAATCGATTCCTAATCCTGTTTCTACCTTTTTGAAAATGGGTAAAACAGTAGGATGTAACTTTTTGTAATCAAAAGCTTTCCTCTCTTTATTTGCTTTTATAGTTAGCGTTTGAGCCGTTTTAACATTTTTCAAGGTTTGGTAGGTCTTATCAGGCCAAACTACCACTAATGAATCAATTTGTTTTGTTTTACCATAGCCAAAATGGATTATTGGTTCTGATGAAGATTGAAATCCTCGGGTAGTCTGCAATTCCTTAAATTGTTTTTTACCTTTGGAATACGAAATCACTTTGGCTCCAATTCCAAAAGTATTTTTTCCTGTAAACCGAAGTTTCAATTTTAAATAGTTTGCTTTCGCATCCGTTTTATTGATGTAAACCGAAGCAATAGCATTCGTATTATTAGTGATTACATCCAAATCTCCATCATTATCGAGATCAGCATAACCACTACCATTTGATATTATAGAATCATTTTCAATCCAATCCTTCGAGCGGTTTTTAAATTGTAAATCAGTTGCCCCTTGAAAAATATAATTCGTTACATTCCCCTTTGGCATTCGCTTCAAAGCCTCTTTATCCAATAACTTTGTGGTGTTAATTTTACTTTTTATTTGATCATTTGAATAATATTTCACATAGTCCAAATCATTTGGACGCTTTGGAATTCCGTTACTCACAAAGATATCCTGCTCCCCATCTTGATCATAATCTCCAAATAAAGTGCTCCAACTCCAATCTGTTGCTGCAATACCACTTAGCAATGCAGTTTCGGTAAAGTGGTTTCCAGCCTGATTCAATTGTAGCATGTTTCTCGTGTACTGGTAATGATAGCCCAATTTCTCGGTTCTCATTTTTAGCATTTGTACATTATCATCTCCAAGAGAAGATTTCAAAACTTTTTCATCCTCGGGAAGCATATCTAAACTCAGAATATCAGGAAAACCATCATGATTCACATCGGCAACATCAACCCCCATAGAAAAACGACTGGTGTGACCAAAATACTGTTTGAGACTTTCGGTAAAAGTTCCGTCTCCATTGTTTAAATAGTAATAATCATCTTCGTGAAAATCATTTCCCACATAGATATCTGGATAACCATCTAAATTAAAATCAGAAACTGCCAATCCCAATCCATATCCATTGGCACCGCCAAAAATTCCTGCCTGTTCGCTTACATCGACAAATTTTCCGTTATCATTGCGAAATAATTTATCTCCACACTCATAGCTTCTTTTGTTTCGAACGGAAGCAGTACCAAAAGAGGATTCAGAGTGTACGGCGTGATTCAATAAATACATGTCTAAATCTCCATCTAAATCATAATCAAAAAATGCTACCGAAGAGCTGTAATTATCTAAATCTAATCCGTATTCAGCCGCACTTTCTGTAAAAGTGTTGTCCTTATTATTGATAAATAATTCATTATGACCTTCGAAACCATTGATTCCTACTACGGCACAAACATAAATATCAAGATAACCGTCTCCATTCACGTCAGCCATAACGGTACCTGCGTTCCAATCACTTTGACCTTCTACTCCAGCTTTAGCCGAAATTTCTTCAAACTTATTGTTCCCTTTATTTAAATACAGTTTGTTTTTTCCTTGATTAGATGTAAAATATATATCAACTAAACCATCGTTATTAATGTCGCCAAGAGCCACTCCACCACCATTGTAATAGTACAAGTAATCTAAAATGGAAATGTTTTTAGAATCCAAAAGTTGGTTGTTAAATAAAATATTGCTTTCCTCCGAAGGCAACATCTCAAATAACTTCCCTTCCTTTTTGGAACAACTACTAAACAGCAATAAAGCCAATCCTATTCTAAAATAATTATTCATTGCGTCTAAATATTTTTGGGGTATTATCATTAACAACCGCTATGATCGATACCGTTTTATTTTTGTCTTTAATTAGCTTCAGGTTTTTCACCTCTCCTCTAATGAAGAAACCAGATTGATTATAAGGCAACCAGGAAAAAGTTCCGTTTTTACTGCCTAGAAGAACGCTACCGTAATTGGCGTCCAATCTCGAAAACTGTGGTTTAAATTCGTATTGATTTCCTCCCAATACCAAATCCAAAATTCCGTCACTATTTACATCCATTACACAAATTGAATTTACAGATGAGAATTGAACTTCTTTTGGGAGTGTTTTAATTTCAAATTTACCATTTCCTTTATTTATTGCAACGATACTTTCTTGTATATTGACCGTCTTTTGTATCGAATTACTAACTATTTCCGGGACAAATAATTCTTGAAAGGTCTTGGTAGCATAATCCTTGTAACTTAAATTTTTCTTTTTAATCGATGGAATCTGTCGTGCTACTTCTTGCTTTAAGTTTATTGGCAAATCTTTACCTTCAATTGATTGAGTTGCTATTTGCTCAATAGTTCCATTATTATCAAAATCATTGACAAACAATTTCAATGGGTTTGCAGCAGCTGGTTTGTACGGAGTATTTGTCCCTTTATTACCCAAAATTAAATCTTTCTTACCATCATTATTTAAGTCCACACAACGCACTGCATTCCAGAAACCTTTGTAATCAATAAGATTCGATTTATATTCAGTCAATCTTCGACCGGTATTTTTGAAAATCATTGGAGCGGTCCAATCCCCAACCAAGATTAAATCCTTTTTGGAATCATTGTCAATATCTTCCCAAATGGCATCAGTAATCATTCCAACCGTATTAATTTTGAATGCCTTTTTGTCAATTACATTAGTGAAATTTCCTTTGCCGTCATTTTCCAATAACAAATGCTTCGGATCAATTCCATACACACCGGGAACGCTTCGACTTCCTATAAATACATCAATGTCACCATCATTATCAAAATCATAAGGAGCAATTACAGCTACATTATTATTGGTCGTTGGCATATTAGTTTTACTTTTTACAAAAACTCCTTTACCGTTATTTAAATACAAACGGTTTATATAATTGGCCTGATCTGCTTTTTCGTTTCCACCTGAACCTACTAACAAATCAAGATCACCATCATTATCTGCATCAAAAAAACTGGCTGCCGTATCTTCAAAATTAAAATCGACATCTAAGTCTTGCTGTGAAGTTGTAGTAAAATTACCGTTCCCATTATTCAAATATATTTTACCAGCCTGCCCTTTGGCTCCGCCAATAAACACATCTTCATTTCCGTCACCATTTATATCCGCAACGGCAAGTGAAGGGCCTTCTTGCGAAAGCATTTTAGAAATTAATCCTTCATAATCAAAATCAACATAATTATTTTCTTTATGTGCTAAAAAAGTTGTTTTCTTTTCATCAAACAAGGGTTTTGACTTTACAACTTTTGGAACATAATCTACTTTGGCATTTACAATATTCAAATTAATAGTAGCATTATTGACGATTTTTTTAATGGTTTGAAATTTTCCATTTGGCCAAATAACCTGCAAGGAATCAATTTTTTTAGTTCCAATTCCAAAAGTCATTACATAATCAATTGAGGATTGAAAACCTCTAGAAGGAATCAACTCTTGTCTCAGAATTTCCTTTCCTGAGAATAATTCTACAATACTACCAACAGCAAATTTATTTTGACCCTCTCCTTTCAATTTAACTTTTACAAAATGGTTCTTCTTATTTTTCTCTGAATTATTGCGATAGACGAAAGATTCCATATTAACATTATTGACAATCAAATCTAGATCGCCGTCATTATCTAAATCGCCATAAGCTGCGCCATTAGAAAAACTCGGAGTATTTAATCCCCACTTCATCGCTTCATTGCTAAAGGTCAGGTTTTTGTTGTTCTTGAAGGCATAATTGGGTATTGGTGTACTTGGCATTTTACTGATAATGGTTTGAATTTCTTCTTTTTTACCTGTAACCACCATTTTTTGCATAAATTCATTAGCAAAAAAATCAACAAAATCTTGATTCGTTAAATCGTTATAAATTCCGTTACAAACGTAAATATCTTTGTATCCATCATTATCCATATCAAATAATAAAGCGCCCCAACTCCAGTCGGTTTTGGCAACACCGGCATGATTTGCTATTTCAAGAAATTGATTATTGCCATTATTTATTTGCAGCGTGTTCTGCATATATTGTGTATAAAAATCGAGATTTACTTTTCGGGTAAATAAATCATAATTTTCAAAATTTGTGGTCGTTTTTAATCGTTCGTCCGGTTCCGGTAACATATCCGTTACAAAAATATCGGCTTTCCCGTCATTGTTGACATCGGCCATATCAGCTCCCATGGAGGATTGACTGATGTGCGATGTCCATCCCTGAATTTGTTCGGTAAAGGTTCCGTTTTTATTATTGATGTATAAATAATCCCGCTCATAAAAATCATTCGAAATATAAATATCCGGATACAAATCTCCGTTTACATCACCTACAGTAACTCCAAGTCCAAAGCCAATAAGGCTACCGTAAATACCCGCTGAAGCACTGACGTCAACAAATTTTCCGTTATCATTGCGCAATAGTTTATCGCCTCCACCTTTGAGAATTTCGGCTACATCCCAATCTTTATCTCTTAAATCTCTTTTATTCGAATAATTAAGGCTGCTTACTGGAATAAAACTGTTGTTTAAAATATAAACATCTAAATCCCCATCTTTATCATAATCAAAAAAGGCTGCATGAGTTGTAATTCCTGTATCAGCCAAATTATATTCAGCTGCTTTTTCAGTAAAAGTATTATTGCCGTTATTGATAAAAAGCTCATTTTTTTGTTGATTTCCTAAACTATTCCCTGCGTTACACACATAAATATCAAGGAATCCATCCGCATTTAAATCAACCATAACTACGCCTGTAGACCAAGTTTTGGTTCCTTCGACACCTGCTTTTTTAGAAATATCTTCAAATTCGAAATTTCCTTTATTTAAATATAATTTGTTGGTTCCAAGATTTGAAGTAAAATACACATCAGAAAGACCATCATTGTTGATGTCACCAATAGCAACACCTCCGCCATTATAAAAGTTTCGGTATTTGAATATATTCATATCCGCACCATTCTTTACTTCATTAACAAAATTAATTCCTGTTTTAGAAGCATCTAATTTGGAAAATAAAGTGTCTTTATTTTCTGAATTTTCTTTGGAACAATTGGAAAAAAGTAGAATAATTAAGGGTAATAAGACAAAACGATTTGACATATTATATTGTGGCATTTTAGTTAGGGAATTGTATGAATTAGAATTGCCTAATTTATATAATATTGGTATAAAAAAGAATAAAATAGTTATAAAATAAAGAGGGTAATAAATACCCTCTTTATGACTAACTCAAAAAACAATAAATAGTAAACAAATCTTTAGTAACCTGGATTTTGTGTCAAATTCGCATTAAACAATGCATCTGCAGGAATTGGAAATAAAATATATTTATCCGCAGAAACATAAGGTTTCAATTCTCTAATTGCTAAGAATTTACCAAAACGAATCATATCATTTCTTCTCCATCCTTCTAACCACAATTCTTTTCCTCTTTCTAAGTACACTCCATCCAAAGTAGCCGCAGAAGCCGCTTGACCTGATCTAGCAGCGATGTCGGTCATAATAGTTCCAACACTTCCTGTACCGCCTCTTAATATTGCTTCCGCTTTCATTAACAAAGCATCAGAATAACGCATGAATACATAATCATTATCAGGAGTATTAATGTTAGCTACATCCGGAATGTATTTTTGCATTCTGATACCAGCCGTCTCTAAAGTAGTTCCGCTTGTAATTAGAGTTACTGCTGGAGTAAAAAATAATGGATTCCCTCTTCTATCATTCAAAGCAACTGTCCCTCCTGGTCTGTACATTTGACCAACTTGGAAACCTACAGGATTACCAAAAGCAGCTATAATTGCAGGATCAGCATTTTTGATACGTCTGTCATTTGGATTAAACTTGTTGTAGTACTCTGCTACGGTAGAGAAACCATTCCATCCATCCGGAGTCTGGTTGTAATGCATAGACATTCTCCAGTGGTATTGAATTCCTCCACCTGCTCCACCTCTTATGTTCTTAGCCGAAAATAAGATCTCCGGTGAAGTATTGTTCGCAGGTTTAAAATTATCCCAATAATCTGAAGCTAAACTACTACTGATTGCATCAATATGTCCTATTACTTTATTCATGTCAGCTGCAGCAAATGTATAAGGACCTGCAGGAGCAGCAGCTGTAAATACTCCTTTATTCAAATACAATTTAGCTAATAGAAAATGCGCTGCATCTTTGTTAGCAAAACTAGCATCATTAACTGTTCTTGCAGGGAGTTGAGCAACCACAGCTTCTAATTCGCTAATTACGAAATCAGTCGCCTCAGTTCTAGTCCATACTTTTGGATCATCTGTTAACTTGGAACCTGCTTCTCTGTAAGGAACCTGACCAAACAAATCAATTACATTATAATAGTAGAAAGCTCTCAAAAAACGAGCCTGAGGCACTTCAGCAGCTGTACCATTTTCAACTACTAAACTACAGTTGTAAACATTAGACAACAACGCATTCCATGCATTTCTTACCTCATTGTGATCCGGTGCCCAGGTGTGTACGTGAATTTGTCTCCAAGTAGCATTATCATCCCAGTCACCACCTCGTGTTGGTCCCACTAATGCATCTGTTGACATTTCATCCAAAGCAAACATTTGCCCCTGAGTTTCAAAGCTTCGCAATCCTTCATAAGATGATTGCAATAAAGCCGCAGTATTAATAGCGCCACCGTCTTCAGCACTATTAATAAAACCATCTAATACTTCTTCATCTAAATTGGTGCAACTTACGCCTAACGCGATTGTGCTTACAAAAAAGATGCTTTTTATAATATTTATTCTTTTCATTGTTCTATTAATTAAAATGTTACGTTAATACCAACAGCTACACTTTTTTCTCTTGGATACGATAAGTATTCCATACCTGCCGAAGGCACTCCATTCAAAGATTTATCTGTGTCAACCTCTGGATCAGATCCAGAATAGCTAGTGATGATAAATAAATTAGACGCATTTACAAAGAAACGAGCTGATTTCATTTTAAATCTCTCTATTACATCTCCTTTGAAAGTATATCCTACAGTTAAATTACCCATTCTAAAGAAATCACCTTTTTCTAAATACCTAGTAGAAGGTGCAGAAACATCCGCTGTCGATTGAGGCGATGTCGCTACTTCTAGAGTTATGTTTTTCCCTGGATCACCACTAAATGCACTTTTAGCAAAATTGGCGTTAGTTGTATTATTATAGATGTAATGACCAAACGCTCCGTAGAAAGAGGCACTAGCATCGAAGCCTTTGTATGCTAAAGAAGTATTGAAACCAACATTGATTTTAGGTAAAGGTTGTTTGTCTAATAATTTTTTATCCGCAGTACCTAAACCCGTATCGTTACCGGCTGCATCTGCATAAATAGACATCCCATCAGCATCATACCCTCTCCACTCATAGAGATAATAAGTATAGGCAGGGTAATTAGTTGTAACTACCTGAGCATAAGCTCCAGACAAACCTTGACCGTTCAAAGCTCCTGTAGCGATAAATCCTGGAAAGTTTTTTACTTCGTTTGATAAGAAGGAAGCATTACCTGAAATATCCCATGTAAAATCTTGCGTATTGATTACGCTATAATTCAAAGAAACTTCTACCCCTTTATTGATTAAGTTACCGGCTAAGTTCACAAAACGCGGTGCTGGTGGACCAGGTTGAGACGAAGCGGCTGGAACTGGAAAAATTAAATCTTTGGTATCCCTTTGGAAATAATCTATAGATCCTGTCAACCTATTGTTGAACAATTCAAAATCAGCACCGATACCATACGATTTAGTAGTCTCCCATTTTAAATTTTCATTTGCGTTGATTTGCTCACCAAGACCTCCATCGAGTGAATAAGAAGCTCTTGCAATAGCAGAGTTAGGTGCAAACTCTTGGTTTCCTGTGATACCATAATTTCCTCTAACTTTGAAACTATTAAACAACCCTTCTTGATCTTCAATCACTTTGTAAGCAATACCTACAGAAGGGAAATAATCATATTTGTTATTTTCCCCTAGTTTAGTAGACCCATCGGCACGCAAAGTAGCCGTTACAATTAACTTTTTGTACAAAGTAGCATTAACTCTACCAAAATAAGACTGTAATTCCACTCTATTTCTGAATGAATTAACTCTAAATTCATTTCTCAAACCACCTTCAATATTGTCAATTAAATTCGTTTGTAAAGGACTATACCCTTTACCCGTAGCTGTACTTCCATCTGCCGTATAATCGTAGTATGAATATCCAACTAATGCATCTAAATTAAAATTATCACTAAAATCATTGTTATAATTCAAGGTATGCTCAAAAGTTCTATTGAATTTATTCAAGTTAGAAATACTAGCCTGTCCATATTTAGTAACTAAAGTCTGAGGATCTGTTGCTTGAGCAACATTCGTGATTTGAATTGTTGGCAACAACTGACTTTTTCTACTTGAATTTGACGTCTCGATACCAAATAAGAATTGGTATTTTAATTTACTATTAATTTTCCATGTCGTATTAATACTAGCTAATAATTTATTAGTGTTTGTATAATCTTTATATGCATCTAGCAATTGAACAGGATTCAAATAATCATTTCCTACAAAGGTATAAGATCCGTCTGGGGCATAAATTGGTAGCGTTGGATTCCAGTATAGCGCTGCACCCATAAGATTCCCAACAGCTCCAGCATTATTAGACAATAAAGTAGCCTCATCTTTCAAAGAAGCATAAATTATTCTTTCCTCTATTTTCAATGCACCTCCAAAAAAATCATTTGAATTGTAAACAGTAGCATTGTATTTATCCAATCCTGTGTTTTTAACGATACCATTCGTACTAGAGGCACCTAAGGAAATTCTAGTATTGGAATTTTCTGTAGTTTTAGCAAAAGATAGATCATGATTAGTTGAAAAACCGTTTCTCAAAACAGCATCTTCCCAATCATAAGTTCTAGATCCCTTATCTATACCACCAGCAGCAACAAATTGATTCGCATCCATAACATCCAGGTTACCTGACATTTTACTGAACTGTACAGAGGAGCTGTAATTTATTTGTGGTACATTCGATTTTCCTTTTTTAGTTGTGATTACAATTACCCCATTAGATCCACGAGAACCATAGATAGCAGTTGAAGAGGCATCTTTCAATACACTTATACTTTCTATATCATTTTGATTCACAAAGTTTAATGGATTCTTAGCAGAAGAACTTCCTAATAAATCATCTCCACCACCGGAAACATTTCCACCATCTAAAGGAACTCCATCAATAACGATTAATGGGCTATTCCCTGAACGAATAGAGGAGTTACCACGTACTCTAATTGCTACACCAGCACCTGGTTCACCACTAGATTGTGTAACTTGAACACCCGCTACCTTACCTCTTAATATTTGGGCAGGCGACGGAGAAGAAACATTATCAAAATCTTTTGCACTAATTTGATCCACTGCACCAGTAGCATCTTTCTTTCTTACTGAACCGTAACCAATAACTACCACTTCCTTTAATTCAGCGGAGTCTTCATTTAATACCACATTAACTGTGCTTTTTCCTGCTACATTTAATTCTTGAGTTTTAAGACCAATGTAACTAAAAACTAAAACTGCGTTTGAGCCAACATTCTTGATAGTAAATTTTCCATCGAAATCAGTTTGTGCTCCATTTGTTGTTCCTTTAACTAAGACAGAAGCCCCTGGAAGTGGACCACTGGCATCCGATACTGTACCTGACACATCTTGCGAATAAGTCAAACTTGTACACAGCATCGTTAGAAACACCATCAAGCCTTTAATTAGACTATTTTTCATACGTAATAAATAAGTTGGTTAATAATTTGTTTAAATGGTTTGTTTAAATATTGACATCAAACATAATTATAATTTTATGATAAAATTAAGGTTTTACCAAACTATAACGTTTTCGTTGTGCCGAAAACGTTTTCGATTTTAAAATTAATACCTTAAAAATTTAATACTAAAATTATATTAAACACAAAAATAAGAGCTAAAAAAACACATTACTTCACTTTATTAGCAATTATATTACAAATCGATTAGCAATTAATCAAAAAAAAGCCTTTTAACAAAATATCATTGCGAATTATTCATCATTATTGAGTTAAATACAACAAATTGACAATCTGGGCCCAAGACTTTTAATTATTAAAAAAATAGTAGCTAAAATTAGCGATTCCTTTTTTTACCCCCAAATTTAAAGGCTTAAAATAGCATAATAACAAAACGTGTTTTAGTAAAAAAAATCGTTTTAAAATTTTTATATTGGCAAGTATAAACCTATAAAAATAAAAGTAATCCCTTGTGAGATTTAAAAATAAAAAACTCGACATAAGAGAAATCGAATCGATAATGCTCCTTTCTGACTTTAACTGTTTTTTAAACCAACTATATTCTTCTTTTAGCTTGACGCTTTCTATCATCACAATAAGGAATGAAAGCAACCTAGTTTTATTTTTTTAAATTAAAGGAAGACCTACTCCTGTAATAACAAAATTTTTAAAAGGAGTTGCCAAAGGAGAAGCAAAGACCAATCGATTAAAAAATAGCAAACAAAAAAAGCCACGGACACCAATTTAAATCCTTTCAAAATGGATCAATTTGATATTCGTGGCCGATAAAATATTGGAAAATTACTTAATTTCTATCGTTTTATTATCCACTCCAAGACCAATAATCTTAAGCGATTTCCATTGTTTTGGCAACAATCCTTTATTGTATTTTAGTCCCATATCCGTTTGTTCTACTCCACCAAAACCATAAATAACCGCCTGAAGCATCGCTCCCGCTCCCGTAGCAAAATAAGGATTATTACTATTGGCTGATTCCGAGAATACTCCAAAAGGAGGACGGCTGTTTGGCAAATACGATTTCACAAAATAACTATACGCTTTTTCTCTATCGCCCAAGCGCGCATACAAAACAGACAATACTCCGGAGGCCATTGCTGGACCGTCCTTTTTATCAATTTTTTCAGCGTAATATTCTAAATCTCTTTTTATCTGTTCTTTATCTGTGATTACGTGTAAAGGATATGCTAGTAAGTTCACATCCGCTTGTTTGATCATTTGCCCTTTATATCCTTTGTAATTTTGTGTTATTCCTTTTTCGGTATGTATGGCTAATTTCTCCGATACTGCTGCCCATTTTGGATTTATTGGTTCGCCCAAAATTGTTGCTGCTTTGATCGTGTTTTTCAAAGACTCAATAGCGGACGCATTTGTAAAGGCATTATCATCTACATGTTGCGCATATTCATCAGCACCAACTACATTTAAAATAGAAAAACTTCCATCCTGATTTTGCACGACGCGACTTACCCAGAAATCAGCTGTTTCTTTTAGAACTGCCCATTCTTTCTTCAACCAAGATTTATCTTGCGTGTAGGCGTAATAATTCCAAAATGCGATCGAAACATCAGCCGTAATGTGCTGCTCAAAAATCCCAGTCAAAGCCCAAGTTGGTGTTGCTTCTTCTCCCGTATCATCTGATTCCCAAGGGTACATTGCTCCTTTATATCCATAAATAAATGCTTTTTGTTTGGCCTTTTGCAAACGATCAGAACGATAATCCAAACATGATTTCGCCATATCAGGCTGCAGTGCCAAAAGCGTTGGATACATCCAAAGTTCGGTATCCCAAAAAATGTGTCCGTTATATCCTTGCGACGACAATCCCATCGGTGCAATACTTTGTCTAGTATCAGGACGGATGTATGAATATAAATTATACAAGGCAAAACGAACACGTTGTTGCGCATCTAAATCTCCTTCAATTTGAATATCACCTGTTTTCCATAGTTCAGCCCAAGCTTGCTTGTGACGGTTCAATAATTTATCAATTCCTTCTTGTAAAGCATAAATAGGCTGCCTTTCGGATTCATTTAATGGATCTGTAACATCCTTTGACGTGCAAATTCCTCCTGCAATAGCAAAACGGTATTTTTTACCCTTTAGTAATTTTTTAGTAAAACCTACTTCATTTCCAGTTTGTTTCAACGTTTCTACTTGGCCGTCAAAAAGAAAGGTTGTTGAAGCCGCTACGGTATATTTCCCAGTTAATGTTTTTGCCACTGTTCCAAAAACAGGCATCAAATACTGATTGTCTTTCAAAACCCGAAACTGACTTTTCGCTTCTTTCAATTCATCCGGAACAACCATGTAATTGTTAGCGGTAATTTCAATATCCTTGCTAGGAATAATTTCGACTATTGACATTGCTGAAAAGGGAATCGCTCTATTGGCCAAAATCGTGTAATTGATATTTGCTAAATCTTTAAATGAAAATGAAGTAGTACTTGTTCCCTCTTTCATCGAAACGACTTGACTCCAATTATCAATATTATCCGACTTGATTTCCTGATTATTGATGTTCAAATGCAAATTCAGAAATTCTATTCCGCGCACAATTCTGCTGATTCCATTTTCGGGACTTCCGTCGTAAACGCCATTCAGAATAATTTCTTTTGTTTTTAAAGGCGTATCATCGGTAACAATTCCTATTTGACCATTTGCCATCGCTACACCAAAATAATTTTCTCTGGAATTTGCCTGTAAATGCCATTCATCTGATTTAGTTTGACCAAAAACAATTGGACCCGCTAAAAGCAAAAAGACCAGACTCTTAAATGTTGAAATCATAGTTGTATTTTTTTATAATAGTTTCAAACTTATATAATTTATTTCTTAAAATAATGAATAGTTACATAATCTACCTTGAATACAAATCGAAAACGTTTTCGGCAAATCTAAAACGTTTTTACTCCTACTATTTTGAATAATTAAAAAATAGAATTCTATTTTTATACAGATACTATAATAATTAAACCTTATTTTAATGAAGTTCACAAATAAAACCCTCCCCTTTTATTTCGTAGTCGGAGCCTCTTTACTCTTGTTTTCCTGTAAAAAAGAAGTGCAAAATGAAGTTATATCCATTGCCTCATCCGAAAAAATAAAACCTGATTCCTCGGCGCAATACAAAGAACCCTTTAGACCACAATTTCATTTTTCTCCAGAAAAAAAATGGATGAATGACCCCAACGGAATGGTTTTCTACAAAGGTATTTATCATTTGTTTTACCAATATTATCCAGACGATATTGTTTGGGGACCGATGCATTGGGGACACGCAACAAGTACGGATTTAATTCATTGGACCAATAAAAAAATCGCTTTGTTTCCTGACAAATTAGGAATGATATTTTCAGGAAGTGC
Source organism: Flavobacterium sandaracinum (assembly GCF_004349135.1). Taxonomy (GTDB): domain Bacteria; phylum Bacteroidota; class Bacteroidia; order Flavobacteriales; family Flavobacteriaceae; genus Flavobacterium; species Flavobacterium sandaracinum. The sequence goes on along the minus strand of NZ_SMFN01000006.1, from coordinate 116,009 downwards.
AGTTGTAGATTTAAAAAATACTTCTGGACTTGGAACCAAAGAAAATCCACCTATGATTGCTATTTTCACGTATCATGATATGGAAGGTGAAAAAGCAGGAAAAACAAATTATCAAACACAAGGGCTCGCTTATAGTCTGGATGAAGGCGAAACTTGGATGAAATACAATGGAAATCCAATTGTTAAAAATTCAGGTTTAAAAGATTTTAGAGACCCTAAAGTTTTCTGGAATCCCGATACCAATCTTTGGAATATGGTTTTGGTTGCCGGAGATCATGCCAAATTTTATACTTCTAAAAACCTAATCAACTGGACTCTTGAAAGTGAATTTGGTAAAAAGATGGGAGCGCACGGCGGTGTTTGGGAATGTCCTGATATTTTCAAATTAAAAATTGTCGATTCCAATGAGGAAAAGTGGGTTTTACTAATAAGCATTAATCCTGGCGCACCACTTGGCGGTTCAGGAACACAATATTTTATTGGTGATTTCGATGGGAAAAGTTTTAAAACCAACCAAAAAGACATCAAATGGATTGACAATGGCGCTGATAATTACGCAGGTGTCACGTACAATAATACTCCTGATAATAAACGCATATTTATAGGCTGGATGAGTAACTGGTCCTACGCAAGAGACACGCCAACAAAAAATTGGAGAAGTGCGATGACACTTCCAAGAGAACTTTCGCTTGCAAAAATAAATAGCGATTATGTCCTGAAAAACACTCCTGTAGAACAATTCAAAAAACAAGAAACTGTAGCATTTACAAAAGATGAAATAATCCTGAAAGCGAATCAAAAAACGACTTTTGAATATCCTTATTTGAACCAGTCAGCAGTACAATTGAATGCTAAAAATGAAAATTTAAAATTAATTTTTTCCAATGAAGTAAAGGATTCTTTGGTTATTAATTACGATGCGAAACTGAAAACTTTTTCTGTAGACCGAAGCCATTCCGGAATAGTAAATTTCGAAAAAAGTTTTGGAGAAAAAATTCACAAAACCAAAACTCCAAATATAACCACCGAAACAATTGATTATCAAATCATGGTAGATTGGTCCTCAATTGAAATTTTTCTGAACGGTGGCGTATACAGTTTTACGGAACAAATTTTCCCTAACAAACCATACACCAAACTCAGCATTAAATCGGATAGGAATCAGGAAATTAAAAACTTTACCATTTCTAAAATCAAGGGAATCTGGTAGAATAATTCTATTATAACAACCAAAATAATTAACCAAAAAACACAATAATGAACAACAAAAAAATACTTTATTGGTCCATAGTCGTAGCATTTGCAGGATTTTTATTTGGATTTGACACTGTAGTAATTTCCGGAGCCGACAAACAATTGCAACAATTATGGGGTTCTTCTGATTTGTTTCATGGATTGGTAGTGATGTCATCCGCTTTATGGGGAACGGTTATTGGCGCTATTTTTGGCGCTTTTCCAACGAATATTTTAGGTCGGAAAAAGACTTTAATAATCATAGGATTGCTATTTTTTGTTTCTTCCATTGGAACTGCTTTCGCAAATGATCCTATTATCTTTTCCATTTTCAGATTTCTTGGCGGAATTGGAATTGGAGCCTCCACTATTGCGGCTCCAACCTATGTCTCTGAAATTGCTCCAGCAAAAGACCGTGGAAAACTGGTCGCTTTATACCAATTCAATATCGTTTTTGGAATTTTAATCGCCTTTACCTCTAATTATTATTTACAAGATATTGGAGAAAATGCCTGGCGTTGGATGTTAGGAATACAGGCTTTTCCATCCTTTCTTTACACAATTTTGGTATTTGGAATCCCGGAAAGTCCGCGCTGGATTTTAGAATACAAAAAAGACAGAGAAAAAGCAGTCGCAATTTTGAAACAAATTAATAGTGACGCCGCAGTAGAAGCAGAAATTGCTGCTATCGAAAAAGAAACTACTCACGAAGGAAAAAACGAATCTATCTTCATGGTAAAATACAGAAAACCATTACTGTTGGCGTTTTTTATTGCCTTTTTCAATCAGCTCTCCGGTATCAATGCTTTTTTATATTACGCACCTCGAATTTTTGAACTGGCAGGATTAGAAAAATCAGCTTCTTTCTTGAGTAGCATCGGAATTGGAGTGATTAATTTGATCTTTACGATGATTGGAATCTCGTTAATTGATAAGTACGGAAGAAAAACATTGATGTATTTGGGCTCTGTAGGATACATCATTTCTTTGGGATTAGTGACTACGGCTTTTTATTTTGAATGGAAAGGAATGGCAGTTCCATTATTTTTCTTCTTGTTTATAGCCTCACACGCGATAGGACAAGGAGCCGTGATTTGGGTATTTATCTCTGAATTATTCCCCAACAAACTAAGAGCCGCTGGGACTTCTTTTGGAACATCTGTCCACTGGATTTTAGCAGCTTTAATTCCGTCATTTATCCCGTTTTTGTTTAAAGAAATTGGAACAACAACTGTTTTTGCCATCTTTTGTATCATGATGGTTTTCCAATTGCTTTGGGTATTTACAAAAATGCCGGAAACCAAAGGAAGAACATTAGAAGAACTATCTGAAAGTCTATCAAAAAACGAATAATCATGACAAAAAAAATAATTTGTTTCGGAGAAGTTTTGTTTGACGTGTTTCCAACTCATAAAAAAATTGGAGGAGCACCATTGAACGTAGCACTGCGATTGGCCTCACTTGGTATCGATGCACAAATAATAAGTCGTGTAGGAAATGATGAAATTGGAAAAGAGCTTCTAGATTTCATAAAAAAAAACGGAGTTGCTACCGATACAATTCAAATAGACGAAAACTTATCCACTGGTCAAGTCATTGTCCAATTAAACGACAAAGGTTCTGCTTCCTACACCATCAATTATCCTGTTGCTTGGGACAAAATTATATGTGTTCCGGAAGACGAAATTATGGTCAAAAAAGCCGATGCACTTGTTTTTGGAAGTCTTGTATGCAGAGATCTTATTTCACAAAATTCTCTCTTAGAAATCATAAACTATGCAAAATACGCTGTTTTTGATGTGAACTTACGTGCTCCTTTTTACACTAAAGAAATACTGATTAATCTGATGATGCAGTCTGATTTTATAAAATTCAATGATGATGAATTATATGAAATAAGTGCTTTCCTGAATTCTCCTTATCATTCATTGGAACAAAACATACTTTTTATTGCTGAAAAGACCAACACAAAACACATCTGTGTAACCAAAGGAAGCCATGGTGCAGTGTTATTTTACAATGAAAAAATGTACTACAATAGCGGTTATAAAATTGATGTTGTAGACACTGTAGGTTCTGGGGATTCCTTTTTAGCTGGTTTACTTTCTAAACTATTGTACGAAGAAAATCCGCAAGAAGCGATTGATTTTGCTTGTGCTTTAGGAGCGATTGTTGCTAAGAATGAAGGAGCAAATCCCAAAATTTCAAGTAAAGAAATCAATGATTTTATGAATCCTTAAAAGAAATTTGAAAAGCTAAAAGAACTAAAATCATAATATTTGACAATGAATTGGTCATAATTTAGCTTTCTGTTTTAAATATCGTAAAAGTCAATTAAACTGTTTCTTGAAAATTGATTTACAATAAATAAATTGTAAATTCGTTTTCAAGAAGCGGTTTTTTGCTTTCACTACAAGAGAATTGAACCATGAACAACACCACCCTCAAAGAGATAGCCGCACAATTAGGAATTTCGATTACTACCGCTTCAAAAGCTTTGAAAGGGTACTCCGATGTCAGTGAAAAAACAAAAAATGCAGTAGTCGAACTTGCTCAAAAACTTAATTATACTCCAAATAGCTTTGCTGTAAATCTAAGAACGAAAGAATCAAAAACCATAGGCTTGATAATTCCCACTCTAGTTCATGATTTTTTTTCATACGTAATTAAAGGAATTCTTGAAGAAGCGGAAAAGAGAGATTATTTGGTCATTATTTTACAATCCAATGAGAAATTAGAGTTTGAAAAAAAACAAATTGATCTGCTAATAAATAAAAGAGTAGACGGAATTCTAATGTCATTATCTAATGAAACCGCTGATTTTGATCATTTAAAATCCATTATTTCTCATAATACACCGTTAGTCCTTTTTGATAAAATTGCTAAACTTGTCCATTGTTCCAAAGTCACTATTAATGACAAAAAAGCTGCTTATGATGCTGTTTGCTATCTTATAAAAAAGGGATACAAAAAAATAGCTCATTTTAGAGGTTCTTATTTACCTCAAAATGCAATTGATCGATTTTTAGGATATAAAAAAGCACTTGAAGATAACGGTATTATTTATGATTCTTCGCTAGTTTTTGTATGTGAAAACAATGCAGATTTCCAAGACGGTTATGAAAATGCTAAAAAAGTGATGGAAGAACATCCAGAAATTGATGCAATATTTGCCGTTACCGATTTAGTGGCCATTGGAACTATTAAATACTTTAATGAAGTAGGAATTCTCATTCCGCAACAAATAGCAGTTTTAGGTTTCAGCAATTGGTTTATGTCAAGCGTAATATCCCCAAAACTTTCTACGATTGACCAACCCGGTTTTGAAATTGGAAGAAGGTCAGCCGCTATTCTATTCGATGAAATCAATCTAAAAAAGAATAACTTACCAATTGTTTTCCAATCCATTGAATTGGAAACAAGCATAATTGAAAGAGAATCAACATAAAAAATTTGAATCTTTCAACAAAAGACCCATACTTCTTTACTTGTTTTAACGAATCAATATTTATTTGTTTATTTTGATGAAAAATGAAGATATACGATAAAAATCAATACCTTGGCTTAGAATATTTAAAGGTAATTTCGTTTTTTACGTACATAAATTAAAAAATGAAAAACGTAAAATATCATAGTTTTTAAAATATTTTCCTAAAATTAAATCTGTAGAAATTCGATTCATGAAAGATATCACTCTTAAGGAAATTGCAACAAAATTGGGGATTTCGATAACTACTGTTTCGAAAGCACTAAAGAATTATCCTGATGTTAGTGAGAAAACTAAAAAGTCAGTAATTGAGCTTGCGCAGCATTTACATTATACTCCAAATAGTTTTGCCGTAAATTTAAGAACCAAAGAATCCAAAACTATAGGATTAATAATTCCTGAGGTAGTCCATCACTTTTTTTCAAATGTTGTAAATGCTATTATTGATCAGGCCGAAAAAAACGGATATCTAGTAATCATATTACAATCTAATGAAACACTGGCTCTAGAAAAGAAGCAAGTCGAATTATTAATAAATAAGAGAGTAGACGGCATCATCATGTCCTTATCTAATGAATCAAATAATGATGATCACATAAAAGAGATTATGAATCGGAAGATTCCTTTTGTAATGTTTGACAAAATAGCGAAGCTTTCAAAATGTTCCAAAGTGATCATTGATGACCAAAAAGCAGCTTTCAATGCCGTTCAGCATTTAATTGATAATGGTTGCAAAAAAATAGTTCATATTCGAGGACCTTTAAATCCACAAAATTCAATTGACCGATACATCGGTTATAAAAAAGCGTTGGAGAAAAACAACATTCCTTATGACGCAAAACTAGTGTATACCTGCGAAAATGTGACGTTTGAAGAAGGGAGAGCATTTGCTAAACAAATCATTGAAGAGCATGCTGATGTTGACGGCATCTTTGCAATAACAGATTTAGTTGCAGTAGGTGTTTTGGCTTATTTCAATGAAAATAAAATTAATGTTCCAGAACAAGTAGCGATAATTGGCTTTAGTAATTGGTTTATGTCGCAAGTGTTAACCCCAAAATTAAGTACCGTTAACCAGCCGAGCCACGAAATGGGAATTGCATCATTCAATCTACTGCTAGAAGAAATGAATTGTCACAAAGAAGGAGTTCCTTTCACCCACAAAACAATTGAATTAGACACAGAAATCATCATCAGAGAATCTTCAACTCGATTAAAAAATTAGAATCTAACTCCTTATTTAAGAAAATTAACATTTCTTTTTACGCCTTCAAACTTCGCTCTTTTGAGAGGCGAGTTTTTAAATACAGACTTAAATGTCTCCTCAGTTATTTCAATCCAATCTTTCTTTGACATAGACATTATTTCAGGATTTGCATCAAATAATGGTTCGCTATGTGGTTTCGAAAACTTATTCCAAGGACAAACATCTTGGCAAACATCACAACCAAAAGCCCAATCGTCAAATTTACCTTTCATCTCTTGCGGTATATTCTCTTTCAACTCAATCGTGAAATAAGAAATACATTTACTCCCATCTACAACGTAAGGAGAAACTATGGCTTCTGTTGGACAAGAATCGATACAAGCAGTACACGTTCCGCAATGATCTGTAGTAGGATTATCGTAGTCTAAATCTAAATCGATAATGAGTTCCGCAATAAAGTAAAAAGAACCCACTTTTTGTGTCAATAAATTACTGTTTTTGCCGATCCATCCTAAACCACTTTTGGCTGCCCAAGCTTTATCTAAAACCGGTGCAGAATCTACAAAGGCTCTTCCTGAGACTTCACCTATTTCAGTCTGAATTGTGTTTAATAATTCCTTTAATTTTTCTTTAATTACATAATGATAATCTTGCCCGTATGCATATTTAGAAATTTTATAGCTTTCTGAATTTTGTGCTTGCCATGGATAATAATTTAACAACAATGAGACCACACTTTTAGCGCCATCAACCAATAACGTTGGATTTAAGCGCTTATCAAAATGGTTTTCCATGTATACCATTTGGCCATTATGATTATTATTAAGCCAGTTTTCTAAACGTGGTGCTTCTTGTTCCAAAAAGCCAGCCTTTGCTATTCCGCAAGACATGAAGCCAAGACGTTTCGCTTCGGTTTTGATTAATTGCGTGTATGTAGCGTTACGATCTATAATTATAATATTGATGTTAATAAACGGGATATAGTAGCCCTGATAGAAGCGGCATCTCCCAGTTTAAAAGAACAAGGCTTTTTTGCCGTAGTTTTTTAAATCGGGAATACAGCGGATAGCAGGAAATAGCTCCAAAAAATTAGAATAAACCGCCTTGGATGTTCGTATTTAATTTACCTAAATGCTTGTATGCTTTATCAGTAACTTCCCTTCCTCTTGGTGTTCTCATGATAAATCCTTCCTGAATCAAAAATGGTTCATAGACTTCTTCAATTGTCTCGCTACTTTCGGATACGGCTGTCGCCAAAGTGGTCAATCCAACCGGACCTCCTTTGAACTTATCAATGATAGTAGTTAAGATTTTATTATCCATTTCATCCAAACCATGAGCATCGACATTAAGCGCTTTTAAGGCATAACGTGCAATCTCAATGTCAATCGTACCATTTCCTTTTATTTGGGCAAAATCACGCACGCGACGCAACAAAGCGTTAGCAATTCTAGGAGTTCCTCGGCTTCGACCTGCAATTTCTATGGCTGCTTCAATCGAAATGGGCATTTTAAAAATCGCGGCACTTCTTTCAACAATTGTTGTTAGTAATTCCGTTGTATAATACTGTAGGCGAGATGATATTCCAAAACGAGCTCTCATAGGAGCGGTCAACAAACCGGAACGCGTAGTAGCACCAATCAAGGTAAACGGATTCAAATTAATTTGGACAGTTCGAGCATTTGGCCCTGATTCAATCATGATATCGATCTTAAAATCCTCCATAGCTGAATATAAATATTCCTCCACAATAGGACTCAAACGATGAATTTCATCAATAAACAAAACGTCCCTTTCCTCCAGATTAGTTAATAAACCCGCTAAATCACCAGGTTTGTCTAAAACAGGACCAGAAGTAATCTTGATTCCAACCTGAAGTTCATTAGCAAGAATATTAGCTAAAGTTGTTTTTCCAAGTCCCGGAGGTCCATGAAACAGCGTATGGTCAAGCGCTTCATTTCGTTGATTTGCTGCTTGTACAAATACTTTCAAGTTTTCCAATATCTGATCTTGTCCAGCAAAATCGTCAAAGGAAAGTGGTCTTAATTTCTTTTCAAGATCTAATTCTTCCGAATTGTAACCGTCTGATGTTGGGTCTAAATTTTCATTCATGTAACAAAGATAGCAAAGCAATTTCGAAATATAATTTTTAAATTTAAAATGGAATGAAAATTAAAAATGATCCAGTGTTGTAGAATAGTCCTTTAGTGAGCAAATTAAAGAGTAAAAAAAAAGCCTCTACTTTCGCAGAGGCTTTCTATTATATTTTAGTGGTGTAAAACTTCTTCACCTTCTTTCATTGGTACGTTTTGAGGTACAAAATCCACATCGTGCGCTGGATTACTGTAGTCATAAGGCCAACGATGAACTTCTGGAATTTCTCCTGGCCAGTTACCGTGAATATGTTCAACTGGTGCTGTCCATTCTAATGTATTTGATTTCCAAGGATTCATAACAGACTTTTTACCATAGAAAATACTAACGAAAAAGTTGTATAAGAAAACCAATTGAAAAGCTCCACCAATCAATGCAAATGTTGTTATTAAAACATTTACGTTTTGTAAATCATCAAATAATGGAAAGTTTGTATTTGTATAGTAACGTCTTGGTAAACCCGCTAATCCAATAAAGTGCATTGGAAAGAAAACACCATAGGCACAGATCGCAGTCACCCAAAAGTGTACATATCCTAAGTTCTTGTTTAACATTCTTCCAAACATTCTAGGGAACCAGTGATAAATACCAGCAAACATTCCATAAAGAGCAGAAATACCCATTACCAGGTGAAAGTGAGCTACAACGAAATACGTATCATGGACATTAATATCAAGTGTACTATCTCCAAGAATGATTCCTGTTAAACCACCTGTTATAAATGTAGAAACTAAACCAATTGAAAACAACATAGCTGGATTCAACTGTAAGTTACCTTTCCATAGTGTTGTGATGTAATTAAATGCTTTCACAGCTGATGGGATTGCAATCAATAATGTTGTGAAGGTAAATACGGATCCTAGGAATGGATTCATTCCCGAGATAAACATATGGTGACCCCAAACAATAGTTGATAAGAAAGCAATAGCCAATATTGACATAATCATCGCTCTGTAACCAAAAATTGGTTTACGTGCATTTGTAGCAATAACTTCCGAAGTAATACCTAAAGCAGGCAATAAAACGATATAAACCTCAGGATGTCCTAAGAACCAAAATAAGTGTTCGAACAATACTGGTGATCCACCTTGATAGTGAAGAACCTCTCCTGCAATGTATATATCGGACAAGAAGAATGATGTTCCAAAACTTCTATCAAAAATAAGTAACAACGCAGCAGACAAAAGAACTGGGAAAGATACAATACCAATGATTGCTGTAACAAAGAAAGCCCAAATTGTAAGAGGCAATCTCGTCATTGACATTCCTTTAGTTCTAAGGTTAATTACGGTAACAACATAATTTAAAGATCCCATTAAAGAAGATGCAATAAAAATAGCCATCGAAACCAACCATAATGTCATTCCCATTCCTGAACCAGGAATAGCCTGTGGTAAAGCACTTAACGGAGGATAAATTGTCCAACCTGAAGACGCCGGTCCAGCTTCAACAAAAAGCGAACCAATCATAATGACACTTGACAAGAAAAACAACCAATATGAAACCATATTCATAAAACCAGACGCCATATCTCGAGCACCAATTTGAAGTGGTATCAATAAGTTACTAAAGGTACCACTTAGAGCGGCCGTCAATACAAAGAACACCATGATCGTTCCATGTATCGTAACTAAAGCCAGATAAATATCATTTGCCATAACTCCATTAGGAGCAAACTTATCACCTAATAAAATATTAAAAATTCTAAAAGACTCTTCTGGCCATGCTAATTGCATTCTAAAAAGCATAGACATTCCAACCCCAATGATCCCCATAAAAATACCAGTAATGAGGTATTGCTTGGCAATCATTTTATGATCAATACTAAAAATATATTTAGTAATAAAAGTGTCTTTATGATGATGTTCGTGTTCGTGATCTATTGCGTGATCGTGACCTTCTGCTGACATATATGTTTACTTTAAATTTTCTTATTAATTATTTCATTGCCGTTACAGCAACACCTACAGTATCTTTACCCTTAATAGAGTCCGTACCAGAAGCTCCATCAGCAGCAGCAGGTTCAGCCATTGCAGCTTTTACTTCATTTACAACAGTAGCTTTATCTTTTAACCATGCTTTGTAGTCCTCTGGAGTATCAACGATAATTTTCATTTGCATGTTATAATGTGAAGCACCACAAATTTTGTTACATAGCAATAAGTAATCAAAAGTGTATGGATCCAAAGCGGATTCACCTTTTGCAACTAACGCAGCACTTTTCTTAGCTCTAAGAGCATTGATATTTGCAACTTTCTCAACCATAAATGGCAACTCTCTATATTCAGCTGTAGTGTATATTGGCTCGAAAGCAAATTGAGTAACCATACCCGGAACACAGTTCATTTGAGCTCTAAAATGGGGCATGTAAGCAGAATGTAAAACATCCTGAGAACGCATTTTAAAAAGAATCTTTTTCCCTTTTGGGATGTGCAATTCAGTTACAACTACATCATCTTGTGCGTAAGGATCAGCTAAATCAACACCAACGGCATTAGCACCCTGAATATACCTAACATTTGCTTTTCCAAGAACATTATCTTCACCTGAATATCTAGCTTTCCAGTTAAACTGTTGTGCATACAATTCAATCACAACTGTATCTTCATCCTCATCAACAAACATGATGTTAGTCCATGCGTAAAGTCCGTATAAAATTAAACCTGCTAAAACTACTGCTGGTATGACACTCCAAATAGCTTCTAACTTATTATTATCAGCAAAATAAAGCGCTTTTTGATCTTTTTTACCTCTGTATTTAAAGGCAAAATAGTGCAACAATACCTGAGTTATAGCTTGAACAATAAAAATAAGAGCCCAAGTAATATTCATTAAATTATCAACTTCACCTCCATGTGCAGAAGCCGGTGTGTGAAGAACAAGTGGTCCCCATTTAAACAATCCGTAAATTGAAAAAATATATATAAAAGCTAAGAAACCAAACATCAAATAACCCTGAACGTTATTGTCGTTATCTGTAGCGATTTCTGAACTATCTGCATTAGAACCAACTTGCGTCAGGTCGAATATTTTAGTCAATTGCCATAAAGCAACAGCTAATAAAACTAAAACTATAATTACCAACAAACTTGTCATCTGTTTTTTTCTTTAAATATTAATAATGAAAATGTTTACTTTCTTCTATGAAAGGATTTCTTTTTGCCAATAAAGGAACTTTAGTCATTGCTGTGAAAACAACATAAATAAATAATCCAAGGAAGAAAAGAACAGAAGCTATTTCTGAAATTCCAATAAACCATCTGTCACCAACGGTCCCTGGCATAATCATATTAAAGAAATCAATATAATGTCCACCAAGTATTACAACTCCTGCCATAACTAAAACCCACGTAATTCGTTTGAAATCAGTATTAATTAATATTAATAAAGGAAAAACAAAATTCATCACTACAGCACCAAAGAATGGTAGGTTATATAACTCAATTCTTGTTATATAATACGTAACCTCTTCTGGAATGTTAGCATACCATATTAACATGTACTGCGAAAACCACAAATATGTCCAGAAAATACTAAAACCAAACATGAATTTTGCTAAATCATGAATATGGCTTGTATTCACATGCTCCAAAACACCTTTTGCTTTTAAATACAAAGTTACCAATGCAATCGTAGTTATTGAACTTACGAAGAAACTCGCAAAAACATACCAACCAAACAAAGTACTGAACCAGTGTGGATCAATAGACATAATCCAGTCCCAAGACATTATAGACTCAGATACAATAAAGAATACAAGAAACATAGCTGAAAGCTTGAAGTTCTTTTTGTAATTAAGGTTATCATTTGCTTCATCTTGCGCTAAACAATTTTTTCTTGAATAATATCGGTACAGATTCCATCCGATTAAAAATATAGCCGCTCTAATGATCCAAAAAGGAAAATTTAAATATCCTGCTTTATTAGCAATAAGCTTATCAGTGGCTACAACTTCAGGATCTAACCAGATAAAAAGATGATTTAAGTGAAATCCACTTAACAACAAAAAAATAAAGAATATAACAGAACCAACAGGTAAATATGCCGTTATACCCTGCATAACTCTAAATAAAACTGGAGACCATCCCGCTTGAGCTACTTGTTGAATTGCATAAAAAACTAAAACTCCTAATGAAACAAGCATAAAGAAAATACAAGCAACGTAAAATGCAGACCATGGTTTGTTTTGTAATTGGTGTAAGACATGATTTAAATGCTCAGTGTGTTCCTCTTCTGCACTAAGTTCATGATGCCCTTCTTTTTTAACAATTACTTCAGCATGAACTGGTTCTGCTTGAATTTGTTCAACAACTTTCGATGAATCAACACTTGGACTACCTGCCGCTGTGCCTTCCACCATTTTTTCTCCTTCTGTAACCTCTGTATGATCAGCAGTGGCAACATGTGTTTCATCCGAAACACCTGAAGTTTCGTGTTTTGCTTCGCCATGACTACCGTGACTTTCGGCTGCAAGAAGTTTTTCAACGTCTTGAATATCTTTTGGTGCAGTTAAAAAACCATATCCAATTCCTAATATGCCTACGGCCATTAAGACGAAAGAAAGAGTTTTTAATTTACTTGAAAATGTATACATATCTATTACGATCAGTTTGTTCAACAATTATAATTCACTTTTTAGTTTCAGAACATAGTCAGCAACTACCCAACGTTCTTGGGCACTCAATTGGTTAGCATGTGAACCCATTGAATTCAAACCATAAGTTACAACATGAAAAATACTTCCTTCAGTTATAACTCTATCTTTATAACTCGGCACACCAAGAAATTTTTCTCTTTCAACTAATTTACCTTTACCATTACCAGTATTACCATGACAAGTAGCACAATAGATTTCAAAAAGTTCTTTCCCTTTCTCAGGATCCCTACTTAAGGAATCTAAAGGCGATTTGAGATTCGCTTTAGCCAATTCATATCCTGCAGTAGAATTTTCATATTCAAAAGGCTCAAAACCTCTATTCACAGTTCCTTCAGCCGGAAGTTGACCTTCTTTACCGTCTTTAAACGCATTCGATTCAGCATAAGTTTCATACCCTACTGATTCGTACATATTTGGAAAATATTGATAGTTTGGTGCCGCATTATTATGGCATGATGAAACTAAAATAGTTATACCAAATAAAAGTGTTATTTTATATAATCTTTTCATATCTATAATTAATGCTTATCTATTACTTTAACTTCTACAGCTCCGGTGCTCTGGAAAAAAGAAATCAATTCTTCTTCATTATCATTTACAGCAACTTCCATTAAAAAATGGTCATCTGTAGTTCTTACATCTGGATTCTCTGCTTCTTTGAAAGGCCATAGTTTACTTCTCATGTAAAAAGTAATAACCATTAAGTGAGCTGCAAAAAACACTGTAAGTTCAAACATAATTGGTACGAAAGCTGGCATATTTTCAATATAACTGAAACTTGGCTTTCCACCAATATCTTGTGGCCAATCCTGAATCATAATATAATTCATCATAGCCGTAGCTACCGAGATTCCAACACATCCATAAAGAAAAGCACAAATGGCTAATCTTGTAGGTGCGATACCCATAGCTTTATCCAAACCGTGAACCGGGAATGGAGTAAAAACTTCCTCAATATGATGATGAGCTGCTCTGGTTTTCTTAACCGCATCCATCAATATATCATCGTCATTATAAATGGCGTATATTACTTTATTACTCATGATGTGAATCTTTATTTGCTTCTCTTTCTCTTTTGTAATTATCTCCAGTTCCTTTCAAAATTGTTTTTACCTCTGCTTGCGCAATTACAGGGAATGTTCTTGAATACAATAAAAACAATACAAAGAAGAAACCAATTGTTCCAATGAAAATTCCTATATCGACAAATGTAGGTGAAAACATTGTCCAAGATGAAGGTAAGTAATCTCTGTGTAACGAAGTTACGATAATTACAAATCTTTCAAACCACATCCCAATATTTACAACAATCGATATTATAAACGAGAACATAATACTTGTTCTTAATTTTTTAAACCACATAAACTGTGGAGAAAAAACATTGCAAGTCATCATTGACCAATATGCCCACCAGTAAGGTCCAGTAGCTCTATTCAAGAAAGCGTACTGTTCATACTCTACACCAGAATACCACGCAACAAATAACTCAGTTATGTAGGCAACCCCGACAATAGAACCTGTAATCATGATAACGATATTCATCAATTCAATGTGTTGAACCGTGATATAAGCTTCTAGATTAGAAACTTTTCTCATAATGATAAGCAAAGTATTTACCATTGCAAATCCTGAGAAAACCGCTCCGGCAACAAAGTATGGAGGGAAAATGGTAGTATGCCATCCTGGGATAACAGAGGTAGCAAAGTCCATCGATACGATAGTATGTACTGAAAGTACAAGTGGAGTAGCTAAACCTGCAAGTACCAGAGAGACTTCTTCAAAACGCTGCCAATCTTTTGCTCTACCGCTCCAGCCAAAACTTAGTATAGAATAAACTCTCTTATTAAAAGGAGTAATAGCTCTATCACGTAACATTGCAAAATCAGGTAATAAACCAGTCCACCAAAACACTAATGAAACTGAAAGATACGTGGAAATTGCAAATACATCCCAAAGTAATGGTGAGTTAAAGTTTACCCATAGAGAACCAAATTGATTCGGAATTGGTAAAACCCAATACGCTAACCATGGACGTCCCATGTGGATGATTGGAAATAAACCCGCTTGGATAACCGAGAAAATTGTCATTGCTTCTGCAGAACGGTTAATTGCCATTCTCCAACGTTGACGGAAAAGTAATAATACCGCTGAAATAAGTGTTCCTGCGTGACCAATACCAACCCACCAAACAAAGTTCGTGATATCCCAAGCCCATCCTACAGTTTTATTTAAACCCCATGTTCCAATACCTGTAGATACGGTGTAAATTATACAGCCAAGTCCCCATAGGAAGGCTATTAATGCGATTGAAAATACAATCCACCAATGTTTATTTGCTTTACCTTCAACAGGGGCAGCTACATCTACAGTTACATCGTGATAAGATTTATCACCTATAACTAAGGGTTTTCTAATGGTTGCTTCGTAGTGAGACGACATAATCCTTTATATTGATTCTTAATTAATTATTTTTTGTACTAGGTATTTCTAACTTTAACGTGATAAATCACATTTGGTTTTGTTCCAACATGCTCTAATAAATGATACATTCTTTCGTCAGAAGCTAGTTTAGTTATTTCCGCTTCTGAATCATTTACATCTCCAAATTTCATTGCTCCATTAGAACAAGCATTTGAACATGCTGTTTGGAATTCACCATCAACGATTGCTCTTCCTTCCCTTTTAGCTTTCAAAATTGTCGCTTGTGTCATTTGAATACACATAGAACATTTTTCCATAACTCCACGGGAACGAACATTAACATCTGGGTTTAATACCATACGTCCTAAATCGTCATTCATATGATAATCAAATTCGCTGTTTTTGTTATACAAGAACCAGTTAAAACGACGTACTTTATACGGACAGTTGTTAGCGCAATAACGCGTTCCAACACATCTGTTGTAAGCCATATGATTTTGTCCTTGACGAGAGTGTGAAGTTGCAGCAACTGGACAAACCGTTTCACAAGGTGCATGATTACAATGTTGACACATTACAGGTTGGAAAGAAACTTGTGGATTATCACCCGCTTTTTCCATTTCATTAAATGTAGACAATGAACTTGACAACCCTGCTATATTTTCTTTTCTTTCATTATCACCTTCAAAAGTACTTTCAGAAGAATAATATCTATCGATACGCAACCAATGCATATCGCGGCTTCTTCTTACTTCTGATTTCCCAACAACTGGCACGTTATTTTCAGCGTGACAAGCAATCACACAGGCACCACAACCGGTACAAGCGTTCAAATCAATCGAAAGATTAAAATGGTGACCCGTTGAACGATCAAATGAATCCCATAAATCTACTTTAGTTGCTTCAACCTCTTTGTGATCCAATGAAACCATTGGTTGTGTATTCCAAAGCTGAGCATCTTTAGTATTGAAAATCTCTAAAGATGTCTCTTTAATAATGTCACCTCTTCCCATCAAAGTTTTCTGACCTTGAACACAAGCAAACTCATGTTCTCCTCCAGCTTTCACCAATGTTACAGACTGAACATTATTAAAACCTTTATATAAAGAATAGGCATTTAAACCCACCATCATTTCTTCTTTCAATGCCGCTTTACGACCGTAACCTAATGCTAAACCAATAGTTCCCACAGCTTGACCTGGTTGAACAATTACCGGAACATTTTCTAATTTTAATCCATCTACAGTTGTAATAGTAGCATAACTTCCGTTTAAACCACCATTCGCAACGATTTCATTAAAAAGTTCGTATTTCTTTGCATCTGCATTCGAAACGGTAACATAATTATCCCAAGAAACTCTTGTGATTGGATCTGGGAACTCTTGTAACCAAGGGTTGTTCGCTTGTTGTCCATCTCCCATACCTGTTTTAGTGTATAAAACAAGTTCTAGTCCTTGAGCAACTTTTGATTGTGCTAAAGCACTTGCCGCAGCAGTAAAATCTGCAGAACCACCAGTAGCAGCCGGAATAGATCCAACATATACGCCATCATGCAATACTTTGTTCCATGTAGAACCAGCTATTATTGTTGATGAAGTCGTTTTGATATAATCATAAAATGTACCTGTTGAACCATTTAATGACAACAATACATCTTGAAATTGTTTTGTATTAAAAAGTGGGCGAATTGTAGGCTGTGTAATTCCATAAGTACCTTTTGTGATACTTACATCATTCCAAGATTCTAAATAATGTGGAACAGCTGCAGCAACAGTACTAATTAATGCAGTCTCATCTTCTTTTAAAGAAAAAGACACTGATGTTTTTACCTTTTTAAGTCCTTCAACAAAGGAAGCACTATCCGATAAAGTATACACTGGATTTACACCACTCATTATTAAGGTATGAACGCTTCCCGCTTTCATATCGTTAACCAATTGAGCAACTTTTGCATTAGAACCTTTTCTAATCTGTCTTACTCCTGAAGTACTGAAAGCTTCACTTGCCAACACTTGATTGATAGCTAAAACTAACAATTGAGCATTTTTATCTTGAATCCCTGATACCAATACTCCTTTTGAACCAGCAGCTTTCAATTGTTGAGCTGCTTTTGTAACTTCTGATTTAAATTTATCTTCTAAACTTACAGCAACAGAGGAACCAGTTACAACATTATATATATGAACTAATGCTTGTTTTTGATTAGCAGTAGACATTGGTAAACGCTTATCAGCAGCAGCACCAGACAAAGTCATGTTAGCCTCTAACTGAAAGTGACGAGACATCTTCCCTGCTTTAGGAATCCTTCCTATAGTATAACCTGAATCAAATCCTCCACCTTGCCAATCTCCAAGGAAGTCAGCTCCAACAGAAACTATAAGCGAAGCTTTAGAAAAATCATAATCAACCAAAGCTCTTTCTCCATAAACCGTTTCAAAAGCATCTAATGCTTCAGATTCAGATACAGCATCATAAACCACATGCTTAGCATTTGGATTTTTACCAATAAACTCAGCGATCAATTTTTCAGTTGAAGGGCTAGCTAATGTATCCGTCAAAAGAACAACTTGACCACCTTTTGCAGCGGCATCAGTTATACTTGATTTAATTTTAGAATCAACAGCAGACCAAGTTGAATTTTTACCTTCAATTTTTGGCTCTTTTAAACGCATACTATCATACAAAGAAAGAATCGACGCATGAATTCTAGCATTAGCACTAAACTTTGCTCCCGCAATAGTATTATTATCTATTTTAATAGGACGCCCTTCACGAGTTTTTACCAAAAGATTAGCAAAGTCAAAACCATCAAAAACAGAAGTTGCATAATAATCCGCAACTCCAGGAATGATTTGCTCCGGCTGAAGCACATAAGGTATAGACTTGTTTACAGGACCTTCGCAAGCCGCAAGCGTAGCTGCCGCAGTACTAAAACCAACGTACTTTAAAAAATCACGACGAGATGTTGACGAAGATGACAAAGCATCATTATTTCCTAAAAATTCATCAGTAGGAATTTCTTCAACAAATTCGTTATTTTTAAGCGCCTCAACAATAGAACTATTTTTGTCTAGTTCCTCAACACTTTTCCAGTATTTTTTGTTTGATGACATATATAAATATTAAAATCTTAATAATTTGATTAATAGTGGCATTTACCACATTCTAAACCTCCCATTTGCGCTGCAGTCAATTTATCTACACCGTATTTCTTAGAAAGCTCATCGTGTATTTTAGTGTAATACTCATTGCCTTCCATTTTTAAATCTGTTTTTCTATGACAATCTATACACCAACCCATTGTTAATGGAGCAAATTGTTTTTGAATCTCGTACTCTTCAACAGGACCGTGACATGTTTGACATTCAATTCCAGCAACCGTAACGTGTTGTGAGTGGTTGAAATAAACAAAATCAGGCAAATTATGTATACGAACCCATTTTACAGGCTGTGATTTTCCAGTATAACTTTGGGTCGCTTGATCCCAACCCACTGCAGTATATAATTTTTGGATTTGCTCATCATAAAACGCTTTACTGTATTCTGGCGTAGCAGTAGTTTCAGCAACTTCAGCAATATTTTTATGACAATTCATACAAACATTCAACGAAGGAATTCCACCATTTTTACTTACCCTAGCAGCAGAGTGACAGTATTTACAATTGATTTCATTGTCTCCAGCATGAATTCTGTGCGAGTAATGTATCGGTTGTATCGGAGCGTAATCCTGATCAACTCCTATTTGCATCAAAAATCCATAGACGAAATAAGCACTTGCCAATAGTAAAAACACAGCAGTAACTAAAACTAGGAATTGATTTCTAGCAAACGCTTTCCATATAGGTGTTGTTGGAGTTTTTGGAGCCACCTCAATGCCATTTGCTTTTGCAACTTTAGATAAAACCTTGTTCACCAAAAACAACATTACTACCAAAATAAGCATTACAAGCGACAAAGCACCTAAAATAATATTATTTGAAACTCCGCCATCAGAAGAACCAGTTCCAGGAACAGCTTCGACTCCAACCGCAGCCTTAGGAGCTTCTGCCTTCGGTTCTGAAGTATAGGCAATAATATTGTCTATATCCCCATCCGTAAGTTGAGGAAAAGCAGACATCACTGCCTTATTATTCTCCTCATACACCTTTACAGCTTGAGCATCGCCAGACTTGATTAACTCTGAGCTATTACGAACCCACTTATGAAGCCACGAAGCATCATATTTAGCTCCAATACCCCTAAGCATCGGTCCAGTTGATTTAGCATCTAGTTTGTGACATGCAGCACAGTTTGCATTAAAAAGCTCTTTACCCTTAACAGGGTCAGCACCTTGTGAGGCAGCAGCAGCATCTGGAGCTGCGGCATCAACCGCAGGAGCAGCTTCTTGAGCAAATGAAGTAAAGGAAATAGATAGCATCAAAGCTATGCTAAAAAATAATTTCCTTGAGATCGAATTATGGTTACCCACCTTTTTCATATAGTATAATGATTATCTACTAAAAATTGGTACAGTTTTTTCTAAGTGATTTATAAAAAACTGTTCCTTTATTTTAAAACTTGCACAAAAATACGACTTAAGAACTATTCTCAAAACCTTAAAATAGTCTTAATTTCAATTTATATCTATTCTAAATAACATTTGCACTTGAGTATTGTTTCTTAAATAGTATTTTTACACAAAAACAATCACATTATGAGAATTTTAGCCCCAAGAAAAGCCTTTTTCATCTCACTTACATTCTGTATTTCCTATCTGAACACCAATGCACAAGATGGAAATATTACTCTAAAACAAGACTCTAAATTTGAACAATTATTAAATGAAAAGAGAAAAAACAATATTTCCAACACCATAAATGATAGCTATAAAATTCAAATATTCAGCGGCGAAAGCGAAAAAGCAAAAAGTACACTGAGTGCCTTTAGACAAGAATTTAGAGAAATTGACGGCACTATCTTTTTTTTTACACCAAACTACAAAGTCTGGGTAGGAAATTTCAAGACACGAATTGACGCAGAGAGAAATTTGATAGAAATTCGAAAAAGCTATCCCAATGTACATCTTATAAAACCTAATAAGTAAAAGTAGCCTTCTTTAAATTAAAACAAGAAACCACTCAAATTGAGTGGTTTCTTGTTTTAACATGCTTTGGCTTCCCAGTGTTATCGATCACAATTGGGACGTTTAAGACAGGCTTTTGCGGTCAGTCACACATGAACCAAGATGAGATTAAATAATCTATTAAACGTTTTATATTAATACCATTTACAAAACGTGGCAATACCTGAAAAGCACCCTATTCGATAAAATAAAACCAATTAAAATTGAAAAGGGTTTCCTGTTTTAATTCGTTTATAATGCCTTTATTTGTGGGTAAAGATTGTAAATATGCGATAGAGTTACCGAAACATCTAAGCAATCTTGGTTTTACTTTACTGTGTGGGCACAGTTTAAAAACTGCGATAACAGCTACACGTTATGCATATCAAGGACGTCGGGGTATAAATAGCCCTATTTATCGATAGTTATTTCAGCTCCATATGTCTGACCTAATTCATCCTGTAAATAATTACTAATAGCTTTTAAGTATTTTACCCTGTCAGCTTCTGATATATTTAAAAGTTTATTACATTCTATAAATTCCTGTAAAACTCCAATTGAATCAAAAGAACCTACTGACTTAAATATATAAGTTTTATTATTATTAAATATAAATATGCGTCTTGGAAAATGAGGTCCATTTAAATTAAATGAATAAACTCCAGATTTAAAATCATTCCTTTTTTTACTAAGTAAATTATAAACATTTATATGACTATTTATAGTTCCTCTTTCTTCTATATAAAATTTCTCTAACTTATTATATATTGAATCTGGTATTTTCAGATTCTGAGGCGAACTTGTTTTTTGAGAATGGACATCGCAATTTGAAACTACGAAGCTTATCAATATGTAAAAAAAAAGTCTTTTCATGTTTATTTGTTTTTTGATTCTTCAGTTATTTTTGATCCAATTTCTTTGGTCTTTACTTCTCGGCCTGGTCTTTGTTTTCCTGCATGACTGTTAGCGTATTTAAAGTCTTTATAAATTTCTTTATCAATAGCATGTACAATTTCATGACCAGCGATGGAACCAATAGCTTGGTCAGTTGTCAATCCAGCAAGGCGCGGCGTTTCAGCAGAAATTCCATTATTTATAGTTCCTTCGTAGATTGCTATTGATGCTTCCTTAATGCTGTAATTACCATCTTTATTTGCTTTTGTACCTTCTTTACCACCCTGTTCAGTTTATCCATAAGTACGACTAACTTTGTTGCCATTACGTTCAGTATTATCTTTAGAAGAAATACTTAAACTTACTTTGATGTCGGATTTTTCCAATTTCTCTAGTTGACTTCTACCAGTTGCAGTTTCATTTAGATCATTACCAATTCTTTGAGTATCTGCAGTTGCATTCTTCCAAGTCAAACTTCCATCAGTATTCACTGTACTTGTTGCAGCATTTTTACCGTCTGCTCCTAATACCCATGTTGGAGCCATACCATCGGGTTTACGGGCACAGATTGAAAATCTGCGCTATCGTTGTTATTACCTTATTTACTTTTCTCTAGCGAGAATTACAAACCAAAAGTGAGACACAATTGTTACTACTATATAGATGATAAAGCTGATATTTAACATTCTTATTTTTTTTGAGTCTAAATATTTAAAGTATGTAATAATTTCCTTTCTATCTCTTTTATACATGTAGTAATAATAGCAAAAACAGACAGTTAAAATCATTGATCCAATCTGCACCCATTTAGGGTAATGTAAAATACTTTTATTAAAAAGTAAATAAATGCCAATTACAATTGTTGTGTAGTTAATTATGTAAAATGCTGAAACCCCTACTATTGTGTAGAAAAAAGGAGACTCTTTTTGTTTAATAATTTTAGTGTTCCACCAGTACACTTTATAAAATAAGAAATCTAAAAATATCATCATCATTTAAACCATTTTGTATTATCATTACCGTACCCAGTACTTGGTCCAACTACTTTACCTAACTCATAACTAGCGCCGATTACCGCTCCTTTCCAACCTCCAAAAGTACCAATTGCACCAAAAACACCATCGACTGCTCCTTGTTGAGCTGAGATATCACCTCTGGCTACATTTATTCCAGTCTTACCAAGTGAATATAAGCCTACTCCAGTACCAATCTTACCTGCAGTTAACCTAGATTATATGTGGTTATTCGACCAACACTACCTCCCGTCCATCCACTGGTATAAAGTTTGGGACTGAAATTAGTGCTGTTTTTATTCATAAGCCTGAAGGTTGCTCCTATGATTTCTTTAGCTACATCTAATCCGAGTACAATTAAAGCTAATGTTGTGCCTTCTAAACTTTGAGCTGTTTCTCTCTCTGAATTATTTCTTTCTGAAAATTCACTAATTACTGGGAAATCTCCACCATAATTATTATTAGAAGATGAGATACTACCATCGTCATTATAGGTTAGAGTATAATTTCCTGCATCATTTGAAACATTTTCGGTTCCGGTTGTTCTTATATATTTTTCTCCTTCTGCTAATCGATCAGAAGCATTATTTTTAGTAATGAATGGATTATAGGTTAAATGCCCGTTTTTATCTGTTTTCCAGTCATCAGCTTGCATTCCATCAGGGTCTATAAAATAGATAGGATTATTAAGAGCATAGGTATATGGACTAAATCGTCTTGATGTTTCCGCCAACGGGTCTATGTTCATCCATCTGCCAAGTGCGGGGTCGTAATTTCTTGCTCCATAGTCGTACATGTTAAGCCCCAACTCGTCTTGCAGTTCTTTACCGTTGTACTTATACTTATATCAACAAAGCTAAAACAAAAAAAATCCCGATTGCTCGGGATTTTTCATAAATATATTAAAATTCTATTTCAATTTCTTTTTTATTGCTACTTCATGGTACGATTCAATAACATCTCTTTCTTCGATGTCGTTGTATCCTTTTACTTGAATACCACAATCGTATCCTTTGGCTACTTCTTTTACATCATCTTTGAAACGTTTCAACGCTAACAATTCTCCAGTAAAGACAACAACACCCTCTCTAATGATTCTCATTTTAGCATTTCTGGAAATTTTACCATCCATAACCATACAACCTGCAATTGAACCTACTTTAGAGATTTTGAATATCTCTCTGATCTCAGCAGTACCTAGAATTTCTTCTTTCATTTCCGGAGCTAACATTCCTTCCATTGCATCTTTCAAGTCATCAATTGCTGCATAGATAATAGAGTAGTAACGGATATCGATTTCTTCTTTATCTGCTAATTGTCGTGCATTTCCAGCAGGACGTACATTAAATCCAATGATAATTGCGTCAGATGCAGAAGCCAACATTACGTCAGTCTCTGTAATCGCTCCAACTCCTTTGTGTATTATATTAATTTGAATTTCTTCTGTAGATAATTTAGAGAACGAATCAGATAATGCTTCAACCGAACCATCTACATCCCCTTTAAGGATAATGTTCAATTCTTTAAATTGACCCAATGCAATTCTACGTCCAATCTCATCTAACGTAATGTGACGTTGAGTACGAACGGACTGCTCACGCATCAATTGCGAACGTTTTGAGGCAATTTGTTTTGCTTCTTTTTCGTCTTCGAAAATATTGAACTTATCACCCGCAGTCGCTGCTCCATCAAGACCAAGTACTGAAACCGGAGTCGAAGGACCCGCAACAGTTACTATGTTCCCTCTTTCATCATGCATGGCTTTAATTTTACCATGATGCTTACCAGCCAACATGTAATCTCCAATTTTCAATGTTCCGTTTTGAACTAATATAGTAGAAACATATCCTTTACCTTTATCAAGGAAAGCCTCAACGACTGTACCTTGTGCAGCTTTGTTTGGGTTTGATTTTAGATCTAAAAGTTCTGCTTCTAGCAATACTTTTTCTAATAATTCTTTTACACCTGTTCCTACTTTTGCAGAAATATCATGTGATTGAATTTTTCCACCCCAATCTTCAACAAGTAGATTCATACCAGCTAATCTTTCTTTTACTTTTTCAGGATTAGCATTTGGTTTATCAATTTTATTGATAGCAAATATGATAGGAACTCCAGCTGCTTGAGCATGGCTAATTGCTTCTTTAGTTTGCGGCATGATGTCATCATCAGCAGCAATCACAATAATAGCAATATCGGTAACTTGAGCACCACGCGCACGCATCGCTGTAAACGCTTCGTGACCCGGTGTATCTAAAAATGCAATTTTTTGTCCGTTATCCAAAGTTACTCCGTAGGCACCAATATGCTGTGTAATTCCTCCAGATTCCCCTGCGATTACGTTTTCTTTACGAATGTAATCCAGCAACGATGTTTTACCATGATCTACGTGACCCATTACCGTTACAATTGGCGCTCTGAAAACTAGATCTTCTTCTCTGTCTTCAACAACTTGAATTGCTTCTTCAATGTCAACCGTAATAAATTCAACTTCATAACCAAATTCATCTGCAACGATTGTCAACGTTTCTGCGTCAAGACGTTGGTTCATGGTAACCATGATACCAAGTGACATACAAGTACCGATTACTTTCGTAATTGGCACATCCATCATGATCGCAATTTCACCTACCGTAACAAATTCCGTAACCTTAATGGTTTTACTTCCTTCGTCAATAGCTCTTTGCTCATCATCAGATTTCTGACGGTGCGTATCTCTTTTATCTCTTCTATATTTAGCCGCTTTAGATTTACCTCCTTTACCTTGTAGTTTCTCTAAAGTCTCTCTAATTTGATTTTTAACTTCCTCTTCTGTTGGCTCAACTTTTGCAACAATTGCAGGTCTGTTTCCTTTTACGAAACCAGGTCTTGCACTTCTGTTGGCATTAAATCCGCCACCACCAACATTTGGGGTAATTTTATTCGGATTTGGCGCACCAGGAACTCCTGGTATAGCCGGCGGTCTGGGAGCACCTGGTTTAGGAGCAATCCTTTTACGCTTATTTTTATTTGCATTAGCAGCAGCCGAACCTGGAGCACCCGGTTTATTTGGAGTGATTTTTGGTTCTTCTTTTTTCTTTTTCGGTTTGTTAAATTGAGATAAATCAATTATTTGACCTGTTAAAGTAGTTCCCGAAAGTTTTTGATATTGCGTTGCGATGGTTTCATCAACAGGCGCTTCATCCGATTTAACCGTCTCGGTTTTTTCAACTACTTTTTGTTCAGCATCGACTTCTTTTGGAGTCTCTATTTTAACTTCTTTTATTCCAGCAATAGGTTTTACCTCTTTTTTGTCTGAAACAATTTTTTCTTCCAGAACCTTTTCTTGCAACGGTTGTTCTGAAATTCCTTTTTCTGAAGTTACTTCTTTTACAACTGGCTTTACTTCAGGTGCTTTAGCAACTGGAGTTTCAACTTTCTCAACTGCTTTTGTAGGCGAGATAATAGAAGGCTTCTTTGGATTCAGGTCAATTTTACCTACTTGAACCGGTGCAGATATAACCGCTCTCGCTTTTATAACCTCCTGTTGTTTAAGACGATCTTCCTCAATTTTACGCTTGTCTTCAATTTCTTTCTCTCGCTCTAAACGCAAAGCCTCTTTTTCTTTCCTTTTCTCTTCTCCTACTTCTTTTGAAGCTTCTTTATTCCCTTTGTCACCAGCAAACTGACCGCACAAGACATTGTACACGTCATCAGAAATCTTTGTGTTTGGATTTGCCTCAATAGCAATTCCTTTATCTTTTAGATAATCCACAGCTCTTTCCAAAGAAATGTTCAATTCCCTTAAAACTTTGTTTATTCTAATAATTCTCTCTTCAGACATACAACCTTTTTATTATTACCTTTTTTGTTATTCCTCACTCTACTCCTGCCTCGGTACCTACCGAGTAAGAATTAATTGTAAAGTGGCATGTTTATCGTTGAAGAAACATTGACTAACTGTCAAATTCCTCTTTCAATATTCTCATTACATCTAAAATCGTTTCCTCTTCTAGGTCTGTTCTTCGTACTAAATCTTCAACATCTTGTTTTAAAATACTTTTTGCAGTATCTAAACCAATTTTTGCAAACTCTTCGATAACCCAGTCTTCAATTTCATCTGAAAACTCTGTTAATTCAACATCATCCTCATCAGCAGTTGCACCAGCAACATCGCCTTCGCGAATAACATCTAACTCATAGCCAGTTAACAAACCCGCTAATTTAATATTATGCCCACCACGACCAATTGCTTTTGAAACTTCTTCAAGCTTCAAGAAAACCTCTGCTCTTTTGGTCTCTTCATTAATTTTGATAGACGATACTTTAGCTGGACTTAATGCTCTAGTAATAAACAATTGGATGTTACTCGTATAATTGATTACATCGATGTTTTCATTTCCTAATTCACGAACAATTCCGTGAATACGAGACCCTTTCATACCTACACAAGCTCCTACTGGATCAATCCTATCATCATAAGAATCAACGGCTACTTTTGCTTTTTCACCCGGTATTCTTACCACTTTTTTAACCATAATTAAACCGTCAAAAACTTCAGGAATTTCTTGTTCAAACAATTTCTCTAAAAACTTCTCCGAAGTTCTAGACATGATAATTTGAGGTTTATTTCCTTTTAATTCAACGCTTTCAATTATCCCTCTTACATTATCTCCCTTGCGGAAAAAATCAGATGGTATTTGTTTTTCTTTTGGCAAAATGATTTCGTTTCCTTCATCATCAACCAATATCACCACTCTAGGTCGCACATGATGTACTTCAGCAGTATAAATATCACCAATTAAATCTTTAAACTGTTTGTAAAGATTTGTATTGTCATGCTCATGAATTTTTGAAATTAAATTTTGTCGTAAAGCTAAAATCGCTCTTCTTCCTAAATCAATTAATTTCACTTCTTCGGAAACTTCTTCACCAATTTCAAAATCAGGTTCGATTTTTCTAGCTTCAGTTAGAGTAATTTCAAGATGATCAAAATCCAAATCTTCATCAGAAACAATCACTCTTCTTTGCCATATTTCCATATCTCCCTTATCAGGATTTATAATAATATCGAAATTATCATCTGAACCGTATTTTTTTTTCAATGCATTTCTAAATACATCTTCTAAAATTGCCATAAGCGTTACACGATCAATAAGTTTATCATCTTTAAACTCTGAGAATGAATCGATTAATGCTAAATTTTCCATGCGAATTCTTTAATTAAAATGTTACTGTAACAATTGCTTCTTTTATATCCTCATAAGGCAGTTTAAGTTCTTTCTGAACTGTTTCTTTACCTTTTCCTACCTTTTTAGGCTCTCTTGCTTCCCATGACAAAACTACAAAATCATCATTAGCTTCTACTAATTCTGCTTCAATTATTTCTGTCCCAGTCTTTACAATCAAAGTTCTCCCTATATTTTTCTTGTATTGCCTTACTAATTTTAATGGCGATCCAACCCCTACTGAAGCTACTTCTAAGGAATAATCTTGTTCCTCACGATCTAGGTCATTGTCTATAAAACGACTTACATCTATACAATCCTGAAGCGCCACTCCATTATCACCATCTACAGTCACAATTACCTTGAAAGCATCAGTGATAACAAGGTCTATCAAAAAAATTGATGGCTTTTCTAAAAGGCATTCTGCCAATAACGTATTTACTTTTTCTTTAAATGTCATATTTTTATAAAAAGAGGGGACATTTAGTCCCCTCATTATCTAGATTTTAATAAATAACGGTGCAAATATAGTGTTTTTTTTTATAAACTAAAATAATCACTCGGTGTAAAATAATTTCTTACCTTTAAAAGTCAATTAAAACAACCATTTTTACCATAATTTAACACTTTTGTATTATGAAACGCATTTTAGTTCCCACCGATTTTTCTGAACATGCTGCAAATGCTTTGAAGGCCGCTGCACTGATTGCACAAAAAACTAAATGCGAACTATACCTCTTGCATTTATTAGAAATACCGAATCACACAAGCGGGACAACAACCGGAGGCAGCAGCATTCGTGAAGATATACTGCTAATAAAAAAAGCAAATGAAAAACTGGAAAAAATTAAAGAGCAACCCTACTTAGCTGGAATTACTGTAAACACTTCCGTTCAATACGAAAGAGCTTTTAGTGGCATTTTAGCATTTAACAAAAAAAATAAGATAGACCTCATCGTAATGGGATCTCATGGAACTTCTGGAATTGAAGAGCTATTGATCGGCTCTAACACTGAAAAAGTGGTGCGCCTCTCTGAAATACCAGTTTTAGTAATTAAAAAAGAGATAGGCGAATTAAAATTCAAAAAAATGGTATTTGCTTCTGATTTTTCACCAGAAACAAAAAAACCTTTTGCCAAAATGCGCGATTTTGCCGCAATTTTTGATGCAAACCTATTTTTAGTTTTTATTTGCACTCCAAACAGCTTCAAGACTACTCTTGATGCAGAAAAAATAATGAGCAAGTTCATCAAGAACTACGACATTCAAAACTACTCTTTACACATTTTTAATGATACTAATATCGAAAACGGAATTGTTAATTTTTCAAAAGCCATTGATGCTGACCTAATAGGACTATGCACTCATGGCAGAACTGGATTGGCTCATTTTTTTACTGGAAGCATCAGCGAAGACTTGGTCAATCATGCTACAAAACCTGTCATTACCTTTAAAATCTAACTCCTGATTAACTCCGGTTTTTTAAACTAACAATTAATAATTTAAAGAAATAAAAATGGATCAAGACAAAATGTTGTGGGGAAATATTAAAATCTAGATATTTGTGTTTCCAAATTATACCAAATGCAAGACTCCTATAGCGAACTAATCAAGTTATTATTACCTGAAATTATTGTTGAATATTTTGAATTGACCTCTTACAAGAAAGGAGATGAAGTCTTGCATATATAACTTAAAGAGATAAATTCGATTCCTAAAGAATACAGGCCCTATAAGTTAAGCTCAAAAGGCTTCTTTGATGAGATTACAGTTCAGGATTTTCCTATTCGGGGGCATCAGGTATATCTACATATTACTCGCAGACGATGGCTTAACGAAGACACAGGAAAAGTGGTTTTTAGAGATTGGAATTTAGTAGCGGACGGAACTCGTGTAACACAGGAGTTTGCGTCTTTTTTAAAAGAGATCAATAGATTCCAGCCCAAATGACTGTAGTGCTATCGCCTCTTTCTATGGGGTTTCTGGAAGGAATTTGCAATATCAGTACAAAGAKTACTTAAGTGATTTTAAAGCATGGAAACAAAAGTCGCATGCTAAACAATGGCTTGTTTTTCCTGAAAACATTGGGAAACGTTTATCAATAGATGAGACATCYCTCTCYAATGGCGAACTCTATACTATTGTGACCAACAAAGCAGGAAAAGKCAGAAAGGGGACTATAGTAGCCATGGTAGCTGGAACCAAAGCAGAAACAGTAATTGCTATATTAGAAAAAATACCGCTAAAGCTAAGAAATTCGGTTACCGAAATAACACTCGATATGGCAGCTAATATGGGGCTTATTGCCAAGAAATGCTTTTCTAATGCAGTAAGAGTTACGGATCGATTCCATGTTCAAAAACTAGCACTTGAAGCTTTACAAGAAATTAGAATCAAATATAGGTGGCAAGCAATTGATATGGAGAATGAAGCTATTGAAAAAGCTAAAACCACAAAAACTAGATACGAGCCTATAACACTATCTAACGGCGACACCATTAAGCAATTACTGGCCAGAAGTCGATATATTTTGTATAAAAACAAATCTAAATGGTCTGAAAACCAAACTCAAAGAGCAAAATTATTATTCGAATTATATCCAAATATTGAAAAAGCATATCAGCTATCGCAAGACTTACGAAATGTTTTTGAGAATACCACCGATAAAATTTATGGTCTAAGCAAATTAGCTAGATGGCATGAAAAAGTAGCTCAGGCTGAGTTTAAATCATTTAATACAATATCTASATCAATACAGAATCATTACCAAACGATAGTAAACTATTTTGACAACAGAAGTACCAATGCTTCTGCAGAATCCTTTAATGCAAAAATAAAAGCGTTTAGATCTCAATTTAGAGGCGTGAGGAACATAGAGTTTTTCCTTTTCAGACTAACAAATATTTACGCTTAATTTTTGCTACTCCACAGGTTTTCGTTATGATCCATAAAAATTCAATATCGCTTTCTTTAATCTATCCCATAAAAAAAGCCCCTCAAAATTGAGGGGCCTTCTGTTGGTCTACAAGGACTCGAACCTTGAACGACTGCACCAAAAACAGTTGTGTTACCATTACACCATAGACCAGCGTTGCTGCTAAGCGAGTGCAAATTTAAAATAATATTTAGTTTGTACAAACTTTTTTTGCCTTTTTATCAAAAAAAAATCGCCTAAATTTAAATTCAGATCTAGTGTTTGATGAAAAAACCTCACAATCAACACGTTATTAAATTGCATTACTTTTCCAGAAAATAATGTTAATGCTACTATGGTTAAACAAAAAAACATTTTCTTTGTAACTTACAATTAAATTAAATTTTAGTACATGGATAAAGCAGCATTCAATTTCAATAAATGGAATACCATCATCGGTTGGCTTACATTTGGAATCGCATTATTAACCTACACTTTGACTGTTGAACCTACCATGAGTTTTTGGGATTGTGGTGAATACATTGCCACTGCAGCCAAACTAGAAGTTGGTCACCCACCGGGAGCTCCCTTATATCAAATGATTGGTGCTTTTTTTGCCATGTTTGCTACTGATGATACTAAAATTGCCCTAATGGTCAATATGATGTCTGTATTTTCGAGTGCATTTACCATACTTTTCCTTTTTTGGTCTTCATCGATGGTATTGAAAAAATTAGTTTCTCGATTTTCAGAATCAAATAAAAATAATGAGATTGTAATATTAGGAAGTTCATTTGTTGGCGCTCTAGCATATACATTCTCGGATAGTTTTTGGTTTAACGCAGTGGAGGCAGAAGTTTACGCTATGGCGTCTTTATTTATTGCGCTACTATTTTGGTTGGGTTTACGTTGGGAACAAGACATGAATAAACCAAGAGGCAACAAATGGTTATTAATCATTTCTCTTGTTGTTGGACTTTCTTTTGGAGTTCACTTTATGGCGTTATTAACAATTCCTGCTATTGGTTTTCTTTATTTTTTCAAAAATTATAAAGTTGTTACCCTTAAAAGTTTCCTGATTTCCAATGTGGTGGTAATTGCTATCTTACTTTTTATTTTCAAATTACTGCTTCCTATGACCATGGGATTCTTTGGTAAAACCGAAGTCTTTATGGTGAACAGCTTAGGATTACCATTTGATTCAGGAACAATATTTGTTACTATCTTACTGGCAGCCTTATTTTATTTCGGATTGAAATACACCAACAATAAAGGCCTAGCAACCGCCAATACTCTAATTCTGTGCATTCTTTTTATCCTAATTGGATTTTCTACTTGGACCATGTTACCCATTCGCGCTAACGCCAATACTGTAATTAATGAAAACAAACCTTCTGATGCACGTGAAGTTCTTGCATATTATAACAGAGAACAGTACGGAGTAAATCCGCTGTTTTACGGACCACAATATACCGAAGCATTTTCAGGTTTAGATGAAGACACCCCCTATCTGGATAAAGCACCCAACTACGAAAGAGATTATAAGACCAACACCTACGTTATTGTAAATAATTTCAAAAATGCAGATCAAAATACAGATGACAACCACAAAACGATTTTACCAAGAATGTGGAGTGGTGATCATATTGAAAATTATATGAATTTTACTAATCCACCTGAGTTTAGGCAAAACCCTAACTATCCTTATGAAGATGATTTAGCTAAATACGGCATTGATCCAAGTCAGTTAAGCGAGGAAGATTATAATAAAGCCATTGCACAACTGAAAAACGAAACACAGAAAACCATAAATGAATTCAGACAAGCTTACGCGCAAAAACAAATTGATAATGAAGGGTATATTAAGTTTCTGAAAAGCTATGGTGATTATCTTATAATTGAGAAACCTACAACAGCAGACAATTTAGGCTTTATGGTTGAATACCAGTTTGGCTATATGTACTGGAGGTATTTGATGTGGAACTTTGTTGGTCGTCAAAATGATATTCAAGGAAGATATGATTACCTGGATGGAAACTGGCTTAGTGGGATATCATTTATAGATGAATTGCATTTAGGAAGTCAAGAAAACCTACCTTCCGATGTATTGAACAACAAAGGTAGAAATGTGTATTTTTTCCTGCCTTTTATCCTAGGTCTCATTGGCTTAATGTACCATGCTAATAAAGATTTGAAAAGCTTTTATGTGCTACTCACTTTATTTCTATTTACCGGAATAGCATTGAAAATCTACTTAAACGAAAGGCCATTTGAGCCTCGAGAAAGAGATTATGCCTTAGTGGGATCGTTTTATGTATTTGCTATTTGGATTGGATTTGGGGTTTACGCGTTGTATGAAAGTGCACAAAAATATTTAGCTCCAAAAATTGCCGGTCCACTTATTATCGCAGCGAGTATACTAGCCGCTCCGGTACTTATGGCCTCTCAAAATTGGGATGATCACGATCGTTCTGATAAATATACTGCTTTAGCCATGGCCAAAGCATACCTTACTTCTTGTGATCCTAACGCAATTTTATTTACTATTGGTGATAACGATACCTTCCCCCTCTGGTACGCTCAAGAAATTGAAAAAGTAAGAACAGATGTCAAAATTGTAAATACAAGTTTATTTATGACAGATTGGTACATTGACCAAATGAAAACTAAAACCTACGAATCTGATCCTTTACCCATTTCGTTTACACACGATCAATATGTTGGTGACAAGCTGGACTATGTAGCTCACATTCCTAAAATTGAAAGCCGCTGGGATATAAAAGATTTTATCGATTTTATTAAAAATCCAAAATCAACTGTTGAAATGCAAAATGGTCAAACCATTCATTTTTACCCTACCAATAAAATCAGAATCCCCGTAGATAAAAACATCATTATTAAAAATAAAGTTGTTTCTGCTAAATACAATGATTCAATAGTGCCCTACATTGATTTGGATGTAAGTAAAAATGCGTTGTACAAAAACAGATTGATGATGCTGGATATTGTTGCCAATAACAACTGGAAACGACCTATTTATTTTAGTGGAGGCGCATTTGATAATGAAGATTATATCTGGATGAAAGAATATCTTCAACTAGAAGGGATGGTATACAAATTAGTTCCAGTAAGAACAATTATCCCTAAAGATGGAGGTCCCCTTGAAATGGGACAAATAGATGCCGATAAAATGTATGCCAAAGTAATGAAATGGGATTGGGGAAATAGCGAAAGTCCAACCATTTATCATGATCCAGAGACCCGAAGAAATAGCATTACCTATCGAACTAATCTATCAAGATTAATGAATCAGCTAATTATTGAAGGACAAAAAGATAAGGCAAAAAACATTATCGAATTGGCAATGACAAAAATGCCAGTAGAGTATTTTGAATATTATTCCTTAGTAGAACCTTTCGCCGGCGGATATTACAAAATTGGAGAAAAAGTAAAAGCGCAACAATTACTAAAAAAATTAGTAGGTAAGTATCAAGAGAACCTCAACTATTATGGCAACCTTAAATCTTCTGAGCAGAGCAGTATTGCAACTCCCATCATTATAGACATTGAGCGTTATAGAAGTCTCTTACAAGTGATGAAAGAGCATGGTGATATAGATTTCTACAACAAAAACAAAATCACATTCAACACGTATATCAAAATGTTTGAACGATTTGGACGAGAAAAAGAGTAATCTTAAAAGCAATTAGAAAAGGTAGCGACGTTGAAAAATGTCGCTACCTTTTTTTAATTTTATAACTACAAAATGAAATTCTACTGGATAAAGACGAATTGGTTTATCAAAAAAATATTCTCAAAATATACTTGGGACGTTTCCAATACAGGAAATACAGTATA
The DNA here is from genome assembly GCF_004349135.1 of Flavobacterium sandaracinum. GTDB lineage: Bacteria > Bacteroidota > Bacteroidia > Flavobacteriales > Flavobacteriaceae > Flavobacterium > Flavobacterium sandaracinum. The sequence continues at coordinate 81,863 of NZ_SMFN01000006.1, read as the reverse complement.
CCTCACGTTTGATGACGGACCAATTCCAAAAGTTACAATATGGGTTTTGGAAGAATTAAAAAAATACAACTTGAAGGCTACTTTTTTCTGTATTGGAGAAAATATTGGCAAGCATCCCGAAATATTTAAAAAAGTAATCAGCGATGGTCATAGTATAGGAAATCATACTTTTAATCACTTAAATGGTTGGAAAACTTCCGCTGATGCTTACCTTAAAAATATTAGATTATGCGAAGAAGTGATCGAAAAAACTGTAGATCACAGTTCAAAGTATAAACTATTTCGTCCGCCTTACGGTAAGATAAAAACGGCTCAATCAATAGAAATACGAAAATTAGGGTACAAAATAATTATGTGGGATGTCCTTAGCGCTGATTTTGATACCACACTATCCAGAGAACAATGTTTAAACAATGTCCTGTCTAATCTAAAGCCAGGAAGCATCATTGTTTTTCATGACAGTATAAAAGCATTCAAAAATCTTGAATACGTGCTACCAAAAACACTGGCTTTTTTAAAAGAAAATAATTTTAATTGTGGTGCTTTGTAAGACTCAAAAGCACGTTTACAATTGTTCTTGCACGATTCCAATAAGCGTATTAGCATCTAATTCTCCAGACTGTCTCCAAATCATTTGACCTTGTTTGTAAATCATCAAAGTAGGCAAACCTTTGATGCGCAAGGCATCTGCTAACTCTTGATTTTTATCTACATCAATTTTTATAACTTTTGCTTTATCGCCAAGGGCAGCTGCTACATCTCTGATAACAGGATGCATTGAAACGGAAGATTCGTTCCATTCTGTGTAAAAATCGATTAACACAGGTACTTGAGTATTTATAAGTTCTCCAAATTTTGACATAAAACCAAAAATTTAATTTTTAAAATTCACTAAAAAGAGATATCTACTTTACAAATGTAGCATTTTTAACGTATTATGCCACATTAACACCTTTTTTTAGTTCAATGACTGTTATTTCCGGCATAATACCTACTCTACCCGGATAAGCATGAAAACCAAAACCTCTATTAACATAAACGTATCTTCCTAGGTTTTCATATAAACCCGCCCATTGTTTATAAACATACTGTGCCAAACTCCATTTAAAGTATCCTGGAATTTCGATACCAAATTGCATTCCATGTGTGTGCCCAGAAAGCGTGAGATGGTAATGTTTGTCATCATGTTGCACTACATGCTCCCAATGTGAAGGATCATGACTCATCAAAATCTTGAAATCTTCTTTCTTTAAAGATCCAGCTGCTTTATTTAAATCTCCGGCCTGCTTGAAGTTATGACCCCAGTTTTCGACACCAACTAACGCTATTTTAGCACCTTCCTTTTCAATAAACGTATGTTCATTCAGCAATAAATTGAAACCTATTTCCCAATATAAGTTTTTTATAGCTTTAAAATTATCTTCTTTTGCAGCTTCTGTTGGCCATGTAACATATTCACCGTAATCGTGGTTTCCTAAAACAGAATATTTACCGTATTCGTGCTTTTTAATTTTATTGAATGTTTCTATCCAAGGATGCATTTCCTTGGCATCCGTATTCACGATATCGCCAGTAAACAAAATAAGATCTGAATTTTGCTCATTTACCAGATCAATCGCGTAATTAATTTTTTCTGGATTATCAAAACTGCCACTGTGAACATCTGATATTTGAGTAATCGTAAAACCATCAAAAGCTTCTGGTAAATCAGGAAAAAAAATACGTTGTTTGATGACCTTATAATTGTATTTACCAACAGTAACTCCATAAATCAATGATAAAAACGGAACTGCTGCTATTCCTAATCCTATTTGACTGATGAATTTTCGTCTGGAATTTAGGAAATCAGCGCCTTTGTCATAATCAATAAAATAATTTACGGTTCCTGCACCTAATCTAAAAATGTCTTCACCCATTAGCACAAGGGTCAAAATTAATTTTGGGACATAAACAATTAATAACAAACCTGTAGTCAACATCGTTTGTTGTGTTTGTCCTACGCTTCTATTGAACTGTGAAAAGGCATAAACAATGTATATTAAAATCAATAGGCTAATAAACTGAATTGAAAACAATGCGGGCTTTGATTTTATCAAAGTTTTTAACACTTGAAAGGTATAAAGCTCAATAATGAGAAGAATTAAACACAAGAATACGATACGAAATATCATTTTAATTAAATTTTAGACAAAATAACAAAAGAATAAACTAATGCCACTTTTAATTAATTAAAATTTAACGGTTGATTAAAGCTTAAAAAAGAACCGAAGTAAACATATAAAAAATTGCATTATTCTGTAATTCGAATTATGCAATTTTAAACAGACAATTCCTTTTACTATTCTAATTTAATATTAGAGTCATATTTGTTGTAATAAATGAAGTCGGACCTGAATACTTCTGAGCAAAAACCTCAACATAATCACCATTAGATAATTCAACGATGGCATTTATAGGTACCACGACAATATCATTTAAAGCCGCTCCTCTTCCATAAACTTTATATTGTGTCAAACCCGTCGTTGATCCATTTTTAGCAACATAAATTATATAAATTGAAGCCCCTGAAACTTGAAAAGAAATGGATCCACTAACATTAAAAAATCTTTTACCACTACCCAAATACTTAAGTCTATTACTAACTGCTGGATTATCAGTAGACAATCTAAACAGATTAGAAGCAACTGAATCACCTCCAACTTTTACAATATTACTCGGACTGGCGGAATTAAAAGTAGTAGTCCCTCCAAAGCCAACCTCATAATTAAAAGCCAATCCTCCAGTAGCTACCAAATCTGTTTCTTGAGGAATTCCCGGGCAACGAATATTCCATTTATTATTAAAATTGTACCCTGTATAAACACCTACACCAGTATATCCATTCACATATTTTCCAGTAGTCACTCCTGTAAACACAACCGACTCTATAACAGCATCTCCTGTTATTGTAGGATTAGAGGACACATCAAAACCAATACTTGACCCAGATACTTCACTAAATCCTCCTTGTTTTTGTACCAAATCAAATGTACCTTGAAGCTTCTCATACGTACCAGAGTTATTACTAAACCACCCCGTATTACTAATCAATAATTCTGTAATGTTTTCGTAAATGATTCCATTTGAATTAGCTACAAATTGCACAACACTAACAAAAACTAATGAAAATCCTGATATTAAGCCAACACTAGATGAATTTGCAACAATACAATCTCTTAGAATTAAATTTTGAGATTTATCTGCTGTGATATTAAAGACTTTTCTACCTGATCCTGATGCCACTAGAGTAACCACTCTAATAGATCCACCAGTTGTTCCTGTAAAAAGATCTCCACTAACATTAACTAATTTATCCTCTCCTGAATCCATTCCTGCGATATAAGCATTATTCAATTCAATAGGAAGATCCATTAATATTTGTCCATTTATTTCATATAAAGTTCCTGAATCTAAAAGATACTTACTTCCACCACCGGCCGCTTTCTCAGCAGCTAAAACTGTTGCTAAAACATCTGTAGATTTGATTCTCTTAAATTTAAGTCTGTCAGTAGCACCGCCGCTATTAATCACATTCCATGAAGTCACCGCTGAATTGTAATAATGAAACGATTTCAAATCCGTGTCATACACCATCAAACCATCTGCAGGGCTCGCAATAGCCGTTCGTTGTGCCGTTGTCATTCTAGGGGTCAACATTCCTTGGGTTGTCGACGAAACATCTAGAACAGAACTTGCATTTGGTGTTATCGTTCCTATGCCCACCTGGCCAAACACATTTGTTGTTATTATCATGAAAAATAACAAACAGGCTTGTAAAACCCTTGTAGTAGCGTAATTTTTTTTCATAATAAATAAAATAAAAAGATTAAATAATAGAGAATACAACGAATCCTCAAAAGCATTCAGTAAAATTAAACAATATATCGATTAAATACATATTTAATCGATAAAATACATGTTTTTTATTATTACATATTATTATTCTTATAATTTAAACGAATTAAAAATTACTATTTATTATTTATAGCTGTTTTCTTTCGAGTAAAACAATACGCTATCCGTACAAAAGAACACGCCACTTAAAATTATATTCTTATAAAATTGGGTTACATCGCAGATAAAACAGAAATAACTTAAACCAGCTCTCCTTTATCTGACAAGTTTTGTACTTTTGAAAACTTTACAAAAACCACAGTTCATGTCACAACAAAAACGCCTGTTCCTTCTAGATGCTTACGCCTTAATATTTAGAGGCTATTATGCTTTCATAAAAAATCCACGAATCAATTCTAAAGGAATGGACACGTCAGCCATTATGGGATTTATGAATTCCTTAATGGACGTAATAAAAAGAGAAAAACCAGATCATTTAGCCGTAGCTTTTGATAACGGCGGAAGCCAATTGAGAAATGAGATTTTTCCAGAATACAAAGCACATCGTGATGCTACACCAGAGGCCATAAAAATTGCCATTCCCTACATTCAAGAACTCCTGAAGGCCATGCATATTCCTATTATAGAAGTAAAAGGATATGAAGCCGACGATTTAATTGGAACCATAGCAAAACAAGCAGAAAAACAAAACTACAAAGTCTTTATGGTAACCCCAGATAAGGATTTTGCACAACTGGTTTCTGAAAACATATTTATGTACAAACCTGCCCGAATGGGTAATGGAATAGAAATCTGGGGTATTCCCGAGGTTTTAGCAAAATTCGAAATTGAAAGACCCGATCAAGTGATTGACTTCTTGGGTATGATGGGTGATGCTGCTGATAATATTCCAGGTTTACCGGGTGTAGGTGAAGTTACTGCTAAAAAATTCTTGAAGGAATTTGGAACCATGGAAAATCTTTTAGCAAATACCGATAAGCTAAAAGGTAAAATGAAAGAAAATATTGAAGCAAACAAAGAAAAAGGATTATTATCTAAAACTCTAGCGACAATTTTATTGGATTGCCCTGTTATTTTCGAAGAAACGGATTATAAATTATCTACCCCTGATGTTGAGAAAACAGATGCACTATTCAATGAATTAGAATTCAGACGAATGGCAGAACAATTTGACGCTATATTCAAAAAAGGTGGAACTGTAACCACCACAGCTAGTCCTATTGATGAAAATAAACTGTACAAAAAAACACTCCCAAAAGCTGTAGGGACAAAAAACGAAGATCAGTTTGATCTTTTTGGCAGTGCTATAGCAGATGATTCTTCAGATGAAGGACGCCAGCAATTTTACAATACATTAGAAAACACCACACATTCTTATCAAATAGTTCAAGGTGATTTGGGCTTGCGCTTGCTGTTGCAAAATTTACAAAACCAAGCTGCTGTATGTTTTGATACCGAAACCACAGGATTAGATGCCTTGCACGCTGAGCTGGTTGGAATTTCTTTCTCTTACGAAAAAGGAAAAGGATTTTATGTTCCGTTTCCTGAAAATCAAGAGGAAGCACAAACTTTAATAGAAAAATTTGTTCCATTTTTCGAAAATGAAAGCATCGAGAAAATTGGTCAAAATTTAAAATACGATTTAAAAATTCTTTCGAATTATAGTGTTTCTGTTAAAGGAAAATTATTCGATACCATGATTGCGCATTATTTAATTAATCCAGATATGCGCCATAACATGGATATTTTAGCAGAAACCTACTTGAAGTATGCCCCACAATCCATTGAAACGTTAATTGGAAAAAAAGGCAAGAATCAAAAATCAATGCGTGATGTTCCAGTCGAAGATGCCAAAGAATATGCCGTTGAAGATGCCGATGTAACTTTACAACTAAAAGAAATTTTCACTTTAGAATTAGACAAAACTGGCACTAAAAAACTTTTCGAGGAAATTGAAATTCCGTTGGTAAAAGTTTTGGCTGATATGGAAAAGGAGGGGATTCGGTTAGACGTTCCCTTTTTGAAGTCCTTATCCCAAGAATTGAACACCGATATCAAAACGCTAGAAGCAGCTATTTTTGAGATTGCGGGCGAAAAATTTAATTTGGCTTCGCCAAAACAATTGGGAGATATTTTGTTTGACAAATTAAAAATTGGGGGAGCCAAACAAAAGAAAACCAAAACGGGTCAATATGCTACTGGGGAGGAAATCCTAAGTTTTCTAGCAAAAGATAACGAAATAGTTTCAGCTATACTTGATTGGCGATCACTTATAAAACTGCAAAATACCTATGTTGATGCATTGCCTTTACAGGTAGATGCAGTTACAAAACGCATACACACGGATTATATGCAAACCGTTGCCGCTACAGGTCGCTTGAGTTCTACTAATCCAAATTTACAAAACATTCCTATTCGTACTGAACGTGGCCGACAAATCCGAAAAGCATTTGTGGCCCGTGATGAAAATTACACTTTGATTTCTGCGGATTATTCCCAAATAGAATTGCGTGTAATTGCAGCATTGAGTGGTGAAGAAAATATGATCAAGGCCTTTCAAAATCATGAAGACATTCACAAATCAACCGCTTCAAAAGTCTTTAATGTGCCTATTGAAGAAGTGACTCGCGAGCAACGTAGTCATGCCAAAACAGTCAATTTTGGAATTATATACGGAGTTTCGGCTTTTGGATTGAGCAATCAAACCAACTTATCCCGAAAAGAGAGCGCTGATTTAATTGAGGCATATTATCAAACGTATCCAAGATTAAAATCCTATATCCAAGAACAAATAGATTTTGCCAGAGAGAACGGATATGTACAAACCATTCTTGGTCGTCGTCGTTATTTGAAAGATATCAATTCGCAAAACGCAATTGTTCGTGGTGGTGCAGAAAGAAATGCGGTAAATGCGCCGATACAAGGAAGTGCTGCTGATATCATTAAAATTGCAATGATAAATATCCATGAAAAACTAACTTCTGAAAACTGGAAGAGTAAAATGCTACTTCAAGTACATGATGAATTGGTATTTGATGTTCATAATTCAGAACTCGAAAAAATACAACCGATGATTAAATACGAAATGGAGCATGCCTTTAAACTTGATGTCCCTCTAGATGTTGATTTAGGGATGGGAAAAGACTGGCTGGAAGCACATTAAAACAGGTTTTGTACTAATTGTTATAGCATTGTTAAAGTTTTGAGTTTTGACAATGCTATAAAATTAGCGATGAAATAGCGTGTAGATTTAAACGGTACGTGTAGACTCTCTTTCTTTCAGTTTCGTTTTAATCACCACCGTTTCATAAGGAAGATATTCTTCTTTTGATTCCAGTCGATCGATTAATAACTTAGCCGCTACTTCGCCTATCTCGATTCCATGTTGACTCACTGTAGTTAAGCTTGGAGACAATCTACGAGAAGCAAGAATTCCATCAGCAAAACCGATAATTGAAATATCTTCGGGAACTTTAAATCCCTTTTTGAGTGCGATACGCAAAGCCGCAACCGAATCATTTTCTTCTAAAGCAAAGATTCCATCTATTTTGTTCTCAAATATTTTTTCTATTTTTTCTTTCAAATCCTCTTCGGCATCCGTTCGTATAATAATGTCACTATTCACAGCAATATTATTATTTTCCAATGCTTTGAGATACCCATCAGCTCTTAATTTCCCTACACTTAGATTATCAATAGAAGACAATAGAGCAATATTTTTGCAACCTAAATCAATTAAATGTTGGGTCGAATTTAAAGCAGAATCAAAATCATCTACAATTACTTTGTCACAATCTACGCCATCGGCAATACGATCAAACATAACAATAGGAGTTCCGTCATTGATAATGGCTGAGAAATGATCGTAATCTTGATTTTTTTGCGCTTCTTCAGAAACTGAAACAATAAATCCATCTATAGTTCCATTACTTAACATTTCGAGCGTATGTGCTTCTTTTTCTGCTGATTCGTTAGAGATACACATAATGACATTGTACCCTTTTTCATCAGCAATTTTCTCAATACCACTAAATACTTTGGCAAAAAAAGAATTCAAAATATTTGGAATAATAACGCCAATTGTTTTGGTTTTTCTATTTTTAAGATTGAGACCAATCACATTAGGTTTGTAATTTTTGAGTTTTGCATATTCTTTTATTTTCACTTTAGTTAGGTCACTTATTTCCGGACTATCATTCAGCGCTTTTGAAACTGTTGAAACAGAAACATTCAGTTCTTTTGCGATTTGTTTTAACGTAGCTTTAGCTTTCATAAAGGAATATTTATTGTAATTGATAAAGGAAAAATACTGACAAGATATAAATAATTAGAATAGTAACTGTTTAATTGACAAAAATAGCATTTATAATATAGAATTTAGGTTTAAAAAATCAGGAATAGTCAATAAAATCATAAAAAAAATCAGGATTCCGGTAACTCCACTGCACGTATACTAATCCAAAATTTGAAGATAGAAATTAATTTTAAATATCCATTTGATAATCAGCACTAAAACAAGATAAAAATAATAGTTTAAGGTATTTGCATTTAAAATAATTAATTGTACTTTTGCAACCCCTTTATTGGGGATGGAATGTTTAATTAAAATAATATTATGGACGCATTAAGCTACAAGACACAATCAGCAAGCAAAGCCACCGTTACAAAAGAGTGGATTGTTGTAGATGCTGATGGGCATAACTTAGGTCGTATGGCTTCTAAGATCGCAATGATCCTTAGAGGAAAATACAAAGCAAGTTACACACCACATGTTGACTGTGGAGATAACGTAATTGTTATCAACTCAGAAAAAATCAACCTTACAGGAAACAAGATGAAAGAGAAAACTTACATCCGTCACACTGGCTACCCTGGAGGACAAAGAACTTTAACTGCTGAAGTATTGCAATCAAAAAATCCTGCATTACTAGTTGAAAAAGCGATAAAAGGAATGTTACCTAAAAACAAGTTAGGGGCTGAACTTTTTAGAAATTTAAATGTTGTTGTAGGATCAGAGCACAAACAAGGCGCTCAAAAACCTAGAACAGTTAACCTTAACGATCTTAAGTAATGGGAGTTATTCACAAAATTGGTAGAAGAAAAACGGCTGTTGCACGTGTTTATGTTTCGGAAGGAACAGGAGTAATCGTTGTGAACAAAAAACCATTCGAAACTTATTTCCCAACTGCAACTTTACAGTACAAAGTATTACAACCGATGTCTATGACAGAAAATGTAAGTAACTTTGACGTAAAAGTGAATGTTTACGGAGGTGGTTCAACTGGTCAAGCAGAAGCTGTAAGAATGGCATTAGCACGCGTAATGTGTGAAGTAAATGCTGAAAACAGAGGAATATTGAAACCACAAGGTTTATTAACAAGAGATCCAAGAATGGTTGAACGTAAGAAATTCGGTCAGAAGAAAGCTCGTAAGAGATTCCAATTCTCTAAACGTTAATATTCAATCTGGATTTAATTCAGATTTTCACGTTCAGAGACTGGTTTTATTATCAGCTTAAACGGAAAAGAAGCTGAAATAAATTCCGCAAAAAATTTAAAAAAAACAGTTGTTGTTGCTCTCCTACCGAGGTAGGAAATAGTTTAGCATCTAAATGCATAAAGCCGGGAAACCGCCATTTATCCATTGCTAATCAACAGAACGTAAACTAGAACAAAATGGCAAACAAAGTAGAAGTAAAAGACTTACTAGAAGCAGGTGTTCATTTCGGACACATGACTAGAAAATGGGATCCAAACATGGCTCCTTACATTTATATGGAGCGTAATGGTATTCACATTATCAACCTATATAAAACTGCAGCAAAAATTGAAGAAGCAAATGACGCTTTGAAAAAAATCGCTGCATCAGGTAGAAAAATATTATTCGTTGCTACCAAAAAACAAGCAAAAGACATCGTTGCTGAAAAAGCAAAAGCTGCAAACATGCCTTACATCACTGAAAGATGGCCTGGTGGAATGCTAACTAACTTCGTAACTATCCGTAAAGCTGTTAAAAAAATGGCTACTATTGATAAAATGAAGAAAGATGGTACATTCATGACTCTTTCTAAAAAAGAGCGTTTGCAAGTAGATCGTCTTCGTGCTAAATTAGAGAAAAACTTAGGTTCAATCGCTGACATGTCTAGACTACCAGCTGCATTGTTCGTAGTTGATATCAAAGCAGAACACATCGCAATAAAAGAAGCTCAAAAATTAAACATTCCAGTTTTCGCAATGGTGGATACTAATTCTGACCCAAGAGAGGTTGAATTCGTAATCCCATCTAACGATGATGCTTCTAAATCAATTGATAAAATTTTAACTTTGGTTACCGCTGCAATTGTTGAAGGACTTTCTGATAGAGGTTCTGACAAAGAAGGCGAAGCAACTGCTGAAGTTGTTGCTCCTACTGAAACGGTAGCTCCTGCTGCTGAAGCTGTAGAAGTAGCTCCTGCTGTAGAAGCTGCTGCTCCAACTGCAACTGAAGAATAAAACAAAAAGAAATTCCAAATTCTAAAATTCCAAATTCCAAAAATTATCTCAGTAATGATTTAATTTATCAATTGGATTCAGGATTTCTGAATTTGGAATTTTTTATTAAAACTATTTTTTAATTTAAAATAAAAAAATTATGGCAACAATTACTGCTGCAGATGTAAATAAATTAAGACAAACTACAGGTGCCGGAATGATGGACTGTAAAAAAGCTTTAGTTGAAGCTGATGGAGATTTCGATAAAGCGATACAAAACCTTAGAGAAAAAGGACAAAAAGTTGCCGCTAACCGTTCTGACCGTGAGTCTTCTGAAGGAGCAGCTGTTTCTTTTATCAATGCTGACAACACTAAAGGAGCAATCATCACTTTAAATTGTGAGACAGATTTCGTAGGTAAAAATGTATCTTTCGTTTCTTTAGCTAAAGAATTAGTTGAAAAAGCGATTAACTTCTCTTCTAAAGAAGAATTTTTAGCGTCAGATTTCAACGGCATTACTGTTGCTGAGAAATTGATCGAGCAAACAGGTGTTATTGGTGAAAAAATCGAAATCGGTGATTTTGAAATTTTAGAAGGTGCTTTTGTTGGATCTTATGTTCACGTTAACAAAATTGCTGCATTAACTGCTATTTCTGCTGCTGTAGCTAACGCAGAAGTTCTTACTAAAGATATCTCTATGCAAGTTGCATCAATGGGAGCTGACACATTATCTTACAAAGATTTTGACCCATCTTTCGTTGCTTCTGAACTTGCTGCTCGTATTGCTATAATCGAAAAAGAAAATGAAGAAGCAAAACGTTTAGGAAAAACATTGAAAAATGTTCCTAAATATATTTCTTTCTCTCAATTAACTGAAGAAGTTTTAAAACAAGCTGAAGAAGATGCTAAAGCTGAGTTAAAAGCTGAAGGTAAACCTGAACAAATTTGGGACAAAATTATTCCTGGAAAAGTACTGCGTTTCATCTCTGACAACACTACTTTAGACCAAGAAAAAGCTTTATTGGATCAAAACTTCATCAAAGATGACAGTAAAAAAGTAGGTGATTATGTTAAAGAATTCAAAGTTGAAATTACAGGTTTCAAAAGAGCTGCTTTAGGATAGATTACTATTTGATTTCCTTATATATAAAAACCCCATTTCAAATTAGTTTGAAATGGGGTTTTTTAATTGAAATATATTCATTAAATACCATTACGCCTAATAAATTATGAGTATCACAAACTATACAATAACGATTTTATATAATTAATAATCAAATCCCCTATCTACTTATACCTATCGTAAAAATTCAATTTAAAAATATTTTTAACTTACATTGTTTATTTTTTTAGTACAAATATTATAATTATTGTATTTTTTTTGATAATTTTAACATTTTAAAACCAAATCTTAAAATTATGAAAAAATTATTTATTGCAGCTCTAGCCTTGTTCTCGTTTTACTCGTGTACTGATGAGAATTTAAACTCTCCAGAGGTAGTACAAAATCAGGAAAAACCTAATTATGTAGCGAACCAAATACTTATTAAATTCAAACCTGCAGCTCCAGGAGCTAAAACATCAACAAACATTCTCTCACTAATTGGAGGTACTACAGTAGAAGTGATTAACACTAACTCTGTGCAAACCTCCAATGCAAAGACAAACACTAAAGGCGGAAAACTTTTATTAGTAAATTCAAAATTAGATACCATGGAGGCTATAGACCTTTTAAAAGATTTACAGGAAGTGGAATATGCAGAACCTAACTGGATTTACACTCATTTTGCAACATCAAACGATACGTATGCTACGAATGGCACCTTGTGGGGAATGTATGGCGCAACAACAGCTCCTGCAAATCAATTTGGATCACAAGCCGCAGTAGCTTGGGCAAATAATAAATTAGGATCAAATACTGTATATATTGGTATTATTGACGAAGGTTATATGTTTGACCACGAAGATTTAGCTGCAAATGCTGGAAAAAATCCGGGCGAGATTGCTGGCAATGGTATTGACGATGACGGAAATGGTCTAGTTGATGATGTCTATGGATGGGACTTTGCAGGAAACAACAATACGGTTTTTGATGGGGTTGATGATGATCACGGAACGCATGTTGCAGGAACAATAGGGGCTGTTGGAGGCAATGGTAAAGGAGTTGCTGGAGTTGTTTGGAACGTAAAAATGCTAAACGCTAAATTTTTAGCTGGTACTGGAGGAACATTGGCAAATGCTATCAAAGCCGTAGACTATTTTACAAATTTAAAAACAAAACAAGGATTAAATATTGTTGCAACTAACAACTCTTGGGGCGGAGGAGGATTCTCCCAAGCTCTTCAAGATGCCATAGAAAGAGCAAATGCTGCAGGAATACTATTTATCGCTGCGGCGGGAAATAGCGGTACAAACAATGACGCTACACCTAGCTACCCTGCAAGCTATCCTAACGCCAATGTTATTGCAGTTGCATCAATTACAAGCACAGGAGCTTTATCAAGTTTCTCACAATTTGGCGCTACATCAGTAGATATAGGAGCACCGGGTTCAGGAATTTGGTCAACAGTTCCAGTGAGATCTAGAGGCAAGAATGTTTCTGGTTATGCTAGTTACAACGGTACTTCAATGGCAACTCCACATGTTTCTGGAGCAGCAGCTTTGTATGCATCCTTAAATCCTGGAGCAACAGCAGCACAAATTAAAGCAGCGCTTTTGAATAGCGCTACACCTACTTCCTCTTTATCAGGAAAATGTTTAACTGGTGGTAGATTGAATGTAAGCGGGTTTTAATCCAATAATAAATACCTAAAAAGAGTTCCCAAATGGGGACTCTTTTTTGTTACTAAAATTCTAGTTTAAAAAATCGAAATTGCTAAATACGTCATTCATCAATAAAGTAAAGCGAAAACTATTTAGACATTATCGCTAAAGGCAAATTGGCTCGTTTCTTTAAAGACTTTAGTAAACCAAGAGTATATCAAAGACAACAAAATGATCGTTACCGTTTATGCTAAATCTTTAGATAAAATCTTATCATTACTGATTTAAAAGAGCTGTTGAAGCATATATAAAATTTCGATTTCAGATATTCAATATTGGATTTCAATCTATACAACAACCCATTTCAAAGTGATTTGAAATGGGTTTTTTTGATAATTAAAATTATAGTGAGTAATTCAAACCTAGCATCAAATACCCGGGACGAATTGACACTCTTGATGCTGTAAAAAAACTGGCGTTTGTTGTGTTTAACAATAAAGTAGTCTGATTCAAATTTAGCATGTTGTTTCCATTAAAAAATAACTTCCAATTTTTAGCTGCCATATACTGCACATTTGCATTTAGAAAAAACAGTTGATTGGTATCAAAACCTGAATCTTGATCATCTATTACAAAACCTATATCCCATTTTAAATTAGTCTTGCTTTTTCCACGAATAGATAGCGTAATCTGATGATTTTGACTCGTGTTATTAAAATTACTGGAACTTTGCATTACCATTCTTTGAATAAAGTTATAGTCAATCCCAAACTGTACATGTGATTTCCTAAAATTAGATACCAACTGCAAACGATTCGTGAAATTTTGAGTCTCAACTTCATTATCGACACTATTGAACCGAGACAATCCTATCGATTTCAGATAAAACAAAGTCGTTTTAATTGAAAACGGCAAATGATGAAGCTTTAAATCATACAAAGCTAATGCCTTAATACTTTTTCTGTTTCTTGTTGTGATCCCAACGTTTTCAATATAATCTGAATTGTAGATGGTATTGCTCGATACAGAATTTTGCTCCACATCATAGGATACAGTCGAGTAAAGAACACTTTGACTCCTTGGATTTACACTGAAGTATTGAAGAGAAAAACTATTTTTAGGAATTATTCGATTGTAATCAATTGAAGTAGCCTTTGAAATAGTTTGAAAATCAACTATTATATCGGTTTGCTGCAATTGACTCAGCGAAGGCAATTGATGATCTAGCGAATAATTGAACGTAAGTTTATTAAGTCCTTTAAAATTATAAATCAAACTAAGGTTAGGCTCATAGCGGGTAAATGCATTTTGAGTACCTTGAAACCAACTGTTTACCGCCGAAGTTTTAAAACCCAAAATGGATTGAAACTTAGGATCCCAATTTTTTAACCATGAAAAATTGGTCTGTATTGATTTTCGCTGCAACTTAACATCTAAACCGTTATTTTGGTTTTCTAAAATAACAGTACGTAATCTGTCTTGCTGTGACAAAAGGTTGATTTTAAAACTAAAATTATTGTTCTTTAGTGTCCTTGTAAATACATTATTAAAACTAAAATTAGCTTGTCTCTGGTTTTGATTTTGATGAATGGTATCAAAAGTACCACCAAATAAATTTTGTTGAGAAAACAAATCAACTTTTTGACGGTTATCATCCGCTGAATGCTGGGCTGTGCCTTTATAATTGACAACCTTGAAAAGTGTAGTTTGTACTTTTGCAATATGAGCAAAATTAAAATTTGAATCTCTCTTAGTATAGCTCAATACATTTCCTGAGCGCAATAAATCTTGCTCATCTTCGTCTGCATTTGGAGTAAATCCAGCAACATAGGATATAAAAGTACTTTTCGACTTATTAAACTCCCATTTAAAAGCACTGTTATTAAGACTGTACGTCGCAACTTTATTTTCTAAAAAAGAGAATTGGCTTTGTGGCTCTCCAACATTAGTTTGAAGTTTGTCGTTTTCCTCCGTAATAATAGCTTTATTGAAAACATTCGCAAAGGTAATTTTAGAACGCTTGCCTATTAAACTCGTATAATTAAGTCCAATAAAAGCATTTTTTTTGTCCTTTATAAACGCGTTAGGATTCAAAAAAGTTGGGGTTTCAATCGATTTAAATTCTCCGTTTTCACTATCGACATCAGCCAAAATTCGCATTTCATTATAATCTTCTCGCGAAATTGGTGTTTTGGCAATAGTATTATAATCCGAAATAACGGCAACATTTCCCTTCTTAAAAAATTTAAAGGAATTAGAGTGGAAACGAAAAGAATTATTTATTCCAGCAGCCGCATCAAAATCCATGATCCATTTATTTTTATAGCTGTCTTTTGTTTTCAAGTTCAACGCAATTCCTTTTTTGCCTCCGCTGGCAGTGGCAAAACCAGCATAATTAGTTAGCAAATCAATGCCTTCAATCATATCAGCGTTTATGTTTTGGGTTGCCATTTGATGTTTGTTGCCAAAAAACTCATTCCCATTAACAAGAACGTTATCAATTTGTTGCCCTTTGTACAATACCTTGCCATTTTGGTCAATATCCAGCCCAGGAAGTTTTTTAATTACATCTTCGATTTTATTTTCGGTACCATCAACCACAGCTTTTAAGTTATACGAAATAGTATCACCCTTCACTTTCATTATTTTAGGTCTACTGGTAATAATCACATTTTTGAGTTGGTTTGTTTCTGGAAGCAATGTAAAAGTTAAGAACTCCTCTTTTTGAACAAAAACTACCTCAGTAATGGGAACAAAACCTAATTTTTTGATAGTTATCGTGTACGTTCCAGAGGCTAATTGATTTTCTAAAAAACCATTTGTATCTGTAGTTCCAAAAGCAATTTGATTGCCGTCTTGGCTAATGATCACGATGGCTCTTGGCACACTAGCGCTTGCTTCATCAACAACCTTTAAGCGAATTGTATGCTGCGAAAAAAGAAAAACTGGAAATAACAGAAACAAGATGAGTTTAAAGTTTAACTGCATCGTATTATAGAAAATTTAGAGGCTCTTCTTGATTCAGTTCAATCCTTTGCGCAGTTGTTGTACTATTTCCATGTTTATACAATAATACTAGGCCATTAATAAAAGGTAAATCACTTGGACTTCCTGAAACTTTTAAATCATTGGTCACATAAACTGTTAATAGCTTGTTTTTGAAAGTAGTGGTAGCTTCATAACAGCTATAGCCCAGAATTTTCTTTTTTTTATTTGTAATTTTCCAATTAACAGCAGCTAATTTTTCAGTAGTTAACTTACCTTTTATTTTAGTTTTAATTGTTTTAGTTTTATAATTCTTCAACAATTTAATGCCGGGATAAGATCCTTCTAATGACAAATCTTTTGAGAATAAAACTCCAGATGTTCTATCATTAGAGCTAATTGTACCCTCTTGTTTTATATCAATCTGTTGTGGTTTGATTTCAAAATAAACAACACTACCTTGAACAATCATAACCGATTTCTTTTTAATACTATTTAACTGTTGCAAGGCAGCAGTCCTTATATGTGAGGGGACAGATTTCAAGGAAGTTTCACTGTGTTGAGTTTGTGTTACGAAACTTACTTTAATTGCAGATTGTGAATAACCTACAACAGACAATATAAACACCAAACTAGTCAAAAATAATAATCTCATAATAAAAAATTTAATTTTCATTTTTTATAGTTACCGTATTCGTTTCATGCTTTCCTCCAAATTCATCAGTATAGGACTTTGGCTTTCTAGATTCTTCGATTTTATTTTTTAATTCCAGTTCGGTAACAAAGGGAGTCTTTTTATTAATCCCGTCTACGACTAGTTTTTTATCAAAAAATTCTATTTTAGTTACATAAACGACGTTCTTTTTAGACTCAGTACTTAAAACCAAACCAGGGATTGCTGACATTGTAAATGGCCCATCAATGATAGGGATATCCTGGGTGTACCAATATTGAATAGTATCATTTTTTGCCGAAATCTTAAAAGCCGACAGGCATGTATACCCATCAATGACTTTAGTTCTTTTGTCATACTTTAGGTCATTATTGGTAAAGGGTTGTTCTACATAATACTCTTGACCCTCCACCGTGGTACTTTTAATTGTAGACATTTTGGTAAAATCTTTTAGAATCCAAACATTATACGGTTTTACGAAAGTTCCTCTATTTATATCTGTTGCTGTACTAACTTCTGAAGAGGGTATTACTATGTCTTTTTCGGCTGTACTTTTAAATAGTGAGTACTCACTGTTGTTTGTCAACTCAAAGACTTTAGGCTTCCTGAAAGCAGCTTTAAATTCTTCACTAGCACCACCTGGAACTTGATTAAAAAAAGCATCGCTGTAGAAAAATTTTTGTTCATAAGTGATTTTAACGCTTTTTTGAGCACTAATTCTGCAACATATAAGCACCAGTAGTATCAACAAATACTTTCTCATAAGATTAATTATTAAAAAATGAGTGGCGTCCCACCCATTTAAATTGCTATTAAATTTATTTACGAACCAGTAATCGTGGTACTACCATCATTACAAATTTCAATACCTACGCGGTGATATGTAAGAATCACCACCCTCACCATCACTTGAAACATCATTCCATCTCAAGTGTATTACTGTACAATCAGATATACTTTCAACATCTACACTCGAAGTTGTTGACTCGAGTGAATTCATTTTTGTTTCATTAGAAACATTTACTTCCTTCTCTGCTGCAAACGAAGTTAAAGAAAAAGCAACTAATAAAGTTACACTTAATAAGAATTTTTTTATAATTTTAAAATAATTTGACATTATCTTACTAAACTTTTTAGTAAGAGGTTTTGGACGTCCGAGTACAAATCAAAAAAAAAAAACATCTTAACCTAATATATTTACTACAATTTTGCAAATTAAATTGCAATTATTCCTACAATACCATAAACATTGGGCTTGGGAAGTTTTTACATGTGTACCAAATATAAAAAATTACCTTTCATAAAATCCGCTTGATAGATACCAACTTTTGCAAGTGAAAAAATTTGCCATTTGCATATTCTTAAAAAAGATAAAATCCCTACTTTTGAATTCAAACACTACTTTATGTTTAAAACCAAAAAAGAGCTCGTATTTGTTATCCTAGCAGGAATATTTATTACCAATGCGGTAACGGCTGAGTTGATCGGAGGTAAATTAATTCAAATAAGTCCGTTTGTCATGAGCATCGGGATTTTGCCTTGGCCTATCGTTTTTTTAACTACCGATTTAATCAATGAGTATTTTGGCGAAAAGGGAGTTAAGAAACTCTCCTTAATCACAGCCGGTTTAATCGCCTATTCTTTCCTTGTTTTACTATTTGCAATTAACATTCCCGCCGCAAAAGGCATCAGCCCTGTAAATGATGACCAATTCTTTGCTGTTTTTGGTCAAAGTATGTGGATTATTGTAGGAAGTATTATTGCTTTTCTAGTTTCGCAATTAATCGATGTGACCGTTTTTTGGTTTTTCAAAAACAGAACCGGAAATAAGAAAATTTGGCTTAGAGCTACCGGATCCACTGTTATCTCACAATTATTTGATTCGTTCATTGTATTGGGAATTGCATTTTGGCTACCTGGAAAAATAAATTTTGATACCTTTCTAACCTCAGCATTAACGGGTTATACGTTTAAACTCGGTATCGCAATACTACTGACTCCGCTGATTTATTTAGGTCACTATTTAATAAAAAACTATTTAGCCTCCGAAAAACAATGATACTAGACGACAAACCTCGATGTGGCTGGTGTACTTCTAGCGCTTTATATAAAAAATACCATGACGAAGAATGGGGTGTTCCCGTGTATGATGACGCCACTCTATTTGAGTTTTTGCTTTTGGAAACGTTTCAGGCTGGGCTCAGCTGGATAACTATTTTGAATAAGCGCGAAAATTTTAGAGCCGCATTTGACCAATTTGACTACAAAAAAATCGCTCAATATACCGATGAAAAAATTCTCGATTTACTACAAGATGCGGGTATTATTCGGAACAAACTCAAAGTATATTCAGCTGTTACCAACGCACAAGCCTTTCTAAAAATTCAAGAGGAATTTGGAAGTTTTTCTACCTATATTTGGAGATTTACTGATGGGAAACCCATAAAAAACAACCGACAATCTTTGAAGGAAGTCCCTGCTACCACCCCACTTTCTGATGCGATTAGCAAAGATTTAAAAAAGCGCGGCTTCAAATTCGTAGGTTCTACCGTAATATATGCCCACATGCAAGCCACAGGAATGGTCGATGATCATGTGGCAGATTGCTGGAAAAACAGTTAATCTTCATTGATTAAGTAAAGCTTATTGACGTGACTTTTTCACTAAAAACAGAATAGCACAATAAAGATTTAACTTTAAACCTTAAACTTTAAACTAAAAAACGTTTACATTTGCTTCACACTTTAGGGGTGTCTACAAAATTGTAGGCTGAGAATTACCCTCTGAACCTGATCTAGTTCATACTAGCGTAGGGAAAAGTAAGATGACTTCTGCGCGTATTTATGCGTCATTGTAGCCATTCCTAAAGTATAACTATATACTAAATTCAAAAGGAATGGAGCTAAAAATCAACAATCAAACGAAACAATTCACAACTGACAGTCTAACTGTTCAGACACTTCTTGACTTGGAAATTCCCGAAAAACAAAACGGAATTGCCGTAGCCGTTAACAATACCGTGATTCCAAAATCCAGCTGGAATTCCCATCCTCTGCAAGAAACTGACGACATTCTCATCATCTCTGCAACTCAAGGAGGATAGTTTGGCTGCTCGAGCGGGCTATCCATTTCAAGTCCGCAATTGTAACCCTATAAAACGTAGCCTTAGTCAAAGCTTCCTTACGGTCGCTTCACTACTCCTTGTTTTATTAGGCTTTCCACTTTACGGGCTTTCCATTACTATCCCTAGCAGAAGACAAACACTCATTAAAACCTAAACTACTGTACAATGAACAACGAAGAAAAAATCTCAAGAACACCATTTCCTAATTCAAGAAAAGTATATATCGACGGTGAAATCCATCCAATCAAAGTAGCGATGCGCGAAATTGCACTAGCAGATACAAAAATGTCAAACGGCAGCATAGAAAAAAATCCACCAGTAACGGTTTACGATACTTCCGGCCCATTTACCGATCCAAACATTGAAATTGACATTCGAAAAGGATTGCCACGCATTCGTGAACAATGGATTTTAGATCGCAATGATGTAGAAGAATTGACTGAAATCTCATCCGAATACGGAAAATCCCGTTTGAATGATCAAAAGTTAGATCACTTGCGTTTTGAATATTTACACAAACCCATGCGAGCCAAAAGAGGAGCTAATGTTACCCAACTGTATTACGCAAAACAGGGAATCATCACCCCCGAAATGGAATACATTGCTATTCGCGAAAACCAACGCTTGGAGTTGATAAATGAACAAACAAAGGCGATGCAATGCCAACATGGAGGCAACAGTTTTGGTGCCAATACACCAAAATCTAAAATCACACCGGAATTTGTTCGTAGCGAAGTAGCTAGAGGTCGCGCCATTATTCCAAACAACATCAACCACCCAGAAAGTGAACCTATGATTGTGGGACGTAATTTCTTGGTGAAAATAAATGCCAACATTGGAAACAGCGCCGTAACCTCAACCATCGAAGAAGAAGTTGAAAAATCAGTTTGGGCTTGCCGTTGGGGAGCCGACACGATTATGGATTTATCGACCGGAAAAAACATTCACGAAACCAGAGAATGGATCATCCGTAATTCTCCCGTACCTATTGGAACCGTGCCTATTTACCAAGCTTTGGAAAAAGTAAATGGTGTTGCCGAAGATTTAACGTGGGAGGTCTATCGCGATACTTTAATAGAACAAGCAGAACAAGGTGTTTCTTATTTCACTATTCACGCGGGAGTACTGTTGCGTTACATTCACCTAACTGCTGAGCGTGTTACCGGAATTGTTTCTCGCGGCGGATCGATTATGGCCAAATGGTGTTTGTTCCACCATAAAGAAAACTTTCTTTACACGCATTTCGAAGACATTTGCGAAATCATGAAACAGTATGATGTAGCCTTTTCTCTTGGAGATGGTTTGCGTCCGGGTTCTATTGCCGATGCTAATGATGCTGCGCAATTCGCCGAATTAGAGACGCTAGGAGAACTGACAAAAATAGCCTGGAGACACGATGTCCAAGTATTTATTGAAGGTCCTGGTCACGTACCCATGCACATGATTAAAGAGAATATGGAGAAACAATTAGAGCATTGTGATGAAGCTCCCTTTTATACTTTAGGACCATTGACAACCGATATTGCTCCAGGTTACGACCACATCACTTCTGCCATTGGTGCGGCAATGATTGGCTGGTATGGCTGTGCAATGTTGTGTTATGTGACGCCAAAAGAACACCTTGGTTTACCCAATAAAAAAGACGTAAAAGACGGAGTGATAACTTATAAAATTGCGGCTCACGCTGCTGACTTGGCTAAAGGGCATCCGGGTTCTCAATACCGTGACAATGCGTTGAGCAAAGCACGTTTTGAATTCCGTTGGGAAGACCAATTCAACTTGTCATTAGATCCAGATACCGCTCGCGAATTCCACGATGAAACATTACCAGCCGATGGGGCAAAAGTGGCTCATTTTTGTTCCATGTGTGGGCCAAAATTCTGCTCTATGAAGATCTCACAAGAAATTCGTGATGTTGCCGAAGCCGAAAAAGGGATGAAAGAGAAATCAAAGGAATTTATAAAAAGCGGGAAAGAAATTTATAGTTAAATAAATGATAGTTATTTCCAATCCTATTTTTATAAAGAATGAAATCAGCACTATACATACTCTTTTTGAGAATGGATTGGAATTGTTTCATTTGCGAAAACCAGAATTTACAAAACTCGAAATGAAAGCTTTCTTGTCAGAAATAAAAGCGGATTACAGACAAAATTTGGTTGTACACAGTCATCATCAATTGGCAGTAGCGTTTGGGATACACCGCCTTCATTTTACAGAAAAAAAACGGAATGAAACGCCCGAAGAAAGTTTGCGTAAATGGAAAGAAAAGAGATTCACACTCTCTACTTCCATTCACAGAATGGCTGATTTTGAAAAATTATCTGTTGTTTTCGATTATGCATTTTTTGGGCCTGTTTTCGAAAGTATTTCGAAACCAAATTACATTTCGGATATTGATTTTGAAAAAGAATTAAAACAAAGAAAAAACAACAAATCTTCACTGATTGCAGTAGGAGGAATTACATCCGAGAGAGTCAAAACTGCATTGGATTATGGTTTTGATGATGTGGCACTTTTAGGTACCATTTGGAACAGTAACAACCCAATAGAAAATTTTAAACTATGTCAACAAATCGCCCTTTCGTCTTAACAATTGCCGGCTTTGATCCATCAGGAGGTGCAGGAATTTTGGCCGATGCAAAAACATTCGAGCAACATCAAGTGTATGGTTTTGCCGTGAATACTGGTAATACCATTCAAACCGAGAACGAGTTCTTCGAAATGCAATGGACTGACTTAGATTTTGTTTTAAACTCAATCAAAAAATTGTTCGACAACTATACTATTAAAGCTATAAAAATTGGAATTGTTCCTTCATTGGATTATTTAAAAGAAATTGTTTTTGCCATAAAAAGGCTTTCGCCAAAAACAAAAATCGTTTGGGATACCGTTTTGAAATCTAGTACCGAATTCCGTTTTACAACCATCGAAAATCAAGCTATTTTGATAGAAATATTAAAGGAAGTTGATTTGATAACACCCAATTATAAGGAGATTTTACAATTGTCTACGGAACAGATTACTGCAGAAGCAATTGCAGAAATCCTTATGAGATATTGTGCTGTTTTACTAAAAGGCGGTCATAATCCAGACCAAATTGGTGTTGATTACTTGTATATGGAAAATGAAATTTTCAGGCTTTTGCCAAAACAAACTTTCCGCTGCGAAAAACACGGTTCTGGCTGCGTATTGTCATCAGCTATTACAGCCAATATAGCTTTGGAACAAGACATGAAAACTGCCTGTACTAATGCAAAAAATTATATAGAAAACTATTTACAATCTAACCAAACCAAATTAGGATACCATTATGTATAACCAATTACAATACATCTCGCAAGGAAACACGGTCGAGGAACAAACCAACAATATTCACCAAGCATTAGATGCTGGTTGCAAATGGATTCAGCTTCGTTTTAAAAAGCATTTTTCTGATGATGCATTCACTTTGGCGGAAGCCGTAAAAATGTTATGCAAAGAATATTCAGCCATTTTTATCATCAATGACAACGTTCATTTAGCAAAGCAATTGGATGCGGATGGGGTTCATTTAGGCTTGAATGACATGAACGTTGAAGAAGCAAGAGTCATCTTAGGAAAAACAAAAATCATTGGAGGCACAGCAAATACTTTTGAAGATGTGCTTCAAAGAACAGCCGAAAATTGTGATTATATTGGTTTGGGACCCTTCCAATTTACAGCTACCAAACAAAATCTAAGTCCAATTTTAGGATTGGAAGGATACCATTCAATTATTGTGCAAATGAAGATAAAAAACATCCAAATCCCCATTTACGCTATTGGAGGAGTCACACTTGAAAATGTAGATAGTCTAATGAAAACTGGAATTCACGGCATAGCCGTTTCTGGTTTGATTACACACACCGAAAATGCATCACAACTTATATATCAACTTAATAACAAATTATATGATACCATTTAAAATAGGAGACAAAACCTTTGAATCCCGATTGTTTTTAGGCACCGGGAAATTCGGATCCAATCAACAAATGGAAGAAGCTATTTTAGCATCCGGAAGCGAGTTAGTAACCGTTGCGTTAAAACGTATCGATTTACAAACTGAAACCGATGCCATTTTAACACATCTGAGACATCCTAAAATTAATTTATTACCCAATACCTCTGGTGCAAGAAATGCAAAAGAAGCCATCTTTGCAGCACAATTAGCCCGTGAGGCATTAGAAACCAATTGGCTAAAACTGGAGATTCATCCTGATCCAAAATATTTAATGCCTGATGCAATAGAAACCTTAAAAGCAACGGAAGCTTTAGCCAAGTTAGGGTTTATCGTTCTGCCTTATATTCACGCCGATCCCGTTTTATGCAAGCGTTTGGAAGATGCTGGAACTTCGGCAGTGATGCCTTTGGGCTCACCGATTGGAAGCAACAAAGGATTAAAAACCATCGACTTTTTAGAAATAATTATTGAACAAAGTAGCGTTCCCGTAATCATTGATGCCGGAATTGGCGCACCATCTGATGCTGCAAAAGCAATGGAACTGGGGGCTGATGCCGTTTTGGTAAACACGGCTATTGCCGTAGCCGGAAATCCGAAATTAATGGCCGAAGCTTTCAGAGAAGCAGTCATTGCAGGTCGGAAAGCATTCGAAGCAAAAATCGCTCAACAACATAATCGAGCAGTGGCTTCGAGTCCTTTGACGGCATTTTTATATGAGTAATATATTTTTGGCCTATTTACATGAAAACCACTGAAAAAATGGCACGCAGATTTTACAGATTTACGCAGATAAAAACTTAAATAAAATCTGCCAAATTCGCAGAATCTGCGTGCCAAAAAACAGCATACTCTTTTTGCAGTAAAAAAACAAAACAATGAAAACATTTAAATCAGTTTTTGATAATTACGATTGGGAAACCATCAAAACCAAAATATACAGCACTACTTCATCACAGGTAGTAATTGCGTTAGCCAAAACTAAACGCAATCTAGATGATTTTCTAGCGTTAATTTCACCTGCAGGCCAACCTTATTTAGAGCAAATGGCACAAATCGCGCATGAATTAACCAAAAAACGTTTTGGTAAAACAATTCAAATGTATGCACCTTTGTATTTGAGCAACGAATGCCAAAACATTTGTACGTATTGCGGCTTTAGTTTGGACAACAAAATCAAGCGAAAAACACTTACCGGAAATGAAATCACATTAGAAATTGAAGTCTTAAAAAAAGCAGGATTTGATCATGTTTTGTTGGTTACTGGCGAAGCAAATCATACCGTAAATATTGATTATTTTCTAAAAGCAATTACTCAAATAAAAAACGATTTTTCCACCATTTCAATGGAAGTTCAACCTCTTTCAATTGAAGAATATGAGCAATTGCATGATGCTGGTATTTATTCGATTTTAGTTTACCAGGAAACCTATCATCGTGATGTTTACAAGCAATACCACACCAAAGGAAAAAAATCCAATTTTGATTTTCGTTTAGAAACACCGGACCGAGTAGGAACTGCGGGTATTCATAAAATAGGGTTGGGTGTTTTGTTAGGACTGGAAGATTGGCGTACGGACAGTTTTTTCAATGCCCTGCATTTAGATTATTTACAAAAAACATATTGGCAAACTAAATATTCTGTTTCTTTCCCCAGATTACGACCGGCAGAAGGAGTGATTGAGCCCAACTTTATCATGGATGATACTGATTTGACCCAACTCATTTGCGCTTACCGTTTGTGGAATGAAGATTTAGAAATCTCCCTGTCAACCCGTGAAAATCAAAAATTTCGTGATAATATTATTCCAATAGGGATTACCAGTATGAGTGCTGGTTCTAAAACTAATCCTGGCGGTTATGTCGTTGATCCGCAATCCTTGGAACAATTTGAAATCAGTGACGAAAGATCCGCTTCTGAGATTGCAAAAGTCATTTCTAGTAGAGGATACGAATCTGTGTGGAAAGACTGGGATAAAATATATAGTCTAAAAGTCTAAGGTCGAAAGTCCAAAAGTGAGTTTAAAAAACTTTAACCTTTTTGGCTTCCAGACTTTATGACTTTTGACTTTCTAACTTTAAAACATAATAAAAATGAGTGTTATTCAGGATTTTTTACGCTACAACCGACAAATGATGTTATCGGAAATAGGTGATTTGGGACAGAAAAAACTAAAAAAAGCAAAAGTTTTAGTGATCGGTGCTGGCGGATTAGGGTGTCCGATATTGCAATATATCGCAACGGCTGGTGTTGG
This sequence comes from Flavobacterium sandaracinum, assembly GCF_004349135.1. Classification (GTDB taxonomy): domain Bacteria; phylum Bacteroidota; class Bacteroidia; order Flavobacteriales; family Flavobacteriaceae; genus Flavobacterium; species Flavobacterium sandaracinum. Next base: position 55,720 of record NZ_SMFN01000006.1, on the reverse strand, counting down.
AACCATAGGAATTGTAGATTTTGATGCAATCGAATTACACAACTTACACCGACAGATTTTATATACCGAAAAACATGTTGGCGAATCAAAAGCAATTACAGCAAAATCGGTTGTGCAAACTTTAAATCCATTGATTGATATTATGGTCTTTGAAGAAAAACTAACTTTAGAAAACGCTACACAAATCATCCTAAATTTTGATGTAATTGTTGATGGTAGCGATAATTTTGCTACCCGATATTTAGTAAACGATACCTGTGTACTGTTAGGAAAAGCATTAGTCTACGGCAGCATTTTAAAATTTGAAGGACAGATGGCAGTTTTCAATCATAATGGAAGTAAAAATCTTCGTGATTTATACCCTGAACCACCGAATCCAAAAGAGGTTCTCAATTGTAATTTAAATGGCGTTTTGGGAACGCTCCCGGGGATGATTGGCACAATGATGGCACATGAAACGTTGAAACTGATTATGAATTTACCAACATTGGAAAATGAATTGGTTCTTTTTGATACGCTGGATTGGAGTTTTAAGAAGTTGAAATTTTAAGTGTTATTCACTTTTCAATATCTCCATAAAATCAGTTCTTTCTATTTCTCGACAGCCTAAACTTTCAAGATGTGGATTATAAACTTGGCAATCCAACAGTTTGTAATTTTCTACTTTTAATTTTTGAACCAAAGCAATGAAAGCCACTTTTGAAGCATTTGACACTAAAGAAAACATACTTTCACCACAAAAAACGTATCCCAAATCAATCCCGTATAATCCGCCTACGAGTTGCTCATTTTGCCAAACTTCGATTGACTTTGCAATTCCTAGTTCGTTCAGTTTACAATAAGCCTCAATCATATCATTGGTAATCCAAGTCCCATTTTGCCCGTCGCGCTTGATGTTTTGGCAGTTTGAAATTACGTCTCTAAAATTCCGATTGAAAGTAACTTTGAAACTATCTCTATTCAGAATGTTTCGCATACTTTTTGAAACAATCAATTCATCTAGAAATAAAACCATTCTGGGATTTGGTGACCACCACATAATGGGCTCCCCATTTTCAAACCACGGAAAGATTCCGCTTCTGTAGGCAAGTAGTAATCGTTCCGGAGATAAATCCCCTCCAATGGCTAAAATACCATCGCGATTGGCTTGGGAAACAGGAGGAAAAAATAAATCTGGAGATAAATAATACATTTTTACATTTCAAAAATAAATGGCAATTTCAAAAAAAATAAAAAAGTCAGAAATTCAAGTAAAAACTCAAACTTCTGACTTATAAGTTCTAACTTTTTTATCTCTTAGAATGGCAAATCGTCAGCTTCTTCTTCGTTTAGGTTGGTTGCTGGTGCAAAAGCTTCAGCAGCAGGCATTGGAGGCATTTGCGCAGAAGTCGCTTCAGCAGCTACTCTTTCTACTCTCCATCCTTGAATAGCATTAAAATATTTAGTCACTCCTTGTGGATCAACCCATTCGCGTCCTCTTAAATTGATAGAAACTTTTACGGCTTCACCAACTTTAAAACTATTCAATAAATCACATTTATCTTGTACAAATTCCACTAAAATATGTTGTGGATATTGTTCTTCCGTGGTTACAACTAATTCTCTTTTCAAGAAACTTCCGCTTCCCACATTTTTTGCATCCCCAAGCATTTTAATTTTTCCTGTAACTTCCATCTTCGTTATTTTTAATGTTATTTATATTCTTATTTTTTTGCCAAAAGCACTTTCCAAGCAGACAAAACATCCTCTTCGTCCAGATATTTTTTTGCCTCTAAGTGTACTTTATGCTGATCATCAGCACTCAAAACGCCTTTCACAGCAAAATTCTGTTTTACAAATATACTAACTTCTTCCATTGTAGGCAAGGCTTCTATATTCCCCAACATGCCTAAATCATTTCCGTTAAAAACTGGACTTTCCTTTATAAAATTTGGAATTGCATCCACCCCAATTCCTAAAGTTGACAATGGTTTTGGCACTTCAAAAAGTCCTTGGTTGGATCTGGAATACCAATTCCCTCCTAACCTGGAAACTAAATCGATTTTATATTGATCAATAGCTCCATTTTCGTCTAAAACAGATTCGGAAATATGAATACGTACTACTTCACAAAGTACTAAATTACCAGCTCCACCTTCGGTTCCCAAAGGAATAATCTGAGTGACTTTGCATTCAAATTGAACAGGAGATTCTTTTACTCTAAACGGTTTTACGACCTCTGAAGCAATTGGTGTCAAGCCAGATTTTATAAACTCATCTACGCCATCAGCATACTCTGTACTGGCCAGAGAAATTTGCTGCACCATGTCATAATTGACCACATTAATCACTACCTCACGAGTAGCTTCAACGTTCATTAAGGTATGTTTTATCGAATTATCACGCACCCGTCTTGCTGGCGAAAATATAAGAATAGGCGGATTAGCACTGAACACATTGAAGAAACTAAAAGGCGATACATTAGGATTCCCATTAGCGTCCATTGTACTAGCAAAAGCGATAGGCCTAGGCCCTACAGAACTTTGCAAATACCCTTGTAACTTTGCCGTTTCAATACTTTTAGGATCAATAGTAATCATAATTTTTATTTATTTCTTAAAGATACAAAAGTAGACAATTGAATTAAGTTTATGAAGCAGTTGTGTTGAAATAGAATGAAATTAGGTTTTAGATATTTCAAAAATAAATTCTTTGATTGAAACTAAAATACAAAAGCTTTTATTTCGTTATATTTATCATTCAAATTTTCATTTATGCAGTTTTCTGAAAGAAGAAATACAACCCGTTGGATTATCATTTTTGCCTCTTTTTTTATAATTTCCTTAATTCTTTGGAACACTTACACTTTTTTTCAAATTTTTAAAAATGAAGAACGCTTAAAAATGAACCTTTGGGCACAAGCCCAAAAAACACTGATTAACGCGGGCGAAAATACAGAAGTCGAACTTCCACTTCAGATTTTCAGCAACAATACTTCGATTCCCATTATACTTACTGAAAATGACAGCATCATAAATACCGTTAATATTGATGAGTCCGTTGTAGAAAACAAGCAAAAAGCAATCGCTTTTTTACAAGACTTAAAAAATGAAAATGAGCCAATTGTAATTGAATATGTCCCTGGAAAATTTCAAAATTTATATTATGGTAATTCTGCTTTACTTAATAAATTAAAGTATTATCCTGTTGCCTTAGTACTTATTATTGTTTTATTTGGAAGTTTGGTTTATAACTTTTACCGGAGTACCAAAATGGCTACGCAAAATAAACTTTGGGCCGGAATGGCCAAAGAAACCGCACACCAGATAGGAACGCCGCTCTCTTCCTTGATTGGCTGGGTCGAACTCTTAAAATCTGAAAATGTAGACGAAAGTACCACATTCGAAATTGAAAAAGACATTGAGCGTTTGCAAACCATAACCGATCGTTTTTCTAAAATTGGTTCCGAACCCAAATTAGAAAACAAAGACATCGTGGAGGAAAGCTTTCAATCTTTTGACTATTTGCAATCCCGATTTTCTAAACAAATTGAGTTTTCGTTCAAAGCGCCAAAAGCTCCTATCTTGGTTTCCTTGAATCCAACATTACACAGTTGGACCATCGAAAACTTAGTAAAAAACGCCATAGATGCGATGAAAGGCAAAGGAAAACTAGCCTTAGAAATTGAACAAGAAGGAGATTATGTAAAAATAAATGTATCAGATACCGGCGGTGGCATCCAGAAAAATCAATTCAAAAGTATTTTCGAACCTGGTTTTACAACCAAAAAAAGAGGTTGGGGATTAGGCCTTTCATTGACAAAAAGAATCGTGGAAGAATACCACAAAGGAAGCATCAAAGTCTTACATTCTGAAATGGGAAAAGGAACGACGATGCAAGTGACTTTAAAAAAGCTAATCTAGTTTAACGAACTCTAAACTGTGCGACTTTAAAAAACATCGTTTTTCGGGCTATTTTTGACTTACTTAAATAGGCATCTACAAACTTTGCATGTTCCTCGGCTTGGGCCAAAGCTTTACTTATCGATTTTTTTATTGAAGCAACATTAGCAGCATTTTCATTCCCTACAGAACCAACTTTGTGAATTTCATTTTGGCACTTAGCCAGTTTTTCTCTTGGCGCATCAATCATAATACTGATTTCACTATCCGGTAAAGCAGGTTTAAACGTGTTATTTCGATAGTGAATAAAATCATTCAACATTACAACAGCCTCATTCATTTCATTTACAATAGCATTCAATTTTTCAATATTGGAATTGTATTTTATGTACGCTAATCGCTTTTTTTTGCCTTCATACCGTTCTACTATCATGGCGTTTTTCAACCCGTTTTTGGCTATTCTGTCTGCTGAAGCAAACAATTTATCTTCCTCTGACAAACCATTATGTTTTACAATTTCTTTCTCAAAATCATAATATTTCTTGGTTTTGTTGATTTGGATTTTCCCTTCATAAAACTGATTATTGGTAATAGGATAATTAGAAAATTGCCATAAATAATCAAATGGTATGTGGGAAACAATTATTTTAGTGGGTTCAGCCTTAAAATAATTATTATTCAATTTTTTAAAAAATTTCCCGTTATTAACATAGCCGGAACCCCAAGTTGAATCAAATACATACCACTTGTTATCAATTTTGGCCACTGTCCAAGCGTGAGCCAAGTTACTTACGTTCCCGTTTTGCTTGGTATATCCTTCAATGATGTAGGATTGAATTCCAATTTTTTGGGAAAGATCATTAAAAACGGAAGCATAATGAATACAAACGCCTTTTTTAGTCTTCAACGTCTTTGCGATTTTTTCTGAAACTGTTTCATCAAAATTCACTTTATACATTCCGGGAACATCATAACTAATATTTGATGCGGTCCAGTAGAAGACGGCCCTGATTTTATCTGTTTGTGTTTTAAAATTAGTATTGATATACTTAGCAATTGCTTCGGTTGAAGTTGTTGCATTAACAGGGATAGCAGCCATTTTAGCATCGACAACAGCGTATCCGGCATTAACTTGTCCAAAACCCAGCAATGTGAAAAAGAACCAAAACAACAAAAAAATGTTTTTCATAGTGTGTAATGTAGGCTTCATAAATCAGAAAAGGGAACAGGTTTGCACCCATTCCCTTTTAAACGAAAACCATACCAAATTATTTTATTTCAAAAAATACTATAAATTGGTTTTTATGCTTGTCGCCAAAGCTTCAAATTCGTCTTTGGATAACGTTACTTTATTTTGAAAACGCATTTCATCCATTTCATTCAGCGGAATCAAATGAACGTGTGCATGTGGCACTTCAAGTCCTACCACAGCCATCCCAATGCGTTTGCAAGGAACCGTTTTCTCTAGAGCGATTGCAATTTTTTTTGAAAACTGCATCAGCCCGAGATACAAATCATCTTCCATCTCAAAAATCTTATTGATTTCTTGTTTTGGAATACAAAGTGTGTGTCCTTTTGCATTTGGATTTACATCCAAAAAAGCTAAGAAATTTTCATCTTCAGCAATTTTATAGCACGGAATTTCTCCGTTTATAATTTTAGTAAAAATACTTGACATGTTGAATCAATTAATCGTTTGAATCTTTAACTATTTAATCGCGAGATATTTCTAAAATTTCAAATTTCAAAACACCATTCGGAACTGTGATTTCAGCAAATTCACCCACTGATTTCCCTAGTAATCCTTTTCCAATTGGTGAAGTCACAGAGATTTTTCCGGTTTTCAAATCGGCTTCACTTTCCGCAACTAATGTATAGGTCATTTCCATACCATTGGTTTGGTTTTTGATTTTTACATTGGATAAAACCAATACTTTAGAAAGATCTAAGTGAGATTCGTCAATTAATCTCGCGTTCGAATGCACTTCTTCTAGTTTAGCAATACGCATTTCCAGCATGCCTTGTGCTTCCTTGGCTGCATCGTATTCAGCATTCTCTGAAAGATCGCCTTTATCTCTTGCTTCAGCAATATCTGCAGATGCTTTTGGACGCATTACGCTTTTTAAATAATCCAATTCTTCTCTTAATTTTTTTAACCCTTCTGCGGTGTAATACGATACTGTACTCATAACTTCCTCATTTATATAAATAGAAAAAATCCCATCAGGACGGGATTTCTTTCCACAAAGATACTATTATTTTTTTTTCGTCTATAAATATATGTTAATCATATATAATTCAAAGTTAAATAAATTAAATTTGTTTCACTAATACTTTGACACTATTTTAAAATGAAAAAAAACCTACTGCTTTCCTTTCTAATTCTTTTCTTTTTTTCTTGCAGTGATTCTGGGGTTAACAATAACAATCCCTTTATTCCTAATTACACTTTCACTATGGACCTCAATATGAATTTACCAACTTATTCCAGTCTTAAATTTGTGAGCAATGCAGTTTACGTTCCTAATATTGGTGCGCAAGGCGTAATTGTTTTTAATACCGGTAGTGGATACAATGCGTTTGATGCGGCTTGTCCCAATCAAACCATAAACGCCTGTTCAACGATGACCATAAACGGAATTAATGCCGTATGCGGTTGTGACAATGTTACTTATAGTTTATTTACGGGGCAAAGTTCCTTGCAATATCCTATGAAACAATACCGAGTGCAAGTAAATGGAGATGTGTTGCGCGTTTTTAATTAATTTTATGGGCAGGATAGAAAAAAAAGGATACACACTACATAAGGAAAGGCAGTATTTTTTTGCTGTAGGGCTAGTTCCTCCACTCTGGTTTATAGCTTCACTATTTTTAAATCAAACTCTTTTTACTGTCAACAACATTATTTTTTATCAAAAGTATACCGAATCCCAATAAGACCCCTGAGGATTGCATTATCCTCAATTCTAAATACCGGTGTTAGTTCTAAAACTAGTGCTATTTTTTTTAAATTCTTAATTGGAAAAATCTCAAGAGTCGCAGGAACCACCAATCCATTTATTTCATCAAAACCCCTGAATGGACTTAGATTAACTCCCAATCCAATCGAAAAACGGTGGTATTCTTTGGTTTCAAAATTATAAAACACATTAGCCTCAATTGGCATTTCTGCAAAATAATAATTAGTAAACACTTTCAGCTCCGCACTAACATCCCTGTTTTTATTAGTATTAAATCCCACCGCATAATTTGAAAACCCGCTCACTGCTATTTGGGAATGACTGGTAAGGCCAATAAAAAACAAAACGATGATGAGGATAAGTTTAAAATTTGTCATTTTTACTACTGGATTTAAATCTTTAAATAGTTCTTTGATTAGCCTTAGTAAATATCAAAAAAAGAAAATATTGATTAAGAATTTATTTAATTAATTAACAAAAAATTAACGAGTTTAATTTTATATTCAAATTCGTAATCCTCTTGCTTTAATGTGTTTAAATTTATCACAACTTATAACTCACCGAAAACAAAAACACCCTTGGCAATACGAAAGTAGTGCGCTCGCTGATTAAGTAATCCGAGAATGAATAATCGTTTTTGACTTTGTTATTGAACAAATTATTAGCGGTTAATTCAAATCCAAAAGGACTATTTTTCTTTTGATAGCGCAATGAAGTATTAGCAATATCATAAAAGTTACTTTGATTGTTGTTGTTTGTGTTTTTGAGATTTTCGTAGCTGATTTTGTAGGTCCAGAATTTTGCGATGCTGATATCAAAATCAGAGGCAATCGCATCGGTTTGAAAATTAGATCTGGTTATTCCTGAAAACTGACTAAAACCTTTGGTATATCCAACACTAAAGCCTGGCCATTTTTTATAAGCTGTTTTTAATACAACTCCCATTCTCTGATTGTTTCTGTTATTTGAAGTTTCAATAGTATTGATGGTTTGAAAATAGTTGAACCAACTTAAATTAGTATTGAAACGCAAATTAAAACGGTATATTTTTTTAGTAAAAGCTCCACTAACATTATAATTGGTCTCTGGATTGTCGCTCAAAATAGGCGTATTGAATTGGTTAATTCCATCCAACTGAATTTCATTCCGAATCGTTTTTACTTTTTGGTTAAAACTAGCCATTGCGTTCCACGTTACGCCGCGGTACAAATTCATTTTTGAATAGCGCAAACTTGTATTGTGATAACGCTCGTTTTGTAATAAGGCATTTCCCTTGTACACCAAGTTATAATTTTGCAAGGTAAATTGATCGGCTAATTGCGTTGCTTGGGGGAAACTGTTTTCTAATTTGTAGCTAAAGTTTAAAGTTTCAGATTTATTAAACTCATAATCACTATTCCATTGTGGTTGAAAAAGTGTTTTAGAGAGTGACTGATTTCCTGCTTTTTGTTCCGTAATTAAATGATACCAATGCAAATATAAGCCTGGTTTATTGGTCCATTTTCCTATTCTAAATTTGTATTCGAGTCCCACATATGCATCGTTTAACTTATATTTTATAGCATTCCCAAAACCATTTAAAGCAAAATCATTGATCGTTCCATTCGTCAGTATCTGTTTCTCTGAAGTTTCAAAACGAGAAGCCCCGTAATTGTTTCCCACATTCGTATACAAATGATTGAAATTATCGATAATCCAATAATGCTTGAACAACGCATCTACACTATTGTTTTTTACTTTCTTGATTTGCTCTATGCGATAAGAACTGTCATCTTGCAACGGAATTAATCCCGCCAAGAAGGGCTGATCGGTAAACCAATTGGTTTGTGGCGTATTATAATCGTACGCTTGATTGATTACTAATGTGGTGGTGTGTTTTAGATTGTAATTTTTATGCCACTCAATATATTGTTTTATTGCTGTATTATCTGCTTTGCTTATCGTTTCAAATACACTAGAGTTAAGACTTGTTATCGAATTGATCGTGTTTGAAATCGCGTTGGTAGTCGATTGGTATTGTCCGTTGTAGTACCATTTCTCTTTAGCGCTAGGCGAATAATCTAGTTTGATGTTACCAATACCAAGAACCGAACGGCTATCACCATTTTGTGCTCTATCCTCAAAAGCAAATGCGGTGTTTTGCAAGTATTCGTTATTGGTTTGGGTTTGTGAAGCCGTCAACACTTTCGAAAAAATAGAAAAACCAGAAATAGAAAGCTTGGAAGAAGTGTCGTGACTAAAATTGAAGGCACCAAACTGAGAGGTATTCTGCACCACATCTTGGTTGTCATTGGCAAAGGAATACAAATTAGTCAATGATTTTCGACCCGAAAGAAAGGTACTCATACCACCGCCAAAACGCATTAAATCATCAAAAGTAAAGGTGCGTTTACCAATGTTATTCAAATCCCCTATAAAACTCACGTTCGATTTTGGACTGTAATAAAACAAAGCGGCATGTCCTAGGTAAAATCCATTGTCCGCATTACCTACTTCGGCACCAGCCTCAACATCACCAAAAACAAATTTCTTTTTATCGGCTTTGAGTTTTACATTCATTGCCAATTCATCGCTATCAGATACTTGCTTCATAAAACCCACTTCGTTAAAGTGGTCTATGACTTCAATTTTATCCAGTGCATCAGCTGGAATGTTCTCCACTGCGAGCTTTGAGCCACCACCAAAAAAAGATTTGCCTTCTACCAGCATTTTAGTGACTTTCTTACCTTGTACGGTAACGCCTCCATTTTTATCAACCTCAACACCAGGAAGTTTTTCTAGGATTTCTTTCATTTTGCGTTCGTTGCCGTTTGCAAAACTTTTAACGTCAAACGTCATCGTGTCTTTCTTGATCACAATGGGTTTGAATTCGTGTTTGATCACAATTTCTTTGAGTTGCTCTCCGGTAGGTTTTAATTTAAAATCGTGCGAAGTCACGACAGCATCAGCATCTAGAATGAATACTTCCTCTACAAACCCAATGTACGAAACGGTGATTTCATACTTTACTGCTTTATCCAGCTCTAAGCGGTAGCGTCCTTTATTATCTGCAATAGCAAATTTTAAGCTTGCTTTTTCCTGCAACGGTTTTGCAATGACATTGGCAGATTCTAATGGTTTATTACTATCATCAGAAACTACTCCTACTAGACTTTTTGTTTGGGAGAATGAAAAAAAAGAAAAAAATAGTAATAGATATATAAACTTATTCATTTATTTTAGTTGAGAAATAAATCCAAATGGTGTTGCTCTATGTAAATTATTCACTGTTGGGATTTTTTTGATTTTTAATTACGAGTATATAAAATTAATTTTTTCATATTCTGAAATTAATTTTATAATAAATAGGGTTAATCAATAAAGTCATTCAGTTTATAATAGGCTTCTTCTAATTGTTTCTTATCTAAGATTTTTATTTTTTCTAAAGCTTTTATATCAAAATTTGAATCACTATTGAGCTTTATATTTTTTGCTCCGTACACAGTATTTCGTACCCGAAGTTCTAAAATCAACCCAGGTAAATTTCCATAACCGACGGGACCGTACGGAAACGGTAATTTTGGACAATACCATGCAATTACAGGATGGCTAAAAATTTTAGATCCGTTCAATACCGTATAAACATTAGTAGCTTTGTAACATAAATATTTATCTATTAATTTGGTCTCATTAGTCAAAATCCAATTATTTTTTAAATCCTCTTCTGCGTAAATGTTTTCTCCTAACATTTCCTTTTGAAATAATAATTTTTCTTTAAGATTAATTACAATTCCCATATAATTAGCCATTGCTAGTGTAAATCTTTGTGAATGAGAAGCAATGTCACTATCTAGCATTTCTTCATTAAAAAATTTAGAGCCATTTTCTGTTATGATTAATTGGAACGTTAGCTTTTTAGACTCAAGTATGGATTTTTCAAGCATACTTTTTAACATGGCATTATTATCAAATAATCCTGTCTCTTTTTCTATTATTAATCCGTATGCCACCGTAACATTTTTACCTTGGCTGTAACCTACAGCAGCAGACAAAATTAAAATAACAATAATTTTATTCATTTTATATTTATATTAAAGACACACCAAAATCATCGAAATTGGTGTGCTTGTATATTTTATTTAAATTTAGTTCTTTATTTATTGTGATATTGGAGCCTCCGTCAATCCCATACACATAAAATAAACAGCATAAGATATGGAAGCGGCTTCTTCGTGACTAAATCCAGCAGCTTTGGCAACAACGTAAGCGACAAACTTTGCTGCATTACACTCCCCTGCAGCAAATGCTCTTTTCTTGCTCGTATTTTTAATGCTTTCTTTTACTTCAACATTCTTAGCCATTCCTACTCCACTAAATACTACTACTGCTAAAGCATTAAATACTAATTTTTTACTCCCAGACTTATTTAGTTTTGGTCGTCGTGAATCTGCGATTTCATTTTTAAATTGGTTTAAATTTATAATAGTTTTTTTGGTTAACAAAGTCAAATATCAAAAATAAAAAACGAATTTTAGGAATTTACTTTAAAATTTAACTAGTTTTAAACAGGTTTACACTTTCAAGTTATATTATATTTCACTCAATAAAAACATCTTACTCTAATTTTACTTTTAAACCACACTAGTAATCGTGCGGGATTGAGAGAAACTTAGAGCTGTAAAAAAAAGAAAATAGAAGAATATTTTATGTATTAATACTAATTTGACAGTATTTTTTTAATGTAATCGTCTTGACTTATTGTTTTCCCTTTTGGAAAATCAATATTGATTGCAGCATCTTTGAAATCTAATCTAGTTGCTAAATAAGTTGTTCTATTTTCTGTTAGTTCTAATATAAGTCCTGGTAGGCCATGGAAATTTTTAGGCCCAAACGAATAAGGTAGGCTTGGGGCAAACCAAGCAACAATTTTTTTAAATTTTGTTTTATTATCTCTACTGATATATTCTATTTCAGACAATGCCTGAAAACACGTTATACCATCTATAACTTTACTATTTGATTTTACTACCCAGTTGATTGGCTTTATAGTATCTTTTATCAAAGTCCCTTCAATTTCAGACAGTACATAATTATCCTTAAAATCAAAATAGTAATTATATTGAGTAGTAAACATTACTGAAGCGAGATCACTAATCATTCTATCTTCATCGTTCTCTTTATCAATTAACTTATTTTCTTTTTGAAAAGAAGTTTTAGAACCACTAAAACGCAAAACATAAGAAAAAGTTCCTGCTGTTTTACTCATTTCTGAATAAGTACTACCCATTTTATCACTTTTCAGAACATTTTCATCAGCATTAACACTAATACTGTATATAATTTTACCTTTAGTTACTTGACCATAAGAAGTTAAACACACAAACGCAACAAGTAATAAAAATATTTTTTTCATAATTGAAAGATAAGTAAGAAATTGTTTTTGAATAAATTAGTAGTTTCAAAAATTACAATTTCTCAAAAACAATTTCTCAAAAAGATTAAAAATCACAATGTATAATAAGTACTTTACCCCTGAGTCAAACTCTTTGTCGTACTTTTTGATATACAGTTATTATAAAGAACCTGATAAATCGCATTGAATTCTGAAATAGACAATTCATTTCCTGGATCTAAACTGTCCATTTTTTCAATCGTTTGCGAAGTACAGTCATTAACTAAAAAAGCTAATACATTGCTCTCCTTAACTTCACTAGTTCCTGCCATTGCAGCTCCACTAAACGCAACCACTGCTAGAGCGGTAAACACTAATTTTTTACTCCCAGACTTATTTAGTTTTGGTCGTCGTGAATCAGTGATTTCATTTTTAAATTGGTTTAAATTTATTAATATTTTTTTTGGTTAACCAAGTCAAATATCAAAAAAAAACCGAATTTTAGGAATTTACTTTAAAATTTAACTAATTTTCAACAGATTTACGCTTTCAAGTTATATTATAATTCACTCAACAAAAAAGATCTTACGCTAATTTTACTTTTAAACTACACCAGTAATTGTGCGGGATTCAGAGAAGCAAAAAGTGGTTACGAAAAAAAGTACTAGAATTTTAAACATAAATTGGTGTTGAAAATAAATAAACAATCATATTCCGTTTTATTGTTTGTCTGTTTCCTTTTCTCTTTTTTTACTGAGTATTACAGCTCCCATACTAGATTCAAGCATTTTCTCGTACTCTGCTTTAGAAATTGTTTTGCCTTTTGGGAAGTTTATTATTGCAACGTTATCAGATAATTTAATTTTAGACGCTACAGATGTTTTGTTATTTTCATTGAGTTCTAAAATTAAACCTGGTAATCCATGAAAATTCTTTGGGCCATACGAATAAGGTAAACTAGGTGCAAACCAACTTATCACTTCTTTAATTTTAGACTCTCTGTATCTATTAACAAAAGGGATCTTTAAAACCGCTTTGTAGCATAAATATGCGCCAATCATTTTAGACTCAGAACTTATTTCCCAATCTAACTTGTTAATTTGATCTTCAACCAAAGTTCCATCATTCATAATTGTAATCTGCGTACTGATTTCAAAATTACTGAAAACATCATGCGATGTGAATCCTGATTTCGCTACATTATTTAACTTCTGGTCAAATTCTGACGCAAAATTTAATTTCTCCACGCAAATAAACTGAGATTGCGATTTGTTAAAGCTCAATTCAAATTCTTGATTATTGGCCAAATCAATAATTTTTTTAGCAAAATCTTTAGTGTCCTGATTAGTTATACTCTCCAGTTCAAAAGGAACATTAAAACTATAGGTAACAGTTCCTGAAGACTGAGCAAACATAACAGAACTTATCAATAAAATACTTATCAAAATTAATCTCATAATTGGAAATATTAAAGATTTAAACGCTTGTACATATAAAACTGCTTTCCATTAAAAACGGTATCTTTTAATGTAATCGTTTTTACCGCTAGGAAAATTAATTTTAACTTCTTTGTCTTTTCTGAGGTTTACAAAGGCTGAATAATAAATTGTCATTCTTTCTTTCAATAATAATTTCCCTAAAACAAACACTACCAAAACAAATAGTTATTTTTTTTTAAAAAACCAAAGTAGCTTATTTTTCTTATAAATCAAAAAAAATGATCTGATTTAAGATATCGATTTATTTGAAAAACTAATAAACAAAAAATCCTGATAGCGAACTATCAGGATTTCATCCAATTACAAACTTTTCTTTAAAACTTCAACGTCAAACCCACTAGGAAATTAATTCCCGCTTGTGGATAATAGTACGGATAGATATCATACATATACCCATTAGAAACATATTGCTTGTCTAAAAAGTTATTCACTAAGCCCGTTAGCACAATTTCTTTGAAAATCGTTTTGGGTTTAAAAGTATAAGCCACATTCAAATCATTCACAAAATAATCTGCCAACTTAGCAGCCGGTAATTCAATGTTATTCATGTATTGTTCCCCAACGAATTTTTGCAACCAGGAAATATGAAGATTTTCAATAGGTGTATAAACCAGAATATTTCCTGCAATAACAGATGGCGAATACGCAATGTCTGTTGTCCCGTAATTCAGACCTTCTACGGCTAAATCTTGATTTTTATTAGCACTCAGGGTAAAATTTGGACGAATAATCAACTGATCGGTCAATGCAATTGTCGCATCAACTTCCAGTCCTAATCGGTAACTTTTTTCGCTGTTGGAACGAATTGGCGCGCCCACATCATCCAGATTCCCAGTTAAAATCAACTGATCTTTGTACGCCATATAATAGACATTGGTATTGAACTGTACTTTCTCTGCAACGTATCTCCAACCCAATTCAAAGTCATTTAGCTTTTCTGGTTTTACATTTCCGCCTTCATAATCACTTCTATTCGGTTCGCGATTGGCTCTGGCATAGGATAAATACACAGAATTTCCAGCATTGATCGTATAGGTTAATCCCGTTTTAGGGTTAAAGAAATTAAAAGTATCATCTACAAGTGTTGGCTGAACACCATTCGCCTTGTAATTCACTGATCTATATTGCAAATCTCCAAACAAACTTAATTGCTCCGTGATTTGGAAATTGGCTTTCGCAAAAATATTTCCATCCGTTTTATTGGCATAATCATCATAGTAGCGATCTCCCAACTCGCTCTGAGAAGCATTCCTGGCCCAAATTACTTTTCCAAAATGGTCGCCTTCATACTTATTCCAACCTCCACCAAAGATGACATCTAATTTTTCATCTTTATAATTAGCCGAAAATGTAGTTCCGTAGAAATCGTTTTCTAACCATTTTTGACGTACTAAATCCGTTGTTGAAATAGCGCCAACAGGCTGTAAACCGTAATCGGCAAAATCAGCATCCTCCTTATAGTTTTCAAAAAACCCTTTTCCTTTAGTATAATGCAAAGCAAAATTAGTACTCCAGTTTTCGGATATTTTTTCATTCCAAAGCAATTGCGAGTGATCTTGCTGGTAATTATCGGTTTCATTGTCATAGAAACGAGCATTTCCTTGTTCGTCCGTAAAAGCACCTGCTGAATTAAACGTTCGGTCATTTTTTAGCGTTTCACCATCAATTCCGTTCCAAGACTGGTACGTTTTTTCGGTCCCACCAAAAACCAATGCTTTGATCAATGTAGTTTTGCCCACATACGTTCCCTGAAGAAAATAGGATTTCAAATCAGAGGCTCCGCGATCCACAAATCCGTCCGACTTAATCGCTGATAAACGTCCCGCAATTTCGAAATGATCGTTCATTAAACCCGTGCTGAATTTGACGGTGTGTTTCCTAGTGTTAAAACTTCCGAAAGAGTTAGAAATTTCTCCTGTACTTTCGTTGGCAAAATTATCCGTCAACATATTTAAGCTGGCACCAAAAGCACCCGCCCCATTAGTAGAAGTTCCTACACCGCGTTGCAATTGTAAACTCTCCACTGAAGAAGCAAAATCAGGCATATTCACCCAGAATGTTCCATGACTTTCAGAATCGTTATATGGAATTCCGTTAATGGTAACATTTACTCGCGTTGCATCGCTACCACGAACCCGAATACCGGTATACCCCACACCATTTCCCGCATCAGAGGTCGTTACAACCGAAGGTAAATAATTCATCAAAATAGGGATGTCTTGTCCTAAATTTCGGAATTTGATGTCTTTTTTGCTCAAATTGCTAAAACTAACCGGCGTTTTTGTGGTTACACGAACCGCTGAAACCAATACTTCATCTAGTGGATTGACTTGTGTAGTGTCTTTGACTTGCGAAAAAGTGAAAAGTGAAAAGTGAAAAGTGAGGAGTATGAAAAATACTCGAAATACTCTAGTTAGGCTCTTGGGCTTTGGCTCTTGGCCTTTTTTGTAAAATAAAAAATTCATCCGTAAAAAGTTTACGAATAAAAGGGGGAATTATTCTTTTTGTTAAATTAAAAAATGATTGTTTCCTATAACAAATGAAAGTAGCGTGCACACTATTTATTTGTCATTTTTTCCCTTAACAGCATTACCTGTTCAGGTTCGTTGGGTATAATCTCAGCTATATTCTGAACTTGTTTCAGAATCTGAAATAAATTCAGATTTAAGCACCCCTTTGAGACAGCGCAAAACTAATTATAAATTATGAATTATAAATTATGAATTAGAATAAATTTTAAAAATCTGGTTTTTTACGATTTTTCTTGACTTCCGAAATGTTTTTTTTATCCTTGATTCGCTTTCTAATGACCGATTTAGGAATTCTGGTGGGCTTTCTTTCTTTTGGTACAAACAAAGCATTTTTCATCAGTGCCAAAAATCGTTTAACTACAATTTCTTTGTTTCTAAATTGACTTCGGTCTTCATCACAATTCAAAATTAGAACGGCATCAGTAGTCAATCTAGAGGATAATTGGGTTTCAACCAACAGTTTCTCTTCATCCGTTAAAGCCTGAGAATTTTTCAAATCAAAACTTAACACCACCTTCGAGGAAACTTTATTCACATTCTGACCACCAGCTCCACTGCTGCGGACGGCTTTAAAACTTAACTCAGATATGATTTTATCAATTTCCATGAATGCCTTTTTTTAGGATTGATGTGCTGGTTTCAACAAATCATTCACTGTTTTTACTGGATTAAAAGTAAGCAACGGCACTTGAACAAACACAGTCAACCAGTTTGCCATTGCGCCGTTCCATAAACCAGGCAACTCATATCCTTTGATACTTTTGCCTGATACATTTTTCTCCACAATAAAACCGCTGTTGTGATCGACAAACTCTGTCAAATCAAATTTCTCTTTTTTGTAATTTTTAATGCCACAAACTAAATCAACCGGATTGAAATGAGTGGCTGCATTCAGCATTATCTTTTGAGCTTCATTTGACAAATCAACTTGGGAACTTTCAACAATTTGTAATGAGACTGAACCTTGATCACTGCGGACCCAAAATGGTCCTCCACCTGGCTCTCCTTCATTTTTTACCATTCCGCATACCCGAATCGGTCTGTTCAAAATAGCTTGCAGTTCACTGATTTTACTTTCCAAATTTTCAGCATGAAAACCATCCTTCATTGTACTATTTAATTTTTCCTTCAAGAAAAGAACAATTTCATCTATTAACTCGGGTTCAATTGATATAGCATCCAATGCATTTAAATACATAAAAACCTGATGTTGAATTGACAACAAAATTCCAGCCAATCCTTTTTTGTATAAAGAAATTTTCTCAACATTGTTTTGAATGACGTTATCAATATTTTTAATAAAAACCATATCGGCCTCCAAGTTATTCAAATTCTCAATCAAAGCACCATGTCCTCCAGGTCTGAAAACCAATTGTCCATTTTCATCCCGGAACGGCTTATTTTTCATACTGACCGCAAGCGTGTCCGTTCTTTTATTTTGATACGAATAACTAACTTGTATTGCGACAGCTGATTTCTTTTCAATTTCAGATTTGACAGAATCAACAATGTCTTCAAAATGTTTTTGATGCGCTTCTGAAACTGTAAAATGCAAATGCGATCCATTATTAGCACTTGAATATTGTGCACATTCCTGCAAATGTTCTTCTACCGGAGTTGCAATATGAGTTTTGTATTTGTGAAAAGGGAGAATCCCTTTTGGTTTATTAGCAAAATCAAAATAGTCTGATGACAGCAATAATTTTATGAAGTAGAAATTCTTTAGACTTCGGTCCATTGAATCAAAATCAGCAAATTCAGCTTTCAACTGCTTGTCAATGGCGTCAAAAAAAGGAAACTTCTCCATTCCTACTATAAAAACAGCAAGTTTATTAGCTTTTTTACGATTGATATAGGCATTTATCGATTCGTTTTCAACATCAAAATCATTGATAAATTCAGTCAAGAACTTAAACATTCTACTCGCAGCTCCTGATGCTGGAACAAATTTATTTAATTTGAGGCCTGATTTATTCGCATCAAAAAAACTGGCTTTCTCATGAAAATCCTTCTCGGATAATTTTAAAATACCATTTGACAACGTCGCTGGACTCACTAACTCTGCTTTTGGTATTCCTTCTTTAAAGAAATTAAGTTGCTTTTGAATAGTTGCAATTGGAATTCCATACTCCTGAATATATATAAAATCACTTGACGAAAACCCTAATTCTCTGGCCAAAGTCAAATCTTCAATAATTGAGACTGCTTTTTTAAGTCGCAAATCCTTGTCTCCGGAAAGCGTTATAAATGGCTTATTGTTATCGATTAAAGATTGCTTAAAAACGGCAAACACAGATTCTCTTCCCTCGGCTTTGTCTCTTAGGTCGTCTCTTTCCCAAGGCACATCAATGTCCGTAAGAAAAAATAAATCGTATTCATGTTCGCAGGCCGCTTCATGCAACAAAGGGTCACAATAGTCATAATACACTTCCGAAAAAACCTTAGTTACCATTAAATTCGTATCACAAAAAAGATATTTATTGGCAATTAGCGTTCGCTCATTTTCTAATTTAGTTTGACCGTAAGCAATGGGAAGCATGTCGTCAACTGTGCATATTTGCTGACTTGAATCCCACTTTTCCTGCAGATAATCGCGTGCAAACTCAGGAACCCATTCGGTTTTATAATAGTCCGCAAGCTGTCTTGCCAATGTAGTCTTGCCAGTACTTTCGGGACCAAATAAGGCTATTTTAATTATTTTTGTGGCTCCATTACTGAGCTGTCTGAGATTTTCTTCCATTCTAAATAGCCAAAAATGGCGACTACGGTAAATACTATATATTGAAAACTGGTAAAAGTATAGCCTTTTGCAAAATACAACGGAATGGAAATTACATCTCCAATAATCCAAAATATCCAATTCTCTACTTTTCTTTTAGCCATGAGCCACATTCCTACAAAGAAAATTCCTGTAATAAATGTATCTACATACGCGTACCAAGTGGTGAATTTTCCGAAATAATGATATACCGAAACCACAAAGGCGACGGTAAATATAAAAAGAATTATCGCAATTCGTTTTTCAGAACTCGATATTTTTGAAATTGGGAATTCAACCGTATCTCCTTTTTTCCGAGTCCAATGGTACCAACCGTAAATACTCATCACAAAATAATAGCCATTGATCATCATATCGCCCCATAAAGTCCATTTCCAAAGCAAATACACAAATATGGAGGTGCTTACTAATCCAGTTGGAAAAACCAAAATATTATCTTTTTTAGCATACCATACGCTTAATAATCCGAAAATGACCGCAACAATTTCCAAAATAATATCTAATGTTGGGTATTCGCTGTACTGCGAAAAAAAATAATCAATCATTCACTATACTTTAAAAAAGTTATTATTGTTTTCAAAAGCGGTTCCTATAACCACTAAGTCGGCTCCTGCATTATAAGCGTTTTCAATTCCCTGCAAATCTACAATTCCGCCTCCAACCAATATTGGAATCTCAATATTATGAGAAATTTTTCTAATCATTTCTAAAGGAACTGCTTGTTTTGCACCACTTCCAGCTTCCAGATAAATCAACTTATTGCCTAACATTTCGCCAGCTTCTGCCGTTGACAATGCTAAATCAAGATTATTTCTATCTATAGGTTTGGTTTTACTAACGCGTTCCACGGCAGTTTCATTGCCACTTTCAATTAAAATATAACCAGTAGAAATGATTTCGAGTTGCGTTTTCTTTAAAATGGGCGCTGCTTTTACTTGGTGTTCGATTAGAAAATCCGGATTGCGACCAGAGATAAGAGCCAAAAACAAAATCGCATCGGCTTTATCTGAAATCTGGGAAGGATTTCCGGGAAATAAAATTATTGGTAATTTACAGTTTTGTTTGATTTGCACAATCAGTTCGTCTAAAATATTTGTTGTAACCTGACTTCCACCAATGAAAATATGAGTTGCCGGCGAAAGATTTATTTTTGAAATTAAAATGGATAAATTCTCCAAAACTATTTTGTCAGGATCAAGAAGAATCGCCAGCAGTTTTTGATTTTCAACTTTTGATTGGGTGATTTCGTTATAAATATTTGTCATTTTTTGGCACGCAGATGACGCGGATTTTACAGATTTATACGGATTATTATAATTTACTACTCGTTTTGTCATTCTGATAAAGGAGGAATCTCATTATGTGATTCCTCCTTCATCAGAATGACAAACTACGCGATGGGACACTGAGCATTATTTTTCAAAAGCATAAACTAGCGTAAAATCTTCGATTTCCTCAAAATAGATGTCAAAATCCTTCTCATAATTATTAAAGTGGAGTTCGGTGTTGACTTTCTTATTTTCTAAATCAAAAGACTGAACTTTGATATGCTCCTTGAAACTAATTCCTTTTTCATTTCTAATTTTAAATATGGATTCTTTGGCGCCCCAAATTGCGGTTAGTTTTCGGATGTATTCGTCACTGTCTCGATCCAAGAACTGAAATTCCGAGTCGCAGAATTTATCAGCAATTCGGATAATCTTGTCTCTCTGCAATTCGATGTCGATTCCTACGGTTTTACTGCTGACGATAATCGCTGAAAACTCATGGGAATGGGTAATCGAAATGTGTTTGCCGTCATGTAAATGCGGTTTTCCTAATTCGTCATAATACAAATCAAAATCGTTATAGCCTATTTCTTGAAACAACTTGCGAACGCTGAGAAAAGCACGCTGGTGCAATTGCGATTTCATTCCCTGGAGACGTATAGCATTTTTATCGTTTAGCTGAACTTGATTGTGGAGCTCTTCAAAGGATTCGGTTATTTTCCAAACTAGAATTTGGGTGTCTGTACTGAAGTGGATGGTTTTGAATAATGGCATGGTAGTATTCTGATTTTTAGCCCCGATTGAAGTGGAAATCCTTTTTATTTTTCCTTTAAAAATAAAAAGATTGCAACAAAAAGCGGGAAATAGCTCCAAAAATTAAAAAATATTGGGCTTAAAAAAATTATTTTACTGATTTTTAAAACATTACAAAATTAAACAATTCATAAATATTTGTGATTCCTTTTAAAATCACAACTTATTATGTAATTTTGCAAAAAATTTACACTTACAAATATACTATAAATGAGTACTACAACTATGCCTTTTGTGGCTTTCAAAGTTAAAGACATTTCTCTAGCGGCTTGGGGAAGAAAAGAAATTGAACTAGCGGAAGCGGAAATGCCAGGTTTAATGGCGCTTCGTGCTGAATATAAAAACGAACAACCACTTGCTGGTTCTCGTATTGCAGGATGTTTGCACATGACTATCCAGACTGCGGTTTTGATTGAAACTTTAATCGCGCTTGGAGCTGAGGTGACTTGGTCTTCATGCAACATTTTCTCTACTCAAGATCAAGCTGCTGCTGCAATTGCTGCTGCTGGTATTCAAGTGTATGCTTGGAAAGGATTGAACGAGGAAGATTTTGACTGGTGTATTGAGCAAACCTTATTCTTTGGTGAAGATAGAAAACCATTGAATATGATTCTTGACGACGGTGGAGATTTAACGAATATGGTTATTGACCGTTACCCAGAATTAGTTGCTGGAATTAAAGGATTGTCTGAAGAAACTACAACAGGAGTTCACAGATTGTACGAAAGAGTAAAAGCGGGAACATTGCCAATGCCAGCAATCAACGTGAATGACTCGGTTACTAAATCGAAATTTGATAACAAATACGGTTGTAAAGAATCGGCAGTTGATGCGGTTCGTCGTGCAACTGATATTATGCTTGCTGCAAAAAGAGTAATTGTTTGTGGTTACGGTGATGTAGGTAAAGGAACAGCGGCTTCATTTAGAGGTGCTGGTTCTATTGTTACGGTTACTGAAATTGATCCAATTTGTGCGCTTCAAGCGGCTATGGACGGTTTTGAAGTAAAAAAATTAGATACTGTTATTGCTACTGCTGATATTATCATTACTACAACTGGAAATAAAGATATCGTTTTGGGTTCTCATTTTGAAAAAATGAAAGACAAAACTATCGTTTGTAACATTGGACATTTTGATAACGAAATTGATATGGCTTGGTTGAACACCAACCACGGTGCATCAAAAGTAGAAATCAAACCTCAAGTAGATAAATACACCATTGCTGGAAATGACATCATCCTTTTGGCTGAAGGTCGTTTAGTAAACCTTGGTTGTGCTACAGGTCACCCAAGTTTTGTAATGAGTAACTCATTTACCAACCAAACGCTAGCTCAAATCGAATTGTGGAAAAACAGCGCGGCATACAACAATGACGTGTACATGTTACCAAAACATTTAGATGAGAAAGTAGCCATGTTACACTTAGCTAAATTAGGTGTTGAATTAGAGACTTTACGTGTTGATCAAGCGGATTATATTGGAGTTCCAGTTGAAGGCCCATTCAAACCAGAATATTACAGATACTAGTCCTATTTGACACTCTGTCGATAGGAAGAATCTAAACCCTTGCAAGAAACTGAAATAAATTCAGTTTGAATGTGAGGGTTTTTTGTTTTTGGGCGTGACCCTGCGTAAAAACCTCGGGTCGGGCTTTTCATTTCAATCTTTATTCCACTGCGTTCCATAAAGGATTTCCATTGCAATCCCTCACGCTTCTGGACGTGTGATGACAGTGAAACAATAAGCAACTATTTTTAAAATCAAAAAACCAACTTAAAAAACGCTCCTATTTATCATATTATGCCCTCTCCCTACTATTAAATGAAAATTTACTCCACCAAAACCACAAATAGAAAATCCATTTAGCACCACAAATCAACGTACAAAAGTCTGAAATTAACAACAGTCAAACCTCTTTTTCAAAGCAACAAAAAGGTTGTAATAGCAATACGGGCAAGAGAAGTACAGAAAGCAATAAAAATGGCTTCAAAAGAATAGAGAAAATAAAGTCTTATAGAAACAATACAAGAAAAATTAAAAAGTCTTCTGGAAGACAATCAGAATTCTGAATCTCATAAGAACTCGGCAAGGCTAAATCTGTCAGTGTTAAGCGAAACGGGTTTTTTAAAACACTGTTTTTACAATAGGCTTCAAAAAAAAGCAGCATAGACAACGAATTATTACTCGGAACATTAAGGAAAGCTATTCGTTCACTTCCGCTTTTCTATAAAAAAACGCTTCATTAAATCAGCCGCTTCATCCGCTAAAACGCCACTAACTACTTTAGTTTTAGGATGCAATTGTGTTCCCATTTTTATAAAACCACGATTTTCATCTGTGGCTCCATATACGATTCTCGAAATCTGACTCCAATACAAAGCGCCTGCACACATCTGACAAGGTTCCAGTGTGACATAAAGCGTGCAACCAATCAAATATTTCCCACCAAGATAATTCGCAGCAGCAGTAATAGATTGCATCTCCGCATGAGCCGTAACGTCATGGAGTAATTCGGTTAAATTATGACTGCTGGCAATAACCTTATTATCAATGACAATAACGGCGCCTACAGGAATTTCCTCTTTCTCAAAAGCCATGACAGCTTCCTGCAACGCTTTTTTCATAAAATATTCGTCAGTGAAAGGATTTATCATGGTATCGACGGCAAATTTTGCAAATTTAAATTCTTTGTGGAACAAGTTTTTTTATCGAATGTAAAAATACAATTCCAAATCGTATATTTGCTTTATGTCAGCTAATTTACTTTCAAACCTAAACAACCCCGCCGATTTACGCCAACTAGAGGAAACGCAACTCCCTCAAGTGGCTCAAGAGTTGCGCAACTTCATTATCGATATTGTCGCCGTCAAAGAGGGGCATTTAGGAGCTAGTTTAGGTGTTGTCGAACTTACGATCGCCTTGCATTATGTTTTTGATACCCCAAATGATTTATTGGTTTGGGATGTTGGTCATCAGGCTTACGGACACAAAATAATAACGGGAAGAAGAGACAATTTTCATACCAACAGGCAGTTGGGCGGCATTTCCGGTTTCCCAAAAAGAAGTGAAAGTGTCTATGATACCTTTGGCGTAGGCCACTCCTCTACTTCTATTTCGGCAGCATTGGGAATGGCAATAGCTTCTAATTTAAAAGGAGATTACAACAAACACCATATTGCAGTCATTGGCGATGCCTCGATAGCCTCAGGAATGGCTTTTGAAGGCTTAAATCACGCCGGAGTTACTGATGCTAATTTATTAGTCATTCTAAATGATAATGCTATTGGTATTGATCCCAGCGTAGGTGCTTTGAAAAAATATTTAACTGCTGTAAAAGCAGGGAAAAATCCGAGACAGAACAACATGATTAAATCATTGAATTTTGATTATTCGGGACCTATTGACGGTCATGATATTTTTGCCGTAATTAAAGAATTGAAACGTTTACAAAAAATAAAAGGACCCAAGTTCCTTCACATCATTACAACGAAGGGTAAAGGATTACAGCAAGCCGAAGAAAACCAGGTAATTTACCATGCTCCTGGCAAATTTGATGCTACAACTGGAGCGCTTCAGCCCAAATCAGAAGAAAATTTACCTCCTAAATATCAGGATGTTTTTGGCTTGACCATTTTAGATTTAGCTAGAAAAAACGAAAAAATTATAGGGATTACACCTGCGATGCCTTCTGGCTCCTCCTTAAAATTCATGATGGATGAATTCCCAAAACGGGCCTTTGATGTTGGAATTGCAGAACAACATGCGGTAACTTTAGCCGCAGGAATGGCAACCCAAGGAATGATCGTTTATTGCAATATTTATTCTACTTTTTTGCAAAGAGCATACGACCAAGTGATTCATGATGTGGCTTTACAAAATCTTCCAGTGATTTTTTGTTTGGATAGAGCGGGTTTAGTGGGAGAAGACGGAGCAACACATCACGGTGTTTTTGATATAGCTTACTTGCGTTGTATTCCCAATATGATTGTGTATGCCCCTAGCAACGAAATTGCGTTACAAAATATTTTATATACCGCCCAATTAGGATTAAATAATCCAATCGCGATTCGGTATCCACGAGGACGTGGAGTAATTACTAATTGGCAAGCTACAAATTTAGGAAAGTATCAAGAGATAGAAATCGGTAGAAGCACTTGCATTAAGGCAGGCTCAAGAATTGCTGTCTTATCAAATGGAAGTATCGGTAACAATGTTACTTTGGCTATAGCCAAAATGCAACATCCAGAAACTATTGCGCATTATGATTTTCCCTTTGTAAAGCCACTAGATGAAAAGGAATTACATACCCTATTCGACAACTTCAAAACGATAGTAACTATTGAAGACGGAACTATAAAAGGGGGTTTTGGAAGTGCGATTCTTGAATTTGCCTCTGAAAATAATTATACCTCAAAAATAACCGTTCTTGGTATTCCAGATGAATTTATAGAACAGGGAACTGTAGCTGAATTACAACAATACTGCAAAATTGACGTTAAAAGTCTTGAAATCCTTTTTTCAAACTATTAAAATAATTATTTTGCCCTCTTAAACAAAATCGGTGATGAATTCAATATAGCCCAGTATACAGTGGCCTGTTTTCATTGCACATCGGTATTGTCAAAGAAAATTATTGACTGAAAAACAACTATAATCCGTATAACTCCCCCGAAATGAAATTGTTAACCTACACACTACTATTCCTTACCTGCTCCATCTCTTTTAATTGTTTATCTCAAGAAGTAACAAAAACATTTTTATACGATACGATTAGACCTGCCATTACAGTATTGGATGCAAAAAAATCACTAACTATACCTCTCAAAATACAAACTAAAACGCATTACCTTCCCTTAACCTATTGGAGTAAAAAAAACAGTTTAGGGTTTGATATTTCTGAAGTGGCCTTTATCAATTGGAGTGCCGGAGGAACTAGTTCAATTTCAGGATTATTTAAAGGTAAATTCCACAGAGATTATAAACGAAGTAATTACAATTGGTCAAACGAACTAATTTTTAAATATGGCTTAAATAAACAAGACGGAATAGATTTACGAAAAACAGAAGATGCGATTCAAGTGAACTCTACTTTTGGCTATAGAAAAGACACGCTATCCAACTGGTTCCATTCGGCTAAATTTAATTTCAATACACAATTCACTAATGGTTATGCCTATCCAAATACGGAAAAAGCCATTTCAAAACCTTTCGCACCGGCTTATATTTTTATGGGAATAGGTGCTGAAAATATAAATAAAGAAAAGCAAAGAACATTTTACATCTCGCCTTTTACATTTAAAACCACCCTGGTTTTAGATCAAAGACTTGCTGATCAAGGCGCTTTTGGAGTTACTAAAGCCACTTATGATGTAGATGGAAATTTACTTACTGAAGGGGAAAAATCAAGAATTGAACTTGGTTTTTTAATAACTAATAAATACAAAAAAGAGATTTTCAAAA
The DNA here is from genome assembly GCF_004349135.1 of Flavobacterium sandaracinum. GTDB lineage: Bacteria > Bacteroidota > Bacteroidia > Flavobacteriales > Flavobacteriaceae > Flavobacterium > Flavobacterium sandaracinum. The sequence continues at coordinate 29,158 of NZ_SMFN01000006.1, read as the reverse complement.
ATATCATTTTAGAAAATCGGTTGAGTTTATATTCTGATTATGTAAATCGCTTTGGAAATATAGATATCGATTGTGATTTACAAGTAGAACTCGTAGTAAATCAATACGTTAAAGCAAATATTGGAGCACATGTAATTTACGATGACGACATCAAATCAAAAAGAGAAATTGCAGGAATACAAGTAACTGAGGGACCAAAAATGCAAATAAGGCAAGCTATCGGTGTTGGAATAGAATATATATTTTAAATAAAAGAGTCCTGAAATAACGTTCAGGACTCTTTTATTTAAAATTACTTTATAATAATTTTCTCGGTGTAGTTCAATCCTTCTCCTTTGATATCCATTATATAAATACCAGAAGTGAGTTGGTTTAAATTAAACGTTTTTTCGTTACTAAACTCTTGTTTAGTAATGGAATAAACTTCTCTTCCCAAAATATCGATAACCTTCATATCGACGGTACCACTATAGTTGTTAATTCGCACCGTAATATTTCCGTTAGATGGATTTGGAAAAACACTCATTATATTAGCATTGTCAACATCAGCAACAGCTAAAGAACAGTTGGCTCCGTTTGATGGTCTAGTAAAGTCTTCAATTTGATCATTACCCACATCTGTACTACCCGCTGATGCATTTACACCTAAACCTCTAGCTGCAAAAACTTCCCAAATCATACAATAATCCTTTCCTCCTGTTATGGCTTGATCCGCTGCTAAAATTGCATTTCTAGCGTCAACAAAGGTTGGACTACAAGGCTGTAATTTAATACCATCTAAAACAATTCGCATTAGTTTGTTATTACCACCGGTACCAGTATATTTATTATTGTCATACCCGTATTTGTTGATATAGGCCCACGTTAAATCCCATAACATAGTGGCCCAAACAGATCCTACACCGTGAACAGAAGTTTCCTCTACGCCATTAACGTCAAATGATTGAAAATTATTAGTAAAGGCGTAAGTCATAGGATTAATAGCTCTATCCGTTGAGTACACATAACTTCTGATTCCCAATCCATCAGGAGATTGAGAGGAAACAAACGTACCAATTCCTCTTTTTGCACCACTAAAATCTCCTGGTTTCAACTGCATCATTAATGCAAACCAATCTGACCAACCTTCTCCCATTTGGTCCTTATTATTTAAACAGCTAGAATTATTACTTCCACCAGCTAAACGGATGGAAATTCCATGTCCATACTCATGGGCAATTATACCGTTGTCAAAATCCCCATCAGCATTAACAAATGGAGCAGCTTCTGTTTGAATTTTTACATTTACAGGAGCTGTTGTCATTTGGCTGATGATATCTTCCCCAATAGAGCTAGTAACACTAATTGCGGGTATCGTAATTCCTGCATCGGCGCCTGACATTGATAAATTTCCCTCCACATTATTAACTACAATGACGGCGATCGCTCCAGCATTTTGCGCTGACTTTACTTTGACCACAAAATTGCAGCTTCCTCTTCTAAGTATAACAATTTTACCATTTAAAGCCGCTCTATTGGAAGGCGTTACGCATCCTTCTGATGTGCCACCAGAACTATCTAAGTATAAAACCAAATCAGATTGTAAAAATTGAGGCGCAATAGGCAAGTCAACACGTCCTGGACTAAAAGAATTTTGAGTGGCCACATAATTTCCTGCCAAACTTGATGGTGAATTAATAATTAAAGACTTGATCTCGGGTCCTCTATTCCATAAAAACATTTGCATTCTTGCTCTATTACCATCTACTGGAGAAGAAAAATTTGCATTATTCAGACTAGGAGGTACCGCTGTCGAACCATCTTGAGCTTCAGCATTTACATAATCTCCTGCTCTTCCGCCACGATCGTAATTGTTTTCTTGAAAATTACCACTAGCTTCATCAAAACCATACTGATACCAGATATCATGCATTACATTATTCATGTAAAACAGATTGGTATTGGCTGCATTAATATACGTGGATGCGGCTATATTTGTTCCGCCATATGGGAAATCAAACACTAAGTCTACACCTCCGTCTGGGCTAGATCCATCATCAAGATTAGCGGCTTTAAAATCATCTTTAGCCCAAACATTATTACCTCGGGTTATCGTAAAATCAGCTCCAACTTGCCCATTAACATCATGCCAACCATAAGGAGATGCCTTACCATCTGCAGGATTCGTAATTAATTGAAAAGGACCATGATTTGGACTTTCGAAATTGAATGGAATAACACGATACGTCCCTCCAAGCACAAAAGAAGATGGCCCGGTATAAATTTGTTTAGGAGTTGCACCTAAATTTTCAATTTGCGATTTTTTAGTTACCGAAAATGCTTGATCTTGATGGAAACTGCACGAAACAACTAAATCGTTTTTCTCCAACATTTGACCATTTAACGCATCGATTCTAACACTCCACAAATGATCATGCTTTGGCGTGTGAATTGTGAAATCCCAAGCTAAGACTAATTTATTATCTTTAGCCTGATGATAAACTAAATTAGCCATTACCGGTTCGTTGGTAGTCGTACCATCACTTATCTTAAACTTATTCGATTCTACTTTTTCTAAAACGGCAAAGGTATTATTTGCTGTTATGCCTAAATGGAAATAGGCTTTTACTAAAGCATCCGTTGCAAGTAAATTTGGATTTGTTGCGTTTACTTTCTGTGAAACATTATCGACTATTCTTTTTTGAACATCGATTACTTTTGTGTTTTTTAAAGAAAAATTAGTAACAGCCCTAAAGATTTCAATTCCTTGGTAACGCTGAATAACATAACAGTTTTTAATACCAGAAGTCGTCGTTCCACCTTCACTCTGAATTACCCAATCATTAAAATCACGATTTGAAATAATACTTTTCGCACTCGGAGTGGATAAATATTGCTGAATAACTTCTCTATTCGATTGCGATAAAACAAAAAACGGTATTAAAAAAAGCAAAAAAAGTATGTTTTTTTTCATAAAAAATTATTAATTAGTCAATAAATAAACTTAAAAACAAATCTAATTTTTTAAATCTACATTAACAAATTAATAATGTACGCACAATTGTTAATTTTTCACAGCAGTTATTGTTTTGTAAAACAACAACGCATTACCATCCGTAAGTAAGGAAATAAAGTGGCAAATGTGAAGTAATCGTCCGTATAAATTTTCTTTTTCTAGGTGATGCTTCTCCGGCAATAGTTTTAAAATTAATCCATCGTAATTAGAAGCATTTCCATTAAATTTATTGTTGTAAGCGGTAATAAATTTATCCAACAACGTTTGAATAATCTGATATCCCACAATTTCTTTCTCGATGACTTCACGGCTTTGATAAATATTATCGACACTAATTTTGATAATATCATCCATCTGCGCTTTGTACTTGCTTTTATCCATTATGGCAAAAGGAAATTTTCCCTTTAAAATCAACTCTTCATTTTCGACAAATACTTTGACAGCATCATTGATTAAACTGCCAATTGCCAAAGCGCGCAAATAACTAATTCGGTCTTCTTTGGTTTCTAAAGTCTTGTATTTTGAAGTATCAATGCTGTCTTTCACCAATTTTATTAAATATTCCAACGCAAAATCTTCAGAAACTAATCCTAAATTGATTCCGTCTTCAAAATCAATAATGGTATAACAAATATCATCGGCTGCTTCTACTAAATACGCCAAAGGATGTCTTTCGAAACCAATATCGCTTCCTGATTTATTTGGAATCAAACCCATATCTAAAGCTACATCTTGAAAAAACGCTTTATCAGTTTGAAAGAAACCATATTTTTTATCAGCAATATCTTTGGTTGGTTTTTTAGGCAAACTTTCTTTCGGGTATTTCATAAAAGCACCCAAAGTGGCGTACGAAATTCGAAGTCCACCTTCAATTCCGGGACGACTGGCCGTAAGCACCGAAAATCCATTTGCATTTCCTTCAAAACCAATCAAATCCTGCCATTCTTTTGCGCTAAGCTGGTCTTTGTATTGTTGTCCTTTCCCAATAGAAAAGTATTCTCCAATCGCTTTTTCACCGGAATGTCCAAAAGGCGGATTCCCAATATCGTGCGCCAAAGATGCAGCAGCTACTATAGCACCAAAATCATTCATGTGATAGCCATGCACTTCTTTCAAATGCGGATATTTTTCGATGATTTTTTTACCCACCAATCGTCCTAAAGAACGACCAACAACCGAAACTTCTAAACTGTGCGTCAATCTAGTGTGTACAAAATCCGTTTTTGACAACGGAATCACTTGGGTTTTATCCTGTAAACTTCTAAAAGCAGCTGAGAAAATGATACGGTCGTAATCTACCTCAAAACCCAAACGGGTATCGTCTTGTTCCACACGTAATCTTTTGCCTTTGTCGCCTTGTCGTTTGAGTGATAAAAGTTGTTCCCAGTTCATCATTTTATTTTTGGTATTTAGAAGGAGCGAATATAAAGAAAAGGATGTGTTTAAAAACAAAAAAGCAGTCTAAAAATGACCGCTAATTTTATATTTTGTATTTCTTTATTCTTCCGAAAATAATTTCTTTTTGGCCATAAAATCATGCTTTTTCACCACATACGTAACCGATAAGGTATCATGCCATCCTCGCTCAGCAGTTAAAAAAGAAAAAGGCTCGAAAGGAATTAATCTAGAAAGTGTTCTAATCATAACGCTTTTCATATTGGGTCTTGAACCATCGTGCTTTACAACGATTGTTTTCGTGAAATACTTCCCGAAGGTTCTAGAAAAATACATTTCAGTTATTAAATAATAAAAAAACAAGATGACAAGTCCAAAAAAGAAACTTTCAACTACGCTTAATGAGGAAACCCAATTTGATGCTGTATCACTTTGCGTTAAATCTCCAATTAGAATTATGGTCGTACCAATACTGATTTCGATAACATAAATTATAAATAAATCAATAACGAAATTCAGTAGACGTTGGCCTTTGGAAGCTAGTAAATCATCCGTAACAGTAAATTTTTTATTTTCCATAGTAGTGATTTTTTATAAATAACTATCTCAAATATAGTGAATTATTTACAAATTTAAACTGTTAGTTCTTGGAATTTTGGCCTCGAATACTTCACTTGACTTTTATTTTAATTGGAGTTTAATAAACTGCATTTGAAGTGAAAATCCTTTGTATTTGACATTTGTTGGCTAATACAAAAATTGCAATCTCATCTTTAAAACAAGACGCGAAATAGTTCTAAAAAAAAACAGCTATCATTACGATAGCTGCTTTTTAAATTTAAATGCTTTTTTTAATTCGAATTTTAAAACAACTTCCGTCAGTTTTACAAATTCTTCTTCCATTCCTTGTTGTGATACATTTTCTAAAAATGTAATAGAAATCATCATTGTTTAAATTTTCCATTCTTTAAAAATTGTTAATAACTACTTTAGCACCTTATAGCGTAAGAGTTATAATTTAATAATATCAACATTGATATTATCTATGAAATTAATTTTGGAAAGAAGATTCAAATTATATACTTTTGAAGTATAAAAAGTAGGTGAGGTAACCTTTACCATCTTAAATAACTTAATTAAATGCTTCTCAGGGCCTTTTATTATTAAGTTTTCCAAAATAGGGATTTCGAAAAGATTTCCCTTTTTTTATGCGCATTACTTTTTTTCTTTACCTCTGCAAATAGTTTTAAAATTATTATTCTTATAAAAGACTTCAATTAAGAAGCCTTTATTATTTATACAATTTAAGATCCACACATTTCACATTCGTCTGGACCAGCATTTTTAGACAATTCTAGCATCGCTCTGTATTCATCGGCAGTCATTTCAACTGCTTCAGCAACTGCAGGAACAGCGATTGATTGCTCTTTAATTTCAATTGGTTCTGCTTTTTTATCATTGTTCAAGGTGAATTTAATCGCATCCACCGCAGCTTTTGTTCTTAAATAATACATTCCCGTTTTTAATCCAGATTGCCAAGCGTAAAAATGCATCGAGGTCAATTTAGAATAATTGGCATTTTGCATAAATAAGTTCAACGATTGTGATTGATCTACAAAATATCCACGCTGACGAGACATATCGATAATATCTTTCATAGACATTTCCCAAACGGTTTTGTACAATTCTTTCAAGTCTTGCGGAATATTTAAGTCCTGAACCGAACCGTTATTTCGCATTAATTCTTGTTTCAATGTTTCGTTCCACAAACCACGTTCCACTAAATCGTGCAACAAGTGTTTGTTTACCACAATAAATTCGCCCGAAAGTACTCTTCTGGTGTAAACATTAGAAGTATAAGGCTCAAATGCTTCATTGTTACCCAAAATTTGAGAAGTAGAAGCAGTTGGCATTGGCGCCACTAATAATGAGTTTCTCACGCCATGTTCCATTACTTCTTTTCGCAAAGAAGCCCAATCCCAACGACCTGATAATTCCTCATCTTTCAATCCCCATAAATTGTATTGAAATTCTCCTTGTGATATAGGTGAACCTTCAAAAGAGGAATAAGGACCTTCTTCTTTGGCCATTTCCATCGATGCCGTTACCGCTGCAAAGTACATCGTTTCAAAAATTTCTTGGTTCAATTTCTTCGCTTCATCACTGGTAAACGGCAAACGCAACATAATAAAAGCATCGGCTAATCCTTGTACTCCAAGCCCAATTGGTCTGTGGCGCTTATTAGAATTTTCTCCTTCAAGTACCGGATAATAATTTCTGTCAATTACTTTATTCAAATTTCTCGTTACGCGTTTGGTAACGGTATAGAACAAGTCGTGATTGAATTTTTTGTTTTCCACAAACATCGGCAACGAAAGTGAAGCCAAGTTACACACTGCAATTTCGTCCTTAGAAGTAAATTCCATAATCTCCGTACACAAATTCGAAGAACGAATGGTACCCAGATTTTTTTGGTTAGATTTTCTGTTGGCTGCATCTTTGTACAACATGTATGGCGTTCCAGTTTCGATTTGCGATTCCAGGATTTTCTCCCACAATTCATGCGCTTTGATGGTTTTTCTACCTTTTCCACGTTTCTCGTAATCAATGTACATTGCTTCAAATTCATCGCCATAAACATCATACAATCCCGGACATTCATTAGGACACATCAACGTCCAATAACTGTCTTCCTGCACACGCTTCATAAATAAATCCGAGGTCCACATGGCGAAGAACAAATCTCTAGCACGCATTTCTTCTTTTCCGGTATTCTTTTTCAAGTCCAGGAATTCAAAGATATCCGCATGCCAAGTTTCGATGTATATCGCGAAACTTCCTTTGCGTTTTCCTCCTCCTTGATCAACGTATCTTGCCGTATCATTGAAAACACGCAACATCGGAACAATTCCGTTTGACGTTCCGTTAGTCCCACGAATATAAGAACCAGTCGCTCTCACATTGTGAATAGAAAGTCCAATTCCACCTGCTGATTGCGAAATTTTAGCCGTTTGTTTCAACGTGTCATAAATTCCGTCAATACTATCGTCTTGCATTGCCAAAAGGAAGCAAGAAGACATTTGTGGTTTTGGAGTTCCGGCGTTAAACAATGTAGGAGTTGCATGCGTAAAGAACTTTTTCGACATTAAATCGTACGTTTCAATCACTGATTTCAAATCGTCTAAGTGAATTCCAACCGAAACACGCATCAACATGTGCTGCGGACGCTCCACAATTTTACCGTTTATTTTTAGCAAATACGATCTTTCTAAGGTTTTAAAACCAAAATAATCGTAGTTGAAATCTCTGTTATATATAATATGTGAGTCTAAAAACTCTGCGTTATCCATAATTACTTTATGCACTTCCTCAGACAGTAACGGCGCGTATTGACCGTTTCTAGGATTCACATAATTAAACATATCATTCATCGTTTCCGAAAATGATTTTTTGGTATTCGAATGTAAATTTGAGATTGCAATACGAGCGGCTAACTGTGCATAATCAGGGTGCGCAATGGTCATGGAAGCTGCCGTTTCAGCCGCTAAATTATCCAATTCCGATGTTGAGACACCATCATAAAGGCCTTCAATTACGCGCATTGCCACTTTCACGGCATCAACCAAATCATTCAAACCATAACATAGCTTTTTAATTCTATCCGTGATTTTGTCGAACATTACCGGCTCTTTGTGGCCATCTCTTTTAATTACATACATATGATCAATTGTTTTAAAAAACAGAAAATCCCTTTTCTATTTTTTGGGTATTTGTTAATTATTTTTTTGGGAAGCTAATCCCGCTTTCATTCCAATCTTTCTAGTCCTGAACTTGTTTCAGGATCCTGAAACAAGTTCAGGACTAGAAAGGATATTCCCTTCCATCGGGGCTAATCAGCATTAGAAACATAAAAAAATCAGTAAATCATTTGAGATTTAAAGCATCAAAATATTTCTTTATCATTAAGATCTTCAGAAAAATTAAGACAAAACTTAATAAACCTTAATTCCTTAGTGGTTTAAAAAATCAAAAATCAGCGTCAAAAGATATTTTCTGAGCATCTTCATCGGTATTCATAACACCTGCTTTTTGATATTCGGCTACTTTCTTTTCAAAGAAGTTTGTTTTTCCTTGAAGCGAAATCATATCCATAAAATCAAAAGGATTGGTCGTGTTGTATTCTCGTTCACACCCTAATTCAACCAATAATCTATCCGCAACAAATTCTAAATATTGTGTCATTAATACCGCATTCATACCAATCAAACTTACTGGAAGCGATTCAGTGATAAATTCTCTTTCAATGTTCAAAGCATCAACAATAATACTTCTGATTCTTTCTTTTGGCACTTTATTCACTAAGTGATGATTGTGCAAATGCACTGCAAAATCACAGTGAACACCCTCGTCACGAGAAATCAATTCGTTAGAAAACGTCAATCCTGGCATTAATCCACGTTTTTTCAACCAGTAAATGGAACAAAACGCTCCCGAAAAGAAAATTCCTTCCACTGCTGCAAAAGCAATTAAACGTTCAGCAAACGAATCCGACTCAATCCATTTCAAAGCCCAGTCCGCTTTTTTCTTAATCGCTGGAAAAACTTCTAAAGCATTAAATAATTCATCTTTCTCTGCTTCATCTTTTACATAAGTATCAATTAATAGCGAATAGGTTTCACTATGAATGTTTTCCATCATGATTTGAAAACCATAAAAGAATTTTGCTTCTGCATATTGCACTTCATTTACAAAATTTTCAGCCAGATTTTCATTTACAATTCCATCTGAAGCAGCAAAAAAAGCCAAAATGTGTTTCACAAAATAACGCTCTTCATCAGAAAGTTTGTTATTCCAATCATTTAAATCTTGTGACAAATCGATTTCTTCAGCAGTCCAGAAACTGGCTTCCATACTCTTATAAAATTCCCAAATGTCATGATGTTTAATTGGAAAAATTACGAAACGATTTTTATTTTCTTGTAAAATTGGTTCAACTTGCGCCATAATATGATAGTTTATTTTTTGAGATTTTAACGAAATTTTAGGTTTTTCGTGAGTTACAAAGATTGTGAAATATTGCCGAAATTAAAAGCCAAACTTATTCACAATCCCGTTTAGTTTTTAACAAATAGAAAAACAGGAACACTTTTCATACAAATTTTAAAGTACTGAAAATGAGTGATTTGAAAATCAAAAACAGCAATGAAGTACCGTAAAATATAGGATTTTTTAAATGTAATACTAAAGAAAAAGAGTTTTTTTGAAAATTATTTTTTCATGTCTGCAGCTACCTTTTCTAGCTCAGCGTACCAGTCTTCACCAAACCTTCTCACTAAGGCTTCTTTGACAAATTTATATACCGGCACTTCAAGTTCCTGACCTAAAGAACAGGCTGGATCGCAAATATCCCATTTGTCATAATTAACGGCAGCAAACTCGGTAAAATCTTTTACACGAATGGGATACAAATGACAAGAAACTGGTTTTTTCCAATCAATAACACCTTGATTGTAGGCTTGCTCAATACCACACAATGCGGTTTTACCATCAAAAATCACATAGGCGCAATCTTTGTTATCAATTAAGGGAGTTTCAAGATCTCCATCAGTGCCTTTTACCCAAGTGCCCTGCGCTTCAATAGCAGCAATTCCCTGTTTGCGTAAAAACGGTTTGATCTTTGGATATATAGATTCGAGGATTTGAGTTTCCTCCAAACTTAATGGCGCTCCAGCGTCGCCGTCTACACAGCAAGCACCTTTACAAGCGGTCAAATTGCAAACAAAATCTTTTTCGAGTAAGTCTTCTGAGACGATGGTTTTTCCTAGTTGAAACATTTGGCAAAGGTATTCAAAGAAATTCAAAAAAGCACCTCAGCAAATCATAAAATTCGAAAACAAACTAGAAGAAAATTAAAAAATAATTTACATGAATTTATAGTCTGATTTCAGAAATTTACGTGTTTTTCTCTCTAAAACAACGCACTTCATCGTGGTAATTTTTCTTTTATCTTTCAAGTCCTTCATACTTAATGTCATCATCAAAGGTCGGTCTCCCGTTTTAAAATAGCGCTTTAATACATCCGGCGTTTTCTGTTTTTGTTGAGATCTAAACACATCCGAAAAATTAACCTTGGCCTCATTGGTATAATAAAATACCATCTCAAAATCCGCACTTGTAGCTTCAATCCCCTTACAGTTATAACCCATAATTATTTTATTGGGAAGCGGCTTGTATGAAAATCCGTCACTTACATTCTCTTTTGCTGTTATTTCGGAATAATCAGGCATTCTAGAAGCCATAGCAACCTTTTCTTTTCCTTGCTCAAAAGCAGTAATCATCAACTTATATTTGCTGTCAATTACCATAAACACCTCATCAGATTCGCCCATTTTGAAACCAAAATATTCCGCATTAGGCTCTAGAAAATAATCCATAATCATCGCCTTTTCATTTTCACTCTGAATTTCCAAAGAATAGTTCCAGCTGAACAAATAAAAATCTGGAACGAGAGAAGGATCAACCTTGTTTTTTCCATAAGCCATCGCTATGGCATCAGCATTCAGTGTCTTATCCATTGTTTTTTGCTTCTCTTCGTCAGTTGTATCAGTACTTTTATCAACTGCTTTTCGCGTTACATTATCTTGAATTTTTTTTTGAATTTTTTTCAAAATTTGCGCTTCTGCAGCGTGTACAAAAAGAAGCAACAGCACGATACTAAAAACCCATCGTATCTTTTTCATAGCAGTAAAATTTAAAATAATAACAAATTTACGAATTGATTATCAGATACTTAACCTTTATTAAAAATAAAAAATAACTTTTATCAGACAAAAATAAACGATGGAATAGTCCAATAAATTAAAAATCAACGTAGTCGATAACCAAACTAATTTCTATACTTTTGCAGTGAACAAACAAGCAAATTATGGAATTAGACATTAGAGAAATAATCACAGTAGGAATGGTACTTTTTGCCGTAATTGATATTGTGGGATCGATCCCGATAATTGTTGATTTAAGAGCAAAACACGGACATATTGAATCTGAAAAAGCAGCTATTGTAGCTGCTGTCATCATGATTGTTTTTCTTTTTGCTGGAGAAGAGCTTCTAAAATTAATTGGCATCGACGTCAATTCTTTTGCAGTAGCGGGATCTTTTGTCTTATTCTTTTTGGCGCTAGAAATGATTTTAGGAATCAGAATCTATCGTGATGAAGAAGCTAGTTCCGCCTCCATTGTCCCGTTAGCATTTCCACTGATTGCAGGAGCTGGAACCATGACTACCTTACTTTCCTTACGGTCTCAGTTTTATACTATTAATATTGTGATTGCCATAATTTTGAATATTATTTTGGTCTATATCGTTTTGAAATCTTCTTCAAAAATCGAAAAAATGCTAGGAGAGAATGGACTTGGAGTCATAAGAAAGACTTTTGGTGTAGTACTTCTGGCTATTGCTGTTAAATTATTCGCTGCTAATGTTAAAGGTTTGTTTGTCTAAAATATATTTTCATAAATTTACCCCATTATTTTACATCTTAAAAACTATCAGATTTTTAGAGAATTTTATTTCTGTGTAAAAAACCCCAACGATCTGTTCCTTTCAAAACAATTACGAATTATGAAAATTTTCACTAACATATTGGTGTTTTTAGCAATCGCTCTAATCCTATTTAATGTTACTTTACTGGATTTTAGAAATCCATTCCAAGGAGAGAGTGCTGTCGCTTTTATTGGAATTGCAGCTTCTTTTTGCGCTGTGATGATACTGTTGATCTTTAGAATATCCAAAAGAATTGAAGAGAAAACCAATGAAAAGTAATCATTGTGTTTGATGTTTTAATTATCGGAGGTGGCGTTTCAGGTATGTCATGCGCTCTGGTTTTGGGTTCTGCAAGAAACAAACCTTTTGTAGCTAATAAAAAAATCGGCATTTTTACACATCAAAAAACAGCTTCTCTTCAAGAAGCATTATTTAACAATGCATACGGAATTCCTGCAGGAACATTGGGATCTGACTTGTTGAAAGAAAGTACTAAACAGCTCTCAGAAACCTATCCGCAGGTGATACAAATTCCTAAAGAAAAAGTCCTTACAATTGAGGGCGAATTCCCGGAATTTACCATTACAACAAATAAAACAAGTTACAAAACCAGCATGATCGTAATTGGAGTTGGTGCTGCAAATACTTTTTCCATTCAAGGTGTTTTGCAGTATGTTGAACCTCACCAAAAATCGCTTCCAGAAAAACAGAGAATACAGTTAAAAAATAAAGATCACAAAGTTGCTGAAGGAATTTATGTAACTGGAACTTTAGCAGGCTGGAGAAGCCAACTGTCTATTGCAGCAGGAAGTGGTGCAGCAGTCGCAACAGACATTCTTACGATGTGGAATGACGGTGAGCAAACTCATGCTCACGACAGTATTAGATAATTAATTTTAGTTCGCATTTTAAAGGCGAAGTTCTAACGTATGCAAAAAACCTAAAACTCTTGCGTGTTGCGTTCTGTTTTTCACAAAACACATTTAGCCCTTGCTTTTTTTTCTAAATAAGACTACAGTACAGTGGCGAACTTGATACTAGTTCGTATACAAATACATTGTTTTTTTGTATTTTCCTCTCGAGAAAATCTTTTATTTCAAAACGGCTTTAATCATGGCATCTTCCGTTAAAATAATCTGATAGTAGTAAGTTTCACCAAACAGTTGTCGAGCAAACTCCGCATTCAGGTATCGCTTAACTAAAGATTTGCTTTTTCCAAAATTTAAATCTAATCCGTTGCCAAAAATAAACTTCTGAAAAGCGTTGAAATACACATCAGTCACCTTCATCTTAGTTTGAAACTGATCAAAAGACAAGCCTGTAAAAGCTCCCCTATTTTTATCCAATTGTTCGAATACAAAATTACCTACGATTCCAGATTGCAACAAATAAGCTGTACTTTCATTTCCGTGTTCTACTTCAAGAGGAACAAAAACATCTGGAACAATACCGCCTCCGCCATATACTAATTTACCTTTTTTGGTCTTAAATTTTATTGTATCCGAGACTTTTATACTGTCTTTATCAAATAATTCTCCATTTTCAAGACGTACTTCTGATTCTTTAAAATAAGCTTCATTTCCGTTAGAATATGGCTTTTGAATCGAGCGTCCTGTGGGTGTGTAGTATCTTGCAATGGTCAAGCGAACTGCGGAGCCATCAGCAAAATCCATTTCCCGTTGTACCAATCCTTTACCAAATGAACGGCGCCCTACTATAGTTCCTCTGTCATTATCCTGAATCGCACCAGCCAAAATTTCACTAGCTGATGCACTGTTTTCGTTGATTAAAACAACAACATTGCCTTTTTCAAAACTCCCTTTTTCAGTTGCAAATGTTTTGTCAATAGTCCCGTTTTTGCTTTTGGTAAAAACAATGAGTTGTTGGTCTGGTAATAGTTCATCAGCAATTGCTATGGCTTCTTCCATATAGCCTCCACCATTATCCCGAACGTCAATAACTAGTGTTTTAGCCCCCTGTTCTTTAAGTTTTCGTAAACCGATCATGAACTCGCGATAGGTAGTTTCGGCAAATCTATTGATCTTTATATATCCTGTAGTTTTATTTAAAAGTAAAGCAACATCAACACTTTTTATAGGAATAACATCTCGTTTAATTCTTACTTTCAATTTTTTGCGCTCTGATTTTCTATAAATGGTAAGCTCAATATCAGAACCTACTGTTCCCTTCAATTTAGCATACAAGCTATCAGTAGGCAATTTTCGACCAAATAATTTAGTTTTATCAGCATACAAAATTCGATCTCCGGATTGTATTCCTGCTTTTGCCGAAGGTCCGTCAGCAACAGGTTTTATTACTGCAACAGAATCTTTATACATGTAAAAATTCACGCCAATGCCCACAAAATTGCCTTTCATACTCTCTGCCACCTCCAGCTGTTCACTAGGTGGTATATAAACGGAATGCGGGTCAAGTTTTGCCAGAATATTATCAACCGTAAGATTTACGATAGAATCTGTATTGACATCATCGACGTATTCTTGGTCAATAAAATCAATCAGCTTATTGAGCTTACTTCTAGAATTATTTCTGTCTGAAAAGTCAGCTACCTTGGGAAAATTCAGCATTCCGCCCAATACAACACCCAGAGCGAGTGTTGTAAAAATAATAATGGGCAAATATTTTACATTATATTTCATACTAAGACAGCCTTTTATTCTTCTAATACTGGGATATGCTCTACCTCGACTCCTGCTTTTATCAAAAATTGAATGCCAGAATCATCCCGATATCCGTTGTGATATACTACTCTTTTTATTCCAGACTGGTGAATCAATTTACTACATTCCTTGCAAGGTGAAAGTGTAATATATAAGGTAGCTCCTTCACAAGACTGTGTAGAGCGGGCTACTTTTAATATTGCATTTGCCTCTGCGTGTAAAACATCCCAACGTGTTAATCCTTCCTCGTCTTCGCAACAATTCTCAAAACCTGTAGGCGTTCCGTTGTATCCGTCAGAGATTATCATTCTATCTCGCACAATAATCGCACCAACTTGTTTGCGTTTACAGTAGGACAGCAAACTCCATTCTTTGGCGATTCTAAGGTAGGCTTTATCGTATTTATTTAATTTTTTTTCGTTCATTTCTATCTTATCCAGATTTCACTTTCTATAATTAATGGTATCACAACTCCTATTATGAATGCAGACATTACTAAAGTCCAATCGCGCTTTGAGAATCTGAAAACGGTTTGGACAATATAGGATATTATCAAAACAACAAAAACCACTACAATTTGAGCCGCTTCTATTCCAAGCGCAAACTCGGATAATGGCAAAACTTTAGAAGCCGCATCTCCACCAAGAATTGATTTAAAATAATTTGAAAAACCCAATCCATGAATAATTCCAAAGAAAAGCGTGATAAAAAACACCACATTTATACTTTCTTTCTTGCTTGATTTTCCAGCCGTAAAAAGATTAAACAATGCGGTTATCAGAATCGTTATTGGAATTAATAATTCGACTACATTGACTTTTATAGCAATTATTCCAAAAACAGAAAGCATTAAAGCCATGGTGTGACCAATGGTAAAAAGGGTAACCAAAAGCACAACTCGCTTCCAATCCTTGAATGAGTACGGAACGGCGAGCGCAATTAAAAATAAAACATGATCATAAGCATGAATATCTAAAACGTGTTTTAATCCTATTTGAAAGTAAATCCAAAATTCTGACATCAGTAAAATATTAGGTTGGTAAAGGGGTTGTAAACATACGATTAATTTTGAAAATGATTGATTTGATTATTTAAATATATCCATTTTAAAAGGGATTGTAAAGAACAAAAAAATATAAAAAATATAAAATCATTAATTTAAAAATAGATTTATCTTTGCAGGATATAAAACCAATAATTATGTCATTTTCAGATTTATTTGATAGCGAATTTAAACAAAGAAATAAAGGTCATTTTGCATCAATTGTCCGCGTAGCGCTTACTGATGGGAAGTTTTCTCCAGAAGAAAAAGCATTTTTAGACAAACTGGCAATTCGATTAGAAATTTCTCTAGCAGAATATGAAGAAATTTTAGAGAATTCTTCAAATTACCCAATCAATCCTCCTTATTTATATGAACAAAGAATGGAGCGCTTGTATGACTTAGCACGTATTGTTCATGTTGATCATCATTTAGGCGATAAACAAGAGGCTATGCTAAGAAAAATTAGTGTAGGCTTAGGCTTTAATATTGAAAACGTACATTACATCGTTGACAAAGCACTTAAATTAGTCGATAAAGAAGTGGATTTAGATACCTTTATTTTTGAAATGCAAAACATGAATAAATAGTAAAAGTGATAAAAAAAGCTTCCGCCATGGCGGAAGCTTTTTGCTTTCTAATATTTGCTAAGTTTTGCTTTATGCATGAATTCTTCCGCTTTTTCTACCATATTAAAGCTTCCACAGAAAAAAGGGACCCGCTGATGCAATTCTGTTGGTTCAATTTCCATTATTCTATGAAATCCATCTGATGCTTTTCCTCCTGCTTGTTCCACAATAAAGGCTAGCGGATTACATTCATAAAGCAACCTTAATTTCCCCTTTGGTGCTTTAGAACTTGTTGGATATAAATAAATCCCTCCTTTGATCATATTTCGATGAAAATCAGAAACTAAACTACCAATGTATCGGGAAGTATAAGGCCTGTCGCCTTCTTCAAGTTGACAATATTTGATATAATCTTTAACTCCCTGTGGAAAATGAACATAATTCCCCTCGTTAATCGAATAAATATGTCCGTCTGTTGGGAAATGCATTTTTGGATGCGACAAATAAAAGGTTCCGATAGCCGGATTCAGCGTAAATCCATTGACTCCATGTCCTGTAGTGTAAACTAACATAGTCGAAGTTCCATAAATCACATATCCTGCAGCTACCTGATTGATTCCCGGTTGCAAAAAATCTTCCATAGTAACTGGAGTACCTATTGGAGTGATTCTCCTGTAAACAGAAAATATTGTTCCAACAGAAACATTTACATCAATATTAGATGAACCATCAAGTGGATCCATTAACACTACGTATTTGTTATTATGACTATTATCACTTCCTTCGACTGTAATAAAATCATCATTTTCTTCAGAAGCAATACCACATACTATTTCCCGGTTGATTAACGTTTGGATAAAAACTTCGTTAGCGTAAACATCCAGTTTTTGCTGATCTTCGCCTTGAATATTTTGTTCTCCAACAGCTCCAACAATGTCTACCAAACCCGCCTTATTTACTTTGTAGTTGACCACTTTAGCAGCCAAACGAATGGAGTTAATGATTCGGGATAATTCGCCTGACGAATACTGAAAGGCATTTTGATTTTCAATAATAAATTCTCCTAATGTTTTGTTGCGTTCTTCCATTCCGAAATCGATGTAGTTAATTTGAAGTCACAAATATCGTTTTTTTTGTGAAAATGATTTGAATAATATGAACTTAGTTTCTCACTATTGTATATTTGCTGAATAAAACATAAATTTAATAGGTATAGGTCTAATTTTATTGCGATTTTGAATCAATAAAATAAAATATTATGAAATGAACCTTTTTAGATTTGGACACGAACCATGCTGAAAACTTTGAATTTCTTAGCCCTACATCTACAAAAAACTACCGAACATGACTATTAGAAAAGGAACTCCCAATGATATGGCTGCGGTTTTGGGTCTGATCCAAGAATTAGCCGCATTTGAAAAAGAACCAGATGCCGTTCTTGTAACGGTAGACGATTTAATACGCGATGGTTTTGGTCCTGTTCCGCTTTTTCATGTTTTTGTAGCAGAAATTGAAAATGACTCGAGCGACAACCAACAAGCAAAGCAAATAGTAGGCATTGCATTGTATTATTACCGCTTTTCAACTTGGAAAGGAAAAACAATTCACCTAGAAGATTTGGTGGTTAAAGAGACAATGCGCGGTACAGGATTAGGTTATGCTTTGTATTCTGAAATCATAAAGCAAGGCAAGAAAGATCAGGTGCGGCGAGTAGAATGGAACGTATTAGACTGGAATACTCCTGCAATCGAATTTTATGAAAAATCTGGAGCTAAGGTTCTTCGTGATTGGTACGTGGTACAGATGGATGAAGCAGGAATAAACGATTTTGTTGAAAATAAAATAAGAAAATAAATTTCTAATACCACTTAAAAGTTAGGTTTTAGAGTTCAAAATAAAGGAATTTTTATTATTATGAGAGTATTTAAATTTGGTGGCGCATCCGTAAAAGATGCCGAGGGAATTAAAAACGTATACGACGTTCTTCAAAAAGTGGGTTATGAAGATGTATTACTTGTGGTTTCTGCTATGGGAAAAACGACCAATGCACTGGAACTGGTTATTAAAAATTATTTCGATAAATCCGCTGAATTAAATTCATCTGTTCAGGAAATAAAAAAATACCACAATCAAATTTTGTTGGATTTATTTGAGGATGAAAAAAATGAGGTTTTTGCTGCTGTAAACGTTCAATTTGCTGATTTGGAATATTTCCTAGCCCATAATAAATCTCCAAATTATAATTTTGTTTATGACCAAATTGTTAGTTATGGCGAGTTAATTTCGACCAGTATCCTGAGTCATTTCATGAATTTGATGGGTATTAAAACCCAATGGCTGGATGTTCGTAATTTTATAAAAACGGACGCTAATTATAGAGATGCCGAAGTAGATTGGGAATTGACACAAAAGAATATTGCCAAAAACGTAAAACGTAAAATACTGAATATCACACAAGGCTTCTTGGGTTCAGATGAGAATAATTTCACTACCACTTTAGGTCGTGAAGGTTCTGATTATACTGCCGCAATTTTTGCCTATTGCTTGAACGCCGAAAGCGTAACTATCTGGAAAGATGTACCTGGAGTGATGAATGCCGATCCAAGATATTTCGAAAACACAAGCCTATTAAATCAAATTTCATATCGTGAGGCTATAGAATTAGCTTTCTATGGCGCAACAGTCATTCATCCCAAAACGTTACAACCGCTACAAAAAAAAGAAATTCCTTTGTACGTAAAGTCCTTTATAAATCCTTTACTAAAAGGAACTAGCGTTTCAAAAGGCGCTGATTTAGAGCCCTATTTACCTTGTTTTATTGTCAAGAGAAACCAACTTTTGATTTCGCTATCTTCTATAGATTTCTCTTTTATTATGGAAGAAAACATTAGCGAAATTTTTGCGTTATTTCACCAATTTAAGCTCAAAGTAAATTTGATCCAGAATTCGGCTATTAGTTTCTCAGTATGTGTAGAGGATAAATTTGACAATTTCAAAGCATTAAATGCCATTTTATCTAAAAAATTTAAAGTAGAATATAATGAAAATGTGACATTATATACCATTAGGCATTTCAATGATTCAGCAGCACAAACAGTGGAAAAAGATAAATTGGTTTTGTTGAAACAAGTCAGTCGTGAAACAATGCAAGTTGTGACAAAAGAAGTTTAAACAAGCAATACCATTTTTAATAACGGGAATCAAAATCAGATTTTGATCCCCGTTTTTTTGTTTAAAAATGTAAAAAAAGAACAAAGAAGATTTTGTATGTCTTTATTTAAATCTAAATTTTCTGAGAAATACATATTCTGAATATCAAATTATAAATACTACTTTTGATACTTTCGAGTTATAGTATTTATGTTGAAAAAATTACTTTTCTGGATTATAATCAGTTGTTTTTCTGGGCTTCACGCACAGGAAACTACATCGCTGTACAAAACCAAAAAAATTCTTCCTTCTCGCGACACAATTTATATAGAAAGACAAAGCTTAAATTCCAGTTTTTTTAAATTGCTTGACGCCAATGGCAAACAAATCGACAGCACTTTGTTTGCCATAAATTTCGAAAAAGGAACTTTAATTTTAAAGGAGAACAGTGCTTTCGGTTCGGATTCTCTCACGCTACAGTATTTGAAATTTCCGGAGTTATTGACTAAAGAATACCGAATATACGAACCCAGCAAAGTGGTGAATAATGAAGCAGGATTAGACGAATTATATGTAATTGACAATAAAAATGTAAAAAAAAACATTCCTTTTGACGGATTAAATACCTCAGGGAGTATAACGCGAGGTGTGACTGTAGGAAACAATCAAAACGCTGTTTTGAACTCCAATCTGGATTTACAAATCACAGGAAAAATTTCAGAAAAAGTGAGTTTGAGAGCCTCGATACAAGACAGTAATATTCCGCTGCAAGACGGCGGCTACTCTCAAAAATTAGATCAATTTGACAATATTTTTATGGAATTATTCAGCGACGAATGGAATATACGTGCTGGTGATATTTTTTTAGAAAACAATAAAACACAATTCCTTAATTTCAATAAAAAAGTCCAAGGATTAGCCACAAATTTCAACTTTGGAACCGCATCAAATAAAACGAATGTTTTTGCATCTGCGGCATTGGTTAGGGGTCAGTACGCCAAAAGTGATATCCTAGGACAGGAAGGCAATCAAGGTCCGTACAAATTAAAAGGGCAAAACGGTGAATTGTATGTTCTGGTAGTTTCTGGATCAGAGCGGGTTTATGTCAATGGAATTTTATTAAAACGAGGTGAAAACAATGACTACATCATAGATTACAATGCTGGCGAAATTGTATTCACGCCGCTTTTTACTATTACTTCAGAAATGCGAATTGCTATCGAATACCAATATTCCGATAGGAATTACACGCGTTTTGTAACCTATGCCGGTGCTACCCATGAAAATAAGAAATGGAGTTTTGGTGGCTATTTATATTCGGAAAACGATTTAAAAAACCAACCGTTACAACAAAATCTTTCTCCTGAACAAGCCCAAATATTAGTCAATGCCGGAGATAATTCTACTTTAATGACTGCGCCTTCTGCGTATTCCGACACGTACTCTGAAAATAAAGTGCTGTATCGAAAAACAATAAGCAATGCGACTGAAATTTTCGAATATTCAAATGACCCGCAACAGGAATTATTTAATGTCCGATTTACTCTTGTAGGCTCAAAAAACGGGAACTATATTCTTTCTAATGCAGCAACAATAACCCGAGTTTATGAATTCATTGCTCCTATAAACGGCATTCCTCAAGGGAATTACGAACCTATAATCCAACTGATTGCACCTACGAAAGTTCAAGTAGCTACTTTTTTAGGAAAATACAACCCCGATGAAAAAACAGCTGTTGATTTTGAAATTGGCATCAGCAACAATGATAAAAATTTATTTTCTGCCATCGACGATGCAAATAACAAAGGCTTAGCCGGCAAAATAAATGTTAAGCAACGTATTTTTTCTAAGAGATGGAAAATGGATGCTTTTGCCAATTATCAATTTATTCAGAATAATTTCAGTTCAGTGGAACGGATTTATAATATAGAATTTGATAGAGATTGGAACTTAGGTACTGCGGGTATTGGAAATCAAAGTCTACTCGTTTCAGGATTGCAATTGGACTTAAATTCAAAATCCAAAGACAAAGGATTGCTCGCATATCAGTTTGAAAAATTGGACTTTTCTGAAAATTTTTCAGGAAGCAGGCAAGTTTTAAATGGATTATTTAAAGTTAAAAATTGGACTTTTCAAAATCAAGGGAGTTTCCTAAAAAGTGATGCAACTATTTTGTCTTCGAAATTTTTAAGAAACCAGTCTCAAATGCGTTTTCATTTCGATAAAAATTGGGTTGGATCTAGCTTGCGCTTAGAGGACAATCAGGAAAAAAGCAAAACGACAAATCAGTTTACGGCTTTAAGCCAAAAATTTACAGAATATGGTCTTTACGCTGGACGTGGCGATAGCACCAAAGTTTTTGTAGAATTAGGATATCTTAGAAGAACCAATGACAGCTTGCAAACCCGAAGTTCCGAAAATTTGATTCAGCGTGTAAATTCCTCCCATACTTTTATGCTAAAATCCAAAGTGATTCAAACCAACAAGAGTGATTTGTCCATCTATGCCAATTACAGAGTCTTAGAATTTGTGGACGCTACACGAAAAAAAGAACCCACATTGAATTCCAGAATCGTGTACACAGATCGTTTTTTTAATCAATTAATACAAAGCACCACGGTTTATGAAACGAATTCCGGAAGCATTCCACAACAGGAATTTACGTACCTGGAAGTTCCCGCGGGACAAGGTGTTTATACTTGGAATGATTATAATGGGAATGGGATCCAGGAATTGCAGGAGTTTGAAATTGCTCCGTTTATAGATCAAGCCAAATTCATTCGCGTATTTTTACCCAATAGGATATATATAAAAACACATCAAAATAAGTTCTCACAATCCATAACCTTAAGCCCAAATCAATGGCAAAACGAAAAAGGATTGAAAAAATTACTCTCTTATTTTTATAATCAAACTGCTTTTATAATCGATAGAAAAAATAGAAATGACGGTGCTAATTTTGAATTAAATCCGTTTAGCGGTTCTAATGTGAACGTGCTGGGATTAAACTCCAGTTTAAGAAACAGTTTATTTTACAACCGAGGGAAGCAAAACCACTCTACAACGTATTCATACTTTGAAAACAAAACTAAAAACTTATTATCTATTGGTTCTCAAGAAGCCACAAACAGTTCCCATCAACTGCAATACAATCATTTATATAAAAAAAGTTGGCTTTTTGGTTTTTTTACCAAAACCATTCGTACCGCCATTGAATCTGAGAATTTCCCCGAGAAAAACTTTGACATCAACGGCTATCAATTGGCTCCAAAAATCAGTTATTTATTTTCAAAAAGTACTAGCTGGGATCTTTTTTATGAATTGCAAAGAAAAGAAAATCAGATAGGCGTTTCGGAATCGCTGCTGCAAAATCGTTTTGGGACTGCTTTTTCGTATGCAGGAACTAAAAAGTTCACAATGAACGGAGAGGTTTCTTTTTACCAAAACAAATTTGAAGGAAATGAATTTTCTGCTGTTGGGTTTCAAATGCTGGAAGGATTGCAAACCGGACAAAACTTGACTTGGAGATTGCTTTTACAAAAAAACATAACGCAGTTCTTAGACGTCAACTTGAATTACCAAGGGCGAAAAAGCGAAACAAGCCAAGCCATTCATACCGGAAACGTTCAACTAAGAGCTTACTTTTAAGAATGATTTATTCATAACTTTTAGTAGATATAACTTAAAATTAAGTGATTATAATAAAATCACTTTTATTCTTCTCTTCGATTATTTTGTCTGTAATATTGAAAGTCAAACAAATTACAGCTAAAAAAAGAGCAGCAAAAGCTAAAACTAAAAATGCGACTCGTGCCAAATAAAACGCAGCTGCAAAAATGAAATCAGCTACTGATAAAATCTAAACTGCTAAAGAAAAAGCAAACACGGCAAACACAACTATTAAAGAGAGAGCAACAAAAGTGAAAGCAAAATCCACAAAGAAAGAAGCAACATCTACAAAATAAACTGCCACCAAGATCAAAGCTGAAACACCAGAAAAAAAAGCAATAACCGCCACATCAAAAGCTAAAACGTCTAAAATCAAAGCTGAATCAGCAAAAAACAAGAGAACCAACTGAAAAAGCAACTTAAGTAATCAAATAACAGGATAATACAGCTAAAAAAGTGTATACAAGCCCTATATTACGTTAACGGAAACGGAAAAAAAATGTATTTACAGCATTTAACATCATTTTAAACCCGAGCTAAAAAGACTATTGACTAAAATGTTCCTTTTTATTGAGGTAATGCGGTTAAAATAGTTAGCATTGATTATCAGCGTTAATTAAATAGATGTAATAATAAACTCACTTCTTCTATTTGCCTGATGCTCCTCTTCGCTGCACTTTACATTATCTGAACATCCATTGATAAGTTGGCTTTCTCCAAAACCTTTACTAGTTAATCTATTCTGCTCTATTCCATTTTTTACCAACCAATCTAAAGTGGACTTCGCTCTATTTTCTGATAAAATTAAGTTATTTTTTGCAGATTGGCGACTATCTGTATGCGATCTAATATCTATTTTGATTGCTGGATATTGTCGCATTACTAGAGCTATTTTTTCAAGTTGAAAGGCAGCATCTTCTCTGATAATCGATTTATTTAAATCAAAATAAATAACAGGTATATTTAATGTTAACGCTAAATCCATACCTACCTTTATTGGAATCATTCTGCGAGTTAAAGATAAAATTAGCTCACTTTCTCCAGATTTTTTGGGTACATAAACAGTACCCTCCGTTGTTTCGTAGCCCTCCTTTTCTCCTCTTAGATGATAGGTTCTTCCACAAATAACATCAAATTTATAACGTCCATTATCCTCTGATAAATAGTGTCCAATCAATTCATATTTTTCATCTAAAAGCGATAGTTTAGATTGAGAAATAGCCATCGACGTTTCTTTGTCAACGACACTAGAGGTTAAAATTTGATCACAACTTAATCTTTTCGTTTCAATAAATTTGTACAAATCATCGTATCCTTTGCCTCCTTCCCGATTGGAAGTAAAAAAACCTTTTCTCTTATTACTGTCGATAATTAAGCCAAAATCATCTTGGCCACCATTAACCGGAGCCCCTACGTTTTGTACTTCAGCAAACGTATTGTCCTTTTCTATTTTCGCAACAAAAATATCCAATCCTCCTAGACCTGGTCGTCCATCAGTTGCAAAATAAAGCTCTCCATCGTCGCTAATAAAAGGAAATGTTTCGCGTCCTTCAGTGTTTATTACTTGACCTAAGTTTTCAGGAAATCCATAGCTTCCATCGCTATTTATTTGTACTCGATACAAATCAGACTGCCCAATGGTACCAGGCATATTAGATGCAAAATACAGCGTCTTTTCGTCTTTACTTAAAGCGGGGTGAGCTACGCTATATTGATCGCTATTAAATGGTAATTCTATTGTATTGACCCACTTACCATCTTCAAAACTAGCTCTGTATAATTTTAGCAAAGTAATTTTTTCGCTGTTTTTACCTATCTTTCCGTTTAAATAATTATTCCTAGTAAAATACATCGTTCTACCATCTTTGGTAAAAATTGGAGTAGATTCATGAAATTTTGAATTTATGCTTTTGCTAAATCTTTTGGGTTCGCTTAGAGTTCCCTCTAAAGTTATCTCCGAACTGTACAAGTTAGTGTACGATTGGTTATTCCATTTATATAATTCGCTAGCTGTTCGTGCAGTATCCCTGGCAGAAGCGAATACCAGTTTATTATTATAAAAAGCGCTACCATAATCTGAAAATTTGCTATTAATTACGGCATTTTCAATCTCGTACCTGCCTGAATTAGCTTTAATTTCTTGGAGGTAATTCCTTTTTAAATCGGACCACTTTGCTCTTTGTTCATTGATAGCTTTTTGCCTAAATACGGCTAGTACTTTATCCGACTTATCATAATCACCTATTGATTTTAAGGTTTGTGAATATCGATATAAATATTCAGATTCTTGATTTTGATTCAAATCAAAAAGTTGTTTGTACCATTTAGCAGCATGAATCAAATCTGCATTAAAATAATAGGCATTACCTAGTCGCTGAAACATTTTTTCATCCTTATACCCTTTTTCCGCAACTTGTTCATATATAGCAATAGCATCAATATAAGCTGCCTTATCATATTGCTTATCTGCATCTAAGATTTTTGTTTTTTGGGCACACACTATCATGGTATTTATTCCCAAAATTATATAAAAAACTAGTCTATTGATTTTCATAGTAGTTGGATTTAAAAGAACCGCGGAGAACTCATTTGATTGAATCGGTTAAACACTTCAAACCTCATAAATATTTCATGAGAACCTGAGTTATAATTGGACAATCGAGTAGTTTCTAGATCATAGGAGTAGCCAAAAAACCAAGATCTACTAGTTTGGAATCCAACCATTGCACTAACAGCAGCACTCAAACGATAAGAAAGCCCGGCAACAAACTTATCGTTCATCACGAAATTTGCAGATAGATTTACTTGTAATGGTGCTCCTTGTACTAATGAGGCTTGTATTGTAGGCTTAAATTTAACTCTGTAATTCATATCTATTACATGGCCTCCTATCAAATAAAAATGAACTCGCTCAATGGCAACATGACTGCTATTGGTAGTTCCAGCTGATCTATCAAAATACTTCGTTTGTAACAAATTTGGCGCTGAGAGGCCTAAATAGCTTGTGTCTGAATATAAATACAAACCTACTCCCACATTCGGTGAGAACTTATTATCTATGTTGCTATCAAACTGATAATCATTTAAATCTCTTATATTTAATTTTGTAAAGTCAATATTTAATAAATTCGCGGTTGCTTTTAACCCAAAAGCTAACTTATAACTATATGAAATTGGAATAGTATACGAGAAATCTGCACTAATGGTACTTTCCTCTGAAGGCCCTATTCTATCATTAACAAACGAAACTCCTATACCAACCTTACTTTCGTTAATAGGCGCACTAATAGATGCTACATTTGTGACTGGCGCACCATCAAAACCTGTCCATTGTGTTCTATGTAATACAAAGATACTCATCGATTCCCTCGAACCCGCATATGCCGGATTGACAGCAATTGTGTTATACATATATTGTGAATATTGCGAATCTTGTTGGCCGTAGCTTACTAATACTAAAGCAAGTAGTAGTAAAAGTGATAATTTTGTTTTCATCTCCATGTTTTTTTTTAGATATTTTTTTATACAATTGCACCTACTCTATTTAGTGTTTTATGTACAAATAGCCCTTCTTTTCAATTGTTGTTGATGAACTATCTTTATATCTTAGAACATAAAAATAGGTGCCTTCTGGTAATTTTTCTGATTTATTGATAGTAAGTCTTCCTTCGGATACACCTCTAAAAGATCTTTCTAAATTGTCGTAATTATCTCTCTCGAAAACCAGTACACCCCAACGATTATAAATCGACACATTATTATCTGGGTAGCATTCTAAACCTTGTATATAAAAAATCTCATTATCATTACCGCCATTTGGTGTTAATCCGTTAAACACTTCGATTATACAGCCTTGTATATTCACTATAGTAGGATTATTACTGTCGTCATCCAATTCATCCGATAAATCGGTTATTACTTCATCTGTAGGACTCAAAGCAGTAACTGTTGCTTGATTAGAAACACTTCCTGCAATTATATCGGATTGAATAATAGTATAAATTGCTGAATATGTGGAATTATCTGTAGCTCCAACAGCTAAACTTTGAATTGGAGATCCCATTAAAACTAAACCTGCTAAGTTATCAGTAACAGTAACATTCCTTAGAGTAACATTTCCAGTGTTAGAAATTCTAAAATTGTACACAATTGTCTCGCCAGCTTGCGCAAAGCCATCTCCATTACTATCGTTGAACATTGCTGTTTTTATGATAGAAATACTCGGTTCTTGCATCAATGGTGTTATTGTACAAGTCAAACATGTAGGATCAACTGGACAAATTGAACAAGGAGTAGGGTCCGTAGAGTTTGCACTTGCTGATGTAGCTGAAACAGTTGCAATATTGTATACATATCCGCTATCTATGTCCGCTTGAGTTATTACATGATTTGCACTATATGCTGTTGAATTTGTCACTCCAGCAGCTAATGATGGTATTGGAGCACCTACTACAACCGCGTTATTATCAATTAAAACAACATTATTAAGATCGACATTACCGGTGTTTTTGATATTAAAGGTATATTTAATTAAATCACCTACATTAACTTTATCATTATTATTTGTATCGATAAAAAGATCTTCTTTACTTACTGTCATACTTGAAACATTAATCGCAAATACTATAGTTATATTTACTGTTGCTTGATCTGTATCACCATCAGAATCTGTCATCGAATAGATAAAACTATCTGAACCACTATAATTCAAATTTGGCATGTAACTAAAATCTCCATTACTTTCCATTTGTACGACACCGTGAGAAGGATTACTAAATAATGACCAAATATTACCTCCATCGCCAGATAAAATATCATTACTTTGAGCGCTTCCCGAAATGATAGTATTTACATTTCCCGAAACTAAATCATCAACGGCTACCGCCGCATCATTGACTGCCGTTACTGTGATGGTAAGGGTTGCCGTATTGGAGGTGGCTCCAGTGTCGTCGTTTACGGTATAACTCAACGTGCTAGTTCCATTGAAGTTGGGTGCGGGTACGAAGGTGACTAAGCCGGTGTTCGATACACTATAGCTGCCTTCGCCTGCGATAGTAAAAGTGGTTTGTATGCCCAGTGTAGCAGGGTCTAAATCGACGGTGCTCGCGTCTACCGTTCCATCTATATCGGTGTCGTTGGTGGTTACATTGATGCTTACTGTGGTGTCTTCAAGGGTAGTTACACTATCATCAACGGCTACCGCCGCATCATTGACTGCACTTACTGTGATGGTAAGGGTTGCCGTATTGGAGGTGGCTCCAGTGTCGTCGTTTACGGTATAACTCAACGTGCTAGTTCCATTGAAGTTGGGTGCGGGTACGAAGGTGACTAAGCCGGTGTTCGATACACTATAGCTGCCTTCGCCTGCGATAGTAAAAGTGGTTTGTATGCCCGCGGTAGTAGGGTCTAAATCGACGGTGCTCGCGTCTACCGTTCCATCTATATCGGTGTCGTTGGTGGTTACATTGATGCTTACTGTGGTGTCTTCAAGGGTAGTTACACTATCATCAACGGCTACCGCYGCATCATTGACTGCCGTTACTGTGATGGTAAGGGTTGCCGTATTGGAGGTGGCTCCAGTGTCGTCGTTTACGGTATAACTCAACGTGCTAGTTCCATTGAAGTTGGGTGCGGGTACGAAGGTGACTAAGCCGGTGTTCGATACRCTATAGCTGCCTTCGCCTGCGATAGTAAAAGTGGTTTGTATGCCCGCGGTAGTAGGGTCTAAATCGACGGTGCTCGCGTCTACCGTTCCATCTATATCGGTGTCGTTGGTGGTTACATTGATGCTTACTGTGGTGTCTTCAGCTGTGCTCGCACTATCATCAACGGCTACCGCTGCATCATTGACTGCCGTTACTGTGATGGTAAGGGTTGCCGTATTGGAGGTGGCTCCAGTGTCGTCGTTTACGGTATAACTCAACGTGCTAGTTCCATTGAAGTTGGGTGCGGGTACGAAGGTGACTAAGCCGGTGTTCGATACACTATAGCTGCCTTCGCCTGCGATAGTAAAAGTGGTTTGTACGCCCGCTGTAGCAGGGTCTAAATCGACGGTGCTCGCGTCTACCGTTCCATCTATATCGGTGTCGTTGGTGGTTACATTGATGCTTACTG
>NZ_SMFN01000059.1 GCF_004349135.1 Flavobacterium sandaracinum | reverse complement strand
GCCTTTACTTTGTATTTGACAAAAAAACATTAAATTTATTCAAAGGAAAACAGAGGTGAACTATCAAATCCGCCAAGTTTGTGACTTATTTAGCGCATTAGTCCTCTGTCTTCTCCTTGAATCCCGTTGAATTGCTTCAAATAGAATGATAGACATCAAGGTCTAATAAAGGCTCTAAAGAAGTTCAACATTTTTGTTTATCCTAAATTCAAAGTTATGAAAAACTATTTATTTTACGTAGGTATTGACATTTCAAAATCAAAATTAGATGTAGTTATTTTAAAAAAAGAAGCACCCAATGTAACTAATCATTTCATTGTCGAAAACAACTTAAAAGGTATTAAAGAAATTTTAAAAAACTTAATAAAACAGAAAATAGATTTGACTACTGTTTTGTTTTGTTGCGAAAACACGGGTATTTATACATTTCCTTTGAGTAGCCATTTATCTGAAATCAACCTTGATTTCTGGGTAGTTCCAGCCATAGAAATCAAACGATCTAAAGGAATTTCCAGAGGTAAAAATGACAAGGCAGATGCAAAAGACATTGCTTTATATAGTATTCGAAATATCGACAAACTAAAGCTTTCGACTTTGCCTGAAACGGTAATTCAACAGCTGAAATTGCTTTATACTGAAAGAGAAAAAGTGATGAAATCTTTTAAGATTTTTGAGGCTACAAAAGAAAATGTTGATTTTATGCCCAAACAAGTTTACAAAACAATCGTAGGAATAAATAATAAAACGGTGAAATTTTTAAAAGCAACATTAAAAGCTATTGAGAAGGAAATGAAAGCAATAATATCTAATCAATTGGAATTGAAAAATCAATTTGAATTGATTAAAAGTGTTCCTGGTATTGGGGATAAAACTGCTATTTATATGCTCATTGCAACAAGAGGATTCACGGCTTTTGATAACGCAAGAAAATTTGCTTGTTACGCCGGAACTGCACCTTTTGAATACAGTTCGGGTTCGAGTATTAAAGGACGAACCAAAGTGAATCATATGGCAGATAAAAAGATGAAATCAATATTACAAATGTGTGCTTTAGTTGCCGTAAAACATGATCCGCAACTCAAAGAATATTATGAAAGAAAAAAAGGTGAAGGTAAGAACGCAATGCTGGTTTTAAACAATGTAAAATGTAAAATTATTGGTCGTGTTTTTTCTGTAATTAACAGACAAACTCCCTATATAAATACACATAAATTTGCCTGTTAAATTTTAAATATTTTCTTGTTTTTTACCATAGAATGCGCTAAC
>NZ_SMFN01000058.1 GCF_004349135.1 Flavobacterium sandaracinum | reverse complement strand
CACTGCTATCCGAAAGTTTTGAATAAAACTTAAAAACCCTTTGTTAAGTATTGTATTTGTTATAATTGTTGTTCTTTATTGAGAAAATAAGTCAGGTTTAAACAGCATTTTGTTTTGTTTTATTACTTTTTTTGCACCTTCATTAACTTGATTGCAAACATATTCTATGCTTAGATAAAAAGCTAAACATACTCTTATTTTTTCTACAAAATTAGAAAAGGTTTTTACTTTCTTGGCTATAGTTCTGTTTATGAGTTCTAATAACAAGTAACTTATTAAGGCGACATATATTTGAGATTTTACGGCATTTTCGCTAGTTCCTAAAAAAGTTTTTATTTGTAAATTTTGCTTCATTGCTTTGAAAAACAATTCAATATCCCATCTCTTCTTATACAAATCGGCAATTGTCCTGGCTGTCCAATCTAAATTGTTGGTTATGATATGAATGACCTTGTTATCTTCTGCTCTGTAAACAGTTACCAGTCTTAAATTATGCTCATTTATCGTGGTTTCAATGGCCTTTTTTCCTGATAAAGTGATGATTTCATCCTTCAAAATATCTTGATCTGTGTCAAATGGTAATTCTAATTCTGTAATTATTGTATAATCTGTATTGGTCTTTATTCGGGTCACAAATATATTTTGGGCAAATATTCTATTAAGCATCAAAGCAAAATCAAAATAAGCTCTATCCTCAACAATGATTGTGTTTTTTGGGAAGACATTTTGCCCTAAGCCTTTGCTATCATGTGTTTTTGCTTCTGTAATGTTTATTAAATCTGGAATTTGTAAAGCATCATCAAAACAAGTATGTATTTTAATACCTCCTTTTGCTGTCCGAAACTTTGCCCAATCAAACATAGATAAACACAGACTAATTGTGGTGCTGTCTATCAATTTGATACTATGGTCTTTAATTTCTTGAATAATGGTTCGATGATTATCTTTTTTTAAAACGGAATCATAGTGACTTAATAGCTTAATGTACAAGGATTCATATACTTTCCAAGTTCGTTTTTTATTACCATCACTCATTGTAGAACGCGCAGGAGATTGACTTAATCCCAAATCATTTATAAAACTCTGACAAACCCCTATACCAGTAGAAATATCACTCAAAGTATAGCATTTATTGAGCTGTCCGAAAGTTAAAGCTACGAACTGGTCATAAGTCTTGTATTTGCTACATCCTTTGTCACTTTGATGTTTTTTAATACACGATTCCAAAATCCAGCGAGGAACTAAATCTAATATTTGCCCAAGTAAAGGTTTATTGTTATTTTTGTTTCGTCTGAAGAGTCCCATAAAATTATTTTATTTTTCGCAAAACAAAAATAAGGGATTCTCAGACAATTTTAATTTCCGACTTTCGGATAGCAGTG
>NZ_SMFN01000057.1 GCF_004349135.1 Flavobacterium sandaracinum | reverse complement strand
GTCTATCCCCGACGCATCTACTAACTAAACCTGTTGTCTAAAGGCTTTGCATTGCTGTGCATGCTTACCCAATTTAGCTAGCCTCTTATGCGCTTTGTGTTCCTCGGTACAGACTTTTGCCGTTTGGCTTCCTTCACTGCATGGGTCGCCCCAAACCAGCTTGCCACGTGCTAATCGGCTCAATATAAATCAACAACTTGCCGATAAGGGACTTGCACCCTCTAGATAAAATTCCTACTTTTGAGGAATTGGAAGTGCATGCAAGGCACACACAGCCGTTACACGAGATTTGGGTATTTAGCTTAATATAGAAATGGTTTTGTACTTGAGAAATTTGTCCTTAACCGAAAAAACTCGCATCTTTAGTCCCAAACCTCGTGTAGCGGCGACACGTTATAGGTAACCTTAAAAGACGACAATAGTGAACATTACAGACATTCAAAATAAGACTGTTCAGGTTGACAATTACCAAGCGACATTTTTGACGCTTAAAATTGACGACCAATTATTTCGTTTCGACTTTATTGACAAAAAAGAATTCAACTTAAAAAAAGGCACGCGTGGACAGTTTAGTATTTATGAAACACATCCATTGCTCATTGACTACAATGAAAATATTGTAACGACATACATAAACTCAAAGCCAGACCATTTTGACAATTTTGTAGTAGACTTTGAAAATGCAATAAACGAAATAACCGAAGGCTGGCGTAGCTGGACAAACTATGTAACGGACAACAATATAAACTTTACGGTAGACACCTTTTTAAACAACATAAAGAGTGGGACAGGAAAATTAATGGAAGCACCTTTTTCAATTACACAAAAAGCAATCAAAGTTTGCGACAAGCACAATGTTGCGACAAAGACCTTTGGAAATGAATTAAAGCAAGACAATTTTAAACTAATATTTATTGCAGACAATTACGTAATTGCAAAAGAATTTAGACAACATAATAATTGACGATGGAAAGAAAGGCTACCTATAATCGAGTAGACGGCTCCGCCAGAACCTGACGGAGTGCGCCTCTCACACCACCGTACGTACGGGTCTCGTATACGGCGGTTCGCAAAGTGATGGGTTGAGTTCCATGTAAATCTCCAACATTGATTGATAGCCTTTCTTCTTAAGTCGTAGTAGGGTAATTGTAGTGGTTAGAATTGGACTTTGAGCGATTCGCCAGCCTCCTTTTCTGGTTCTGCTCCAAGCATAAGCGTGGTCTTTGTCAATCCCCGAACTCGCTGATATGTGTAGTCGTTAGCGCATTCTATGGTAAAAAACAAGAAAATATTTAAAATTTAACAGGCAAATTTATGTGTATTTATATAGGGAGTTTGTCTGTTAATTACAGAAAAAACACGACCAATAATTTTACATTTTACATTGTTTAAAACCAGCATTGCGTTCTTACCTTCACCTTTTTTTCTTTCATAATATTCTTTGAGTTGCGGATCATGTTTTACGGCAACTAAAGCACACATTTGTAATATTGATTTCATCTTTTTATCTGCCATATGATTCACTTTGGTTCGTCCTTTAATACTCGAACCCGA
>NZ_SMFN01000056.1 GCF_004349135.1 Flavobacterium sandaracinum | reverse complement strand
ACGCAATTAGATCAAAATGATACCCAAGACAATGGGATCAACATAACCAAGATTCAAGAAAAGATTGAACGATTAAAAAATAATAAAATAGGATATGAACTTCTAGAAGCAAAACTAAAAGCCAGCGGAGAACCCCAAATAAGCACCACCGATGAAGATGCACGCGCGCTTCTGGTTCAAGGAGTAGTAGTTGAGATCAGTTACAATATCCAAGCAGCAGTAGATAATAAACACAATTTAGTAGTTGCCACCCATACCATCAATCGCAATGATCTTAACGCCTTAGGCGCCATTGCACTCGAGGCAAAAGAAAACTTGGGAGTCGACACATTTACTGCTTTGGTAGATAAAGGCTATCATAATGGAAGGGAAATTGCCTACTGCAAAGACCATAACATTACCACCATTGTAGCGCATCCTACGCCAGGAATAAGCAAAGACAGTGTCACAAAACCCGAATATTTGGTTGCCAAATTCATTTACAATAAAGCCGATGACACCTATACTTGTCCCCAAGGAGCAACTTTAAAAACTACAGGAAGATGGCATAAAAAAAGTGGGCGAACCGGACAAAGCGGGCATCAATTCAAGAAATACCGAATACCCTCTTGCAAGGAATGTCCCGTAAAACACCTGTGCACCAGTAGAGCCGGTGGACGCGAGATCGACCGCAGCGAGTATGCTGATGCCATAGAGGAGAACAACCAACGCTACCGAGAAAATCCGCAATTGTATCGCACTAGGCAGGAATTGAAGCGAAGCGGAAATCACGAAATCCAATAAAAAACAAATAAAAAATTGAGTAAATCAACGAACATATTTTTGGCACGATCAAGAGACAATGGGGTTACAATCACACGAATTTAATAGGACTCGAAAAAGTCAATGGCGAACACAGTTTAATTATGCTCGTGTACAACATCAAACGTTCGATAAATATACTGGGCGTACCGGATTTAATTGCCAAACTCAAGAACTGGAAGTCACCTTACAAAACCAAAGGTGTTTTTGTTTTTAAAAGGGTTTATTTAAGGCTTTTTAACGACTTATTCGGATTGGACTTAGCAATTGCTGCTTAAAAAACAAGCTTGCTTAACATGCTTATTTTGAAGTATAAAACGATGATTTTTGCTGTAATTAAGTGAAAAACGGAGTTTTTTCACAGCCTGACGTCCTGGCGCTACAAGCGGTTTGCGGGTTTTGAAAACGTATATTTTCGGCTAAACGAAAATAGGATTAAAAAACGGTAATTCCACTAAATCCGCAAATCGCTTGTAGCGGCTGTTGAACTAAACCTTCGGTAGCGCGTGTCCGAAAAAGTAGTACTTTTCAAAGATAACTAAAATCAATTATTATGACTACAAAAAAAAGCATCCTGATGCTTTAAGGGAAAACAAAATCCTTAATCAGGCCATTCGAGAGGTTCCTAATTTTGAGCAGCTCTTGCATCGATTTGAACGTACGATTTCTATTTTAGGCAGAAGCCAAAGCACCTTTTCTAATTATTCCCGGCATGTAGCTGCTATGGCTTTGCATTTTGGAAAAATCCCAACCGAGTTGGATCAAGAGCAAGTACAAG
>NZ_SMFN01000055.1 GCF_004349135.1 Flavobacterium sandaracinum | reverse complement strand
AGCAATATAAATACAGTTTGAGGAATATTTTAGTATCAAAGCTAGGACGCCCCTCGGTTTTAATGGTCTGAACTGTAAATCCTAAAGACCCCAAGTCTAACGCTTCGACAAAAGCTTCGACAAAACGAACGGGGTTTTCTAGAGAAATCGAGTCCTCTAAACTCGAAAAAAACAACTGATTGCGCGGTATTCCTGTGATGTGTTGCATCTTTAAATATACAACTTTTCTGCCTTTTACTTTGAAAATATGTACTATATTTGAAAGAAATAAACGGAAGTTTTTTCACAGACTGACGTTACCAGTAATTTTATGACACGACAGGAGAAAAGACAATTTAACAGGGAAAATCAAAAGAAAACATCAAAATTAAAACCCTATAAACCTATTACTAAAAGTGATAGAATTATTATTATTTCAATCGCGTTAGTAATAATATTTTCGTTTCTCTATGTAGCTTTACGCGATAATTCATTACCGAATAACGAATTAGCTTCAATCAATGTAACACTAAAAAGTTCTCCAAAATATGACGAATACAAAATAAAGTCTACAACATACAGAGATATAATTCTAACAACAAAAGAATACAATAGAGAATTTAAAATTACTGATATGACTTACGAAGCGACAGATCACGAAGCTTTTAAATCAAACATTAAATCGGGAGATAGAATTGTACTTAAAGTTTTAAAATCTGAAGTTTCAGAACTAGACGAAAACAGTTTTTGGAATGATTATAATGATGTCTATGGTTTAACAAAAAATGGGAGAAATTTTATAGATGTTGAATTAAGAACTGAACTGAAAGACAGCGATAGTAAATGGTCATATTTTTTTATCGCAATTGGACTTATAATGCTTCCTTATGGTTTTATTAAAAGAAAACCCTTGATTAGTATGGACAAAGCTCTAACAACAATATGCGTACTAGGACTAATTTTGATTTTGATAATAAATCGAACTTAAAAAAAACTACTGGTAACAGCTAGGGTTTCGTTGCGTTCGAAGAACGAACAATGAACCCGCGGTTGAACGGAACCGATTACATGCCGTCAACACTATGGGGTTATCGTAAAATTATTTGGAGGATTTCAAGAGGATTTGGAGTCCTCTTTTTTTTTGCCGTATTGTAAGAGCAATTTTTATAGTGAGGTCATTCACGTTTATCCATAAAATCCCTTACCCACAAAATTAGCTTTCATAGGAACTAGAACTGTGACTACTGCCAAGATACCAAGCAGGCGGACCACCCCCCGCTAGCGCGAGCGTCCCGCTCGTGCCCACAAACAAGAGTTAGAAAAACAAAAAGCTTAATCTATGAGTACAAAATATAAATTTGGAGAAAGCACAGGAGCTTATTTTGTAAGCTTTGCCACAGTAAATTGGATAGATGTATTTACTAGAGATTCGTATTTTGGGAATATCATTGAATCACTAAACTTTTGCAGAAAAAATAAAGCAATGGAAATTTATGGGTATTGCATTATGCCGAGTCATATCCATTTAATATTTCGTTCCGGAAATGGCGATCCATCAGGGTTGATGAGAGATTTCAAAGGATTTACATCAAAAAAAATGAT
>NZ_SMFN01000054.1 GCF_004349135.1 Flavobacterium sandaracinum | reverse complement strand
CTATCCAATAATGACAAAGAATCTTTCTGAATTGATTGTAAAACATTGAATTTAAATGCATCACTATAACTACGGTTCTTCCTTGGTATTAATCCATCTTCACCATAATAATTGTATAATCTAACCCATTTCTTAATACTGGATCTATGAACCATCTTTTTATTAGCTACAGATACACAGGAATTGTGCTGTTTGATAACTAATTCTACACATTCAAGCTTAAATGTGTATTCATACTTGACTTTTCTTTCCATAAAAATGCCCCCAAATAGTGTCTAACTTTTTGGGGGCAGTGTAAACAAAGAATTGTTATTGTTTTTTTTGTTACTGTTGACATGACGGATTTGAATTTTGAAAATTAATAATTATATCCACAATTTTTTTGCGCTGAGTTTGAGTCAAATTTTTCCAAGCAACGGTTGGAGATGGTGGTAACAAAGTAATACTATCAAAATTGCCCCCCTTTCCCATTAATCCACTCCAAGCTAAAGCATCATAAAACTCTATTGAATGCTGATTATTATCATATTGTTGCAAAACTTTAATTATTACGTCTCTAGAATGTTGTGCCATCAACTCGTGTTGCGTATTTGTGGGTTGTTGTCCCGGAGCGACCTCATATTCATATCTTGTATAATAATCAGTAAGTCCGGGATAATCATTTTTTATACTAGTTATAAAAGCAGCAGACCAAGGAATATTGCCCTGTTTAGCAAGAGATAATAATTTTCTATACATTTCAGCATGCAGTAATTCGTGGAAAAACGTTCTCGCAATATCTAACTCTGGTCTTTTCAATTGATCTGGATTAAACATAATATTAATTAAATAATCCACAGGTTCATAAGTTATTGCAGTTGTTGAAGGAGGGTAAGCAGGGTCAACCCCTACGCTTAGCCTCAAATTAGCACCTTTAAAATCAATATCGAATTTGTTTAATTGATTTTTAAAAGTTGAAGACGCTTCTAGTTTATCATATACGCCTTTTAAACAAGGATTATTTGTGAAAGAAGGATCAATGATTATCTCTTTAGGATGATTATTTGTGCCTGTAGAAGTACCATGCGGATAGTCATAATGGTTATGATAATTTGCATTACTGTTGCCTCCTGTGCTTACCCATACGTATTCAGATGAAGTATAATTATAAGTCGAGTGAGTATAAGTATAGACTCCTTGACTATAATTACTTGTCTTATACCAGTCGGTATAATGCTGTGTTCTGGTGAACATCCAAAAGCCACCACTATCACCTCCAATGGAAGGTTCTTTAGCTGTTATACTACTCGCTAACTTTAGCTTATTCACAAACTCACTTATTACCTTCCCTTTTTTATATGCAATCATTTTGGTGTTTTCTCCATTAAGATTATAGTGATAAAGGGTTCCTGAAAATGAATAAGGAGAGAAATGACTTATGAGATCGATTGGATCTGATTCGCTGGAAAGGAATTTTATTATTTCAAATTTCCAAGGCTCAGTACCGTTTCTAGATGCTAAGAGTTTATATTTAACAGCTAATTTGAATTTTCCATTATCAAGTGAGGTGTTTACTATAAAAGAGGTCACTGCTATCCGAAAGTTTTGAATAAAACTTAAAAACCCTTTGTTAAGTATTGTATTTGTTATAATTGTTGTTCTTTATTGAGAAAATAAGTCAGGTTTAAACAGCATTTTGTTTTGTTTTATTACTTTTTTTGCACCTTCATTAACTTGATTGCAAACATATTCTATGCTTAGATAAAAAGCTAAACATACTCTTATTTTTTCTACAAAATTAGAAAAGGTTTTTACTTTCTTGGCTATAGTTCTGTTTATGAGTTCTAATAACAAGTAACTTATTAAGGCGACATATATTTGAGAT
>NZ_SMFN01000053.1 GCF_004349135.1 Flavobacterium sandaracinum | reverse complement strand
CATAATCGAGTAGACGGCTCCGCCAGAAACTGACGGAGTGCGCCTCTCACACCACCGTACGTACGGGTCTCGTATACGGCGGTTCGCAAAGTGATGGGTTGAGTTCCATGTAAATCTCCAACATTGATTGATAGCCTTTCTTCTTAAGTCGTAGTAGGGTAATTGTAGTGGTTAGAATTGGACTTTGAGCGATTCGCCAGCCTCCTTTTCTGGTTCTGCTCCAAGCATAAGCGTGGTCTTTGTCAATCCCTAGTCGCATCAGGTTTTTCCTTTTACGTTCGGGTTTTTTCCAGTCCGTCCAAATGCAATAGCGCAGTCGGTTGCGCAACCAACCATCAATATCTCGTAACTTTCCTTGAATACTTGTTCCCCGAAAATAGTTTAACCATCCTCGTTGGATTTCATTGATTTTACCGATACGTTCCTCGAAACTTTTGGGTGCGGTTTTGCGTGTCACTTCTTTTAAACTCTGCTTGAGTTTTGCCCAAGCTTTGTCCCCTACCGTTAGTTGATACCTGCCTTTTACCCCTTTTTGATAGGTCGATGCAAACGAAAATCCCAATATCGTGAACTGAATGGGTTTTCTAATCCCGCTCTTTTCCAAATTTATGGTTAGTTTCAGCTTGTCTCTCAAAAATAGAAAGATAGCGTTTCCAACCGTTTTGGCTTGTGTTTTCGATTTGGTGTAAATACTGAAATCATCGGCATAACGGACAAACTTTAAGCCTTTTCGTGTCAGTTCTTTGTCCAATTCGTGGAGTAAGATATTTGACAAAAACGGACTTATCGGGCTTCCTTGCGGAACGCCTTTTCTACGTTTGATCAGTTTTCCTTTGATGAGTATCGGCACTCGCAGCCATTTGCGGATTAATCGCAAAGTCGTTGGACATTTTACCTTTTGGTAAATTAGGTTCAGCAGCAAGCAATGGTCGACTTCATCGAAGAAGGTCTTTAGGTCAATATCTACAATGTAATTGTAGCCTTCGTGAATGTTTCCCAAGGATTTGCCTACCGCTTGGCGGGCGTTTTTGTTGGGTCGAAATCCGAAGCTGTTCACACTAAAATCTTTTTCGAATCTCGGCATCATCGCTTGCGATACGGCTTGTTGAAGCAGTCTGTCAACTACTGTTGGAATTCCCAAGAGTCGGAACTTTCCGCCTCCTTTTGGAATGTCCACACCAAGAATAGGTTGCGGTAAGTAACGGTCATTCTTAATATCTTCCAGTAATGCAAACTTGTGTTCACGGAAGTAGTCCGCCAGTTGAGTGGTTTTTAGTCCATCAACGCCCGCACTGCCTTTGTTGACCACTACTTGACGTAGCGCCTTTTGGAGATTGTAAGGATGTGTTACTTGTGTAATCATAATTGTTGTTTTACATTAAATTCTTCCTGTTCCGCTTTTTCAGGGCTATAACTTGCGTTATTCCGATGAAAATTRAGAACCACTTTGCGTTGGGTCCTTCCTTGTTTGTGAGTCCTMTACCRTTTCTATTGGTARCTCGTTRCCCCAWGTACTATGACTTCTGCTGACTTCTTTACTTAACCAACTCGTGGTTGCAAAGACCTCCCTCGGTAAGCACTTCCTCTTTCCGTCTATSCCCGACGCATCTACTAACTAAACCTGTTGTCTAAAGGCTTTGCATTGCTGTGCATGCTTACCCAATTTAGCTAGCCTCTTATGCGCTTTGTGTTCCTCGGTACAGACTTTTGCCGTTTGGCTTCCTTCACTGCATGGRTCGCYCCAAACCAGCTTRCCACGTGCTAATCGGCTCAATATAAWWCAACAACTTGCCGATAAGGGACTTGCACCCTMTAGATAAAATTCCTACTTTTGAGGAATTGGAAGTGCATGCAAGGCACACACAGCCGTTACACGAGATTTGGGTATTT
>NZ_SMFN01000052.1 GCF_004349135.1 Flavobacterium sandaracinum | reverse complement strand
GGATAGCGGTTTTTGACCAGCGTGGCCCGCCTACTTGGTATCTTGGCAGTAGCCAAAGTTCAATTCCCTGTAAAAAATAACTTTATGGGTAAGGGCAGGTGTGCCCAATCCCGAAACTTCGGGAAAGAATATCAGGATAAAATTAGCCTGATTTAAACACCAAAAAAAAAGAGGCTCACTTGCCTCTTGAAATTCCCTCTATTTTTTTAACGATAAGTGCATAGTTCCTGCCAATGTCCGGTTCCGTTCAACCGCGGGTTCATTGTTCGGCTTGCAGCCGCAACGAAACCCTAGCTGTTGTAAAACGTTTATTTCGAAATCAAGTTATTAGTCGGAAGTGTAATATTTTTTACAAAGATTAATCCATCGTACATTTCCGAAAACTTTTTTTGATACAAATGATTATTTTTTGGATTGAAACCGCCACCACCTGCAACTATTTGTTCTGTTTTCTTTTTGAAGAAATTTGATGAACTACCATTTAAGGCTTTATAGATATCAA
The DNA here is from genome assembly GCF_004349135.1 of Flavobacterium sandaracinum. GTDB lineage: Bacteria > Bacteroidota > Bacteroidia > Flavobacteriales > Flavobacteriaceae > Flavobacterium > Flavobacterium sandaracinum. The sequence continues at coordinate 1,433 of NZ_SMFN01000052.1, read as the reverse complement.
TAAAGTAAATTTCGTCCTTTGTATCAATAAGTGTTTCGGCATAAGTTTTTGCAAATGGTTTATTTAATTCAACTTTTTTCCAACTGGGTTTTTCGTTTATATTAGAGAAATAACCAGCTTGTGTACCTGTGCCAAAATCAAATCCAACACTATAATAATCATTTTTAAAATATTCTTTCATATGTCTTCCGAAATTATAAATGTTTCGATTACTATAATTGCCAAATCCTTTATTATTAATGTGCTCGTTATGAGCCCAAATAAAAGCTTTCCCGTTTTTTGATTTATTCTCTACTATCCATTTAGCATTTTCAAACATCTTTAAATCCCTATCTTGACTATAATTGTTTTGTACATAGTAGGTGTGTTTTATTAAATAATCTAAAGCTCTAATTGCAGAATTGAACTCAACACTATTCTCATTTTTAATTCCTTTTTTAAAATCCACTAAAATACTTCTAATTTCAATTAGTTTTGGAGTTTGAGTATCTGCCCAATTATTTGATTGCATATATTCAACTTTCTTTTCTACACATTGATCTGCTATTAAAAGAAGTTCTTCAGGGATAGGGATATTATAATTTTTAACTAAATCACGTATTTCTTGATTAATATTTTTTACATTTTGAATATCCATACCATAAAACTTAATTTGCTCGTCTTTTGGTTTATTGAAATTGTAACTTCTCATCCATTCCAAAAGGTTTACTACTTCTTTGCAATACCAAAATCCGATGCTAAAATTGTTGGCAATAGTTTCAGCGTTTCCTTTTCCACCACTAATCCATTCATTGATACCTGCTTCTGAAGTGTATGAATCCTCAATAATAAACACTTTTACATCTTGATTTTCAACCAAATATTTGAAGAATTTTGTTTTTATGTCGAAAAATTCTTTTCCTTGATGAGTAGTTTCTCCGAATCCGAATATTTTTGCATCAGCAAACTTTTGCGGAATGTTATTGTTGAATATCGTAAGGTTCGTATCTGGATCTGCATCTTCAATTTTAATTGCATTTTCATTAATCCAATTAACAGCTTTATCATCTTGGGCGTATGTTTGAAATAATATAAAATATGTAATGGATAAAATAAAAATTCTCATATGCGCAATATTTGTTTTAAATGTTTTACAACGTCAGTCTGTGAAAAAACTTCCGTTTATTTCTTTCAAATATAGTACATATTTTCAAAGTAAAAGGCAGAAAAGTTGTATATTTAAAGATGCAACACATCACAGGAATACCGCGCAATCAGTTGTTTTTTTCGAGTTTAGAGGACTCGATTTCTCTAGAAAACCCCGTTCGTTTTGTCGAAGCTTTTGTCGAAGCGTTAGACTTGGGGTCTTTAGGATTTACAGTTCAGACCATTAAAACCGAGGGGCGTCCTAGCTTTGATACTAAAATATTCCTCAAACTGTATTTATATTGCTA
>NZ_SMFN01000051.1 GCF_004349135.1 Flavobacterium sandaracinum | reverse complement strand
AACGTCAGTCTGTGAAAAAACTTCCGTTTATTTCTTTCAAATATAGTACATATTTTCAAAGTAAAAGGCAGAAAAGTTGTATATTTAAAGATGCAACACATCACAGGAATACCGCGCAATCAGTTGTTTTTTTCGAGTTTAGAGGACTCGATTTCTCTAGAAAACCCCGTTCGTTTTGTCGAAGCTTTTGTCGAAGCGTTAGACTTGGGGTCTTTAGGATTTACAGTTCAGACCATTAAAACCGAGGGGCGTCCTAGCTTTGATACTAAAATATTCCTCAAACTGTATTTATATTGCTATCTCAATGGATTACGTGGTTCGCGCAAGCTCGAGAAAGAGTGCATTCGTAACATTGAACTACGGTGGCTCCTTTGTGGTTTAGTGCCCAATTACCATAGCATATCCGACTTTAGAAAGCAGAACCCAATAGGGCTTAAAAAACTCTTCAAACTCTTTGTAAGTTTCCTTAAAGATGCCGACTTAATATCAGGAGAAGTAATTGCCATCGATGGCACCAAAAGTCGTGCGCATAACAGCAAAAAAGCCAATTTCAACCAAAAGAAAATAGAACGTCATTTGGCTTATATCGAAGAAAARACCCAAGAATATTTAACGCAATTRGATCAAAATGAYACCCAAGACAATGGGATMAACATAACCAAGATYCAAGAAAAGATTGAACGATTAAAAAATAATAAAATAGGATATGAACTTCTAGAAGCAAAACTAAAAGCCAGCGGAGAACCCCAAATAAGCACCACCGATGAAGATGCACGCGCGCTTCTGGTTCAAGGAGTAGTAGTTGAGATCAGTTACAATATCCAAGCAGCAGTAGATAATAAACACAATTTAGTAGTTGCCACCCACACCATCAATCGCAATGATCTTAACGCCTTAGGCGCCATTGCACTCGAGGCAAAAGAAAACTTAGGCGCAGCTACTTTTACCGCTTTGGTAGATAAAGGCTACCATAATGGAAGGGAAATTGCCTACTGCAAAGACCATAACATTACCACCATTGTAGCGCATCCTACGCCAGGAATAAGCAAAGACAGTGTCACGAAACCCGACTATTTGGTTGCCAAATTCACCTACAATAAAGCCGAAGACACCTATACTTGTCCCCAAGGAGCAACTTTAAAAACTACAGGAAGGTGGCATAAAAAAACAGGTAGAACCGAACAAAGCGGGTATCAATTCAAGAAATACCGAACACCAGCTTGTAAGGAATGTCCCGTAAAACACCTCTGTACCAGTAGAGCGGGCGGAAGGGAGATTGACCGCAGCGAGTATGCTGATGCCATCGAGGAAAACAACCAACGCTATCGAGAAAATCCGCAGTTGTATCGCACTAGGCAGGAAATTAACGAACATATCTTTGGCACGATCAAGAGACAATGGGGTTACAATCACACGAATTTAATAGGACTCGAAAAAGTAAATGGCGAACACAGTTTAATTATGCTCGTGTACAACATAAAACGCACGATAAATATACTGGGCGTACCGGATTTAATTGCCAAACTCAAGAACTGGAAGTCACCTTACAAAACCAAAGGTGTTTTTGTTTTTAAAAGGGTTTATTTAAGGCTTTTTAACGACTTATTCGGATTGGACTTAGCAATTGCTGCTTAAACAACAAGCTTGTTTAGCGTGCTTATTTTGAAGTATAAAACGATGATTTTTGCTGTAATTAAGTGAAAAATGGAGTTTTTTCACAGCCTGACGTTCTGTCGCTTCTTGCAGTTGCGAAGTTCGGAACTGCGTATTTTCTGGTAAAGATAAAGTTTCTTGCGATACGAAGACATGAATTTAAAGAAAAATTCGCAATTGCTAGAAACGACTGTTGAACTAAACCTTCGGTAGCGCGTGTCCGAAAAAGTAGTACTTTTCAAAGATAACTAAAATCAATTATTATGACTACAAAAAAAAGCATCCTGATGCTTTAAGGGAAAACAAAATCCTTAATCAGGCCATTCGAGAGGTTCCTAATTTTGAGCAGCTCTTGCATCGATTTGAACGTACGATTTCTATTTTAGGCAGAAGCCAAAGCACCTTTTCTAATTATTCCCGGCATGTAGCTGCTATGGCTTTGCATTTTGGAAAAATCCCAACCGAGTTGGATCAAGAGCAAGTACAAGA
>NZ_SMFN01000050.1 GCF_004349135.1 Flavobacterium sandaracinum | reverse complement strand
TGATCTCTTTTAAAAAAGACGCAAACTCCTGTGTTACACGAGTTCCGTCCGCTACTAAATTCCAATCTCTAAAAACCACTTTYCCTGTGTCTTCGTTAAGCCATCGTCTGCGAGTAATATGTAGATATACCTGATGYCCCCGAATAGGAAAATCCTGAACTGTAATYTCATCAAAGAAGCCTTTTGAGCTTAACTTATACGGTCTGTATTCTTTAGGAATCGAATTTATCTCTTTAAGATATATATGCAAGACTTCATCTCCTTTCTTGTAAGACGTCAATTCAAAATATTCAACAATGATTTCAGGTAATAATAACTTGATTAGTTCGCTATAGGAGTCTTGCATTTGGTATAATTTGGAAACACAAATATCTAGATTTTAATATTTCCCCACAACATTTTGTCTTGATCCAAAACAAGCCATTGTTTAGCATGCGACTTTTGTTTCCATGCTTTAAAATCACTTAAGTAATCTTTGTACTGATATTGCAAATTCCTTCCAGAAACCCCATAGAAAGAGGCGATAGCACTACAGTCATTTGGGCTGGAATCTATTGATCTCTTTTAAAAAAGACGCAAACTCCTGTGTTACACGAGTTCCGTCCGCTACTAAATTCCAATCTCTAAAAACCACTTTTCCTGTGTCTTCGTTAAGCCATCGTCTGCGAGTAATATGTAGATATACCTGATGCCCCCGAATAGGAAAATCCTGAACTGTAATCTCATCAAAGAAGCCTTTTGAGCTTAACTTATACGGTCTGTATTCTTTAGGAATCGAATTTATCTCTTTAAGATATATATGCAAGACTTCATCTCCTTTCTTGTAAGAGGTCAATTCAAAATATTCAACAATGATTTCAGGTAATAATAACTTGATTAGTTCGCTATAGGAGTCTTGCATTTGGTATAATTTGGAAACACAAATATCTAGATTTTAATATTTCCCCACAACATTTTGTCTTGATCCGAACTTAGGTGTTTTTTATATTTTCTTTGAAGTTTTTTTGCGTCGATACCGAAAAACCTCCCAATCGTGTGACAGTCGGTAGCGCTTTTATCTATTAATTTCTTTTAAAAAAGCCGCAAACTCTTGAGTCATGCGGGTACCTTTAGCAACTAAATTTCAATCTCTTTTAAGGATTTCTCCCGAGGTCTTATTCGTCCAACGATGTCTTTTGATAGGCAAATACACAAACTTACCTCGTAGAGGAAAATCCTGAATGGTAATTTCATCCTGAAATCCTTTTAACACTAATTCATGGGTATCAAACTCTTTTGGAGGCTTTATTTTCTCCTCAAAATATAGGTTCAATATTTATTCTGTGTTATTAGTAGAAACTACCTCAAGGTGGTCAACTAAAAAATCAGGTAGCATGAATTTCAAAGGGTATATAGAAGTCATCTCTCATTGTTAGATTGACAAATCTCTAATTTTTTTTCGATATTTCCTCCCCAAGTATTGTTCTTGATCCATAGAAACCGACTTCTATTTAGTATTTTTTGGCAGTAAGTCCTCTGGGTTATTCTTTTGGAAGAGATGATGTTTTATTTGTTTTGCTTATATTAATTCAGGACTTTCTTTTATCATTATTAGAAAGGGACAATTGTCTTAGTGAGCTTGTTTTTTTTTTGTTTAATAATCGGGGTTGTTCTTTATGAATTCTTTTGAGCTTAGTTTTTGCTAGTTTTTCAGGAATTTTTCGGACGTGAACCTTTCTGGTATTTGCCAAATCCAGTATCATTATATTATTGAATAATATCTTTAGGTATTATAGCAGGAATGATATTAAAAAAAAACTAGTTATAAATCCAAGTATTGAGTGAGATTGAATGATAAGAAGAATAAAGAAAGCTATGTCACGCAAAGTTATAGTAATGGAGAAGTAGCTAAATGAACTGGTTTTAATATTTGAAACTAATCCAATACAAAAAACTTATACTTTCAAAATTCACGGTTTCAGCGAGTTAAAGTTAAAGTTAAGAAAAGGATAAAAAAAGAGTTTAAAAAAGCTTGAATAACCCAATAAAGGAGTTAGTTTTGCACCCGCAACAACGGCAAACGTTCTTTTAAATACTGGCAAGCACATTAAATTAAGGTAGAAAATTTTTTTTCTAAAAACATTTAAAAAAGCTTGTGAGATTAGAAAACGGATGTTACCTTTGCACCCCGCAAAAGCGCAAAGTTCTTTGAGAGACTGGTAAGAAAAGATAAAGAAAAGAGGA
>NZ_SMFN01000005.1 GCF_004349135.1 Flavobacterium sandaracinum | reverse complement strand
TGCAAATGTTTTAGACTCATATAAGGTAACTCGAAGCATGAGTAGAGCGGGAAATTGCTGGGATAATGCAGTAGCTGAGAGCTTCTTCAAATCATTAAAAACAGAATTAATTTATGGAAATAAACTGATCTCTAAAGAGCAAATGAAACTTCAAGTTTTTGAATATATAGAAGTCTGGTACAATCAAAAAAGAAGACATTCAGCTTTGAAATACCTGACGATAATGGAATTTAACACTAAAACCAATAATTACAAAAATGTCGCTTAACTTAAACTCCACTTTTTATTTGCATATCCAAGTATTTACAGTTACGTAATTTATAAAATAGCACCAAATTCTACATGAATACACTTATTTTTAAAAGAGTTCACTATCTACGGTTTTTATTAGGACTGCTAAGCATTGTAATAATCTATAGTTGTAATAGTAGTGATAAAAAACCACCGCGGAAATTTGGTACTCGCATTGATAATCTTAACGGAGTTTCTGTTTATTATAATGGAAGTATAGGAAACGTAAAGGGTCGCAATAAAACCTCAGACGGATATAATCTTGGTTTAAAATACCAATGTGTTGAATTTGTAAAACGGTACTACTATGAGTATTTGGATCATAGAATGCCAAATACTTATGGCAATGCAAAGGACTTCTTTAATAAAGGTTTAAAAGACGGCCAAAGAAACAAAGATCGGAATCTGTCTCAATACACAAATCCAAGTCTAAAAATTCCCAGAATAAATGATCTGGTAATATTTAGCGGAACAGTGTTTAATAAATATGGACATGTTGCAATTATCTCTAATGTTACGAATCATGAAATAGAAATAATCCAGCAAAATCCGGGACCGTTTAGCGGTTCAAGAGAGAAATTTAAACTTTTAAAGAAAAATAACAAATGGAAAATAGATAGTGATCGCATCATGGGTTGGTTAAGAAAAGAATAATAGGAATGTGGCCAACCGTATTTCAAAAATAAAATCCACTATGTCTACGGATGAAGTTTTTTTACGTAAGACCGAAAAATACGATCAATCCATTGATACAGTTTGAAGACTCATATTGAATAGGTGAAAGGTATATACCTATTACTATAAGAGAATTTTAAGAATCGCTTAGAACTATTACTACAGTAAATACGATAAATATCGATATAAGAACAAAGAGCGATGGCCGTTACAAAGACTATCACAATAAAAAAACTAAAAGAAGAGAGAATGCTATTAATACAAATAGACAAACGAATTAGATAATTAATACTAAACAATAAACTGCCCATAAAATGGGTTCTGCTTGAGTCTGGCACTACATTGATGAAAAAGTACACATTTGAACATATCAATCTAAACAATCCTTGAAATGAATAACATAATAATTAAGATAGTTCTAGCCACTTTACTCCTACTCTGTCTCCTAAACATGCCCTACGGCTTTTACCAATTCGTCCGTTTTGCAGCAATGGTAGGGTTCGCCTATTTAGCGTATTCAGCAAATGAGCATAACAACAAAAACGAACTATTTATCTATATCTCCTTAGCAATTTTATTTCAACCCTTTTTCAAAATAGCATTTGGCAGAATGATATGGAATATAGTGGATGTAATTGTAGGCATCGGATTAGCGATCTCGGTTATCAAAGATTCAAAAGTAAAAACAAATCGTTAACCTATAGTTTTACAAATAAATAGTACTTAAACAAACTATCAATATTTTTTTTACAAGACTTAGAGGGTGAAAAAGTAGTACATCGAAATTTTAGTTTAGTCAAGTTAGAAAAAAATGACGGATGGAATAAACAATTTAATAATTTAACATCAAATTGATCTAGTAAAATTTAAAAAAAAATGAAAAATAATTACTTCCTTCTACTAACAGCTTTTCTCTTAACTGGCTGTATGACTGATTATGAAAAAGCGCAAAAAGAAATAAATTTAGGACATTATGATAATGCTCTCTTTTTACTTGAAAAAATTGAAATGGGCAGCAGCGATTACTCCGATGCGCAACTAAAAATCACAAAAATAAATGAAATTATTTATAAGGAAAATAACATATCAAGTTCATCTAATCTTGAAGATAGTAGTCTAAACAAAAGCGATGAACAAATTTTGATTCAAAATAAAATACAAATTCAAAAGTTATACAATGAATTAATGATTTTCAAAAATGAAAGTTATTTTCACCAAGTTGGATTTGCTGTTTGTTGCGAATATAACAGGTGGCTAACTGATATTCAAGACTTAAAGCATTCTTCTGATATGGATGAATTATATGATCAAGGATACGCAGTTATTAGTTTAGAAACTGTTGGTCAGGAATATCGCAAGTCGCATGGTAAAGAGACGAAAATTAGCAGATTGTTATTAAAAAATCATTTATGAGGTTTAAAAAAATAGTGTCAAGCCATTAAGCATTTTCATTTTTTTAATCTCTAAATTTTTAGTCATTCAATTAGCAATTAAAAAAAACTATAAAAACATTTTTCATACTATTGCGTTTAAGAAAAATCTTATTTACATAGCTTGGTTATAGGTAAAAAACCAACTATTTTTTTATCTTTAGTCCAAATTAAAATTTCAGTTAAATTTCATGCTCAACCAAAATCCCGAACAAAAAGCAAGAGACATCATCGACAAGCAATTAATAGCTTGTGGATGGATCATTCAGGATAAGAAAAAATTGAATCTGGCTGCTGGATTAGGAATTGCTATACGCGAATACCAAACCGATATTGGTCCAGCCGATTACGTATTATTTGTAGATAAAAAAGCAATCGGAATTATCGAAGCAAAACGGGAGGAAGAAGGCATACATCTAACTTCTGTAGAGGAGCAATCTTCACAATATGCTAATGCCAAACTACGATTATTAAACAACGACCCCTTGCCTTTTGTATATGAAAGCACGGGCGAAATCACTCGTTTTACTGACTATAGAGATCCAAAACCACGTTCACGTACAGTTTTTACTTTCCATCGACCAAAAACTTTTTTGCAATGGTCAAAAGAATCCAAAACTTTGCGGGCACGTTTACACGATATCCCTTCGTTACCTACTGATGGTTTGCGTGATTGTCAAATTACAGCTATTACCAATTTAGAAAAATCTTTCAAAGACCAACGACCAAAAGCTTTGATTCAGATGGCGACGGGATCTGGCAAAACCTTTACGGCAATATCCTTTATTTATCGATTATTAAAATATTCCAAAGCCAAACGTATTCTGTTTTTGGTAGATACCAAAAACCTAGGCGAACAAGCCGAAGGAGAATTCCGTTCCTATACCGCTAGTGAAGACAACCGCTTGTTTACAGAATTGTATGGCGTGACTCGTTTGAGCAGTTCTTTTATTCCAAATGACAGTCAGGTTTATATTAGTACCATTCAAAGGATGTATTCTATTTTAAAGGAAACCGAATTGGACGAAAGTGCCGAAGAGGAAAACCCAAACGAAAGAACATTCGAACCCAAAACTGCCGTGCCAGTTGGATATAATGAAAAAGTGCCTATTGAGTTCTTTGATTTTGTAGTTATTGATGAATGCCACCGCAGTATTTATAACTTGTGGAAACAAGTTTTAGATTATTTTGATGTGTTCCAAATTGGATTAACAGCAACGCCAGACAACAGAACCTTTGGGTATTTTAACCAAAATTTAGTTTGCGATTATGGTTATGAAAAAGCTGTTATCGATGGTGTTTTGGTTCCCTACAACGTTTTTACGATAGAAACCCAAATCACCAAAGAAGGAAGCGTCATCAAGCTAGGCGAAAAAGTAGATAAACGCGAGCGCCTCACTCGAAAGAAATTTTGGGAAGCAATTGACGAAGACGAAGTATATAGTGGCAAACAATTAGACAAAGATATTGTCAACCCGAGTACCATTCGCACGATTATCAAAGCGGTAAAAGACAATTTGCCTGCCATGTTTCCCGATCGTGTGGACGAAAACGGAATTTTTGAAGTGCCAAAACTGCTCATATTCGCCAAAACCGATTCCCATGCCGAAGACATTATCGAAATCGTCCGAGAGGAATTTGGAGAAGAAAATAAATTCTGTAAAAAGATAACCTATAAAAGCCTCGAAGACCCAAAATCAGTCTTACAGCAATTCCGTAATGATTATTACCCACGTATTGCGGTAACGGTTGATATGATTGCAACGGGAACCGATATTCGTCCGCTCGAAGTGTTGTTGTTTATGCGTGATGTAAAAAGCCGCAGCTATTACGAACAAATGAAAGGACGAGGTACTCGAACTTGTTCTATCGAAGAACTGAAAGCCAAAGGAACACCTTCGGCCAAATTCAGCAAAGACCATTTTGTGATTATCGATGCCATTGGTGTCGAAAGTTCTCAAAAAACAGACAGCCGTCCTTTAGAAAAAGCACCTGGAGTTTCCTTGAAAGATGTTTTGCAAAACATCGCTATGGGAAATACTTCTGAGGATATGTTGAGCACCCTCGCCAATCGTTTGATTCGTTTGGAGCGCCAACTATCTGAGAAAGACAAACTAAAATTTGCCGAGCAAGCCAATGGTTTTACCATCAATCATATCGTAAAACAACTACTCAACGCTCATGATCCAGACTCGATTGAGAAAGTAGAACAGCAAGTAAAAACCGATCTAAAAGGGCAAGCGCCTATTGAAATTGAAGCTGCTATCGCCAAAGGAACACAGCTATTAATAGACGATGCCGTGGCAGTTTTTCACAATCCTGACCTACGTGATTTTATAGTAGATATTCGCAAGAAATACGACCAGATTATTGATGTAGTCAATATGGACAGCATAACCAATATTGGTTGGGTAAAAGACCAAGAAGTGGTTGCCAGCAATACGATTACCGATTTTAAAGCATGGATAGAAAGCAACAAAGACGAAATTACCGCCTTGCAAATTTTCTATGCGCAAGATTACCGCCGCAGGGAGTTCTCGTATAAAATGATCAAAGATTTGTGCGAAAAACTTAAAACCGAAAAACCACTTCTAGCGCCTTTATCCGTTTGGCGTGCGTATGAGCAACTAGAAAAAACCAATGGTTCTGCCAAAAACGAATTGATCGCCTTGGTTTCCCTCATTCGCCGTGTGAGTGGCATTGATACTACGCTTACCGCTTATGACAAAACGGTGGATAAGAATTTTCAAGATTGGATTTTCAAGAAAAATGCAGGACAACACAACGCCTTTACCGAACCGCAGATGCAATGGTTACGAATGATGAAAGACTATGTAGCCAACAGTTTTCATATCGATAGAGACGATTTTGATCTCAGCCCTTTCAATGCCGAAGGCGGTTTGAGTAAAATGTGGCAATTGTTTGGCGAAGAGACCGATGCGATTATTAATGAGTTGAATGATGTTTTGGCAGCTTAAAAGATGGAGATATGAAAACAGAAAAAGAATTAATCCCTAAAATGAAATTTGGAATCATTTACTTTATTCAAGAACAAAGGAATAATAGAAATTGGTCGAATGATTTGTTATTGGAAAAATTAGAAATTTCTCAAAAAGAATTAGATAAAGTTATGGAAAACAAAGAACCAATTGCAGCATCATTTGCAAAAAAGCTCTCCATTATTTTTTCAACATCGGCTGAATATTGGATAAACATTGATAAGAATTACAGAAATTGGCTCATAAATTCGGGGAATTATTAATGAATTAAACAAAGTTTTAGCAGCTTAAAAGTTATAAATTTGTAACAACTATAAAATTAGAAATGTTCGAAAATCAGTTACAGTTAGGCAATGGAATTTTTACTACGCAAGAAATTGCGCAGATTCTTCGTGTGCCTTATCATAAAGTAAACAAATGGATCACTAAATACTGGGATGGCGACTTAGGAAAATGTTATGAACAACAATATTCGTGGTCTGTTGGTAATACTCGTGCTGTAGGTTTTCATACACTAATAGAGTTTTATGTAATGATGCAATTTGCAGAAGCAGGCGTAAAAACAAGGGAGGTTTTAAAGGCCCACAAAGAGCTTTCACAATTTTACCAAACCCATTTCCCTTTTGCAAATAAAGAAGTTCTGGACAATATCAATACTGACAAATCAAAAATATATTTGCGTCTAAATGGAGATACTATTTCATTAGACGGAAGCAAACAATTTAATCTCGATATTATAAAACTGTTTTTCAAAAATCTCGATTTTGACAATGAAATGTTAGCTTCTCGTTTTTGGCCTTTGGGCAAGGAACACAAAATTGTTTGCGATCCGCATAGAAAATTTGGACAACCCATTTTAGATGGAACAAACATTCAATCCGAAGCTATTTATAGAATGTATTTAGCCGAAGAGCCTATTTCATTTATTGCAACCCTTTATGAAATATCTGAAGTGGAAGTAAAAGATGCTATTTTATTTCATAAAAAAGCAGCTTAATGATAAAAAAGTACAAAATCTATATCGATGAAAATATGCCTAGCCAATTAGCACACGGCTTGAATTTGTTGCAAGAACCTCAAAATTTGCGAGATGGTATTGAGATACAAGTGCTTTCAATTAAAGATGTTTTTGGCAAAGGAGCGCAAGACGAAGATTGGATACCAAAAGTAGGTGCCGAAAAAGGAATCGTAATTACCCAAGATTTTAGAATACAATCACAAAAACACCAACGAGAATTATATATAGAAAGCGGTGTTGGTATTTTGTTCTTAAATCCACCTTCCAAAAATGGTTTTTCGTATTGGGATATGGTCAAAAAGCTGGTTACCGAATGGGAAGATATCAAACAAATTGTCAAAAAAAATAAAACCCCCTTTGCTTTTAGAGCTACATCCCGAAAAGAGTTTGAAAAAATGGATTAGTTTTATTTGATTGAATCTTTCAAAAAAACAAACTAACACTACCGAACCCCTATATTTATTGTTGTTTCTTATTTGACTGTTATTTGACTCAACATACAACTTATTAACAAATTGCCTTGAATGACACAGAATAAATTACCGAAAGATTGGAAATGGGTCTCTATCTCTGAAATTGCAAAAATCGAAACAGGAACAACTCCAAGTAAAGCAATTTCTGAATACTATGGTGATGAATATCCATTTTATAAACCAACAGACTTAGCAGCGGGTTTGAACGTTTTTAAATCAAATGACGGTTTAACAAAACTTGGTGTTGATAAAGCAAGATATGTTCCAGAAAATTCTACTCTTATTACCTGTATTGGTGCAACAATTGGTAAAACAGGTTTTCTAAAAAAAGGTGGTGGATTTAATCAACAGATTAACGCAATTATTCCAAATGAAAACTCATTACCAAAATTCATTTATTACCAAGCGATTAGTTTAAATTTTCAAAAACAGATTAAGGATAATGCTTCGGCTACAACCTTACCATTACTCAACAAGAGTAAATTCCAAGTTTTAAAAATGGTAATATGTTCCCTCGAAACCCAACAACTCATTGTCTCCAAAATAGAAGAATTATTCAGCGAATTAGACAAAGGTATAGAAGACTTAAAACTCGCACAACAACAATTAAAAACCTACCGTCAAAGCGTGTTGAAATATGCTTTTGAAGGGAAGTTAACTAATAAAAAAGTAAAGGATGGGGTTTTGCCGAAAGGGTGGGAATGGAAAACTATTAAAGATATTACAACTCTTTTAGGTGATGGTTTACACGGAACTCCAAATTATGATGTTAATGGAGAATATTTCTTTATAAACGGCAATAATTTATCGGATGGTAAAATTGAAATAAAAGCAAACACAAAAAAAGTTTCTAAATCGGAATTTGAGAAATATAAAAAGCAACTAAATGACAAAACCATTTTTGTTTCCATTAACGGATCACTAGGTTACACTGCTTTTTATAATAATGAACCCGTAATTTTAGGCAAAAGTGCCTGTTACTTTAATGTAAAAGATGAGATTAATAAATATTATATCCGATATATCATAACAAGCCCGAGATTTACAAACTATTCAATTAAAAATTCTACTGGAACTACAATTAAAAATGTTTCATTAAGATCAATGAGAGAGTTTGAGATTCCACTTCCACTATTGGAAGAACAACACCGCATCGTCGAAGAAATCGAAAGCCGATTGAGTGTGGCGGATAAAATGGAGGAAAGCATCAATCAAAGTTTACTACAAGCCGAGGCTTTGAGACAGAGTATATTGAAAAAGGCGTTTGAGGGGAAATTGGTTTAAATTTTATAAATAATGAAAGAATTGAAACCTAATATTTTTAAGTGGGCAACGTCAGAGTTAAGTCAAGATGCATTTATATGCTGGCTTTTGAGTTGGGCAGATCATAAAGAATCAAATGACCTTTATGAAACTTCAAAGTTTCTAATAAACAAATTGACAAATGGAGCTATTGATAAATTCGAAAAAATAGAAATTCGAAAACAATCAAATAATATTGATATAATATGTATAATTGACGATACGAATGTTATTCTGATTGAGGATAAAGTTCACACAAAGAATCATGGTGGTCAATTAGAAAGATATTATACTATCCTGCAAGGAAAGTATCCAATTGAAAATATTTATCCTGTATATTTTAAAACTGGTGACCAAAGTAACTATAAAAACATTCAAAAAATTGGCTATAAGGTATTTCTAAGAAATGATTTCTTGGAGGTTTTGAACTTTGGGAGCCAAAAAGGAATCCAAAATGAAATTTTCAATGATTTTAAAAACCACTTACAAGGAATCGAAAATTCAGTCCAAAGTTACTTGCATTTACCTGTAGATAAATGGCATTGGGATAGTTGGAAAGGGTTCTATATGGCATTACAAGAAGAAATTGGAGATGGCCAATGGGATTATGTCCCTCAAATGAACGGTGGATTTTTAGGGTTTTGGTGGCATTGGGGTTGGAATAAAGTAGATGACACAATTGGCTATAATTATTATTTACAGTTAGAGCACAGCAAATTCTGCTTTAAAATGTCTCCTGATAAAAGAGAAAATGCAGAAAAAACTAGGACACATTTTAGGGATTTACTTTATCCTACTGCAAGGAACCATCAAATTAAAATTCATCAAAATGGTAGGATTGGTAATTCAATGACTGTTGCAGCACTATCTGAACCTTATATAAAAACTAATACTGCTAATTTTTTAGATATGACTTCTACCGTTGAAAACATTAAAAAAATTCAGAATATGATAGATAAAATCTGATGACATTGTTAATAGAAACCTATCACCTTCAAATAGTAGACAATGAAGATGCAACTTGTAATATTAGACTATTACCAACTGCAGGTAAAGCTCTTTTAAAAGAAAGAAGAAAGCTTTATATCATAAGTAATGGTAGTGAAATTCTTTATGTAGGCGAAGCTAATACTTCTATTAAAACTCGCTTTCAAAGAAGTTGCAATTCATATAACTTTTACAAATAAATAATGATATAGCTCGTAATGGTTATAAAGGATACAAATGGTTTGATAAAGTAAAAAATCCTGTAAGAAACTTAATTGTTTTGGCTGTAATATTTGATGAAACGTCTGACGAAGAAAGAAGTTTTGTAGAAGCTGTTGAAGGAGAATTAGTCTACTTAGTTAGGCAAAAAACGGGAAAATGGCCATTGTTTCAAAATGAAATTCATTTTAATAATTGCGATGGGGCTTTGGAAGTTGCAGAAGATGTTTTGGGGAAGTTGTTTAGGAGAGAAGTTGGATTAATTTAAAATATATGAAAACATTTGATAGAAAATTTTGGACAATTTTCATTCCTTTTTTAGTAGTAATTATAATGATATTATATTTTCCATATTGGATAAGAGATAAATTGTTTTTTTATGAGTTTAGTGATATGGGACCGATTGGCGATACTATTGGCGGTTTAACAAGTCCCTTTATCGGTATTGCAGGTGCAGTATTAACATTTCTTGCATTTTGGGTTCAATTCAAAGCAAACGAACAACAAAAAAATGATTTAAAGGATCAAAGAAAAAGAGAATATTTATCAAGTTTCGAAACTAAATTTTTTGATTTGATTAGATTACATAGAGAAAATATATCTGATCAAAATTATACTAAGTTTGGAAAAACAAAAATGGAATTATCTCAAGGACGAAAAGTATTTAGAGTAATTTATAAAGAATTCGAAGAATGTTATGCCGAAGTTAAAAAGTTTCATAAAATTTATGGAGAAAATTTTCTTACAGCTAACCACAGAAATAAATTACTATCAATAATTAATAAAAATGATTTAAAAATAGATTTAAATGAATTTGCTTTGATTGATTTGTCATATACAATTTTATATTTTGGAGTAGCAAAAGACAGTGAGGCTTACCTATCGAATAAATTCAAGCATAAATTTAAAGATGATTTCTATACAAAGTTAATTACTTTTTTAAAATTAAAACCAAAAAAAGAAAGTGAAGAAAGATATAATTGTTGGAAATATTTTATCAAATTAAATGTTGAAGAAATAAAATTAATTTTTGATGTCATCTATTTAAATCGTCGAATCAAAGGTTATGATTACCGTTTAAAGCACATAAATTTTTTCGAAAATCTTTCTATTGAAAAATATTATGGAGGTCATCAGCATAGATTAGGACATTATTACAGGCATTTATTTCAATCATATAAATTTCTATATAATGAACATAATCTTGGAGGTAAAGAAAAATATTTTTATGCTAAAACTTTACGAGCTCAATTGTCTAATTATGAACAATCTCTACTTTTTCTTAATAGTATTTCCAGTTTAGGCTTAAAATGGGATTTAAATCCAGAAATAGATCCAGAAACAAATAAAAATATTACCCTTATTTCAGACTTTAATTTAATTAAGAATGTTCCTGGAAGACAAATATTAAATCTAAATTATAAAGATTATTATCCAAAAGTTGATTTTGAATTCGATGATAATTAAAACACAAAACAATGAGCAAAGAAAATTCAGCAAATACATCCAGTATAGTAAGCAAAGTATGGGCATTCTGTCAAACCTTGAGAGATGATGGTGTAGGTTATGGCGATTACTTAGAACAATTAACGTATTTGCTTTTCCTAAAAATGGCAGATGAATACAGCAAGCCGCCGCACAATAGAGAAATGCCAATTCCTACTGAGTATGCTTGGGAAACACTAACCAACAAAAGCGGTACAGAGCTAGAGTCGCATTACAACAGCATGCTTCGTGAACTCGCCAAAGAAAAAGGCATTTTGGGGCAAATATTTATGAAGAGCCAAAACAAAATACAAGATCCCGCTAAGTTGTACAAATTAATTGCGTTGATCAATGCCGAGAACTGGATATTGATGGGCGTGAAAGACAAAGGTGATATCTATGAAGGCTTACTAGAAAAAAATGCAGAGGATACCAAAAGTGGCGCAGGACAGTATTTTACTCCTCGCCCACTAATCAAAGCGATGGTAGAATGTTTGCGTCCAGAACCGTTAAAAACCATTGCGGATCCAGCTTGTGGCACGGGAGGTTTTTTCTTGGCAGCTTACGATTGGATTGTAGATCATAGAGATTTAGACAAAGAAGCCAAACAGTTCTTGAAATACGAAACTTTTTTTGGTAACGAGATTGTGGCAAGTACCAGACGTTTGGCATTGATGAACTTGTTTTTGCATAATATTGGGGACATTGATTCAGCTAACTTTATTTCTCCAAACGATTCTTTGATAACAGATTCGGGTACCCGTTACGATTATATTTTGGCCAATCCGCCTTTTGGTAAAAAAAGCAGCATGACCTTTACCAATGCGGAAGGAGAACAAGAAAAAGAAGATTTGACCTATAATCGTCAGGATTTTTGGGTTACAACCAGCAACAAGCAGTTGAACTTTGTGCAACACATCCGCACGATGCTTAAAACTAATGGAATAGCAGCAGTAGTTTTACCAGATAATGTTTTGTTTGAAGGTGGTGTTGGGGAAACCGTACGCAAGAAACTTTTAGAAACCACCGATTTACATACTATTTTGAGATTGCCAACAGGTATTTTCTATGCAAATGGTGTAAAAGCAAACGTTTTATTCTTTGACGGAAAACCGTCCAGCAAAGACGTTTGGACAAAGGAAACTTGGGTGTATGATTACAGAACAAATATCCATCATACTTTAAAAAAGAACCCGTTGAAGTTGAGCGATCTTAAAGATTTCATCACACTTTACAATCCTGAAAACAGACACAAACGCACAGAAACCTATAATGCGGAAACCAATCCCGAAGGACGTTGGAGAAAGTTCTCGTATGAAGAAATCATTGCTAGAGATAAAACGAGTTTAGACATTAGTTGGTTAAAAGACAAATCCCTAGCCGATTTAGATAACCTCCCCGATCCTGATATTTTAGCCTCAGAAATCGTAGAGAATATTGAAGCAAGTTTAGATAGTTTTAGGACGATTATTGCTTCGTTGAAGTAAAACATCTATCCAATAAACTAAAAAATAATATCAATAATACATTAAAAAAAAATATGAAAAAACTTTTAATTTTCGCATCCTTTTTCCTGATCTCTTTCTTGAGTAATGCTCAAACCCAATTAGAAATGAATACTGATGCCAATACTGAATTTCAAAAAGCAGATAAAGAGCTCAATTCAACGTATAAAAAGATTTTAAAAGAATACAGCTCTGACTTGGTATTTATCAAAAACCTTAAAATAGCTCAAAATATTTGGATCAAGTTTCGTGATGCAGAAGTAAATATGAAATATCCCCCAAGAGAATCTGGATATTATGGAAGTATTCAACCAACATGCTGGAGTATGTATATGACCGAATTAACCATAAAAAGAATTAAAGACTTAAAAATATGGTTAGTAGGAATTCCTGAAGAAGGCGTCTGCAGTGGCTCAGTTAAAATGAAAAATTAATTAGTATTTGATTAAGAATATAAAAGCAGATGATATGAAAAAATTCTTTGGCATTCTTTTCCTATTAATTGGAGTTTTCGGAATTGGGATCGGAATTGTTGCATTAACGGATTTAGCAACAAGAAATAGATCATTTGAAGGACAAATTCAAAATGAATTTAGCGAAACTTACAACGAAAAAGACAATGAACAACAAGCGATAGGACTTGTATTAATAGGCTGTGGTTTACTATTTAGCATTCTAGGGGCAGTTATGATTGCATCCAAATCAAAAAAATCAAAAAACAAACTCACTACAGTAGATAATACTCAAGCAGCCAATATTGCTGTTCCGCCAATATATAATAATTTGAATACTTCAAAACAAAGTACAAAAATGGATGAAGTACTCAATCAAATTGAGAGATTAGGTAAGCTAAAACAACAAGGATTGATAACCGAAGAAGAATTTCAAGAACAAAAAAAGAAATGTTTTGCATAGAATAACCATTTCATAAAATAAGATCTCAAAATTCGAGACAATTTAAAGGCTAAAAAGGAATGATTAATCAAATGTAAAATCGGTTGTAAACAGAGATTAGAGCATGAGAAAACCACATTTAAGGGTAAAATAATTATGATATCATACAAAGATTACGAAAAGCAAGTATATGATTGGTTAATGATCAAGCATAACAAAGATGTAAATTTCACTTTTTCAGTACGACAAAATGGTTCTAAAGGTGCAGAATTGGATTATTTTATTGGAACTGAAAATTCAAAATATTTCAGTACTACTTTTTGGACCTTACCTGTAGGTTTTCCAGGTTCTTCCGGTGACTGTATTGGTTTAATTTTTGAATATACTAAATCCGGGTATAAATATTTTGTTGATTTTAATCAAACGGCTTCGCCAGAGGGTAATCAAAATATTTCGGTCCTCAATCTACTCAAATCACTTAGAAGTGATTTGTCGGACTTCCCAGGGTTGCAAAAACAAACTTCTGAAAAACATAAAATGTTTAATCTTCGAACTAAAACGAAGAAAGCAAGTTATGAAACAATTGAAGAAATGCTTGTAGATGTTGAAAAAGATATTGATTATATTATTCCTTTAGTAAACGAACACGTTACAAGAGAAAAAAGAATTAATCCAGAATTTATTGCACATCGAATTACTTCGGATGAATTTGAAAGTATGCACAAAAAAATGGAAACCCGTTTTGATAAATATTCACATGTAATTAAAGAGAAGGTATCAGCACAAAATCAAAGCCTAGATTTAATCAGTAAAAATGACACTACAAATGATGAACTACCATTTCCACTCAACCAAATCCTATACGGACCACCAGGAACAGGAAAAACCTACAACACTGTTTTAGAAGCGGCTAAGATAGTTACTGGAAATGAATACATAAATTATGATGAAGCTTTAGAGGTTTTCAATAATAATTTGGGAACTCAAATTGAGTTCATCACCTTTCACCAGAACTACAGCTACGAAGACTTTATTCAAGGCTTACGCCCCGATACCGAAAATGGAAGCGCACTTACTTTTGAAAAAAAGGATGGAGTCTTTAAACGTATTGCCGATAGAGCTTTAAAAAATTTAGAATCTTCTAAAAACCCAGCTACTGCTAAAAAAGATTTCGATATTGTTTTTCAAGAATTAACACATCCTTTAAACGAAGGAGATGTTGAAGAATTAGAAGTCAAAATGAAAAAGTCATCCTTTTTCATTACTGAAGTGGGCGATAAATCGATAGAATTTAGAAAGAACATTGGAGCTTCTAATCATACTTTAAGCATTAACACCTTACGAAAAATGTATGACAAAGGCTTAAATGATTTAATTCTTGGAGGCTTGCAACCTTATTACAATCCCATTTTAGAATTACTTTTAGAAAATGGTAAAAGCAACGTAGAAGTTGTACAAAAACAAAATTATGTCATAGTTATTGACGAAATTAACCGTGCCAATATATCGAGAGTTTTTGGCGAGTTAATAACGTTGATCGAGGAAGACAAACGTTCCCACGGTAAAATACCCATGCGAGTGACTCTACCATCAGGAGATTCATTTATAGTGCCATCGAATTTGTTTATTATTGGTACGATGAATACCGCTGATAAATCAATAGCGTTGTTGGATATTGCATTGCGAAGACGTTTTGAGTTTGTTCCCATGTATCCCGATGCAACTTTAGAAGCGGTTCATGATAGGGAAATTTTAATTGCAATAAATAAGGCTATTCTCGATAGAAAAAATCATGATTTTACAATTGGTCATGCTTATTTTATGAGTGATAATTATTCAAGAACAAAAACGATCAACAACAAAGTGATTCCGCTACTATTGGAATATTTTATGAATGATGAAAAGGAAGTTACCGCTATTTTACAGGCGGCAGAACTTAATGTTGGTGGATGGCCTTTACAAATGATATCCTAAATGATAAACCTCTTTGAATACCAAAATAAAGTAGCTTTTCCGGAAGAGCATTTCGATAATCTCGAGCTGTTCCTAGATGCTATTTGGAACAAAAGAGAAAAGTCATCGTATTACAATGAAGACGAAAATCGAGAAGAGGTGCAACATTTTTTGCAGTTTTTGCATAAAAATAAAGAACTAAAATCCAATAAGTTTGTGGGTGTGATTCATTTTGAGAACCAAACCATTAATTTACTTCCAAAGATTTTTTACAACGGCAATGAACCTACTGCGGAAGATATAAAAATTATTAATTCACACGTTTTGTGGTGGTTGAGTTATTGCAGGAAACTCCGTTTTCCCAATTATCTTTCTGGCTTAAATGCGCAACAAGCTGACTTTTTTGAAATATTGATTTACCTGTTTAGCAAATACACCAAGGAATTATTAAACGCTGCTGTGTATCAAAAATATGTTGAGGTAGAGAGTGAATTGTCTTTCGTAAAAGGAAGAATGAATTTTAATGAATACATCAATCAAAACCTGGCTCGTGGACGCAATCACAAAGTAAATTGTATTTATGACTCTTTTGAAATTGATAATTCGTTCAACCAGTGTGTCAAGTATGTTTCTAAAATGCTTTTGTCTACAACCAAAGACCAGCAAAACAAGCGGAATTTAAACGATATTTTATTTATCCTTGACGAAGTTTCCGATAATTATATTTCTGCTGCGGAATGCAAGAAAATTCAATTCAACCCTATGCTTTCTAATTTTGAAACCGTTAGGGATTATTGTGTGTTGTTTTTGGAGAATAGTGTCTCGTTTAACTATAAAAATGATTTAAAATTATTTGCATTTTTATTACCAATGGAATATGTTTTTGAAGATTTTATCTTTGGTTTTATAGACAAAGAATTGAATGAAGTTAAAGCTAAAAGTCAAGCCAAATATAGCTTAGATGTAGATAAGGTTTTTGGTTTAAAACCTGATTTACTATTAGAAGTGAATGGTAAAAAAATTATTGCGGATACTAAATACAAAATCGTATATGACGATAGTATTGACAAAAAAAACGGTATCTCACAAAACGACTTATACCAGATGGTTGCTTATGCAATTCGTTTTAAAGCGACTGAAATAAAGTTATTATATCCCAATTCAGTTAAGCACAATACGACCCATTTAAAAAAGATAGAGATTATTGATGAATTAGCTGGTAATGAAAAAATCACCATTACGGCTCATCAATTGACTATTTTAGATAGGGACTTATCATTAGAAAACAAATCCATGAAGCTGAGCAACTATTTTGAAGGTTTAAGAGCTATTTTATTTAGTGAATTAAGCGAAATACTAAAAGTGTAAGCTACAGTGTAGCATTGGCTTAGATTGCTAATAAACAACAATATGGTGTTAGAAATAGCATCTTGAGAATACTAAAAAGGTGGACTAATGCACTCGGCTTCAAATCAATTCAACACTTGTATCTGGAAGTAAAAACACAATTAAATATAATATGAACAGCATAAGCATTAAAACGTACGCGGCCCATGCAACAATAGGATTATACAAAGCATATTCAAACGAACCTATTACTTTGATTGATTTTAAAAAAGTAGTGTTCCAATCCCAAGAAAAAATCAAAAAAGAGTTGGGTGTAGCTTTAAGCATAAAACTTACGCCATGTGAAATTGTTTTCTTAGGTCAGGAAGAACCATCGGTAACGCTCGATTTTATACAATATCCTAAATTCCCAACTACCGAAAAACTGCTGAAAGAAGCAATCCTGCAATTAGTACAATTGCTTATGGAAAGCTTAGATCAAGTTAGAACGGTTATAATATTTCCAGATGATACCATTTGCTTGGAAAAATCAGATGAAATAGATCCTAAAATTCAGTTGTAAAAAAAGAGAACTATGAAAAAATTAATACTACACATTCCGCATTCCTCCACCATAATTCCATCACTACAAGGTTATGTCGTTGAGCAAGATATTCTCAATGCTGAAATGGGTAAGCTAACAGATTGGTATACCGATGAATTATTTAGCAATCCAACGGATGTCAGCTTAGTCGCTCCTTTCTCCCGTATCTTTTGCGACCCAGAGCGTTTAACGGATGACAGTCAGGAGGTAATGGCAAAGTTTGGCATGGGTGTGCTATACGAAACCCTCGACAACGGCGACAAAATGCGCGAAGTGACAGCTCATAACAGGGCATTCATTTTAGAAAATTTTTATGACCCACACCACAAAAAATTAAACAGTAGCGTGCTAGAGCAGCTGCAACTAACTGAAAAAGCGCTAGTAGTCGATTGCCATTCCTTTCCTTCAGTCCCTTTACAAAGAGCGTTAGTGCAAGATACGAACACCCCCGATTACAATATTGGTACCGATGCATTTCATACGCCTCAAAAATTAATCGATTTTTCGAAAGACTACTTTGAAAATTTAGGCTATTCATTAGGTATTGACACCCCTTACAGCGGCACTATGGTACCCATGGAACACTACCATAAAAACAAGCAGGTGCAATCCATTATGCTAGAAGTCAATCGAAGATTGTACCTCAACGAACCGATCAATCAAAAATCCGAAAGTTTTGAACACACAAAAAGTGTTGTACAAGGATTTTTAGCTGGTTTACGTAGTTTATAGAAGGTGCTAGTGAACTTGATTTTTTTTCGATACGAATATTGCTACATCGCAAAAAAATAGCAAAACCAAAAGCCTGTTGCGCTAGAAAACAATACGTTTAAATCGCACCAAATCTCTTAAAATCAAATATGCCGACAGAAAAACAAGAGTAAGCATTACTGCTATATATTTTTTAAATGTCAAGATTACAATAAAATTACAATTGCAAATAAGTAAAATATGGGAAACATAGTAGCAACCTTATGCCGCAGCTGCGGTTTTAAAAACGAATTTAGAGTAGGTGGCGGTAGATTCAGTCATTTAACATCTTGTCCTGTTCCAGCAATCAATAAAGAAACTTTAGAATTCGAAAATGTCAATCATTACAAACATAAAGATTCAGGGCAATATCTATTTTATTCCGATGATGATTTAAAAGGGGATAATTACAATGATAAAAGATTCAGTAATTTTGATCTATACTTTAATGAAGAAGGGAATTACTGCCCCAGCTGCAGAGCCAAAAAACTAGCATTCCGTATCACAATGTATGTAGATTAGTTGATTTAATGATCTCATTCAGGAGCCTAAAATCCACGGCTAGTTCAGGTATTCCTAACTCATCATTGCTGTTTGCTCCATTTCGCTAATTTCATTTTCTGAGGAACATTAGGTACCTTTATTACTTGATTCAAAAAAGACAATTTATATGGAAACTAAAGAACTGTCCAGAAAACAATTATATGATTTAGTTTGGTCAACACCTCTTTCCAAACTAACAATGCAGTATGCATTTTCAAATAATGGCATAAAGAAAATATGCAACCAATTTGAGATACCAATGCCTCCAAATGGCTATTGGTTAAAACTCAAATTCAATAAAAAGGTTAAAATAGAAAAGTTAAATCCTGTTTTTGGTAGCGTGGATACAATCATTTTAACCATAAGAGAAGAAGGAAATCCAATCAATGTAGATCAAACTCCATTAACAATACATACCAAGGAAATAGAAAATGATCCACAAGCTCCCTTAGTCGTTCCAGACAAAATTACAAAACCTGATGTTTTAACCATTCAAACCAAAGACTATTGGAATGGTAAAATGAAATTCACTTCATATTGGGACGATAATAGAATAGTATATCCAATCAGAGTGGAAAAAAATAATAGAGAAAGAGGCTTGATATTTATGGATACCTTAACAAAATTAATAAGATATAGAGGTCATACAATATCAAAACAATATGGTAATGCATGTGTTGTAATTGATGAGGTTTTTATTGAAATAGATTTAAGGGAAGCTAAAAAAAGAATTCCAGCAACAACCAAATACGAAACTTCAGATTACGTACCAACTGGTGAGTTCATTTTTAAAATTGGAAGACGCTCCGGGGAACGTGAATGGAGAGACGGTCACGTAAAAATTGAAGAACTCTTAGCGAAAATTGTTGCTAAACTAGAAGTCTTAGCCGAAAAAGAAAAAGAATGGAAAGAATGGTCAAGAATAGCTAATTTAAAAAGAGAAGAAGAAGAAAAACGTAAAGCTGAAATTAAAAAGATAAGAGATGAAGAAATTACCAAATACAATAAGTTAGTAGCCTTATCAGAACAATACAACAAAACGCTCTTGATTCGCCAATACATTGATGCAGAAAAGCAACATGCATTAAATATGAATAACTTAACACTAGAGAAGCAAGAATGGATAAACTGGGCCACAGCCAAAGCAAATTGGTTGGATCCATTAATCAACAGTCCTGATGAGTTATTAGATAGCTAGGATAAAAACGAAATAGTAAAATAGCAACAGTCAACCACTTACTACCAAATATTGATTGATTATTAAGGTATATTCATATTGTGTTTTTAACTATTTTTTTTAAGAGCAACTTCAATTAAAACTCGTAAACTCTCTGAAGTAAACTTTCAGTCATTCCTTTGGCAAAATAACGAACCAATAAATCATCACTATTTTCTAATTCACATTTCACAATGGTAGAAATATATTCAAATTGATGTTCCTCATCTGTGATAAGAGGAAATATCGGATGGCAATTGTATTGCATCATGATCGCTCCCATAATAATTCGGCAAACTCGGCCATTACCATCCGCAAAGGGATGAATTTTGTTTAAAAAAATATTATGAAAATAGGCCAAAACAGAAAGTATATGCGTGGCTTCATTAGCATTGTCAATCCTTTCAAAGCGGTTGTTAAATAATCCCATATGCGAAGCCATAATAATAGCTAAATTATAATGAAACGAATTAATCTTTATATTTATTAAATATAAAGCGAACCCACATCTTAATATCGTGAGGGTAAGCAAAAAGAGTGTCATTATCTTTCACCAAAGTTTTTCCAAAAAAGAATCTTTGAAAATCATTTTTAAAAGCAGCGGGAATCCTATCAACAGAAACGAAGTCCTTTACTGTTGAAAGATTTTTTAAAGATAATATGTCTTGCCTTGTCATTAACATAGTGCAAATCTAAGTAATCGATTCTAAATATACACAGATTAATGGATATTTTAACTATGAAGACTATTTAATACCGTGAGAATAGCAGCGTATTTCTCTGTATTAATGAAGTATTTCTATATTAAAAAGAACATTTCCGTTAAACATCACGGGCAATCAAGCGGTCTCTCTCCGGTCGTTCCCTTTGTTCCGTTCGGCAGCTCCAGTCAGTTCACCCTGACTGGTTTCAGGGTCTTTAACATGATTTTCTTTAGGGTTTCCTTCCATTCCGCTGTCACTGCACAGCACAAAAAAAATAGCAGTCCCGCTAAAAGAAAAGGCGGGACAGCTATTTTTTTGCGCCGTTTTGTTCCTCATCTTCACACGGTCTCTTCCTGCGTTCGGTCGGGCTTATGCATCCATAATACCGCTTCATTTCGTTACGCTCCGCAGGCTACGCTTCTCTACATTCCAGCCATATTTTGTCTGCCGCCCTCCGTTTTTTCAGCGGTTGCTCCTTCGCACAGCTGTCGGGGTTGGCTCCGTTCCGTAAAAACATCACTTTGCCCTAAATCAAGGTTTCCCGCTAAAAAGCGGGAGCCTTTTATTTTTTCCCCGCCGTTACACGCTCATACCTACTCCATTTCGCTCCCTCTACCTAGCAATAAGCCACAATACTTTCTCCCACATTCTGTCATCCTGAGCGCAGTCGAAGGGCGCTCAATTCCCGCATCTATGGCAGCTGTTCGATTGCCGCAACCCCGCCACTTCGCTCCTCATACATTACGCTTCATTTCCGCTACCGCTCCATTGCGCTCCATTCCTTGCGGTGCTTGGGGGTGTTTGATTGCCGTTTTCAGTTGATAATCAGCTGAGAGTATCCTCTTGCGAGACGAACAGTATTTCTTGAAAAGAAAAAGAAAAAAATCAAGCAAGTTTAGCATGCATTCCTCACTTTCAGTCGGTTTACCCTGAACTTGTTTCAGGGTCTCTTCCAATATTAGTTTCAGGGTTCTCCTCCGTTTTCGTTCGTCATTTCTGCTGTACGTATGGCTTTCTTTTTTTCTCTTTTTTCTTTTCAAAAAATAAAGTCTAATTTTTTAAATCAATCATTTATGCCGAATTTCATCATTAAGACGCACCAAAAAGGTACGGTGTATACCTCAAAATCTATCTTCATTTTAAACAAAGGAATGAACAGTGGTAAGCCTCAAAAAGAACCATTTACCAACAGTTTTGTAATCCTGTTCGAAAAAGAAGAAGATGCCGAAATAATTTACTGGTTAGCGTATAGTCTTTGGAAATCACATTTTTGGCACCAATTTTTAATTGGGTCCGTAATTCCATTTTTACGAATTACGGATTTCAAGAAAAGTTTCATTTTAAAATCTACCGAAATGCTACAGGAACACGAACTACACAAAAAACAAATTATTGCGTTGAGGTTACTGGAACAAAAAGAGGACCAACTAAATAAAAATAGAGTGCTGATTAATGAAATGAGGAGAATAATAGTACTAGGATATAGTAAATAAAGAAGGCCTGATCTTGCGATCAGGCCTTCTTTTAAATTCGGAAAAAGGTTACCAAGCCAAACCCGAATTATTTTACCCTGAACTTGTTTCAGGGTCTCATTGTTTCTTTTTTAATTTTGTACAGGATTTTAAGAGGAGCGACACGATAAAACTTACAATGGCGCCCAACACTGCTAAGATAACTGTTTTTGCAACATCTTCAGAAGCAATGTTAGGCATAACACTCAACAAAGTTCCTGCTGCAGTTCCCACGGATATACTATTATTTGATTCCATTTCGTGGTGAATTTTGATTGTCCTTTTTCACTTTGGAAATGCTAACTTGATCCTTTACCAGTTCGCCATCTACCGTGAGTTGGCTAATCACCGAAATGACTCCTCCCGCAAGTGCTGCGTAACCCGCAACACTGATCACCACGGCTGGTAAAACAACTGGTGCAGCAATGATACTACCACTGATGGTGAGTAGTGCTACTCCGATAGTTCGCAAAACTTTAAAAAACTTTGGTACAGGCGCTTGTGCGCGTTCAATTATAGTCATGATTTTTATACTTTATTTTATCCTTGAATCACTAAATGGAGTCGTAAGATGAGATTGAATACTTATTTTTACTGCTTCATTTCGCTCTAAAGCGGCATTTACTAAAGCTTTCAGCTTTAAGAATGCTTTGCGCGAGCTGCCTCCCTTCCCTATTCCGGTGTGCATACTTACAGGAGCGATACAGCCCAATAATTCTTTTTTGGCGTCATTGGCGGGATGAATTAAGATCAAATCTCTTCCCGGAACATTTTGTAAATGCAAGTGCCATTTAAATTTTGGACTAAAACGCTGCCGTAAAACATATTCTCCTTCGGGAACACAGGACACGCGACGCTGGTTTTGCAACCAGGGCAGCTCGATGGTATAACAAACTAGGGTGCCGTTCCATTCTAAAGTGCCCTGTGTACCTTCGGAAAAATACGTTCTGTTTAACACCAGGACCATATTAGAGTCCGCTAACTTGTACCAGAGATAATGGATTGTAAGACCCATTTTTTAGCGGATACATTCGACCATTCACCTCTTGATAAAATTCGATTCCCAGAGCTAAAAATAACGGTTTGGTGCTGTTTGCCGTTACGGAATTTACCTGATTGATGGCCACGGTTTCGTTGGTATCCCATGGTAGAATTGCCGTTTCGGATGTGCTGACCACAAAGGTTTCTGCTTCAAAATCAATTTCGGCTCCTCCAGATATGATTTTAAAATGCGTACTCCCACTTGGAGCGGCAATCATATTAGCCGGTACAAACGGCTCAAGCGCAATGGATAAATCACCGCTAACACGATCAATAGCACCAACAAACGGAGCAAATAAAGAAGTACCAAGCTTTCCGCCAATGTTGAATTCAAATCCCGTCAGCAATTCGGTTTCGCCATCAATTACATTTCGCAATCCTCTCTCGCTCACTACGTCAGCCTGAATGACTTTAACCATTGATTGAGTAAGTCTACTGACCATGCGACTGTCAGCAGAATTAAGCAACAATTTTCGCATCGCAGTGCGCAGCGTTTTTCCCGCTTTTCCCGCTCTTCCAAACTCAGATCCATTTTCTCGCGTGCGCTGGAACGCAGGATCGTTTGCAATTCTGCTCGCATCGATACCCCCTTTTTCACGTGCCAAATGCCCGTCTTTCGTCTTATAAAAAGTAATATCTCCGATAGTACCTTTCAATTTAATAATACCTTTTTGCCTTGCCATAATTTCTAAATTTTTTAATTAATATTTCTCTTTTACTACATACAATCTGTTTTTTGTTGCAACACTTTTAGATTGATTCGAATACAAATTTTAGCCAATTAAATCACATTAAAAAGTCCTCGGCGACCAGATGGCAGGATCAGACACAGATGGCATAAAGCGACATAAATGACAGGAGGTTGTCCGCTAGGAAGTATAAGTAATTATATGTAATTACATATAAATTGTAAATTAGTAAGTAAACTATATGCTTTTACATATAATTTCATATATTTGTTCTAATTCGATGTAAATGCATATAATCATGATGACACTAGCCGACTTTGTAAAAGAAAAAAGAAATGAAGTAAACCTTACCCAGGAAGCATTTGCAGAACGTGCTGGAGTGGCGCTGACCGTTATTCGAAAAATAGAACAGGGCAAAGAAAATCTCAATCTCGAGAAGGTAAATCAAGTGCTCCGCATGTTTGGGCATACCCTTGCACCGGTTAACGCAAGAGAATTATCCCTGTCTACCGGACAGTCAGGCAAAAATGAAAAGAAAGTATAATGAGAAAAGCTGCCATACTTTATAAAGACATCCACGCGGGAATACTAACAGAGACTGATGAAGGAGAATATCGCTTTGAATATGATGAAAAATATATCAAACAACATCCCAAACAGTTCCTGACTTTTACGATGCCAGTAAGTCCTAAAACATATACCGACAAACGATTATTCCCCTTTTTTGAAGGACTAATTCCTGAAGGCTGGTTACTAGATATCGCATCCAAAAATTGGAAAATCAACCCCAATGACCGTATGGGATTACTTTTGGCCTGTTGCCAAAATTGTATCGGAGCCGTTAGTGTTCAACCAATACCTAATGAAAATGAGTAAGAACTGTTTATACTGTTATCAAGCTATAGAAGACGGGATTGAAGGTGATTTTCACGAGCAATGTAGTGTAGCATTTTTTGGAACAAAACACCAACCCGCATTTGAACATACCCTACAACAAATGAACGCCTTAGCGCTAAATGTGGTGGAGCGAAGCGTTACAGTACCTGGGGTACAACCCAAACTATCACTATCAATAGTAAATGACACGATTCAGGACGGGAATAAAGGACGTCTTACCGTGGTAGGTGCTTTGGGAGGTAATTACATTTTCAAACCACCATCCGAACAATTCCCTGAAATGCCTGCAAATGAACATCTAACGATGCGCATTGCAGAAGCGTTTGGAATTAACACTGTAAAATCAAGCTTGATCCGACTACAATCTGGCGAGCTTTCTTATATTACCAAACGCATTGATAGATCAGCTACTGGAGAAAAAATCCACATGCTCGACATGTTCCAAATCACGGAAGCTTTTGACAAATACAAAAGCTCGATGGAAAAAATAGGCAAAGCCATCAACGAATTCTCAGACAACACCTTACTGGACAAACTATACTTTTTAGAATTAGGAGTTTTCAGCTTCCTGACTGGAAACAACGACATGCACCTCAAAAACTTCTCGATGATCAATACGGGCGATAGTTGGACATTGGCACCAGCCTATGATCTGTTAAATGTGGCCATAGTAAACCCAGAAGACACCGAAGAACTAGCCTTAACGCTTGATGGAAAAAAGAAAAAGCTAAAATGGGAGCATTTCCAAACACTAGGAACAAACCTTGGTCTCAACGAAAAACAGCTAAAAGGAATAGTAAAACGATTCCAAAAAAATAAACCAATTGCCATGCAGTGGATCGACAATTCATTCCTATCCGATGAATTCAAAGAAAAATACAAACTACTAGTAGTGGAAAGATACAGTAGTTTATTTCACGCTTAATAAGCAAATAATTTTTTGTTTAACTTTACGTAAAATTGGGAATCACAGATAATTAAAGTAAGTTAAAGCCAACTCAAAGCTATACATAAAGTATGAAAACCCTAAACAAAAGGCTTTGTATCTATCCAAAGGACATACAACGCATTACTGGCAAAAGTTATCGACAAAGCATAAGGCTGCTTCAAAAA
Organism: Flavobacterium sandaracinum; assembly: GCF_004349135.1. Lineage (GTDB taxonomy): Bacteria > Bacteroidota > Bacteroidia > Flavobacteriales > Flavobacteriaceae > Flavobacterium > Flavobacterium sandaracinum. The sequence goes on along the minus strand of NZ_SMFN01000005.1, from coordinate 185,002 downwards.
ATCAGAAATGATCTCAATAAGCTCCAAAATGAGTTTGTTTCGATAGAGGAATTTTGTCAATACACAAGCCTAAAAATAGAACAGGTTGAGCCATTGATAATTGGATGAAAAATATTTTTTACGTGACCATAATTTAAACAGGATTATAAGAACTACCTGTTCATCTTTTAAATGTATCCTAATCAATAAATGGTGTACCACATATTCATGTACTTGTTCATTTTTTGATGATGTTGACCTTAATTTGTATAGGATATATCTAGATTTTTACGTACTTTTACTACTCACAAATTAATAGAATTCATTACGATTTAATAGGGGGGTAAATTCGGCTACCCAAATACAGCTCAATTCAAAAGGTACTGAAAGTAGGCGCTTCAAAAACAGATGTCAACTCCCTCTTTCTCCGCAGAATCAAAACCCCAAAAAACTGTTAATCAAAATGTTATGGTTTTTTATTTTTATTTCTAGCCCAAATTTGGCTCTAATATACAATCACCGTGTTTTCATTGATATCGATTTTTTCAGTCCAGTAATCATTGATAGAGTTACGTTTGATAAAATTATAGAAGAAGTTGAAAACGTTTATGGGCTCAACGCCAAATAAAAAAACCAACTATACTTATTCAACACCTCCAATACAAAGCACCAGACATTAACCAATCGCTCAAGATTATGGTTGATAAATTAATTAACATAGTCTTATAATTTTCATTAGTAAAAATTAATATAAATAGAAATAAATAAGAATTTTACTAATCCACAAATATTAATTTTAACGCATTTTGCTTTTCAATATACTTGTGTAATTTGTAGTTCTTATTTAATTTTAACCACAAATAAAAATTAATAGTTTTGAAAAATAACACTTCATTTCAAGATTTTCCTTTTATTTTACTGAACTCGGAACTCCTATTTTATCCCCAATAACAATTTCGTTAAGACTAATATTCTTTGTATTCGTTAAAGTCATTCCGTTTTTAGCTGCTTTTATTGAAATCCTATCCAAAGTGATGTTTTCTACTTTGCTTTCTGGGAAACCCTCGATTACAATCGCAGCATTTGAAGCTGACTCACAACTAATATTGGAAATAGAAATAGCTGAAATTTTCGAAGGAAACAAACCACTTCCCTCTCCATGATAATTAGCGGTCATATAAATACAGTCCTCCACTTTACCCAAGGCGATATTAGAAAAATTAATGTCTTTTATAAATCCACCTCGATCAGAATTAGTTTTGATATAAATTCCTCTTTTCAAATACCCGCTAGATTTGCAATTGTCTACGTATACGTTTTGAACTCCAGCAGCCATTTCACTACCAATAACTACAGCATGTAAGCCTCTAAACTCACAGTTTCTAATCACAATATTTTCCGATGGCATTGCTGAGTTAGCCCGTCCTTCATTATCACGTCCTGCTTTTATGGCAATATTATCATCACTATTATTAAACTGAATGTTCTCTATTAAAATATCACTTGAATACTCTGGGTCGATTCCGTCATTATTATAGTTTTGTGCATCATATTTAAGTCCCCTAATGGTAATACTTTTCGATTTTAATAAATGAACGCACCAAAATGGGGAATCTTCAATGGTGACATTTTCAATTAAAATATTTCTTGAATTGACAAACTGAATGAGTTGTGGTCTTAAAAAATGTCCACTACCAAAGATTCTATCTTTTATTGGAACATTATTATGATTCATTTCTCTACTTAAAAGCTGGTCTTTCTTTTCTAAAGGCTTCCATTTATTCCAAGTAGTACTCGCTTCACCATCAATAACTCCACTTCCAGTTATAGCAACGTTTACCACATTGTTACCGTAGATTAATGGACTATAATTGTACAACATAGTTCCTTCCCAACTAGTGAGAACTAATGGATAATCTTTTGGATTAGAGCCAAACCTAATTTTTGCTCCTGCTTCTAAATGCAGCTCAACATTGCTTACAAAATGTATCGGACCATTAATAGTGTAAACGCCTTTTGGCACCACTATAATTCCTCCTTTACGCTTTTCACATGCTTTCATCGCTTTATCAAAAGCCACTTTGCAATTCGTAACCGAATCTCCTTTGGCACCAAACTGTGTAACTTCTATTTTATAATTTGGAATAGTAGGCAACTCAATGCGATTCACTATTTTCTCAATTTCAATAGTGGTGTTCTTGGCACCTGTTTGTGCCACTACAATAGGGAAAGATAAAATGGCTATTAGAAATATAGAAATTCGTTTCATGGTAGTTTACTTAATGTGTTTTTTTAAAGCTAAATCAGTCTTTTTTAAAGCGGTTATCACTAATTTACAAATCTCATTAGCTCCTAATGCTGAAAGGTGCGTATCATCCTCTTTATCTTCTTTGTAATAAGGGGTTTCTCCTGATTTAAAATGCAAATGCAGTTTTTTAGAACCTTCTACTCCATACAACTCTTCCAATTTTTCTGTTAAATATTGAAGATCAATAAAAGGAACATCATATTCCTGAGCTACTAAGCGAGCTTCCAAAGGGTATTCGCCATGGGTATCCACCAGCGTACCTTGTTCATTAAAATTTCTTCTCACAATGGATGAAAACAGAATGGCAGTAGCTCCTTTGGCCCTGGTATCTGTAACAAATCTAATTAAATTATTACGGTAGGCTGTATGCGGATTAGTATAGCGTTTTGGATCCTCTACTTTTTGATCATTATGTCCGAATTGGATAAAAACATAATCTCCTTTTTTAAGCACTTTAACTACAGAGTCCCATCTATTTTCATTTATAAAACTACGCGTGCTCCGCCCATTTACAGCTCTGTTATCTATAACTACGGAAGTATTAAAAAATGGAGCCAAAACCTGTAACCAACCCTGTTCTGGATTTTCATTAGGGTTGACTTTGTTGGCCATTGTGGAATCGCCAACACCATAAATAGTGGTTTTTTGTGCCAAACAACTTGCAGTAACGAATAAAAAAATAATCCAATTAATTTTCATCTCTATTTATTTAAAACTTGAATACCATTTTGATTTTAATTCTTTTTCATTGTCCCCTAAAATTGCATCTATCGTATACTTCTTTGCCTCCGATCTTTTTAACTGATGCGACCAAGAGACTCTTTTATTAGGTTGAAAACCTACTCCAGTGCATTTATATTCAGCGTAAAAAGCAGTTTTTTCAGCCTCTGGCTTAGACCAATTGTGCCATCCCTCTGGCTTTATATGTTGTCCCATTTCGCAATTAATAAATGCTGTTTTTGCATAAATACGCCAAGGTCTTCCAAGATAGACCTCATCAACACCTTCACTAGCCGTCAGTTTACAATTTTTAAATACATAACCAAAAGAGGTGTTTTCTGGAGTAGAAGCAGCTGTTATATAGGAATTTTTTTTACTGTTAATTATACAATTTTCGAATAATACGGTAGCGTCTCCAAAAATAAAATCAGTTGTTCCTTCTATATAACAATCTTTAAAATAGTTTTTAGTCCCTTCACCCGAGGTATATAGTGTATCTTGATTTCCCAGTATAGAACAGTTTGTAATTACGACACGATTGGCATTCACGTTTAGTGCAACCGCTTGTCCTACCTCTCCCGATGAATTTTCGATGGTGAAATTTTTGGCAATAAAGTCATTCCCTTCGACTAAAACGGTATAAGTATGAAAAGTACTATTTCTGCCCATACCCACTTTATTAAAATAATCGTCATAGGTAATGATTGTCTTTTCACGACTTTCACCAACCATTGTTATTTTTGGATTCCAAGAATGAATTTTAACTTTTTCCTTATAAATTCCGTTTTTGACAAAAATGATAATTCTTTCATCTGGATACGCTTTTGCAGCATTTACAGCATCTTGAATTTTAATAAAATCACCACTTCCGTCTTGGGCAACCACTATATTGAACTCATTATTCGCTTTTTCACTTACAATTGAATTTTTTTTTTCCACTTATCGTATTGCTTCACTACTTCTTTAGGCTCATTTGTATACCATGCATATCCATTTCTACGTTCGCTGCCAATTTCAGATAGTGCATATTTTTTAATCCCATCTCTATCCGAAAAAAATGGTTTGTTGTCATCTAATTCCATAAAGCGCACCCATATTGCAGGTGCATTAGCATCTGGGACCATTTTCTTGTCCATTATTTTACCTTCTGCATTCAATATTCGATCTTCACGTAAACCATTTATTTTCACTTTTTCAAACCAAACTACTGCGCTATTTACCGCTGTAATTACTTCTTGTGAAGGATTTTCAATTGACATCAGTAATAGAACAATTTTTGCCGATTCTTTGCCGCTTAATGACGGTAATTCGTACGCTCTTGCCTTAGCAGGTTGCAGTGTTTTTGCATCATGCTGTGCACACCAACTAGTTAAAACTCCATTTTGCTTGTACTGTGTATTTACAATACAATCTATCCCTTTATTAAAAGAAAGAGCAACTTTTGCAATTGTTTCTTCTGAGGGTTGTATCGAATAAAAATCGGTTTTATCCTTAATTTCCTTTAGCACATTAAGAATGTTGACCATAGAATCATCATTGTAGGTGATATGAGTATAATAGCCCTTTTTTAACGGATAAAATTGCGGCCATCCTCCATTGTCATACTGGGCTTCTAAAATATAATCCAATCCCAAAAGGAATGCCTTTTTATATCTTTCGTCCGGAACTTGTCTATACATTTTCGAAAGAAAAACCATTTCTTGATAAGTTGCCCCATTATCAGTAGTGATATCATGCATATCACTTTTAAGTTTAATTAACTCCTTTTTCTCCTCATCAGAAAGTGTTTTTTGCATCTGAATATTTTTTGCCCAACCTCCTATATTACGCTGGTAAAGCAAGACATTTTCGGCAATAGCTTTAGCTTCAGCAGAAGCAAACCATTTTCCTTCAGGCATTTCAGTAATACTCTTCCATGATTTGTCGTGAACTTGAGCTTGTAAACTAGTACAAGTAACACCAGCGAAAAATAAAAAAATTGCGACTTTCTTAAAATGATTCATTTTATTCTATTTTAATTGTTTTTATTAAATCTAATCCAATCAATTGCCAAACTTCCGGCATCGTTAACTTTCCCTTCTCTAAGAGCTGTAAAGCCTAATTTAGCACCAATCCATTTTCCTTCACGGGATTGAAAATCAACACCTATTGACTGAAACTTAGTTCCATCGGTACTATAAAAGAAACTACATCGTCCGCCCTCATGTACTTTCACCTGCAAATAGAATGTTTTAACTGTCAACTTCTCTCTTTTAGCTCCTATCTCTAGTGCCTTTTTATCCGCACTTTTACAGGTCACTTGGGAAATAAAAAGCGCCCCTTCTTGCTGCTCTACTTTAAGATAACTGTAATCCAACCCCATAACAACGAAACCAATACTTTCCCCATCAAAACGGGAGTTAAAGGTCATCTTTGCTGTAGCGGTAAACTCATTTGCAGGGAATTTTTGCAGTAGCATATTCGGCACATCAAATAAATTCACAGCTTTTTCTGGTAAAGGACGACAAAATAGCGTGTAATGTCCGTTTGTTCCTGGTAGTCCCCAATACACTTGTGGGTTAGCCTGCCATTGCCATTGCAAACCTAATGATGGACTATTAAATTCGTCTGAATCAGGCGGAGTGGTTAAAGGATAAATTTTTCCAATATTAGGTTTTTTATGACTAGCAACAGGTTCTCCTATTCCGTTTTTATCTTCATCGGCACCTATGACAGGCCAATTATCTACCCATTTCATTGGCTGTAAATGGACAATTCGCCCATATGCCCCTTTATCCTGGAAATGAAAAAACCAGTCTTCACCAGTTTGTGTTTTTACCCAAGCCCCTTGATGAGGACCATTGACACTTGTTTTACCCTGTTCCAATACTTTCCTTTTTTCGTAAGGACCATATATATTCTTTGATCGCAAAACGGTTTGCCATCCTGTGGCCACTCCTCCCGCTGGAGCAAACAGGTAATAAAATCCATTACGTTTGTAAAATTTTGGTCCCTCAATAGTGCCTTCATTTTCATGTCCGTCAATAATCATTGCATCATCATTATTGGCCAAAGTCCCTTCTGAATTCAGCGTACATAATACCAAAAGACTTTTGATTCCAGCCCTGCTTCCTGCAAAGGCATAAGCAAGATATACCGTACCGTCCTCATCCCACAACGGTGTTGGATCTATAATTCCCTTTCCTTCTTTAACAAGAATTGGAGTTGACCACAATCCTTTTGGATCTTTGGTTTTAACCATATAAATACCATAATCTGGATCCGGATAATAAATATAAAACATTTCATCATGATAGCGAATGCAAGGTGCCCAAACACCATTCCCATGTTGTGGCTTGTCATAAACATCAAATGGACTTTGTTTTTGAAGTGCATAATTAACCAACTCCCAATTGACCAGATCTTTAGAGTGTAAAATTGGTAAGCCTGGAATGCAATTAAACGAGGAAGCGGTCATATAATAGTCATCACCGACTCTGATCACATCGGGGTCAGAGTAATCAGCATGTAAAATGGGATTTTTATACGTTCCGTCACCATTGTCAGCCACCCATACTTTTGAATAATTCTTTTCATCGTTTATTTGAGCACTCATACCTTGACTACTGGCAACTAATAATACGATATATACTTTCAAAAATCTCATTTGTATTTTTTTAAAACTACCTGTTCAACTCTAATGCAGCTAATATAAAAGGTCCGGTAGCTTTTGGGTCGTTGTCTTTTTTTCTTTCGTTTACATAATATTCAAAAGAGCCATCACGATATGGATTACCTCCTAAACCTGCTACGGCGCAAGCTTGCGTAATAGTAACTTCACCATTTTGACCAACCTTAATTAAGTGCTTTGTCATACCGCAAAATGCTTTTTTCGCTGCAGTTTTGAATTTCTTTGGCAAGTACCCTTTGTTTACTCCTTTTGCAAAAGCATACGTAAACATTGCAGTTCCTGATGCTTCCAAGTAGTTTCCACCTACAGCACCTTTGTCAGTAACTTGATACCAAAGTCCCGATTTATCCTGAAACTTCACTAAAGCATTGGCTAATTGATTTAAGTAACCCACTAATTCTTTTTGCTGGGGATGTTCTTTTGGAAAATAATCCAATACATCGACAAGAGCCATTGCATACCAACCCAAAGAACGGGACCAAAAATTAGGAGAAGTTCCGGTTGTTTTATTTGCCCATGGCATTTGTTTGCTCTCATCCCAACCGTGATAAAACAATCCTGTCTTTGAATCACGAGCGTTTTTCTGAATCAATTCAAATTGTTTGGCCACATCATCCAAGTTTTTTCCGTCTTCGAAGGTTACGGTGTATTGCGCATAAAAAGGTGCTCCCATATACAAGCCATCCAGCCACATCTGGTTGGGATAGATTTTCTTGTGCCAAAAACCGCCACTCGCTGTTCTTGGTTGCTCCTCAATTTGCTTTCGCAGTGTTTGAAGTGCTTTTAAGTATTTGGCCTCTTGGGTAGTTGTATATAAATCAAATAATAAACGACCGGCTACGACCATATCTATGTTGTAGGTATTAAATTTGTAAGTATCAATGGTACCATCTTCCTGAACCAGTTTATCTACGTATGTTTTACTATACGCACTGTATTTTTGGTTTGGATGTTTCTTGTTTAATTCATCAAAGGAGGTCAACACTAAACCATGCACATAATCCCATTTAGGAGTAGCAGCATTATCTATCATATAGGATTCTTTGTGTTGCATCATGATGGATAAAGCCATTCGCTCCGACCATTTTAATTTTTTCGAAATGGTTTGGCCCTTTTGTGCGTTCATTTGCAATGAAACAAAAGAGACTAAAAGGATTGCTATTAGTGGTTTCAATATGTTGTTTTTCATAATAGGGTTGTACTAATAAAGGATTACATTTTTCTTTTTTTATTCAAAAGGGCTAATTTTTCATCTAAGTAGTTCACGAAATCTTCTTTGGATTTAATCCCGTTTGCTTCTTGTTCCCATGCACCTAAAAAATAAAAAGAAATAGGTTTTGTTGTCGGTTTAAAAACCAAAAGGTGGTCAAATTCAGCATCCACTTCAGATTCAATGGTTTTAATTTCATAGAAAATAGCCATCCCCAATTTATCTGGCACCAAAGTCTGTGTGCCATAAGTAGCTAGGTACGCCCATTTTTTGTTTTGACTTGTTTTTTTAAGTACGTCGGTGTTTATTTGTTTTACAATTCCGGTACAAATCCCAGCAATTGGTTGTGAGGCTTGAATAGTATGCTTAGTATAACGCTGATCAGGATTAATAGTCAATTCTGAAGTGAAATCAATTTTATCTGAAGCTGATTTCCATCCATAATAATTAATTTTCACACCGGAAGATTTGGCTTTGTTTTGTACTTTGGCAATGGTCGAATCCACTTCATAAAAGTGTAATCTTTGTTTGTTTAAATACCGATCGATGGACCCAATTCCGATTCCTTTTCCGGCTTTCAAAATATCCGAGCCCCAATCGCTCATTTCGTGGTAAGAATCAAAACCATCCTGACCGACTTTCGGAAGAATGATCTCTTCGGTTTTTTTTCCAAAAATATCAATAGCATTTCTCCAGTCCAGATACAAGCGATAGCCTATTTTATTGCTTTCCCAACCCGGACCTTCATATCGAATATCAAACGAATGATCCGTATGTTCCGGAGCTAATTTAAGTTTTTGAACATTTTTGAAAGTCCCACCAATGTATTTTCGACCTTCCCATTTGCCACCTTCCTTTACGGAGATTTCAGCATAAGATTTAGCCGTATTAATATCGTATTTATCTTGTGCTTTACAACTGGAAAGCCCTAATACAAGTGCTAGTGTCAATGTTTCTAATACTTTCATTGTGTTTTTTTAAAAATTATGTCTAAAAATTGTGTCACGTAGGCAACAGTTTGGTCAAACCAAGGTTCAAATAACCAAAAAGAATGAGGTGAGTCTGAAATAGTTTTTACTTCAGAGTAAATGTTGTTTTTATTTAAAATCGCGATCATGTCGTCCCTCCCTGCATGAAATCGATCAAAACTACTGTTTATAAACAACACCGGAGGACTGTTCTTACCCGCATGATGTAAAGCCGACGCATTATTCCAGTTTTCTGATTTTTCTTGATAGGTCCCTCCCAACCATAAACCAGCCATTTCGCCCTCTGCTGATTCTGGATGTTTGAATGCTAAAATACCATCAATATCAATCACAGCTTGAATAGTTGTAAAAGTTTTAGGCACACTATTTCCTTCCTCAAACTTTTTATTTCCATTTGTAGTTCCAACTAAAGCAGCCATTTGTCCACCGGAGGAACAGCCTAAAACAGCAACTCTTGTTGTATCTACGTTAAATTTAACCGCGTTTCTTTTCACGAATTGAATAGCACTTTTAATATCGAAAACCCCAGCAGGATATTGAGCCTCTGGCGATAGACGATATTCAATTGCAAAACAAGAATATCCTTTTGAAGCTATTGCTACTGCTAGTTGCTCCATCATTGATTTATCTCCAGACTTCCACCCTCCTCCATGGACTAGAATAACAGCTGGATTAACTTGATTCGATTTAACATAAAAAGCATCTAATGCTAAAGATCTTAAATCAATATTTTTATAGACGATTGCTCTTTCTTCAACTAGATTGCTTTGACTCTCTTTGGAAACAATTTGGATGAAAGGATATTTCTTTATTAGTTTCTTATAGGTACTAAATATGGTGTATGAGGTATCTTTTTGTACTTCATTTTGTGAAAACACAAAAAAACCATTTCCTAAAAAAAGAAAAACTAATATGCTCACCTTTAAAACAAAAAAAATAGTCTTCATAGCTACTAAAATTCAAATGCACCTATATCTGGAGCACTACCTTTAAATGGTGTACCAACATAAATCCCTTTATCTATCAAATCACTACCCGCATTAAGATTCATAAACGTTACATCAGGCAAACTACCATCTGCTTTTCTAGGCTGCATTAGTTGACCAGTAGCCGTACTTTTAAAATCAGAGGCATCAGCAACAATTCCGTTTTGCCAACTATTATTAGTAATATCCACTAGCGTAGCTAAAACTGATCCATAAGCTCCTAGCGAGCAGGTATTTTTAATAGTTAATTTAGTTAATGGATTTGTACTACTGAAAGAGTAATTTCTGCCATTATTGTATGCTGAACAATTATATATTTCTACCGTTCCTCTATTACTATTATGATCAAAACCATCTGCTACATTATCAACAGCTAGACAATTTTTATAAATAGCATTATGCTTTAGTAATTTATCATCACTGCCGCCCGTTTTGAAACCATTTCCATCTCCAGCGCCTTTCGTTCCGTTTTTTAAGTATCCATTTTTGATAGCCCAGCAGTTGGTGTAAGTTGTTGTAATATTATCGGCGCCCCTGAGGTAACCATCCCATCCATCATCCAGATTTTGCCAAGCTCTACAGCCAATAAATTTATTACCAGTTCCTGCCGTCAATTTACAAGCAAAACCATCAGCATTTTCAAGTGTTGAGTCGGCATTAAAAAAAGAATCACAGTTAAGAATTGTATTATTAGAAGCTCCTGAATCTAGTTGTAAGCCAGTATCTGCACATTCCGAAAAGGTACAAAACTCAATTAAGTTATTATTACCCTTAACTTGCATTCCGTTATCTCCTGCTTTAAAAATATCTATACCTTTTATATGCCAATAATTAGCTGTTAAAACAATTCCTTGATTAGAAGAATTCTCAGGCATAGCCGAGAAATCAAGTTTGGGTCTATTTTGATTTACTTGCCCTTTCAACGTAATTAATTTATCTGGGGTACCAGAAACGCCCAAACTAATTTTTGAATTCATAACATAGGTACCTTCATTCATTAGTATGGTTGAACCGCCTTGTACCTTTGCAATTGCAGCCATTAATTCTGCTACATTGCTAACGATATATTCATTAGTAGGTGAAGATGCAAAACTAGAAATTAATATATTTTTTGTTGCAATCACAGTATTTTGATCAATCGCCGTAGCCGAAATAGTTACCGTACCATTTTTCTTCGCAGTTACTAAACCAGTCGCTGATATAGTTGCGATTGTTACATCAGAAGAGTGCCACGCAACTGATTTATTGGTCGCATTTTCTGGTGTTATTTGTACATTTAATTGCATACTAGTTCCTGTTGTTATATTATCGCCGATAATCATCATGTTCTTGACATTTATCGCGCTCGCGACGGTGGCCGTTTCCTCTTTAGAGCAAGAATAACAACAAACAAGTAGTAAGATATAAAGTATTTTCATTTTAATTTCGATCTTAATTAATTTAACAATCAACTTAAAAAGTAGGCTCGTTAAAAAAACGAGCCTGTATAATCTGAAAAATAAATTTTATCTCCAAAATGGATCTCCAATTCCATTATCTATTAAGGTTTGATTCTGAATTTTAAAATTAGCAGCAGCAGCATTTACAAATTGTGGATTTGCTACTACACCTGATCCATCTGGTTTATTTCCAGAAATCGTAGTGTCCATAGTAAATGGTGCATTGAAGTAGTAATTAGAAGTGTAAGTAGGTATAGCAGTATTTGTCTGATTGGAGTAAATTGCACTAGTCTCTGCAACCAATGTGTTTTTTACAACCGATGCGTTACTTAAAGAACGAACATACAGCAATCGTTTTGGAGCAGTTGCTGGCACATTTGCTATGTTAGAAACGCTGTACAAAGTACATCTATCAATCAAAACATTAGTTGTCAATCCAGTACCTGAAAAAGTTCCGGCATCTACTCTTATAAAATCTCTACCCGCAGAGCAGTTATTAAAAGTCGACGTTTTTAAATTAACTGACCCTACAAAAGTAGCTCTAAAATCAATGAAATCAGCTCCTGCATTGGTATTAACATTTGTGATTTTACTGTTTTCGACAGTAACAGAATTTACTTTTGAACTTGCCATTGAAGCATAAACTAAGGATCGTTCATAATTTTTCACGTCGCAACCACTAATAACTAAATTTCCATAGGTTGAACCAGTGTTACCAATAGTCATTACAGCTGAATTAACACCTGTTATAGCTGTATCTCCATTTAAGTCTAAGTCAACTAAAGACACATCACCTGTTCCTGCACCAAGAGTGAATTTCAAATATACCTTTGGTTTGTCATAAGGATACAATCCTCTAATTGTGATTGATTTATTTAAAATTATTTCACCTACATACGCTTTATAATCTCCTGGAGACAAATACAATTCAGCACCTGCACTCGCTTCTGCAATTTTTGCTTTTAGGTCATCAGTTGGACTGATTAAAATACCATTTCCTATATCTACCAAAGTCTTAAAGCTTTTAAACCCTCTTTTTTTGGTCCCGTTAAATAAATCTACATTATAGGATGATTCGCCCACCAAACCTGTTACAGTTGCAACTCCAGCCACTTTTTCAGATGCTGAAATAACCTTGCGTATATTTCCCGGATTAACCACTAATTCAGTAACATTACTATTTGGTGCCCATCTAAAAGTGGCTTGCTTGGCTTGAATATCACCATCTTGAGAGGGTAAAAACAATTGTTCGGACAGTGTTGTAATTGTAACAATTGACCATTTTGAATCATCACGCCCTTCAGCGCTGATTGCTTTCACTCTTATTGAATAAACTGTTTCTCCCTCCAAGGCTACTTGAATAGGCAATTCAGTAGGTGCTACTTTAATTGTTTTAAATAGGGTTGCGAATGTAGCATCATCAGCACTAATTTCAACTTCATAAGAATCAATATTTTCCTTCACAGTCCAATTTAGCTCGACAGTAGTTTGATTTCTTACTCTAGCTGTAAGACTAATTGGCGCAAAAGCTCTACTCACTTCAAGTCCATCTATTAACTCCTCACCATATCCTGTGCAGCCTATCACTAGAGAAGATAACAGGAGCAAAGCAACTAAACCTTTTATTTTAAATGTATTTTTCATAATCACAATTGAGTTAAATTATTTAAATTTTTAGTAGCCATAGTCGTTAACTAATTTTCCATTACTACCATCGATAAAGACCTGCCAAATAGGCCAAAACTGTCTGTTATCTGGATTAACTCCTGCTTTATATAAAGAATTAACCTTTGTGTCCACCAGAGACTGCCATGCAAATGAAGAATAGTCAGGACCTGGATTTATATTTTCGCCTCTATTCAAACCATAAATACTAAGAGATATATTATCTGCTTTAAATTTGAAATAAAGAGTAGTTGGGACGTCAGCATACTCACCAGTTCTGTTTTGTAAATTAGACATTTTAGCTTTGGCCTTTTCTAAATTAGTTTTCAGTAAATTCCAACGAATTAGTGCTTGTTTTCGCTCCATTTCACCGGTAAATTCAAACTTATGTTCCTCTACGATAGCATCAAACATTGCCTGCTTACTAGTCAATGCATTTACATAAGCATCAACTTTAATAGCTTGAACTGCAGGTGCAAAAGCTCTTCTGCGAATTTCTTTTAAATAAGGAGCGGCAGCAGCTGGTCCTTCTAATTCATTTGAGGCCTCTGCAGCAATAAAAAGAACTTCTGCAAAGCGCATATACATTTTATTAATTCCATCATCATTTGTTGATGTGATAAAACGTTTTGTCCACTCATAACGGTATTTACCAAAGTACCAAGTATCGGATCTACCCAATTCTTGCTTAGCGATACCATTTACGGCTGTACCATATCTGTAGGGCACACAGCTCACATCTCTGCGTGTATCTAATTCATCAAAATCATAAAAAACAGTTGGAAGTGGACCAGCTACACCACCACGATTATTGCCATTTGCATGAAATTGATTGCTAGTAGCATGACGCACAGCAAAAGTGAAAAGCATACGTCCTCTTCCATCTGCAAATGGAAGTTCCCATAGGGACTCGCCACCAGCTATGATATTTTCTTCATTGTATTTTTTCCATAAGGTCTCGAATGAGGATTCTAAACGAGCGGTTCCACTTTGTATAACATCAAGGCTTTCATCTAAGGCTAGCTTATACATTTTTGCAACAGAAAGGTCACTATCATTACTCCTACGCACACCGTCAGGATATTGTTGAAAACCACTTGCAGCCATAGCTAAACGAGCACGAAATCCTTTTACAAAGGCTTTGTTAATTCGCTCGACTGTTACAGTTGCAGGACTCTGTCCGGGCCATGATACTAAAGTTGCTGCTTCTTCCATATCTTGAATAAGTTGCTTGTAAATAACATCCCGACTTGACTTCGGTAAGTACAAAGTTTCTGAATTAATTGGCTCAAAACGTGCTGGCACATCTCCCCACGCCTTTATTAAATCGGCATAATAAATAGCGCGTAATGTTAGTGCTTCTCCTAGCAATTGACCTAGTTCTGTTCCAGGAGTTGGATTGCCGAACGTACGTAGTCCACGAATACAAATATTGGCACGTTCAATCCCTGAATACATCATGGCCCAGGCATTGTTCGTTGTATTCATATTTGTATTATTAGGTTTCGTGTCATAAACACACAAATCTGAATTATCCCCAGCCGTTTGAGAAGTATTGAACCACTCCGTATCAGTATTAAGTCCATAATATGGAAGAAATCTTCCTCGGTAAGAATTTGTTTCTGCAAAAGGTACTTTGATTCCGTCTATTGCCCCTTTGGCTAAGCCTGGAGTCGAAAAAATAATTGATTCATCCAATGTTGATATTGCAGGTGCCTCTAAAAAATCCTCGGTCAAATCGTCACAACCAGCAAATAAACCGGATGTAATTAATAGTATAATTAATATTTTATTTTTCATCTTTTGATACATTTTAAATTAAAAATTGAGGTTTAAACCAAAAACCAATTGTCTACTTCTTGGGAAAGGTGAATAATCAACACCGGGTGTCAGAGGTGTATTTCTTCTTGTAGACACTTCAGGATCAAGACCAGAATATTTAGTGATAATAAAAACATTATTAGCCGTAGAATATAATCTGAATTTAGAAATTCCATATTTAGAAATCCATTTATTTGGTAAAGTATACCCTAAGCTCAGCGTATTCAATCGGATAAAAGAGCCATCTTCAACAGCCCAATCACTAAAAACAAAGCGAGACATATAAGGGGACCACATTGTTGTATTCGCATTTAAAGCTGTCAATGATTCAGGGTCAGTTACTAATTGACCTGAAACAGGATCAAGATTTGTCCATCTATTACCATCGCCCATGATCGTGCTCAGGTTACGGTATTGTCCATTTGGATTGGAAGTCGTAAACTCAATTTTATTTGCATTATAAACATCATTTCCTACACTCCAGTTAAAAGCTGCTGAAAAGTCAAACCCATATGCATTAGCATTAATTATCATTCCCCCAGTATGCTTTGGATTTGCATTACCAATTATCGCGAGATCATTTGCATTCACAATACCATCCCCATCAATGTCTTTTAGTTTCATAGTCCCTGGCCTAACTGTCCCTAACACACTAGAACTATTTGCAACTCCTGATTTTAAAATATAGTTCCCTCCTATATAATCAAAATCAGATACTTCGTATCGACCATCACTTTTGTAACCAGACATCAGACCTATGGGCTGTCCTACATTTACAACAAAGTCGTTGCCAATTTGAGTTGAAGCCCAATTTGTATTTTGACCAAAATCATTTAATAAACCTAATGAATTGATTCTGTTTTTATTAATACCAATATTAAAAGAGAAATTTAAGCCATAATCCCCTCTATCTATTGCTACAATATTTGTAGAGGCTTCCAATCCTGTATTTTGAGTCTCACCCATATTTCTGTATTGAAAATCATACCCTGTACCAGGAACTGGGAAGCGAATCAAAAGATCCTTAGTAAGATTTTTATACAATTCAAATGTTCCACTTACTCGCCCTTTAAATAATTCATAGTCGATTCCTAAATTTTGTGTAACTGTGGTTTCCCATTTTAAATCAGGATTAGCTAAAGTCTTAGAGGCAGACCAATAATTAGTTACACCATTAATCCATGCTGATGTTGATGATTGGAAATTTTGAACAGTTTGTCCCGTTGGAATATTATTGTTTCCCGCCTCACCATAACTTAATCGAACTTTAAGTGAGTTCAGCCAAGAAATATCTTTCATGAATTCCTCTTCATTAATTTTCCATGCAGCAGCGGCAGCAGGAAAATAGCCCCAGCGATTATCTCCCAAAAATTTACTGGATCCATCAGCGCGATAAGTCGCCGTAAATAAATAACGATTTTTAATATCATAATTTACTCGACCAAAAAATGACAGTAATTTATCGTCTGGACTGTAATTATTATCAACTCCTTGAGGTATTCCTTGTGTAGTGAGATTCTTTGCTGTATTAAAATCAAAAAACTTGGGAAAGCCATGAATTGTACTTTCTATTTCATTTGATTTATAAGTGATCATTTCTTGCCCTAAGAGAACTTTTATTCTATGGTTTGCCCCTATAATGTTTTTAAAATCATAGTTAACAGTATTCGCATTTCTGAAGCGAAGATTATCACGGTTACTAATTATAAGCGCTGGATTTCCTTGATTAACTGCCGCAGGTATATTACTTACATAATAAGTTGAGCGACCTAAAAAGCGATAATCTTTATAGTTATAATTGTCTAGACCAAAATCAGATTTAAAAGTAAGATCTTCTAATACATCCCAAGAAAAACCACCTAACATATTAAAATTCTTTCTGGTCTGTAAGCGATCATTATCTGCAACCGAAACAAAAGGATTAACAAGATAACCTGCAACGGATTCATCAGTGTCATCAGTTGTAAGGCCAGGTAAAGGTATAGGTGAATACCCTACACTATGACGCAGTCTAGCATCTGCTGAGGAAATCTCATTTTGCTCGTTTACTCCTCCTCCATTAATTTCTGTATCTGAGTAACGCATAGTAAAAGATAAATTAATTTTATCACTTGCTTTATTTTTCAAACTCAACGATAAATTATTTCTCTTAAACTCAGAACCTACCATAATCGCTTTTTCGTCATAATTAGCATAATTAAAATTAAAGCTTAACTTTTCACTACCCCCACGGATTCCTAAATCACGGCTATTTACTTCTCCTAAGCGACCATAAATTTGCTTTTGCCAATTATTACCTTTAAGACCCTTGAACTGGTCAGAATCTTGCCACTGACCAAAATATCTTTCGTAAGAACTAACTTCATTATTCAATAAAGCATATTCATATTGCCATTTAACAAAGTCTTCCGGCTGTAAAACGTCAATTGTTTTTGCAATTTTCTTTACACCATAAAATGTATTAAAACTAACAGAGATCTTACCATCTGTACCTGTTTTCGTTGTCACTATTATAACTCCATTTGCTCCTCTAGAGCCATATATTGCAGTAGATGAAGCATCCTTTAACACTGTAACATTAGCAATATCAGATGAAGATATATCATTCAAACTATTTACTGGAAAACCATCAACAATAACCAATGGCGAACTATCTTGCGTCAAGGATCCACCACCTCTAATTCTAATTTTAATTTCGGAGTCTGGTGAACCTTCAGATGAAGTTACCTGTACACCAGCTAGTCTACCTGTTAAAGCCTCTGCTACATTTGAAATCGGATTTTTTTTCAAATCCTCTCCTGAAATAGAAGCAACTGACCCTGTTAAATCAGACTTGCGCGATGTCCCATAACCAATTACAACTACTTCATCGAGTTTATCCGTGGAATCTTGCAAAACGACACTTAAGGAGCCGTTTTGTCCAGCCGTTTTAGTTAATGTCTCATATCCTAAATAGGAAAAAAGCAGAACGCTATTTGAACTGGATACACGTATCGTGAATTTCCCATCAAAATCAGTAGTTACGACATTTTTAGTGCCTTTCTCCATAATATTAACCCCTGGAATTGGCATTTTGGATGCATCTGTGACCACACCTCCAACAGTAATCCCATTTTGGGCCCTCATTTCATTGCTCATAAATAAGCTAAGCAATAAAATAAAGGAAAAACAGATGTTTTTACCCTCTTTAAATAAATATTTTACAATCATGATTAATGGTTTATTGGTTTATTGGTTTAAAAATTAGTTAATAGTTGTATTAATTTGGGCTTTTCATCAGCGAACCGTTGATATAGGTATCAATAAATTTAAGTCCCTCAAGGTTTTCAATAGAATATGCTTCCTTAACCTTTGCAATTTTTACATTTTTTAAAGTAACATTTTTGATGGGTGATTCTTTGTAGCCTTTAGCCAATATTCCGAACCTTCCACCGTCTTTAACGGTTATATTTTCTAGAAAAATATTTTGTATTTGAGGGATAAATGTACCTGGTTTTGCGCCATAGACTTCATAAAACATATTCAATTTCAAAACAGCCTCTTTAACTTGACCTATTTCTAAATTCCTTACGTATACATTCTCTATAAGTCCCCCTCGATTTGAATTTGTTTTAATTCTAATCGCTCTGTCAAGGTTTGGACTGTCCATTATACAATTCTCAACAAAAACATTTCTTACTCCTCCCGAAATTTCACTTCCAATTACAACTCCGCCATGGCCGTCAATCATTTTGCAGTTTTGCACTACAATATTTTCACTTTTCATAGCAACACGTCTACCATCAGCATCTCTGCCTGATTTTATAGCGATGCAGTCATCTCCAGTATTAAAAATGCAGTTTTTTATGATTACATTTTTAGAATACTCCGGATCACATCCGTCATTGTTAGGACCGTGGCTCTCCACCGTTATTCCGTCAATTATGACATTCGATGATTTTATAGGATGAACAACCCAAAATGGCGCATTCACAATTTTCACATCCTTTAAGAGAACATTTTTACAATCAAAAAACTCTACAAAATTTGGTCTTAAATAATGTCCCTCTCCAAAAACACGTTCCGCAACAGGCACTCCTTCTTCAGCCATGGCAATAAGACGCAATCGATTGAGAGGATCATTCTGATTAGGCTTTCCTTCTTTCCAACCGTATTCCTTTTTAGAACACCACCACCACCAATTTTCATTATTGGCTTGGCCGTTTAATATTCCTTTTCCGGTTACCGCTACATTCGTTTTTTGGTAAGCATAAATTAAAGGAGAGTAATTCATTAATTCCGTTCCTTCCCATGAAGTATGCACGATTGGATAATCCGCTGAATTTGTACTAAACAAAATTTCAGCTCCTTCTTCTAAATGAAGGTTGACATTATCTTCTAAATGTATCGGCCCTGTTAAATATTTGCCTGCAGGAACCAAAACCTTACCGCCACCGTTTTTACTACAATCTTGAATTGCTTTTTTAAATGCTACAGTATTATCGAAAACACCTCCAGACTGCGCACCAAAATCGGAAACTAAATATGTAGTACCAATAAAAGAAGGGGTCTTTACATTATCCGTTATATTTTTCATCATTTTCCAAGGATTAGCAACCACAGTGGTTTTTGCCTGCTTTACTCCACAGGCCACAAAAAGCAATGAAAAAAGAAGAATAGGCAAAAGTCTGTTAGTTCTAAAAAATATTTTTTTTCTCATTTGATCGTATTTCAATTCCTTAAAATTTAGTTTGTTTTTCTCTACGCTTAGATTTAAAATTCAAATCATGCAATCGATTACACAAACGTAAATATTAATTTTCAATTTACCAAAATTAAATCTATAAAAATATTAGTAATATAAAAAATACCTTATATTTCTACACTTATTATAAAAAAATTGCACAATAAATAAATTATAATGATTGAATTTGTTGTTAAAACCCTGAAAAAACAGATTTAATACAATCGATAACATTAAATAAGATCTTAAGAAAAAAAGTATTAATTTTACAAAATAATAACAATTATTGATTTAAAATGAGTGAAAAAACAACCATTTACGATATTGCAAAAGAACTCAATATATCCGCCGCTACAGTCTCACGAGCTTTGAATAATAATCCCAAAATAAGTGAAAGTACTATTAAACTTGTAATGGATACGGCAGCTAAAATGAATTACAAACAAAATAGGCTAGCCGCAGCGCTACGAAGTGGAAAAAGTGGAAATATTGGCGTTATTGTTCCCCGCATCAACACCAATTTTTTTGGATCTGTCATCCGAGGGATTGAAGAGGAATTGCATCCAAACAAATACAATGTAATTATATGCCAAACACACGAAGATGAAAATAGGGAAATTGAGAATATCAACACGCTACTTGACGCACAAGTAGATGGTATCATGATCTCTATTACCAATGAATCTAAGAAGAATGAAAAAATCATTCATCGTGTTCTCGAAAAAAATGTTCCTTTAATCTTTTTTGATAGAAAAAAGAACATTGATGGTGTGAGTTCTATTACAATTGATGATTTTAAAGCGGGTTATATCGCCACAAAGCATCTGATTGATCAAGGTTGTAAAAAAATTGCCCATTTGTGCGGAGATCAATCCTTAGAAATATATGAAAACCGATTCAAAGGTTACCAAAAAGCTTTGCTTGATAGCGCAATACCATTTGATAACAAATATGTTATCCATTCTAAAAGTAATATTGAAGACGGTATAGCAGCAACTAACAAATTACTGCAATTAACCCCGCCACCCGACGCAATTTTTTCTGCAAGTGATTTTGCGGCATTGGGCGCCATACAAGAACTTAAAGCTCATGGAATTCAAATTCCGGAAGACTTTTGTGTGGTGGGATTTGGTAACGAACCCTTTACAAAATTTATGGAACTTTCCATTTCTACAATTGATCAATCTCCTCTCGAAATGGGAAAAATGACCGCTAAAGTATTTTTGGAACAAATGAACAATACGGAAGATTTTAAAATGGAAAAAAAGATTGTTCTGAATCCTATTCTGCACATTCGGAAATCATCATCTAGAAACGATCTCTAAAATAAAAAAGGGTGCAGTTTAAAAACTACACCCTTTTTTGTATTACAAAAACTTATTTTTCTATAACGAAACACCTCTTTTCCAAGGAATAAAATCGTTCTGATTCAAAATTGCAGCTTTGGTTTTAATTTCACCACTGGCTACATTGATAATAAATTCCAGCATTTCATCCGCCATTTCATCAATTGTTTTTTCACCTGTAATAATTCCACCAGTATCAATATCAATGATATCCGACATTTTTCTAGCTAATTCAGAGTTAGAGGAAACTTTCACTACTGGAGCAATTGGGTTTCCTGTTGGAGTTCCTAAACCGGTGGTAAACAAAACCATGTTGGCTCCAGAACCCACCATTGCAGTCGTACATTCGACATCATTTCCTGGCGTACAAAGCAAATTCAAACCCGGTTTTGAAATGTATTCTCCATAATCCGAAACGCCTACTATTGGAGATGTTCCTCCTTTTTTAGCCGCTCCTGCTGATTTCATGGCATCCGTAATTAATCCATCTTTGATGTTTCCTGGTGAAGGATTCATGTCAAATCCTGAACCTGCATCCACCACCGTTTTTTCATACCATTTCATCAATTCTAGAAAGCGTACTCCAGCTTCATCCTCAACACAGCGGTTTACTAATTCCTGCTCCACTCCACATAATTCCGGAAACTCCGAAAGAATGGTTGTTGCTCCAAGGGCTGTAAGCAAATCCGACGTTACACCTAAGGTTGGATTAGCCGAGATTCCAGAGAACCCATCTGAACCGCCACACTCCAAACCAATCGTCAATTTAGACAATGGTGCCGGGGTTCTTTCTATTTTATTTGCTTCTTTAATGGCTTCAAAAGTATCTTTTACCACACTGCTCAACATTGCCTCAATAGTACCAATTTGCTGCTGATCATAAATCAAAACGGGCTTAGTACTTGTTGGATTAATTTCATGCAAAGCATCTTTGAAGATTTGGATTTGCAAGTTTTGACATCCCAAACTCAAAACCGTTGCTCCAGCCACATTTGGATTATTCACATAACCAGCCAAAAGTTTAGCCAAACTGTGTGAATCCTGACGAATTCCGCCACATCCTCCTTGATGCGTGATAAACTTCACGTCAATATTGCTGAATAAATCTGCTTCCGCCGATTTTCCTGCCGCTTCTGTGGAACCGTTTTCAGAACTTACTAACGAACGAAGTAACAATTGATAATCGTTTTCTTTCGGTTTCATTAATTCTTTTTCGAAAATATCCTTTAAAATTTCAATATTTCTGTTTTCACAAAAAACCAACGGAAAAAACAACCAAACATTCTCCGTCCCTACCTGTCCATCTTCTCTGTGATATCCATTGAAAGTTCTATCTTTCCATTTATCAATATTTGGAATATCCCAACCAATAGTTTCCGTTTTTCCAGTCACTTTATCACTTTCATGCTTCACATTTAAAGTAGAAAGAAGCCCTCCTTTTTCGATTTTAGCACTTGCTTTACCCACCAAAACACCATACATTATAATTCGATCACCGGTATTCAAATCTTTTAAAGCGATTTTATGTTTCATTTTTACATCAGCGGTGATCGTGATATTTTCACCTTCAAAGTGGATAATATCACCAGCTGCTAGATTAACCAATGCTACTGCGACATTATCTGAAGGATTTACTTTTATTAATTTCTTTTGCATTTTGATAAATGTGATAGGTTTATAAAATAATATTATTGTTTGCTGAAATTGGCAAAACCTTTTTCAATACCATTCGCTTCAATTTCGTTCAAAGCCAACACCAAAGCTTCTGATAATCCGCTTATTTTAGTTAAATCTTCACCCCAGAATTCGTCATTAGATAAAATTTTTGCTACAACTAAATCCAAAGATCCTAATTGCCAAGCATTTGTAAATGCTTCAACTATCTCTGGTGAATCCTTTACAGGTAATGCTTCGTTATTCCAAATTCCTTTGTAGAATTGAATTAAACAGGCTAATGAAAAAGTCAGATTAGTTGGTAATTTTTTATTCGAATTATAATATCCTACTAAACTAGGCAAAACTCTTACTTTGAATTTTGAGATTGAATTTAAAGCAATATCAGCCAATGCGTGTTTGATAAATGGGTTTTTAAATCGATCCATCACCTCTTCGGTATAGGCATGAATTTCATTTTTGTCCATATCAAGGGTTTCACTAATTTCACCAATAACACCGTTTACGAATTTCCCAGTAAAATCTCCGTTAACAGTTTCCATAACTAATGTGTTACCGTACAAAAGTGAAAAAGGAACCATTGCTGTATGTGCACCGTTTAAAATACGAACTTTTATCATTTTAAAAGGTCGTATATCATCAACAATCTTCACGTTCAAATTCGTTTTATGAAAAGGCAGCTTTGCTCTTAAATCAGCACCACCTTCGATAGCCCAAAGAAAAAATGGTTCGGCAGCAACAATTAAATTGTCTTGATAGTCTAATTTATTATTGTATTCTTCAATCTCAGCTCTTGGATATCCAGGAACAATTCTGTCCACCAAAGTACTGTGATACGTACAAGCATCTGATACCCAATTTTTAAAATCAACTCCTAATTCCCATAAATCGCAATATTGCAAAATATATTTCTTTAAAGTTTCCGAGTTATAATCAATCAATTCACAAGGAATAATAGTCAATCCTTTAGCTGCATCTCCATTGAAATATGTGAATCTTTCATATAATAAAACAGTCAACTTTGCAGGAAAAGCAACTGGTGGTTGCATATCCTGAGTATCACTTTCGATGAATTCAATTCCAGCTTCAGTAGTATTTGAAACGATAAATTGAAGTTCCTCCTCTTTGGCTAACGCTAGATAATCTGCAAAATTAGCATACGGATTTATAGCTTTTACAATAGTAGTAATTAACTCAATGTCCTGAATTTTTTCGCCTTTTTTGATTCCGTTCATAAACAACGTGTAAAGGCCATCTTGATCATTAATCATATTGATCATACCTTCTTTCAATGGCTGCACTATTGCGATACCAGCATTGAAATCAACTTCTTTATTGAGTCTTTGAAAAGCATAATCTACAAATGCCCTCAAGAAATTACCTTCTCCAAATTGCACCACTTTTATGGGTTGTAATTTTTCTAATCCAGTATTTATTCTGTTTAATTTTTTCATTTTTTATATCTTTAATACCGCAAAATCTTATTTTTAAGCAGTAAAATGTTTTTTTATTTAAGCTGGAAATACGCTTAATTAAGGGTACAATAAACGACTTAATTGCTTTGCGATTTAACCTTTCAGTCCATTAGAGGAATAAGGAACAATCCTTTAAAACGCATTTCTTTAAGTCGCTTATTGTATTCTTCTTTTATAATTTGCAATTCTTAAACGCCACTGAAAATCGTAAATCCGCCATCAACAGTAATTTTTGAACCTGTAACAAATTTTGAGGCATCACTTAACAACCAGACCAAGGCTCCTGAAAGTTCCTCTGGATTTCCAAAACGTTTAAATGGTGTATTTTGAAGTACTAAATTCCCTCTATCCGTCAAGCTACCATCTGCGTTCGTCAATAACGTTCTGTTTTGTTCCGTAAGAAAAAATCCCGGTGCAATTGAATTCATTCGTATCGCATCACCATATCGCTTGGCGAGCTCCACTGCAAACCATTGCGTATAAGAATCTATGGAAGATTTGGCTAGGCTGTAGCCCAATACTTTGGTAACCGCCAATTGTGACACAACCGATGAAATATTTACGATACTTCCTGAGCCCCCATTTTTTATAGCTTCACCAAAAACTTGTGTTGGTAATAAAGTACCTGTTAGATTCAGTTTCATCACCTCTTCCAATGCAGTAATATTCAACTTGAAAATATCTTGTTCCGGCTGTATAACTGCTCCCGGAAGGTTTCCGCCGGCCGCATTAACCAAACCATCAATTTTTCCAAATTCGGCAAGCATTTTTTCTCGTGCGGCTAAGAGTTGTGATTCATCAGTTACATCGGCAATCAGAGCAATTGCTCGTCCTCCTTTGGCAATTATATTTTGAACTCTTTCATTTGCTATTTTCTCATTTCTGCCCAAAATCCCAACTGCTCCTCCTGCATGAATAATACCATTTATAAAGGCTTCACCGAGTATTCCGGTTCCGCCAGTTACCACTATTATTTTCCCTTTTAATGAAAAATTATTTTCCATTTATTTTATTTTTTAGCTTCTAATATATTTAATTGTAGCTAATGTTTCTCTGACAGTTGCTTCTAGACTAACAAAATCCTGACTTTTCAAAACTTCATTTGAAATAAGTTGCGAACCAATACCTACACAAGTCACACCGGCGTCAAACCAACTTTTTAGATTGTCTCTATCGGTTGAAACGCCTCCGGTTGGCATAATACTCGTCCAAGGACAAGGGCCTTTGATTCCTTTCACAAATTGTGGTCCGTAAACATCGCCCGGGAATAATTTTACTATTTCACAACCCAATTCTTCGGCTCGTGCAATTTCGGTAAGCGAGGCGCAACCTGGTGACCACAATACTTTGCGGCGGTTGCAAACCAATGCGATATCTTCTCTCAAAACCGGAGTGACTATGAAATTTGCTCCTAATTGCATATACAAGGAAGCAGCAGCGGCATCAGTAATCGAACCAACTCCTAGTATCATTCCCGGCAATTCAGCTAATGCGTATTTGTTTAATGCACCAAAAACTTCAAAAGCAAAATCGCCTCTACTAGTGAATTCCATCAATCGAGCTCCACCATCATAGCAGGCTTTGATTACTTTTTTTCCCAATTCAACATCGGTATGGAAAAACAATGGAACCATTCCCGTTTCTGCCATTACAGTTGCTACTTCTACTCTTGAATATTTTGCCATATTGCTGTTTTTATCTAGAAACTAATCCGGCGCCATCACCGTCTAGCATATTTTCAACTTCTTTTAAGGTCACTAAATTATAATCACCTGCAATGGTATGTTTTAAACAACAGGCCGCAACTGCAAAATCTAACGCTCTTTGATTATTATTTTGAAATTCCAACAAGCCATAAATCAATCCGCCCATAAAAGCATCACCACTGCCTACACGATCTACCACAGGAGTTACTTCTTTTACGGCAGCATCATAGATGCTTTTTCCGTCAAATAAAATGCCTCCAATTCGTTGGTGCGAAGCACTCACAGAATAGCGTAATGTAGTAGCTGCTATTTTTAGATTTGGACATAATTCAAATAACTGACCATACAAAGCAGGTAGGGATTTTGTATCCTGATAATTAGGATTCACTTTAGGGATTCCTAACATAAAATAAGCGGTATCAATATCTCCCAGAATTACATTGCTATAGTGTAATATTTCAGGCATAACCTCGCTAGGACTTTTGCCATATTGCCACAATTTTGATCTGTAATTCAGGTCGCAAGAAATGGTTAAACCCAAATTATGCGCCACTTTTACGGCTTCTAAACAGGCTTCGGCAGCGCTTTCAGAAATCGCTGGCGTAATCCCGCTCCAATGAAACCAGGTAGCGCCTTCCAGTACTTTTTCCCAATCAATTGCTCCTTTTTCAATAGTTGCCATCGAACTATGGGCTCGGTCATACACTACGTTGCTGCCGCGTGTTCCAGCGCCCGTCTCCAGATAATAAATTCCTAAACGATCGCCTCCAAAAATGATATTTTTGGATTCAACATTCATCTTTCGCATTTCTTTTAGCGCACAAGCACCTATTTCATTCTCTGGAATTCTGGTTACAAATGCTGCATTTACACCATAATTGGCTAAAGAAACGGCCACATTAAATTCACCTCCACCATAGGAAGCAGTAAATGCCTTTGCTTGCTCAAAACGCAAATGCCTTTCTGTTGAAAGTCGCAACATTATTTCGCCAAAAGTGACTACTTTATTCATTTTATACTTGAATTAAATGTTTTCTATTTTATAAAATCTTCTCTCATAGGGCTAAAAACGTCGATCAGAATTCCTTCTTCCAAACAAACAACCCCATGTATTTTATTGGAAGGAATATAAAAGGAATCTCCTTTTTTTAGTATTCTTGTTTCCTCTTCAATAGTCACTTCAAATATACCAGCGGCAATATGCGTAACTTGTGTGTGATGGTGATTATGCAAAGGCCCAATTGCTCCTTTCTCAAACTTCACATTGACCATCATAATGCGATTCTCAAATCCCACAATTTGACGTTGCACGCCTTCCCCCACAACTTCCCATTGGGTTTCTTCTTCTTTAAAAAAGCGCGTACTATTTGCCAATACCGTCATACTATCCGAATCTGATTATTAGAATTTAAAATATTCTTTGGCATTATTGTAACTAATATCAGAAACCATTTTACCAATCCATTCTATATCATTTGGCAGTTCCCCTCTTTTAATTTCATCTCCTAAAAGATTACAAAGAATACGTCGGAAATATTCATGCCTTGGAAACGATAAAAAGCTTCTAGAATCAGTCAACATTCCTATAAAACAACTAATCAATCCCATATTAGAAAGGGCATTCAATTGTTTGGTCATTCCGTCTTTCTGATCCAAAAACCACCATCCGGATCCAAATTGTACTTTACCCTTTACGCTTCCATCATTAAAATTACCAATCATTGTAGCCATCACTTCGTTATCGGCAGGATTTAGATTGTAAATAATGGTTTTTGTCAATTTATCTTTACGGTCTAAAGCATTTAAAAAACGAGATAATTTTTGAGCCTGCGGATAATCGCCAATGGAATCCCATCCGGTATCAGGGCCTAAAATACGGTGCATGCGTTCATTATTATTTCGCAGTGCTCCCAAGTGAAACTGCTGTACCCAACCGTATTGGTGGTAGGTTTCAGATAAAAACAATAAAATAGCGGTTTGGAATTTTAATGCTTCTTCAGTACTGATTTCCTTGCGCTCTCTTTTCTTTTTGAAAATGGCACTCACTTCACTTTCGGTGAAATTTTCAAAATAAATTTGGTCTAAACCATGATCGCAAAGTTTGCACCCATTTTTATCAAAATAGTCAATTCTGTTACTAAGTGCAGTACACAAATCAGAATAAGAACTAATCGAAATTCCTGCAACTTCACCCAAAGTATCTATATAGGAATTGTATCCATCGTTCGAAATTAAAATCGCTTTATCCGGTCTAAAGGCAGTACTAACCTTTGTTCCAAAAGGATTTTTGGCTAATTGTTGATGGTATTCTAAAGTATCAATTGGATCTTCGGTAGTACATACAAATTCGGCATTTACTTTTCGAAGTAAATTTTGAGTGCTGTATTCTGCCGAATTTATTTTGGCGGAAGCCTCCAAATATATTTTTTCAGCTGATTTTTCATTTAACAAATCATGAATATCAAAATAACGGGCTAATTCCAGATGTGTCCAATGGTACAAAGGGTTTCGCATAGTATACGGAACAGTTTTTGCCCAATTCATAAACTTATCTTTATCTGAACCGTTTCCTGTTATAAACTGTTCGTTGATCCCCAACGTACGCATGGCTCGCCACTTGTAATGATCGCCATTGATCCAAACCTGGGTGATGTTATCGAAAATTTTATCTTCAGCAATAGATTGTGGTGACAAGTGATTGTGATAATCTATAATAGGTTGATTTTTAGAATAATTGTGATATAATTCTTCCGCAAATTTATTTTCTAATAAAAAATTGTCGTTTATAAATGGTGTACTCATTACAAATTTCTTAAATATTAATTTTCATTTGATGGTTTTCCAATGGTAGCCAATATTCCACCATCGACGTAAACAATTTGTCCGTTTACAAAATCACTCGCTCTTGAAGCCAAAAAGACAGCTGTTCCCGCTAAATCTTCCGGATTTCCCCAACGTGCAGCTGGCGTTCTGTTGATTATAAATTCATTAAACGGATGTCCGTCTACTCGAATAGGTTCTGTTTGTGTAGTTGCAAAATAACCCGGACCAATTCCGTTGACTTGAATATTGTATTTGGCCCATTCAGTAGCTAAATTGCGAGTCAGCATTTTCAGACCACCTTTTGCAGCAGCATAAGCCGAAACACTATTTCGTCCCAATTCGCTCATCATAGAACAAATGTTGATTATTTTGCCTTCCTGTCTTTCAATCATTTGCTTTGCAACCAATTGTGACATGATAAAAGGGCCTACTAAATCCACATCAATCACTTTTCTAAAATCGGAAACTGGCATTGTGATGGCCAATTCTCTTTTTATAATTCCTGCATTGTTCACTAAAATGTGAATATCTCCCAATTCTTTGGTGATTAATGCTATGTTTTCTGCAGCCGTTTTTTCATCGGTAACATCAAATAAATAGCCAGAAACTTTGTATCCTTTGCTCGAATAATACGCCAGCGCTTCCTCCATTTTAGAAGGCGTTGTACCGGTTATTACAAGTTCAGCACCTGCAATAGCCAATCCTTCTGCCATTGCCAATCCTAAACCGTGCGTTCCTCCGGTTATCAGTGCTCTTTTTCCTTTTAAATCAAATAAATGCATAGTTGTTATCTTAATTCATTTGGGGCAACAATATCCATATCGCCATAATCTAAATTCTCTCCGGCCATTCCCCATATAAAGGAATAGTTTGACGTTCCTGCACCAGAATGGATAGACCATTCCGGAGACAAAACGGCTTGGTGGTTTTGCATGAAAATATGTCTGGTGTTTTGTGGTTCTCCCATAAAATGACAAATTGTCTGTGGTGCTTCAATATCAAAATAAAAATAGGCTTCCATTCGACGGTTGTGCGTGTGGGCAGGCATCGTGTTCCATACATTCCCTGGCAACAATTCCGTAAGTCCCATTTGCAATTGACAGGTTTCCACAATACTATTGACAATCAGTTTGTTTAAAATTCGCTTGTTGGCTGTTTTTTCTTCTCCTAATTGAATGATTTCTGCATCTTCTTTTCCAATTTTTTTATTTGGAAATTTCGTATGCGCTGGAGCCGAATTAATATAAAATAATGCTTGCTCTCCATTGGAACTGGAAAAAAGAACTTCCTTACACCCTTGGCCTACATAAAGTGCTTCTTTTTTTTGCAATTCATACACCACACCATCAACTGTAACGGTTCCGCTACCACCAACGTTGATAATTCCCAATTCGCGTCGGTCTAGAAAGTTTTCTGATTTCAAGTACGGAATAGTTTCTAGTTTTAATGCTTTATCAACCGGCATTATTCCTCCCACAATATATCTATCATACATTGAATAGGTCAGTTGTATTTCATTTTCAACGAAAAGATTTTCAATTAAAAACTGCTCTCTTAATTGGTCAGTTCCATAATTCTGGACGTCTGTAGGGTTAGAAGCATATCTGAAAGAAAAATTTGTCATGTTATATTATTTTAATGTAATCGATTACACAAAGATACTTTATATTTTTTTATCTATTATATTTAATCTCTAAAAAGCGGTTAATTTTAAAAAACCGACTTATAAATCAGTAATCGGACTGTATTTTGGTACCAACGCTTTCATCACCAACCAACCGGTCAAATAACAAATGGCACAAATAGAAAAAATGATAAAATATCCAGCTTCAATTCCTTGAAAACCCATAAAAGCCATAGTGGTTTCTTTAGTATAATCAAACAACAATCCTGAACCTTTGTTGATCATCGTGGAACCAATACCACCAGCTAAACCGCCGATACCAGTAATCGTTGCAATTGCTTTTTTAGGAAACATATCGCCCACTGTTGTGAAAATATTTGCCGACCACGATTGATGAGCTGCTCCTGAAATACCAATAATTATTACCGGCAACCAATAGCTAATGTGACCCAAAGGCTGCGCAATCAAAGCTAATAATGGGAAGAAAGCAAAAATCAGCATAGCTCTCATTCTTCCTTCATAAGGATTCATTCCTTTCTTTTCAACAAAATACGTAGGCAACCAACCTCCAATAATTGAAAGCAACGTAATCATGTACAATACAAATAATGGCAAAGCTGCTTCGGTTGAATCCATGCCGTAAACGGAGCTTAAATACGCAGGAGTCCAGAACAAAAAGAACCACCACACCCCATCGGTCATGAACTTACCAAAAGCAAAAGCCCATGTTTGTTTGTATCTAAAACAATCCATTAAAGTTACTTTGGTATTCGTTTCAGGTACATATCCTTCTAATTTACTGGCCGCAATATCATCTTGCTGGATGTATTCTAATTCTGCGCTACTAACCTTTGGATGCTTCTCCGGTTTATCATACATGAAAACCCAAAATCCCATCCAAACAAAACCTAATGCACCAATAATAATAAAAGCCATTTCCCAACCAAACGCTTTAGCAATAAAAGGAATAGATATTGGGGCAGCTAATGCTCCAACAGTCGCACCTGCATTAAAAATACTTGTAGAAAATGCTCTGTCTTTTTTAGGAAAATATTCGGCTGTTGTTTTAATAGCTGCAGGGAAATTTCCTGCCTCACCAACGGCCAAAACAAAACGAGCAAAAATAAATAAAGTCACACTTACATTGATAATCAGTCCCGTATCTTTCACCGTACTAAGTGCCTCTTTAGCACCTTCAAAACCAACAAACCAATCCCCTGTAATTATCCCTGCGGTTGCAATACCGCAAAACGCATGCAAACAAGCTCCTAAAGACCATATCCCAATAGCCCAAAGAAATCCTTTTTTGGTGTCTAACCAATCCACAAATCTTCCTGCGAACAATAATGATACTGCATAAAAAATGGAAAACAACGCCGTAATATTTCCATAATCATTGTTGGTCCAATGAAATTCTGGAGCAATAAAATCACTCCATGTCAATGAAAGCACTTGTCTATCCAAGTAATTTATAGTAGTTGCAAAAAAGAGTAAACCACAAATTGACCAGCGGTAGTTTCCAATTGACTTAGTTTTTTGGGTCATAGTAATTAATTATAGAAGTTAAATAATAGAGTATGTTTTAATTGTTAATACATTAATGGACTGAATGAAACCGCAGTCACTAATAAAATGATATCCATTATATAAATTTAAATTCAACAAAATGTAATCGATTGCACAAATATACTTTTTAATATTCATTATTCAAATAATTTAAATATTATTTTAAATTAGCCACTTAAATAAATACATAAAATAAAAAATACAATATTAAATTACACATTTAGGAATATAGATGTTAAAGCTAGGAAACAGTTAACTCCAACTTAATGATTCCTAAAAAAAGCTGCTAAATTTTATTATTCAAAAAAAGAAATCTTTTTACATTCAAAAAAAAATGACATATACAATGAAAAATAAAATTATTCTGAAAACAAGCAGCTATGCTATACTTGTACTCTTAATTCTTGGCATACATTTACCAATACACGCTCAAGATCAAGTTATACCGCTTTGGGAGGAGGCAATACCTGATGCTATTTATGATTCAAATTATCAGGAAAAAGAAACATCCCAAGAAGGGGTTGTCCAAAACAGTACTAAAGTTGTCACTCCTACCCTATCCATTTTTCTTCCCAATAAATCCTCTTCTAATGGATCATCAGTTCTGATTTTCCCGGGGGGCGGATATTCTCATTTAGCTATTGATAAGGAAGGAACAAAAGTAGCACGATGGTTAAGTACCATAGGAATAACAGCCTTTGTATTAAAATATAGACTGCCAAACGACCACATAATGAAAAATAAAACGATTGGTCCTTTACAAGATGCCCAAGAAGCAATGCGGTACATCAGACGCAACGCTAAAAAATGGAATTTAAACAAAGACAAAATTGGAGTAATAGGATTTTCTGCTGGAGGACATTTAGCAGCCACTTTATGTACGCATTATAATGACATATTATATCAAGCTTCTGATACGTTCAGCTCCCGCCCGGATTTTTCAATTTTAATTTATCCAGTTATTTCTATGAATAATGAAATAACACACAAAGGATCTCAAAATAATTTATTAGGAGTTTCTCCGTCCGTTTCGTTAATTGATAAATTTTCAAATGAACAACATGTAAACTCTGAGACACCACCAACATTCATCATTCATGCTACTGATGATCTAGTTGTTCCAGTAGAAAATAGCATTAACTACTATTTAGCTTTAAAGAAAAATAAGGTTCCAGCAGAGTTGCATTTGTATGAAAAAGGCGGACATGGCTTTGGTTTAGGAGTCAAAGACACCAGCCAATATTGGACTAAAGATTGTGAGAATTGGCTTCGTAGTCAATTTTATCTTAAAGATCTGGTTGAATAATTCAGTCAACAGTGCAATTGATTGGTTCAAGCAGCTACTTGTTGTGATTTCAAATCATAACTTTTTCTAAATTATTGATTTTAGAATCCAGACAAGGAACTTCCAAACACACATTTAGAATTGAACGCTTATAATTCAACAAAGCTTAAATTTATAAGGTGTTAGCAGATTTATACTCCGCTTTTGTTGCATTTCTGTTAATCAATGAGGCTGTTAAATTTCCAGCTAATGAATACAATACCAATTCCGGAAGCTTAAATAAATACGAAAATTTAAAAGGATTAAAACCTACCGTTGCAGTACCATCTGATGAATAATAAAACTCGGCGAGCCGTCTACATATCGAATTTGGCTGCTTCTAATTCTACTTCAGCCTGCTAAATATCAGGGAAATTGGAGAGCAATTGCGCAGGAATTCCAATTTATGATGAAAATATCTTCAACAGCATGAGTTTCGGATGTTACTTATATTCCTATACAATAAAGGCTTGTATACCTGACAACTAGTAAGAATTTATAGAACAGGAAGGTTATAGGTTGGACTTTGAGCAATCCGATGAATACATAAGAAACCACGCTTGAAAAATGGAAAAAAGCAATTCTCAACCGAAATATAAAGTAAGATTTAATTCGTCATTCCTACAAAGGGGTTTAATATGCCCGCAAAAAGCTTGTAAATGTTCTAGATACCCATAAAAAACAACTCGAAGTAGGAGTCGCAAAGGGAATTCTTAGCACAACGCTATAGCAGAAAGTTTTTTCAAATCCTTGAAAACCGTATAAATTTATGGAAACAAACAAGTTCCTAAAGAAAAATTGAAACTGGAAATAATTAAACCGAGTGAAAGCGAAAGCGAATAGACGAAGCAATACATTGAAGTTTAGCACAATAGAATTAGAAGGAATTCTGATTTGAATTATGCAACTATTGAAGAATTTAACAATCAAATTAATTATAAAAATGAAGCTTAGCTTGATGTGCCGCTTTTATTTGCACATCCAAACTTTAAAATTACTTATACTTAACAAATGCGTAAATTAGTATTATAAAAAAAAGGGAGCTTGCGCTCCCTTAGTAATTCATTATTTTTTAATACAATCCACTTCAGCGAATTTATATTTCACTCGATCAAAATCAATTGGCTCCCCTTTTACAAAGTGAGAAGCTCCCAACGTGATTTGTATTTGTCCATTCCCTAAAATAAGTTCATTCCCTCGCTTCAAGAAAGCCATTGGATTTTTAAATGTTTTTTCTTTATTACTACCTTGGATAAAAGTATAGCTTGCAAATAAGGTATCCCCTCGAAATTCTCCTGCGATTTCACCTACCTTTTTCGGCATATCAGCAATTGCCATCACCATATCACCTGTTATTTCTCCATCTTTGAACGTGTTAATTTTCAAATCAAGCGTGTCTTTTTCATAAACCGCTTTATAGCACTGTTCGCTTACTAGCTCTTTGGCTTCCTTAGCTTTGATGATTTTTTCACTTTGATTATTTTTACAGCTTCCGAGTCCAATACAGGTCAATAGCAAACAAAAAAGGCGTAGATTTTTCATAATAGTTTTTATTAGTTAATAATTTTGGCAATTGCCAATGCTAATTTACAGAATAATAACGTGTTTTACGATAGATCTGATATAAAAATTCAGGGTAATTTCCTTAAAGATAACATTCACCAAGATGCTAGAAAAACTTTTATGGTCCGCAAAATTTCTCTTTTATTGTGTTCAAAACTTACACTGTCAGGAAATAAGTTTTTAGACGTCTAATAAATTGGATACCTTTATAAAAAAAACATGCGCTTTTACATCTACATTATGAGTTTTATTTTTTCAGTCGCTTTGTCTGCACAAAACAGCATTCCGCAGGTATTGAAAAAACTTAATAAAGAGACGATTCCGTATATTAAAGTCGGTGAACTAAAAAATAAAAAAAGCCTAGTATACTTAGACGCCAGAGAACCTAAAGAATTCAACGTTAGTCATATCAAAAATGCTATTCCGGTAGGATTTGATCATTTCGATGCTAAAAAAGTGTCCGCAACTGTTAAAGATAAAAGTGCCACTATTGTTGTTTATTGTTCCATTGGCGTGCGCAGTGAACAAATAGGTGAAAAACTGCAAAAATTAGGTTACAAAAATGTCTACAATTTATACGGAGGGATCTTTGAATATAAAAATTTTGGAGGAAAGGTGGTAAACAATCAAAATAAAGTGACCGACAGCATCCATACTTTTAATCAAACTTGGAGTGCGTATTTAACCAAAGGTATTAAGGTTTATGAAAACTGATGCCTTACTTATTTTTACCCGTAATCCTGAATTAGGAAAAGTAAAAACTAGACTAGCGAAGACCATCGGTGACGAAAAAGCATTGATTGTTTACAACGATTTGCTCTTGCATACCAGAAATGAGACAAGCGCTTTAGAATGCGATAAATTTGTGTTTTATGACACGATGATTACCGACAATGATATTTGGTCTGAAGCAATTTATCAAAAAAAGTTACAAGCTGGCGGTGATTTAGGAAAACGGATGCAACATGCATTTGAAACCCTTTTTGAAATGGGATACCAAAACTGTATTATTATAGGTAGCGATTTGTTTGATTTAAAAGCGGCAATTATTGAAAATGCTTTTAAAAAAATTGGAGATCATGATGTAGTAATTGGTCCCGCTGAAGATGGTGGTTATTATTTATTAGGATTAAAAGCTTCTAATACTCTTATTTTCCAGAATAAAGAATGGGGAACTAGCACGGTTTTTGAAGCAACTGTAAGGGATTTAGAAAGTTATAAAATTTGCCTTTTGGATCGCTTAAATGATATTGATACCTTTGATGATCTAAAACGAAGTAGTTACGATTGGGCAAAGTTAAACCGAGACCGATCGGTAAAATAATTAAAAAAAGTTTGTTAAACAGTGCAACATATAGCACCACAAAAACAATTATATACCACAAATGGAAAAATACATTGACATAGTACTAAATTCCTATGGAGGTTATTTCAATTACCTGAAAAATGAAATTTTATACTGGAACTGGGATAACTATTTTTATGGACTAATTGCCATTTCATTGGTAGTTTGGCTACTTGAAATTGCATTTCCGTGGAGAAAACAACAAGCTATCTTTCGGAAAGATTTTTGGCTAGATCTCTTTTATCTGTTTTTTAATTTTTTCTTGCTCAATTTAATTCTTCTTATTGCATTATCTAATGTGATGGAACAGTTTATTAATGACATCTTACAGCAATTTGGACTTGAATTAACTTCTATTCAACTTTTTTCTATCTCTGAGTTACCCAAACCACTGGCTTTATTAGTGTTTTTCATCATTAGCGATTTTATTCAATGGAATGTACATCGCTTGTTGCATTTTGTTCCGTTCCTATGGAAAATTCACAAAACCCACCACAGTGTAAAAGAAATGGGGTTTGCAGCACATTTTAGATACAATTGGATGGAACCACTTGTTTACAAAGCGATACTATACATTCCCATTATTCTTATTGGCGGTGTAAATCTTCAGGATGTGTTTATCGTCCATTTCATTTCAATTGCCATAGGACATTTAAACCATGCAAATTTAGGCTGGGACTACGGTTTTTTAAAGTACATATTTAACAATCCCAAAATGCATATTTGGCACCACAGTAAAAAAATGCCGAACAAATACGGCGTCAACTTTGGAATTTCACTAAGTATTTGGGACTATATATTTCAAACCAACTACATTCCCAAAGATGGAAGAGACATTGAACTAGGTTTTGCCGACGAAAATGAGTTCCCAAAAGATTTTCTCAAACAAGAATTTTATCCCCTAAAAAAATAATATCATTTTGTCAGGAAGGAGTTTAATGCTCGACTATACTGATCTAATTTAAAAATAGCTCCAATGAAAAAATATCTTTTAACTTTACTTTTATTGCCACTTCTTTCTTGTGCAAAAAATAAGGATAACACTGAAATTCCAGCTGCTGCATACCAAACTACAGTTATAGCAGATGCTGTCAGTATGAATCATGCTAAATGGGATGCACTACTGCAAAAAAATGTTTCTAAAAACGGAAATGTAAATTACAAAGCCTTTAAAAAAGACAGTACTAAATTGCAAGCTTATCTCAATGAATTAGCAGCAAATGTCCCTACTAAATCGTGGTCTAAAAACGCTACTCTTGCCTATTGGATCAATGCCTACAATGCCTACACCGTGAAATTAATTTTAGATAATTATCCAACCAAAAGCATCAAGGATATAAATGATCCTTGGGGTAAAAAATTCTTTTCCTTGGGAAACAAAAAGTACAGCCTAGAAGAAATTGAACATGAAATACTTCGCAAAATGGACGAACCTAGAATTCATTTTGCTATCAATTGTGCTTCCTTTTCCTGTCCTAATTTACTAACTGAAGCTTACACTGAAGCAAAATTAGAACAACAATTAAAAGCCGTTGCAAAAAGTTTTATTAATGACAAAACGAAAAACACATTAACCGAAAATAAAATAGAAATTTCAAAAATATTCGATTGGTTTTCCGGTGATTTTAAAAGCAAAGGTTCTATTATTGATTTTCTAAACCAATACAGCACGGTAAAAATCAGTAGTAAAGCAAAAATAAATTATAAAGAGTACAACTGGAGTTTGAATGAATAAAATTTCGATTATCATCCCTATTTTTAATGAAGTCAATAGTATTAGTAAATTACTAGTACAACTTGAAAACAAAGCTTTCCAGAAAGAGGCAATCGAAATAATCGTTGTTGATGGAGGCAGCACTGATGGCTCGCAAGATAGTTTATATACAAATTTTAATATACGATTAATTGAAGTAGGGAAAGGAAGAGCGAAACAAATGAATGCAGGAGCTAAAGCAGCAACTGGTAACATTCTCTATTTTTTGCATTGCGATGGTTTACCACCAAAGCATTTTGATCAGATTATCACTAATGCGGTTCAAAAAGGGAATCTGGCAGGCTGTTTCCGACTAAAATTTGATTATAATCACCCTCTTTTAATGGTTTCACAGTGGTTCACTCGATTCAATCATATTTCCTGTCGCGGCGGAGACCAATCCTTATTTATAACTAAAAATTTGTTTGAGGAAATAAAAGGGTTTGATGAAAAATATATTATTTATGAAGACAACGAAATCATTTCTAGGCTTTACGCCAAAAAACAATTTGTAGTACTTCCGGATTATATTAGTGCTTCAGCCAGAAGATACCGCGAAAATGGGGTTTGGCGTTTGCAATTCCATTTTGGGATCATTCATCTTAAACGCAGATTAGGTCATTCTGCTGAAAGTATGCTTCAGTATTATAAAAAACACATCCTATAAGTTTGCCTAATAAAATATTACACCGCATAAAAACAACAATTACACTAATTAAATAATTCATAATGAAAAAAATTGCCCTCACTTTATCCTTTGCCATTCTTATGCTTGTTGGATGTAAATCAAAAGAAGAAAACATAAAATTCACAGACAAAGTGGAGAAAGCACACCAGAAAAAAGAATTTTTAGCTCAAGAAGCGGTGCAGTTTGATCTAAAATTATTCTTTGGCGGTAAAGAAAAAATAACTGCTAAATTTACTGTCCTTACTAACTCCACAAAAGGAGTCATTGAGTATAAAAATGGAGCGAAAATCATTTTCGATAACGATAAAGTATTCTATTCTTCAACAGTACCAAATGAAGAGTCCGTCCGATTTGATGCTTTTACTTGGGCCTATTTTTTCCTACTTCCCACTAAATTAAGTGATCCAGGAACCATCTGGAATTCTTACGAAAATAAAGAAAAAGACCAGGAAAAGTACCTCGCCGAAAAGCTCACATTCAAATCAGGAACCGGTGATGCACCAGACGATTGGTATGTCGTCTATGCAAATAAAAAGACAAACTTACTCGAAAAAGCAGCGTATATTGTTACATTAACAGCGGGTAAAGAAGCCGCAGAGAAAAACCCGCATGCGATTCAATATTTAGACTACAAAGAGGTGGATGGTATTCCTATAGCTAATAAATGGATTTTCTGGGGATGGGAAGAGGGAAAAGGACTTACCGATGAATTAGGACAAGCCACTCTCGAAAATATTAAATTTATCAAAACAACTGAGGATTATTTTACGCCTGCAACAGATTTTAAAACCATATAAACCATTTATGCTTTCAAGCTAAATTACAAACGCTAAGGACAGTAACCGACTCTTTTTCTTGAAAAACTAACGACGAAATTCATTTTTACTATGGAACATATAGTTATTATCGGTAATGGGATTGCGGGAGTTACTCTTGCACGGCACATTCGAAAAAAATCAGATTCAAAAATTACTATTGTCTCCTCTGAAACTGAATTTTTCTTTTCGCGTACCGCATTGATGTACGTATTCATGGGACATATGAAGTTTGAACACACGCAATCCTATGAAAATAATTTCTGGAAGAAAAATAAGATCGACCTCGTTCAAGGAGTAGTAATTGCCGTAGTTCCTGATTCAAAAGAAATTATCTTAGCCAACAACAACAGACTCAAATATGATAAATTAGTACTAGCGACAGGATCCAAACCCAATAAATATGGCTGGCCAGGTCAAGATTTACAAGGCGTAACGGGACTATATCACAAGCAAGATTTAGAAGCTCTAGAAAAATGGGCGCCCAGCACGAAGCGTGCGGTGATTGTCGGTGGCGGTTTAATAGGCATCGAATTAGCTGAAATGCTTCGGTCTCGCAATATCGCTGTTACTTTCTTGGTTCGAGAAAAAAGTTTTTGGGATGGTGTTTTGCCTTTCGGCGAAAGCCAAATGATCAACCGTCATATACTAGAACATCATATCGATTTAAGACTAGAAACTAATCTCGTCGAAATTCTTTCCGATAAAAATGGACATGCTAGAGCGATCGTGACCGATAAAGGAGAAACTATTGAATGCGAAATTGTGGGCCTGACGGCAGGTGTTTCCCCTAATATTGATTTTTTAAAAGATTCTGGGATTGAAATAGGAAAAGGAGTCAAAGTAAACCGTTTCTTAGAAACCAATATCAAAGATATTTATGCCATTGGTGATTGTGCAGAACAGCATGAGGCCATTGCTTTACGTAGACCAATAGAAGCCGTTTGGTACACAGGCCGTATGATGGGAGAAGTATTGGCGCAAACAGTAACAGGAACGCGCACTGCTTATAAACCGGGACATTGGTTCAATTCGGCTAAATTTTTAGACATTGAGTACCAAACCTACGGCTGGGTTTGGGCGATAGCCAAAGAAGATGAAGAACAGTTTTACTGGGAACATCCTTCGGGTAAAAAAGCAATCCGAATTTCATTTGATAAAAAAGACCGCACGTTTTTAGGTATCAATACTTTTGGGATCCGCATGCGCCACGAGTTCTTTGATAAAGTCTTGACTAACAAAGAAACGGTAGATTATGTTATAAAGCATTTGGCGAAAGCTAATTTTGATCCCGAGTTTTTTGCTTCATACGAAAAAGAAATCCAAAAGCAATTTACTAGTCCATCCATTGGTTTAAAAACAAAATAACATGAGCAAATCAGTTAAAAATATATCCATCGCCTCTCATGAGAACATTCGGATGGACGGAATTCAAAAATTAGGTGTTGCGATTGGATTATTAGGCCTCTTCATCATGACATTAGCTCTATTTAATGTTTCTTTCCCAAACAAAGGATTGTGGTTAACGGGATCTATTGTTGCGATTTTTACAGGAATTATAATTTATTCTAATCGCAGCTACCTCAACAAGCCTGCAGGAATAAAAAATAATGGAGTGTGGCATCAAGACTTCACTAATAGAGGAAGTTGGGCTTGGATGACGGGTATTATACTGACCTCTTTTTACATTGTTTTGTATTGGTTTCCCCAATACTTGGGACTAAATCAAGATGGTGGAACAAACACAGGAATCGTTGGCTTTTTCGATCCGCTAAGTTATATTTTGAATGGAAAAGTGGCCAGCCAATGGTTTGTATATGGCACATTGTACACTGTTGCTATTTTGGGTTTAGGGTATAAATTTATCTTGAAATACCGGCACAATAAGTACCAATTAGTGCGAACAATATCAGTGATGTTTTTTCAGTTGGGTTTTGCCTTTTTAATCCCTGAAATACTGGAAAAATTAAATCCAGACAAAGCTTATTTCGCCAAGGATTTGAAAAACATGTGGCCATTGAATTACTATTTCTTTAATGATTGGCATTTAAAAGGGATGCTTGAAGGAGGTAATCTTGGACTCTTTATGTTGTTTTTTGGCATCGCTATGATTTTCATAATCTCCCCTATCCTAACCTATTTTTATGGAAAACGATGGTATTGCTCTTGGGTTTGTGGTTGTGGTGGACTCGCCGAAACGGCCGGAGATGGCTTTAGACATTTATCGAGTAAAACCGAAACATCCTGGAAAATTGAACGGTGGATGATTCACTTGGTACTCGTATTTTCATTTGTAATGACTATCGCAGTCATCTTTACTTTTTTATCTAATAATCCTGAGATGAGCTTTATCACCAAAGACCATTTTATTTGGGGAATCATCACTTTCTTAGTCGTTTTTACAGGAGCTCTATATCTTTTTAAACGCAAAGAATTAGATACTGATGCGGTTTATACCATGCTTTCCTTAGTGGCCATTATTATCATTTCGTTGTTAATTAATTATTTTTCAGGGAATCAAAACATCCTTTTCATAGACAGTAATTCGTTAAGGGAGTGGTATGGTTTTGCTATTGGTGCTGCTTTTAGTGGTGTTGTAGGTGTTGGTTTTTATCCCATTATGGGAAATCGCGTTTGGTGTCGGTTTGGTTGTCCTATGGCAGCAATCTTAGGATTACAACAACGATTATTTTCAAAATTCAGAATAACTACTAATGGCGGTCAATGCATTTCCTGCGGAAACTGTTCTACGTATTGCGAAATGGGTATTGATGTGCGTAGTTATGCGGAAAAAGGAGAAAACATTGTTCGTTCGTCTTGTGTAGGTTGTGGTATTTGTGCTGCGGTGTGCCCACGCGGTGTGCTGAAACTAGAAAATGATACTCCTGCAGGCCGCATCAATTCGAACGAAATCTTATTGGGGAATGATGTTGATTTGATGGATTTAATAAACCAAAAATAACCAATTCCTTTTTACATAAATCCTTATTTTCGCAGAGGAAATCAGTCTTTTTAAAAGAGACTCAAAAAAATATGAAAAATATTAAAGTAATTATTCCTGCTTACAATGAGGAAAAAGCCATAGGATATGTCATCCAAGATATTCCATCTAGTGTCTCGGAAGTTATTGTGATTAGCAATAATTCCACAGACGACACGATTCAGGTCGCCAAAAATGCGGGTGCCACGGTACTATCCGAAAGCAGAAAAGGATATGGCTATGCTTGTCTTAAAGGAATGGAATACGTTGCTCAACTAGAAACGAAGCCCGATATTATTGTTTTTTTGGATGGAGATTACTCTGATTATCCAGAGGAATTAACCCAACTAATTGCTCCTATACTGAACGATAACATTGATTTTGTTATAGGCGCAAGAGTAGCCCGTTTAAGAGAAAAACATTCGATGACACCGCAGCAGGTTTTTGGAAACTGGCTGGCAACAACCTTAATGAAAACCTTTTTTAATGCTACATTTACAGACTTGGGTCCTTTTAGAGCCATCAAATATGAAAAGTTAGTGGCGCTTCAAATGGAGGATAAAACCTATGGATGGACGGTCGAAATGCAACTGAAGGTTTTAAAACAAAAAATGTCCTACGTCGAAATTCCGGTTCGTTATAAAAACAGAATAGGAGTTTCAAAAGTATCAGGAACTGTAAAAGGAAGCGTTATGGCAGGAATAAAAATAATAGGATGGATCATCAAATACACTTTTAAAAAATAACATGTTACTACTTTCATATATCATCGTAATTCTCTACAGCATTTCGATTTTGCTTTTGTTTTTCTATAGTCTAGCCCACTTTAACTTGTTGCTAAATTATCTACGAAGTAAAAATAATACGGATCAATCTGTCCAATATGATTTATCAAAGCCTGATGAAATTCCCTTTGTGACGATACAGCTTCCTATTTATAATGAAAAATATGTAGTGGAACGCCTGTTGACTACAATAGCTAAAATGGACTATCCAAAGGACCGATTAGAAATTCAGGTTCTAGATGATAGTACTGATGAAAGCGTAGCGAGTACAGCACTCTTAATCCATAAAATCGCGCAGTCAGGACTAGATATAAAGCATATCAAGCGAACCAATAGAACAGGTTACAAAGCAGGCGCTTTGAAGCAAGGTTTGCTTAGCGCCAAAGGAGAATTCATCGCTATTTTTGATGCTGATTTTGTTCCTCAAAAAGACTGGCTCTACAAAACAATTCCTTATTTTAAAGATCAAAAAATTGGCGTAGTGCAAACTCGTTGGGGACACCTGAACCGCGATTATTCGATATTGACAAAAATTCAAGCTTTTGCACTAGATGCCCACTTTACTCTAGAACAAGTAGGACGGAATTCCAAATTGCATTTTATCAATTTTAATGGAACTGCGGGTGTGTGGAGAAAGCAATGCATCCTTGACGCAGGAAACTGGGAAAGTGATACGCTAACAGAGGATTTGGATTTAAGTTATCGGGCTCAGTTAAAAAACTGGAAATTCAAATATCTGGAAAATGTGGTTACGCCGGCTGAACTGCCAGCTATTATTAGTGCTGCACGCTCTCAGCAATTCAGATGGAATAAAGGTGGAGCTGAAAATTTTAGCAAAAATGCAATTCGTGTACTACAATCAAAATCCATCGGATTCAAGACCAAAGCGCATGGCATGTTGCATTTATTAAATAGCAGCATGTTCTTAGCAATCTTTACCATGGCAATCTTAAGTGTGCCCATGTTGTATATAAGAAATGAGTTTGCACAGTTTGAAAAAGTTTTTGACTTGCTACTCTTTTTCATCATTACCTCTATCCTCTTTTTCATCAGTTATTGGGCTACCTATAAAAGTATTCACGGTGGAGGTTTCAAGAATTTTTTGAAATACAGCAGTTTGTTTATTACCTTTTATACCA
Source organism: Flavobacterium sandaracinum (assembly GCF_004349135.1). Lineage (GTDB taxonomy): Bacteria > Bacteroidota > Bacteroidia > Flavobacteriales > Flavobacteriaceae > Flavobacterium > Flavobacterium sandaracinum. The sequence goes on along the minus strand of NZ_SMFN01000005.1, from coordinate 140,886 downwards.
TTGCCATGGGATTTTCATTCCACAACTCGATAGCGGTCTTGGAAGGTTTATGGGGCAAAAAAAGTGAATTTGTACGTACTCCAAAACTCAATATTGAAGGACTTAAAGATAAATGGAAACAGAATAGTTATCTTTCCAAAAGCATTTCTAAAAATATAATCATAGAGGGACTATTAATACTCTACTTTATTTTTGCAATGTATAGTGCTTTTCGATTAAATGACTACAGCTTGATTGCTCTGCATGTAATGCTTGTCATCGGCTTTAGTTTTGTATTTATAAAATCAATACAAGTAAATAAATGAGTTGGAGCGCTTCAAATAATGCGAAGTCTTATTGCTTTCTTGCATTAAGCATCTTTATTTATGCGTATATCGCTTACGTTTTAAATCGATCTGAATTCCTCTATTTGTTGGTTTCGTATAGCTTATTATTTGTTTCTTTTTATCAAATTATCAAACTTCAAAAAGACAATTTTCTTTTTCTAATTGGAGCGGCGCTGCTATTTCGATTGGTTTTTCTAGTGGCACTGCCTAATTTATCTCAAGATTATTTTCGGTTTATATGGGACGGAAACCTAATTCTTGAAAATATAAATCCCTACTTACAGCTACCAAAAGACCTTATCAATCAAAGTAACTTTGCTATTCCAAATGCAAGCGATTTGTATAATGGAATGGGTAGTTTAAGCGCCGGACATTATTCAAATTATCCTCCTGTGAACCAATTTTTATTTGCTGTGGCGGCCTTTTTCAGTAATCAATCGATACTAGGAGCAGCAATAGGAATGCGATTACTAATTATCGCAGCCGATTTTGGAACTTTATATTTCGGCAGTAAATTATTAGTCCGTTTAGGGATGGAGAAACACCGCATTTTCTGGTATATTCTTAATCCCTTAGTACTGATTGAACTTACTGGGAATTTACATTTTGAAGGAGTCATGTTGTTCTTTTTTGTTTGGGCAATTTATCTATTGGAACAAAACAAATGGCAATTAGCCGCCGTAATTTTGGCCTTGTCGATTTCAGTGAAATTATTACCATTATTGCTATTGCCTCTTTTTTTTAGAAAATTAGGATGGAAAAAAGCAATCCTTTTTTATACTCTTGTTATGGGTATAAATATGTTGCTTTTCCTTCCCTTTCTTTCAAAGGAACTAATTCAGAATTATAGCGAAACCATAGGCCTTTGGTTTACTAATTTTGAATTCAACGCCAGTATTTATTACATCATTCGTCAGATTGGATTTTGGATCACCGGATATAACATTATTCACATTACCGGAAAAATAATCCCTGTTTTTATTATTATTTACATCACTTTTCAAAGTTTAAAAGAGAAAAATAAAAATACCATTCCATTATTAAACAGTATGCTAATAGCATTGACCGTTTATTTTTTTACTGCCACAACAGTACATCCTTGGTATGTAATAAACCTAATTTTGATTGCTGTTTTTACCTCCTACAAGTATCCTTTTTTGTGGAGTTACACCATCATTTTAAGCTACAGCGCCTATTCAAAAATAATGTTTTCAGAAAATTATTGGCTTATTGCTATCGAATACTGCACGGTGATCCTATACCTTTTTTATGAAAAGAGTAAGATTCCAAGGTTAGAAAAAGGAGTATATTTGGATTTTTTAAATAATAAAGGTAAAATTAATGGACCAAATTAAAGAAAATCCAAAATCAATTCTAGAACAATGGGTCAATCAATTTAGTGATGAACTCTATTCTTGGGCCTTTTTCAAAACATCTTCCAAGGAAGTTGCTGAGGATTTAGTACAAGATACTTTCATGGCTGCATTTCATAAAATAGATACTTTTCAAGGCAAAAGCCACCCTAAAACTTGGTTGTTCTCCATACTCAACAATAAAGTAATTGACTATTATCGATTGAGTGCTCGAACCACTAGGAAAAACTTCAGTTTAACCGAAAATAGTGGTAATGAACTTTCGGATGGACTTTTTAATACCCACGGATGCTGGAAATCAAATGATATCAATGCCGCTTGGGATCAAGACCAAGAATTACTAGACAATCCTGAATTCAATTCAATCATGGAAAATTGCATGGAAGAACTGCCACAGAAATGGAAATTAGCTGTAACATCCAAATATTTAAGTGATAAAAAAACAGAAACTATTTGTCAGGAATTAGAAATTACTACGTCTAATTATTGGCAGATTGTGCATCGATCCAAGCTGTTGCTAAAAAAATGTCTGGAATTGAAATGGGTTTAACCAAACTTTAATATTCGAAGAATATGAATGAAGTAATGAGAACATTGTTGAGACCCTGTAAAAAGACAACAGAGCTAATCGACAAACAAATGTTCACTCCTTTAACGTTGAAAGAAAAGTTGCAATTACAAGCGCACAAAGCCCTGTGCAGGACCTGTAATGAATACGAAAAACAATCCAAATTACTCGATGCCCTCATAGGCAAATGGTTTGCAATCGATTCCAATAAAAAAATGGCTACATTAGACGAAGAGAAAAAAATTAAAATAATTGAATCCATTAACAAAATCTAATTTGTTTTAATTGGTTAGGAATTCTATTCAATAAGCCATGACTCTTTAAAAAAAAACAAAACAGAATATTTAAGATGATAGTAGAACGAAAACGATACGAGCTCTTTGGCAAAAAAATATTTGAAAAACTACTCATTCAATCGCCTTTTAAGATTCCAAATCCAATGCCGGATGAAGCCTGCTTTCTCTATTTGTTGCAAGGACAAATCAATTATAGCACTCCAAATCAAAACGTTATTATCCCACAAAATGATGCTGTTTTATTAAAATGTGGTTCTTATTTCAGTCAAATAAAAAGTACGGTTAAAGCACAAAAACATGAAATTGTTGTGATTCATTTTCATCCTGAAATATTAAAAAAGATTTACGATACAGAGTTACCTAAAGTTTTTCAACAGCCTGCTATTCTGGATACAAATAGTGACTTGAGTATAATTAACAATGATTTTCTAATAGAAAAATACATTGAGAGTTTGTTGTTCTATTTTGACAATCCAAGCCTTATTAATGAGGATTTATTGATTATTAAATTAAAAGAAATCATTCTGCTATTATGCCAAACAAAAAATGCGCCTCTTATTCAACAAATATTATCGCAGCTGTTTTCTCCTAGCAGTTATAGTTTCAAGCAAATTATTGAAAGCAACCTTTATTACCATTTCACCACCGAAGAATTGGCCGAAATGACTCATTTGAGCTTATCTTCCTTTAAAAGAGAATTTAAAAAAAATTATAATGCCACACCAGCCAGTTACATTCGTAATAAAAGATTAGAAAAAGCGGCCGAGCTATTGCTTATTTCTGAGGAACGAATTACTGACATTGCTTTTGATTGTGGCTTTAATGATCTGGCTAATTTTTCTAAGCTTTTCCATGAAAAATTCAATAATTCTCCCTCAAACTACCGTTTGGACCAAATAAGCAAATAGTTGAACCTTCTGCCAAAGTTTTAATTAAGCATTCATCGGACCTTTGTATAGTTAATAAAAACTATTCTATTAATTAAAAAACAAATACAATGGCACATTTAAAATTGGAAAATAATTCCATTTCTCCTATAACACAAGAGATTTTCGACAAAACACAAAAAGCCTTTGGTTTTGTTCCCAACATGTATAAAACCATGGGCGCTAATCCCGCTTTGTTAGATGCTTACATCTACTCTTACACTAGCTTTAGAGCCAATGCGGGATTCAATGCAACAGAGCAAGAAGTGGTATTCCTTACTGCAGCTTATGAAAACAATTGCGAATATTGTGTTGCTGCGCATAGCACCCTTGCAGATATGGCTAAGGTTCCAACAGAAATTACAGATGCTATTCGAAACGGTGCAGAAATTGCAGATCCTAAATTAAAGCAATTGTCACAATTAACGCGTTCCCTTTCTTTAAACAGAGGAATTGTACCGCAAGAAGAAGTGGATGCTTTCTTAGCTGTTGGATACACAGAGCAACATGTTCTGGGAATCTTAGCAGGTATTGCTGTGAAATTAATCAGCAATTATTCAAACCATATTACCAATCCGGAATTAGAAGCTCCTTTTACTTCAAGAGCTTGGAAAAAATAATTTGAAAATTATCTAGATTTGAAAACCAATAAGCCTCAAAAACACTTATTGGTTTTTTTTATCTACTGTCGTCAGGAATTAGCAATGTGCATGTCTATACTTGTATTAGAACCAAGCCTACATAAATATGAAATTGATTGCTGTTTTACATTCTAAAAAAAAACCAATTCTTTTAGGGTTTTCGATCAGTTTACTTGGCGCTTTACCAATAGGTTATACCAACGTAATTAGTTTGCAAATTTTATTGGAACAAGGGAATTGGGCATCACTCTCCTTTATTTTAGGAATTATTTTTGTTCAATATTTTGTTTTGAAAATGGTTTATAAAATAGCGCGCTGGCTCGTCAACCAAAGGAAATTACTACTGTTTATCGACCTGTTTACCATACTCTTTCTTTTAGTCATTGGCTTATATTTCATGACTAGTAGTGCTAATCATCAAAATGTCAGTCTTTCTAATCTAATACTGATTCAATATCCTTTTCTATTGGCTGTATTTCTAAATCTTTTAAATTTTATCCAATGGCCCTATTGGTCTGGAATTTATATCTATCTTTTTAGAACAGCTAAACTAGACGATCAAATAAAAACTACGAATAAATTTATACTTGGTGCTTTATTAGGAACTGGTTTAGGAATGTTTCTCTTTGCTCATGTTGGACAATTTTTAATTGAAGCAAATCAATTAAAAATAAGTTCTTACATCAATACCATTTTTATGATTTTATTCTTGTTTTTAGCCACAGTTCAAACGGTAAAATTTATTTACAAAAATTCGTTTTTTAACAAGGAAATCAAGCGATTGTAAAACCTAAAAAATATTAATTTTCACATAGAAGTTAGTATCCTCTTTTTTAATAAGTAACTTTACGATTATGAAGAAAACCTTTTTTATCCTCGCCGCATTTTTACTGATCGTCGCCAGCGGATTTTCTTTCTATCATTCCTCTATGGTTGACTCAACCTCTTTTAAAACGAAATTAGAGTACAAAGGAATGAATTTGGTCGCCCCCATCAAAGAGTTAAAAAACACCACATTTGACGAATTGAAAGCACATCATATTAATTCGATTTCATTAATTCCGTATGCTTTTGTTGACGTCGAAAATGCTTCTGTTCATTACAATAATAAAAGACAATGGTGGGGCGAAAGAACGGAAGGCATTATAGCCAGTAATCAACTGGCGCATGAGTATAAAATGACGGTTATGCTAAAACCACATCTTTGGGTAAATCATAATTTTTATACAGGAAATTTAGATTTTGCCACGGATTCCGAATGGAAAAAATGGGAAGCCGATTATGAAAAATACATTCTTGATTTTGCTCAATTAGCCCAGCAAGAAAAAATAGAACTATTTTGTTTTGGTACCGAACTAGGAAATTCAGTGGCCAAAAGACCCGAATATTGGTCGCAATTAATCCAGAAAATTAAAAAAATCTACACTGGGAAATTAACTTACGCCGCAAACTGGGATGATTTTGATAAAGTCCCTTTCTGGAATGAGTTGGATTACATCGGGATCGATGCATATTTTCCTTTATCTGATGCCACAACACCCGCAGTTGCTGATCTTAATGAAGCTTGGCAGCAACACATCCTAAAAATGGAAAAGCTACAAGCTAAAACCAACAAGAAAATACTCTTTACAGAATTTGGTTATCGCAATTCCGACCAAGCAGCCAAAGAACCTTGGAAAGAAAATCAAAGTGGAATTAATAATTTGGCGCAAGCCAATGCCTACGAATCCTTGTTTCAAACCTTAACGCAAAAGAACTGGTTTGCGGGCGGATTTGCCTGGAAATGGTATGCTGATGCGTATCATAAAGAGCCAAAAAATAGTATTGATTACACACCACAGGAAAAACCTGCACTTGAAACCATTAAAAAATGGTACCAATAATTTAAAATAATAAAATGAATTCACACAAAAATAAACCGGTCCTCGTCTTCGATGTAAACGAAACTTTACTCGACATGACTCCGTTAAAAAAATCGGTAAATGCGCTCCTTGATAATGAGCAGGGATTTAGAATCTGGTTCGGTATGTTATTGCATTACTCCATTGTTTCTAATAGCATTGATGCGTATCACGATTTTGGCACAATTGCTAGTGCAACCTTGTCTATGGCGGCCACGTCCCTGCATATAAAAGTTAGTGAAGATGAAATTAAAGCGACCCTTTCAAAAATTCAAACCTTGCAAGCCTACCCTGATGTAGAGAAAGGTCTGAAGCTCTTAAAAGATCATGGTTTTAGATTAATTACCTTGACGAATTCGCCACCGCATGCACTAAAACAGCAATTAATCAATTCAAATTTGACTGATTACTTTGAGCAGGCATTGAGTATTGATAGTCTTAAAAAATACAAACCAGAAGCAATAACTTATTTATGGGCAGCAAAAGAACTAGCCGTACAACCTAAAGATATGCTGATGATTGCGGCACATGGTTGGGATTTAGCCGGTGCTTCGCATGCTGGTTTAAAGACATGTTTTATAGCTCGTGAAGGACAATCTGTATATACTTTGTCCAACAAACCTGATTTTGAAGCGAAAGATATTTTAGCAATGGCAGAACAATTAGTTGCTGTTTATAACAAATAGTATCCATCGTAAAACTCAAAAGGGCGTTTGTTTCAGTTGAAACAAACGCCCTTTTTTTGAACTAAATAATTAACCACAATTTATTTTGATTCTTGAAATAACATGGCTCCAGAATTCATGCAATAACGCAATCCCGTAGGATTAGGTCCATCATCAAAAAGATGTCCTATATGACCATCACAACGCGCACAAACTATTTCCCCACGAACCATTCCCAAGCTTTTGTCTACTACTTCTTTAACTCTATTATTATTTATTGGAGCATAAAAACTAGGCCATCCTGTTCCTGAATTAAATTTTGTTTTGGACGAAAACAACGGTAATTTACAAGCAGCACAGAAATAATTTCCTTTTTTATGATTGTCATTAAACTCATTCTGGAAAGGTCGTTCTGTTCCTTGCTTACGAAGGATATAATATTGATTGTCTGAAAGTACCTTTTTCCATTGAGCATCCGTTTTAGCCACTTTTTTCAATGACGTATCAGTCAAAGATAGTACGGGCTGTTGTTGTTTTGTGGTTGTAGTCTCAGTATTTGCTTTATCCGTTTTAGTGGACTGCATGCACGCCATAAAGCTAAAAGCTATAGCTGGTAGTATTAAAAGTTGTTGGTATCGCTTCATGATTATTAAGATTTAGGTTTTAATTTTCCTTTATATGTTTTTTTAAACTTGTTGTATCTCGGTATTGAAACACCTTTCACATAAGGCTGATTGGGATTGTTTTTTACATAATCTTGGTGATAGGATTCTGCTTCATAAAAATCCACCACTGGCTTCACCTCTGTTACAATAGGAGCCGCAAATACTTTATTTGCCGTAAGCTCTTTAATCTTATCTTCTATTATTTTTTTCTCAGCAGGATTTTTATAAAAAGCAATAGAACGATAGGACGAACCCTTGTCTGGTCCTTGTTGATTAGGAGTTGTAGGATCTTGCGATGCAAAAAATACCGCTACTAATTCCTTATACGAAACCACTTTTGGGTCATAAAAAACAGCCACTGCCTCTGCGTGTCCAGTTCTGTTTGAACCTACATATTCATAAGTAGGGTTTTTAACTTTCCCACCTGTATATCCTGACACGGCATCATCTACTCCTACGACTGCTTCAAAAACATGTTCCGTGCACCAGAAACAACCAGAAGCAAAAACAGCTACCGCCTTTCCTTTTTTAGGCACTAAAGACAATTTTTCGGTTTGTGCGCTACAACTTATAATTGTAAAAAACACAAGGGCATAACTTAGTAATTTCATTTTCATCTTTTATTATTTTTATTTTACAGAATCTATTCTATTGATTTTGAATGATTTATTTGCTGTCCGTGTTTCGCAATTGAATCTAAAGTAATATACGTCTGATTTCTAGATTTGGTTTTAAAACAATTCCTAAAGTTTTGTTAGTTTTTTACACTCAATGTCTCTAAAATCTTTTCTTCGAAACCTTGCAACGCTCTGATGGCGTAATCTACTTTCTTTTTGGTTTTATATTTATAAGACACTTCTAGAAAATTTTTAAACGGTACTTTAGGTTGTACTTCAAGCGCATCGTTTTTTTTATAATTTACTTTAATAGGAATGTCTTTGTAATACGTAAAATATTCAGGATGGGTAATCACACCTAAAGTGGAGCAGTCAAAAGGTATAAATCCTCTAACACCAAAATACTTCTCGTTTTTTTCCATCCAAGGTTGTACAATATCAAACAACCATTTATCAGCTTCTTCGTTTTGATCTAAACTAGCCAAATCTATGTTTCCTATATGCGTATACGAACTCGGTTCATAGCCTGCAAATACAAGTGGTATAGGCGAATTCAAAACCACATCCATTGATTTAGTATCAAATTCATAGTTGTAATCAAACACATTCAATTTTCCGTTTCCGGGATTGAAAGGCAAGCCCGGTGTTCTCGCTGCACAAACAGAAATTTTCTCGATTTGCGGAATAATATCGGGATGATTCTGAATCAAAGTAGCAATATTAGTCATGGGTCCTAAAGCTAATATGGTTAGTTTTTCTTTCTTCAACGCTTCATACAACGCTCGTGTTCCGTCATTTTCAACCCCTAAATCAGCTGCTTTTGGCGAACCTTTATACACTGGAATTGCCGCCCCTTTGTGGTGCCATTTTAGTATTTTGTTGATAATATCATAGCTGTAATCCACATAGGTAATCGAACTAATACCTACAATCTCGATTTGAGGTTGTTTCAAAGCCATAATCAATGTGATGCCATCATCCACTTCTCGTGGTGTTTTATCGGGCATTCCAATCATAAGATCCGTATCAAACCATACTTTGGTTTGTGCTTGCAATTGTGCCGCAAGTAAAAGTGTAAATACTATTATTTTGATTTTCATACTGTTTTTTTTTAACGTTTTTATACCGCGAATTTGCGAATTTTTATTTTTTCTAATTTCTTTTCATCATTTCCTTTGTCATCGTATTTGCTTAATCATAAATCTAAAATAAATTTTTACCATGGATTAAGGTATCTAATTGATTTTTATTGTCCATAAATCTCTAGTGCTATTTCCTAGCTTTTGGATTGTATCATGTAGATATTTATCCGTCATAATTTTGGACTTTAGATCCAAAAAATTAATTATTCTAAAATTAATTCTCGAGCAAACAAAAGTAAATCGGCTTTGGTTTTTAAATCCATTTTTAATGGCAGTTGCGCTAATCCTATGATTCTACGCAAAATTTCTATTCCAATAAAACCATTCAAAATAGCAGTATTTAAATCGTCAAAAGAAGAGTAGTTTTCCTTTACAAAAACAATTGTTGACTCCTGTTGTTGCGTCATATACAAATGGGCGAGCAATACACCCAAATCAAATTCCCGCAAGCCATAAAAGCAAAATTCTGGATCGATAACCTTAATTCCATCAGATGTTTTTAACCAACTTCCAGGATAAAAATCTCCGTGCAATAAATATTTCCCTTTTGAAAGGTACAACGAACCCAATCGCTCCATCTTTTCTTTTAATTCAGCGTCTTTTTTATAAGGCATCGCTACCATTTGCAAACCCAATTGAACCAAATCCAAATCAAATCCATTGTCTTCTTTAAAAGGATATTCAAAAAGATGTTCGTAGTTTAATGCTTTCATTGCTGTATTTGCCAGCTCCTCATCAACAACCGTTTTTTCAAAACTTTGGTGCAAACTATTTATATAATGCACTAACTGCAGCAACTCTTCTTCTGGTATTTTTTCTTTTAAATCATACAAAACGGTATAATCATTGGACTTCCCTAAATCCTCCAAAGCGATCAAATTATTAACTGCATCAATACCCAAAAGTGTTGGCATAATATCCTGCACTTCTTTAGCGCTTGCTATCTTTTGATAAAAAGCAGCTTCAGTTAATACGCGGTTTTCAGGTGCTAAAACCTGAGGATATTTCTCCACATAACCTCTAGATTGCTTGAGAATAAAAGAGCGCGTGGCTGTTTCTATTCGCAACACACAATTCATATTTCCCTCACCTGGTTTGGATACAGAAACAATCGTTTCACTGTCCTTTAACCATTTTTGTTGGTATAAATAAGCAGCCAATTCTTTTGGCTCGTTTGCATTTAGTATAAACATATTTTCTATTTTTTAATGGGGCGTTCCCGCCAAAAAAAGGCGGGCAGGCTATCCGCTACAATCTTTTTTGGCCTAAAAAGCCCAAAAAAGGATTTTCACTCCTATCCTTAACGCAGTATAGTATTAAATTCAAAACCAGTCAATCTCACACTCCTCGCAGAATAGCCGTTTTAAAATAAATAACGTACTCCAAACTGAAACTGTCTTGGAGGCGAAGCATTTCTTTGGGTAAACAATCCGCTTGCACTAGAGCCACCTTGAATTTGGTTACTTTGTGTCGCATTATTACTGTATCCGCTTAAATTTTCAGCATTAAATATATTAAAGACATCCGCACGTAATTCCAACTTATTATTTCCTGTAATTTTGAACTGGTGTTGTACTCCTAAATCAAAAGTCGTACTCCATGGTAATCGATCATTATTCCTGCCTTCTCCTGGAAAACGATCACTATTTCCTTGATACGCATCAGAGAAACTAGCTCCATCTCCATTCAAATCTGTTGTTCCAAAACCAAGCGGAATTCTATTTATTGGTTGCCCACTTTGCAATAAACCAGCTAGAGTTACCGCTGTTCCTTTAAAAGGATAATAACTGTAAATTCCATTAATATTATGAGTTCTATCATTTACTGATGGCCCCCATTCATTCGCATAATTATTCGCATCCGAAGGTCTAAAGTTAATTCCATCCGTATCATTTTTACTGGATGACAACGTATAATTCAATCGATAGGAATAATTATCTGTACCTCTTGTTTTTTGATAATTTAAACTCATGGCGTAATATCTCGATTTTCCTTCGTTTTCACTAACAATTACATTTCTAGCAATACCAGTAACCGTTTGTCCATTGAGGATCGCACTTCCGTTCGTAATAGGAATTGGTCGGCTCGCATCGGCTTCAGCCTGAGTTCTAATGACTACATTATTAGGGTCAATGGGATATTCAGCAGCTGCATTAAGATTGCGCAGACGGGTAAGGTTCTCGCCTCTATTGTGTACCACATCAACAAAAAACAATCTTTCATCCGTTAACTGCAATTGGTATCCCATCATAAATTCATGAGAATAGGCATTTTTATAGCCATTAGGATTTAAAATTCTGCGCTCATTAGAAAAGATATTCTCTCTTTGTCCTTGTAAATCGGTTGCAGAAGGCCCTTGTAAATAACTTACCCCTGAAACCGTTGCCCCTAAGTTTCCGTTGTAGGTAATTCGATCAATATTAGTGTCGGCTGGTAAAATTCCTAATCTTTTTAACTCTTCTAATTGTAATTTATAGCTTTGTGAAGTCGTGTTTTGTTGCAAAGCATCGCTGTAAAGTGCATAGTTTACTTTATCATACGAAATTCCGTAACCACCGCGTAAACTGCTGGAATTATCTAATTTATAATTAAAATTAAAACGGGGTGCTAAGTTGTTGTAATCGCCTTTGTCGCTTCCTCCTTTTGATAAATTATCATAGTCATAACGCAATCCTAAAGTAAGATTCAATCGATCCGTAACCGACCATAAATCTTCTATGTAAGCGGAATAAATATCTTGATTGGTACCAAAAGAAGTAGGACGCAATTCTACATTATAATTGATAACCTGTACCTCTTGCGGAATATCATTTACATTCAAACTTCCGCCCACACCACTATTTCTTATTGCATCAATTTGGCTTTGATTCAGTTTTACTCGATAATTTCCTACTGGATTTCCACCTCCAAACAATTGATGATCCCCTCTGATAAAATTTACTCCTGCTTTTAAAGTATGTTTTTCAGTATAATATTTTACTTTTTGTTGCAATTGTATTGTATTTTCAATCGCATCAAACACATAACCTGGGTTACCAATCACCCCTAATGTTTCATCATTAACGCCTAAAATCGTTACTTGAGAACTATTCGGATTAAATGGTTTGGCATAGTTCCATCTAAAACGACTGTATTGCACATTTGTTTCTCCAGAAAAATTTCCAAATTTATAACTGTTTTTTAAAGCCAATAAAACACTATTCCGTTCTTGCGTGTTTCCAGCAGATTTAAAAGTCGAACCACCATCGAGTCCGCCACCTTGGCGCTCCACATCTACTCTACCAATGTTGGCACGAAAGGACGAGTTGAAATTAGCATTCCAAATTTGGTCTATTTTGGACGAAAAATAATCAAATGTATTGGTTCCTCTTACTGTTTCTGTAATCCCAAACTGAGGAACATTTAACAAGTTGTCTTTGATATCAGTGGTATGTTCAAAATTAAAATAATAGAAGGTTTTGTCTTTGGCAAAAGCCCCTCCTATTCCTGCTCCAGTTTGATATCTTGAAAAACCATTTTTAACTTGGTTTCCTGACAAATCTCTTTGAGCAAAGCTTGATTTTCCATCTATGGAAGGTCCAGGTCTTGTAATAAAGAACACCTCTCCCATAGTTTCATTTGAACCCGAACGTGGCGTGATATTTATGATTCCGCTTCCTGTTAAACCATATTCAGCAGAGAAATTATTAGTCAAAACCGTCACATCTTTTACAAACCCGGAAGGAATTGCAAATTTTTGTCCTCCTAAAAAACGTTCGTTATTATCCATTCCATCAATTAAATAGGACGTATATTGAGAACTCGCTCCGTTGATACTCACATTTGCTGCTTCTGGAAAGAAACCTGTTGCTTGCGAAACATTAGGCAAACGGAATAAAACTCTGGTAATATCGCGACCTTCTACGGGGATTTCCTGAATTTCAGTTGCTTTCATTTCAAAGGAAACTTCGGCATCCCGGCGATTTATTTTTGAATTCGACCCAGACGAGATCACAACCTCATCTAATTCTTGTGTACCACTTTTTCTTAGCAGTAGCGTCACATTCGGATTTTGATTGGAACGAATGTCAATAAAATTAGAACTTTCAGCGGTATAATCCTGCGTTGCCGCAACACTAACTTGATACCCATCAAGCGCTTCTAGGTTCCTAAAAATCACTTTTCCTTGCATATTTGAAATTTGTCGTACTTGTAAATTTCTACTTCTGTTTTCTAAAGTTATAGCTAAATTAGAAACTGGTTTTTGTGTGACTGCATCAATTACAGAAACGGTTAAATCTTGTTGAGCCATAGCTATTGTTGAGATACACAGCAATGCCCAAATATAAAATTGCTTCATTTGGTTTGAAAAATTAATTTAAAAAAGGATTAAACAGAAATTTTACACGTAAAACGGTGATCCTTTATTAAAATTAAAAGCGTGATAATCCAAAGAATATAATCTTGTTTCAAAATCATTTTGAACTAAATAATTGGATAAAAACGAAAGCAGTATTTTTCTAAAACTATCAGAGAATGATAATTTTTGAGTCGCTTTTTTGAAATCGGAAGCGTTATTGCAATCATGTAAATACGCGAGATATGCGATTGATTGCGTTCTGTAAAGCGTTTGTAAAGCAGTAAAAACGCTTTTAGTCTGCCATGGAATAGATTTGAATCGCTCAGCCTTAAATTTCAACTTTGAAACACCTATTAAATAAGCGCCACCGGAATAATCAGACCCTATAACTAAATCATTACGTCTTAAATCTCGTTCGGCTTGAAGCAAATGATGGGCTTTCAATTCAATGCAATCATTTCCTATGACAATAATTTTATCGAAACCTTTAGCAAAAATAGTTTCAATTGAATGCGTTATTCTCTCTCCGAAAGTGGCACCCACCTGATCATTTTCATTTGAAATAAAATAGGGTAATTTGGTTTGTTGACTAATTTTAATACTATGATCATTCATTTTCTTCCACAACAAAACATTTTGCTTCGAGGAAGAAGCAATTGGTTTTAAGGCGCTTACCTTCTTTTCGCTTTGCGCAAAAAGCAGAATGGCTGTGGTGTTAGAATAATCCATTATTAAATTCATAAATCTATAGACGAAAGTCTTTGTTATTACTGACAAAAAACGAGCAAAATAATCAAATACCAGTACAATAATTATCCTTTGAATAAATATTGGATGATAAAAATAAGCTTTAAGTCATCTATTTCGTTTAAAAGGAATAAAAAAAACGGAACAAGATTAATCCTGTTCCGTTTTCAACAAATATTATCTAAACTAGCTCATTTTAAAAGCTGTACTTTCCTTTATTCTAAAATAAAACTAACTGTAACATTAGCCGTAATATTTATTTCTCCCACTGCAAGTGTTTCTCTAGAAGCACTAGTATCACTCATTTCCATGGTTTTCATAGATGCATACATAGGTTGTGGGAAATAGGTTTGTGAATTATCAGAGATAGTCATGGCACGTCCTATTTTTTGTCCTAAAACAGAAACATAATCCTCTGCTTTCAATTTCGCTTCTTTCATTGCTAATTTTCTAGCCTCAGATTGATATTGAGCTAATTTTGAAGATTGGAACGTGACATTATCAATTCTGTTAATTCCTTCGTCTACCAAACCTTCCATCAATTCGTCATACTTTGATAAATCTTTCAATAAAATCTCTATAGTTTGAGTTGCATTATAACTGTGTTTCTTTTTCTCGTAATCGTATTGTGGATTTAATGAAACGCGTTGTGTTTTATAATCTGCTGGTGCCAAGTTCATTTTTTTGATGAATTTTAAAACAGCCTCAATCTTTTCATCATTTTGCTTTTTAACATCTTTAGCATTATTCCCTTTTGTTTCAACAGTAACTGCTATATTGGCCTGATCCGGAATCACTTTTACTTTTCCTTCTCCACTTACATTAACTTGAGGAACTTGCTTCACTTCTTGCCCGTAAGACATGGAAATAAATAGAACAGACAGAATCAATAGTGCTTTTTTCATTTTTGTGTAATTTAATTGTTTGTACTAAATTCTTTTCAAAAGTTATGCCACTATAATTTTCCCATTTTTTCCATCACAAAAAGAATAACTATTGGAATAGCTAATAGTATCACCATTAAAGTATGATCTACTAACAAAGTAGGCTCTTTTAGTAATGTGATTAAATAACCACCTACTGCACCTCCAAAATGTGCCGTATGACCTATATTATCATTCTTAGCTTTCATCCCATAAATAGAATACAATAAATAAAGGATTCCAAAAACATACGCAGGCATTGGAATAATAAAAAAGATACCCAACATCATATCTGGCTGCAGCAATATCGCCGAATATAAAACACCCGTAACGGCACCTGATGCACCTACAGCTCTATACCCATAATCATCTTTATGAAAAGCCATTGTTAATAAACTCCCAAAAATTAAACTCCCAAAATAAACTAACACAAACGAAAAGCTCCCTAGATGACTAATAACAACTGGAGCGAAAAACCAAAGCGTCAACATATTAAAAATCAAATGCGTCATGTCAGCATGAAGAAAACCAGAGGATAACATTCGGATTTGCTCTCCTGAACGAATACTGCCAACATGAAATTCGTACTTTCTAAAAAAAGAGAGATCATTAAAACCTTTGTAACTAATCAAAACATTTACAATAATTATTGCTAATAAAATGGTATTCATAAAGTATGTTTATTGTGAAATGTAAAGATAGTCATTCTCTGATACACCTGTAGTAAGCGCTCAAATTTTATCTCGACAATCATTTTTACCTTATATTTGCAAGAAAAATAACGGCATGCAATTTCTTGTTTTTATCCTAACCTTTCCTTTTTTATGGATTATTTCCATTCTTCCTTTCAGAGTTTTCTACTGGTTTTCTGACTTCATTTATTTAATAGTTTATTACATCATTGGCTACCGAAAAAAAACAGTTAAATATAATTTGGCGCTAGCATTACCTCATCTTAGTGCTGAAGAGCGTTTAATAATCGAAAAAAAATCATACCACCATTTGTGTGATATGTTTTTAGAAATGATAAAAACGATGACCATTTCATCCGAAGAAATGAATAAAAGATTTGTTGTTACTAATATCGAATTGGTAAAAGAGTATGAAAACAAAGGCAATAGCACTATTTTATTAGCTTCTCATTATGCGAGTTGGGAATGGCTATTGTCAATAAATGCTAAAACAAAATTTAAAGGAATTGGCGTTTATAAAAAAATTGCAAATAAATATTTTGATAAATTAATACGAGACATTCGATCCAAATACAATGCTGAATTAGTAGAAACTAAAAAAGCGATTCCGTTGATGGCAGAAAACCAAAAAAATGGGATCCTCAGCATGTACGGACTTGCAAGTGATCAGTCTCCAAAATTAAAC
The DNA here is from genome assembly GCF_004349135.1 of Flavobacterium sandaracinum. Lineage (GTDB taxonomy): Bacteria > Bacteroidota > Bacteroidia > Flavobacteriales > Flavobacteriaceae > Flavobacterium > Flavobacterium sandaracinum. The sequence continues at coordinate 124,380 of NZ_SMFN01000005.1, read as the reverse complement.
AGAGCCTTTCATTGGGATAAATTCATGGACATAGAAGTCCCTGTTCATACCGGTGCAGAAATGCTTGCCAAAAAATACGATTTATCTGTTCTTTTTGTAAAAGTAAAAAAAGTAAAAAGAGGATTTTACGAGGCTACTTTTGTACCCATTACAGACAATCCGAGATCGATTCCTGATTTTGAAATCACCAGCACCTTTTTACGTGAAGTAGAACAACAAATTCTTGAAGCTCCTGAATATTATTTTTGGACGCACAAAAGATGGAAACATAAAAGGTAATGTTCAGTTTGCACTGATCAGTAACAGTATTCAATAAAATCACGTAGTATAGAAGATTGTTTATACTAAGTGATTTTTTTAGTTTTTTTAAACGACATCTCTTATAAAGAAAACCAGTTTTTTACTAATTCATCTTCTAGTGGTTGTGCGTTCTTATTTATAAACTCATTGGTAACCGTATTATACTTATAATCCAATGCCCAAGTTTTATGATTTTCGGCCAATGCTTTTATCCCGTTACATACAAATTCAATTTCGGCATTTGTAGTTGTTGGATGAATTGACATTCTGATCCAACCTGGTTTTCTGATTAAATCTCCAAGTGTAATTTCGTCAATTAGTTTATGAGATGTTTCCTGGTCTACATGCAATAAAAAGTGTCCATAGGTTCCTGCGCAACTACAACCACCACGAGTTTGAATTCCGAATTTATCATTCAATAATTTCACGCCCAAATTAAAATGTAAATCTTCCACAAAGAAAGAAATAACTCCTAACCGATCCTGATGTTGTCCTGCAAGGATTTTTATATTGGAAATATTTCCTAGTGCTGCGAAAATATAATCTACTATTTCGTGCTCTCTTTTTAAGATGTTTTCGATTCCCATTTGTTCTTTCAACTGAACAGCCAATGCCGTTTTTATCACCTGAAGAAAACCGGGGGTACCACCATCTTCCCTATCTTCAATATTATCGATGTATTTATGTTCGCCCCAAGGATTCGTCCAACTTACGGTTCCGCCGCCTGGATTATCAGGAACTAAATTTTGATATAACTTTTTATTAAAAACCAAAACTCCACAAGTTCCGGGTCCGCCAAGGAATTTATGAGGTGAGAAAAAAATGGCGTCCAAATAACTTTCAGCGTCTTCAGGATGCATATCAATTTTCACATAAGGTCCCGAACAAGCAAAATCCACAAAGCAAAGTCCGTGATGTTGATGCATGATTTTGGACACTTCATGATAGGGAGTTCTAATTCCCGTAACATTTGAGCAAGAAGTGATTGACGCTATTTTAAAAGGCCTTTCTTTATATTTCTCTAATAGAAGTTCTAAATTTTCTATACTGAATAATCCATCTTCAGTGGAAGGAATAACTTCAACATCAGCAATCGTTTCTAGCCAAGAGGTTTGATTGGAATGGTGTTCCATGTGCGAAATAAAAACAATTGGTTTTTTTTCAGCTGGAATAGTGATAAAATTTTTTAAGTTTTCAGGTACTTTTAAACCCAAAATGCGTTGAAATTTATTCACAACACCTGTCATTCCGGTTCCATCTGTAATCAAAACATCATCAGCACTAGCATTTACATGATGTTTGATAATATGACGCGCTTGGTGATACGCTTTGGTCATGGCAGTTCCAGAAACAGTGGTTTCAGTATGCGTATTGGCTACAAAAGGACCAAATTGATTCATTAATTTCTCTTCAATCGGACGATACAATCGACCGCTAGCAGTCCAATCTGTATAAACAATTTGTTTTTGTCCATAAGGAGATTCAAACTTTTGGTTTATTCCAATTATGTTGTCGCGATACTGTTGAAAATAGTGCTCTAATTGTGTTGGCGCTTCTTTGGTAATCATTTGCGTTTAATTTGAGTTCAAAGATATTGATTTTTAGTAAATAGTCTTTTTCAAATTGATTAAAAACTGATTTATTAAACAAAATAAAGATCTGCACTAACTGCTTACGCTGAAATTCACCGTGGGTATTATTTTCATAGTAGCAGTCTAGTTGTGGGTATAAAAATAAAAATGCTTAAGAAAATTTCTTAAGCATTTTTATTCTGTAATAAGTATTGATTCTAATGCACTTTTATTTTCCGCCATTTGCTCGAAGATCAGCAATACATTGACTATCGAGTTGCGGTGCTGAACCTGACGAAACCATATTTCCAATACCTCCACCTAATTCCGAAGACCAATACATTAAACAGGTTTTTTCGATACAATGCTTTGGATGTTCTGCATCTTCATGATTGCTTTGTAAGGCGGTACCAAGGTTTGTTAATCCTAATATATGTCCAAATTCATGGGTAATGACTGTTGTTTCTAATAGACTTCTACTTGGCTTAAAGGGACTGTCGCTTAAACCTTGAATAGTTTGTTCAAAAATTACAAAAGAAGTATTTCTGTAAGCCGTTCCTAGAATAACTGATGTACTCGTATCCTTAGACGATTTTCCATCTGCAAAAAAAACCCAAACTGCTATTTCATCAGAATTGTTGTACTTCGTTCTATTCTTATCCTCAATACTTACAATCTCCTCATTAGTATAGGGCGTATTCCCCGGTGATGGTATGGATCGTTTAATAACATTAATGCCGCCCGGCTTAAATGTTCTTGCGGTAAGAAAAGCTACAAAATTGGTAATTGCTTGAGGAGTAGGCTCAAAACCGTTTACGTACACTACTTCAACAACCATACTTTTGAACTTTTTATCTGATAATAAATCGTTTGCCGAACTTCCTGTTTGCTGCTTATTTGTATTGGGATTTACTACAACTGCATTATCCAAAGGGTCCTCTTCTTTTGAACAAGATGCTACCGAGAGGAACAAACCAATAGCAAGTAGCGAAATTAATTTTTTCATTATTGTATTTATTATTAAGTTTATTTGTAAAAAACAGCTACACTATTTTAGGTAGCTGTTTTTCACAATCTGCCAACTTAAATCGAGCTATATTTGTTTCAAGACTAATGTTACGGCAGCATTAGTAGAGCTTTGTAATGTAATTGTTGACGCCGTAAAACTCGTTACTTTCCATGTATTATTTAATAACGTAAATGTGGCATTACCTGAAAAATTCAGTTTTAGAAAAACACTTAATTCTGAACTCACAGCATACGTACCGTTTACCGTTGTACTTAATAGGTTTACTGCAGTAACTGATAAATTATTTGCAAAATCTATTGTAAAATCTTTATAATTACTTGCGGAATTTATACCAGCACTTACAAACGAATCAACTTTAAACTTTCCATTCACTAAAATTGTTTCTAATTTTTTTGAATTTTGCGTTGCTTCTGCCATTGTTGCTTCCGTTTTTAGAGAGGCATTAATTGCTGCTTGCAATTCAGCATCACTAGAAATCGTCATTTTTGTTCCATCAGCAATTGTAGCTGAAATGGGATATTTAACGGAATACAGTTCTAAAGCACTTACATTAGACATATACGTATATAATTGCTGTTCGGATGTGACAACAACACTTCCTGTTTGTTGTAAACTTAAATTATAGGTTAAAATTGTAATAGGGAAGCTTATATTTACTGAAGAAATTGCATCTTGACCAGAAGATTCCGCTGATGTACATGCATTAAGAATCGCATTATACTCGGTTTGATTAGCAACAGTAACCTCTGTATAATTGCTCAATTTAACTTTTAAAGGAAATTGCAATACAACTGTATCTTGATCATTATTGAACTGTCCAAAAATAGAAAGTACTTGCTGGTAATCGAATTGACTAAAAATAGAAACTTGAACTCCATTTACTTTGGCAGAAACGGGCAAGAGAATAGAAGAGCAAGAGGCTCCATCCAAGAAATCATCAAACGAACCATCGTACATCGACGTACGTTTCAGATTAGTTGTTGTCGTTGAATTTGCTGAATTTGTATTTGGATTTTCTCCTTGTACATCATCAACTTCATTTTGGCATGATGTAAAACCTAAGATAGCCATCAATGCAATTCCGGTAACAATTTTTAATTTTTTCATAATTTTCAAATTTAATGTATTTTTATATTTACAAGCGATGTTTTATGCGCCTTTCTAATAGTAAGACAACTACGCTTATTTTTACCCTACCAAAAATTTAAAAAAAATATAAAATTTTATTTAAATTTTTATAAAACACTACCAATCAATTAATTAAAATATAAAATATTTTTCATAAAAAAGCAATTACAATTAACGCAATTGCTTTTTGAAAAAATAATTTACATTTACAACCTACAAAAAATGAATTAATAGGCAATGAGCGACGAAAAAAGTACACTTTGCGAAGAAAATCACTTTAGAGACTTTTACTTAAAGCACGTGCAATCAGCAAATAATTTTGCATATTACAAATGTGGTAATGATGAAGCAGCATTAGATTTAGTACAAGATGCGTTTACTAAAATTTGGGAGAATTGTTCCAAAATCGACTTCTACAAAGCCAAAACGTATTTGTTTACCAGTATTACTAATTTATTTCTAAATACGATAAAACATCAAAAAGTGGTATTGAAGTATGCTAAAGATGCCCCGAATTTAGACACAAACAATCAAAGTCCCGACTATTTATTGGAAGAAGAAGAATTCAAGCTAAAACTCAACAAAGCTATCGCATCATTGAGCGAAGTACAGCGCGAAGTATTTTTATTGAATCGTATAGATGGTAAAAAGTATAGAGAAATAGCCGAGTTGCTCGATGTTTCTCAAAAAACAGTAGAGAAGAGAATGTCTGGAGCCTTGCAAATTTTAAAAGCCCAAATAGAAAATATATAATTAGTCATTTATTCATAGGGTAATTTAAAAGTTAGTTGTCTTATAAACATAGCCATATAAAATGAAAAACGAGAAAGAGATATTAAAATGGTTCAATAATGAGCTTTCAAGCAAAGAAATCGAAGATTTGAAACAATCTGAAGATTTTGATACACTTGAAAAGATTGCTCATTATGCATCACAATTGGAAACTCCAAAAGTAGATGCGCAAGTTGCTTTCGAGGCTTTTAATGCTAAAAACTTTTCAAAAAAGAAAACAAAAGAAAGGACTTTAAACTTTACTGCATTTTACAAAATAGCTGCTGTCTTAGTGGTAGGGCTAACCTCAGCGTATTTCTTGTTTTTTAACAACATTACTTCTTTTGAAACCCAAATAGCACAAACAAAATCAGTAATTCTGCCTGATCTTTCTGAAGTAATATTAAACTCCACTTCAAAATTAAGTTTTGATGAAAAAAAATGGGCGGATGATAGAACTTTAACTTTAGAAGGAGAAGCCTATTTTAAAGTTCAAAAAGGACAAACCTTTAGTGTAAAAACAACTGTTGGAATTGTACAAGTGCTAGGAACACAATTTAATGTAAAAGAACGTAAAAACTATTTTGAAGTGCACTGTTACGAAGGTTTGGTGCGTGTTACCTATAACAAGGAAACTATTAAATTACCTCCCGGAAAAACGTTCCGAGTTATCAATGGTACAATCGAAAAGATTGCAGATTTTAGTACAAAAAATCCTTCGTGGCTGGAGCAGGAATCAAGTTTTATTAAAATTCCATTAAATCAGGTTATTGCAGAACTAGAACGCCAATACGATGTAAAAATTAAAGCGGAAGGTGTGAATACTTCCAAACTTTTTACAGGAAGTTTCACCCACACTGATAAAGATATCGCGCTGCAAGCAATTACAATTCCGCTTAAATTGAGCTATAAAATAAAGGGCAAAACCATTTTATTATACAACTATGGCGATCAATAAATGGCTGGTATATTTGCTAATTTGTATGAGCTGTTTTTGTAATGGACAAAATACAACCAAGAAAACACCATTAAGTGAAGTCATAATTACTATCGAAAAGCAATTTAATGTCAAGTTTTCCTATGCTGTTGAAGATGTAGCTGGAATTACAATTGACAAACCAAGTAATTCATTGAACTTGCAAGAAGCAATCGATTATCTCAACTCCAAAACACTTTTAAACTTTAAGGCTTTAAACGATCGATACGTTACGGTTTCTATACTTAACAAAACGATTTCTGTGTGTGGGATTGTGTTGTCAAGTGAGAATAAATCCCGTTTAATAGGTGCTTCAATAGTTGTAAACAATATACAAAAAAGTACTATCACTAATGAAAATGGAACATTCAGTTTACAAAATATTCCAATTAATGCAACCGTAAACATTTCTTATTTAGGCTTTGAGTCCAAATCATTTTCTGCTAACGAATTATTTTCGACACAAAACAATTGTAAAGAAATTGTTCTTTCTACGAAAAATGAAGAACTAAATCAGGTTTTGGTTCCTGTATATCTAACGACTGGATTGCAAAAATACTTGGATGGAAGTACTGTTTTGAACACTAAAAAATTTGGGATACTTCCGGGTTTAATAGCGCCTGACATTTTGCAATCAGTACAAGCACTTCCGGGTGTAGAAAGTACAAATGAAAGCATTGCCAATATAAATGTTCGAGGAGGTACGAATGATCAAAATTTAGTACTTTGGGACAATATCAAAATGTATCATTCCGGTCATTTTTTCGGATTGATATCCGCTTATAACCCCAATCTCACGAACAAAGTCATCGTAAGTAAAAACGGAACAAGTGCTGCTTACAGTGATGGCGTTTCCAGTACAATTAACATGTACACCAAAGATGTGGTGACCAATACCTTTTCTGGTGGTGCAGGGATTAACTCCATTAGCTCTGATGTTTTTTTAGAAATTCCGATAACTAACAAATTAGAATTACATGTTTCAGGTCGACGATCGATTACAGATTTGTTTACCACTCCTACCTACACTAAATATTTTGATCGCAGTTTTCAGGATACCGAAATCAATACCGATAACGATCAACGCGATACGTCTTCTGATTTTTATTTTTATGATTATACCGCTAAAATCCTTTTTGATTTGAACGAAAAACATCAATTCAGAGCGAATATTATTGGTATCAACAACGCTTTGGATTATTCCGAGCGTGTGACTGCAAATACAAACGAAACCCAATCTAAAAGCAGTACTTTATCCCAGAAAAACAGTGGCTACGGAGGCAACTGGAAAGCACAATGGAATCCAAAATTGAGTTCAAACTTCATTACTTACTTTTCCAAATACAATATTGATGCTGTAGATTACAGAGTAGAAACAGATCAGCGCTTAACCGAAGCCAATGAAGTACTAGAAACAGGCGTTAAATTAAATGTCAATTACAAAACAAGCGATCATTTAAATTTCTTGTTCGGGTACCAATTCAATGAAACGGGAATGTTAAATCAAACCACCGTTAGTGCTCCGTTATATTCCAGTACTAAAAAAGAGGTTTTATTGAACCACGCTTTATTCACTGAGTTGGAATACAACAAACACAACACCTATTTGAGAGTTGGCATACGAGCGAATTATTTTCAAAAATTTGAAAAACTTTTGCTCGAACCCAGAATAAACATTCGACAGCAAGTATCGGATCAATTTGCATTAAAGTTAGAAGGAGAGTTTAAAAATCAATCTACAACTCAAATTGTAGACTTTGAAGATGATTTTTTAGGAGTTGAAAAAAGACGCTGGGTATTGGTAAACAATCAAGACATTCCTATTGCAACGAGTAAGCAAGGTTCTTTTGGTTTAGAATTCAATAAAAATAAATTAAATATTGAAGCTACAGGTTTTTATAAAATTGTTGATGGTATTACGGCTTACAATCAAGGTTTTTACAACAATTTTCAATACAAAAATGCCCATGGAAGTTACACTGCAAAAGGGATTGAATTTTTAGCTAATAAGACGGCAAGTCAATACAGCGTTTGGCTGAGTTATACTTTCAGCAAAAACAACTACAAGTTCGATACTTTTACTCCAACCACATTTCCCAATAATGCAGATATCAGACATTCTACATCAATTGGTTTTCAGTATAACGTTCTTAAAAATTTAAAAATTGCTATTGGTGGTACTTGGAGAAATGGAGTCCCATACACGAGGCCACTAGCGGGTCAAGAAACGGTTCGATCTGGAAATAATACGATGGTGAATTACGGTCTCCCAAACAGTGAAAACTTAGATGATTTCATGCGCTTAGATGCTTCTTTAAATTATAATTTCAATTTATCTGAATCAATTAAAGCTTCCTTTGCTGCTGGAGTGATAAATGTTACCAATCAAGATAATGTAATCAATCGCTATTACAAAGTGAATCCGAATGACCAGAATGATGCCATTCAAGTAGATAATAAAGCACTTGGCTTAACACCAAATGTAAGTTTCAGAGTGAGTTTTTAATTTCGTACCTATCGTAAAAAACAAAAACCCTTTCAAATCTAATTTTGAAAGGGTTTGATTTGTATCAAATACGGTTTTATATCCCAGCAATTGCCTTTATTTCATCAATAATTCTTAGTGCTAAAGCATCTGCTTTTTCTTGTGAAGCCGCTTCCGTATAAATACGAATAATTGGTTCAGTATTCGATTTTCTTAGATGCACCCAATTTTCAGCAAAGTCAATTTTCACACCATCAATGGTTGTAATATCTTCGTTCTTGTATTTCTCTGTCATGGCAACAAGAATTGCATCGACATCAATTTGTGGCGTCAATTCGATTTTATTTTTACTCATATAATATTCAGGATACGAAGCACGCAACTCAGAAACCTTCATTTTTTTGTTAGCCAAATGCGTTAAAAACAACGCAACTCCTACCAAACTATCACGACCGTAATGCAACTCAGGATAAATAATTCCACCGTTTCCTTCACCACCTATTACAGCATTGTTCTTCTTCATCAATTCCACAACATTCACCTCGCCTACTGCACTGGCTTCGTAATTTCCGTTATGCGAATTCGTCACATCACGCAACGCACGAGAAGAGGACATATTAGAAACTGTATTTCCTGGTGTTTTACTCAATACATAATCGGCGCAAGCCACCAATGTATATTCTTCACCAAACATTTCACCGTCTTCGCAAATGAAAGCCAAGCGGTCCACATCAGGATCCACAACAATTCCTAAGTCGGCTTTTTCCTTTACAACTAATTCTGAAATATCAGTTAAATGTTCTTTTAACGGTTCTGGATTGTGAGGGAAATGTCCGTTTGGTTCGCAGTATAACTCCACCACTTCAACGCCCATTAGTTCCAATAATCTTGGGATGATAATTCCACCCGATGAGTTTACACCATCAACTACTACCTTGAATTTCGCTGCTTTTACTGCATCAACATCTACCAAAGGCAAATTCAATACTTCATCAATATGAATATCCATATAAGCATCGTTAATCAGAATGACTCCTAAATCATCCACATCCGAAAAATCAAAAGCTTCTGCTTCGGCAATTTCAAGAATTTTTAATCCTTCTTCTCCGTTTAAGAATTCTCCTTTTTTATTCAATAATTTCAAGGCATTCCATTGTTTAGGATTGTGCGAAGCGGTCAAGATAATTCCACCTTCGGCTTTTTCTAACGGAACGGCCACTTCAACAGTTGGTGTTGTCGAAAGCCCCAAATCAATTACGTCTATTCCTAAACCAATTAAAGTGTTCACAACCAAATTGTGAATCATTGGTCCCGAAATTCGGGCATCACGACCTACAACAACAGTGATTTTTTCTTTTCCAATGTAATCTTTCAACCAAGTTCCGTAAGCCGAAGCAAATTTTACTGCATCAAGTGGAGTCAAATTATCCCCTACTTTCCCTCCTATTGTTCCACGAATTCCCGATATTGATTTTATTAAAGTCATTGCTTATTATTTTAATTTTTGAATTGTAAATTTTAAATTGCCTACAAATATAATAATTGACGGATTACAAAAGTCAATTAGATTTCAAATTCATCATTTAAATTCCTAAATTAGGCGAATGAATTTTTTAGCACACATCTATCTTTCTGGCAACAATGATCTACTTAAAATTGGTAACTTCATGGCCGATGGAATTCGGGGAAAACATTTTGAAAGTTATCCATTAGAAATTCAAAAAGGAATCATACTGCACCGTGCCATTGATACGTTTACAGATGCACATCCTGTTTTTAGACAAAGTACGAAACGTCTTCATCAGCATTATCACCATTATGCTGGAGTGATTGTAGATATTTTTTACGATCATTTTTTAGCTAAAAATTGGAGTAGTTATTCCGATGAAAAACTGGAGGATTTCGTTGAGCGTTTTTATCAATCTTTACGGGATAACAACAACGTGCTTTCGGAAAGAACCATAAAAATAATGCCTATTCTATTTAAGGAAAATTGGTTGGTAAGTTACCAAACAATCAGTGGAATTGACCACATTTTAACGCAAATGGATAGCCGGACAAAAAATCAATCAAACATGCGGTTTGCTACAACAGAACTACAAGAGTTTTACACGGATTTTGAAAACGAGTTTACAGCATTCTTTGAACAACTGAGGACTTTTGTAAAACAAAAAATACTTGATGAATGATTACAATGTTATCACATAAAAATATAGATTTTTCTTAATTGGTTAAAATTGAGATAATAAATTTACCTACATTCTTATATAAGATAATTAAAATTTTTGAAATAAATTAAATGAAAATTAACCACATAGAAACATAGAAAAAAAGAAATCTATAGTCCAATTCTTGGATTAACAGAGTTACAATTTATGATTTAGAAACGAAATATTTTTGAAAATTAGATAGCTATAAAATTTAGTTGTTACTGTGTTTTCAAAAAAAATCTGAAAAATAAATTATACCTGTTGGTATTCGTTTAAAGATATAACAGTCTAAAAATAGTATTAATTTGAAATAGTCTAAGGAATGATTACACAAAAATATCTTAATGATTTAAGCTTTCAAATTATTGGTGCGGCAATAGAAGTTCATAAAATCATGGGTAGAGGCTTACTAGAAAGTGTTTATCATCAATGAATGAAAGAGGAATTAAGGTTAAGAAATATTAATTTTATTTCAGAGCATAAAATACCTGTAATTTACAAGGGCAAAATGATGGAATCTGATTTTAGATGTGATTTGTTAATTGAAAACTTGATTGTTATTGAATTTAAAGCCGTTTCAGAAATCCATCCTGCTTTTTAAGCTAAACTTTTGAATCACATGAAATTATTAAAATCACCGAAAGGTATTTTGATAAATTTTAATTGGTTTAATATTTTCAAGGAGGGACAAAGGATTTTTGTTAATGAATTTTATAAAATCTTACCAAAAGAATAAATAAATCCACCTATGAAATCTAATATTAAGCGAAGCTTCTTAATATACAAACTAATATTCTATGTCTCTATGTGGTTAGAACATTTGAAGTAATACATAATAAAAACAACCACAACTTTACACATAAAACCAAAATACCATCTTAAAAATGAAAAAAATAATTCTCTTCCTTTCCTTAGCAATTCTAAGCTGTAAATCGAATGAAAAAACGGTAGAACCTACCGGCTTAGTAACTTCAAAAGCTATGGTAGTTTCAGCTCGGGAAGAAGCTTCGCAAATTGGAGTTGCAATCCTAAAAAAAGGTGGAAATGCTTTTGACGCGATGGTTGCCACAGAATTGGCTTTGGCAGTTTCACATCCACAAGCTGGAAATATTGGTGGTGGTGGTTTTATGGTTTTCAGAAAAGCCAATGGCGAAACGGGAGCTATCGATTATAGAGAAAAAGCTCCTTTGGCAGCTTCTAAAGATATGTTTCTGGACAAAAAAGGAAATGTAATAGAAGGAAAAAGTAGAGCAACGGCTTTGGCATCTGGAATTCCGGGAACAATAGCTGGAATATTTGAAGTACACAAAAAATATGGTTCTTTACCCATCAGTGAAATTCTAAAACCCGTAATTGCTTTGGCAGAAAGAGGTGTTGTTGTCACTAAATTTCAAGCCGAAAGTTTGGCTTATTATAGAGCCTCCTTTGTGAAAAGTAATGGTAAAAATAGTTTGTTTTCCAAAGTTTATAAAGAAAATGACACTATAAAATATACCGCACTAGCAGCAACACTTAAACGAATTGCGAAAAATGGTCGCGATGAGTTTTACAAAGGTGAAACAGCTGAAAAACTGATTGCTTTTCTGGCTAAAAAAGGTGGAAATGCCACAATGGAAGATTTAAATAGTTACAATGCGAAGTGGAGAACTCCAATTACTTTTCAGTATAAAAATTTAAAAATCACGTCGATGTCACCACCAAGCAGCGGTGGAATTTGTCTGAATCAAATTATGAAAATGATTGCCCCTTTCAACCTTTCACAAATGGGACACAACAGCTTAAAAACAGTCCAAGTACTTACAGAAGCTGAACGCAGAGCCTATGCGGACAGGAATTATTTCTTGGGTGATCCGGATTTTGTAAAACTTCCAATAAAAGAATTAGTAAGCCCACCGTACTTAGAAAAAAGAATGAAGGATTTTTCATTTGATCAAGCTTCAAAATCCTCTGATATTGCGCATGGAACAATCAAAGGATATGAAAGCAACCAAACTACGCATTATTCTATAATTGATGCTGCCGGCAATGCAGTGTCAGCAACTACAACTTTAAATGATAATTATGGGTCAAAAATATATTGCGACGAATTAGGTTTCTTTTTGAATAATCAAATGGACGATTTCAGTGCAAAACCAGGTATCCCTAATTTATATGGTCTTACGGGAAGTGAAGCCAACAGCATCGCTCCAGGAAAAAGAATGTTGAGTTCTATGACGCCAACGATTGTTGAAAAAGAAGGAAAACTTTTCATGGTTTTAGGAACGCCGGGAGGTTCCACTATAATTACATCCGTTTTACAAACGATATTGAATGTCTATGAATTTGGAATGAGTATGCAAGAAGCCGTAAATGCTCCAAGATTTCACCATCAGTGGATGCCAGATGAGATTACTTTTGAACCCAATTCTTTCGATAAAAAACTATTGATTGATTTGAAGAAAAAAGGCTATCGCATCAATGAAAAAAATAAAGAAATTATTGGCGAAGTCGATGCCGTTTTGGTTCTTTCAAACGGCAAATTGGAAGGTGGCGCTGATAAAAGAGGCGATAACAAAGCCGTTGGTTTTTAAATTTATATACTGAAAATGAAAAAAATTATTATTCTATTGAGTGTTTTATCTATTGGTTGCAAAACCCAACAAAATAGTGTTCAACCCACCGGATTAGTGTCTAATCAAGCGATGGTCGTTTCGGCACGTGAAGAAGCTTCCAAAATTGGTGTTGAAATCATGAGAAATGGAGGCAATGCTTTTGATGCAATGGTTGCTACCGAATTGGCTTTGGCAGTTGCCTATCCGTTTGCAGGAAATCTAGGCGGTGGCGGTTTTATGGTGTATCGAAAAGCAAATGGCGAAATTGGTTCTCTAGATTACCGAGAAAAAGCCCCACTAGCAGCAACAAAAAATATGTTTCTAGACGAAAAAGGAAATGTAATAAAAGGTAAGAGTACCGAATCTCCGCTAGCTATTGGTGTTCCCGGAACAATTGCCGGCGTTTTTGCAGTTCATGCAAAATTAGGTACATTACCGATCGAAGAAATTCTGAAACCTGTTATTGCACTAGCAGAAAGAGGAGTTGTTGTTACCAAAAAACAAGAAGACCGATTGGCTGCGTATCGAGATAAAATCATCAAGGTAAATGGAGACAAGACCTTATTTGCAAGGGCTTTTAAAGAAAATGATATCATCCGCTATCCTGCACTAGCCGCTACATTGAAAAGAATTTCAAAAAATGGCAAAGATGAATTTTACAAGGGAGAAACTGCTAAAATATTAGTGAAATACCTTCAGGAAAAAGGAGCCATAATCACGATAGAAGATTTGGCTCAATACGAAGCCAAATGGAGAACACCACTCACTTTTGACTACAAAGATTTAAAGGTAATCTCGATGCCTCCACCCAGCAGTGGCGGAATATGTCTGGCTCAAATATTCAAAATGATTGCACCTTTTGACCTAGCAAAAATGGGCCATAATTCAACCGAAGCCATTCAAGTTATTGTAGAAGCAGAAAGACGCGCTTACGCAGACAGAAGTTATTATCTGGGCGATCCTGATTTTGTAAAAATCCCTTTGAAAGCTTTAATGGCAGATGGTTATTTGAAACAAAGAATGTCAAATTTTAGTTTTGAAAAAGCCAATTTATCATCGGAAATAAAAGAAGGAAAAGTGACGTATAATGAAAGTACAGAGACGACACATTATTCCATTGTTGATCAATTTGGGAACGCCGTTTCGTCAACCACCACCCTTAATGATGGGTATGGATCTAAATATTATTGTGATGAATTGGGATTTTTCCTAAATAACGAAATGGACGATTTCAGTGCCAAACCAGGTGAACCTAACATGTTTGGATTAGTGGGCAATGAGGCCAACAGTATTGCGCCACAAAAACGAATGTTGAGTTCCATGACTCCCACCATCGTAGAGAAAAACGGTAAATTATTTATGGTTGTCGGTTCTCCGGGTGGTTCAACAATCATTACATCAGTATTGCAAACCATTTTAAATGTTTATGAATACAGTATGAGTATGCAGGAAGCGGTAAATGCGCCTCGTTTTCATCACCAATGGTTACCGGATTTGATCACATTTGAACCCAACACTTTCGACACTAAAACATTTGGAACCTTAAAATCAAAAGGATATTTAATCAATGAAAAGACAACTCCTGTTATAGGTAAAGTGGATGCCATATTGGTTTTACCAAATAACAAAATGGAAGGTGGTGCTGATTTTAGAGGAGACGATAAAGCCGTAGGATTTTAATCCTTCTCCCCAAACTTCGGAAGCGCTCACGATGACGGAAAAAATTAATACTTATGAACTTTATACTTGCCTTAGAAAGCGCTTTTACAGCAAATAAAAATCCAAAAAATGCATTTGCGATGGCAAAATACATGAAGAACAACTTTACTTTTTTTGGGATAAAAACGGAAGAAAGAAGGCGTATTTTTAAGGAAATTTGGAAAGAAAACAAACAAGAAGTTTCAGCAAATACAGGAGCAATTGTATCAGAATTATATTCAAAAATAGAACGAGAATTTCATTATTGCGCCATTGAAATTTTGATAAAAGAAGGCAAAGGAAAATATAAAAAAGAAGATATTCAACTGATTGAAAAACTGATAAGAGATAATTCTTGGTGGGACAGTGTCGATACGATTGCAAAGTACATTTTAGGTCAGTATTTAACGGAATTCCCATTAGAAACCAAAAAGGTAATAGAACGATTTTCAACAGCAAAAAATATGTGGTTGAATCGAAGTGCAATTTTATTTCAATTGGGTTATAAACAAAAAACAAATGCTGATTTTTTATTTTCCGAATGTTTAAAGCATTCCCATTCTAAAGAATTTTTTATTCAAAAAGCAATCGGTTGGGCGTTACGAGAATATGCAAAAACAAGTCCTGAAGACGTTATAGCGTTTGTAAAATCCAATGATTTAAAAAAATTAAGTACAAAAGAAGCATTAAAAAATATGTGTTAGGATTAAAATAATAGTAGTTTTGTATCCCCTTTAAAAAATATCATGTTCAAAAAATATATTTCAAAACTAGAAACAGTAATTGCAATTGCGCAGTCTTTATTGACTCCAAAACAGTTTATATTTCTATCCGCCGTTTTAGTGGGTATTTCTTCTGCATTTGCTGTAATTGTGCTAAAAACGTTTGCTCACTGGGTTTTTTCATTCGCGACTTACGTTAACGGAATCTTGAAATTAGGGTTCATTAATAGTATTCTACCTATCATAGGTATCATATTGACTGTTTTAGTGGTTAAGAAAGTTTTAGGAGGGAAAATCCAAAAAGGCACTTCCCAAATTTTATACGCTGTCGCTAAAAAAGCAAGTATTATTCCCAAAAAACAAATGTACGCTCAAATCGTCACCAGTTCATTAACCGTTGGTTTAGGAGGTTCCGCTGGTTTAGAAAGTCCTATCGTGATTACTGGTGCAGCTTTTGGTTCGAATTACGCACAAAAATACAAGTTGAGTTACAAAGACCGAACTTTACTAATAGGATGCGGCGTTGCTGCCGGAATTGCCGCCGCTTTTAACGCCCCAATTGCAGGTGTTTTATTTGCCATTGAGGTATTGCTAGTAGATGTGAGTATTGCAGCCTTTACACCCATCATGATTGCGGCTGCAACAGGTGCTTTGGTCTCCGTAATTGCATTAGACGAGAAAATTTTGTTGTCCTTCAAACAACAACAAAGTTTTGATTATCATAACATTATTTATTATATTTTGTTAGGATTGTTAACAGGATTTATATCCATATACTATTCCCGTAATTTCCAGAAAGTAGAACATTTCTTTGCAAGACTAAAATTATCACCCTATAAAAAAGCATTATTTGGAGCTTCCATTTTAGCGGTACTTATTTTTATTTTTCCTACACTTTTTGGTGAAGGATATGAAAGTATTAAAACATTGTCCGAGAGTGATCCAGGAAAATTATTAGAAAACACGTTGTTTAGTGAGTTTAGAGACAACAGTTGGGCGCTATTACTTTTTGTAGGCAGCACAATGATGCTAAAGGTTTTTGCCACAGGGATAACCCTAAGTAGCGGTGGAAACGGCGGTAACTTTGCTCCTTCCTTGTTTCTAGGATCTTATGTTGGATTTTTCTTTTCCAAATTTCTAAATTTAACCGGGCTCACTAACTTGCCAATCAGTAATTTTACTATGGTTGGTATGGCTGGAATCTTGAGTGGTTTGTTTCATGCTCCGTTGACTGCGATATTCTTAATAGCAGAAATAACTGGAGGTTATAACTTAATGATTCCCTTAATGATTGTGGCCTCTATTAGTTTTGCGATTTCAAAACGTTTCGAAAAACATTCCATGGATGTTAAAACGCTAGTGGAAAAAGGACATGCCTTTACTAGTAATAAAGACACCAATGTGCTATCTACTTTAGAGACCAATTCCATCATACAAACTGATTTCTTAACAGTTACTCCTGATGAAAATTTAGAACGACTAGTAGATTTAATTTCCCATTCCAATCAAGTAATATTTGGTGTAGTTGATGTAAAACAAAACTTATTAGGAATCGTTCACTTTAATGATATTCGAGAAATAATATTTAATTCCTACCGCGTAAAATATACGTTGGTCAAAGAGATTATGCTTGCGCCTATTGAAATAATTTCACCTGATGACAGCATGGAAATAGTAATGAACAAGTTCGAGAAATCAAAAAAAGCATTTTTACCTGTTCTTAAAGAGGAAAAATACTATGGTTTTATTTCTAAATCTATAGCACTGGAGGCTTATAGAACAAAACTAAAATCAATGACGATTGAATAGTATAGCACGAAACAAAAAGGAGAATGCTGCTTTAATAAATTTCTTTTGCTTTTAAAAGTAAATCTGAAGAACCCATTGAAAAAAAAGCAGACCTATAAGCCGGATTCTGTAAACACTGAATTTATTTCAGTGTCCCCTTATCATTTATCTAGATCTCATATTACTACGAGACTCAAGCTATCTACCCTTCAGCAACGGACGAGAAGCCCTTAAATGCTGATATACTTGATATTTCACCGCATAGAGTTTACCTGGTTTCACTACAGCATTACCTGTACATACTTTCTGTTGCACTTGTCCTAATCTCATCCGTAAAGACGAGACCGACGGGCGTTACCCGCTATGCTTCCCTCTGGTGTCCGGACTTTCCTCCCTCTTGATTGCTCAAAACGGCGATAAGGCGGTCTGCGGTGCAAACTTACACTATTTAATTCTTTTTTTTCATTTACTGTTACTTACTTTAACAAGCCTTTTACAATCAATTCACAATAAAATAGTTACCTTTAATAAATAACTAAAAAATCTCTATTATGTCAAATATGTATCATTATGCCACCGTTTCTAAAGCTTTAGATGATTTGAATGAAATGGGATTTACCTTTGATTTTAATCTTCATGATGAAGATATTGTAAAAAACCCAAGCCATTATGAAATTCAACATATTTACCGCTACGAAGGAGACACCAATCCAGATGACGAAGCAACAGTTTATGGCATCAAATCTACTTCAGGTAAAAAAGGTGTGTTTGTAGCGGGATATGCAGCAAATTCTGATAATGGTGCCGCAAGGGTTCTAATTGATCTTAGCATCAAAGGAAGAAAATAATAAATCCTTTTAAAAAAATCATAGTGGATACTATTTTCAGGAGCTATTTCCAACTATCCGTTGCAATCTTATCCGCCGAACCACGGCGCATAAGGATTTTCACTACTACCTGGGCTATGGAATTTGGTAAACAAAAACCATTTTGAAAATTCTAAAATCTTTCAATACTTAAATTTTTCCATCTTTAAATTAAAACCTATATTTGCTTTCGAATAAAATTTCTATGGAACAATTTGTTGTCTCGGCCCGTAAATATCGTCCTCAAACATTTAAAGATGTTGTAGGACAAAAAGCCATTACCAATACTTTATTGAATGCCATAGAAAGTAATCACTTAGCCTCAGCATTGTTATTTACAGGACCTCGTGGCGTTGGAAAAACAACTTGCGCCCGTATTTTGGCTCGTAAAATTAACCAGCCAGGATATGATGATCCCACTGAAGATTTTGCCTTTAATGTCTTCGAATTAGATGCTGCATCGAACAACTCTGTTGATGATATAAGGAATCTTATTGACCAAGTGCGGATTCCGCCACAAACGGGACAATACAAAGTCTATATTATCGATGAGGTTCACATGTTGTCTTCGGCAGCTTTTAATGCTTTCCTAAAAACATTGGAAGAACCGCCTAAGCACGCTATTTTTATTTTGGCAACGACCGAAAAACACAAAATTATTCCAACGATACTTTCTCGTTGTCAGATATTTGATTTCAAGAGAATTACCGTTAAAGATGCCAAAGAGCATCTTGCCGAAGTTGCCACCAGTCAAGGCGTAGTTTTTGAAGATGACGCTTTGCATATTATTGCTCAAAAATCTGATGGTGCCATGCGTGATGCTTTGTCAATTTTTGACCGAGTAGTTTCTTTTTGTGGAAAAGATTTAACACGTCAGGCCGTTACAGAAAATTTGAATGTGTTGGATTACGAAACGTACATCAACATCACCGACTTGCTTTTGGAAAATAAAATACCAGATTTATTAATGGCTTTTAACGAAATTCTAGCTAAAGGTTTTGACGCGCATCATTTTGTATCGGGATTGGCTTCTCATTTTAGAGATTTATTAGTTTCTAAAACACCTGCAACTTTAACTTTATTAGAAGTGGGGGAACAAGCACAGCAAATGTATGGGGTGCAAGCACAAAAATGCAGTCAAGACTTTCTATTGAAAGGAATTGAGATTGCAAACGATTGTGATTTAAAATACAAACTGAGTCAAAACCAACGACTTCTTGTTGAACTTTGCCTAATGCAACTGGCCTCTATCACTTTTGATGGAGAAAAAAAAAAGTTGAGCAATATATAATTCCACCTACTTATTATAGAAAGAACGATTATTCAATAACGGTTCAACCGACAATTGAAGATCCAAAACCTGCTATACAAGTTATAGAATCAGTTCCAATAAAAGAACTGGAAACTAAAACTACTGTTCCATCAATTCCAGTTGCTAGTCCCGCAACAAAAAGTAGTATTGCACAATCCGAAGGACCAAAAGTTTCTGCGTTTTCATTATCGAGCATTCGAGCCAAAAAAGCATTGGAAGAAAGCAGTAAAGGAATCATAAAAGAAGTACTTCACTTACCCACGGAATCTTTCACCGAGACAGAAATGTTGTTGTATTGGAATAAATATGCCCAACGATTAGGAGACAAAGGTTACAAAATTATGGAATCCTTATTACTCATTAACGATCCAAAATTAAATGGCACTGCGATATCAATTGAATTACCAAATGAAGGTTCTAAATTAGATTTTGAAAAAGAATTAAATGGGCTTCTAGGCTACTTGAAAGGACACTTACACAATCATGATATTACAATCGAAGTGATAGTCAATGAAAGCGTAGAAAATAAAAGAAGTTTCAATGACCAGGACAGGTATAATAGATTTTTAGAAATTAATCCAAATATTGAACTATTACGCACAACATTTGGATTAGATTTAGACGCATAATTTATGTAAAACTAAATTTTACCGTAGTACATTGCTTTTACAATTCCATCAGAAAGTCCAATTTTTGGTACATATATATTCCGTGCTCCACTCCATTTCATAGCATTCAAATAAATCCTTGTAGCTGGGATAATTACGTCAGCACGATCCGGATTCAACCCTAGTTCAGAAATTCTTTGTTCATAAGTAAGAGAATTCAAAAAAGTATATTGCGAATTCATATAAATATAGGAAAGCGGTTTCTCTTGTATCTTTCCAGACATTTTAAACAGTTTATTTATATTTCCACCGGAACCTATAAGTGTAACATCGTCATATTCTTGCGTATTACTTTTAATCCATTTTTCTATTTCATCCCAAACTACATCGCAGACCATATCATTTAGCAACCGCACCGTTCCTGCTTTAAAAGATCTTGAATTAATCATTTTCCCATTAGAAAACAAGGTGAATTCGGTACTTCCGCCACCAACATCAACAAAAAGATAGGTTTGATCTGTTTTCAATAAATGATGTAAATCAGTAGAAGCAATAATGGCAGCCTCTTTCTTACCATCAATAATTTCAATTTTTATATCGGCTTTTTTCTTAATTATTGCGACAACTTCTTTTCCGTTATAGGCCTCACGCATCGCTGATGTAGCAAATGCCATATAACGTTCTACCTTATGTACCTTCATTAAAAGATTAAAAGCTTTCATGGCGTCACACATTCTTTCGATATTCTCCTCTGAAATTTCTCCAACAGTGAAAGCATCCTGCCCAAGACGAATGGGTACACGAACCAAGGAACTTTTATTAAATTGAGGCTCTTTTCCCTCCTGTTCCACAATATTTGCAATCAACAAACGCATGGCATTGGAACCAATATCAATTGCTGCATATTTTTTTATTTTAATCATCTTTTATTGATTCGTTTTATTTCTTAACTAATGATTTATTCCTTCTTGAAAGATTCAAAAATAAGGTGCTTAATCTTAATCAAATAATTATACTTTAGCTTTAATTTGAGACTCTGCTTGGAGTTTATTTTGATAGTATTTATAAGTTTCTAATTGTGCTCTAAAAATAGGATTGTGATTGCGATAGCGGTATTTATTATCTAATTTATACGAGTGAAAACGAGCTTTTACATTGCCTTTCCACCCAATATCAAAATTATCAATTAGTTCGTTTTTTATACCTTGATCATAAATTGGGCAGGTTACTTCGACCCGACCATCTAGATTTCTGGTCATGAAATCCGCAGATGAAATGTAAACTTCTGTTTGCCCTGCATTACCAAAAATATAAATTCTAGAATGTTCCAAATAATTATCAACAATACTTATGGCCTCAATGTTATCGCTCATTCCAGGAATACCAGGTATTAAGGAGCAAATTCCTCTCACCTCAAGTTGAATCTTAACTCCTGCTCTACTGGCTTCGTATAGCTTATCTATCATTTCGAAATCAGACAAACTATTCATTTTTAGTTTAATATGTGTTTTTCTTCCGGCTAATGCATGGGTAATTTCTCTGTCTATTAATTTCACAAATCGTGTTCTAGTGTAATGTGGCGAAACGATCAGATGTTTGTAGCGATGTACCCTATAATTGATATCAAAAAACTCAAATATCCTCATGATATCTTTCAGAATTTGTTGGTGACTAGTGAAAAGGGTAACATCCGTATACACTTTGGCTGTTGATTCATTGAAATTTCCTGTAGAAATAAAACCATAGCGCTTTATTTTGTCATTTTCATATCTTTCAATAACGCAAATTTTGCTGTGTACTTTAAGCCCTTTTATTCCAAAAATAAGTTCAATACCTTCTAACTGCATTTGCTCTGCATAGGAAATATTAGAGGTCTCGTCAAAGCGAGCTTGTAGTTCAATTTGAACGGTAACTTTCTTACCGTTTTTGGCAGCATTAATAAGGGAACTAATGATTTGAGAATTTTTGGCCAATCGATACAGTGTGATTTTTATGGTAACCACTTTAGGATCTAACGCAGCTTCTCGCAAAAACTTGGTCAGATAAGAAAAGGATTGATATGGAGCATTCAATAAATAATCTTTTTCACTTATTTTTTCCAGCATACTCCCTTCCAAACTTAATCCTGGTATAGGTAATGGATCGTTCGTTTGATATAATAAATCATACCTCCCTAGATTTGGAAAATTCATGTAATCCCTTCTGTTGTGGTATCTTCCTCCTGGAATAATACTATCTGTAGAGACAATTTTCATTTTATCTAGAAAAAACTGCAGTGTATCCTCTTCGATGAGTTGGTCATAAATAAAACGCACCGGTTCTCCTATTCTTCTGTCTTTTACACTCAATGCTATTTTTTCAATCATACTTTTGCTCAAATCACTATCGATATCCAATTGCGCATCTCTAGTAATTTTTATCATGTGAGCAGAAACACTTTTGTAATCAAAAATATTGAAAATATTACTCAAATTATGTCTGATTACGTCATCCAAAAGTATGATATACTGTTTTTCATTATTGGATGGTAATACAACAAAACGATTAATTGTTTTAGGAATTTCGATTACTGCATAACGAACTTCCGAATTTTTATTCATAACTAATTTAATAGCTAAATACCCTGAAGTGTCTTTTAATACAGGGAATTCTGCCAAATCATTTAAGATAATGGTAACTAGCTCAGGACTCACTTTTTGAATAAAAAAATCTTTTAGAAAAATTTCCTGTTCAATGGTAATATCTGATTCCGTAATAATAAATATGTTTTTAGTCTCCAGTTCGCTTTCGATAATGTTTAGAATTCGTAAACTTTCAGATTGTTGTTGAATAACAATTTCAGTAATATCCTTAACTAACTGCTGTGCCGAAATCCCTCCTAAGTATTTTTCTCCAGATATGCCCGTTAAACTTAATCGTCTAATAGCCGCAAAACGAACTCTAAAAAACTCATCTAAATTATTTGAAAAAATTCCCAAAAAACGCAACCGATCTAATAAAGGAACTGAATTATCGCCTGCTTCTTGTAATACACGTGCGTTGAAAGCCAACCAACTTTTTTCTCTATCAATATATTTATATTCTAATACTTTATTCATCTTAAATTTTTGGGAAATATTATTTTTTCAATTTTACCTTTCTTTATTTTTTTCCAGTCCTCTGTTTCAAATTTTAAATGAACAAAACCTGAAGTTGGAACATTTTCGATATAAACATCCCCAAATTTATTAACAAAATCTGTAATTGCTCCATTATGTCCAAAAAGAATGACACTTTCATAAGAATTACTATAGGATTTGATCACTTTCTCTAAATCATTTTCATCAAATGTATAAAGATCATCTTTGTAAATGATACTTTCGATAGGATAGGCTAAATTTTGAGCAAAAATTAACGCTGTGTTTGTTGCTCTTTTTGCAGTACTACTAAAAATTACATACGCTTTCGGAATTGAATCTTTAGCTTCGGACGATACTAGATGAGCATCTTTTACACCCTTACAAGTCAAACCGCGATCTTTATCATGTATGGGAACTTCCCAACTTGATTTTGCATGGCGAACCAAAAATAAGTTTTTCATGAGTGGAAAATAATTTTGTTATCAACTAGTAAAATTTATCAAATACAATTTACAAAACTAAAATTTATTATCCTTGTTTTTAACTTTTTATTCTGTAATAAAGTATAAATATTGTTTATTAAAAACTTACTTAATATAAATATTACTAGTGTAATCTTCTTATAAATTAATGTTAAAAACACTAATTTATTCTAGCAAGCATGTCTCTGTAATAGCGATTTTTATATTTTTTTTATATTTTTTTAAGATTGAATTAACATAAAAATGTACTTAAACGACTTTTTGTGTTGTTTATAGAAAAAAAAGTTAACTCTAACTTTTTACATTTAATTTGGCTCCTTGAACGTCGCCCTGTTTAAAAGAAAATAACTCAAATCTAAACTATCAACCTACATGATAAAAAAATACTTTACCTCAAAAAATTTCTACTCCGAATTTTGTAATTTATTTGAAAATTCATTCACTCAAATTTTCAAAAAATTAGCTTTGTTGTATTTCACTTTATTTAAAGAATTAGCATTTAAAAAAATATACATTTATTAATCAGATAGTTAATAAAAGATCAGGAAAAATCATATACAATAGATTTTATGAAAACAAAATTACTCCAACTTAAAAAAATCATTCTAATTTCCATTATTTTACTATTCGCTAATATAATTAATGGTTATAGTCAAGAAAGCGGAACGGATGGAAATTATTGCCCAGGTCCAGGCTCAGTAGGTGATGAATATGCCACTGGAATATTCTTTAAACAAATAGTAAATAGTGGCGCAAGTACAACATGCGATATTAACACAATATTTGCCAAAGTAAACACAAACACAGCTGTACTAAAAATTGGAATGAAAATTGGTAATTCTGGGTCAGCTTTATTTAGAGTTTATTTAGATACCGATAATGATCCTACAACAGGATTGACTTCTGATCAGTTTGGAGGTTTCTTAGCCGTAGCTGGAGCAGAATATATTATAGAACTAAATGCTAAAAATAATTCTACATATACACTCTTCACTGGAAATGGATCAACATTAACCGCTATATCTAATAATGGTTTAAGCGCTACTAATGGTAATTTCAATGGCTGCAATTCATCAGATGGAACATTTTTAGAATTTAATATCCCCTTTGCAAGCATAGGAGTTGATATCTGTGATTTAAATAATCCTGGTTTAATTAAAGTCACTAAATTGGCTTCAGTAAGTGGTGGATCTTCTACATCAAATAGATGTAACGACATTCCATTAACTTTTGGAATCCCTTTAAAAGGATCTGTTACTCCAGCATTAACTACTATATGTTCAGGAAACAATAGCACTCTTTTAACGGCTAATGGTATTACAGCTGGATCTACTATTGTAAAGTGGCAATCATCAGTTAGTCCATTTACTACTTGGACAGATATAAATACTACCGCTACTACTTACACTCCTATAAACTTAACGAAAACAACTAAATTCAGAGCAGTATTTACTAATTTAGGTATTTGTAGTGGAGTTAATATTGCTACAAGTGAAGCATTAATTACAGTCACAGAAACTCCAATCCCAACTGCTACAAATCAAAATTTCTGTTCAGGGGACACAAAAAAAGTTAGTGATTTAGTTGCAAATGGCACATCTATAAAATGGTATTCTGCAGCAAATGGAGGTGCTTTATACGCAAACACAGATTTATTGGTTTCTGGAACTTATTATGCAAGCCAAACCACTAATGGATGCGAAAGTGCAAGAATCGCCGTAATAGTGACAATAAATCAAACGCCAACTGCTCCAATAATTAATAATCAAACAGTATGTTCTGATGGAACAACAACTCAAACTTTAACAGCTGCAACAACTGATGGGGGTATAGCTTGGTATGACGCAGCCACTGGTGGAAATATAGTAACTTTACCTACTCAAATAGGTGTAGGTTCAAAAACTTATTATGCACAAGCAAATAATGGTTCATGCTCTAGTATAACAAGAACACCTGTTAAATTAACTATAAATCCATTACCAGGAATCCCTACAGCTTTAGATGTAGAGTACTGTGAAGGTGATTTGGCTCAGGCTCTAACTGGAACTCCTAACGACTCTGCTAATTCTTTACTTTACTTTAGTTCAGTGGACGCATTAGGTCAAGCAACCTTAATACCTAACACCAGTACTCCTGGAATATTTACTTATTACGTCGCTGAGGAAAGGAATTCTTGTATCGGTCCTAAAAAACAAATTACAGTAACCGTTTATGCAAAACCAACAGTTACTGCACTGGTAACTAACGTTTCTTGTAATGGTGCTGCTGATGGAACTATCTCAATTTCGGGTGTAAGTGCAGGTGCAACTACAACTATCAAATTAAATAATACAGGTGCTGACTTAAGTGCTCAAACTAAATTTGGTCCCGGAACTTATACTATTACTGCTACAAACGGTTCTTGTACTACTTCAAAAACAGTAACGATCACTGAACCTATTCCGGTAACTGTTACTGTTACTGAAACTAATGTTTCTTGTAACGGTGCTGCTGATGGAACTATCTCAATTTCGGGTGTAAGTGCAGGTGCAACTACAACTATCAAATTAAATAATATAGGTGCTGACTTAAGTGCTCAAACTAAATTTGGTCCCGGAACTTATACTATTACTGCTACAAACGGTTCTTGTACTACTTCAAAAACAGTAACAATAACAGAACCTATTCCGGTAACTGTTACTGTTACTGAAACTAATGTTTCTTGTAACGGTGCTGCTGATGGAACTATCTCAATTTCGGGTGTAAGTGCAGGTGCAACTACAACTATCAAATTAAATAATACAGGTGCTGACTTAAGTGCTCAAACTAAATTTGGTCCCGGAACTTATACTATTACTGCTACAAACGGTTCTTGTACTACTTCAAAAACAGTAACAATAACAGAACCTATTCCGGTAACTGTAACTGTTACTGAAACTAATGTTTCTTGTAACGGTGCTGCTGATGGAACTATCTCAATTTCGGGTGTAAGTGCAGGTGCAACTACAACTATCAAATTAAATAATACAGGTGCTGACTTAAGTGCTCAAACTAAATTTGGTCCCGGAACTTATACTATTACTGCTACAAACGGTTCTTGTACTACTTCAAAAACAGTAACGATCACTGAACCTGCAATAGCAGTGACGGTGAGTGGAATCGCTACTAATGTGTCTTGCTTTGGTGAAGCAAATGGTTCTATCGCTGTCACAAATAGCGTTGGTTCTACTGTAATAATCACCAATTCTTCTAACAATGTAGTTTCTAATGTAAACTTACCTGCTGGAACATATACAATTACTGCTACTGCTCCTAACGGAAACACTACTGGTTCTTGTTCGGCTACAGCTCAAGTTGTAATAACTCAACCCAGCAATGAATTAGCTGCTATAGCAATTGTTACTAACAACAATAATTGTGTGGGATGTAGCAATGGTACCATAACTCAGACTGTTTCTGGGGGAACATCTCCATATACATATTTATGGACTAATGGAGCTACATCAAAAGATCTTACTGGTTTAGCAAAGGGCATTTATAGTGTTCAAATTAAAGATAATAATGGTTGTATTGCAAATTATTCTTATGCAATAACAGAGTCGGGTATTGCTCTTGTCAAAACAGCTGCTGTAGGTGGAACGGGTAAAGTGGGTGATGTAATTACCTATACTTTTGCAGTAACCAATACGGGAAATACAACACTGACTAATGTAGTAGTGACSGATCCAATGGTAGGTTTAACCATTACTGGAAACCCAATTGCAACCCTGGCAGTAGGCGCTTCTAATGCAACTATCAAAGGAACTTACACCATTACKCAAACGGATATCGATGCTGGTAAAGTGGTCAACACGGCTTTAGCTACAGCTCAAGATCCTAAAGGAAATGATGTAACGGATAKCTCTGGTACTACCGTGACTAACGATACTCCTACTGATACGCCGCTAAACCAAACGCCAAGTATTGCTCTTGTCAAAACAGGAGTGTTCGCTGATACTAATAATGACGGTTTCGCACAAGTTGGTGAAAAAATCAACTATAGCTTCACTGTGACAAACACAGGAAATGTAACGGTAACAAATATTAATATTACCGATCCAATGCCAGGGTTAACCATCACAAATAGTCCAATTGCTTCTCTTATTGCTGGAGCGACTGCAACTTTAAACGGAACTTATACTTTAACTCAAGCGGATATCGATGCCGGTAAAGTTGTAAACACAGCTTTGGCTACAGCCAAAGATCCTAAAGGAAATGATGTAACGGATATCTCTGGTACGGCTGTTAATAACAATACGCCTACTACTACTCCATTAGTGCAAAATGCAAAATTAGAAGTTGTTAAAACTGCTTCGACTGATAGTTATAGTTTAGTTGGAGATGTAATTAATTATACTATCGAGGTTAAAAACACTGGTACAGTCACATTATATCAAGTACTAGTAACTGATCCATTAACTGGATTGAGTACAACTATAGCAAGCTTAGCACCTGGCGGTTCTCAACTGTTTAACGAGACCTACACTATCACTAATATTGATTTAGTAAACAATAGTGTTATTAACACTGCTACTGCGAATGGACTGACTCCAGATAACACTAGTATCAGTGCTTCAGATTCTGTAGTTGTTGAAAAAGCTATAGTATTAGGTTGTGGAACAATTCTAGTTCACAACGCCTTTTCTCCAAATGGAGACGGTATAAACGAGGTGTTTGTTATTGATAATATTGATGATACTGATTGCTACCCGGAAAACACTGTTGAAATATATAACCGTTGGGGTGTATTAGTTTTTGAAACTAAAAACTACAATAATCAATCTAATAATTTTGAAGGTATCTCTCGTGGAAGAACAACTGTTAATCAGTCTTCAGGTTTACCTACCGGAACTTACTTTTATATTCTAAATTACAGTACTATTGATGGAAATGGTAAAGTGGAAATCAAAAAATTAGACGGGTATTTATACCTTACTAAGTAATTTTGACTTAATTTTAAAACCTGAGGATTTTTAAATTTCCTCAGGTTAAAAAAATGAATTAGCCCTATTCTTTAATATAAATAATATTGAAATTATTCTTAACTATCCTTCTGGACATAAATAAAGAATTTGTTCAATGACATTAAAAAAAATCTACTATGAGAACAAAAATATTTTTAATCTTGTTAATGTCTACAGCATTTACTGGTTTTGCACAGCAAGATGCACAATATACTCAATACATGTACAATACTATTAATATCAATCCCGCATATGCAGGATCTCGAGGTGCAATGAGTATTTTTGCCATGCATCGTACACAATGGGTAGGATTAGATGGAGCTCCAGTAACAAATGCAGCTTCTATAAATACCCCATTAAATAATAACAACCTAGGACTAGGAATTTCATTTATTAATGATAGGATTGGGCCTACTAATGAAAATACTATTTCTGCTGATTTTTCGTATACAATTCCGATGTCGGAATCTTTAAAGCTTTCTTTTGGTATTAAAGGTACAGCTAATTTATTCAATTTGGATGTCTCAAAATTGAATCCAGTTGATTTAGATCCATCAATTCAAAACGTAGAGAATAAATTTTCACCTAATATTGGAGCAGGTTTATATCTTCATTCTGACAAAGCATACGTAGGTTTTTCCATTCCTAATTTTATTGAATCAAACCGCTATGATGCTAATGAAATTGCCATTTTTAAAGAAAAAATTAATTATTATTTAATAGGAGGTTATGTTTTTGATATAAACAGCACTCTGAAATTTAAGCCTGCAGTACTATCGAAAATGGTCATTGGTGCCCCATTACAAGTCGATCTTTCTGGTAATTTTATGTTTAATGATAAATTTGTCGTTGGTGTTGCCTACAGATGGAGTGCTGCACTAAGCGCTATGGTTGGATTTCAAGTTTCTGATGGTATGTACATAGGATATGGATATGACAGAGAAACAACACGCTTAAGCAACTACAATTCTGGATCACACGAAATATTCTTACGTTATGAGATATTTAAAAATAATGGTAAAATAATAACTCCACGATTCTTCTAGAAATTAAATAGCATGAAAAAAAATACATTCTTTTGCATTATACTAATTAGTCTAATTTATTTTAAAGGAAATGCTCAAGATTCCAAATTATTTATAAATGAAAAAACAAGTGACAAATATGTCTACGTGGATGTAATCAAAACCTATGAAAGGATTGCTGAAAAAGGATATAAATCAGCTGATCTATTTAAAAAAATTGGAGATTCTTATTACTTAAATGCAGATTTTGGTAACGCTGCTAAATGGTACTGTAAATTATTTGCCATGGATATTAATTTAGAACCTGAATATTATCACCAATATTCTAAATCTTTATTATTTATTGGTCAAAATGATATTGCTAATGAAATATTAGAAAAATTAAAACAAAAATCACGGCTATTACACGAGAAAAAAAATCAGAAATAAAGACAAAATCACAACGCCAAAATTCTTTTAAAAACAATTATTATGAAAAATAATATACTCCTCTATATAACCTTATTAACCGCTTTTTCATTTAATGCACACTGCCAACAAGGAAAGGTTACGGCTGCTGATAAAAAGTACGACAACTATGCCTACATAGATGCTATAAAAACTTACGAAAAAGTGGCCGAAAAAGGATATAAATCAGCTGAGATGTTTAAAAAATTAGGCAATTCCTATTATTACAATGCCGATTTAGAAGAAGCTGCAAGATGGTATGGAGAGTTATTTTCGATGGACACAACTGATTTAGAACCAGAGTATTACTTTCGATACGCACAGTCCTTAAGATCTATTGGTCAAAATGATAAAGCAAATGAATTAGTACAACTATTTAATCAAAAATCGGGAAACGATAGCCGCGGAAGGCTTTTCATGAAAAACATGAATTATCTTGACGCGATAAAAGCCAACTCTGGAAGATATAAAATTGAGGATGCGGGAATAAACTCAATCTATTCAGATTATGGAACTGCACTTTATGCAAATGAAATCGTGTTTGCATCCGCTAGGGACACTGGAAGTTTAGGACAAAGAAAACACAAATGGACAAATCAATATTTCACTAATTTATACTCCGCAAATTTAGGGGAAAATATGACCCCGGGACAACCACAGAAGCTTGACAAAAAGATAAATTCTAAATTTCACGAGTCTACCCCTGTTTTTACAAAAGACGGAAAAACAATGTACTTTACCCGAAACAATTATCTTGATGGAAAAAAAGGTAAAGATGCTAATAAAATTACTTTATTAAAAATATACAAAGCCACTTTAGAAAATGACTCTTGGTCAAATATAATTGAACTTCCTTTTAATAGTGACAATTACAGTGTTGCACATCCTATGCTAAGTCCTGATGGAAAGACACTATATTTTGCATCAGATATGCCGGGAACAATTGGTCAATCTGATTTGTTCAAAGTACAAATAAACGATAATGACACCTACAGTAATCCAGAAAACTTAGGTAAAATGATCAATACGGAAGGAAGAGAAACTTTTCCATTTGTAAATGATGAAAACGAAATCTACTTTGCGTCAGACGGTCATCCCGGTATGGGAGGCTTAGATGTTTTTGTTTCAAATATAAATGCTGACGGAACTTTTAGCAATATACAGAATCTGGGTGCAGATATCAATTCGCCCAAAGATGATTTTGCTTATCTTATCGATACAAAATCAAGAAAGGGTTTTTTTACATCCAATAGAGATGGTGGATTGGGCTATGATGACATTTATAAATTTTTAGAGTTAAGAAAAATCAAATGTCAGCAAATTTTATTCGGTGAGATTACCGATCTTGTAACAGCAGAATTACTACCTGATACTAAAATAACACTATTTGATAATCAATTTAATGCTATTAGCACAACTGTATCTAATGATAAAGCGGCTTATTCTTTTATGGTTGAATGTGGAAAAACTTACTACGTAAGGGCTCAAAAACCGGAGTATACCACAAAAGAACTAAAGACTACAATAGCTGAAGAAAATGGAAAAACATACTTACCAATAGCATTAGAAAATGCAAAATGTAAAGTAACTATTGGTGATGATTTGGGTAAATGTTTCAATATTAAAATGATTTATTTTGATTTAGATAAATCAAATATTCGTCAAGAAGCAGCATTTGACTTAGAAAAAATATTAGATGTTTTAAACCAAAATCCAACAATGAAACTTGATATTCGTTCCCATACCGATAGTAGACAAACTTTCAAATATAATGAAGCTTTATCTGATAGAAGAGCTAAATCTACTATTAACTGGCTCATCAAAAATGGCGTAAGTGCTGACCGATTAACTGGTAAAGGATATGGTGAAACTCAATTAGTAAACAAATGTGCAGATGATGTAGAGTGTACTGAGGAAGAACACCAACTAAATAGAAGAAGTGAATTTATCATTACTGCTCTTTAATCAATCACAATTGAAATTCAATAGGCTGTCTAATTTAGGCAGCCTATTTTTTTTGCATTAATCGAACTTAAATAGAATAAACATTTACCATTAATAGATACAGTATCCAGCATATTGATCATCAAAATACATTACATAAGAGGTAAAAACAAAAAAGCCTAATGAGAAAAAGATTCATTAGACTCTTTAAACCTGGAAACTCTGTTAATATTTTTAGAATATCAAAACAATATGAATTCTATAATCAAATATTTAAAAAAGATAAAACTGTTATGGATTTGATTAATAAAAAAATAGTAAAAACTAGTATTTAAGTTGTTCTTCACCAAGAATTATAAAATCATTTGAAACGAATATTAAACGCAACAACAGTTGTTTTATTAAACCAAAATAGAAATTAAACGACATTAACGCATCTGATTTTATACTGCATTTTCTTATAGGCTCTTTTATCAGCTTTTAGAAAATATAAATGGCTGTCTCTTGGGGGGAAGACAGCCACTTAAATATAAAAAACTCAACTTAAATTTTCGCAAAGATGTTTGTGTAATATTTTCTACCATTTAAAGGATTTTCTTTTATTGCAATTCCAAAATGGGTAAAGTTACCTTCTATATTTTCTTTATGACCAGGACTTGCTAACCACGCATTCAAAACTGCCTGTGGTGTATTAAAGTTGTATGCTATATTTTCACTTACAGATTTGGCTCCTAAAGTCTTCATAATGTTTTCTGAACGCGCAGCAAAATCATTATGATTAACTACATTGTTTGCGATCATGTAATTATCATGCTCTTCTGATTTGTATGACATGTGGTTGATTTTTTCCAAGCGATTCAAACCTTTGCTAACTCTGTGAGCATTTATCAAATCCATAGTCTCTAACTCAATAGAATTGTATGAGTAGGCAACTACTTTTTGAACGGTTGCGTCAGCGGTTTCAATTTCAGAACTGTCTGAGGAACAGGAATTCATAGTGCATATCACAGCAGCGAGCAATAATGCACGAAGTAATTTTATTTTCATAATTTAGGTAGGTTAGGTTTAAAGTAGATTGTGGGGCAAACAACTTTAATATATAATACTATGTTTTTTATTTCTTATTCAAACATACATCTTTTACCGTTTAAGTACCTAAAAAAATCGATGAACTACATCATAAAAATAATTAAATGTGTATAATTCTTACATTAAGGAGAAAGACGGTCTATTTTCCAAGAATAATCTTGTTGGCTAGAATACCGAATTCTATCATGTAATCTATTAGGTCTTCCTTGCCAAAATTCTACCTCTAAAGGAGTTACAAGAAATCCGCCCCAATGTTTTGGCCTTGGAATTACAATGCTATCAAAATCTTTTTCTAACTGCTTCAAGTTTTGCTCTAAATAGTCTCTAGAAGGAACCACTTCACTTTGATTGGACACAATTGCTCCTAATTTACTTCCATCGGGTCTGGATTCAAAATAACTATCAGAAGTTATTTCCGAAGTTCTTTTTGCAATTCCCTTGATGATTACTTGTCGTTCCATAGTATGCCAAAAAAAAGACAAGCAAACATTTGGATTTGCTGTAATAGCCTTACCCTTTTCTGAATTGTAATTGGTGTAAAAAATAAAACCTTCTTCAGTAAACTTTTTTAACAAAACAACTCTAGACTTCGGAAAACCATCTAAGCCTATTGTAGCAACTGTCATCGCATTAACTTCGCTGTCACCTCCAAATTCCTCTACTTCATGAAACCATCGGTTAAACAAGTTAATTGGGTCTTCTGGGATATTAGATTCCAATAACTCACTCTTCTCGTATGATTTTCTGTAATTACTTAAATCATTCATAATTTTTATTTTAAAATGTTATTGCTGAACCATTCGATTTAAAATTATCGAAAAATCCAGCAGTTATTTGATACTTAAAATTGTTTTTTTTAACTTTAAAACTCAAAGGTTTTTCCGTCATCAGCCAAGAGCACTTTAGGAAAAATAGTTTCGGCTTCTTCCTTAAACAATTCGATACTTTCATATCGTGTGGAATAATGACCTAAAATCAATTGTTTAGCATTAGCTTTCAAAGCAATTGTTGCCGCTTCTTTTGCAGTAGAATGTAATGTTTTTTTTGCCAGATTTTCCTCAGATTGCAGGAAAGTAGATTCGTGGTACAACACATCTATATTTTCTATAATTGGAAGCATCGCTTCATTGTAAACCGTATCAGAGCAAAATGCGTAATTCATTGCTGGAATTGGATCAAATGTTAATTTACCATTTTCTATAACTCTTCCGTCTTCCAGCGTTATGTCCTTTCCGTTTTTTATTTTTTGGTAATAACAAGTCTCTATCTCATAATTTTGGACGGCATCCAAATTCAATTTTCGGTCTCCAATTTTTTCTTGGAACAAAAAACCATTCGTATACACACGATGTTTCAAAGGAATGGTTTTTACCAAAACCTTTTCGTCTTCAAAAATAATTTCACTTTCTAGAGATTCCAATTCGTGGAAAAACAAACCATAATTTGTCCAAGAATTAGACAATCGCAATTGCAATTTAATAATTTCCTTAATTCCTTTTGGTCCATAAATATGTAGATCAGTCGTTCTGTTCAACAAAGTAAATGTAGAAACCAAACCAACCAATCCAAAAAAATGATCCCCATGTAAATGAGAAATGAAGATATGATTAATTTTAGAAAACCGGATCTTATTCTTGCGCAATTGCACTTGCGTTCCTTCTCCGCAATCGATTAAAAAAAGTCTGTTTTTTATTTCTAAAATCTGGGAGGTGGGATTGGTAAAAGTTCGTGGTGTAGCTGCATAGCAACCAAGTATTGTTAGTTTCAATTTTTAAATTTCATGTTAGAAGTTACGATAGAATTAGAAATGGAACATTCATAATTCGCTTTATAAAAATTAATTACAAAATACTATCCTTGTTTTCCCTGATATTTTTTAATTTGTAACCCTTGAGAAATTGCCAATAATAAGTTAGCACCTACTCCCAAATAGCTGTATGTATCGTCATCAGTAAAAACTTTATAGAGATTGAGACCCATTAAAATTATAAAACATGCGAATAGAATAATGCTTAAAATATGTGCGTCCTTTTTGTTTTTGTAAAAATCCATAAGATATTTGTTAAAACCCTAAATCTCTTTCAATCTCTTCCATTTCTATAATATCATGCGCCTCTAATAAGGAAGGCACCACGGTTAATTTAGCAGGAACGGCATTATAATCAAAATCAGAAGTAATGATAACAAAAGATTTTTTTGCTTTTTTATGTTGTTTCGATAAAGGCATAAATTGCTTAATATCATTCGTAGATAAATCTTTATGTAACAAAAGATCGATCATTATGTTGTGTTTTTCGAACGTTTTATACTGGTGCGTAACCTTCATAAGAAAAGACATAAAATCCCCTTGTGTATCTCTAATCGTTACGGTATGTCCTTTTTGATCTACTTTCATTTTTATTATATTTATGAAACTACCCAGCGGTATTTTCGATTACAAGTAGCTAATTTACAAAGTTTCACCTAAAACTACTGAATTTTTGATGCCAAAAGATAAATTACAGCCATTCTAATTGCAACACCATTTTCTACTTGGTTTAAAATCACTGATTGGCTTGAGTCAGCAACTTCGCTAGTAATTTCCACACCACGATTGATAGGCCCTGGATGCATGATGACAATTTCTTTATCTAAAGAATCTAAAAGTGTTTTATCCACTCCATATTGTTGTGCATATTCTCTTGTTGAGGGAAAAAAATTCACGTCCATCCGTTCATTCTGTACACGCAACATATTTGCCACATCACACCATTCAAGTGCTTTTCTAAGATTCGGTTCTACCGTAACTCCTAGCGATTCAATATACCTAGGAATAAGTGTTTTAGGCCCACAAACTTTCACTTCGGCCCCTTGCATTTGCAAGGCATATATATTAGATAATGCAACTCTAGAATGCAAAACATCACCAACAATAACCACTTTTTTCCCAGCGACCTCTCCTAATTTTTCTCTAATCGAATAACTGTCTAATAAAGCTTGCGTAGGATGTTCATGCGCACCGTCTCCAGCATTAACGATACTTGCTTTTACATTTTTGGATAAAAAATAAGCAGCTCCCGGATTTGCATGACGCATTACCACCATATCAACTTTCATCGAAAGTATATTATTCACCGTATCAATTAGTGTTTCTCCTTTTTTGACAGAGGATTGTGCAGCTGAAAAACTAATAACATCAGCTGATAACCGTTTTTGCGCAAGTTCAAAAGAAAGTTTTGTTCTCGTACTATTTTCGAAAAAAATGTTGGCAATGGTAATGTCTCTTAAAGAAGGTACTTTTTTTATGGGGCGATTAATGACTTCTTTAAAATGATCGGCTGTTTCAAAAATTAGGTCAATATCATTCTTATTGATGTATTTTATGCCTAACAAATGATTTACGCTTAATTCTTTCATTGCTGTTTACGATTATTAGTTTTTTAATAGTTAGCGTTTAAAAACGATCTAACTTGTAATTAGATAGACACCATCTTCCCCTTCATTTTCTTTCCAGCTCACTTTGACTTTTTCGTTATTGATTGCATCAACCTGTCTTCCTCTATAATCTGGCTGAATAGGCAAATTGCGACTGAAACGTCTGTCGATTAATACCAATAGTTCAATTTCTGAAGGCCTACCAAAAGATTGAATAGCGGTCAAAGCAGATCTGATACTTCGTCCAGTGAACAAAACGTCGTCTATAAAAATGACTTTTTTATTTTCAACAATAAAATTAATTTTAGTTTTATTGGCCTCCAATGGTTTGTCGGTTCTTCGGAAATCATCTCTAAAAAAGGTAATATCCAAGTAACCTAATTGAATTTCAGGAGTTTGGTATTCATTTTCCAGAATTTCTTTCAAGCGCTCCGCTAAAAAAACACCTCGTGGTTGAATTCCAACTAAAATTGTATCAGAAAAATCTAAGTGTTTTTCAATTAATTGACAGGCCAAACGATGTAATATGATAGTTACTTCTTTTGCAGTAAGTAATACTTTTTGACTCATAGTAGATTATATTGTTTGGTTTGACAAAGATACGAATTCCGATTTAGGATTTTATAATTTAAAACAGAGAAAATAAACATCCCCGCTTGCTTATGAATTATAATCCAAATTGCTTTTTTATAAAAACATCCTAAAGCATTTTTATAATGGGATTTCGGACACCAATTATAAGTGAAATTGAATAAAATCTATTAAAAGTCTAACAGATAAGCTATAAGAATAAAACAATGGTGCATTTTTTTTACCATATAAGTCATTTAAGTTTCATTTTTTAGGCTTATATACCTTAAACAACAATAAGGTCATTTAAGGCTTAATGCTTATATGACTCCTATGTTAAATATTATTTCAGTCATTTTTATAATACGACATTAAATAGGTCCAACTACTTAGATTAGCTAATGTAGCTGTAATATGATAAATTCCTTTAAACAAATTTGATACTAGAGCATTTCAGCGGCAATTGAGATGATTGATTTTGTTCGACTGCTTTTTATAAAATAACGCTACTTTTTATTCTGCTTTGTTGTGTAAAATAAAGAATAGTG
This sequence comes from Flavobacterium sandaracinum, assembly GCF_004349135.1. Lineage (GTDB taxonomy): Bacteria > Bacteroidota > Bacteroidia > Flavobacteriales > Flavobacteriaceae > Flavobacterium > Flavobacterium sandaracinum. The sequence goes on along the minus strand of NZ_SMFN01000005.1, from coordinate 86,704 downwards.
CTGTTTAACGATCCCTATTTTTGTTTTACTTTTATACTTAAACATTAATTTAAATTACCATTTCACACACTTTTTTATATGAATTATATAATAACGTCTCTAAATTATATAACAAACTGCTTAGTTGAAAGCAATAATTTTACATTTTTAACCTAAACTAATTAATCATGCAAAAAAAATTAACGCGATTATTGATACTTTTTATAGTATTGATATCATTTTCAAGCTGTTCAATAATAGAAGGAATATTCAAAGCTGGAGTAGGTGTTGGCATATTTATAGTTGTTGCAGTACTGGCCATACTAATTTTTATAATCAGCAAAATTTTCGGAAGAAAATAAGTCACTGCACTTTCGAATGGTCATTTGATCCCAATAAAAAAGAGCCCATTGCTGTGCTCTTTTTTATGGTTTCAATATTTTGGCTATTTAATTTACTAAAAACAAAGCATTACTAAATAATAAATTGCCATTTTCCCAGAAACCTCTAAATAATGGATTGTCGACCATATAGATTACAGATCCGTCACCTTTACTTTCTACAGCAAAACTTACCGTATTATTCAATTTCTTTTTGATTTCATTCCCAATAAAACCATAGCTTTTATAATCTTTGGGCACATAAACGACATTAGTCGCTTTCTTTAACAAAGAATAATGTCTATCGTCCGTTTTTAGACTGAAATATTTATCCCCTAAACCAAAAGACATTGGATGTGTTTTATTAAGCATGTTCTCGATAATAGCGCCAGGAATTGATTTAGAAATATACCTACGCTCCGAATCTTGAAAATCTAAAAAACGTTCTTTTAACGCTTCCTCTTCAGCCTCTTTCTCTGAACTCAATTTGTCTTCCTCGGATGCAAATGGACTTAATGCATAGCCTTCTTTTCCCTCAAATAATGTCAACGCACTATTCATTGCAATCACTTTTCCTCCGTTTTTAATCCATTCTCCAATTTTCTTTTGTTGGTCTTCGGAAAATTCATAATACCCATCTGCTAAGATTAACGTGTTATAATTAAACAAGTTTAATCTATTGAAATTATTTACTTCAATCACACTTACTGGATAACCAATTGTTTCTTCCATATAATACCAGGCAGCACCAAACTCAGTGGAACCAACACCTTTTCCAGATAATAAAACCACTTTTGGCGCTTTTAATAAATTAAAATTTTCGCCTCCTACATCTTTTGAATTCGAGGAAAAACCCGTAGCAATATAATTGTAATCGGTTTTTATTTTTACTATTCCTGAAATTGTTTTTTCAAAATCAACTATTTTAGGATTATCTGCTTTGGTGACTAACAAACCACCCGGCTCCACAATTACTTCTCCAAAAACAGCTTTCTTCATTGCTGATCGCACTTTGATATTATTTTGGTGCAACAAAGATAATACCTGAGCTGAAATTCTATTATTCCAAGGAATATGAAACGCATACACGTTTTGCGGAATGACTTTTTCCTGCATTTCAATTGCCATTTTTGTTTTAACAGCTACACTATTTTTCAATGCATACCCTTCTACTCCATAAGCCAGAGGCAATGCCCATGAAGTAATATCATACGATAAACTGTCATTCAATTTTTGGTTTGGTTCAAAAAGTACTTGCGCAAAAACAGCTTTCGGCTGGTCTACTTTCACAATTAAATCATTTGGTTCAATCGTAAAACCTTTTTCTGTTTTTGTAGTATAATTAAATCCTGATGCTTTTTGAGTGCCATCAGCATAACTAAATTCTACATTATTTTTTTTCAACAAATCCGCCATTTGAACCAACTTCGGATTGTTTTTCATCACATACATTTTATAATTTCCCTTGACTGTTTTTCGAGAATTATTCATAAAACCTCTAAAACCTTTTAGCAAAACATCTGCTTGTGCTGCCGCTGATTCTACAACCGTAAGAACCGCCGTTGCATGATGGGTTAATCGGTCTTTTATTGTCAATGTGATTCCGTTACTCATTGTGACTGCTCTCCCAGCTCCTATTCCGCCCTGTTCCATAGTCATGCCTACTGCTCCATTGTAAGTAGGATAGGTATCTCCATAACTTGGATAAAACAAATCAAAACGCTCCCCTGTATTGTACATCCAGTTTTGAGCATCAAATTTTTTAGATATATTTTTACCTAACGTATAATGAAAATCTTTTTGATACTTTTCAATATATTCGTGCAATGGTTCCGCTGACGGTGGGAAAAAATAGGGAGAATTATAGCCCATTTCATGTACATCCGTGTGTACTTGAGGCATCCACTGGTTGTACAATGCAATACGCTGTTGGGTTTCCGGTTGGGTTTGCCATGCCCAATCCCTGTTTAAATCAAAGATATAATGGTTGTACCTTCCTCCTGGCCAAACTTCCATGTGCTCTCTGTCTGACAAATCGGGATGCGTTTTTTTACTTGAAATTTCTCTTAACCAATTCCCATATCTGGAATATCCATCAGGATTAATGCATGGATCCAAGATTACAATGGTGTTTTCTAACCACTTTTTAGTTTCAGAGTTGGAGGGATTTACCAGCTCATAGGCCACAGTCATGGCACTTTCAGTTCCTGCAAATTCATTTCCATGAACATTAAAACTCAACCATACAATTAATTTATCACCAATCATTTGGCTTTTGTTATTGGACAAACCAATAGCGGCTAAATTATTATTTCGAATTTGTTCTAAGTTAGCCAAATTCTCAGGACTAGAAATAAAATATACATTTAAATCCCTTTGTTCAGGAGTTACTCCATATTTTTGATGTTTTATTAAAGGAGATTTTTCAGTAAGCTGCCTAAAATAATTTTCAGCTTGATGGTAATACGTTATTTGCTTTCCGTAATTGGGCAAAAATTCTGAAGGACTTTGCACTTGAGAGTGAACACTGAGCACCAGAGTTAGCATTAGGTAAAAAGAAAAAACAGTCTTTTTCATATTATTTCGGGTTAGTTATGCCTCAAAAATAGCCATTTACAAAGTCTTTCACAAGCAAAATTTTCTATTAATTAAATACGGATTATACCATAGCTCCCCTCGTTCATTAATTAATTTTTCTTTGAGGAATACTAACATTACAGCACTATTCTTTATTAAATAATTAATAAAATCCTGTATATAATTCGGATACTAATAACATTCTATTATATTTGTCGATCACAAAATGAAACAACAGATGGAAGAATGTATCTCAGTTTTTGACATGCTAAAAATTGGTGTAGGACCGTCAAGTTCACACACACTAGGCCCATGGAGAGCTGCCGAACGCTTTTTAGGTGAATTGAGAAATGAGTTGTTACTTCATGCTGTAATCCGAGTAAAAATAGACCTGTACGGTTCTCTTTCTTTGACTGGAAAAGGGCATGCAACGGATTTAGCCGTCATGCTAGGATTGAGCGGACAAGATCCAGAATACATTCCAATAGAAAACATTGCTGCTATTATAAAATCCATTGAATCAAAAAACGAAATTAATTTAGGAAACGAAAAGCCAATCCCTTTCTATTTTCTTCAGGACATCATTTTTAATAAAAACTTCCTTCCTTTTCATGCCAATGGAATGACGTTCACGGCTTTTATGAACGATGATAGCGAATATATATCTACTTTTTATTCTATTGGTGGAGGATTTGTAGTCAAAGAGGAACGCATTAACGCTAAAAAGAAAATACAAATAAAATGTGCTTTTCCTTATCCTACAGACAAAGCATCAGAACTATTAGAATACTGTAAAAAAGAAAATAAATCCATCTCGGAAATCGTTTTTGAAAACGAAAAATCAATGCGTACGGAAGCCGCAATTGATCACGAACTGATCCGTATTTGGCACACCATGCTGGAATGCATGTACATTGGCTGTCATTCTGAAGGGATTCTTCCTGGGGGATTAAACGTGCGCCGAAGAGCATTTGATATGCACCAAAACCTAATTGGTTTAGCCAATTATAATTCTCCTCAAAGTTGGCTTGAAGAAATTAGAAAAACAGAAGTTAAATTTCGTCAAATCCTACAATGGGTGAGCTGTTTTGCACTTGCAGTAAATGAAGTCAATGCCGCATTAGGCCGTGTGGTAACAGCTCCAACTAACGGAAGTGCTGGCGTTATTCCTGCAGTTTTAATGTATTACTTAGTGATTGAAAACCACCAAGCCGATGAAAAGCAAATCAAACAATTCCTGATGGTTGCCGGTGAAATAGGAAGCATTTTCAAGAAAGGGTCTACTATATCAGCGGCAATGGGCGGTTGTCAGGCTGAAATTGGAGTGTCCTCCTCGATGGCAGCTGCCGCTTTATGCGAATTAATGGGTGGGACACCAGAGCAGGTTTTAATGGCAGCCGAAATTGCCATGGAACATCATCTTGGAATGACCTGTGATCCTATTGGCGGATTAGTGCAAATTCCTTGTATTGAACGCAACACCATGGGCGCCATAAAAGCTATTAATGCAGCCGAATTAGCCTTAGCAACCGATCCAGAAAATGCAAAAGTTCCCTTAGATAAAGTAGTAGAAACCATGTGGCAAACCGCCAAAGATATGAACAACAAATACAAAGAAACTTCCGAAGGTGGTCTGGCAATTGCCGTGAATATGGCAGATTGTTAATACTAAACTTATTTCAATAGTACATCACACATTTTTTTTAGCAAACAAACTGGTTGTCAATTGCAAACGTAAATTTTTATATACGTTAAATAAAGCTGTAGCAAACAAAAAAAGACTGATTAAAAAGATAATTGAAAGAAAGTTAATCCATAAATATTTTACGAAAATTTTCATTATTTACAATTAGTGTTTACTGAATATTATTAGTAAACTTATCGAGTGCGCTGTAAAAATTTGTAAAAAAACGATTTTTGATGACGCCAAAGTGAAGAAGAACTTTTCATAGTATTCAAAAAGACCTTTTAATGTATTTTAAAGAAGGCGAAACAGTCAAAGTAAAATAGAATTAGGCAGTAATCGTTCTGAAAGGAGAAAAATAGACCTTGTAAAAACTAAAAGTTCTTTTCAATTACTCTTCAAGCCTAAAGCTCCCTTGCATAAGGGAAAAGTTACAAGCAAAATGATTATAAAAATTTGAGTTAGATTTGATGCTTTAGCAAAAATTGCGAAACAACAAAAGCAAGTACTTTGCATCCTTGAAAACCCAATAACCAAATATCGTTCCTAAAACAGGACAGATGTATTCACTTATTTACCAGAAGATTATAAAATAATTTAAATAATTGAGGATAGATTTAACTATTTGAATCCTTTAATTAGGGTATATTGCACTATTTGAATTTACAAGACAATGAAACTACTATTTAGCATAATAGCCCTAGGCCTTTTAGGTTGTAATCAACAGAGAAACCAAAAAACGGTGCAAGGTAACTGGATTAAAGGGAGTGAAAGCGATCAAATTACTACCATTGAAAAACAATTTAGAGGTTTTGACAAAGCGATGATTGAAACTGGGTATCGTTATCAGGAGCTTTACTGGGCTGGACAAGATAAGAATTGGGAATACGCCGATTATCAATTAGATAAAATTAAAGTTGCCATTGAATCTGGGCTCGAAAGAAGACCTAAGAGAGCTAAGTCTGCGGAGCATTTTTTAACACTTGTCATACCTGAAATGAGAAAAGCAATAAAAAGTAAAGATACCGCGCTTTTTAACAAAGATTTTAAAACCATGACAATTAACTGTAACAATTGTCACGCCATGGAAAAAGTTCCTTTTTTTACCGTAAAAATGCCAATAAACAGACAATCACCAATACAAAAATAAAATGTTTAAGAAATTAATAAATACAGATCGCGAAAAAACAACTATGCTCATTCGTTTAATGGTTGGGGCTGTTTTCCTTTCTGAAGGTATTCAAAAGTTTTTATTTTCAGAAACTTTGGGAGCGGGAAGATTTGAAAAAATTGGTTTACCAGCTCCTGAATTTTTAGGCGGTTTTGTTGGCCTATTCGAAATTCTTTGTGGTGCTCTGATTTTAATTGGACTTTTTACAAGATTAGGAAGTATTCCGTTAATAGTAATTATGCTTGTTGCAATTGCAACGACAAAAGCAGATGTGTTAGCTGAAAAAGGGGTTTGGGAAATGCTGCATGGAAGTAGGACAGATTGGGCAATGCTAATAGGCAGTATCTTTCTATTATTGAAAGGCGGTGGCTTTTGGTCGCTCGACTTAAGAATTTCAAATAATGGAGCATAGAGTTGACTTGAAAGAAATTGCAAAACTTTTTCTAAAACTGGGCATCATTGGTTTTGGTGGTCCTTTGGCACATATTGCAATGATGAGGGAAGAGGTGGTTGCAAAGAGAAAATGGCTAACGGAACAACATTTCCTAGACTTAATTGGCGCAACAAATTTAATTCCAGGACCCAACAGCACCGAAATGGCTATTCATATTGGACACGAGAAAGCAGGTTGGAAAGGTTTACTTGTGGCAGGAATTTGCTTTATTTTTCCTGGAGTTTTTATTACCGGAATCTTTGCTTGGATATACAAACAATACGGACAGTATCCAGAATTCCAACCTTTTATCTACGGTATAAATCCCGCCATAATCGCCATTATACTTGCTGCAACTTTTCCTTTGGCTAAAAAATCATTAAAATCAGTTGAATTGGCCATCATCGGAGTTCTAGTTTTAATAAGTTCATTGCTTCACTTTAATGAAATTTACTTAATGTTTGGGGCTGGCCTAGTCGCCTTACTCCTGTTCACAATCCGGAATAATAAATTACAGAAAACCAATACTCTTTTCCCTCTTACATTTTTGCAAATAACAAATACAACAGTACTTTCAGCTACGAATTTAAATCTATTCTGGATATTTTTAAAAATTGGAACAGTACTTTATGGAAGCGGTTATGTATTATTTGCTTTTCTGGATAGCGAATTAGTATCTACAGGACTTTTATCAAGGCAGCAACTCCTTGATGCTATTGCAGTAGGACAATTTACTCCTGGTCCTATTTTTTCATCGGTTACTTTTATAGGTTATCAAATCAATGGGATTTCTGGTGCTATTATTTCTACTATTGGAATTTTTGTTCCTGCTTTCCTTTTTGTTGCAATGCTTAATCCACTGGTTAAGAAAATGCGAAGTTCAAAATCGTTCTCTGCTTTTTTAGATGCAGTAAATATTGCTTCAGTAGCTATAATTATTTCCATTTGCTTTTCAATGGGAAAAGAATCCATTACAGATTGGCGAACCACTAGTATTGCTATTTTAAGTATAGCTTTTACATTTGGTTATAAAAAAATAAATAGTGCTTTTATAGTTTTAGGAGGTTCCTTATTTGGTTATCTGTTAACATATTTATAAACAACTCATTGGATGCAAATAGTGAAAATTTCATTTATAGACCTTTGTGTATAAAAGAATGCTTCGAAAACTAATTCCCCAACAAATTTAAATAGAATTAAGGTGTATGGATTTGAATTAAAAAACATCTTAAATTTTGCTATAGCTTTATAGACTAAACAACGATTTTAAAATCTTTTAATCTTGACAAAAATAACTTTTTTTGAGTCGAAAGCGAGACGCTCAGAAGTAAATAGTTTAAAATTTTCCTACAGATCATTTAAATACAGATAACATACAATTTAAATTTTATCCCTACCTTTAAAAATACTTTTATTTAATCTAAAAAAAATGGAAATCAACTGGATTATTATTGGCATTGTCATTTTCTTCGCAATTATTTTGATTGTATTCCTTTTTAGAAAAAATCAAAAAGATAAAAAGAAGTACACTCATTACTTGAATAATAATTACAAAAAAGCTACTGAGGAAGAATCAGATTTGAATGATGATACGTATTAATTTACATACTTCCCATTTATAAGAATTAGCATTATTTTTCGTTTGACTTTTCAAAAATTTGTTTATTCACTAATTTAAAAAATAAACAATAAAATCACACTAAAAATGAAATAATAAATCTTAATTGCTGATAGTATCTATAGTAGTTAAGAACAAAAAGTACTTATTTAAAATTTCAAAGACTTGATTCAAGAAACAAATGAGTTTCACAAAGCAAATTTATTACAAACCCCGAATGCAAGTTAATGTGTAGAAATTCATCGTTTTATGATAAATATAGATCCAGCAATAAAAAATATTTTCAGTTAGAGCGAAAAATAGGATTCACAAAAATTAATTTCAAATCGCGTTATGCACTCAATTAATTAGAAATAGAAGTGCCTACACATCTAAATGTTCCTCATGTAACGTGGAAAAATTATTCAACGGAAGCTGGATTGAAACTTAATTATTCAAAAAATAAAAATTTACCATTAAAGTAAATACTTATTACAGCGTCCTATTTTAAAAAATGCCTTCAAAATATTTTACAATAGGACTGGCAAATGGTAATAAGGAAAACATGAAATTGCTTCTAATTTTATACCGTTAAAGAATAGAAAGTAGTTCCTAAAAAAAAGAATAAAATGCGTTCCTTAAATACGTTAAAGTAGAGAATCCTAAAATACTACTAAGAATAGTATTCCAACTATAACACCAATAAAACAATACTGTAACTCCATTTATTGTGTCATTTCGCGCTACAAAAGTGCAATTGGAAATGTTTTATTATATAATTACGTCAAAGTCTATTAGAATAATTTTTCTTCTTTGTCAATAACCAAGTAGATTTTCGAAAAACGATCTCTATAAATTTAAAATACAAAGCTACCTTTTTAAATGCTCACAAATAAATAAACAGGGTTTACTTTCTTCGAGTATCAATAATATGAATGATTTTCCAACTGCTATCTTCTTTGAAAAGTGTAAAAGCATTCACGCCTTTATGACTTAATTTTTCATTTATATAAAACTCATAAGGTGTCCAAGCATGAGCCACAGCACCGTCTACTTGAATAGAAAAACTTAGAATTTTTTCAAAAAACTTTAAATCCACAGGAATAGAAGCGATGGATTTATAAAATGTTTGCAGTTTTTCATTAGACAAAGTATTGCCTTTATTGCTCTCAGCAATGGATTGTAAAATCATGCCCTCGTCGCAAAGAGCCTTAAGTTTTATTGAATCTTTGGCATGAAAAGCTATGAAAAAATTTTCAATAACTTTTTGAATCTCTTGATTTTGTGCCTGAGAATATCCCGAGTAAAGCAATAAAATTAATACTAGCATTTTTCGCATGATTCTTTTTTTAATTAATTTGTATCTGTAACAATATTAGTGTTACATTTTTCATCAAAAATTATACATTTCATTACCTTTACAAGCTTAAAATAACAACTATGTCTGTCGCTAAAAAAGATTACAAAAGGATTACCACGAAATCACTGATTGATATGAAAGCCAACGGAGAGAAAATCTCTATGCTAACGGCTTATGATTACACTATGGCAAAAATCGTTGATACTGCCGGAATCGATGTAATTCTCGTTGGTGATTCTGCTTCAAATGTCATGGCAGGTCATGAAACAACATTACCTATCACTTTAGATCAGATGATCTACCATGCCTCCTCTGTAGTTAGAGCTATAGAAAGAGCTTTAGTTGTCGTGGATTTACCTTTTGGAAGCTATCAATCAGATCCCAAAGAAGCCTTGCGATCTGCTATTAGAATTATGAAAGAAAGCGGTGGACACGCAGTAAAGTTAGAAGGTGGTAAAGAAATTAAAGAGTCTATCAAGAAAATATTAAACGCAGGAATTCCTGTTATGGGCCATTTGGGTTTAACCCCACAATCCATTTATAAATTTGGGACTTATACCGTTCGCGCTAAGGAAGAAGAAGAAGCACATAAACTAATCGAAGATGCTAAATTACTTGAAAGACTAGGTTGCTTCGCCTTAGTTTTAGAAAAAATACCAGCACATTTAGCCGAGAAAGTAGCCCAAAGCATATCGATTCCAGTTATAGGCATTGGTGCCGGTGGCGGAGTTGACGGACAGGTTCTAGTGATTCACGATATGTTAGGAATGAACAATGAATTCAGCCCTCGTTTCTTGAGAAGATATATGAACTTATATGAGGGAATGACCACTGCTATAGGTCAATATGTAGCTGATGTGAAATCGAGTGATTTCCCTAATGCAAATGAGCAATATTAATCCTATAAAGGGGAGCTAATATGAAGATTATATCCAATAAAAACAATATTCAAATTCTGCATGAAGACAACCACCTCATTGTGGTCAATAAGCGTGTGGGCGATATTGTACAAGGCGATAAAACGGGTGATAAACCATTGTCTGATGTTGTTAAAGAATACATTAAAGACAAATACAGTAAGCCTGGAGAAGTATTTCTGGGCGTCGTACATCGTTTAGACAGACCCACAACTGGAATTGTGGTTTTTGCCCGAACTACTAAAGCATTGACGAGGATGAATGAGTTATTCAGTAACCGGGAAACTCAAAAAACCTATTGGTGTATTGTCAAAAATAAACCTTTAAAGTCTGAAGATAAACTCGTTCATTATTTAAAAAGAAACGAAAAAAACAATTCTTCAAAAGCACATTTAAAAGAAGTTCCCGACAGTAAACTAGCTAGTTTAGACTATAAAATCATTAAGGAACTCAACAATTATTTCGCTCTGGAAATCAATCTTCATACTGGCAGACACCATCAAATTAGGGCGCAACTTTCGGCTATTGGGTCCCCAATAAAAGGAGATTTGAAGTATGGTTTTGACCGAAGTAACCCTGATGGTGGAATTCATTTGCACGCTCGAAAATTAGTTTTTACACATCCTGTAACCAAAGAAGATATTGAAATAGTTGCAGCAGTACCAAACGATGTGATCTGGAATGCTATTTAATTTTTATTGGAATAGTAACAAAATAGATACTTCAAAGACTTATGTATTATAAAACAGGAATAATTTTTCCTGTTTTTTCGTTTTTATTTGGAATAGAAACTTGGATTAAAATAATAATCTGTATTTTTAAAACTAAAATCATCTAATGAATCATAAAACCGACATAAATTACCGAAAAGAATCCTTAAAAAAACTATTACATGTCATTACAAAGCATGAAGAAGCGATCATTAAGGCTTTGTATGATGATTTCAAAAAACCTGCTTTTGAAGCTGTTTTAACTGAAACCAATTATGTGATTAGTGATCTTAAAGAAACTATAAAAAATATAAATTCTTGGGCTAAGCCAAAAAAAATTAGGGCTTCGTTGTTGAATTTTCCTTCTTCAGATTATGTTTACAGCGAACCGTATGGCCATGTTTTAATACTTTCACCATGGAATTATCCTTTCCAATTAGCGTTATGTCCTCTTGTGGCTGCAGTAGCCGCTGGAAATAAAGTAACCTTAAAACCATCCGAACTTACACCACACACTGCCGCTATTATTTCCAAAATTATAAGTGAAACTTTTCCTGTAAAAGAGGTAGTAGTTGTCACGGGTGATGCTACTGTGGCGGCGGATTTGTTAAAAAAACGGTGGGATTATATCTTTTTTACAGGAAGTGTCGCTGTAGGGAAAATAGTAGCGAAGGCTGCCGCCGAAAACTTAACTCCTGTTACTCTGGAGTTAGGAGGAAAAAGCCCTTGCATTGTTGATGAAACGGCTAATTTAGAATTGAGCGCCCGTCGTATTGTATGGGGGAAAATTATAAATGCAGGACAAACATGCGTTGCTCCTGATTATATTTTGGTACATCATAAAATGAAGGACACTTTAGTGAAATTCTTGATTCTGGAAATTGAAAAAGCTTTAGGAACAAATCCAGAAGAATCTCCTGATTATGCTAGAATTATCAATTTAAAAAACTGGGAACGTCAATTGAGCTTATTGGAAAATCAAGAAACGCTCTTTGGAGGAAAATCTACCAAAGAAAGCTTATACCTAGCTCCTACTTTACTCGACGAACCTAAAATGGACAGTAAAGTCATGCAGGAGGAAATTTTTGGTCCCATACTTCCCATACTTTCTTATAAAACAAAAGCAGATATTGAGAAAATAATTTTAAGCTTTGAAAAACCATTATCATTGTATTTATTTACTCAAAATAAATCCTTTGTAGATGAAGTGTTACAAAAATATTCGTTTGGTGGCGGCTGTGTCAATGATACAGTAATTCATTTGGCTAACAATAAACTTCCTTTTGGTGGTGTTGGAAATTCTGGCATGGGTGCTTATCACGGAAAATTGAGTTTTGATATTTTTTCCCATAAAAAAGCGATCGTAAAAAGAGGAACTTGGCTGGATTTACCGATGCGCTATGCTCCGTACAAAGATAAATTACAAACCATTCAAAAATTATTGAAATGGATTTAAGCACTGAAAAATCAGTGAGCGAAGCTATTAAATACAGACGCTCTGTCCGTGTTTTTAAAAATGAAGCACTTGATATTCAAAAAGTAAAAGACTGCATTCAATTAGCGGCTCTTGCACCTACGAGCAGTAATATGCAGCTTTGGGAGTTCTATCATGTAGTGTCTCCAGATTGCATTGAGCAGATTGCGAAAGCAAGTTTTGATCAAAACGCAGCAAAAACGGCGCAACAATTAGTCATTGTTGTCACTAGAAAAGACCTTTGGCGCAAAAGAGTTAAATCAAATATTAAGTATCTAAAAGCGCAATATGGCAATAAACCGGAAGCCGATTATTCGAAGAGAGAAAAGTTTGCTTTAAATTATTATCAGAAAATTATTCCTGCTCTTTATTTTGATTTTTTTGGAATCATTGGAATGATTAAATTTCTTGCTTTTCAAATTATTGGAATATTCAAACCCATTTATAGGCAGGCTCGCCAAAGTGATATGCGGATTGTGGCACATAAAAGTGCTGGACTAGCGGCACAAAATTTTATGATTGGTATGGCTGCCATAAAATATGATACCTGTCCCATGGAAGGTTTTGATTCGCTGAGAATTAAAAAAATACTACATTTGCCCGCTTCTGCAGAAATAAACATGATTATAGGATGCGGGATCAGAGCTACAAATGGGCTTTATGGGGATCGATTCCGTATCCCTTTTGAAGAAACCTATTTTAAAATATAACCAATTAAATAATACTAAAACCAAATGATGAATACTACTCAAAATCGAATAGAAAGAATAAAAAATAACGGATACGAATTGGATTTTGGTACTGTTTTCAACCATGCATTCGAAAATTACAAAAAAATTGCACTTTATGGCGGTCTAGTTATTTTTGTGTTTTTTTTCCTCTTTAGTTTAGTAGCATTTGGAATACTCATTGCTTATTTTGGCAGCGCCGCCACTTTAGAATTTCTAAAACCAGAAAACCTAAAACCAGAAGCACTTTCTTTATCTACTTTATTAATTATTTCAGCTGTTTCCGTTTTAATCGGTTCGTTGTTAAGTCCTTTTACTGCTGGATTAATAAAAATGGCCTATTGTGCTGAAAGAGATGAGGAGTTTCATGTTTCAACTATGTTCGAGTTTTTTAAAGCTCCATATTTCAAGGAACTTTTCATCGCTACATTACTCGTTTCTGTAGTGAGCTCTATCCTCTCTGCGATAATTGATTACGCACAAATTCCAATTCTGGGTTTTGTTAATACCTTGACTGTAACTTTATTCACCATCTTAATGATTCCGCTTATCATTTTCGGGAAATTAAAAGCCATTGAAGCTATAGAAACAAGTCTTATGATTGTATCGAAACAACCCCTGATTCTATTGGGTTTAATTATCGTTGGAGGTGTTGCAATAATGGTGGGATTAATAGGATGTTGTATCGGAATTTTCTTTACTATACCTTTTATGTATTCTTTATACTACGTTATTTATAGTAAAATAATTGGATTTGAAAGCGAAATTGAGCAAGAGGAAACAATCTAATTAAACTTGTATTTGAATAAAAACCATTACAGAAATAGCAATCTGTTTTGGTTTTTTATTTAAAATAAATTACTAAATTAACTGCCAAAATAACTCCTAATTAATTTAGTTTTTAACCTAAGCCAATACAACCTATGGTATTCTACTATAGCCAATTATATACTTCCCCAAGAGAATTGATTTTTTTGTGGACACCTAACTCATTAGTAACTAATGTGCTATTTTGTATTGTTATTCCTGTTTTAATCCTTTTTCTAATATATAAGATTTTCAAAATAAGAACAGGATTAAAAAGTAATTTATTGGAAAAAAGTGCCAAGGCCATTACTAAAAAAAAGGAATATCAAATTTATCTGCTGTTTTTAGGAATCATATTACCCATCATAGAAATTACTTATGAATTTTTAAAAATCAGACCTAAAAGCTTACTGGTAATTAACTTCAGTATCGGAGCCTGCTTTCTGATTTTGTTTTATATCAGCACCAAATCCGAAATAATTTTTAGAAATATTCAAAAAATTTTTACTGTTTGTTTTTTACTCTATTTTAGCGTAATTTGTAGGAATATAATAGTTACTCCTACAGATATTATTCCTATAATAGCTTTTGTAGTAACGTTATTTTTTTCCTATATCGTTCTCAAATCTTTAAAACTGTACTGGGGTTTTATAACGGCTGTCACTATCTATTTTGTTGTTATTTATGTTTTTGAATTAGTGCCCTTTAAAACAATTTTAGTATTATTTATCAACTCCGTTATCATTGTAATTATAAATTATATTCGCTTCATATTGTGGATAAATAATAATAATGTAACTAAATTTAACAATCAAATTATCAACAAAGGAAATTCTCTGATTTTAGCAACAAATAAAAAAGGAGAAATTGTTTTTTGTAGTGAAAATGTAGGGACCATTTTAGGTTACACTGTAGCCGAAGTTATGGGATTGGGCTATTGGAAAGTAAGCGAAGATACTGAATTCTATGGGGAAGACTATCACAAGAAGTTTAAAGTTGATAGAATTTTTACCCGAAAAGTAAAATGTAAAAACGGAGATTACAAGCACATACAATGGAATGACAAGAAATTTTCAGATGATTTAATTATTGGTATTGGTCAAGATGTGACTAGTGAAATCAATTTACAAAATCAATATAAAAATTTAATTCAAAACGCAACTGATCTTATTTTTGAGGTAGACAACCTGGGTAATTTCACCTTTGTAAATGAATTTACGATAAAAACGTTAGGATACTACAAAAAAGAAATGTTGACCAAACATTATTTAGAATTCATACGCGAAGATTACTGTACTAAAATCAAAAGCTTTTATCAGAATTTGTTAGAAAATGAGCAAGACTTTCCTACGATCGAATTTCCATTACTTAAAAAGAACGGCGAAGAATTATGGGTATCTCAAAAAGTAATTACCAATCGAAATGAAACAGGAATCTTAATAGGATACTCCGGTATTGCAAGAGATATTACTAAATTAAAAAATATTGAATTTGAAAATAAAATTCGTCAGAAAAAAGTAGAAGATTACAACAAAACAATTAAAAAACTATCCACTACAAACTTTAGTAGTTACAAAAATCTTGATCTTAGTATAATGCAAATCATTGAAGCTGCTGCAAAAGCTACTAAATGCAATCGAGTTAGTTATTGGAATTATACCGAAGAGTTGATTACTTGTGAAAACTTGTATGAATTAGAAACCAATACCTTTAGTAAAGGATATGTTATTGAAAAGGAAAATTATCCTATTTACTTTGAATCTATAAAAAGCAAAAAACAAATAAGTGCACCTGATGTATTTAAAAAATGGGAATTATCAGAATTTAAAGAAAATTATTTTCTAAAATATGATATCAAATCTCAACTTGACATTCCTGTTTTTATCAGTGGCGAACTAACTGGGACGATCAGCTTTGAAACGGCAAAAAATAAAAGGTTATGGGATAATGATGATATTATTTTCGCCAGAACAATCTCTGACATCATCTCATTGACTATAATTTCTCATAGTAGATACGAAGCAGAGAAAAAATTAAAATATAAGAGTGATTTGTTATCGGCTATGGCTCTTTGCACCGAGAAATTTTTAAACAGCAATGACATCAACGATATTTTCTCAGATGTTCTTATAATTATGGGAAAAGCGACTAAATCTCATAGAGCATATTACTACGAAAATGATTTAAATACAGGTTTGATAAGTCAAAAATACAGGTGGATAATACAAAACATAAAACTATCTGAAAACAATGTTAAGCTTCAAAATTTACCACAAGAATACTTTGAAGAACTAATAACGCCCCTTCTAAATAATAAAATATATACAGCCTTAATTCCTAAAATTCAAAATGTTTCCTTAAGAAATAAACTGATTAATGTTGACGTAGTGTCTCTAATCCTTTTTCCAATTTTTGTAAAAGACAAATTCCATGGATTTTTGGGATTTGATGATACAAAGGAAGAGCGAAAATGGTCAGAGGATGAAGTAAATATTTTACAAACATTAGCGAGTAACATCGCATCTTCAATAGAGCGCATTACAAATGAAACCGCTATTTATGAAAGTGAAGAAAAATTCCGATTGTTAGCTAATAATATTCCAGGAAGTGTATATTTATCAAATTATGATGACGATAATACTAAAATTTATATCAATGATGAAATTGAAAAACTTACTGGTCATCCAAAATCAGAATTCTTAAATAATCAATTGTCATTTATTGATTTAATTCATCCCGAAGATAAAGTGAGCACTATTGCTGCTCAGAAATATGCAATAGACAACAGAATCCCAATTCATTTAACGTACCGAATTATACACAAAGACAATCACATTGTTTGGGTAGAAGAGTTTGGTGATACTATCTATAAAGATGGAAAAATTGCTTTTATTGAAGGCATTTTTATTGATATTACCGAGAGAAAAAAAACCGAAACCGTTATGCAACAAAAAGAATTAGCTGAAGCCGCCAACAAAGCTAAATCTGAATTTCTAGCGAACATGAGTCATGAAATAAGAACGCCTTTAAATGGAATTATTGGGTTCACTGATTTATTAATGAAGACAAACCTTGGAATCACACAGGAGAAATACATGACAACGATAAGTCAATCTGCACATTCTTTACTAGACATTATCAATGACATTCTTGATTTTTCAAAAATTGAAGCCGGTAAACTCGATTTATACATTGAAAAATATGATATTCATGAAATATTAAAACCTGTAATTGATTTAATTTTATATGAGTCCAATCAAAAAAAGTTGAATTTAGAACTTATTATTCCGTCTGATATCCCTAAATATCTTTGGATCGATAGCGTTCGCTTGAAACAAATTTTAATCAATTTATTAGCCAATGCAGTGAAATTCACTTTAAAAGGTGCTATAAAACTAGAACTATCCTTAATCAAGGAAATAGATAATTCAAGAAATATAATTCGATTTGCCGTAATCGATACAGGAATTGGAATATTAGAAGAAAATAAAAAGAAAATATTTCAGGCCTTTTCACAAGAAGACAGCTCAACTACTAGAAAATTTGGTGGCACGGGTTTAGGACTAACAATTTCAAATCAATTGCTTGGTTTGATGAACAGTCATTTACAATTAGAGAGTACAGTAGATGTAGGAAGTACTTTCTATTTTGACTTAGAATTAAAAACTAGTAACGAAGCATCTGAAAGTATTAGCTTATTCGATACTAATTTTGATACCATTAAAGACATAGCAGTGAGAAGCAAAGTCACAACTAAAATAATAACTGTTTTAATAGTGGAGGACAACAAGGTGAACATGTTGTTACTTCAAACTATTATCAAAAACTTATCGGTACCTACTTCTATTTATCAAGTTGTAAATGGTAAAGAAGCTGTAGAACAATATGAAAAAATAAATCCTGATATTATTTTTATGGATATCCAAATGCCTGTGATGAATGGTTATGAAGCGACAGAAATCATTCGGAACTTAAAATCGGGACAGGACGTACCTATAATTGCCATTACCGCGGGAACAGAAAAAGAAGAAAAAGAAAAATGTCTAAATGCAGGTATGAATGATTATATTCCAAAACCAATAATAAAAGGAATCATTGAAGAAACATTTTTGAAATGGGTACACTGAACTCAATTTAAAAAGATAAAATAATTATACCTAAAATGATGTAATTTTGTAACACAAAAGCGTACTAACAATTAAAAATAACAGATTATGAAATGGAGTGGCAGACGTTCAAGTGAAAATTTTGAAGACCGAAGAGGAATGTCTTCTGGTGGAAAAACAATTGTTGGAGGTGGAATTATTGGTATTATTATTTTGTTACTAAACACTTTTGGTGGAGAAAATGTCCAAATGCTTACGCCAATCCTAGAACAAATGAATCAAGGAAATAGCGCTCCAACGGAACAAAGAGATTTAACCGCAGCCGAAATCGAAGAAGGCAAATTTATAGAAGCCATATTAGTAGATACGGAGGATGTGTGGAAGAAAATATTTCAAGAGAATAATATGCAGTATGAAAGACCAAATTTAGTATTGTTTACCCAAGCTGTTGAAACAAAGTGCGGTAACGCTACTTCTGCATCTGGACCTTTTTATTGTCCAGCAGACCAAAAAGTCTACATGGATTTATCATTTTTTGAAGAACTGAAAACTAAATTTGGTGCTCAAGGAGGCGATTTTGCAACAGCATACGTAATTGCACACGAAATTGGTCATCACGTACAAACGGTACTAGGAACTTCCGCAAAAATGAGACAAATGCAACAAGGAAAAAGCCAGGCTGAAGCCAATAAATTATCAGTAGCGCTGGAATTACAGGCTGATTTTTACGCAGGTGTTTGGACACATTACAATCAAAAAATGAACAACTTCCTAGAAGAAGGCGATATTGAAGAAGCATTAAGTGCGGCACATGCCGTAGGTGATGATGCAATTCAAGCTAAAATTCAAGGACATATTGTTCCCGAATCTTTTACGCACGGAACTTCTGCACAACGAAAAGCTTGGTTTATGAAAGGCTATAAATCGGGAGATATCACTCAAGGCGATACTTTTGCAGAAATAAGATAAAGTTCAATTCAATAAGAATTTAAAAATCGGGATCTATTCCCGATTTTTTTTTGTGCTTATATTTAAACAAATCGGGTCAATCAAAAGCACATCGGAAAAATTAACAGTACCTTTGCGCCCAATTAAAAAAGTAACCTACATACTAGTGTTTACTTTATAAACACCATTTATGTCATTTAACTCATTAGGTTTATCTGATGCTTTACTTAAAGCCATCAGCAAAAAAGGATATACAACTCCTTCTCCAATACAACAAAAAGCAATTCCCCCAATATTAGAAGGTAAAGATGTTCTGGCATCCGCACAAACAGGAACAGGAAAAACAGCCGGCTTTACATTACCTATTTTACAACTATTATCACAAGGGCAGCACTTAAGACAAAGACCTATTCGGGCCTTAATATTAACGCCAACAAGAGAATTAGCCGCGCAAATATTAGCGAATATCAAAGAGTACAGTGTGTTTTTAGACCTGAAAAGCACCGTTATTTTTGGTGGTGTAAACCAGAATCCACAAGTGACACAACTGCGTCAGGGTGTCGATATTTTAGTGGCCACGCCAGGTCGATTAATCGATTTGCAAAATCAAGGACTAATATCACTTGCTAAAGTAGAAATCTTAGTTCTTGACGAAGCAGACCGCATGCTGGACATGGGTTTCGTAAGAGACATTGAGCGCATTATAAAAGTATTGCCTTCAAAAAGACAAAACTTGATGTTTTCGGCAACATTCTCAACAGACATCAAGAAATTGGCGATGGGAATTTTGCACCATCCCGTTCATGTAGAAGCTACCCCGGAAAATACAACAGTGGATGCTATTACTCAAATAATATATCCTGTTGCCAAAGAGAAAAAAACAGAATTAATCATTAAATTGATCACGGAAGGAAACTGGAAACAGATTTTAGTTTTTACCCGTACCAAACAAGGCGCTAACAAACTGACGGAAAGCATGATTAGCGCCGGTATTAAAGCAGCAGCTATTCACGGTAACAAAGGGCAAGGCGCACGAACCAAAGCCTTAGCGGGTTTCAAAGATGGAAGCCTAACAGCTTTAGTCGCTACTGATATTGCCGCGCGAGGTCTGGATATTCCATTGCTGCCGCATGTTGTCAATTTTGAATTGCCTAATATTCCTGAAGATTACGTTCACCGAATTGGTCGTACCGGAAGAGCTGGAGCAAATGGAGAAGCTATTTCGTTATTCAGCCCGGACGAAACGGTGTTTTTACGTGATATAGAAAAACTGGTAGGTTTAAATTTACCTAAAGAAAACATCAAAGGTTTTGAACCAGATCCTAACGCTTCCAAAGAACCAATTAAACAAGGGCAAGGAAGACAACAACGCGATTCAACTCCGCGAAAACCAAAAACCGAAACTACAAACCGAAGCAGCAATAACAGTTTTGGTCCAAGACGCCCGAGTCAAAGTAATGACAGACGCTCTAATAGATAATTAATTTTTATTCTTTTTTAGGAGCAGCATATTTTCGTTTTTTAAGAACGTATTTCCCGCTATACATTACAAACCTAGTAAGAGCTGAACACCAGCTCTTACTAGGTTTTTCATTGCTATCGGGGCTATATAGCGCGTTTTTATTTTCATAATAGTATTTGTAAATTCATCCCATAAATTTACAATAGCAAGATGACTTGTAAGAAAAAATCAATATATTTGGAATAAATAGTATGACTGTTGTGAGACCTATCGACCCTGAATTGGGTGGCTTTGTATGCTTTTGTCAGACATACAAGCAAGTCAGCTGTAATTGCTAAAAAAAACAACTCAAAATGAAGAAATGGATTTTAATATTATTTATATTTTTTGGTTTAAAATCAAGTGCTCAAAATTCAATTCCTCGTTTTGTTAAACTTACATTGACAGAAATCAAATCTATTGAAACAGAGTTTAATTGGCATGATGAAAATATATTGGTTATTAACTTCATAACGCCGATAAATTTTTCAGATTTAGATTATGATAAAAATATTACTCAAACAATTGATTATTGGAGTGAATTTTATAAAAATGTAGATCTAAAAAATGCTAAAAAAGAATTTGTTTATTCTGACTGCATAGGAAGAAATCAAATATCTAAAAACAATAATATTCATATTGACAAAAACGAAATCATTCGCAACATTTTTTTTCCTAAAGATAAAACTTGCTCATCAATAGTTATTCTTAATAAAAATGGTGATTTCAAAATACTAACTGGAAAATATAATCAACAAGAAATTACTGATTCAATATCCGAATTGAAGAATTAATTGCAACTACTTGTAACAGCGCGCAAAACTTCATTGCTAAGTTTTCGGTAAGTTTTGACCCCGCTGGCGCGAGTGTACTGCTCGTGAATACTATCAAAAGTAAATCACTAAAAATTTGTAATAGCCACGAGCGGGACTCGCGCGCTAGCAATCACATCATCAATTTTGCAGATTTTAAAACCTGCTAAGCAAAGTCTCTGACTTTGAGTATGTTTTTTTCAGTATCCGACTGACCTTAAAATTCAAATATTTTAAAAACAAAATCGATTATAAATAGAAAGTCACTCCTCAAAATAAGAGACTCTGTGGAACGTTGCGATAAAAATCTGAAATCAAAAATCGTTAATCAAAAATCTGAAATCTATTCCTCTTTATACTGAAAACTGTTGATTCGAAATAGACCAATCATTTATAGCATTACTTTACAAATCAATATTTTATTCATACTCTTTCAAATCTAGCTTAAGAATAGTACCAACTCTGCTAAACTCTTCATTAATCTTAGCATTCAAGATCAGTGGTTCATTTGTTATGGGATGATTAAAAATTAACTGATGTGCATGAAGCATCATTCCTTTCAGTTCAAAATGCTCCAACCATAATTTATTTTGTTTGTTACAACCATGTGGCCGACTTCCTAAAATGGGATGAAAAATATGTTTGAAATGTTTTCGTAATTGATGCATACGCCCCGTTTCTGGAATCGCTTCTACCAAACAATATCGTGACGTTAGTTTATTGTTAAATTCTAACTCAATTTCGGTACTTTGCAAGCGATGAAAGTAGGTTATTGCATTTTGTACAATACCATCATCATTGGTTAAATCATAATCAATCGTTAGTTCTTCGGGTGACCAACCCCGTAAAATTGCTAAATATTTTTTTTCGACTTCGCGTGTGGCAAAACGATCATTCATAATTTTTAAAACGGCTGTATCCAACGCAAATAATAAGACACCAGATGTTTTGCGATCCAACCGATGAATAGGATAAACGTGTTGCCCTCCTATTTGATTTCTCAATTCTTGAATAGCAAACACTTTTGCATCGCGCGCATAAAATGATTTGTGAACTAATAATCCACTTGGTTTATTAATTGCAATAATATATTCGTCTTGGTACAGGATTTCTAACATGTGGCAAAAATAAAAGAGATTTCTATCGAAATCTCTTTTTTGACTTATTTATTTCTATACTTTTCTTTTTTCCCTGCTCGATCGCTCCGCAAAGTCTCTGACTTTGAGGATGCGTAATAAGGTCTCCGACCTTTCTCAGCACTTGTCAAAAGTACTAATCGATTGCGGTTTCAAAACATCAATTACTCACGCTCCGCAAAGTCTCTGACTTTGAGAATGTGTAATAAGGTCTCCGACCTTTATCACCACTTATAAAAGGTATTAATCGATTGCAGTTTCAAAACATCAATTACTTACGCTTCGCAAAGTCTCTGACTTTGAGAATGTGTAATAAGGTCTCTGACCTTTCTCAGCACTTATCAAAAGTACTAATCGATTGCAGTTTCAAAACATCAATTACTTACGCTCCGCAAAGTCTCTGACTTTGAGGATGTGTAATAAGGTCTCTGACCTTTCTCACCACTTATCAAAAGTACTAATCGATTGCGGTTTCAAAACATCAATTACTGGATTATCAACTTTTGTAATTGCTGTAATGCCACTATCTTCAACATAATTGGAAGCACTGGAATATATATAATGAGAAGCTTTGTCCACTATTCCTGCTCGAACAGGATTCAAATGTATATAATCCAATTTCGACCAAAAGAACTTTTCTGAAAAAATTTCTTCAGGATGACTCCCATATTGCCAGAACTGATATTTTTCATTTCGACTGTGACTTTTACAAGCAAATTCAAAACGTTTCAGCATCCAATCGGCTCTACTTTCTGGCTCATTTTCAATTTTACTCAAAATAGTCTTTGCCGTAAACTTCTTGAAATCCCGAATCAAATCAGATAATTTATTGTTTTCTGATTGAATAATTAAATGCATGTGATTGGACATAATTACAAATCCATACAAAATCATTCCTTTGTTTTTAATGCAAAAATCCAAACTTTCGATAATACAATCTTTATACGTTTTTCTAGAAAAAACATCAACCCAGTCTACAACCGTCGCGGTTATAAAATGCGGTTTGGATTGATCTCGAATTATAAATCCTTCTTTATCTTTAATTTTGTCTTTTTAGGGTCAGTCAGAGACTGAAAATCACTTCCTCAAAGTCGGAGACTTTGCGGAGCATAAAATTTTAAATTTTGCTTCCGCAATACAAAGTATCCGAATTGAGGATGCGGTCATCAGTAGTAACGGACTTATAAATTACTCGTCTCGCTCCGCAAAGTCTCTGACTTTGAGGATACATTCGTCAGTCTGTGACTGACATAAAATCAACTATATCAAATCAATTTCTCGCTCCGTAAAGTCTCTGACTTTGAGGATGCATTCGTCAGTCTGTGACTGACATAAAAATCAAATAATCAAAAATAAAATCGATTGAAAACCGAGAGTCACTACCTCAAAGTCGGAGAATTTGCGGAGCATAATCTATACAACTAAAATCTATTTTAACCCAACCAACCATCACGATCCAAGCTTCTGTATTGGATTGCTTCAGCAATATGACTGGAAATTACTATTGGAGCGGCATCAAGATCAGCAATTGTTCGTGCCACTTTCAAAATACGATCATAAGCTCGTGCCGAAAGATTCAATCGTTCCATTGCCGTTTTCAATAATTGTTTGGAAACATCATCCAAGGCACAATATTCCCGAATGTGTTTGGTATTCATTTGTGCATTGTAATGGATGTTTTCCATTTGCTCAAAGCGAGCAGTTTGTATTTCTCGAGCAGCAGTCACTCTTTTACGAATGTCAACACTGCTTTCTGCTTTTTGGTCATCAGATAATTTTTCGAAAGGAACTGGCGTCACTTCGATGTGAATATCAATTCTATCTAATAAAGGTCCGGAAATTTTACTTAAGTACCGTTGCATTTCGTGTGGAGAAGATGTTTGTGGAGAATCAGGATCGTTAAAAAAACCGCTTGGACTAGGGTTCATACTGGCCACCAGCATAAAAGAGGAAGGATAGGTAACTGTAAACTTGGCTCTCGAAATTGTCACTTCGCGATCTTCTAAAGGTTGACGCATTACTTCAAGAACATCTCTTTTAAATTCCGGCAATTCATCCAGAAATAAAACGCCATTATGCGCCATAGAAATTTCACCCGGTTGCGGATAACTTCCTCCACCAACAAGCGCGACGTTCGAGATCGTGTGATGCGGACTACGAAAAGGGCGTTGATTCATCAAACCGACTTCCTTTAGCTTTCCGGCAACACTATGAATTTTAGTCGTTTCTAATGCTTCACGTAACGTCATCGGCGGCAAAATACTTGGTAATCGTTTGGCAAGCATTGTTTTTCCAGCACCCGGCGGACCTATCAAGATAATATTATGTCCTCCCGCTGCCGCAATTTCCATACAGCGCTTGATGCTTTCTTGTCCTTTGACATCTGAAAAGTCAAATTCGGGAAAATCTAATGTTTTATAAAATTCGGCTCGTGTATCTATAGTTGTTGGTTCCAGAGTTCCTTTTCCTTCCAAGAAATCAATCACTTCCTGAACATTTTCGATTCCATAAACATCTAATCCAGCAACAATTGCTGCTTCTTTTACATTTTGCTTTGGAAGAAAAAAACCTTTAAAACCTTCTTCTTTGGCTTTTATCGCAATTGGCAAAGCGCCACGTATCGGTTGAAGACTTCCATCAAGAGAAAGTTCTCCCATAATAATGTATTTATCAACATCCTCCGCCTTGATTTGTCCGGACGCAACCAAAATTCCTATAGTTAAAGTTAAGTCATACGCAGAACCTTCTTTACGCAAATCGGCGGGAGCCATATTGATCGTTATTTTTTTCCCGGGCATGGCGTAACCATTATTTTTAAGTGCAGCCGCAATTCGGTAACTGCTTTCCTTGATGGCATTGTCTGGCAAGCCAACTAAATGATAACCAATCCCTTTATCAATATTTACCTCAACTGTAATAGTTGTAGCTTCGACTCCAAAAACTGCACTTCCAAAAACTTTAACTAGCATCTGTATTTATTTTATTCTAAAATTAGAGAAAACTTTTCTTATTATTATAAAAAATCTTACATAACTTCTGATAAAATACTAAATAACATAAAATATTCAAAAAATACTCCAAATAGTATGATGATCAACCCAATACCATTCATTATTCGCAAAAACAAAATGTTAAAATTTAAAAAATTGAAGGTATAATATTAACATTTTTCTACTTTTAGGAAATAATTAGAAACCACACTATGAAAAAAATTGTATTACTTCTCTTTTTAAGTTTTTTACTGCCAAAAACCTACGCACAAGAATACTTTCCGAATAATGAAAGTGTTCAAAACAAAAACACCAATTTTACCGCTTTTACCAATGCGAAAATTTATGTAACGCCCACACAAGTTATCGAAAAAGGTACCTTACTGATTCAAAACGGAAAAGTTATCGGTGTTGGAACAAATATTTCCATCCCAAAAAATTGCACGACAATCAATCTG
Source organism: Flavobacterium sandaracinum (assembly GCF_004349135.1). Lineage (GTDB taxonomy): Bacteria > Bacteroidota > Bacteroidia > Flavobacteriales > Flavobacteriaceae > Flavobacterium > Flavobacterium sandaracinum. Next base: position 60,936 of record NZ_SMFN01000005.1, on the reverse strand, counting down.
GAGGGAAGATCCGTTTATCCTTCTTTTATTGATATGTATACCAGTTTTGGAATCGAAAAACCAAAAGGAATCACCGAAAGAAACCCTTTGTATGATACAAAAAGATCAGGTTTTTATTGGAATGAGAGCATTCGTTCCGAGGTGAATGCTTACGAAGCTTTCAAATACGACCAAACTAAAGCCGAAGAATTATTAAAAGCCGGATTTGGTGTTGTGGGAACTCATATCCCAGACGGAATTGCACGCGGATCAGGAACTTTAATCGCTTTAAACAACTTTGAAAAAAAGAATCAATTGCTTTCTGATAAAGTGACCAATCACTTTGCGTTTACTAAAAGTGTAACCACAAATCAATCCTACCCAAGTTCTTTAATGGGAATGATGGCATTATTACGCCAAATGTATCATGATCTGGATTGGTACAAAAAAGGCAATTCAACAACCAAAGATTTATCATTAGAAGCCTTAGCAAATAATGAAAAATTGATCCAAATATTTGCTTCTGAAGACAAATTAAACAGTTTACGTGCTGCCAAAATAGCGAAGGAATTTGGTTTAAATTATGTTCTTAAAGGAAACGGAAACGAATTTGAACGCATTGAGGAAATCAAAAAAACGAGTTCTAAATTTATTATTCCAATCAATTTCCCTGAAGCCTATGATGTTTCAGATCCCAATCAAGCGAACCAAATGGAATTAAAAGATTTGCGTTTTTGGAACCAAGCGCCTACTAACCTTAAAGTTTTAGCTGATAACGGAATTGTTTTCGCATTGACGACAGACAAATTAAAGAAAATGGAAGATTTTAGACCGAATCTTTTAAGAGCCATCAAATATGGTTTTGATAAAACAAAAGCGTTAGAAGCATTGACTACAATTCCTGCTGCACTTTTAGGAAAAAGTAACGAAATGGGAACTTTGAAAACAGGAAGTTTAGCGAATTTCGTTATTACTTCTGGAGAAATTTTCGAAGAAAAAACAATACTCTATGAAAACTGGGTTCAAGGAAACAAATTTGTTATTAATGACTTGACTACAAAAGATATTCGTGGGAATTATGATTTAACCATCAACAATGAAAAATACAAATGGAAGATTAATGGCGAAATTAGCGCACCAAAATCAGAAATTACAACAGTTGATGCTAAAAAAGTAAACTCAAAACTGACGATGACCAACAATTGGATTTCGACAGTAATCAAACCTAATGATTCCACTAAAACTAGCTTTATTAGATTAATTGGATATATTGAAGACACACAAAATCTTTCTGGAAAAGCCGTTTTATTTAATGGAAATGAAGTAAAATGGTCTGCTGTAAAAACGGCACCTTTTGTAAAAGTGGTTGATTCCTCGAAAATTGAGAAAAACAACATGATTATCCCAACAACATTTCCAAATGTTGCTTATGGTAATTTGAAAAAACCCACCGCAGAAACCTTATTATTCAAAAATGCTACTGTTTGGACCAATGAAAAAGAAGGGATTCTTGAAGAAACGGATGTATTAGTTAAAAACGGAAAAATCGCGTCTATCGGGAAAAATATTTCTGACGCAGCTGCAACAATCGTCGATGCCAAAGGCAAACATTTAACCAGCGGAATTATTGATGAACATTCGCATATTGCAATTTCTAATGGTGTCAACGAAGGCGGACACAATTCTAGTGCTGAAGTAACAATACAAGATGTGGTAAATTCAGAAGACATTAATATCTACAGAGATTTAGCTGGTGGAGTAACTATTTCGCAATTATTACACGGTTCCGCTAATCCTATTGGTGGACGCTCTGCAATTGTAAAATGGAAATGGGGTGCTTCTGCAGAAGAAATGCTTTATAAAAATCAACCTGGTTTCATCAAATTTGCTTTGGGAGAAAATGTAAAACAAGCCAATTGGGGAATCACTAATCCTACTCGTTTTCCGCAAACCAGAATGGGAGTTGAACAAGTTTTTACCGATTACTTCCAGCGTGCAAAAGAATATGATATGGCTTGGAAAGCATACAATTCTAGTGGTAAAAAAGCAAAAGGAAATGCGCCAAGAGTCGATTTAGAATTACAAACATTAGCTGAAATATTAAACAAAGAACGTTTCATTAGTTGTCATTCTTATGTACAATCGGAAATTTTGATGTTGATGAATGTTGCCGAAAAATTTAATTTCAGAGTAAATACGTATACTCACATTCTTGAAGGATATAAAGTAGCCGATAAAATGAAAGAGCACGGCGTTGGAGCTTCTACTTTCTCAGATTGGTGGGCGTATAAATTTGAAGTAAATGATGCTATCCCTTTTAATGGGCCAATAATGCACAATGCGGGACTTGTAGTAGCCTACAATTCTGATGATGCTGAAATGTCCAGAAGACTGAATCAAGAGGCGGCAAAAGCAGTGAAATATGGTAATATATCGGAGGAAGATGCTTGGAAATTCGTGACGCTGAATCCAGCTAAACTATTGCGTATTGATGATAAAGTAGGAAGTATAAAAGTGGGTAAAGATGCGGACGTTGTATTATGGAATACTAATCCGTTATCTATTTACGCTAAAGCTGAAAAAACCCTTATTGAAGGAGTTGTATATTATGATGCGCAAAAAGATGAAGCGCAAAGAGTAGCGATTGCTAAAGAAAGAAATGAGCTGATCGGTCAGTTACTGCAAGAAAAGAATAAAGGTATGAATACTCAGGAACCTAAAAAGAAGGAAAAAATAGAATATCACTGTGATTCTATGGAAGAATAACGGAGTAATTTGAATTTCAAAAAACCGAGCTTTTATAAAAAAGCAAAGCAATTTTAAAAAACGTATAAATATGATTAGTAAAAAAATATATCTCTTAGCGTTAGTATGTAGTATATCAATACTTGCAAAAGCACAACAAACACCTGCCGCTAAACAATTAAAATCTGTTTTAATTCTTAATGCAACAGCGCATTTAGGGAATGGTGAAATAATTGAAAATAGCGCCATCGGATTTGTGGATGGAAAAATCACTTTGGTTGCGGATGCTACAGTAATCCGACTAGCCGCAGGAGCATACGATGTAACGATTGATGCCAGCGGAAAACATGTCTATCCAGGATTTATTGCACCAAATTCTACATTGGGACTTGTTGAAATTGATGCTGTAAAATCATCCGATGATGAAGATGAAATTGGAGTTATGAATCCAAATGTAAGAAGTATTATTGCATACACCGCCGATTCAAAAGTAATAGAAACCGTGAGACCCAACGGTATTTTAATGGCTCAAATCACGCCACGTGGTGGAACAATCTCTGGATCTTCCTCCATTGTTCAATTGGATGCCTGGAACTGGACAGATGCTTTGGTAAAAGAAAATGACGGAATCCATGTAAATTTCCCGACTACCTTTAGAAGAGGTGGCTCACGATTTGAACCTGGAAATATCGAAACCAATAAAGATTATACAAAACAAATTTTAGAATTATCAGGATTTTTATCTAATGCCAAAGCCTATTTAGGTGAAAGTTCAAAGGAAAGAAATTTAGTTTTAGAATCCACAAAAGGTCTATATGACGGAAGCCAAACGCTATTCATTCATGCCAATGAAGAAAAGCAAATTATAGATGCGGTGCAATTTACCAAAGAAAATGGTATTAAGAAAATGGTTATTGTTGGTGGTTATGAAGCCTACAAAGTTGCTGAATTATTACAAAAAAACAATATTGGTGTCTTATTAAGGAGAGTTCATGACATGCCTGACAATGATGATCATGATATCGATTTGCCATACAAAGCAGCCAAATTATTATCCGACAAAGGTGTTTTGGTTGGTTTAGAAAATAGTGGTGCTCATGAAAGGATGAATACCAGAAACTTACCATTTTTAGCAGGAACATGCGCTGCTTACGGAATGGATAAAGAAAAAGCGTTACAATTAATCACTTCGAATACTGCAAAAATATTAGGAATTGATGCGCAGTGTGGTACCTTGGAGCAAGGAAAAGATGCTACGTTATTTATATCCGAAGGTGATGCTTTAGATATGAGAACCAATAAATTAACAAATGCTTTTATTCAAGGTAGAATGATCAGTTTAGAAACGCATCAAACTAGGCTGAATGAGAGATACAAGACTAAATACAATCAAAAATAAAGCAATATCATGGGACTATTTAACGCCATTTTAGGCAATGCATCTGAAGTTAACATTGAAAATGTTTCGAAGGAATTCGAGCCTATCTTAATTGATGGTGAGGTAATTGAAAAAGCATATAAGCTCATTCGCGATATGTTTATCTTTACGAATAAAAGGCTGATTCTAGTCGAAAAACAATTGGTAGGTAGCAAAGTTGATTATATGTCGATTCCATATTCTAGTATCAAGAAATTCTCTAAAGAAAGTGCAGGAATATTAGATTTGGATGCCGAATTAAAAATTTGGTTAAACCACGATAATAATCCAATTGTGAAGCAATTTGGAAAAGGTGGAAATAATATTAATGAAGTCTATAAAATTTTAAGTCAACATACGTTGAAATAAAAAAACATAATTTTCAGCATCGAAAGGCACTAATTGTAATCCAAACAATTAGTGCCTTTTTTAGTTTAACCCATTTTTAGTTGAAAATGAGAACCCGTAATTAGAATCCAGTTGATTTTTTTTCTAATAATAACGCGTTACTGGGCTTTATACTAAAATTTCTTTAACCTAATTTTAACAAATTATAGATATTAAGATTAAATTATATAATACCTACAATAAAAAGGGGTGTAGATTATTTAAATCATAAAAATTAAACATTCAACTGATTTTTTAAGGGGGTATATTCAGTATTTTTATATTTTTATCGAAATTTAAAACTAAAAACAATGCGAAAAATTATTTTAAGTGTATTATTGATCACCATTTTGGTAGTAACCCTTTTTTCAAATTATTTTCTAATAGACAGCCCTGCGCCTGCTGAAGCTGTCAAATTTGACACCGGCGATACCGCTTGGATGATTGTTGCTACAGCACTTGTATTAATCATGACTCCTGGTTTAGGTTTCTTTTACGGTGGAATGGTAGGTAAGAAAAATGTAATCAGTACCATGCTTCAAAGTTTTATGGCTATGATAATTGTAACCGTATTATGGGTTGTAATCGCTTTCGGATTATCATTTGGACCAACGATTGGTGGCGTTATAGGAAATCCAATCCCGAATTTATTCTTTCAAGGCGTAGGTACTGATACAGCTTGGAGTCTAGCTCCTACAATTCCATTTATGCTGTTTGCTTTGTTCCAAGCAAAATTTGCAATAATTACACCTGCCTTAATCACAGGAGCTTTCGCTGAAAGAATTCGTTTTTGGGCATACTTACTATTTATGGTTTTATTTATATTACTTGTTTATACACCACTAGCACACATGACTTGGCATCCAGATGGTATTTTCTTTAAAATGGGAGTATTGGATTTTGCCGGTGGAACAGTAGTTCACATGAGTGCTGGATGGGCAGCATTGGCAGGAGCCATTTTCTTAGGAAGAAGAAAAGGACAAAAAGTTAATCCGGCACGTATTACGTATGTGTTATTAGGAACTGGTTTATTGTGGTTTGGATGGTTTGGTTTCAACGCAGGTTCAGCATTAGGTTCTAATGGCCTAGCAGTTCAAGCACTTGGTACGACTACTGTTGCTGCCGCTGCCGCTGGAATGGCTTGGGTATTTCTTGATAAAATTCTCGGTCACAAACTTTCTGCAATGGGAGCTTGTATAGGTGTAGTTGTAGGTTTAGTAGCGATTACTCCTGCCGCAGGTTTTGTTAGTATTCCTCATGCTTTGTTCATCGGAATTTTTGCCAGTATTGTGAGTAATATAGTGGTTAGAAGTTTCCACAAAGGAAAAATTGATGATGCTTTAGACGTTTTCGCTTGCCACGGTGTAGGTGGAATGGTTGGTATGCTTCTAACGGGCGTATTCGCTTCAAAATCAATCAACTCTGTTGTAGGAGATAATCAAGGACTAATTTTTGGCGATGCTACACTATTCTTAAACCAATTAACAGCATTAGTTGTGGTTTCAGTGTTTGCATTTTCAATGTCTTATTTCCTTTTCTTTATTGTAAACAAAATTACTCCACTTCGTGTAAGTGAAGAAAAAGAAGAATTAGGTTTGGATATTTCTCAACATGGTGAGTTTTTATAAATCGATTTTTAAATAAAATCTAAAAAACACTCTGAAATTCAGAGTGTTTTTTTTTGCACTAAACTCATTTATATATTAATGATTTAGTGCTGTCTGCCAATTTATTTAGAGAAGAAAAACTATCTTTCAAAACCGAATTTACTAGATTAATTTTAGTCTCTGTCATTTAAAAACAAAATCCCAATCTTAAAGAAAAAGATTGGGATTTTGCTTTTAGTATAGTGGAATGCTTTTTTAGCACAGAACCAGATTACCATCTTATTTTAATATTGTAAACTCAATTTTAGAGTCGTTATATATTCTATGTGTTTGTTTTTGGAAATCCTCTGGTTTAGCATAAAATATATTATCAACAAACGTTTGCGGATTCAAATCAATAAACGGAAACCAAGTACTTTGAACCTGAATCTGGATTTTATGCCCTTTTTTGAACGTATGAAAAACATCTTGCAACTTAATATTTACTGCTGTTTTCTCATTGGCAACAAAAGCTTCTGGTTTTGAAAAACTGTTTCTAAAACGACCTCGCATTACTTCACTGCGGACCATCATGTGGTAATTGCTCATTTTCAAATAAGGAGCCACATCTTTCGTCTCTGGTTCATCGTTAGGAAAAACGTCCACCACTTTCACAATCCAATCGGCATCCGTTCCTGTTGTTGAAACTTGTAATTTAGCCAATATTTCTCCTGCTAATGTGGTATCATCGGCCAATACTTCTGTTTCAAAAACAATAACATCTGGACGTCGAGCAGCAAAACGCTGATCATCTGTCATATATTTCCTTGGCGTAAGCCCTGCTTGTTTAATGTCTTCAGAATAAGGAACCGGTTTCTTAGGATCACTGATGAATTCTTCAAAAGAGATATTTCGCTTTGCCATTTTTGTCAATTGACTTCCTTGCAAAAAGAAATCTTGTTTCTCTGTATTCTTAGGTGGCCAAGTTTCATAGGTTTTCCACTCTTTTCTACCCGTATCAAAAACATACGCTTCCGGTAATTTATTTTCACCTTTTCCATTATTTTTCAAGAAATGACGGAAGAAATTAGCTTCGATATTTTTTTGATAATAACCAGAAATACTATCTCCAAAATTAATATTACCAATCACTTGTTTTGCTGAATTTCTAGCCCAATCGCCGTGACTCCATGGTCCCATAACGATGATGTTGTAGTTTTTACTACTCTTTTCTATCGTACTGTAGGTATTCAAAGGTCCATATAAATCTTCGGCATCAAACCAACCTCCTACTGTCATAACCGCTGGTTTTATATTTTTTAAATGTTGTAAAATGCCACGTTTTTGCCAAAAATCATCATAACTGGAATGATCTTTAAGCTGCTGCCAAAATTCATTCTCTTTACCATAATATTTATCCAAATTTGACAAAGGACCTGCATCCAAGAAAAACTGATAATCATCATTTGTTCCTGTATTTGTAAATTTATACCAAGGCTCTGTAGTACGCTTTGTTTTTTGTGGCCCAAATAATGGCGTTACTTTCCAATAGCTCAACAAATATGCTCCATTATGATGAAAATCATCAAAAAAGAAATCGGCAATACACGCTTGAGGCGAAACCGCTTTCAAAGCTGGATGATTACTCAACAAAGAATATGTTGCGTAAAATCCAGGATATGAAATCCCCCAAGTTCCAACATTTCCGTTGTTATTTGCCACATTTTTCACCAACCAATCTATCGTATCATACGTATCCGATGCTTCATCGGTAGCTGTCCTTCCTTTTTTATTTGGAATAAAACCACGCATATTATCGTATAATCCATCACTCATAAACCTACCACGAACATCTTGATAGACCACAATATAACCTTCTTTCATCATTGTCTCGCTTGGAGAAATACTTCTTTTGAACTGACCTTCTCCATATGGACCAGAATTATAAGGCGTTCTTTGCATTATAATCGGATATTTTTTAGAAACATCTTTGGGAGTGTAAATAGCAGTAAATAATTCTGCACCATCGCGCATCTTGATGTGCACTTCTTTTTTAGTATAATTATCCGAAACATAATTTGTTGCTTTATTGTCTTGGGCAAATAATAGTGCTCCAATAAAAAAAAGCGAAATACTGAGTAGTTTTTTCATGAATTTTTTGAATTAAAATAGTTTCTAAAGATAAAAAATCTCTTTTGAATAAAATATCCTTATTTTATCTTTTTTAAAACTCCTATTTAGAAAGTTTAAATAAACATCAACGCTATTTCAATAGCTTATTTTTTTTGAAAAAATCATTCTAAAAACAATTCAATTACACCTTCAAATCTGTCTTTTTCTGCATTGAATAAAACTTTGACAAAAACCAAATCACTTTGACTATTTACACACAAAACAAGCGATTTTACATACAAAAAGCACATTTTACCCATTTTAAGAGCTTTTTTCAGATAATTCGCCTTATATTTGTAAAATACGAAATTTTATTTCGAGGTTATTTAAGTCTTTTTTTTTGACTTTAATGCCTATATCTAAGATCCCTTATTTCAGATATTATTCTGAAAAATCATCTTTTTTTTGCAGCTTACTGCATCTTTTGCCTTTTGGAAAAATTCCATTTTCAGGCTATTAAATAATCGAAAATTAAGAATATGCACATAATAGATTATGCAATCTTTGTTGTTTATATGTTAGCAATGTTAGGCGTTGGTGTTTACTTTTTTAACAAAAATAAAACTGCTGAAGATTTCTACGTAAGTGGCAGAAATATGAGCAGCTGGCACATTGGTTTATCCGTTGTTGCCACTGATGTTGGCGGTGGATTCTCAATAGGATTAGGCGGACTTGGTTTTACAATGGGAATATCTGGTTCTTGGATGCTTTTCACCGGACTTCTAGGCGCTTGGTTGAGTGCCGTTTTTCTTATTCCAAAAGTAAGCGCATTAGGACACAAATACAAGTTTTTTACTTTTCCGCAAATATTTAATCATTTCTATAACGCTAAAGTGGCGCTGCTGGCCGGAATTATTTCTGCTATTGGATATATCGGATTTACGAGTTCTCAGGTTTTGGCTGGAGCCAAATTAGCTTCGGCAACCATAAAAGGACTTGATTTACAAACTGCATTAATTGTCATGGGCCTAATCGCAGTAATTTATACCGCTATTGGAGGATTAAAAGCCGTCATTTATACCGATACGATCCAATGGTTAATCTTAATTGGAGGGTTAGTATTCATAGGAATTCCTATTGCCTATACTGCCGTAGGAGGTTATGATGCGATCAAAACCACCTTAGCACCTGAATATCTCTCGCTGACTAATGTGAAATGGTATCAGATTCTAAACTGGTCCATAACCATTATTCCCATTTGGTTTGTAGGAATGACTTTGTACCAACGGATTTATGCCAGCAAAGGCGAAAAAGAAGCGAAAAAAGCATGGATGATTGCCGGGGTTTTTGAATGGCCAATAATGGCATTTATGGGAGTAATTCTGGGAATGCTGGCAAAAGTGGCGGCAACAAAAGGAATGTTTGATGGCATTACTGATGCAGCCAATATGGACAGCGAAATGGGATTGCCTATTTTACTGGCCACCATATTGCCTGTAGGATTAATGGGATTGATGCTTTCCTCCTACTTTTCGGCAATACTTTCTACTGCAGATAGTTGTTTAATGGCGGCATCAGGAAATATTGTTACTGATATTATTGCTAAGTTTTCAAAAAAAGAATTAAGTCATAAAAAAGAGCTTCGACTTTCACAAATGGTCACCTTAATCGTTGGTTTTCTTGCCATTTTAATTGCGTCCCAAATGCAAAATGTACTAGAACTAATGCTGTACTCCTACGCTTTCATGGTTTCAGGATTATTCGTTCCAGTAATAGGCGCTTTATTTTGGAAAAAAAGCCATCCAACAGCTGCTTTTTGGAGCATGCTTTTTGGCGGTGCCACCACAATCCTGCTAATCGTCACAGAGAACAAACTTCCTTTAGGAATAAAACTACCGGAACACTTAGACGCAAACCTTTACGGAATAAGTATTTCACTTATTTTATTCGTCACAATATCAATTTATTACAATAACAAAAAAGAAAGACAAAATGGAATTCAAACAAATTAATGCCACAACTGGAGAAGATACCGTTTATACCAACCCAATTATAGCCTTATTTCTTTATGCTCATTTAGAACAATACGGCGATACCGTTGCGGACATCACAAAATGTATGGATTATGTAATGAATCCCAGTAAAGGAGGAAACATCATAGTTGGTATCGAAGAACAAAAAATTGTAGGTGTTGTGATCTTAAACAACACGGGAATGAAAGATTTTATTCCCGAAAATATTTTAGTGTATATCGCCGTAGACAACAGTCAACGCGGAAAAGGTTTTGGAAAACAATTAATGCAAAAAGCCATATCGATCGCTGAAGGAAATATTGCGCTACATGTAGAACCTGATAATCCGGCTAAAAAATTATATGAAAAATTAGGTTTTACCAACAAATACTTAGAAATGCGTCTCATAAAATAGACCAAAATGGAAAACTCAAACGCACTCATTCTTTTACGAAAGGAATTACACCAACATCCTGAGGTTTCAGGAGAAGAAATTCACACGGCAAAACGAGTCCTTTCTTTTCTTGAAAATTATCCTCCTGATGAAGTAATTACGGAAATAGGAAAAACTGGCCTGATTGCGATTTACAAAGGTAAAAAAACCGGAAAAACAGTATTATTCCGATGTGAACTCGATGCTTTGCCAATTGAAGAAACTAATGTTTTCGGACATCGTTCCCTAAATAATGGTGTTTCACACAAATGCGGTCACGATGGTCACATGGCTATTCTTTGTGGTTTAGCTGCTGAATTGTATCATAATAAACCGGAATCAGGAACTGTTATTTTGTTATTTCAACCTGCTGAGGAAGATGGTAGTGGTGCTCAAAAAGTATTATTGGATACCAAGTTTGCTTCTATCCAACCTGATTACGTCTTTGCGCTTCATAATTTACCAGGTTTTCCAATGCATCAAATTGTAGTTAAAAACGAAACTTTTAGCTGCGCTGTCAATAGTATAATTATCAAATTAAAAGGCAAGACTTCCCATGCAGGCGAACCCGGAAAAGGAATAAATCCTGCATTAGCCATAGCCGCAATAATTTCGGAATTTAACACCATTATTCAATCCGATATTACCAAAGAAAACTATTGCTTGATTACTGCTATTTATACCAAAATGGGTTCGAAAGCCTATGGCGTTTCTGCGGGCGCAGGAGAAATTCATTTTACAGTGCGGAGTGACAGCAATTCGCAAATGAGAAGGATTGAACTCACTTTAGAAAATTTAGCCCAATCAATTGCAAAAAAACATAAATTAACTTGCAAAACAAGTTGGACACAAGGTTTTCAAGCCAATGAAAATGACAAAACTGCTGTGACATTCATCAAAAAAGCAGCAACTATAAATGGTTTTGACTTGCTTGAAAAAGACAAACCATTTACTTGGGGCGAAGATTTTGGTTTGTTCACACAACACTATCCCGGAGCCATGTTTGGACTCGGTGCAGGAATAAACACTGCTGCTTTGCACAATCCTGATTATGATTTTCCAGATGAAATTATTACAACTGGAGTATCCGTTTTTCATCAAATTAGTAAACAAATTACAAATGCACACTAATTCACTCATAGAGCTTAATCGCTCCGCGTATCAGAACAATATCGATTTTCTGAAAAAGACTTTCGGAAAAAAAGTATTGGTTTCCTCTGTAGTAAAAGGAAACGCGTATGGTCACGGAGTACAGGAATTTGTTTCTATGGCTTTTCAATGTGGCGTAACTCATTTTTCTGTTTTTGATGTTCAGGAAGCTAAAGTTGTAAAAAGCACATTAAAGAATAAAGCAACTATTATGGTTATGGGACTTGTTCAGGATGAAGATATGGAATGGGTAATCCAAAATGATGTCGAATTTTTTGTTTTTGATAAAAGTCGATTGACGAAAGCTATGAAAACCGCTAAAAAACTGGATAAAAAAGCGATTTTACATATTGAAGTTGAAACCGGAATGAACCGAACCGGTTTTGATAAAAGTGAACTCAATGCGGTGATTGCCTTTTTAAAAAAAGAAGATCAACATTTTACTTTCAAAGGGCTTTGCACGCATTATGCGGGTGCTGAAAGTATAGCCAATTATTACAGGGTAGATCAACAAATCAAGAAGTTTGAAGAAATTTATGCCTTTTTCTGTAAAAATGACCTGAAGCCACAAATCAGACATTCTGCTTGTTCTGCAGCATCTATAATGTTTCCGCAAACCAGAATGGATATGGTACGGATCGGAATAATGCAATACGGATTGTGGTCCAGTCCAGAGGTATTTGTGACCTATTTAAACTCTAAAAAGAATAAAATTGATCCGCTCCAGCGCGTCATCAGTTGGAAAAGTACTATCATGAGTATAAAAAAAGTCAATATTGGTGATTTCATTGGGTATGGAACTAGTTTTATGGCTAAAAGGAAAATGAAAATTGCCGTCATCCCTATTGGCTACTGTCATGGATACAGTCGCTCATTGAGCAATCAAGGTCGTGTTCTTATCCATGGGCAACGTTGTGTTGTAGTGGGTTCCGTAAACATGAACATGATGACTGTCGACATTACTGACATTGAGATGGCAAAAAAAGAAGATGAAGTGGTACTTATCGGCACTCAAAAAGAGCTATCTGTTTCTGTCGCTTCTTTCAGTGACTTCAGCAACCAACTTAATTACGAATTATTAACTCGGATTTCTAAAGCAATTCCACGTAAAATTATAGAATAATGGCCTTTATAAAATTATATCGCAAAAAACTCGAAGAAAATTATGCCTTTCTGGATCACATTTTTAAATCTAGAAATATCCAGTGGGGTGTAGTTTCCAAACTTTTATGTGGAAATAAAATATATCTCAAAGAAATAATTGCTTTAGGAGTGCGGGAAATTCATGATTCCAGAGTGAGCAATTTAAAAAAAATCAAAGCACTGGATCCGGAAATTCAAACCGTTTATATCAAACCACCCGCAAAACGAAGTATTGAAAGCATTGTTAAGTATGCCGATATCAGTTTTAATACTGAAATCTACACCATACAATTGCTTTCTAACGAAGCTGTAAAGCAAAATAAGATTCATAAAGTCATTATCATGATCGAAATGGGTGATCTTCGAGAAGGTGTTATGGGTGAAGAGCTAATCGCTTTTTACGGTACTATTTTAAAAATGCCAAACATCGAGATTTCAGGAATAGGAACTAATCTCAATTGCCTTAGCGGTGTGATGCCCACGCAAGACAAGCTCATTCAATTGAGTTTATATAAGCAATTAATTGAAGCTAAATTCGATATAAGCATTCCGTTTGTCTCTGGAGGAACCTCCGTGGCAATTCCGCTTATACTTAAAAATGCACGCCCAATGGCTGTCAATCATTTTCGAATAGGCGAAGCGCTCTTTTTTGGAAAAGATCTATTCACCGGCGATACTATGGAGGGAATGCATAACGATGTATTCAAATTATACGCTGAAATTATAGAAATTACCGAAAAACCAAATACGCCTACAGGTGAATTAGGTGAGAACGTCGCCGGAAATTCTTTTTCCATGAATGACGTTACCGATTTAGGAATTACGTCTTTAAGAGCTATCTTAGATATTGGGTTGTTAGATATGCAACCGCAGTATTTAGAATCGGATGATGCTGATATTACTATTGTAGATGCCAGTTCTGATATGTTGGTTATCGATATTTCTAATTCTAAAAAGACGTATAAAATTGGAGATTTAGTTGCTTTTAAAATTAGATATATGGGCGCTTTATATCTTTTAAATTCAGATTACATCGAAAAAACAATCGAGTAGTAAAGTACTTAAGCGAGATGTATTGCTATACCAAAATCAAAAAATTGCACTAATTACCTAAGATTACTTCTTAGAAATTAGTGCAATTTACGTTTACTATTTTGTCCAGAAGCTAGCTGCTATTTTACCTTTACAAAGCGATCAATTCCTTCTCTTAACCAGCTTTTATAAGCATTGATGTCTGAGTTATAACTCTCTGGTTTACTGGACAACATATTTTCTTCTATATCTATAACAATGTAATACGGTTGTGCATTGGCTTTGTACCGAGTGATTTGGAAATCACTCCATTTATTCCCCACACTTACAATTTCTTTACCCGTTTCTTTAGATACATATTGCTCGCTTTTTGGCAATTCTCTTTTATCATCCACATACAAAGAGATTAGTACCACTTCCTCTTGTAATATTTTTAGAATCGCAGGATCAGACCAAACATAATCTTCCATTTTTCTACAATTCACACAAGCATATCCTGTAAAGTCCAGTAAAATAGGTTTGTTTACTGATTTGGCATAAGCCAATCCTTTTTCATAATCTTCAAAAGCAATAAGATCATGGGGTCCTAAATGTGCGCCTTCCGGCAAAATTTGAGCTGATGCGTTTGAACCTCCTTTTGAATTTCCTACTCCGTATGGGTTTTCGCTATACGTCATTGGTGGCGGAAAACCAGAAATTAATTTTAATGGCGCTCCCCAAATTCCAGGGATCAAATAGATGGTAAAGGCCAAAACTACCAATCCGAAAGACAATCTTCCTACCGAAATATGACTCATCGGACTATCATGTGGCAGCGTAATTTTCCCGAATAAATAAAAAGCTAATGTTCCAAAAATAGCAATCCAAATTGCCAAGAAAACTTCTCTTTCCAAGAAATGCAATTGCAATACCAAATCTGCATTTGACAGAAATTTGAAAGCTAAAGCCAATTCTAAAAATCCTAAAACTACTTTAACAGTATTCAACCAACCGCCGGATTTTGGTAATGAATTCAACCAACCTGGGAACATCGCAAATAACATAAAGGGTAAGGCTAAAGCCAATGAAAATCCGAACATTCCTACAATAGGCGCAATTCCGCCTTTAGAAGCAGCTTCGACTAAAAGGGTTCCTACGATTGGTCCTGTGCACGAAAAAGAGACAATCGCTAATGCCAAAGCCATAAATAAGATTCCAATTATTCCACCTCTATCCGCTTGATTGTCTACTTTATTTGCCCAAGAATTAGGTAACATAATTTCAAAAGCACCTAAAAATGAAGCTGCAAATGTGACTAACAAAACAAAGAAAATAATATTAAACCAAACATTGGTCGACAACGCATTCAGTGCATCGGCACCAAAAATCCACGTCACTAAGAATCCTAAAACTACATAAATGAAGATGATAGCAATTCCATAAATAATGGCATTTCTAATTCCTTTTGCTTTTGTTTTACTTTGTTTCGTAAAGAAACTTACCGTCATAGGAATCATTGGGAAGACACATGGCGTAAGCAATGCTGCAAATCCAGATAAAAAAGCAATAAAGAAAATAGACCACAATCCTCTTTGTTTGGAAGGCTTCGTATCCAGAACAGGAACTTTTTCAGGAGTAACAACCTGTTCTTTATTTACATCTGTATTTGTAACTGCAGTGTCAACTTTAGCTGAATCTATTGTCGTTAAATCTGTTGCTATAGTAGCGATTTCTGTTGTTTTTGAAGCCGCAGGAATGGTAAACGTGAAACTTTTTTCTATATTAATACAAACCTCTTTGCACACCTGATAATTAAAATCGACTTTAATTTCAGTCAGCTTCGGGTTTGTTATTGCAATTTCTTGTTGTATTTGGCCTTTCTTTTCAAAGAATGTTTCGTTAACCTCAAATATGTCATTATAGGCCGTTCTTGTTTTACTTTCTTTGGCCTTACCTACTAAAGTAAAATTCCCTTTTTGATTTTTGAAGATGATTTCTAATGGTAATGGCCCACCGTCTGGAGTAAACTGCGAATACAAATGCCAATCATTTTCTATGACAACATTAAAAGTAAGGATGTAATTACTCTCTGATTTCTTTTCTATTTTCGTAGTCCATTTTGCAGGATCAAGAATTTGGGCATTTCCATTGGCAAAAGCCAAAAAAGCAATAAGTATAAATAGTAGTTTCTTCATTATTCCAATTGTATTTTAAGTATATTCTTTGTTGTATTGTCAATTCTAAAACGTTCGTCTTGACGAACATTAATAATCCAAACGATTGCATCATTCGAACATAAAAGCCAAGTGATTTCTTTTTCTAACAAGGATAATTTTTCATCTTTAAAAAGCTTACTCACTTTCTTTGATTTGCCATCCATTCCAAAAGGTTCAAAACGATCGCCCTCATTCCAATGACGCAAAACCAGTGGATAGTGTAATTTATCAGCGTCCACAAAGATAGTTTTATTTGAAACGATACTCATGTCGGCTACTTTGCAAAACGTAAGATTTAAGGGAATATTAACTTCTTTTTGATTTTCAGCAATAAAATATTCTTCGCTTTCATCCGCAGAATTTATCGGACTTAGGATTAAAGAATCTCTGTCTTTCAATAATCGATATTCTGGCGAAAAAACGAATTTACCTGATTGGCTTTCGACCAAATTATAAATATCATCCCATGCCGAAAATCCAAATTCTTTCAGCCATTGGTATAAATACGATTGGTAATTGGGCAATTGTTGCAATTTCTTTAAATCAAAATAAATAGTATCCTCCTCTTGTTTAGCCACTTGCTGATAAATCATAATCGAAGCATCTTCAATCATAACTTGCGCTTCTTGCAAATAGTTTTGCGTTTTATGAAACGAGGAAAGAAAATTTGGATTCAATTCCTTTAAAAGCGGAACCAGATGATGGCGAATTTTATTTCGAAGGTATTTATCGGATGCATTGCTGCTATCCTCACGCCATTGAATATTATTTAATGTGGCATATTCTGCCATTTCTTCTTGGCTAAATGCCAAAAGTGGACGGATTACTTTATCATTTTGCTCTGGAATACCTATTAATCCCTCTAAACCAGTACCACGTGACAGATTGATAAGAAAGGTTTCTAAATTATCATCGGCGTGATGTGCGGTTAGAATATAATTGAATTTTTCGGTTTCTAATAATTCATAAAACCAATTATATCGCAGCTCGCGAGCGGCAACTTGCGTAGAAACTTTATAATCTTCAGCAAAAGCTTTAGTATCAAATTGTGTTATAAATACCGGAATATCATTTGCGACAGCATATTCCTGAACAAAATTTTGGTCTTCAAAACTTTCCATTTCACGCAACTGAAAATTACAATGTGCAATTCCTATTTTATAATCCAATTGTTGAAATAAATGCACCATTACCATACTATCTTTCCCTCCGCTTGTAGCAAGAAGTATTTTTTTTCCGTCCAAGAATTGGAAAGTATCACGAAGATGGTTTTGGAATTTCTGTAGCATGTTCAAATTTAATTAATTCGTTTGTATTTAACTTAAAACTTCTCGCATCGCTTTTGCTTTAAGCAAACATTCTTCATATTCGTTTTCAGGAATGGATTGCGAAGTGATGGCACTACCAACCGAGAAAGAAATATATTTCTTTTCTTGATTGTACAAAATACTTCGGATCACGACATTGAAATCAAAATCACCGTTTGGTGCAAAATAACCAACTGCTCCACTGTATAAACCTCGTTTTGTTTCTTCCAATTGTTCAATGATTTTCATCACCGAAATTTTTGGTGCTCCAGTCATACTTCCCATTGGGAAAGTGGTTTTTAAAACATCAACAACAGAATATTGCGCATCTAACTTTGACGTCACTGTAGAGATCATTTGATGCACTTGCAAAAAAGAATAAATTTTGCACAATTCTTGGACTACAACAGATCCTTTTTGTGCCGTTCGAGACAAATCATTCCGTACTAAATCCGTAATCATAATGTTTTCGGCTCTTTCTTTTGGGTCTAAAGCCAATTGTACTTTTGATTTTTCATCTTCGATTGGGTCTGAAAATCGTTTCGCAGTTCCTTTAATCGGTTGCGAAATAATCAGTTCTCCCTCTTTCCTTACATAGCGTTCTGGTGTCGCCGAAAGTAAAAAGTGCATGTTATTTTTAAAAAAAACAGCGAATGGAGGCTGAGAAATTTCATTGAGTTTACTAAATTTTTCAAAAGGATCTAGGGTGGCATTTTCGGCAAAAAACTCCATGCAAAAATTGGCTTCATAGATGTCCCCGCGATGAATGTATTCCAAAATTTTAGCCACTTTTTGAAGATAATTCTCCTTCGGAATCCGTTGTTGAATGGCTGTTTGTGAATCCTGATTACTGAACACTGAACACTGAACACTTATTTCTTCAAAATCTTCCTCCACTTCATCATCACACATAGTAAGATATTGAATTTCGAGTTCATTTCCTTTCAATAAAAACAGTTTTTTAGGCTGAAAGAAATACAAATCGGGAAATTCTAATCCGTCAAAATTATGAGATTGTAACTCCTCAATATCATTTTTTAAATCATACGATAAATAGCCAAAAAGCCAGTCTTTGGTACTTTGTTGGTATTGTTTCAAGTCTTCAAAAGCATTGTGAAAATCAGTTTTAATGGATGTTAATGCATCAACAGCAAGAACACAATCATAACTGGAATAATTTTGTGGATAATCATTACTGTCCAAATAAATGATTTCTCGAAACTGTTGAGACCATAATAAAAGCTGTTCTTTAAACAGTTTTGGATCAGAAATAGACTTGTAAATTGAAGTTCTCAAAGAGTATTGGTATTTAAAATTCAAAATTACAATAAAAAATAAACCTTCAATAATTGATTTTACTAAAAATAGCTTATTTTTTTGTAAATTTGATAAAGCAGAATCAATTTCAGTTTTTTCAATCTTTGAAATAGTCTTTTAAAGTCTCAAAAAAATCAGACCTTAAGACCTTCAGGGACAAAAAAGCAATTGATTTTTTACACGAAAAGAATTTTACTTCAATCCACAATTTACGGATAAAAAAACAACTTGTAGGATTGTATCAGACTATAATTCACGAATAGGAACCAGCAGCTCAACAGTGGTTTAACACTACTAATTTTGCAGCTTTAAATGGGCACGGATGGGAAATTGCAAATAGGATAAAAATTGCAAACCCATTATGATAATTCTCTTATATGTAACCAATAAAAACCATATAGTATGAAAATTGCAATCCTTATTATTCGATCTTTATTAGGAATCTTATTCCTTTACACCTCAGTTAGTTTTTTTCTGCACCTTGCACCTGAAGCCGAAACTACAGGTAATTTTAAAGCTTTTAATGTTGGTTTAATGGCGTCAACTTATCTGATTCCTTTGGCAAAATCTTTAGAATTCCTTTGTGGACTTTCTTTCATCACTGGTCGCTATGTAACCCTCGCGAACCTTATCATTTTACCCGTTACATTAAATATCCTATTGATTAATTTTTTCCTAACCCCAGAAAATTTACCAGTTGCCTTATTTGTGTTTTTTGGTAATATCTTTTTAATAATTAGTCATTGGTCAAATTACAAAGGTTTATTTGTAGCAAAATAATTTGGTTTTAAAAGTAAACTTTACATTCCAAATCAAAGCCTTGATTTATTGGAATGCCTATTTTCAGGGCTACATTTTTTAACAATTTAAACAATTTCAAATCAACAACAATCACATGTACAAAAAGCACTAGTTAGTGCTCCATTTAGAATTTAACACAATAAGAAAGAGTGTTTTACCTGTGTCAGATAATAAAAAAACAGTACTAAAGGGATTCCATTTTAAAAGTCACAATCTTTATAGTGAATTTATATGGTATCGATAACCTCTTTCATTAATTGTATGCTTTTCAATTTATCCTCGTGATTAAAAATTGGACTGGTAATCATCAATTCATCGATTTGCGTGTAGTCTATAAATTGTTTTAGTTCGATTTCTACTTTCTTTTTGCTTCCAATAAAGGAACAAGATGTCATTTGGTTCACATGAAAATGTTCTTCTTCCGTCATAATTCCATCCAAAGAATCCACTGGCGGCTGCAATGGTTTTCTATTATTCCGAATCAAGTTCAGAAACATTTGGGTCAAGCTAGTGGATAACCTTTGAGCTTCTTCATCTGTGTCAGCTACAATTGCATTGGCGCAGGCCATTGTTTTGGGTTTGTCTAAATATTTTGAAGCTTGAAAATTTTCACGGTAAAATTGAAACGCTTGCACCATTTGTTTGGGGGCAAAATGTCCAGCAAAAGCGTATGGCAATCCATTGGCTGCAGCCAAAGCAGCACTATCCATACTAGAACCTAAAATCCAAATAGGGACATCCGTTCCTTCTGCAGGAAAGGCTCTAACCTGTGCATTCGCATTATCTTTTGAGAAAAAATCCTGAAGAGCAGCAACATTCTGAGGAAAGCGCTGTGACTGTTCGAAAAAATCTTTGCGAATGGCTTGCGCGGTTAATCCATCGGTTCCTGGCGCTCTTCCTAAACCTAAATCAATACGGTTTGGATACAAAATCTCCAGTGTGCCAAACTGTTCAGCAACAATTAATGGAGCGTGGTTAGGCAACATGATTCCGCCAGAACCTACTCTAATATTCTGAGTTTTACTGGCAATATAACCTATGAGTACAACCGTAGCGGTACTGGCTACATGAGCCATATTATGGTGTTCAGCCAACCAAAATCTATTGTATCCTAGACTTTCAGCAAGTTGCGCTAGTGCTGTTGTTTTTTGAAAAGTATCCTTTGCATCGCTATCTTGAGTAATTATGGCTAATTCTAATATGGAAATTGGAATGTTTTTTTTCATTATTAATTTCAAATTTTAACAAAAATAATCATTTCCTATTGAGCCTAAAATTCTGTGGTGTTAATAGATTTATAATGTTTGAAAAAACGAAAAATTGCTTACTCCCTTGGAGCCATAAAAAAAACCTGCAACTTGAAAGGGCAGGTTTTATAATTTATTTTAAAAAAAAGACTTATTTCCCATCTACATAATCTTGCAAATAACTAAATCTTGGAGTCAATTTACCATTCTCAGTAATTTTAGCTCTTTTCAGAATCCCGTTTTTATCTTCGTTAAAAAATGCTGGAATTACGTGTTCTAAGAACATTTCACCAAATCCTTCACTAGCATCTTTTGGCAGTTCGCATGGTAAATTATCCACGGCCATGACAACAATTGCTGCAGGATGAAAAACATCTGATTCTTGATGTTCGTTAGGTAAATAGCCATACAAAGGTTCTGCAATAGTAGAGGATCGTAGCGTGCAAGCGATAGGACCATTCACATCGCAAGAGACATCGGCAACCACTTTAATCTTGCAATCATTCGCTTTCAGCATTTCTTGGGTAAGAATTACTGGAGCGTCATTACCATAAAAATGTCCTGTGATATAGATGTCAGACACTTTAGTGAATTTTTCAAAATCAGAAATGTAATCCTTTGGATTTTGATAAAAATCAGTGAAGTCTAAAACCTGTCCGTCCTTGCGCTTGTTGTATTCCAATACATCAATTTGAGTGTAAACTGGTTGCGAATAATTTTTTGTCAAATAATTTTCAATGGATACTTCCTTTATTTTTATTGCATCTAAAACTTCTTTAGCTCCATTACCTACTTTACCCGTTCCAGTAATTACAAATTTTAAAGGCGGTAATACCAATCTTTTCAAATGAGCAATTAGTGCCTCTTTATCTGAAAGAGTTTCTGCTTTTGGCAATTTAAACAATTCAAATTTTATTCCAAAAGCCCGAATACTATTGTAAGCGCCCACAATTCCAGCGTATCTTCCAAAACCAATTAATCTGCGGTTTTCTGCATCTACAATGGTTTCATAGTCGTACAAATCAATATTATTGGCTAATATGGCTTGCAACAATTTTCTATTGTAGGGTTGCCTTTTGATGGTATGGGAAAAGAAAAAATATGTTTTATTAGGAATTAAATTTTCTACCGGTACTTCTTTCACGCCAAACAGTACATCACAGTCACTGATATCAGCGGTAACTTCAATTCCAAGATTTTCATATTCAGAATCGGTGAAAATCCTAATATCAGAACGTTCTACCATTACGGAAACATTTTGATATTGCTGTTTTAACTTTGTTAATGCGTTTGGTGAGAAAACAACTCTTCTATCAGGCGGATTTTTTCGTTCTTTTAAAATTCCAAATTTCATATCTCTTGTGCGCTTTAAAATTTATTTAATATAACTTTATTGTGTTTATTTGTTACAAATATAACAATTTAAACGAAATTGAATTTATTTTTCAGTAAAATCTATAATTTGCAATCCCACTATACACTGACGCACATAATGATACAGTAATTGTAATCAAAAGCATCTGGTAAAATAGTGTTAAGGTTTAAAAAAACAGGGAATCAAAACACATTGATTCTATATATTTGCCCTTCTAGCACTACAGAAATGAATTTTATAAAAAAAACAAATATACTACATATATTCCTGCTCCTTGTGATATTAAGCTCTTGCGCCAAAGAGAAAAAGAAAGTGGAATTAAATGATGCGCAACTCCCAAAGAGTACATTGCCTAAAATGAAGCCTTTATCTAAACCAGAGCCCAAGCTCACTGCCGCGTATATCAATTCAAAAAAGCAGGAGATTGACTCTTTTTACAAAAAAAATTGGCCAAATAATAGTGCAAATGGCAGTTTTCTGGTAGCAAAAAACGGGCAGATTATTTATGAAAAATACGAAGGGTACGCTAATTTTAGAGATAAGATAGAAATTAATAAGACCACACCACTGCATCTTGCATCAGTTAGTAAAGTCATTACAGCTACTGCTATTTTGAAATTAGTCAATGCCAAAAGAATCGAACTAGATCAAAAGGTCAACACCATTCTCAGGGAATTTCCTTATCCAGATGTTACCATAAAAACATTACTCAATCACAGAAGCGGCATGCGCAATTATGCCTATTTTACAGATCGTGATAAAACGGTTTGGGACAGACACAATATACTGACCAATCAGGATATCCTGACGATTATGGCAACCAAAGATATTGGTCTGGAGTTCAAAACTGACACCCGTTTTAGTTACTGCAATACTAATTATGCCATGTTAGCCTTAATAGTAGAAAAAATCACAAAACTTCCGTTCAAAGAGGCCATGAAACAAATCATTTTTGATCCCTTAGGAATGAAAAACACGTATGTTTTTGATTATGATAAGGATAAAGATTCTGCTGTCACGTCCTATAAAGGAAACAAAGTAGAGATAGGAAAAGACTATCTAGATGCTATTTATGGCGATAAGAATATCTATAGCACACCTAGAGATTTATTAAAATTTGATAGAGCAAGAAGCAGTGCTACTTTTTTAACACCAGCATTGCAAGCTATGGTATATAAAGGATACAGCAACGAACGCAAAGGAACCAAAAATTATGGTCTTGGAATCCGAATGGTGAATTGGGAAACGGGACAAAATTTTTATTTTCACAATGGTTGGTGGCATGGAAACACCTCATCCTATATTACTTTGCGAAAAGAAGGTGTTACTATAATCGCATTATCTAATAAATTTACGCGCAAAACGTATGACGTTCGGAAATTAGCCGTTTTATTTGGAGATTATCCTTTCAAATTACGAGACGAATAAAAAAAGGTATGATTTTTAACACTGTCTTTAAAGATTAGCGATACAAATTCAACTTTAAAAGTGTATATTTGCAAACTCAAAATTCAAGTTTAAATTTTGAAATTAAATAATGGGGTCGACTGGTTTTGACAGCAAGTCGAATTGATAAGTAAGCACGTCGAGCATTGAGACCTTGCTCGTAAATATAAGATCTTACCATTTTACACGGCGAAAATAACTACGCTTTAGCTGCATAATCCGAATTATAGTACGATTAAGCCACGTTCCTATCAGATAGGAAAGCTGGATTCTCCTTGAAAGCCTTGGTTTGTGGCGTTCAGATAAGGGGAACCGTAAAAATAGACCTAGATTTCCATGAGCTTCGGGTGGATTTCAAAATTAAGAAGATAAGTAGCGTGTGGCTGTTTCTGGCCTAGCACACTATCGAAAACTCAATCAGGAAATAAACGCGTAGAAAGCTTTTTAGTTGCTTGTTTGGACCCGAGTTCGATTCTCGGCGACTCCACAAAATGCCTTGTAAATCTTTGATTTGCAAGGCATTTTTTTTTCGAATCAAGGAGTATGCATTATTACAATGCTGGTATTTTTGGACTATAAGTTGTTGGTAGAAAAGTAGGAGAGTAAAATTTGAATTCGTAACTTTGGGTAAATACATAAAAAACAATGAAAAAACCAACTAATAAATCCCCTCATTTTGAAGTAAGTGACAGCTCTTATTTTCGAGTAATTCATCAGTTTTTAGACTTTACTCTTTTAGCAAGCCACTATTTAAATAAAAACTTCGGTTTTTCAAGAGTTATGGCTTATGTAGAGTCTCTTAAATTATTTTTATTGGCACGAAGAAGAATTGTTTCGGTATTTCTTTTCTTAGCCGTTTTGTTTATCGCAACTTCATCGTTTGCTGTTTCTTCCCTAGCTGTATTCATAATCACCTCTTTCACTTTTAGTTGGACTCTTTTTCTTTCATCATCTAAAAAATAGAAGCCGAACACAATTGAAATGTAAATAAATTACGCGAAACCTTACAAATTCTTTATTTAACTTCTACGAAATTATCCTAGTTCACAACTTGGTTCATGAAGAATTGGAAAACTACAGGAGTTGGCAATAAAACAAAGTTCGTTTGCTTTTTGATGTAAACGTAGTGCTTCGGCTATTTTTTCTTTTTGTGTTATGACTACTTTTGGATACAAGCGTACTTCAATAAAGCGTCCGCTACCGTTATCTAAAACTTCAAGCGTTGCCTCAGCCGCATCAGTGTAAGACAGCACTTCGATTCCGTTTTGAGAACAAACATATAAATAGGACATCATGTGGCAGGAAACGATACTGCTCAATAATAAATCTTCAGGATTATACAAAGTTGAATCTCCTTTGAAAGCCTTAGCAGCCGAAACATTTAAAATAGGCTTCCCTGCTATCGTAATGCTATGGCTTTTACTAGACTTTTTAGAAGTAGGACCCTGCTCACTTTTAACTAAAAACCAGTCCAATTTTGCTTTGAATATATGTTTAAAACTCATTTTTTTATTTTTATTCCAAAAGTAATCAAATCAACGATTGCTTACTTATACTATTTGATGACTAACTTAGATTAAAAACGCTGTCAATTTAAGCAGTACGCAGTAAACAAACAAAATATAAAACAATCTTCCATTCAATAAGTAAACTATTCTTTATGTTCAATATCAAAATAATACAACAAGCTTAGTAGCATTATTAAAAGTAAAGGCATGGCTATTAAAAAAACCACCTATTACCGCAATATTTAGGCCCTTATAAGTTCGGAGTAAGATTCTAAATTTCGATTAATAACTATTACATTAATTTATTCATTATCATATAATTAAAAAAAAACATACTAATTATTATGGGAGTTTGATTGACAACATTAGATATTTTAAATTACTGCCGAACACCAATGTGACAAATTCCCTTTTTTGTTTACTTTTTTATTACTTATATATAGAGTAAATTCCTGTTTGTCCTTAATTTTTTAATAAAGTGCTTTTCTATATTTAAGGCTAACTTGGAGTGATAAGGAAAACCACGAAATTCTGTTTGGTAGGATTAAGTTATTATCTTTTAGTATAGTTATAAGTTGTTGTTTACCAAATTTTTACGATTACTCAAACGCCACAAAATTATCATCCCTTTTCTGAATATGAACGGTTCGAGGATACTTTTGTGCATGAGAAAAGATGAGTTGCATGATATATTGATTTGATTTACAAGGCGTAACATACTCTTTGACTTGAGATGGATCAGTAATTACTAGATCTGAATCCAAATAACCCATACCAAAAAAATGTCCGTTTTCGACCCAAATGCAACTGCGTTCATCCGTTGTTCTTCCTTTGTCAATAATCGCAAAACTGGGTCTGCTATTCAAATAAAAATCAATTGCTACTTGAATTGTATCGTTATGTACCTCGATTTCAGGTAAGGCTGCCGTATCATTATGAGTTGTAAAAACGCCATCGGACATACTTCCGTATTTGCAAAACCTTTGATCAATTTCAAATTGTTTGGCTAATTCTTGCAATAGATTTATACCACGATAAATACTATCAAAAGTTTCAAGACAATTTTGATTTTTAGCCAGCTTCCCTATTGCCAAGTATCGGTATCCATTTCTTGCTTCGTATTCGAACAATCCAAATTTTGGTTCAAAGCGTTTCAAAGCTTTATTATGAATGGGCCACAATTGTTTTATTTCACTGCATTCGAGTAACAAAGCCATTAGTTCTGTACCGCAAACTTCATAAGTAATGGCGTAGATATCCCGTAAGAAGTGTTGCCTTTGCGGTGTAATTTTATGTCCTCCAAAATGGGATGACACTCGTTTTTTTAAGTTAACTGCTTTGCCTATGTATACTACTTTTTTATGTTCATCATAAAAATAATACACTCCTGGTTTATCTGGTAATTGATCAAAATCTTCTTTTGGTAAATTAGGTGGTAATTGCTGCTCTTGGGATGTTTTTTTAATCATGACATCCATTACTTTTTCATGGTCCCATTCCAATAATCGGCTTAACAAAATGGCAGTTGCATCAGCATCACCTCCTGCACGGTGGCGGTTCTCTAAATCGATATCTAAGGAGCTACAAAGTCTTCCCAAACTGTAAGATGGCAATCCGGGCTTAATTTTTCGTGCTGCTCGTACGGTACATAATTTTTTTGCAGTCCACTTTAATCCGGCTCGTTCTAGTTCATGACGAACAAAGGAATAGTCAAAATTAACATTGTGAGCCACAAATACCCGATCTTTTAAAAGTTCAAAAACTTGATCTGAAATTAAATCAAAAATAGGTGCTTCACGTACCATTTCATTGGTAATACCCGTCAAGGCAAAAATAGCGTCGGGTATGTGTTTTTGAGGATTAACTAAAGTCTCCCAGCGATCAATCACTTTCTCACCATCGTGAATAATAATGGCAATTTCAGTAATGCGGCTGTGTGTGGCATTGCCGCCTGTGGTTTCAATATCTACTATGGCGTATTCTTGTTTTTTCATTTTATGGTAAGGAAGGCTTCTCGACTGCGCTGGAAGTGACAGTGTTTTGATTGAAATTGAATTATACCTTTTATGTTGAGTAATACCTCTCGGCTGCGCTCGAAGTAACAGTGTTTTGATTGAAATTGAATTATAACTTTTACCTAAAGTAATGCTTCTCGACTGCGCTCGAAGTAACAGTATTTTGATTGAAATTGAATTATAACTTTTACCTAGAGTAATGCTTCTCGACTACGCTCGAAGTGACACTATCAATCTCAAATATTTAGTTGTTAATTTGTTAAACCAATACTGTTTTTTACCTCAGCTAGATCTTTCTTTAATTCAACAAACATGTTTTTGATCGTATCACTTTCCAGTGCTTCAGTCCGTTTGTCGCTTCTGGCAATGCTGCACTGGTATTCCCAAATTTCAAGAATATGGGACGCTTTGACTTCGTAAGGCGGATAGAAATAATTATCTGATGCTAGTACCAAGGCATTTTTGTTGTTTTTATTGAGTCGTTTGTATACCATTCCTTCACTTCTGGTAATGAAAATATACGTTTTCCCATCTAAAACTTCACCCAAACCTTCTACGTAACGTCCCACGATAATATCGCCGTCTTGGTGCGGTGGCATGGAATCCCCTTCTACGGGAAAACCACGGTATTTGCCCACGCCTAAAAACGGTAAGGATATTTGTTGTAATTGTTCGATATATTCGGGATCAGCATATCCATTTAAGTATCCTGCTTTTACTTTTTGGGTTACTACTTCAATGCAGTTTTCGCCCATTTGATCTACTTGAATAGGCAAAATGAGTCGGTTATTTTCGAGTTTTAATAAATCAGAAACTTCAATTTTTCGCATATCAACAGACAGTAATAAATCAATACTGATTTGATAATATTGACCCATTTTTTTTAGGATTTCATAAGGCGCTTCGGAAGTTCCGTCTTCGTACTTCACATAGCGACCCCTAGTAATCATGAGGCTTTCGGCTACTTTTTCCTGTGAAATTTTGTGCTTCACACGCAAGGCTCTGATATTGTCTGAAAATAACGACATAATAAATTTGTTATAATTTAGAACAACAAATATACTAAATAATGTTAGCATCTGTACTACTTTATATTCTAAAAAGAAATAAAATGGCACGTGCAATTGTAGCTATGGATTTGGATACTTTTTTTTCTACGAAAGATTGAACAACTCGTAACTAGAATCTATTACGTATATTATTGGTGGTGATCAAGGTGTTGTTGCTTCTTGTTCGCAGTCCGATATACCAACTTAATCCATAGGTGGAATTAAGAAATAGATCTTAATTTAACTTATGAGACAATACCGCAAAATTTACTTCAGAGGTTTTAAAAAAGTAGCAGTTCAATTAAGTTATGATTGAACAACTAAGTTAGAATTCACCCTATAATTAGGTATAACGGCTCCCCAATTGTATACAGGGTGGAAAGATTTTGAGGAGTTTTGGAAGGCAAGTTTTCTTGGAAAAGGAAATTAAAAGCTAATTACCGCACAAGAAAAAATCCATGAGCTGAATAAGAAATTCAAAGATACCTTACTGTAGCAAAATGCTCTTTAAATTCTTAAAAAACGGACTCGAGCCATAGCGAACTAGAGAAACAATTGATTTATAAAAACAAACTCATTCTAAAAACTAATGAAACAGGAAGTCTTACCAATTATTGAGATTTGGTACAATAAAAAAAGAAGGCACTCAACTCTGAATCATTCAACTATTAAAAAACGTAACAACCAATTAATTATAAAATGTAGCATAACTGAATACACAGTTTTTTATTTGCATATCCATCACTATAATAAAGATAAAAACAGCTGTGTGATAAATGTTACTGTACACAAAATTTAAACGGCTAATCTTTGCATCATAAAATTTATGATTATGGAATATATCGGGTATTTTTCTTCAATACTTATAGGCGTAGCGTTAGGACTAATTGGCGGTGGCGGAAGCATTCTTACGGTCCCCGTTTTAGTTTATTTATTTACTATTGAGCCTGTTTTAGCAACAGCTTACTCGCTATTTATTGTCGGACTTACAAGCGCTGTGGGTTCTGTGGGTTACTTCAAAAAAGGGTTGGTAAATATCAAAACAGCCATTGTCTTTGGTATTCCGTCAATTATTGCCGTTTTTACTACACGAGCTTTAATCGTTCCTGCAATTCCTAAAGTTTTATTTTCTACTGATAATTTTACCTTGACCAAAGATTTATTTTTAATGTTACTTTTTGCTGTTATCATGATTTTTGCTTCGTACAGCATGATAAAAAAAGACAAAAAAAACTCAATGGAAGCACCACAAGCACAAAAGTTCAACTACCCAATTATACTTCTTGAAGGAGCAGTCGTTGGAATAATCACGGGATTAGTAGGTGCTGGAGGTGGTTTTTTAATTATTCCTGCCTTAGTAATTTTGAGCAAATTGCCCATGAAAGAGGCCGTTGGAACTTCATTAGTAATTATTGCGGCTAAATCGTTGATTGGTTTCTTTGGCGAAAGTGGTGAAAATGGAGTAAATTGGCAATTCCTATTTACGATTTCAGCCTTTGCCATTGTTGGTATCTTCATTGGTACTGCATTATCTAAAAAAGTAGATGGAGCGAAACTTAAACCCGCTTTTGGTTGGTTTGTTTTAGTGATGGGAATTTACATTATAACCAAAGAGCTTTTTCTAAAATAAACAGAGTGGACTACAAAACCATAGAAGTGATTTGGCGCAATGAGATTTTTTTAATTAAAATAGTAGTCTCCGTTACAACCACTTTGTCGATTTAGTGCATGCTGTTCATCAAAAATAAAAAATCCATACCACTTAAAATAGGAATCCCTTTCGATAAAAATTGAAAGGGATTTTTTTCGTTTTGTACACTTTTGGAATTACAAGTAAATAAATAACGTATAAAATACACCCTAACTATAAAATTATATAAATACTTGAAAATAAACTACTTACAATTTTAATTGCATTAAAAATATTCTTAAATTAGTGGTCAAAAATAAATCAATAGTTCAATTTATAAGTGCCCTTTTATAAAAATATTTCGAATTTTTCAGGAAAGTAATACTGTTCTAACTACTATTATTTTATTAGTACTTGTATTAAATGGTAGTGCGTTGAATTATATTTCTTGATTTTTTTTACATTTTGAATTATTAATTAAAATAATGCGGACTAAATTAATCTCACCTTTTATAAAACAATAAAAATGGAAACTTCAAAAACAATTTATGAATTACACGAAGAGCACAAAACATGGATAAACAAGCTTTTGTTTTACAAAGACGAACTTTCCATTATTGCAAATCGACTAGCTGAAGTAGCTACTAAAAACACTTCAAATGAGGTACGCTCCGCTATAGACCACTTTCAAAATCTGCTTGTTATCCAGAACGAACAGATTGATATTTTAAATCATGATATAGAAAGTCACGAATCTTTTCTTGAAGGAGCCATAAGTAAAAATGCTGCTAATATTGAGTATGAAAAATTTTCAGATCATAAAAAACACCGCGAAAACATCGCTATTTTCGAAAAAATATTCAAAGATTTACGAGAAGAGTTGATTGATTTTCTGTCAAAATGGATGTAATTTTAAAAATATCAATTGATACAATATGCAATTTGATAATCGAAAATAAAGCCACAACAAGAAGTGCTGCGGGAATTATCTTCGTCTTCCTTCTTGAGTGAAGCATTAGATTATCCAGTTAAAAAAGCCTGTGTAACATTAGTCACCAACTATAAGGGAAACATGTCCTAATTTTGTAAAATAAATTATGAACTAAAAAATTAAAGATATGTTTTTTCAACACGTTTACGACAAGAGTCTTGCTCAAGCAAGTTATTTTATTGGTTGCCAGAAAGCTGGAGTAGCTGCAGTAATTGATGCTAAAAGGGATGTTGATACGTATATCGAAATCGCCAAGCAGAACAATATGAAAATTACTCATATTTTAGAAACGCACATTCACGCTGATTTCCTTGCAGGATCTAGAGAACTTGCGGCTTTGACAGGGGCTGAGCTGTATCTTTCGGATGAGGGTGGATCCGACTGGAAATACGAATTCCCGCATTCAGGATTGAAAGATGGCGATGTCATTAAAGTAGGTAACCTAAAAATAGAAGTAATTCATACTCCAGGACATACTCCGGAAAGCATTAGTTTTTTGCTAACGGATACCCCTGCGAGCGATGAACCTGTAATGTTATTCACTGGGGATTTTGTTTTCGTTGGAGATGTAGGAAGACCTGATTTACTTGAAAAAGCAGCAGGAATGAAAGGTACTCAAGATATTGGTGCCAAACAAATGTACCAATCTATTAAAAAATTTGAATCCTTACCGGACTTCATCCAAGTATGGCCTGGCCACGGAGCAGGTTCTGCTTGTGGAAAAGCATTAGGAGCGGTTCCTAGTACAACAGTAGGTTACGAAAAAATTAGAAACTGGGCTTTTCAGTATGAAAATGACGAACCTGGATTTGCAAATTATTTATTGGAGGGTCAACCAGAACCGCCTAAGTATTTTGCAATGATGAAAAAGCTAAATAAAGTAGATCGTCCACTGCTCACTGAAGTTCCTAAATTGAAAAAATTAGAGTACACGGAGTTAACAGCGGCTTTAGCCAAAGGAACTAAATTAATTGATGCTAGAGACAAAACGGAATTTTCCAAAGGTTTTATCCCCGGAAGTATTAACATTCAGGGAAACAATTCTTTTGCCACTTGGGCTGGATGGTTTCTTGCGTATGAGGAGCCTTTTATCCTGCTTGCAGAGGAAGCGCAATTGGATGATTTAACTAGAAAACTTATGAGAATAGGACTAGACAACATTCAAGGATACGTTCCATCTACAAATACATGGGAAGAACATGGCGGTACTTTAGAGACTGTGAATCAAATTTCATTGGAAGAATTTAAAACCTTGCAACAAGATAAAAATGTTCAAATAGTTGACCTTCGTGGTGTTTCTGAATACAACGCAGGTCACATAAAAGGAGCTGATAACGTATTTGTAGGTACATTAGTAAACAATATGGATCAAATAAGCAAAGATAAAAAAGTAGTAATCCATTGTCAAGGCGGCGACAGAGCTGCAATTGCCTATTCCTTACTAGCACGAAACGGTTATAAAAACGTGCTGAACTATTCTCCGGGAATGAATGAATGGATGAACCAAAACAATGCTGTTGAATACTAAAAAAACTTAATTATGTTTGGAATTTTCAAAAATATATTTTCAAAAAAAGACACCACTCAAATGGAAAAATTAATAAAAGAGGGCGCATTTCTAGTAGATGTGCGCACCCCAGCAGAATTCGCTGAAGGCCATGTAAAAGGATCAACAAATATTCCTTTAGATCAAGTTCCTAATCAATTGGCTCAATTTAAAGGAAAAGACCAAATTATTGTTTTCTGCCGTAGTGGAAATCGTAGTGGTCAAGCCAAAATGATTTTGGAAAGAAATGGCTTTAAAAATGTGACTAATGGCGGAACTTGGCAGGATGTAAATGAATTCCTAAACAGTTAAAAAGCGAAATTATAAAAATAGTGTGCAGTTTAAAGCAACTGAAATAGTTGTTTTTAAACTGCACAATTATTTAGGTAGGACTTGATAGCCTTATAAACTGAATGATTTTTTAACTACTTTAAATAAAAGAGTAAATTTGAGGGATTCAGTATCAGATGTAGCGCTTTGACCCGTTAAATTCAAAACGGCATTTTCAAAACTTCCCTTTTAAATTAATTCGAAAAAAAAATAGTATGGAGACGAAAAAACCAGTTAATAAAGACTTGATTTTAAGAGAAAAATTGGCTTTACAGCGCACTATTTTGGCCAATCAATCTACTTTTCTTTCCTTTTTGAGGACATCAATGTATTTTTTAATTGCTGGCTTGAGTTTGAGAAACCTACTAAAAGTTGAAAATAGTCTCTTGATTGAAATTGCTCTTTTTGTCACTTCGTTTGTGATTTTTGTTTTAGGAACAGTCAATTTTTTCAAACACAGGAAATCCATCGCCAACAATAAAAAGCATATTGGTGATTATCAACTAGAATATTATGAGATGTAAAGAACCTCTTTTTTAAATTTTCAAATTAATAAATACGAGCCTTGGAAACGAGTACGACCAAATTAGGATTGAAAAATAATTGGAAACAATTTACACTGCTAGTTATTGTTAATGCCTTTGTTGGTGGAATGATAGGAATGGAACGAACCATTAT
The DNA here is from genome assembly GCF_004349135.1 of Flavobacterium sandaracinum. GTDB lineage: Bacteria > Bacteroidota > Bacteroidia > Flavobacteriales > Flavobacteriaceae > Flavobacterium > Flavobacterium sandaracinum. The sequence continues at coordinate 27,506 of NZ_SMFN01000005.1, read as the reverse complement.
TCCAAAGTTTGCCGAAATAGAATTTGGCATTGCCTCAAAAACAGCACTTCTCTCTTTTATTATAGCCTTTGGGATTACAAAAGCCATAACGAATTATTTTACGGGTAAGTTAGCAAACCAATTTGGCAGAAAAAATTTACTTTTATTTGGTTGGGTTTTGGCACTGCCGATACCCTTTATTTTGATCTATGCTGAATCATGGAATTGGGTGATTTTTGCTAATATTCTGTTAGGAATTAGCCAAGGACTCACTTGGAGCAGCACGGTAGTGATGAAAATTGATTTGGTTGGAGAAAAAGATCGTGGACTAGCGATGGGACTTAATGAATTTGCTGGTTATTTCGCCGTTGGGTTGGTCGCCTTTCTCTCCGGTTATATTGCACAAAAATATGGCATCACACCCTACCCTTTTTACTTGGGAATTGGAATTTCCATAAGTGGCTTTCTATTGACTTTGTTTTTTGTCAAGGATACTAGAAAATTTGTCCAACAAGAAAACACGACCAATACAACTCAAAAATTAGAAAATATTTTCCTGGAAACCACTTTCAAAAACAAAACATTAAGTGCTATAACACAGGCGGGTTTAGTTAATAATTTGAATGATGGAATGATTTGGGGTTTGCTGCCTATTGTGCTACTTTCTTTAAATTATGATTCGCAAAACATAGGAATTATTACAGCCATTTATCCTACTGTTTGGGGATTTGGCCAATTGATTACCGGAAAAATGTCCGATGTTTATTCAAAAAAAAAAATGTTATTTTGGGGAATGCTACTGCAAGGAATAGCGATACTTTTTATTCCTTTGGCTTCAGCATTTTATCAACTGGCAGCAATTTCAGCATTTTTGGGATTGGGAACCGCTTTAGTTTACCCTACTTTTTTATCAGCCATCGCACAGGCGACAACTCCGAATCAAAGAGCGGAAAGCATAGGTACATTCAGACTTTGGAGAGATTTAGGATATGCGATAGGCGCTATTATTTCAGGAATAACAGCTGATTTATTTGGTATCAATTATGCCATTATATTAATAGGCGTCATCACTATTGTATCGTCCCTAATTATTGAAATCCGAATGACACAAGACGCTTTATAAAAAATTAACAATACTAGAAATAAATCAAAAAAAATTACTTTTAGAAAATAATAATTAAAAATGGAACCAAAAAAATCAAATAAATCTACTATTCAGAATATTGTTTTTATCGTGTTAATAGCACTGCTTTTGTTTAGTCCCATAGGCACTTTTGTAAAAGTACACTTAAACCGGTTAATTGCTTTTTCGCCTAAAACAATCGCTGCAACAGATCAAAAAGAACTCTCGACTTATCAGTGGCTATTAAAAGATGGCACTGGAAAGACGGTGTCATTAGAAGCATACAAAGGAAAAATAGTGTTCATAAATTTCTGGGCTACTTGGTGTCCACCCTGCATTGCCGAAATGCCGAGTATTCAAAAATTATATACGGATTATCAAGATAAGATCGTCTTTTTGTTTGTCACTACAGATTCTTTTGAAAAAGCAAATGCTTTTATGGTGAAGGAAAATTTGACACTTCCCGTTTATCAATCGGTTACAAATCCGCCTTTAGAAATGGAATCATCAACAATTCCAGCAACCTATCTTATTGATCAATCAGGAAATGTGATTGTATCCAAAATTGGAACAGCAAATTGGAATAGTGATTCGTTCCGAGAAAAGTTAGACGAGTTAGTAAAGAAATAAAATCAATGCCATTTTTTACTTTTTTTTTCTTGTGTGACAAAAGTAACATAACTACTCCTTAATAAATTTGATCTTTGCATCAATAAATCAACAAATATGGAAATTTTAGAAATAATCAAACAACCTTGGCCTTGGTATATTGCAGGACCATTAGTTGGACTTACAGTACCAGCATTATTGCTCATTGGAAACAAATCATTTGGAATTAGCGCCTCATTACGTCATACTTGTGCCATGTGTTTGCCTGCAAATATTGCCTTTTTTAAATACGATTGGAAAAAAGAAATCTGGAATATGTTTTTCGTTTTCGGTATTTTACTTGGTGGCGTTATCGCATTCCAATTTTTATCAAATCCAGATCCGATATTGATAAACGATAATCTAAAAACAGAGTTATCTACCTACGGAATCACATCTATTTATGGCATGTTGCCAGAACAATTGTTTTCCTGGGAAAGTTTGTTTACCCTTAAAGGATTTTTCATGATGGTTATTGGAGGTTTCTTCATTGGTTTCGGTTCCCGTTATGCAGGAGGTTGCACTAGTGGTCATTCCATTTCAGGTTTGTCGAATTTACAACTGCCATCGCTTATAGCAACGTGTTGTTTCTTTATTGGCGGATTGATTATGGCTAATTTTATTTTACCCTTCATTCTTTCACTTTAAAAAATTAATTATGCAAATTAAAGATCAAAATACAGATTTCGAAACGCGTTCTTTAGATACGGTCTGTATCAACGAGAGTCATTTAGAACACAAATGGTATCACAATTTAAAATACTTAATCATAGGTATATTATTTGGTATTGTATTTATCAAAGCTGAAGTAATCAGCTGGTATCGCATTCAGGAAATGTTTCGGTTTCAATCTTTTCACATGTATGGAATTATAGGAAGCGCCGTTGTAGTGGGAATGCTATCTATTTTTATTATTAAAAAGTTCAATATTAAAACCATTTATGGCGAGAAAATTGAATTTCACGACAAAACGTTCAACAAAGGACAAATATATGGCGGACTGATCTTTGGACTCGGTTGGGCAGTAACAGGAGCGTGTCCAGGACCCTTGTTTGCACAAATAGGAACTGGAGCTACTGTGATGATTGTTACCTTGTTGGCTGCTATAGTAGGAACTTGGGTATATGGCTATTTTAGAGAGAAACTTCCTCATTAAAAAATTATGAACACTGAAAAACAAAATATAGTCCAATTAAAACTTCTTGTAAAAAGATTAATCTATCTTTTTACAACAATTATATTCTTAGTAATGGCATTGTTTCTAGTTTTGTTTTTCAATTCAACAATCACAACTTGGTTTCAAAATAGTGAAACTAATACTGATTCCCTTTATACCGATGCCAAGAAAAAGGTGATTTTGCAAAATGAAATGGCAAAATTCTGGAAACCAGCGGACATTGATCTGATTACAGATACCATTTTAAAACAAGAAGTGGAATATGGCAAAGACTTAATTGCTCATACGGCTAAATATTTTGGTCCAAATGGTAGTGTGAAACAAATCAGCAATGGTATGAATTGCAACAATTGCCACTTAGATGCAGGTACCAAACCATGGGGAAATAATTATGGCTCCGTATATTCCATGTATCCAAAGATGAGAGCAAGGAGTGGTCAAGTTGAAAATTTATACAAAAGAGTCAATGATTGCATGGAAAGAAGCTTAAATGGCCAACCGCTCCAAGAAGATGAAAAAGAGATGAAAGCCATGATTGCCTACATCGAATATATTGGGAGTACTGTTCCAAAAGGCAAAGAGGCAAATGCGGCTGGAATTTATGATTTAGAGTATTTAGATCGTGCCGCCAATCCAATCAAAGGGAAAGTGTTATATGATGCCAAATGCGCCAGTTGCCATCAAGTCAATGGTCAGGGAATTTTAGCCGAAGATAAAAAAGAATATACGTATCCACCGCTTTGGGGTACTAATTCCTATAATAGCGGGGCTGGATTGTTTAGAATCAGTCGTTTTGCAGGATACATAAAATACAACATGCCGTTAGGTGCAACTTATGAAAATCCGCAATTATCTGATGAGGAGTCTTGGGATATCGCAGCTTATGTGGAAAGTCTTGAAAGGCCATCAAAGGATCTAAGTAAGGATTGGCCAAAAATTTCTAAAAAACCAATCGATCATCCTTTTGGGCCCTATTCTGATAAATATTCTGAAACACAACATAAATTCGGACCATTTAAACCAATTAAAGAAGCAAAAAAGAAAATGGAAGAAGCGGCTGAAAAATTGAAATCTAAAAAATAAAATAAATGAGAAATCTAAAATTGATTGTTCTAGTAGGATTTTTTTCAGTTAGTGCTTTTGCTCAAAAGAGAGCGAATCATCACAAAATTGTTTTTCAATTTACAAATGCTGTAGATACCTTGCAACAAAAGGCATTTATAAACCAGCTCAATAATCTTACCGCGCATTGGCCAAATGCCAAATATGAAGTTGTCATTCACAGTATGGGCCTTCCCTTTGTAATGTCAGCTAAATCGAAGCAATTAAATGCGATAAAAGCGCTTGGTGCAAAAGGAGTTCGCTTTTTAGTATGCGAAAACACAATGGAAAATCAAAAAGTAACAAAAGACCAATTAATTCCCGAAGTAGAATATGTAAAGGTAGGAATTGCTGAAATTGTAGAAAAACAAGAGCAAGGATGGAGCTATATCAAAGGTGGATTCTAATTAAAAAAGAATACTTTTTGCACTAAACTACACCGTTATTTTAGCTGTAATTTTTCAATAAAAAATTGACTACAGAATAAATCTAAAAACCTAAAAACGATGAGTAATAACCGAAGAGATTTTCTAAAATCAGTGGGAACATTAGGGCTTGGAGCTGCGATAATTTCGCCTATTTCCGCTATTGCAAATACAAATCAAAGGGAAGAATTAGACTTAAATAAAGATATTGATAGTACTAAACCGCAAACCATTTCTATTCTTCAAACCACGGATGTGCATTGTCAGATTCATCCGCACGACGAATTGTTTTGGGAAAATGAAAAAGTAGTTTTTAGAAAAACAGGTGGCTATGCCTACATGGCAACCTTGTTGAAAAAATTAAAAAAGAAAAATCCCAACACGTACAGTATTGATACTGGCGATATGTTTCAAGGTAGCGAATTGAGCGTAGAAACTACTGGTGAAGCATTTGTCCCTATTTTAAATGCAATGCAATACGACCTCTATCTTCCTGGAAACTGGGAAGTAATTTACGGAAAAAGGAAAATGCAAACGCTATTAGGATCGCTTGATGCTCCAAAAATTTGTACTAATATGTACCATGATTTAGGCGAAGGAAAACGAGGTGAACTTATTTTTCAACCCTATACCATTTGGCATATTGCCGGAGCAAAAATTGGTTTTCTAGGCTACACGGATCCTTTAGTACCGTTGCGACAAAGTCCAAATTACAGCAAAGGAATTTTATATACCAATCCCGAGGAAAATCTAGCACATTATGTAGATGTACTACGAAATCAGGAACAATGCAGCTATGTAATCATGATCGCACATCTAGGATTATCGCAGCAAATTGCATTAGCGAACCGACCGGAATGCAAAGGGGTCAACTACATTTTAGGCGGTGACACACACGAGCGGGTTCGGAAACCCATTGTTTGTACTTATGCTAAAGTGGTAGAGCCAGGCGCATTTGGTTCTTTTATTGGAAAATTAGATTTGACCGTCCTCAACGGAAAAGTAATCGAAGACAATTATGAATTAATTGAAGTCGACTCTCCTTTAATAAAAGCAGATCCATCTATCGAAAAATTATTAAAAGAAAAAGAAGCGGTTTATCACGAAAAAATCAATCAAATTATTGGTTACAGTACCATCCCATTGTACCGCTATTTTGTAGTTGAAAACCCAATTGATACTATGATTTTGAATGCATTGCATTGGAAATTTCCTGAAATAGACATTAATCTTTCAAATGGATTCCGCTTTTGCCCACCTAAAACTACCCCGGACGAAACAGGAAATATTCCCATTACAAGCGGATTTATTTATGACATGCTTCCTGTTGATAGTACGGTAAGAACCGCAAAAGTAACGGGGAAACAATTGCAAAATTGGCTGGAGAAAGAACTGAATAATGTTTTTGCCCAAGATGCTTCAAAACGTTTTGGTGGTTGGGTTGTAAAATTCAAAGGGATGGAAGTACGATTCAATGCATTTGCCGATATGGACAAAAGAGTACAAAGCATCACCATAAAAAATATTCCTTTGGATCCTGATAAACTGTATACAATCATGGCGTGTGAGCGCGATGGCGACCCTGTAGATATGCTTTGTAGAATGAAGGGCGTTCTGGATGCCAAAAACACTACAGCAACCTTGCATACGGTCATGAAGGAATATTTAAAGCTAAATTCGCCCGTTACGCCCACACCCGAAAAAAACGCCATCATCCTAGATGCCCCAGAAACATTGCTTTCGCAAGTTACCGGCGTTGATTATACTTTCAGATAGTTCTTTTAGTAACAAAGTAAAAGGTCATAAAGCCGAATGCATAAAAACATTCGGCTTTATGACTTTTTATAGCTACTGTGATAAAAGTTACTTCCCACTCGTTAGGATGGTCTTAATTTTGTACCAAATCTAAACGTTCAAAAATGAAAAATTTTTTCGTACTAATTTATATTACTAGTTTGCTTTTTGCTACTAATGCAATAGCACAACATCAAGAAATAGCAGAAAAACCAACAGTTTGGAAAGAAAAAAGTAACGAAAAAATTGATTCGACCTCGATTTTAAATGCTTTTAAAAATGGAAATTTCAGTGGCCACTTTCGCTATTTTTTCATGGGTACAAATAATGAAAGTGGCTTGTCGGATTACTTCGCTAATGCTCTTGGAGGTGGCGTTAAATTTGAGACGGCTCAATTTCATAATTTTCAATTTGGTGTTAGCGGTTATTACATTTATAATATTGGTTCTTCCGATTTTTCTAAAAAAGATCCAATAACCAATTTATCCAACAGGTATGAAGTGGCTCTTTTTGATTTACAAAATGCATCAAGTAAAGGCAATTTAAGCCGATTAGAAGAATTATACTTAAAATATAATTTTAAAAAATCAACCATAACTCTTGGAAAACAACTTTTAAACACCTCTTTTATAAACCTACAAGATGGCAGAATGCGACCTACAGAAGTAGATGGAATTTGGATAGATTTTAATGAAATCAAAAAAACAAAAATTAACATAGGCTACTTGTATGGGATTTCACCACGAAGCACAATGAAGTATTTCAGAATTGGGGAATCCATTGGTATTTATCCAGCAGGAGTCAACCCTGATGGAACAAAATCAGACTATGCTGGAAACCTAGACAGCAACGGTGTTTATATTATTGGAATCCAAAATGAATCGGTATCTAATTTAAAAACACTTCTGTGGAATCAGTACGCAGAGAATTTATTCAATTCGGCCCTGTTCCAAATGGACTACAACTACCCTTTACATCATAATTCAAAACTACTTTTAGGTTTTCAAACGATATACCAAAATGCACTGAATGAGGGAGGAAATATAGATCCACGCAAAACTTATTTTCAAAAAAATGGTAGCTCACAGACCTTTGGCGGTAGACTCGGCTGGAAAACAAAAGCCATCGAATGGACTTTAAATTACAATCGAATTACTTCAAAAGGACGGTATTTAATGCCACGCGAATGGGGACGAGATCCATTTTATACCTTTATGCCTAGAGAACGAAATGAAGGTTTTGGGGATGTAGCTGCCATAATGACTAAAATACAATATACGAATCCTAAAAAAACATTCAAATCGCATTTAGCAGTGGGATATTTTGATTTACCAGATGTAAAAAACGTTGCGTTAAATAAATATAGTTTGCCTTCCTATTGGCAAACTAATGCGGACCTACGATATGAATTTCAAGGGCTCCTAAAAGGTTTTGATGCACAATTATTATATGTGCACAAGTTCAATGCGGGGGAAACTTACGACAATAAAAATTATATTTTCAATAAAACTAACATGAGCAATATCAACTTTATACTCAATTTCAATTTTTGAAAAATTTCTTTTTTAATCTAAATAATAAAACTTCTTAATTAAATAACCCACGATAAAATAGACAAAGACACCCACAACAGTTAGTGTTAGCAGTAAACTGATGAGGTTGAGTACGATGTTAGGTATAAACTTCAATCGAGGATGCGTGAGCACAGGCTCGCGATGCAGTCTGGCGTGGAAGGCTTCCTTTGCTATTTTAATTTTCTTTTTGATAGTAAATGATTTTTTAAAACAATAATAAGTATTTATTCAAATTCAATAGTGGAAACAATATAACAATCTAAAGTAACCAATAATGTTGTTATACATCGGTTTTAAAACAAGTAAAAAAAATTTTAATTGAAATAAACTGCTTGGTTAACTATTCCATTACCTATAATATTTACCTATATTTTTTTAATATCGGCTTAAATTCTTTTGATATTACCTCTATTTTTTAAGAAAATAACCTCAATAATTTTGCTGATCATTTCAGACTCGATTTTTAACTGATTCGATAAAACTTCAATTATATCCTTTTCTTCTTTCTCTAATATTCCGTCGGCGAGTAATACTTCTAATGCAAGGGCAAAAACGGTTTCTTTATCTTCTTCATTAATCTGTTTACAACAAGCAGCTAAGTATTTTAATTGTCCAACCTCTGCTCTTAAATTAAATGACTTAGTATAAAGAGGTGCAATATCGATTCCCACAAACTTCTCTTTAGAATGCAATAATCTTGTTAATGCAGCTTTTTCAGAATCTTTAATTTGATTGTCGGCAGAAATACAGGAGTATAAAATCCCAACCCAAGCTTCGAAATCTGACGCTACCCAATTTTGATCCTCCTTATTTTTATCTTCAAGTGAACTCATGTGTATTATTTTGGTTTAAAGTTACTACTTAGATTGGAAAGGATTACTTGGTTTATAATTAAATTATCTTTTTATTTTCAACATGTTGTAATTCAATTCAAAATGAGATAGATAAAAAAACATAACGGTAAAAGTTTTTAAAAAAACTCTCGAATATTAATAATACGGTATAAAATTCTAATAATTTATTTCAAAGGCGATAGAACTATTATTACAACTGTTAAAATCTAAAATTGATAATAAACCAATAAAATCAGAAGTATATTTAATTCCATTTAAGGGGCAATTCCACTATAAATTTGTAATTTTAAAGCAACGCAAAAGAGCAATTACTAAATATTTTCATTAAATTTAGCATGTTAAACACGACTTGCACTATAGTTTTTATCTATTAAAAATAAAATCAGGTACGAATACTTTTTAGTAGATTTGCTTTAAGTAAACAAAAAATCAATCATACTATGGAAAATAACACAAAACCAACGTCCTACAATGTAAATGGCGAAAGCAAATGTCCCTTTTCTGCTGGAGCAAATGCTCCAAAACAAAGCGAGAGAAACGGAAAAATAAATCGTGACTGGTGGCCAAACCAATTAAAATTGAACATTTTGCGCCAAAACGCATTAGAATCTAATCCGATGGGAGCTCACTTCAATTATGCTGAAGAGTTCAAATCAGTTGATTTAGAGGCTTTAAAAAAGGATATTACAGATGTCATCACCACCTCTCAAGACTGGTGGCCTGCTGATTATGGCAGCTACGGGCCATTTTTCATTCGGTTAGCTTGGCACAGCGCGGGAACCTACCGTATTGCGGACGGACGTGGAGGAGCAGGTTTTGGAACACAACGTTTTGCGCCTCTAAACAGTTGGCCAGATAATGCAAACTTAGATAAGGCACGTTTATTATTATGGCCTATTAAACAAAAATATGGTAATAAAGTTTCTTGGGCTGACTTAATGGTCCTCGTAGGAAACTGCGCACTAGAATCTGCTGGTTTTAAAACTTTTGGTTTCGCTGGAGGCCGTGTAGATGTTTGGGAACCACAAGAAGATATCTATTGGGGTCCTGAAAAAGAATGGTTGTCCCTAAGCACAGAACCACATAGTCGTTACTCTGGTGATCGTGAATTAGAAAATCCTTTGGCTGCAGTTCAAATGGGATTAATTTATGTTAACCCTGAAGGTCCTGACGGTAATCCTGATCCACTTTTGGCAGCACATGACATTAGAGAGACCTTTGCCCGTATGGCGATGAATGATGAAGAAACTGTTGCACTTTGTGCAGGAGGACATACCTTAGGAAAAACTCACGGTGCCGCTGACCCAAATAAATATGTTGGAGCAGAACCTGCTGGTGCATCTATCGAAGAGCAAAACCTTGGATGGAAAAACACCTATGGAACAGGAAATGGTGCTGATACGATTACAAGTGGTTTAGAAGGTGCATGGACTACTACACCGGTTACTTGGAGTAATAATTATTTCGAAAACTTGTTTGGTTTTGAATGGGAATTGACTAAAAGTCCAGCTGGCGCACACCAATGGAAACCAGTAGGAGACGCAGGTGCTGGAACGGTTCCTGATGCACATGATCCAACTAAAACACACCAACCTTTTATGTTGACTACTGATTTATCTTTGCGAGTAGATCCAGCATATGAGAAAATTTCAAGATACTTTTTAGCTAACCCAGCTGAGTTTAATGATGCATTTGCAAGAGCATGGTTTAAACTTACACACCGAGATATGGGACCAAAAGTACGTTACTTAGGTACTGAGGTTCCTGCCGAAGAACTAATTTGGCAAGATCCTGTTCCTGCTGTTAACCATGTTTTAATTGATGAGCAAGATTCAACTTCTCTAAAAGCAAATATTCTTGATTCTGGTTTAACAATATCTGAACTTGTAAGTACAGCATGGGCTTCAGCATCTACCTTCCGTGGATCTGACAAACGTGGTGGTGCTAATGGTGCTCGCATCCGTTTAGAACCACAAAAAAATTGGAAAGTAAATAACCCATCGCAATTAGAACGTGTGTTACATACTTTAGAAAACATTAAAAACGAGTTCAACAATGCGCAAACTACTGGCAAGCAAGTCTCTATTGCTGACTTGATTGTTCTAGGCGGTAATGCCGGTATTGAGAAAGCTGCTGCAAATGCTGGTCAGCATATAACCGTTCCTTTTTCTCCAGGGCGAACAGATGCTTCACAAGAACAAACAGATATAGAATCTTTTTCAGTTCTAGAGCCACAAGCAGATGGATTCCGTAATTATGTAAAAACAAAATATACTGTTTCTGCTGAAGAAATGTTAGTTGACAAAGCACAGTTATTAACATTAACAGCTCCTGAAATGACTGTTCTTGTAGGAGGTATGCGCGTATTAAATACCAACTTTGACCAATCTCAAAATGGCGTTTTCACCAATAAAAAAGAAGCGCTGACAAATGATTTCTTTTTGAACTTACTCGATTTAGGAACTACATGGAAAGCAGTATCAGAATCAGATGATGCCTTTGTAGGAAGTGATCGTATGGCCGGCGGATTGAAATGGATTGGAACTCGAGTAGATTTAATCTTTGGTTCAAATTCAGAACTTAGAGCGCTTGCTGAAGTTTATGGATATAGTACAAGTCAAGACAAGTTTGTACATGACTTTGTAGCAGCATGGACTAAGGTGATGAACCTTGATCGTTACGACGTAGTGTAATTTTAGATTTATAATTTGTTTAAAAAGGTGATCTGGTAACGGATCACCTTTTTTGTTTATCAGTAAAGCTAACATTAAACAAACAAAATCATATATTGTTTCAGAAGCTTTCTATTCCGATATTTTTTACTTATTGCGACTACTTTTTTTTAAGAATTAAAATAAGCGCTGTGAAGCAGTTTTAATTTTTTGAATATATTGTTCAAAGGTTTGCAAATTGCTATTAGGGCAAGTATAGAAAATTATTTTTGTCCCCAAACTTTGATTTGCAAATGTATATTTAGGTGCTTTTTAATATTTTCATCTATGAAAGATTCGTATAATTTGTCCACATCATCAGTTCTGATATATACTTCTCCGCAGTTTTCTTTGGGGTCGAGTTCTTTAAATTGAAAAAATGAATTTGTATGTTTTTTTTTGTATTCGTAATAGCCTCACTTTGTAATTTTGGCGTAAAAGATTTTTGTTATTATAAACTACTGAAAGTTGATCTAAGTAAAATCTTCATAAATCAACTCTTCTTTTCTTTTATTATTTTTTTCCCTATATCATTTTTCATTTTTTTAGAATCCTTATTTTAAAAAAAGCAAAATCCACTTTCCAGATTATAAACCACAAAAAAGCCGTCCAAATTTATCGGGACGGCTTATTATTTAAAATCTTGAAGACTACAAAATATAATCAGTATTGATGAAATTTGATTCTTTACTACTTAACAATTCTTGTAAAATGGCATTATTATATGCATTGTCTTTGGATGCAACAAAAGTTCTAATTGAGAACGAACGCAAGGCATCATGTATGCTTAAGGTTCCTACAGCAGAATCTTTTCGTCCTGTAAACGGTAAGACATCTGGACCTCTTTGACAAGAACTATTCAAGTTTACTCTACATACTAAATTAACTAGAGTATCAATAAGTGGTGCAATGGTTTTTATATCTCTCCCAAACAAACTCACTTGTTGTCCATAATTTGATTCGGCCATATCATCTAGAGGCTCCTGAATGTCTTTAAAAGTCATTACAGGCACAACTGGACCAAATTGTTCTTCATGATACACACGCATTTCTTTGTTTACTGGAAATAATACCGCTGGAAATATATAATTAGCAGTGTGCTGTCCTCCTTTTTCATTAATAATTGAAGCACCTTTACTGATAGCATCATCAATTAATTCCTGAATATAAGCAGGTTTTTCTTTTTCTGGTAAAGGCGTCAAAAAGACTGAGGCATCCCATGGATTTCCAAAAACTAAGGAATCTACTTTAGCTGCAAAACGTTTGTTGAACTCATCTGCAATGGATTCATGTACATACAACACTTTCAAGGCTGTACAACGCTGCCCATTAAACGATAAAGAGCCTGCTATACATTCCTGGATAGCCAAATCTAAGTCGGCATCTGGTAAAATAATTGCTGGATTTTTAGCTTCCAAACCTAGTATCAAACGCAATCGGTTTTTATTAGGGTGTTGGTCCTGTAACGCAATCGCTGATGTACTATTTCCGATCAAAGCTAAAATTGCTACTTTACCAGATTTCATAATCGGCGAAGCTACTTCACGTCCACGTCCATACACAATATTAATAGCTCCTTTGGGAAAACTATTTCGGAATGCTTCTAATAAAGGAGAGATTAACAAAACACCTAGTTTTGCTGGCTTAAAAATGACAGGATTTCCCATAATCAAGGCAGGAATCAGCAACGAAAAAGTTTCATTTAACGGATAATTATAAGGTCCAAGGCATAAAACAACCCCAAGCGGTCCTCTACGAACCATAGCATTTATTCCTTGAACTTTAGAAAATTTAGCACTTCGGCTATTTAATTCTTTTAAGCTGTCAATAGTATCATAAATATATTCTACCGTTCTATCAAATTCTTTCTCTGAATCACCTAATGATTTTCCAATTTCCCACATCAATAATTTAACAACTTCTTTACGGGTGGTCTTCATTTGAGTAACAAAATTTTCCATGCATTTTATGCGATCAGAAACTTTCATTGTAGGCCATAATCCTTGACCATTATTATAGGCCGCACTTGCTGATTCAACGGCTTCCAGAGCTTCAGCTTCTCCCATAAACGGAACGGAACCTAATATAGTTGGACCATACTCCGCTGTGGATGATATTGTTGAAAAAACAGCCGTAGTCTGACCTTCCCATTTCTTTAATTCACCATCCACTAAATAAGTATCTTGATTCAACAATGATGTAATCTGATATTCTTCTGGTATTAAATTCATATAAAGCGAGTTAAATTAATTATTTAAGTAAATAAAAGAGACAATCTTCTGCTTCTTTTTTATGGCTCAATTATTTCTCCATCCCATTCTAAAATCCCGCCCAATAAGTTATAAGCGTTTTCAAAACCAAGTTGATTCATTATTTCACAGGCTTTTGCACTACGCATTCCAGAACGGCAATATACATAGTACTTTTTATGTTTGTCTAAAGCTTCTATTTCGTTTACAAAATCTTGTCCTCGGTGAATATCGATGTTGATAGCATTTGCTATGAAACCTTCGTTAAATTCGGCCTCCGTTCTCACGTCGAGAATGACTGCATTTTCATCCGCTTCAAATTGAGCAACCCAATCTTCTTGTAGTAAATTCATAATGATGTTTTTTGTAAAAATACAATGTTTTTACCGAACAATAAACGCAACAATTGTTAATTAGGAACTATTTGTAAGAAATCGTTTTCGCAAAACATTAACTATCAAGAAACTATAAAAACGACCTTATTTTTTACGAAAAAACAGTCTATCATGCCTATAGGTAATTAAATTTTAAAAGGTATAAAATCAAGTAGTTATCTTTTATTTTGTATCAAAACCCTCCCATTTTTTAAGTTTTTTAAACTACTTTTACAGTACAAAACATAGAAAAAAGACCAAAATGCTTGATCCAATAAAAAAAAAATTTCCTTCATTTTCTGCTGAATTAGTTAAAGAAATTGAAACTAGTGCCACAATTCATTCTTTCCAAGCAGGTACTATTATTATACGAACAGGACAATACATAAAAAACACTGTTTTGGTTATTAGTGGAAAAATTAAAGTATACCGTGAGGATGAAAACGGAGGCGAATTTTTTATGTACTACTTGCAACCCGGTCAAGCCTGCGCTATTTCAATGATTTGCGCCACTAAGAACGAAAAAAGCCAGATTATGGCAAAAGTTGTTGAGGATGTAGAACTAATCATGGTGCCTTTGCCCTTAATGGATAAATGGATGATGCAGCACCGCAGCTGGTATGAATTTGTTATCGATACCTACAGAAGTCGTTTTGAAGAGGTGCTCGAAGTAATTGATAGTATTGCTTTTCGGGCGATGGACGAGCGCTTAGAATTTTATTTAAAGCGCCATGCTGAGGTTTGTGGTTGCAAAGAATTAAAGCTTTCTCATCAGGAAATTGCCTCTGAATTAAACACGTCTCGAGAAGTAATTTCACGTTTACTAAAGAAAATGGAGCAGCGGGGTTTGGTCACTTTACACCGAAATAATATTGAACTCCTGAAATAAATTTTGTTCTACAAAGAATATTTTCTGTAAATAAAATTATTCAAACCGTCACTTCGAAAAATTTACAAATGGAATATTTAGGTTATTTTGCTTCGATTATTATTGGACTTTCATTAGGATTAATTGGAGGTGGAGGATCGATTCTTGCAGTTCCAATTTTAGTATACCTTTTCAAAATTCATCCGGAGCAAGCCACGAGTTATTCCTTATTTATAGTTGGAGTGACTGCTATGATTGGAAGTTACAGTCACTACCGCCTTGGCAATTTAAAAATTAAGGCAGCACTTATTTTTGCAATTCCTTCTGTATTTTCTTTACTTTTTGTAAGGGATATTATTCTGCCAAAAATTCCAGCTCTTCTTTTTACCTTACATAATTTTGAAGTATCAAAAAATTTATTGATCATGGTTGTGTTTGCTTTTCTTATGATTGCGGCATCTATATCGATGATCAAAAAATCAAATACAAAAAAAACACCTCCAAAAGACAGTTTTAGTAGAATTGCCATCATTGGACTTTTAGTCGGTTTTATCACTGGATTTCTAGGAGCTGGCGGCGGTTTCTTGATCATTCCAGCCTTACTTTTCTTTGCAAATTTACCAATGAAACAAGCCATTGGCACCTCATTATTGATTATCTTTATTAATTCATTAATTGGTTTTGGTGGTGACGTATGCAACGGCATTGTTATAAATTATAAATTACTTTTTACGATATCTGCTATAGCAATAATTGGAATGTTCCTGGGTACTTATTTGTCAAAAAAAATAGATGGAGCAAAACTGAAACCAGCTTTTGGTTGGTTTGTATTAGTAATGGGATTTTATATTATACTCAAAGAATTTTTCCTGACTTAAAATAGGAATGTAACAATTGTCACTGTATATCCTAAAAAACGGAAGTACATTTGTACTGTAAATTAAAAATATGAAATCATGCAAATAGAACAAATATATACTGGATGTTTAGCGCAAGGTGCTTACTATATTACTTCAAACGGGGAAGCAGCCATTATTGACCCACTGCGTGAAACCCAACCCTATTTGGACCGACTTGAAAGAGATGGTGTGAAATTAAAATATATTTTTGAAACCCATTTCCATGCTGACTTTGTTTCTGGACATGTTGATTTGAGTCGTCAAACTGGAGCTCCTATTGTTTATGGACCTAATGCAACCTGTGAATTTGATTGCATTTCTGCAAAAGACGAACAAGAATTCAGCATTGGAAACATCAAAATAAAGGTCCTGCACACTCCAGGACATACTATGGAAAGCTCCACTTATTTATTGATTGACGAAAATGGAAAAGATCACGCTATTTTTTCAGGTGATACTTTGTTCATTGGAGATGTGGGAAGGCCAGATTTAGCCCAAAAGGCGGCACACATGACACAGGAACAACTAGCCGCTACGCTCTTCCATTCGTTACGGAATAAAATTATGACTTTGGCAGATGATGTTATTGTCTATCCCGCTCATGGTGCGGGAAGTGCTTGTGGAAAAAACATGAGTAAGGAAACTATTTCAACCATTGGCGAACAAAAAAATACAAATTATGCATTGAGATCAGATATGACTGAAGCAGAGTTTATTCAAGAAGTAACTGAAGGTTTATTGCCACCACCAGCTTATTTTGGCATGAATGTGGCCATGAACAAAAAAGGATACGATAGCTTTGAAAATGTTCTAAATTTAGGAATGCAGGCGCTTTCGCCGTTAGAATTTGAAGTTGCCGCTGATGAAACCGGAGCCTTACTCTTGGACACTCGCAAAAATGGAGAATTTGCAAAAGGATTTATTCCGCAGTCAATAAACATTGGAATTGACGGTGATTTTGCTCCATGGGTAGGTGCGTTAATTGCTGATGTGCAGCAACCCATCCTTATTGTTTGCGAACCTGGACAAGAAGAAGAAACGGTCACCCGATTGAGTCGTGTCGGTTTTGACAATTTAATGGGCCATTTAGCAGGCGGTTTTGATGCTTGGGCAAAAGCTGGAAAAGAAATTGATACTGTTAATAGAATTACAGCAGAGCAATTTGCGAAAGAAGTAAAAATTGGTGAAAGTAAAATAATTGATATTCGTAAAGAAAGTGAATATTGTGCAGAGCATGTTGAAGAATCGTTCAGCAAGCCATTAGCCGCTATCAATGATTGGATAGAAGATATTAATCCAAAAGAACATTTTTACTTGCATTGCGCTGGTGGATACCGCAGTATGATTGCCGCTTCAATTCTAGAAGCCCGTGGTTTTAGAAATTTTACTGAAATTGAAGGCGGTTTCAATGCAATCGCTAAAACAACGATTCCAAAAACTGATTTTGTATGCCAAAGCAAGGTTTTAAAATAACTAAAGACAAAGCTATCATGAAAAAAAACATGGGTTCTACAGACAAGATTATTCGAATTACAATAGCAGTAATCATCGCTATATTGTATTTTACTAATACAATCAGTGGCACAGTCGCATTAGTGTTAGGTGCTTTTGCTGTTATTTTTTTACTAACAAGCTTTATCAGTTTTTGTCCGCTTTATTCCCCGTTTGGAATTTCAACTCGAAAAAAAATATAAAATGTCTGATTTAAAATGTGGCGCTACTTCTTTGGATAAACCTCTGGACGCTGCCTATTGGGAGGCACATTACAACGCCAAAACCACTGGCTGGGATTTAGGTACAGTTGCTCCTCCCATAAAAATGTACATTGATAAAATAGCTGATAAAAACAGTAGAATTCTGATTCCTGGTTGTGGCAACAGCTACGAAGCCGAATACCTATTGAATCAAGGATTTACAAATATTACTGTCATCGATATTGCACCAACACCTGCTGCAATTTTACAAGAAAAGTTTAAAAACAATACTTCCATTCAGATTGTATTAGGCGATTTTTTTGAGCATCAAGGAAACTATGATTTGATTATTGAACAAACTTTTTTCTGTGCTTTACCGCCTAAAATGCGTCAAAAATACGTTTGGAAAATCCATCAACTTTTGGCAGATAAAGGAATTTTGGCTGGGTTATTATTCAATAGAAAATTTGAATCTGGACCTCCTTTTGGAGGCAACCAAGAAGAATACGAAATGCTTTTTAAAGACGCTTTTAGTTTTTTAGAAATGGGACCGACTCATAATTCTATTGCACCAAGAGCCAATTCAGAATTATTTTTCGAATTGAGAAAGAATAGTACCGTTTTTGTTAACATGTATCAATCTGAAAACATCAAGTGCAGTACTTCCTCTTCAGATGTAACAGAAAAACTTTTCACAATTGAAAGTGTTTTAAATGTCAGCAGAAGCAGTGATTTTGAAGAAATCCTTATTGTTAGCAGTGCTGCTATTGATAGCAAAACTATCAAAGATGCCATTTCCAACAGTAAATAAAAGATTAAATTAATATTCCTTTTAAAGCAACAAAAATGAAAGCACTACTTTTTACTAATTGGCATATAATGCGATGGGTTCGGCTGGCCTTTGCCTTATTTTTATTTGCCCAAGCGTATATCGTCAAAGAATGGATGTTCATTGGTCTTGGACTGTTTTTCTTCATTCAAGTAATTTTCAACTTAGGTTGCGGTGTAAATGGCTGCAGCATCCCAAAAACTAAATCTAGAAAATATGAGTAACTTTGATACCATTATCGAATCCGACAAACCGGTTTTAATCGATTTTTTTGCAACATGGTGTGGTCCGTGCAAAATGCTTGGACCCATTTTGAAAGAAGTTAAAGACAATTTAGGAGATCGTGTTTCTATCATAAAAATTGATGTAGACAAAAATCAACAGATTGCAAGCAAATATCAGGTTCGCGGTGTTCCTACAATGATATTGTTTCAAAACGGAAAACAGTTGTGGAGACAATCAGGCGTATTAAGCAAAGAGCAAATCATTCAAACTATTGTAGAAAAAAACAATAAATAGACCTAAAATAGCACCTATAAAAATGGTTTTACTTTAGTTAATTGTTATTATATCTGACCGCATTTACTTTTGTCAAATAGTTGAAAGTGATTTTACAAACCTAGAAAATGGTCCAATAGTATTATTTTGCTACCTTAGTCATCCTATGGAAAAACCAAGACAATATAGACTTTCAAGATCCGAATCTGTATTTATAAGAGGACCTTTGACACGATTAAGAAACCTATCCTTTGTTTTTAAAGTCCTCTATAACTTTATTAGAGCGTTTCAAAAAATGCATTTTATAGGTCCATGCGTTACCGTTTTTGGTTCTGCTCGATTTGGCCCTGAAACACAACATTACAAAAGTGCTGAACGAATTGGTGCTGGAATAGCTGATTTAGGTTTTACTGTGATGACGGGCGGTGGACCTGGAATTATGGAAGCTGCAAATAAAGGAGCCTTTCAAACGGGAGGATACTCTGTAGGAATCAATATAATCCTTCCAACGGAGCAGAAACCAAATCCGTATTTGCACAAGTGGATTTATATTCCTTATTTTTTTGTACGGAAAGTGATTCTAATTAAATATTCCTATGCATTTGTAGTAATGCCGGGAGGAATGGGCACATTAGATGAATTATTTGAAGCATTAACTTTAATTCAAAATAAAATCATTAATAATTTTCCAATCGTAATTTTTGATTCTGTTTATCACAAAGAATTGAGTGATCATATCCAAAGAATGGTAGACAATGAAAGTATCAGTCCCGAAGACATGAAACTCCTATTTATAACTGACTCAGAGGAGGAAGTGATGCAACATATTCAAAAACACGCTATTAAAAAATTTGGTTTAAAAAAACAACCATATAAAGCTAGATGGTGGCTTGGCGAAAAAAATAGATAATAATTTGAATCTATTTTATAATAAAATAAAAATGGGTTAAAGAATCTTTTTCCTACTTCTCTATCACTTTGAAATATATATTTTTTTCGTGAAATTATCTTTTTAAAGTTTAATTTTTCAACCACTTATATAAAACTTCCTCTAAATTACAACGGATAATTGGTTTTGAAACATAATCATCCATTCCAGACTCCAAACATTTTTCTTTCTCTCCCAGCATTATTCCTGCTGTTAAAGCAATTATTGGAATATTATTGTATTTTTTTAACTGCTTTATTTCGGCGGTTGTTTGATACCCATTCTTATGCGGCATTTGAATGTCCATTAAAATAAGATCCAACTTCTCTTTCTTGTACATTTTAATTGCTTTTTTTCCATCTGAAGCTTCTAATATAGTGCTCCCAGGAAGTATAGATTTAAGCAATGTTCTAACCAAAAGCATGTTTATTTTATTATCTTCCACAACCAATATTGTTTTACCTGAAAAATCACTAGAACAAAAGGAGTTATCTTCTTGCACAATTTTCACTTCGTCAATTCCTAAAACAGTATTATTTTGTACTCTTTCTAAAGTCAGATTAAAATAAAACTCACTACCCTGTCCAAAGGTGCTTTTTAATTGTAACGCACTATTCATGAGACCCAAAAGCTGATTCGATATCGCTAAACCTAGTCCTGTTCCACCAAATTTGCGTGCAATGGAACAATCTTCCTGAATAAAAGATTGGAATACTTTTTCTTGATTTTCTTGTTTTATTCCAATTCCTGTATCCTTAACGGAAAAGTGTAAATGACATTGATTCTCATCTCCAGATATAAGATCACACCCAATAGATAAATACACATACCCTATTTTAGTAAATTTCAGAGCATTACCTATTAAGTTTACCAAAACTTGTTTTAACCTTATGGAATCAGCAAATACAAATGTAGGAACAGTGTTTTCAATTTTTAAGATTAGATCTATTTTGTTTGCTTCTGCATGGAATTTAAAAATATCAATAACGTGATGAGTTAGTTCAAAAAGATTTACTTCTTCAATATGAAGTTCTAATTTTCCAGATTCTATTTTTGAAAAATCTAAAATATCATTGATGATTTCAATCAAAATAGTGGCTGATTCATTAACCGCGCTCATGTATTCTTTTTGATTAAAGTCCAGATTCGTTCTCATCAATAAATCAGTAAAACCAATTATTCCATTTAAAGGAGTACGGATTTCATGACTCATATTAGTTAAAAAACTCGATTTAGCCCTATTTGCTGATTCTGCTGATTCTTTAGCCTTCTTTAGTTCAATTTCTAACTTTTTTAATTCTGTTATTTCTATAAAACTAATGATTACTTCATTTATATCTCCAGCGGAATTAAAAATAGGGAAGCCATTCAGAAAAAACCATTGAACAGAAGTGATATCTGGTTTTTTTATACCAATAACACAATTAGTAAGTGCCGTTTTAGTCCTAATAATTTGATTTACAGGATAGTTTTCTGCCGATAGTAGTTTATAGTCATCTTTTACAAATTGCCAAATTGGATTAAGACTCTCCTTTTCTTTTATTTGTTCTTTATCTAAACCAATTAGTTCAGAAGCTTTGGGGTTCGAGTAAAGAATAGAAGCATCTTTATTATGCAAAATAATCCCAACATCAAGATTATTCAACAAATCCCGATATCGTTTTTCACTTTCAATCAAAGCAAATTCTGTTTCTTTCAGGTGTGTGATGTCTACTATTGTCATCAACACATGCTCTTTATTCTCCGAAAGGATTCCTGTCAAATATACATTTGTCAAAGCAGTGTCCTCTAGTACTAATTTAATTTCACAGCACTCTTTTTTTTCAACTTTAAATACAGAATCTAAAAATTCATTAAACACCAATTTTGTGTCACCAGAAACAAAAAAACCAAATTGACTATTGATTAATTTTGATCTGTCTTTACGCAGCAACTGAGAGCCTAAAAGATTTAGTTCTATAATAGTGCCTGAATTTGTAAGTGTAAAATAGCCTGTAGGTGCAAAATCATAGAGCTCTGTGTACTTTTGAATTGCATTTTCAGCGGTTTCTTTAGCAAGCATCAGCTCCTCTTTTTGCATCTCCAACTCTATTTGATGAACTTCTAATTCATGGATTAGTTTTAATGTTTCTACTTCTGAAAGATGAGAACTACATTTTGATTCTTTTATTAACTGCAATTCCTCCGCTTTTTGTCTAATTATAAGGCTGGAATCAGTTTTTTTTTCGATATTACCCATAAGTGCTATTTTTTAAAATACTACTATTTGAACGATCTAGAATTGGGAATTATGGAACCTTTACTTCATCTATATTGCTATTTCATGTATAAAAAATTGAATATTTTTTTGATTACCAATAAAATACACAGTACTGATAAATTCGATATTGATATTACTTTTAGTTGCTATTTCCATATCCTTATACACGGATTGAAATGATTTTTTTTCACTTAATTCAATGAATTCTTTTTTATTTTCTATAATATTTTTTAGAAATTCAATAGTCCACACTTCTTTTCCAATAAAACTTTCTTTCGAAAGACCTAGTAAATTTGTAAAAAAAGGATTGATAGCATTTATCTTTCCTGTTGCTCCATCAACAAATAAAATTCCATCTTTTACAGAATCGAAAAGATGCTTGTAACGAGTTTCAGCATTGACTAAAGCTTCTTGGACAAAAACACGATCTGAAATATCTCGTATAATGCACTGGATTACTTTTTTAGTATTAACTAAATAAACATTACTCACAAACTCAACATGTATCTTTCTTCCTTTTGCTGTTTCAAGTGGTAAGTTCTCATAACGAACAAACTCTTTTTTTTGCAGTTCTAAAAATTTGTCTTTATTAGCTACAATATCTTTTAAAGAACCTATTTCCCAAATTGATTTTTCAATTAATTGCTCATAAGAATAACCAAGCATACCAACTAGAAATGGATTTACATCGATTATTTTCCCGGTATCAAAGTTCAGTATCAGAATTCCATCTTTGGCAGATTCAAAAAGACGGCGGTATTGATTCTCTAATTTGAGTAGTTCCTCTGCTTGTTTTGCTGCTGTAATATCTGTAAAAGTTATCACAAGTCCGTCAATTCGATCTTCAAGAGTTCGGTAAGGCATGATTCGAACATCATAAAATCGATCGTTATGGGATGCTATTTCTTTTTGAATAGGCACCAGCGTTTTGATAACTTTAAGAGCATTATTGGCCATTTCAGGATAGATCAAATCACATACTAAATCAGTAAAAGGCCTTCCCGTATCCGTAGCCCGTAATTTGAATATCTTGGTCACAGGATCCGTAAACCGACGAATGTTTAATTCTTTGTCTAAAAAAAGAGTTGCTATTTCCGTGCTATTCAGTAGGTTTTTCATGTCATTGTTTGCCTGTTCAAAGTCAATTAATTTACTTTGTAATTCCGTATTAACGGTCTGTAATTCTTCGTTTAGGCTCTGTAACTCTTCCTTTGATGTAGTTAATTCTTCATTAGTAGATTGTAGTTCTTCATTCGTGGATTGTAATTCTTCATTAGTAGATTTAAGTTCCTCCTGAGAAGTTTGCATTTCTTCTCGAACACTGTTTAAATCTTCATTACTACGAACGAGGGCTCCTTCCAGTTCACGTTGTTTAATGCTTGCAGTTTGTTTTCTTGATTTTAAAGTATTCGAAATATTTTCGGATGCAGGTTGGACATCAGTAAAAACAACAAGAATCATCCCTTTTATCGCAACGGGACTTTCTATTTGTTGTACCGTCACATTAATAAAATGATATATTCCATTTTCAGAAATCTTTACATTTTCAATACACACGGGATTAAAATTCTGTAAGGCTTTACGAAATGCAACCGGCAACTCATGTCTTAGACCTTCTCGCGCCATGGCATGAACATTCCAGTTTGCTTTGCCAGCAACTGGTTCTAAATATTTACCTGTTCTACCTGTAATATAAATAATATCTCCTTTGCTGTTAACCAGAATACTTGCTGGTGAGAAACGTTGCAGTACTATTTGATCTGTTATAGTTTGTATATTTTCAACAACCTTAGTTTCATTCATAGTGTCAATAGTTATTCTTTTTGGATGGGAAAAAGAACTTGGAAAGTTAGCAAATTTAGGAGAAACTGATCTTGCAATTCGTTTATAAAATTTCAATTTAGAATCGATTACTTCAAACCCTTTTATACTACTTGCTATCGTCTCAGCAGTTCCCAACATCATTATCCCTCCTTGATTTAAGCTATAATTAAATAAAGTGATTAACTTATTTTGCAACTCAGGCTCCATATATATTAGCATATTACGACAAGTAAGTATGTCTAATTTTGTAAAAGGAGGATCCTTTACTACATTATGGGGTGCAAAAACAATCATTTCCCGAATGGATGTATTGACACGGTATCCGTCATTCTCCTGAGTGAAAAAATTATTTATCCTTTCTTTAGCAACATCTTTTGTTATAGTAGAATGAAAAAAGCCTTTCCTAGCTTTTTCAATAGATAAAATGTCTAAATCCGTTGCAAAAATTTGCACTTTAATTCTTTTAGACACTTCAATCTTTGATAAAAGTTCTTCAAAAACGATAGCCAAAGAATAAGCTTCTTCTCCTGTTGAACATGCCGGGACCCAAGCCCGCAAGACATATCCGCTAGGTAATTCTGATAAAATGTTAGGAATTATTTCCTCTTTAAGTTTGGCCCATACTTCCGGATCCCTAAAAAAACTAGTTACACCAATCAGTAATTCTTTAAAAAGTAACTCAATCTCGTTTGGGTTTTCCTGTAAAAAACGAACGTAGTTTTGTATTTTATCTATGTGATGTATTCCCTTTCTTCTTTCAATACGCCGCATCAAGGTACTTTCTTTATACATTGAGAAGTCATGCCCCGTATGTCCCCTTAATAAAATTATAATTTTATCAAGATTATTTTTAGATTTATTAATAAAGTTAGACTCATCATCTACATGAGGAAAATAGTTCAATATAGCTAGCATTTTACTTGGTATTTCTTCAACAGATGCGACAATATCAGGAACTACTAATTCTAATACACTGCGTGGCATACTATCAAACTTTGCAGTAGCTGGATCTTGTACTACTACAATTCCATTATTTTCTTTAATAGCTTTCAATCCCAATGTACCGTCAGAACCCATACCAGATAGAATAACTCCAATACTTTTTTCCATCCGATCCATTGCTAAAGACTTAAAAAAAATATCTATTGGTAATCGTAGACCACGAGCTTGTGTAGGACTAAATAAATGCAATTTACTATTTAACAAAGTCAAGCTTTTATTTGGTGGAATTACGTAAACAGTATTCGGTTTTACACTAACTGCGTCTACGGCTTGGAAAACTTTCATTTTAGTCATTCTTTGCAATAATTCGGGCATCATTCCAATATGAGTTGGGTCTAAATGTTGAATCACAACAAACGCCATCCCAGTATTGATAGGCATCTTTTCAAAAAATAATTCAAGTGCTTCTAAGCCACCAGCTGACGCTCCAATACCAACAATAGGAAAATCATTGATACCAGTTTGGAAGAAGCTTGATTCTGGTTTTATATCCAGAACTTCACCTTCATCAAGACTAAATTGAATATTTTTCATCATTACAGCTGCAACGTTTTTGTGAAGATTAAAATACAAATTGGAAGTACATATCCCGCACTTGTTTTATCTTACTTATTTTTCAATAAATAACTAATTTAGGAAGTTTATCCTCCTCGCAATACTTTTGTAGAAAAAAAAATTTTTTTAATTTAATTTGTACAAAAGAACAAAACTGAATATTTAACAATTGTTTATTTAATAATATGAATTGGTAAAAATTATATACTTTAAAAAAGAAATTATTTACATAGAAACTGACACTATTATCTAATAAGTACTCATAATTAACTATTTATGAGTAAATATATATATTAAATTTAATAAAAAAAATACATTTTACACTACGAATACAAAATAAAAATACTTCAACAAATAATCACTAAATTTTTTTACTAAATAAAAATTTAAAACAAAAAAAGAAACTGGAAACTAAGCATTATATTTGTCTGTATTACTACTTTATAAACCACCAAAATATAGGGTTTACTCCCAAATCTTTCCATAAGATTAAAACACAAAAGCATATTTTTTTTAAATTTGTATTAAAAATAATATATCCTTTTATAAGTAATATAAATGCTAAATGTGGATTACTACGGATTAATCTCAAAAGTTGGGGATTATCCGAAAATATTAGATAATCTGAATAGAAAGAAATCTATTTTTCTCACCCCTCTAAACTGACTTCTGAACGCTTTAATTTTTGCATTAAAAGATTATTCACTTTTTATTTTTTTTGTTTTGGAGTTCATGAATTTCATTTCTGGTGAAGCATTAGTACTCCTGTTATCAAAATAGTTTAAGATCGACTTATAATTAAGAGTTAGGGTATTGAGTAGAATATTGAAATTTTTAAAACCTGATTCCTCCACATTTCTGTACCAATGTGCAAGTTTGGTCATTGCAATATGTTTGTCGTTGTTATTATAAATACCGCGAAACTGCTGACTTAAATTATACGCTTTCTTTATATCGGGATACAACCCAAATAGCATTTAAGCTCTTTCGTTTTGACGCTCAGTCCATTTTTCGCGAGATTTATAGAGTACATATCTACTTCTAGCTAAAAGCTGTTTTACGGAATCTCCATTAGGTAAGAGTTCGGGTATATATGTTCTGTTCTGTTCTCTCTTTTGGCCTGCATTATCAATTGATTTTCAATATCCATAGCTTCCCATCGATGTTTGATTCTGATTTCTTGCATGGCTTCCAAAGCTGATTTTTGAACATGGAACCTATCTGTGATTTGTATTGCTCTGGAGAAACATTTTTTAGCGATCAACTTCATCGAATTAGCCATGTCAAGAGTGATTTCTTGAACACAAGCTCTTTTTTTATAATCAATCTTACAAATATGCTCTATGACCTTCTCTGCCTTAGTTCCGGCAACAATAGCAACTAAGCAGCCTTGTTTGCCTTTGAACTTCTTGTTGGTTACAATGGTATAAAGTTCTCCCTGAGACAAAGCCACTTCGTCAATCGATAAATGTGTGCCCATATTTTCAGGGTAAACAATCCACTGATGAGCGTGTTCTCGTGGAGCCCATGTATTAAAGGAACTCAGATGTTTTTTATACTGTCTTTGGAGTTTTTTTCCGTTAATCCCGAAAAACCTACCGATGGTGTGACAGTCGGTAGCGCTGTTATCTATTAATTTCTTTTAAAAAAGCCGCAAACTCTTCAGTCATGCGGGTTCCTTTAGCCACTAAAGTCCAATCTCTTTTAATAATTCCCCAGTGGACTTATTAGTCCAGCGGCGTCTTTTGATATGCAAATACACAAACTTACCTCTTAGAGGAAAATCCGGAATGGTAATCTCATCCTGAAATCCCTTTGAGACTAATTCAAGAGTATCAAACGGATCAAGACAAAATGTTGTGGGGAAATATTAAAATCTAGATATTTGTGTTTCCAAATTATACCAAATGCAAGACTCCTATAGCGAACTAATCAAGTTATTATTACCTGAAATCATTGTTGAATATTTTGAATTGACGTCTTACAAGAAAGGAGATGAAGTCTTGCATATATTTCTTAAAGAGATAAATTCGATTCCTAAAGAATACAGACCGTATAAGTTAAGCTCAAAAGGCTTCTTTGATGAAATTACAGTTCAGGATTTTCCTATTCGGGGACATCAGGTATATCTACATATTAC
>NZ_SMFN01000049.1 GCF_004349135.1 Flavobacterium sandaracinum | reverse complement strand
AACAGCTAGGGTTTCGTTGCGGCTGCAAGCCGAACAATGAACCCGCGGTTGAACGGAACCGGACATTGGCAGGAACTATGCACTTATCGTTAAAAAAATAGAGGGAATTTCAAGAGGCAAGTGAGCCTCTTTTTTTTTGGTGTTTAAATCAGGCTAATTTTATCCTGATATTCTTTCCCGAAGTTTCGGGATTGGGCACACCTGCCCTTACCCATAAAGTTATTTTTTACAGGGAATTGAACTTTGGCTACTGCCAAGATACCAAGTAGGCGGGCCACGCTGGTCAAAAACCGCTATCCGGTGTAAATTGCCCGTTTTGCAACACGGACACTTGGGTAAAAATGGTTTCTTCTCTACTTTTTCTAGCACTTTTACTTTTAATTTCTCCTGCAAAAGCTTGAGCTTTTGACGTTTCCATGTACTACTCAAAAAACCGTAATGCCTAATCTTGACAAAACGTTTGGGTAAAATATGCAACGCAAAACGCCTGATGAACTCCTGATGCGTCAGCGTCATTTGCTTTTTCACGCCCGCTACTCGGTAATCCTTGTAATCAAAAGTTACGTTTTCATTATCAATCCTTGTGATTCTCTGGTTGCTAATGGCGATTTTATGGGTGTATCTCCCTAAATATTCAATTACTGATTTTGGACTACCAAAAGGTTTCTTTGCAAATACAACCCAAGGTTTTCTCCATAAATCCTGCCGAATTTGTTCGTATTTTAGGGGTGCTTTTTCTTTGAGTTTGGCGCAATATTTTGCCCTGAAAACTTTGGACAGTGCCCTTACTGGAAACAAAAATGTACCATCACCTCGCATGTTTTGCCACTTGCCATTTTTGTCCACGCCACCACCTGGAACTATGCAATGCAAGTGTGGATGCAGGGATAAATTTTGTCCCCAAGTGTGTAAAACAGCAATCATTCCGCTTTGGATTTCTTTGGCTTTGCCAAAGGTTTTCAACGTTTCCCATGTTGCTTCAAAAAGCGTATCGTAAACCAATTTTGGATCTTGCATCGCTAGACTATTGATGCTATCTGGCAAGGTAAAAACAACATGGAAATAGGGAACTGGTAGCAGTTCGCTCTGACGAGCCTGTATCCAATCTTCTCGGTTTTTACCTTGACATTTGGGACAATGACGGTTGCGACATGAGTTGTAGCTAATATTGATTTTACCACAACCATCACACGCATCAATATGCCCACCCAACTCGGCTGTTCTGCACTTTTTAATGGCGTAAAGCGTACGCAATTGCCAACTGTTTAAACCGTAATTTTCTATTTTTGAGCCCACTTTTCGCAGTATATCGGCTACTTCCGGCTGCATTTTTTAAAAAGTGTATCTAGTGGACTAAAAGCTTTTTTCGTGTCGAGTTGAGCGATGTGCAAATATTCCATCGTGGTCTCAATCTGCTCATGCCCCAAGAGATTTTTTAGGGTGATAATATCGAGTCCGTCTTCGAGTAAATGGGTAGCAAAAGTATGTCGAAGCGTATGCACGCAAACCTCTTTGGTAATGCCAGCAGCTTTAGTGGCCTGTTTCACTGCCCATTGTACACCTCGTTGCGAATAACGACTATCAAAATCTCCGCCTGCTCTGCCTTGAGGTTGTCCGTTAAAGAGATACACTTTGGGTTTCTCGGCTTCAATGTAAGTTTTGAGTCCTCTAATTAAATGCTTAGATAACGGAACATAGCGGTCTTTTTTGCCTTTGCCTTGCACCACCTTGAGTTGCTCGCGATCAAAATCCAAGTCTTGCAAACGCACACTTCGGGCTTCCATGCAGCGCAATCCACAGCCATACAAAAGGCCAATAAGCATTCTATGTTTCAGGAGTTGGCAACTTGTAAGCAACCGCCAAACTTCTTCTTTACTGAGCACTGTGGGGAGCTTTTTCTCGTGTTTTATAGAAGGTAAATGCAAATATTCATAAGGCAAGCCTTCGGATTTTAATAGAAACCGAAGACCGTAAACGCAATGTTTAAAGTACGTTTGCGAAGGGGTTTTGGAACGTTTTTGAAGCATAAACAAATACTCTTGTACTTGCTCTTGATCCAACTCGGTTGGGATTTTTCCAAAATGCAAAGCCATAGCAGCTACATGCCGGGAATAATTAGAAAAGGTGCTTTGGCTTCTGCCTAAAATAGAAATCGTACGTTCAAATCGATGCAAGAGCTGCTCAAAATTAGGAACCTCTCGAATGGCCTGATTAAGGATTTTGTTTTCCCTTAAAGCATCAGGATGCTTTTTTTTGTAGTCATAATAATTGATTTTAGTTATCTTTGAAAAGTACTACTTTTTCGGACACGCGCTACCGAAGGTTTAGTTCAACA
>NZ_SMFN01000048.1 GCF_004349135.1 Flavobacterium sandaracinum | reverse complement strand
TGCAAATTCCGGTTATATTGATCACCCCATTCCGTTTTAAAGTGAGCACCTGATTCCATTTCAAAATGACCACCTAATTCCGGAGCAAAATGACCACCTCCGTTTTGATTAAAAACTATATTTTTTCATCTGTTAATTAGTATTCAAATATAATAAAATATCACTCTTTGTTTATTCCTCTTTTCTTTCTCATGGATTCGCCATGTAATTCAAGCCTGTGAGATTGGTGTATAAGTCTGTCTAATATTGCATCGGCTATCGTTTTTTCTCCAATTATGTCATACCAGCCTTGGACTGGGATTTGTGATGTCACGATTATAGAGCCGTTATTATGCCTGTCCTCTATGATCTCCAAAAGAGTAATTCGGTTATGGCTGTCAAGTGCCTGGAGTCCAAAATCATCAAGTATGATAACATCCTGTCTTTGTATTTTGGTAAGTTCCCGCAGATAAGTGCCATCTGCTTTAGCCATTTTTAGTCTAGCAAACAATTTTGAGGTATTAAAATAACTTACCTTAAAACCCTGTATACAGGCTTGATAACCTAATGCGGTACCTAAATAACTTTTACCAACCCCGGTACTTCCAGTGATTAAGATGTTTTCGTTTTTCTCTATAAATTCGCATTCTGCCAGACGCAGTACCATGTTTCGGTCCAGGTTACGTGATACATCAAAATTGATACTTTCAATATTTGATTTGTAATGGAATTTGGCATTAGTGATACTTCGTTCAATACGACGATTGTACCTTTCATCCCATTCTGCATCAATAATCATCGATACAAACTGGTCAAGGGTATAATGATCTGTTTTTCCGCTTTCAATGGCTGTTTTAAAAGCATTAAACATGCCATAAAGCTTCATTTGTTTCATTTTGGTTACTGTGGATTCATTCATTTTTTCAAGATTTAATTTAGTTATAATAATGTTTTCCTCTTATGTTACTGTGATCGGGAAGTTCTTGCTCAGGCTCTTGATCAAAATCAATATGATCCAAGTTGTTTTCTAAAATATTTTGTATGGTCTTAAAATTGTAAATTTTAAAATCAAGTGCCCGCCTGCAGGCATTTATTAATCGCTGTCTGCCTACCTTTTTTTCAAAATTCAGTATTCCTAAACAGCTTTTATAAGCCTGTTCCGGATGATTTCTGCTTTCGATTATCTGCATTATATATTCTCCTACTGACTCATCAATATTATTAGCCCATTCAATGAAGCGGGCAGCACTCCATTGGGCTACAAATTGATGTGTACTGGCTAAATGCTCAGGAGTTGTTGTATAGACATAAGGTTTGTAGTTTCTTGGATGTACAGCTATTCGATTGTATTTATAATAAATCTCTACTGTTGATTTGGTATATAACAGCTTGGCTTTCTTCTTTACATATTGATACGGAACGCTGTAATAGTTTTTGTCCTGGCTTAATTGAACATGACCGTTTTGCATTACTGTTGCAAAAGACTGGTATTTAATTTCAAAACGATCTTGTGGGAGTGGACGCAGTTTTTCTTTTTCGTCTTCTAAAAATAATTCAAAGCGGGAATAAGGGCGTCCTGTTAGTTTTCTGTTATTGTGAGAGTCAAGTAAATCCCAGATCTGCTGGTTTAATTCTTCCAGAGAAAAGAACTTAGTTTCTTTTATGGTTACATAAATCCTTCGATATAATATCTTAACAGCTCCTTCAACTAATGATTTGTCTCTGGGTCTGTAAGCTCTGGCAGGTAAAATTGTGGTTTCGTAATGTTCTGCTAAATCAGCAAGGGTTTCATTGATTGTCGGTTCAAAACGACTGCTTTTTATTACTGCAGATTTTAAATTATCCGGAACAATGGCGGCAGGAGTGCCTTCAAAAAAGCGCATGGCATTCTCTACCGAGTCAACAAAGTTTTCCTTTTGCTGGCTCATGGAAGCTTCAGCATACGTGTATTGGCTAGCGCCCAATATTGCTACAAAAAATTGTACTTCTTTGACTTCTCCAGTATCTATATCAATAATTGAGAGTGTCTTTCCAGCATAATCGACATACATTTTATCACCAGCCTTATGGTTCATATGCATGACCGGATTAACTCGTTTGCCCCATATATTGTAATGATAATGAAATTGTGAAGTTCGATAACCATCCGGATTTACAGCGATATATTGTTCCCACATATGCTGTACGGTAACGCCAACTTTTTTTAGTTCACGTTCCATTTTAGGAAAAAAATCATAAAGTGTCTGTAATCTCGGGCTAATGGCCTCTACACTAGTCTGGGAGAATAAAAGTTCCAGCTCTGCATCGGTTTTTTGGTCGATTAATTCAAAGCTTAATCCGAGAACTTCGAATAAAGAAATATATTTCTTTACCGTATTTCTTGAAAGGGATAAGTAGCTACTTATAAATAACTTACTCTTTCCATTACAATAGAATTTAATTACTTTTCTAATTTTACTCATGTCTGTTATTTTGTTTGCCATAATCCGTATATTTTTAACGAATGTATGGTTCTAACAACATGAAAAAATCAATAGTTTTTAATCGTTAATTAACCACAAAACCTGGTGGTCAATTTGCTCCGGAATTAGGTGGTCAGTTTGCTCCGGAACGGGTGGTCAATTTACTCCGGAATTAGGTGGTCAAATTCACCGGTTTTTCCAG
>NZ_SMFN01000047.1 GCF_004349135.1 Flavobacterium sandaracinum | reverse complement strand
TAGCGGTTTTTGACCAGCGTGGCCCGCCTACTTGGTATCTTGGCAGTAGCCAAAGTTCAATTCCCTGTAAAAAATAACTTTATGGGTAAGGGCAGGTGTGCCCAATCCCGAAACTTCGGGAAAGAATATCAGGATAAAATTAGCCTGATTTAAACACCAAAAAAAAAGAGGCTCACTTGCCTCTTGAAATTCCCTCTATTTTTTTAACGATAAGTGCATAGTTCCTGCCAATGTCCGGTTCCGTTCAACCGCGGGTTCATTGTTCGGCTTGCAGCCGCAACGAAACCCTAGCTGTTAGCGGATGTAATTATTCTTCTTCTATTACTTTTTTAAATCTGATGTGATGAATTTCTTTTAATAAACTTGAATTTGATTTTATAATTTTCGCATCAATGTTTAGCATAAATTCTTTGTAACGATTATAAGTAAAACTAAATTCTTTACTTTCTAAAAGTTTTTTTATAGCTTCTGCTTTTTCGTCATCTTTCACAAGAAAAGATAGAGTAGAAGTTGGTTTCATTCGTTTATGCAACCAATATGCATTTTTTCCATCAATGTTTATGCTTACATAACTTTGAGTAAATCCAATATTTATTTTGTTGTTTTCGTCTTTGTAAATTTCCACTAACTCTTTTGCATTTGAATGTACCCAAGGCGCATCATTTGTCCAAGTTGCTTCGTTAACTACTTTTACATCTTCTTCATCTTCTTCGGGTTCAATATAAATGTCAATGATTTTTGTAAAGTTTAGT
Source organism: Flavobacterium sandaracinum (assembly GCF_004349135.1). GTDB lineage: Bacteria > Bacteroidota > Bacteroidia > Flavobacteriales > Flavobacteriaceae > Flavobacterium > Flavobacterium sandaracinum. Next base: position 2,347 of record NZ_SMFN01000047.1, on the reverse strand, counting down.
ATTTTTTCGCCGTTCACTTCCAACAAATCTGCTTGAACTGCAATCATTGGAATATTTAAACTCATTAATTGAATTACATTAAAATATCTTCTGTCAAAACTTTCGGCAACTAAAACGCAAAAATGTTGCCTTTGTGGATATTTTCTTTTTTCGTTATCCCAATACTCAATTGAACGAATAATATGTGTTGGATCAGTTTCTCCCAACATAACTTCAACTTCATACATTGAGTTTTGCTCTGGGTCTTTTAGTAAAATGTCCAATCTTCCGCCACTTGATTGTTTCTTTTCTTTGTTTACTGGAACTAAATTTCCAAGTCCGAGAACTTTCGGATTATCGTAAATAATATCTTGTAACCAATATTCATCTTTTCCCGCACTTCGGATAAAAATTTTCTTTCCAATTCTGATTTCTTTTTCCAATTATTTAGTTTTATGTTTGGTTTTCAATGTTTTACGTTCGGTTCTGGGATTATATCCGCTAACGTTCCCGTGCTTTGCGAGGTTTGGGACTAAATATGATTTATTATTCGGTTAAACACAAGTTTTCCAAGTACAAAACCAACTTTAAATTAAGCCAAATACCCAAATCTCGCAAAACATCGTGTTAGCTGTAGTTTATTTCTCGATTAATTTATAAACCATTTCAATTGCCTTATCGCCACTTTTTATTCTTGTTTTTAATTTAGCAATAAAAAAGATAGGATTTTTGGGATAATTAATGGTTATATCTGGCGGAATACCTACATTTTCATAACAAATTCCTGTCTCATTTTGGTACACCTCATTAGAGATATTTAGTGTCCAACCGTTGGGTAATTTCTTTGCCAAAACATCTGAAAATACTCCTTGAGTATTTGAACCTACTCTTTTAATATTCTTCATTTTCATAGAACCTAAAGTAAATATTTCGGCTGCACTCGCTGTTTGATGACTGGTAAGAAGGAAAACACGTTTATTATAGGTTTTATCCGCTGGATTAATAGAAAAATTCTGAGGTTCAGTAAAGCTGTTTAAGAATTTTGCTTTTTTAGAGAACAATTTGGTTTTGGTATTGGTAAAATACTTTAACATCTCTAAAGAAACAAAGTCAAATCCGCCCATATTAAAGCGTAAATCAATTATGATTGCATTTGTATTCTGTAGTTCGTCAATAATGTTTTGCATAAGGGTGTTGACTTCCTTTTTTTCCTCTTCGACATGATTTTTATTATTAGCTGCTGCCGCTAAGTAAGCGAACAAATAATCAAACCCTGCTGAAGTACTAGGAATATTATACTTGTCAGAAAAAAACATCATGTTGTTAATTTGAATATAGCCAACATTATTTTCTGTAATTCCGTAATTTAAAAGACCATTACCATTTATACTTTTTCCATATCTTTTTGGAGTTTTCACATAATGGTTTAATATTTTATCTTCTAAATTTGACGTAAACTTATTTGATCCATGATAAGGCAAAGCATCACTTGTGCGCTTTGTAATGATGGTTGTATGCTCATCATTTAATTGTTGGACTATTTTCTTCAGGATACGGCCTAACTGTCTTTCATTCTTAATGTTTTTATCTCCATATTTTGTCTGAATTTCAGGCCAATCTATTTTTCTCTCCTTAAAAAAAGGATAATTTTCGTTCATCGTATTCCAAAAAACATCAAAAATATAGTTTGGATCCTTCTGCTTTTCTGAATTGACTTCGGCAGTTGGAAATTCATCTATTCGGTCTAAAAAATAATTCATCTGTCCCTCCTTAAGAGTTAAAACATTTTTATTTAGTAGTTCAATTTTTCCGAGTTCTCCTTCTATAGATTCTTTTTTTATTTGTGAATTTAGTGTGCGTGAAATCGCAGTAACATCAAAGTTATTTACAACTGAATCATTGATTTGTATGATTTTTCCATATCCTCTCATTTTCCATATGCCATTAAATGAATCTGTAGTTGTTACTTGGGCGTTTACATTATTAATGATTCCTAAAAACAGGAAATATAGAAGCGTTTTGATTTTGTTATTCATTTTTTATTTTACGGTTTTTTTTTAAATTACAGCTAACGTCAGTCTGTGAAAAAACTTCCGTTTATTTCTTTCAAATATAGTACATATTTTCAAAGTAAAAGGCAGAAAAGTTGTATATTTAAAGATGCAACACATCACAGGAATACCGCGCAATCAGTTGTTTTTTTCGAGTTTAGAGGACTCGATTTCTCTAGAAAACCCCGTTCGTTTTGTCGAAGCTTTTGTCGAAGCGTTAGACTTGGGGTCTTTAGGATTTACAGTTCAGACCATTAAAACCGAGGGGCGTCCTAGCTTTGATACTAAAATATTCCTCAAACTGTATTTATATTGCT
>NZ_SMFN01000046.1 GCF_004349135.1 Flavobacterium sandaracinum | reverse complement strand
GCGACGTTCTTTTGCTTCTCCTATGTTTGTATAATATAATCTAAGTGAGGAAAAGTGAGATAGATTTTGCTTTAAAGAGCTTAATAGTATTTTCAAGCGAAGAAACTGCCTCTTCTTCTTTTACCTCCTATGTTTGTATAATATAATCTAAGTGAGGAAGAGTGAGAGCAGATTTTGCTTTAAATAGCTTAATAGTATATTCAAGAAAAGAAACTGCCTCCTCTTCTTTTACCTTTTAGAATCTGAACAGAATGTAAGGAATTCACCCACAAACATTGGGTTGTATAGCCAGTATATCCATTCAGGAGAAAAGATGTAGAAAGGTTATCACTTACCTAAACCAGATAAGATGAAGGTATTATTAAAACAGACAGTAGGAATTGATGTCGCACAAAATGAATTAGTTGTATCGCTTGGTCGAATGGATCAACAGATAAGCATAGAAGTTTATGCCTATAAAGTATTTCCCAACACACAAAAAGGATTTTCCAGTCTTGTATCATGGGTAAATAAGCAAACATTAACTAATGTAGAGGTACGGTATGTGATGGAAGCTACCGGAGTTTACCATGAATCCTTAGCTTATTACCTTTGCACTAATCAAAAACAAGTTAGTATCGTTTTACCAAACAAAATCAGTAATTATGTAAGGACACTTGACATAAAAACTATTACCGACAAGAGTGCTTCACAAGCCATTGCAAGATTTGGCTTGGAAAGGCAATTAGAAGTATGGCAACCTCCATTAAAAATATTCAATGATTTGAGACAGCTTTGTCGAGAACGAGAACAACTGGTACAGGAACGGACTATGTTAAAAAATCAGCTACATGCTGAGCGTACTTCTGCAACATCTAGCGAAAAATCAATAAAACGTACCAAGAAAAGAATTGCCATGATTGATAAGCAGGAAAAGGAAATAATGGAGGAAATTGCTGCACTTATCAAAGGAGATGAAGCTATAGCTAAAAAGATGAAAGTAATAACTTCTATACCAGGAATAGGAAATCTGACTGCTGTCACCATTATCGCTGAAACCAACGGATTTGAATTAATAAAAAATAAAAGACAGTTGGTAAGCTATGCTGGATTGGATGTAAGGGAAAAAACATCTGGAACTTCTGTGAAATCTAAACCCCGAATATCCAAGCGGGGTAATCGGAATTTAAGGAAAGTAATGCACTTCCCCGCATTGGCTGCAATCAGAACCGATGAAAACTTCAAATGTATTTTCTTAAGATTGGCTTCAAGGCATGGCATTAAAATGAWAGCAATTGTTGCCATTCAAAGAAAGCTTCTGGAGCTAACGTATATCCTATGGAAATCAAATACGTCTTATTGCCCAAATTATCACAATCAGAGTACTACAACAGAAACAATAACCATGTAATAAAATGAAAAAAGGGTAGCTGTTTTATATGCTACCCAATAATAAATATGCAAAACAAGATGAATTCTCAGTAAGAAATTCATCCGCAGTGTTATGCTTTCTCACGAACAATTCTGTTAACCTTCATTATTATTTTGCAAGTTTTAGAATGCGATACGCACCTTTTGCCACAATTAGGAATACAAGCGCTCCAATAATAAGATCGGGATAACTTGAATTGAGCCAATTAACTAAAAGACCAGCAACAATAACTCCCGAATTGATAATGACATCATTTGATGTGAATATCATCGAAGCCTGCATATGCGCTTCTTTACTTTTGTTCTTTTGTAAGAGATAAAGGCAAAATACGTTTGCAATCAATGCTAAAACTGAAACGACAATCATTGTTTTGAAATCGGGCATAGCTTCAATTCCCATAAAACGTCTGATCACTTCAACGAAACCTACAATAGCAAGTAAGACTTGGAAGTATCCTGCAAATCTGGCGATGTTGTTTTTTAGGGCGATTGTTCCACCAACAGCGATTAATGCCAATGCGTAAACGACACTGTCTGCAAGCATATCCAAGCTATCGGCTATCAATCCCATTGAACCTGAAAAAATACCGAACAACATTTCCAGTCCAAAAAACAGGAARTTGATAATCAACACGATCCAAAGTAATTTCCGTTGCTTGTTGCTTGTATCTGTTTCAACAACAAAATTGCTTTTTTCAGTTGAAACCAATRTCGTATTTAGGTTCAGTGTTCCCAAAGCCAAAAAAATTGGCTCTGGGTTTCCATTGTGATAAACGTCCAATTTTCTATTGGCTATATCAAATTCCAATCCTTTTACCGTATCAAAGTCTTGCAGTTTCATACGGATTAATTGCTCCTCGCTTGGGCAATCCATTTTAGTTATATTGAATATGGTTTTTTCCATTTGTTTTAAAGCTTGAATTTTATTCCTCCGTTAATCACAAATCCGTCCAAAGGTGCATAAATGTCTTTAAAAACCGGATTGGTTATTGTTCCTGTATAAATGCTACCAAAGCGTGTTTGTCGGGTGTCAAGGAAGTTTTCAAAGTTGATGTACAGAGAAAATCTTTCCCAAATCTTTTCAGCCATAAACCCGGTAATAAAGTAACCTTTGCCCGTAGTTCCATTATTCAGTTTTTGAGGACTGAAATAATAGGCTTCCAGACCAACTTTCCATTTGTCTTCTATTTCATACATCAGGATGGAATTAATGCGGTGCTTTGGCGTTAACGGGCTTTCTACAGTCATTCCATTTTGGTTTAATCGAGCATCTGTATAAGTGTATCCCAAAAATAATTTCAGGTCATCGTAACCAATTTTAATATTGGTTTCTGTTCCTTTAGTATGAATATAACCTGGAGAATTAACGAACTGATACAGATTTGCAGAGGGGTTTTCAAGTAACAAGGGATTATCCAGATAGGTGTAAAAGAACAATTGGTTTATGCTAAATGACCAATCTTCCCCAATGTAGGTGCGGTAATTGATGTCTGCATTTGCTCCATAACTTTTTTCCAATTTATTGATTTTGTTGTCAATAGGCATTACATTTTGATATTGTAGGCGTTCGCTTTCTTCTGTAAAAATGGTTGGTGTTTTATACCCAAATCCACCTCCAATACGTGAAGTCAATCCGTTTGCAATCTTAAACAATGCAGATACTCTTGGCAAAAATACAGCTCCGTAATCTATCACGTAATCCGTTCTTAAACCCGCTTCTAATTGAAGCCAATCAGTAGCCTTAAAAGAATTTTGAACGAAAGCTCCGAATGTGTTTTGGCTGTAATCCCTCAACGGAAATGCAGTAATCTGCTTTTCTTTAAAATTGTCTGTCCAAATATTGACCCCTGCTACCCATTCCGATTTTTCTGTACTGTTGGTATAATTTGCTTCTGTAAAAGTTGCGGTTTGTGTTCCCTCAAACTGATAGTTGGGAATTGTTGTATTTCGGTTAAAATAACTCACGCTATTTTTAATTTGAAAAGAACTTTTTTCATCAATTAAGTGGTCGAAAACAAATTGTGTGGAATAGCGTTGTGTTTTATTTTTCTCGAAATATTGATGTGTGTTATCTCCTTTACCTTTGATGTAAAGCATATCACCTCCCAAACGGTTTTCGATAGTTGTATTGACACCGAAATTCATTTTTGTTTTATCATTGAAATAAACAAACAATTTAGGGTTCAGTACAAAACGTTCAAATTTTGGAATGGCAGAAAAACCAATTTTTGCWGGGTCGTAAGCTCCGTTTCTATTATGCGAAGCAAATATGGTTGTTCCGATTTTCTTAAACTTCTGTCCGTAAAAACCGTTGATGTCTAAACCTCCACCTGATGTTCCGTTTAAATGAAAACGCAAATCCCTTTCTTCCGTTGGTGTCTTGGAAATCAGGTTTACCAAACCTGCTATTGCTCCACCACCATACAGCGTAGATGTAGAACCTTTGATAACTTCAACCTGCTTTAAGTCAAGCGGTGGAATTTGCAACAAACCTAATCCGCTTGAAGCACCCGAAAAAATAGGAAAGCCGTCTTTCAAGATTTGCGTATATCTTCCGTCAAGTCCTTGAATACGGATACTTGCATTGGCACTTGTGGGCGAAGTGGTTTGTACGTGAATACCTGTACTTTCCGCCAAGAGCATACGAATATCCCCAGGTTTCATATTGCCTTTTTCGCCCAATTCTTCACTTCCGATAAATTCAATGCGGGTAGGAATATTTTGTATGCTCCTTGTACTTCTTGTAGAAGATATAACCACTTCCTCTAACTCCTCTGAACTTTCTTTGAGTAAGATTTCAATAACGCTGGTGTCCTTTAATGGAAATTCCAATGTATCAATACGTTCATTAAAGCCTACGTAACTAAAATGTATTTCCTGTACACCGTCAGGAACATTTACTATTATGATTTGACCATTTTCGTTGGATGTCGCTGCAAGCGAGGTTCCTTTTATAGATGCCGTCACACCAATCAAAGGATCTTTGTTTTCACTGTTTCTAATAACAGCATTTAAATTGTTTTGTGCAAATACACAGAGATTTAGTGTCATAAAAAATGACATAAAGAGTATTTTTTTCATTATATGAAAAATTATTAATGTTTGAAAAATAAGAATTGACGGTTTGTAGCACCGCAATTTGTTATTGTGCCGAAGACACTAAAAACATTAATTAATCTTAGGCGGTTGCCAAATGGAAGAGAAGAAGTCTGAAACAGCTGACGCAGTTATTACACCTAATTTCTTTTTAGGTTGTTGGACATAATTGGATGTTAAAGCATAAAAAGAAGTAATTACAAATCCAGTACAGGTATTGCATTTAGAAAAAGGCGAGCAACATTCCATACCGCAACCGTCGCTATCTTCTTCCTGA
>NZ_SMFN01000045.1 GCF_004349135.1 Flavobacterium sandaracinum | reverse complement strand
TTTCTTACATACAAAGTATAATTATTTGGTGCCAATCCTGAAAAAGTATTCGAAGATTGATACGTTGTACCATCCAAACTGTATTCTACACCCGATTGTGTAGTGATGAAAATACTTCCTGATGGAGTTGCACACGTTGGTTGCACTACGCTGGCTGTTGTTGGAACAACTGGAGGAAGAGGAACTGCATTAATCATAATTACAGTTGATGAAGGCGTAACACAGGTATTATCCGCTGTATTTCTTACATACAAAGTATAATTGTTTGGTGTCAATCCAGAAAAAGTATTCGAAGATTGATACGTTGTTCCATCCAAACTATATTCTACTCCCGATTGTGTAGTAATGGAAATACTTCCTGATGGAGTTGCACACGTTGGTTGCACTACGCTGGCTGTTGTTGGAACAACTGGAGGAAGTGGAACTGCATTAATCGTTATTACAGTTGATGAAGGAGTAACACAAGTATTATCCGCTGTATTCCTTACATATAAAGTATAATTGTTTGGAGTCAATCCTGAAAAAGTATTCGAAGATTGATACGTTGTTCCATCCAAACTATATTCTACTCCAGATTGTGTAGTGATGGAAATACTTCCTGATGGAGTTGCACAAGTTGGTTGCACTACGCTGGCTGTTGTTGGAACAACTGGAGGAAGTGGAACTGCATTAATCGTAATTACAGTTGATGAAGGTGTAGCACAAGTATTATCAGCTGTGTTTCTTACATACAAAGTATAATTATTAGGTGTCAATCCTGAAAAAGTATTCGAAGATTGATACGTTGTACCATCCAAACTATATTCTACTCCCGATTGTGTAGTGATGGAAATACTTCCTGATGGTGTCGCGCAAGTTGGTTGTACTACGCTGGCTGTTGACGGAACAACTGGAGGAAGTGGAACTGCATTAATTATCACAGCTGCTGATGGAACCGAAGGACAATTATTTAAACCGGTTACTGTAAACGTATAAGTTGTCTCTGGTACTAAATCATTGAATTCATAACTACTTCCAGATCCGGAAACAGGACTACCTAAAGATGGAGTAATTGTCCAAGTACCTAAAGAAGGTAAGTTATTCAATACAACACTACCAGTATTATTTATACAATTTGGCTGCACAACAGAATCAACACTAGGAGGAAGAGTTATATTATATTCAACGCTAATATCACTTGACGATGGTGTACATTGTCCATTTGAAATTGTCCAAGTAAAAACATAAATCCCTTCCTCAGTAACCCTCGCTGTAGAAGTTCCACTTGCAACATCACTAAAATTAACCTCTCCGGGACCGGATTTTTTAGACCAAGAACCCACACCAGCTAAGGGTGTATTACCTCCTAAAGGATCGCTAGTTAAAACACATTTAGACTGATCTGCACCAACTGTAGCTATTGTTGGATTTTCAACATAACTCATAGTAATATTCGCCTCTGCATAACAAGGTGTTAAAGCAGACGAAGCAACTACTACTGGATTTGAATCCTTACTATTAAAATCTATAGCTCCATTTCCGTAATCTAAATTACTAGCTCTCTCTGGACTCAAAAAGGAATTAGTAACTGAATAATTTGTTTCATCCTGGTCAGCAATAGTCATCGCAAAAAATTTAATATCCCCAGTTGTATAACCAATAAGTGATTTTAAAATTTCGACTTCAAAGCCTAAATTATAGTCTTTAACTCCACTATTATTTTTATCCACTCCCATAACAGAGGATGGGCTTCCAGTAGCTACAATTCCAATATTAGTTTTAATTGACAAACCTGTTCTCAGTTCAATTATATCAGCGCTATAATTATTTTCGCCTAAATCAGTTCCAATAGCTAAGCAATAATCTGCTTGAAAATAGGAGTCAAATGTACTTGGGCTATTGTTAAAATAGTTGAATGCATTAACTACAGGAATTGAACCTAATTCATCTCCATAATTTGAAATATTAAACCCTCCAGATTTTGTATCAAGGAACAACAAAATTCTTCTATTACTTAATACTTTTCCTGTGATTCCGAAGGTCAATTTATCTTCAGCGGGACTAATTTTCAAAGAATTAATATATCCCGTATTAGCACTAGCTGAAAGCGGGGCCGAAAGAAAATTATCTTCAAGTGCACCTGTTCCCCAAGCTTTTTCAGTAACATTCCCATCAAAATTAACAGCATAGCGCGTACGTACTCGAACTACCTGACCATCTGTTAATGTATTTGTAACGTATGTAGTATTGGTTGACATACCTTGCTTAACAACTCCATCAACAGAAAATTCAAAAAGATCACCCCCACCAGTAGCGGTAAATGTAACTGTAGTACCTAAACATAAAGGTGAAGACACATTATTTGCAGGAGAAACAGTCAAAGTAACAGCCGGAGGCACAATATAAACAGAAGCCACTACAGGAACGCGAATACTAATATCACCGCCTAATCTACTTTGTACATAATAAGTTCTTGTAGCACTGATATTAGGACTGTAAATATTTCCTGTATAAATGGGGATTACAGAAGACTGAGAAGTAAACCACTCAATTATCTCATTTCCATTTACTCCAAAAGCGGATATATTAACTTGTACTGGATTGATACCATCACCGCATAAACTTCCTGCAGCAGTTAAAGGGGAAGGTAAAACAGCTGAGATTTTTAAATTTCTTAAAAATTTTGATTTTTTAATCTGTTTTTTAACAGTGTCTAAAGAAATCGATTCAGGGATCAACTTAAAATTTAGATAATTTAATTTCTCGTCGCCTGGTAAATTTTTCGAACTCAAAGAAAAACCAAATAATAAATGAAACAGTAGAAATAAAAGTAATTTTTTCTTCATAAAACTGAAAATTGTTATTAAAATTTAGGTATAATAATTTTGGATTTAAATTTAAATATTTAAATCGATTTCCCTAACAAAATATTAATAAAAATTTAACAAAAGATAGATAGCTAAAGAAATCAAACGATAAGAAAAATTATTGTTTAAGATTTATGTTGAGTATGTTCTTAAATAAATAAAATGAGTGAATAATATTGAATTTACATCCAATATTTTGATAACTAACAACATTATACTACACCTTATTCTCCACGATAGTTTTTCATGTTAATTCAAAAACTTTAGATAACTAAAAACATTTAAAGGATCAAGAACAATACTTGGGGAGGAAATGTCGAAAAAAAATTAGAGATTTGTCGATCTAACAATTTGAGATGACTTCAATAGACCTTTTGAAATTCATGCTACCTGATTTTTTAGTTGACCACTTTGAGGTAGTTTCTGCTAATAACACACAGGAAATACTACACCTATATTTTGAGGAGAAAATAAAGTCTCCAAAAGAGTTTGATACCCTTGAATTAGTGTCAAAAGGATTTCAGGATGAAATTACCATTCAGGATTTTCCTCTAAGAGGTAAGTTTGTGTATTTGCATATCAAAAGACGCCGCTGGACTCATAAGTCCACTGGGGGAATTATTAAAAGAGATTGGACTTTAGTGGCTAAAGGAACCCGCATGACTGAAGAGTTTGCGGCTTTTTTAAAAGAAATTAATAGATAACAGCGCTACCGACTGTCACACCATCGGTAGGTTTTTCGGGATTAACGGAAAAAAACTTCAAAGACAGTATAAAAAACATCTGAGTTCCTTTAATACATGGGCTCCACGAGAACACGCTCATCAGTGGATTGTTTACCCTAAAAATATGGGCACACATTTATCGATTGACGAAGTGGCTTTGTCTCAGGGAGAACTTTATACCATTGTAACCAACAAGAAGTTCAAAGGCAAACAAAGCTGCTTAGTTGCTATTGTTGCCGGAACTAAGGCAGAGAAGGTCATAGAGCATATTTGTAAGATTGATTATAAAAAAAGAGCTTGTGTTCAAGAAATCACTCTTGACATGGCTAATTCGATGAAGTTGATCGCTAAAAAATGTTTCCCCAGAGCAATACAAGTCACAGATAGGTTCCATGTTCAAAAATTAGCTTTGGAAGCCATGCAAGAAATCAGAATCAAACAACGATGGGAGGCTATGGATCTTGAAAATCAATTGATAATGAAAGCCAAAAGAGAGAATAGAGCATATATACCGGAACTCTTGCCTAATGGAGATTCTGTAAAACAACTTTTGGCAAGAAGCAGGTATGTACTCTATAAATCTCGCGAAAAATGGACTGAGCGTCAAAACGAAAGAGCGCAAATGCTATTTGGGTTGTATCCAGATATAAAGAAAGCGTATAATTTAAGTCAGCAGCTTCGCGGTATTTATAATAACAACAACGATAAACACATTGCGATGACCAAACTAGCACATTAGTACAGAAATGTAGAGGAATCAGGTTTCAAAAACTTTAATATTATACTCAATACCCTAACTCTTAATTATAAGTCAATCTTAAACTATTTTGACAACAGAAGTACCAATGCTTCTGCAGAAATGAAATTCATGAACTCCAAAACAAAAAAATAAAAAGTGAATAATCCTTTAATGCAAAAATAAAAGCGTTTAGATCTCAATTTAGAGGCGTGAGGAACATAGAGTTTTTCCTTTTCAGACTAACAAATATTTAYGCTTAATTTTTGCTACTCCACAGGTTTTCGTTATGATCCTATGCTTTTCTACTACTGAGAAGTATTTATAACAAAAAACCCTTCATCTCTAGATGAAGGGTTTTTAAAGAAAGGCGACGACATACTCTCCCACATAACTGCAGTACCATCTGCGCAGGCGGGCTTAACTACTCTGTTCGGGATGGGAAGAGGTGAGCCCCGCCGCAATAACCACCTTAAGAGGTTATAATTGCTTTGGGCAATTACTGTAATGTTGTTTATTATTTGATAAACATCAATTACATAATATCTTAACATAC
>NZ_SMFN01000044.1 GCF_004349135.1 Flavobacterium sandaracinum | reverse complement strand
TCGAGTATTAAAGGACGAACCAAAGTGAATCATATGGCAGATAAAAAGATGAAATCAATATTACAAATGTGTGCTTTAGTTGCCGTAAAACATGATCCGCAACTCAAAGAATATTATGAAAGAAAAAAAGGTGAAGGTAAGAACGCAATGCTGGTTTTAAACAATGTAAAATGTAAAATTATTGGTCGTGTTTTTTCTGTAATTAACAGACAAACTCCCTATATAAATACACATAAATTTGCCTGTTAAATTTTAAATATTTTCTTGTTTTTTACCATAGAATGCGCTAACGATTGTGGAATATCGGCGCGATCGGGTTTGCTACCCAAGCGATAGCTGTTGTGTACTGTTTTATTTTTTTAATCCATACATTCTTCACAATAAATCATTTTTTCTAGTTGTAACCAACCGATAGATTTTTGCCCTTTACTATTCAAAAATCTAACATAACCAAAACCATTTTCAATTTTAGAAACATAAACAGTATCTTTTGTACTGAAATATGCTTTTTTTTCTGTGGAAAAATCTGGTTCTTCATAAAAGTGAACCAAGTTTGAATTATCAGCATCAACAATATAATTACCTAATATGGTATCGTTTTCCATAATTCCGATTGTATCGTCTTCGCTTTCTAATTGATTGCTATTACTATTTCGATTATAAAAGTAAATTAGTAAAAGTGCAACACAAATACTACCTATCGTGTAAAATATCATATTTTTAAAAAAACTTTTGCTTTTTTCAAACTCAATTTTATCATTAATAGTTTGCTTTTGTTGATCTTCACTCTTTCTTTTTTCGATATTTAAAAGTTCCTGTTTTTTTAAATTAAATTCTTGTTCGGTTATAGTACCATTTTTATGTAGTTCGTGCCAATCTTGGATTATTTCATAAATTGTTTTTCCCATGTTGTTATGCTAAAATTTGATTTTTTTGTTGAATAAATTCTTCTTGAGTTAAAATCCCATCATCTAATAATTGTTTTAATTTTTGTAGATTATGAATTTTTTCTTGATGAGAATTTAAGTTTGTAATGTCTATTTGTTCGGGCTTCATTCCTTGACTTGACAAAGCTTTGAATTCATTTCTTGGTTCGATTGAGGAATTATTATTAACAACAATTGTTTGTGGTTTATTATCACTTGTTACGCTCCAAATTAATGCGACAATCCAACCAATAAAAGTCCAACCTAAGAATAAATTAAGTAACAAAATTGCAAATGTGTTTGATTTTCCACGCAACATTGCAATTATTGTGGGAAGAAAATAAGAAATCAAACTTATAATAATTACGATTGCACTTAAACCTACTATATATTCTAACATAATTTTTGTTTTTTGCTTACTCTTTCAAAATGCAGTTTTCAGCTTTCCTGTTTTTGAATTGTTATTTTTCTGATTTCTGTCATAACGTAGACTCCAATGTATCCTTGCTACAAGTTGTTTGGGGTTAAATGAAGCTTTCTCTTCAAATTTACCAAATCATCCCAAATACAAAATCATCTTTTAATTAAGCCTAATCCCGCCATATTGCCAAACTACGGTTGACAAAAGTTTTTTATATTACTAAATTCATATCAATCTTATATCCACTATTCCTTAATTCCTTGGCAAGGCTGAGTTTCCATTCTTCTGAAGTAGATATGTAAACAACTCCTGAAATGTCATTTGGTTTTTCGATATTACCTTTAACCAGAGCGCAAACGTTTCGTCTTCCAATCTTTCCAATAAGATAACCATGTTCAAACACAACATTTTGTCTAGCTCTATCCTTTAAATTTGGTTTTTCTTCTTTTTTAGCTCCGATATCGCAAGGTGTATATAAAACAATACCAAAACCAACATTAGAATTTTCTTCTATTTTCTCAATAATAGTGTTTCCAGAACTTGCTTGTTCGTGAAGAATTATTGCATCAAGATCTAATTTTTCTACAAATCTTGCAACTTCATTTTTTAATAAATCATCGTGACCATGTACAATGAAGACCTTCGTTAAATCAAGTTCTTTAGTCGAAATTTGTGCTTTTTTGCCTTTAGGACTAATTCTCAAACAAGAGGATAAAGCACTAACAATTTTAGTTATTTCTCTTTCAAAATCTTCCTTTTCATAACCGTTTAAATGTCGAATATCAACTCTTTCATAAATTTTCCAAGGTGAACTTTCTCTTCCGTAGTAATTCAAAATTAAATCTTCACACTCAGCCACCCAAGATTGCAATTGTACACCAGCTTTACTGTAAATCCCATACTCAGAATTATAACAGTTATTATGAAAACTGTGTTGTTCAGATTCTTTAATTAATTCTTCAATTTTTTCTTTCATTCGTTTTTTAGAAATTATGTCCAACTTAAAATAAGTAACGACAAACCTTCACATACACCTAAATATAGGCACATTGGCGAAGTCTTGTTTCGTTTTATGTTTTCCAAATATATTAAAATTTTCTTACAATTTAGTAAAATAAACGGCGCGTCATTGGAATGCATTGCGTGAAGGATGGCAGCGAAAATCCTTTATGTTTTTTCTTTAAAAACATAAAGATTGCAGCGAACAGCCCGACCCAAAGTGGCTAGGAGGAACGACGAAGCAACTTTGGCTAAAATGAATGGTGTTCCAGTGAGAGTGTTATACAGTTTACCAATAACGATACAATCTGGCAAGTCTTAAAAAACAACAAAATCCGCTTCTTAGTGTAAAGGAGCGGATTTGTTAATTTAAAGTTTCGCAGCTACCCTAGCAAGGGCTCGGGTTTATGATTTGTAGACATTTGCTGTACTATTTGTATTGTTTGCTCAATGTTATGGGCACAGTTTACAAAACTGCGCTAACGATTGTGGTATATCGGTGCGATCGGGGTTTGTTAAAATAAAGTTTCGCAGCTACAAGGTTTGGGATTAAATTAAATATTTCCCAATTCTCATGTAACAATTGCTAATGGGTGGTATTCTTCTTAAATACCTTTCCAATTCTTGTAAAAATATTTCTTTTTTTATATTTGACAATAACAACTTCTCCCATTAAAACATTACTTACAATCATTTCTATTTTTAAGTGATTCTTTGTTGTAGAAAGTTTTACTTCTTTCGTTTCCATTCCTATATAATTAAATACAAGAGTAACTTCATCTCTAAAATCTTCCAATGGAATTTTGATTTTAAAATCTCCATCAAAATTTGATTGTACACTGTTTTTTGTACTTTTTTGAACAATGTTAACTCCCTGAATGGAATAGCTATTCTCATTGCCAGTTGTAGCTTTCCCAATTATTTTACCGTAAAACTCAACAAATTCATCGGAACTTTTTTGTTTAAGTTCATCATCTGATTTACTCTCAACAATTTCCATTTTTGACTTTCCATTTTGTGAATAGACAGGAGTTGACAACAACAAAGATGAAAAACCAAGGAACAATCCAAGTTGATAAAGTGGATTTGTTTTTGTTGCTTTTAATTCTATGTTAATTTGATAGGGTGAAAACCTTCCACAAATTTTCTCATCATTATTTAAACTTTTAAAAAGTTGATTATTGGAATAATATTGATAATTAATTACTTCCTTTTTACAATTCGAACAAAACTTACCTCTCTCTGTCGGAGTCATTGTGTTCCAATTTTCGGTACAAGGATTTGGTATTTGAATTGTATATTTCGTCATCTTGCTTAGTGTGTTTCTAGACTTACTTGCTACTAAATTCTTTTCGCTTGCGGGGACTGAAGATTAAAGATATGAGATTTTACATTATGCATAGTTTACCAAATATAAAATCATATTTAAATTATACCCAAACTCGCCATATTACCAAACGACAGTTGGGCGATGCATTTTTTAATTCTCTAATCTTGTGTAATATAATTCAGAATTTCCACAAACAATTTCTGTCCTCCCATCTTTATTTTTTTCTCCTGTATTCATTTGCCTTAATTGAGAATTATTTTTGTCTATTCCAAGCCACCAAATTTGATTGTCTGAAAATAAAAATTCATTTGAGTAATTATCTTCATTTACTGTTGATAAAAAAATTAAATCTTCAGATTTTATTTTTTTTAATTCTTTAGTTATTTTATTTTCTTCAAAAAAAATAAGTTTATTTTTATCAATAATTAATATTCGATTAATTAATGAATCTTTATAGTTTTCGAACCCCCAATTTGAACCAATTTTATTGAGTTTCCATTTACCAATAATACTTTCTATGTATTTTTTTCTCGGTAGTGATTTTAAAGAATCTGATTTTATTTTAGCTCTTTTTCCCAAATCATTATTTGGGTTTATTTCATAAACATAGGTGTAAAATCCTATTGCACTCGCATTATCTGATTTATTAAGAGATTCTTGTGCTTCTTTTAAATATATTTTTTGATTTTTTGAATGATTTGATTTTTGCGACCAAATTAGGCTAAAGCTAAATAAAAATATGATTAAAATATATTTTTTCATTTGTACTAATTCTTCGGTTTTGTAATGTATCACCCACCAGTATGCAGATAATATCTTTTGCTTATCTCCCTTCATCTTTCCAAATATACTCAATATTTCTTACGAATTTTAAAAAAATCAGCAACTAAAAAGCCGTACGTGTTTTAAACTTATGTCCAAAATGGATACCCGATAAAATGGACGGTGTCCCTGTTAGAGTGTTATACAGTTTACCAATAACGATACAATCTGGCAAGTCTTAATAAAAATAAAATCCGCTTCTTAGTGTAAAGGAGCTGATTTGTTAATTTAAAGTTTCGCAGCTACCCTAGCAAGGGCTCGCGTTTATGATTTGTAGACATTTGCTGTACTATTTGTATTGTTTGCTCATTATTGTGGGCACAGTTTACAAAACTGCCTTTACTTTGTATTTGACAAAAAAACATTAAATTTATTCAAAGGAAAACAGAGGTGAACTATCAAATCCGCCAAGTTTGTGACTTATTTAGCGCATTAGTCCTCTGTCTTCTCCTTGAATCCCGTTGAATTGCTTCAAATAGAATGATAGACATCAAGGTCTAATAAAGGCTCTAAAGAAGTTCAACATTTTTGTTTATCCTAAATTCAAAGTTATGAAAAACTATTTATT
>NZ_SMFN01000043.1 GCF_004349135.1 Flavobacterium sandaracinum | reverse complement strand
TGCAAATGTTTTAGACTCATATAAGGTAACTCGAAGCATGAGTAGAGCGGGAAATTGCTGGGATAATGCAGTAGCTGAGAGCTTCTTCAAATCATTAAAAACAGAATTAATTTATGGAAATAAACTGATCTCTAAAGAGCAAATGAAACTTCAAGTTTTTGAATATATAGAAGTCTGGTACAATCAAAAAAGAAGACATTCAGCTTTGAAATACCTGACGATAATGGAATTTAACACTAAAACCAATAATTACAAAAATGTCGCTTAACTTAAACTCCACTTTTTATTTGCATATCCAATCACCATATTTACCATAACGATGTACCTAACCAAGAAAGCAACCAATACTTAATAACAAAAAAAAGTTCGACTTTATCTAAAAAGTCGAACCTCTATTATATTTCACACTTTCTAGTAAGTGTTCGTTATTTTCTACACCATCTCTATCAAGTGATAGCTATACTAACTACTTAATGCAAACTCCGTAACATCACTAATATCACTTGCGACAATCATCTCACCACCAATAGCTTCAAAGTGTTTTTTACCGCAATCTATCTTAGCTTGTTCCTTTGGTCTTAAGTCAAATAATCCAGTGCTACCTTTTGACTCAACTACGAAGAATAATTTTTCCTCTCCACTATCTGTCCAGAGTACTGCCCAGTCAGGATTGTAGGTTCCTAGTGGTGTTTCAATTTTAAACCAGTCTGGTAGTTTAGCATATACCGATATATTATCACTTTCTTCAAATTGTGTTGCTAATGTTGATTCAATTTTAGAATCGTAAACCACATAATCATATGGGGACTTCTCACTACCCTTCAAGTTAGACTGTAAATACCCAAATAACTCTTTATTTTCAAATAATTCTTGACTGTAGTATTCTGTATCACCAATCTTCTTATATTGGATTCCGTCTATGATATGCAACCTCATCTGTTCATTGATAATATCAATACAACCTTCAATAAATTTTTGAGGGTTTATTTTGAAATAAGGAAGTCTATTGGTGCCAGTTAGAATTTTAACAATTGACTTTCGGGTCAATTGGGTTTCATTTTGTAGATAACTCACAATATCAGGTAGTCGTTCCACCTCACTATTTAATACTTCTGTTTGTGTTTTAATGTTAGCGGTATCAGCACCACCAGCATTCATTGTAACGGTAGCTTTCGTGTAAGTTAACTTTCCTCTATTTATTTTAAGCCGATTGTTAATAGCATTAATGCATTCATTCACCAATGTTTCTGAATCAAAATCTACGGAAAATGTAGTTCTAAACTTCACTCGTTCCCATAACTCTTTGAACTCAGGACTGTCTAGTATACGTTTATTTACTTTAACCAGTTGTTTCTTTGCGCCATCTTTAATTTCAAGCTTGCCAGCAGTATCTTTTAGCGTATTTATGATTTGACTTAGTATATGTGGTGTTTCAGCATACTCTTCGGGCAATTCAACTCTCTCTTCTTTAAGAGCGATTCTTAACGCATCTTGTACTTTGCCTTTAGCATCTATATACCCTTTTTGAAGCAGGTGAGTAAAAAGTTCACCCGATTTTTGCTGCCCTAAATACGTTATTTCTTCATCTATAATTTCTACCACCACGTCGCCAAAACTATGTGCTGCTAGGACACCGAATCTAATCCCAGTTTCAGTTTCAATCTCTTTTTGGAAATTATCTACAAAATCTACATAGGATTCTGTAGCCATTACGGTCAAGGTATTTACTTCGTGACCATGTACTCGTTCACCAGCCTGATTAACGCATAAACGCAGTCCACGACCAATTTCCTGCCTTCTTCTTGTTTCAGAATTCCCTGCTTCCTTTAATGTGCAGATTTGAAATACATTGGGGTTATCCCAACCTTCCTTTAGAGCAGAGTGAGAGAAGATAAATCTCAAATTTGAATCAAAACTCAATAACATTTCTTTGTCACGCATGATCAGGTGATACGTATCTTCATCCGCATTAGTATTCCCCTTGGTATCTTTGAAGTACTCAAATTTATCTTTAGAGTTACTCTTTTTGCTTTTTTTATCTATCGAAAAATAACCATTATGTACATGACTTGCGGAAATTTGCGCATCGGCTATTTCATTAAACAAACTGGTATATTTTGGTTTACGAATTAGTTTGAGATATTCCTTCTCAAAGATTTCAGCATACTCACCATTGGCTTGAATCCCATCCTCATCGTACATTCTGTATTTAATAACAGTATCAATAAAGAAAAGGCTTAATACCTTAATCCCTTGTGGGTTTAATACCAGTTCTTTGTTCAGATGTTCCTCAATAGTCTTACGAATTAGAGCTGTTTTAATCTGCTTATCATCCACATTACCAATTGCCTCACCCAGTTTAATTACATCTTCCTTACTGGTGAAATCAATGTATTCGACTCCTACTGCTGCATGGATATCTTTTATTATATAACCTTCATATTCAGATCTATCAGTTAATTGTTCCAAATCATCATTTTGCTTTACCGTAATCACCTTTCTAGAAATACCACCATTTTTGAAGATATCCAGCTCTACTTTAGCCACAGGATAACCTCTGCTGATTTTGATATCCATCAATCGAATGTAGACCTGGTTATTTACGCCTTCGGTCTGGACCGAACCTACTTCTATCTGTTTTACCAGCTTCTTCTCATAGGCATCTACCGCATCTAGCTTATACATCAAGTTAACCTTCTCTTTATGGGTAGCTGAGTACCGAATAATTGCTAATGGATTTAAGCTCTGAACTGCTTTCTTTCTGAGTGGTGTACTCATAGTAGTCTGTGGCTCATCGATGATGATCATTGGGTGGGTATTCTTGATAAGATCTAACGGCTTATACCCTAACGAGTCATTGTATCTATGAATGATGTTAGCTGTTTTCTTTATATCACTAGGATTCTCAAAGCTCTTGGCAAAGGCATCAATGTTAATTACCATGATTTCCAAACGGTCATTGGTGGCAAAGTCCCGAACTTGATTAAGCTTGCTACTATCATATATAAAGAAGTTGTAATTGATATTATCATACAACTGTTTTAAATGTTCTTTCGTGATTTGTAATGACTTATACACCCCTTCTTTGATAGGAATTGACGGCACTACAATGATATGTTTGGCAAACCCATATTTGACATAGGATTCAAGGATGGTCCTGAGATATACATACGTCTTACCAGTTCCTGTTTCCATCTCAATAGTGAAATCAAGTGCTTTTCGATCTACATCATTCTTGGCAGATGGCTTTAAACCATTGCCCAGTTGTATATTTTGGATGTTTTCCAGCAGATTCCCCTCGGTAATAGTCAATCTATTACCGTAACCTATATCAGTGAATTCTATATTTTGTTGTTTAGCCAAGAATTCTGGTGAGTAAACGGTAAAGTTAGACTCACAAATATCTTGACCTCGAAAGATACCTACTACAGCATCTATTGCTTCTTGCTGGTATCCTAATCCACTATCAAATTGTATTTTCATAATCATTAACTATATTCGAAAGTATTATTTATGGTTTAACCCTTTCTACAACATATACTGTTGCTTGTTTTATTATGTTCTTTGTTCCGTCCTAGCTTAACACTCGCACATCCTTGCTTAATGTCTGCGAACCCTTATTTCCAATGGATATTAAGTCTTCTCTGAACATTGCTTATTAGATCTACATCCTAGCTTAACCTATGTGAAGCCCTATGAACAATGATGACTAGATCTTTATTTTAGCCTAGCTTAATACACCAGCATCCTAGCTTAACCTCTGGGAAGACCTATAAACAATGAAGCCCTAATCTTGATTCTAGCCTAGCTTATCATGTCTATATCCTAGCTTAACTCTAGCGAAGCCCTATAAATGATGATAACTGAGTCTTGATTCTAGCCTCGTTTATCATCTATTCATCCTTGCTTAATCTTTACATGTGCTAACTAAAGGCAACAAGTATTAAATCTCATTTAATAAATTATGACAATACTTCTACAGTTTCTTAAACACATAGGGTGCATTTATATCACGTAGTTTATCGCTCAATCGATCTAATATGCCATCTGCTACAAACTTGTTTGCATACCCACGTATGGTATTAATATTTATATCGGTAGCTTGTGAAAGTTCCTCTATGTTCGCCTTGTGATTATAAAACAAATAATTAAGGATGCTTCTTTGTGTAGCATTATAATTAACCCAATTTTTTTCAACGGTTTCAACTACTGAGTTGTGTATGGTTTTAGAGTGTTCGCTAATTTTATTTCTAAGTGTTAAATATACAGTCCCATTTTCTTGCTTATATTCGGGCACAGACAACATTGATTTTTCCATTGACTCATAAATACGAGATACTCCTTCATTTAGTTGTCTAATGTAACCCATATCTTCAAGAACCCTGGCTATTCTTGGGTTTCTAGCGAAACGTTCCGTTTTTATGTTCTCAACAGTCACTTGTGCTGGAAGAGGTCCGCTATTACTAATTTCTAAACGGTTATCAAAGTGTTTAATATAAATAGCACTCCCTTGTACATTATAAGAACGGTGACATAAGGCATTTACGATACCCTCTAGCCAAGCTTCTTCGGGGTATTCAGGTACTTTCCTAAACTTACCATCTTCCATGTTTAAAAAATAATAATCTTTAATGGAAGCTCTGAGGAAAGCTCTCAATTCATCGATAATATTTGGGATATTATTTTCAAATCGAACGTCCTTTACAACGTTATGATTTACACCTGTTAGTGCTTCAATACCCTCGTATCTTATGTAACGAACGGATGCAGATGGTATGGATGTACTAATTTAGCTGGGAGTTTGAGTTAAGAGAAAAAACCTTAATTTTAACTTATGACAAGAGAAAGAAAAATTTATGACGCAGCGTTTAAAATAAAAGCTGTAGAATTGAGTAATGAACGATCTAACCTTACTGAATTAGCCAGAGAATTAGGTATCCGTGTTAGTATGCTGTATAAATGGCGTAAAGATTACGATAAATTTGGATCTGGTAGTTTTCCTGGTAATGGAATTTTAAAACAAACCGCAGAACAAAAATTGATTAGCGAATTAGAGGCAAAATTAAAAGAAGCTG
>NZ_SMFN01000042.1 GCF_004349135.1 Flavobacterium sandaracinum | reverse complement strand
TGCCGATTGCTCGGCAGGAAAAGCGTACATAAGCTTACGGGTTATTAGTACTACTCGACTATGACATTACTGCCTTTACATCTATAGCCTATCAACGTGGTCATCTCCCACGACCCTTAAAAGAAATCTCATCTTGTGGTGGGTTTCGCGCTTATATGCTTTCAGCGCTTATCCCTTCCAAACGTAGCTACTCTGCGATGCCACTGGCGTGACAACAGATACACTAGAGGTTTGTCCAATTCGGTCCTCTCGTACTAGAATCAGATCCACTCAAATTTCTTGCGCCCACAGTAGATAGAGACCGAACTGTCTCACGACGTTCTGAACCCAGCTCGCGTGCCACTTTAATGGGCGAACAGCCCAACCCTTGGGACCTTCTCCAGCCCCAGGATGTGACGAGCCGACATCGAGGTGCCAAACCCCCCCGTCGATATGAGCTCTTGGGGGAGATCAGCCTGTTATCCCCGGCGTACCTTTTATCCTTTGAGCGATGGCCCTTCCATGCGGAACCACCGGATCACTATGCTCTACTTTCGTACCTGATCGACCTGTATGTCTCTCAGTCAAGCTCCCTTATGCCATTGCACTCTACGCACGGTTACCAAGCGTACTGAGGGAACCTTTAGAAGCCTCCGTTACTCTTTTGGAGGCGACCACCCCAGTCAAACTACCCACCAAGCAATGTCCCCCGCTTATGCGGGGTTAGGCCTCAGATAAACAAAGGGTTGTATTTCAACAATGACTCCACAACGCCTAGCGACGCCACTTCACAGTCTCCAACCTATCCTACACATCATTTATCCAAGGTCAATACTAAGCTATAGTAAAGGTGCACAGGGTCTTTTCGTCCCACTGCGGGTAAGCGGCATCTTCACCGCTACTACAATTTCACCGAGCTCATGGCTGAGACAGTGTCCAGATCGTTACACCATTCGTGCAGGTCGGAACTTACCCGACAAGGAATTTCGCTACCTTAGGACCGTTATAGTTACGGCCGCCGTTTACTGGGGCTTCATTTCAATGCTTCTCCGAAGATAACATCTCCACTTAACCTTCCAGCACCGGGCAGGTGTCAGGCCCTATACTTCATCTTACGATTTTGCAGAGCCCTGTGTTTTTGATAAACAGTCGCCTGGACCTCTTCACTGCGGCCAGCATTGCTGCTGGCGACCCTTCTCCCGAAGTTACGGGTCTATTTTGCCTAATTCCTTAGCCATGAATCTCTCGAGCACCTTAGGATTCTCTCCTCGACTACCTGTGTCGGTTTGCGGTACGGGTACTTATTACCTGAAGTTTAGAGGTTTTTCTTGGAAGCCCTTAGGCGCACTATCTCTTCTACCGAAGTATCCGAGTACTATCGTATTTCCCCAAAACCCGTGGATTTGCCTGCGGGTCTTATAGGTAGGTACTTCAACGAACTATTCCGTCAGTTCGCGGCGCTTTCATCACTCCGTCACCCCATCACAGTAATAACTAGTACGGGAATATTAACCCGTTGTCCATCGACTGTCCCTTTCGGGTTCGCCTTAGGTCCCGACTAACCCACAGCTGATTAGCATAGCTGTGGAAACCTTAGTCTTTCGGTGTGCGGGTTTCTCGCCCGCATTATCGTTACTTATGCCTACATTTTCTTTTCTAACCAGTCCAGCAGGCCTTACGACTCACCTTCAACCCTGTTAGAATGCTCCCCTACCACTACCTAAATAAATAGGTAATCCATAGCTTCGGTAATATACTTATGCCCGATTATTATCCATGCTCGTCCGCTCGACTAGTGAGCTGTTACGCACTCTTTAAATGAATGGCTGCTTCCAAGCCAACATCCTAGCTGTCTGGGCAGACAAACCTCGTTCTTTCAACTTAGTATATATTTGGGGACCTTAGCTGATGGTCTGGGTTCTTTCCCTCTCGGACTTGGACCTTAGCACCCAAGCCCTCACTGTTATGAAACATTATATAGCATTCGGAGTTTGTCAGGAATTGGTAGGCGGTGAAGCCCCCGCATCCAATCAGTAGCTCTACCTCTATATAACTTTACGCATAACGCTGCACCTAAATGCATTTCGGGGAGTACGAGCTATTTCCGAGTTTGATTGGCCTTTCACCCCTACCCACAGGTCATCCGAAGACTTTTCAACGTCAACCGGTTCGGACCTCCACACTGTGTTACCAGCGCTTCATCCTGCCCATGGGTAGATCACACGGTTTCGCGTCTAACACTACTGACTAAAGCGCCCTATTCAGACTCGCTTTCGCTACGGATCCGTGGCTTAACCACTTATCCTTGCCAGCAACGTTAACTCGTAGGCTCATTATGCAAAAGGCACGCCGTCACCCCACGAAGGGGCTCCGACCGCTTGTAAGCGTATGGTTTCAGGATCTATTTCACTCCGTTATTCACGGTTCTTTTCACCTTTCCCTCACGGTACTGGTTCACTATCGGTCTCTCAGGAGTATTTAGCCTTAGCGGATGGTCCCGCCAAATTCAGACAGGATTTCTCGTGTCCCGCCCTACTCAGGATACCACTATTGTTATCTTCTATTACTTATACAGGGCTATCACCTTCTTTGGCTCTACTTTCCAGTAGATTCTAATTCTATCGGCAACAAATATCGTGGTCCTACAACCCCAAATATGCCGTAACATCTTTGGTTTGGGCTAATCCGCGTTCGCTCGCCACTACTTACGGAATCACTTTTGTTTTCTTCTCCTCCGCCTACTTAGATGTTTCAGTTCAGCGGGTTTGCCCACCTATCGGTGTACTATGTCTTCAACATAGTGGGTTGCCCCATTCAGGTATCTACGGATCATATCGTGTGTGCCAATCCCCGTAGCTTTTCGCAGCTTATCACGCCTTTCATCGCCTCTGAGAGCCAAGGCATCCCCCATACGCCCTTATTTTGCTTATTGTACCAATCATTCAATTAAGAATGACCGTTTCTTTTACTTGTCTAATGATAAACAAGTAAAATATGCTTTCTACTTTTTATTATTTTCTTATCTCAATATGTCAATGAACTTTAATAGGTATTAAGATTTTTGTATTAAGTATTAAGACCTTCGTCTTGATACTTTGTACTATTATCTTTGTACCTTCTTGTGGAGAATAACGGAGTCGAACCGTTGACCTCCTGCGTGCAAGGCAGGCGCTCTAGCCAGCTGAGCTAATCCCCCATGTTTTAGTAGGCAGTTATCAGTCGCAGTTTGCAGTTTGTAACGTGCTCACCTCAATGTGATCTCACTCTTCTTCTAAAATTTCCTTTTATCCTGAATTCTTTTCAGGATATTTAAGTCTTAATAGTTGTCTCGGACAGACTCGAACTGTCGACCCCTACATTATCAGTGTAGTACTCTAACCAGCTGAGCTACGAGACACTCTTATTCTTAAATTTTTATTCTTTTTTTTTAAATTAACAGCAAGAGTAATAAAATGTCTTTATTTATTTCCAATAAGAACTTTTGTCTTCTTTCCCTAGCGTGCGTTTCTTAAGTAGTAAGTCATAAGTAATAAGTATAAATACTTGATCACTAATTCTTATTACCTCATACTTAGCTAACACTAAGGCTCTAGAAAGGAGGTGTTCCAGCCGCACCTTCCGGTACGGCTACCTTGTTACGACTTAGCCCTAGTTACCAGTTTTACCCTAGGCAGCTCCTTGCGGTCACCGACTTCAGGCACCCCCAGCTTCCATGGCTTGACGGGCGGTGTGTACAAGGCCCGGGAACGTATTCACCGGATCATGGCTGATATCCGATTACTAGCGATTCCAGCTTCACGGAGTCGAGTTGCAGACTCCGATCCGAACTGTGACCGGTTTTATAGATTCGCTCCTGGTCGCCCAGTGGCTGCTCTCTGTACCGGCCATTGTAGCACGTGTGTAGCCCAAGGCGTAAGGGCCGTGATGATTTGACGTCATCCCCACCTTCCTCACAGTTTGCACTGGCAGTCTTGTTAGAGTTCCCGACTTGACTCGCTGGCAACTAACAACAGGGGTTGCGCTCGTTATAGGACTTAACCTGACACCTCACGGCACGAGCTGACGACAACCATGCAGCACCTTGTAAATTGTCTTGCGAAAGATCTGTTTCCAAACCGGTCAATCTACATTTAAGCCTTGGTAAGGTTCCTCGCGTATCATCGAATTAAACCACATGCTCCACCGCTTGTGCGGGCCCCCGTCAATTCCTTTGAGTTTCATTCTTGCGAACGTACTCCCCAGGTGGGATACTTATCACTTTCGCTTAGCCACTGAGATTGCTCCCAACAGCTAGTATCCATCGTTTACGGCGTGGACTACCAGGGTATCTAATCCTGTTCGCTACCCACGCTTTCGTCCATCAGCGTCAATCAATTAGTAGTAACCTGCCTTCGCAATTGGTATTCCATGTAATCTCTAAGCATTTCACCGCTACACTACATATTCTAGTTACTTCCTAATAATTCAAGTCAGACAGTATCAATGGCCGTTCCACCGTTGAGCGATGGGCTTTCACCACTGACTTATCTGACCGCCTACGGACCCTTTAAACCCAATGATTCCGGATAACGCTTGGATCCTCCGTATTACCGCGGCTGCTGGCACGGAGTTAGCCGATCCTTATTCTTACGATACCGTCAAGACTCTACACGTAGAGTTGTTTCTTCTCGTATAAAAGCAGTTTACAATCCATAGGACCGTCATCCTGCACGCGGCATGGCTGGATCAGGCTTGCGCCCATTGTCCAATATTCCTCACTGCTGCCTCCCGTAGGAGTCTGGTCCGTGTCTCAGTACCAGTGTGGGGGATCTCCCTCTCAGGACCCCTACCCATCGTTGTCTTGGTAAGCCGTTACCTTACCAACTAACTAATGGGACGCATGCTCATCTTTCACCGATAAATCTTTAATATCATGTTGATGCCAACTCGATATACTATAAGGTATTAATCCAAATTTCTCTGGGCTATCCCTTTGTGAAAGGTAGATTGCATACGCGTTACGCACCCGTGCGCCGGTCTCTAATTCCGAAGAACTATACCCCTCGACTTGCATGTGTTAAGCCTGCCGCTAGCGTTCATCCTGAGCCAGGATCAAACTCTTCATCGTATATTGTGTGCTTGAATTGCTTCAAGCTATTGTTATTCGACTCCAATTCTATCGGTTTTTTAAAATCTCTCGATTCTATTACTCTTATTCTTTTGCTTTAACATCTCTGTTAAAACGGCTGTCAATTCAATATGTCTAGGAACGTGTTCTTGTCTTATTCTTTACCTCAATCAACACTTGTTAAAGTGT
>NZ_SMFN01000041.1 GCF_004349135.1 Flavobacterium sandaracinum | reverse complement strand
TGTACTTGCTCTTGATCCAACTCGGTTGGGATTTTTCCAAAATGCAAAGCCATAGCAGCTACATGCCGGGAATAATTAGAAAAGGTGCTTTGGCTTCTGCCTAAAATAGAAATCGTACGTTCAAATCGATGCAAGAGCTGCTCAAAATTAGGAACCTCTCGAATGGCCTGATTAAGGATTTTGTTTTCCCTTAAAGCATCAGGATGCTTTTTTTTGTAGTCATAATAATTGATTTTAGTTATCTTTGAAAAGTACTACTTTTTCGGACACGCGCTACCGAAGGTTTAGTTCAACACACGCTACAAGCAATTTGGGGATTAGGCTTAATTTGAAAATGGTTTTGTATTTGGAAGATTTGGCAAATCCGAAGATAAGGCTTAATTTAATCCTAAACTGCTTGTAGCGCGAGAACGTTGGTGGCTATGTTGCAAAAAAAACTACATAAAATAAAGATATGAGCAAAATGTATGATTCTTTGAAAAGACAAATTGGAAGAGATGCAGGAAAAGTAGTTTCAAATTTTGTTTTTGGAGATAGTCATTCGACACCACATCGAA
Organism: Flavobacterium sandaracinum; assembly: GCF_004349135.1. Lineage (GTDB taxonomy): Bacteria > Bacteroidota > Bacteroidia > Flavobacteriales > Flavobacteriaceae > Flavobacterium > Flavobacterium sandaracinum. Next base: position 4,786 of record NZ_SMFN01000041.1, on the reverse strand, counting down.
ATGTTAATTCTCAAAACAGAGCAAATGCTAATGAACTAAATCAAAAAAAACTTGAATTTCAACAACAAGACTTAAAACAAAAAGATTTATACTTGTTAGATGGGGCTGTAATAAATGCAGTTAATCAAGTCATAGCGATTGAGATTCCTAATAATGAAAAAGAAATAACTAAAATTTTACACGAATTAGAAATACAACTTAAAGTAAATAAATGGTTAGGAATTCATAAAGGAGATACGGCAAAAATTAGAAACAAATTTCCTGATGCAGTTTTAACAAAATATGAACAATGTGTTTATGAATTAAAATACATTGATTGTAATCCAGAAAGATTAAATCTAGCAACAAAAAACTTATCAAAATACAAGAAATTCCAATTTGTTTACAAATACAAATTGTTTCTTTCAATTTTTGTTTTTCTATTTCTATTTATAATTGTTGGTTTAAACGCAGGATAAATTATGTACAAAAAAGATTTTATTGAATTCGTTGAAAAAGGAATAGACAATTTTTACATTGGAACAGGAAATCCAAACTCAAAAATTCTAATCATTGGAAAAGAATCCGCTATCGAAACTACCGATTTGCAAAGTTTTGAATGGTATGGAAACAATGCAAAAGATTGGAAAAACCATATAGAAAATGGAACTTGCGAAGTTTTAGAATATCAAGTTGACGAAAAACATCCGTTAAGAAAAAGTTGGGGCAAAAATACTTGGAGTAAATATCAAAAATTATCTGACTATATTTTGGAAAAGGAAACCGAAAATTTCAAAGTAGATTTTCTAAATCATATTTTCACATCTGAAATAAATGATTCACCTTCAAAGACTACTTCAAAAGCCGACAAAACAAATATTTCAGGTAGAAAAAAGATTTTAAAAGCGTCTGAATTTATTCAAAAATTCCCTGTAATTCTCTTGGCTTGTTCTAACTACATAACTAACAGCGAGAACAACAGGGAAATTAATGACATTTTTGAAGTAGAATATATTGGCGATGAAATTGGAACGAAATTTTATTCTGCAGGAAATTGGTATTTTCTTCACTACAATAAAGACAAAACTAAATTAGTAATTCATACAAGACAATTAAGTACAAATGTGAATAACGAATTGTTAAAAGATTTAGCCGAAATAATACGAAAACATTTGAATCAATAGAAAACACAGCCACTAACACTCGCTACAAGCAATTTGGTTGTTAATTTAAATTTACGAATAATTTATTATGCAAATCTAAAGGGTAGTACCAGAACGTTAGTGGCAAGCAATCCACGTCAGAAACATTAGAGTAAAAAGGAAACCTAAAATAAAATAATACTAAATGAAAAAATTTTACATAATGAATGGACAAAACCAAGAAGGTCCATTTGATATTGAACAATTAAAATTATTAAACATAAAAAAAGACACACCAGTTTGGTTCGAAGGAATTCAAAATTGGACAACAGCAGAAAAAGTAGAAGATTTGAAATCGATTTTACCGCTAAATGTTATTCCGCCAAAATTTGTAAATCAAACCCAAAATAATTTTACATCAACGCCACCAAATTTTAATAATTATTCAAATAATAATCAGAATACCAATCACCAAAATGATTATCCAAAAAGTAATTTAAAAAGAAATCTGTTAATTGGTGGAGCAATATTGATTGGATTGGTAATAATTGGTTTTATTTCAAACAGTTCTCAATCGAATAGTTATGGTTCAGAGCCTTCGTATAATGCAGACGGTACTGAAAATACTGCTGTTTCAGCAGAAGAAACTGAAAGACAAAGAATAAATGCAGCAATTACTAAAAAGAATATGAATTTTAGAAATAATTGGCAAACATATTTAACTGTAACAACAAATCAATATCAATATAGAGAAATTGGTGGAATTTTTAATTTAGCAGTTAATTTCACAAATAATACAGATTGCAAAATGGACGAAATAAAAGTAAACGTAAATTACATAAAAGATGGTGGTGGAATTTATAAAACGGAAACTGTAGTTTTTTACAATGTGATGCCAGGAACTCAACAGAGCGAACAAGCACCAAATAGTGACAGAGGAACGTCAGTTCAATTAGAAATCTCACAAGCATATTCAAATAAAATGAATTTTTATTATCCAAGCAATAGTGGAAATAATGAAGATCCATATTTTTATAAACAATAGAAAATTAATAAATATTTTGCCAGCCACTAACTGTGGTTTTGCTCAATGGCTTGGGCTTGGTTTTTTCCTGCGGAAAAAACGCTGTTCGCAAAAATTGGGTTTGTGTTTGGAGAGTTCAGTCTTGAATCACAAGCCACTGCGAAAAGCGTCGAGACGTTGTATGCTATTTTAACAGAAGAAATGAAGAAACACATCATATTATCATTAAATTTTTTATTTGTACTACTACTTTCTTCTTGTGAAAGAGTTTATATTACTAAACTTAGAAATTCTAAGGAAACAGACTTAATTTTAGAAATAATTCTTGATAAAGATTCCGTAAATAAATATAATAACCATCTAAAAGAATCTACAATAATTAGTTTTAATAATGGTGGTAAACTTATAAAATTTGATTCGACAAATTATATTGCGACTTTCTTACTCAAATCTAAAGAAGAATATGCTTTCGAGGGCGGATTAGGTGAAAAACCTAAATTCACGCAAATTTCTAAAATTAATATTTATGGAAAAGATACTTTGAGAATAAATTCTAGAGCAGAAATGTTTAAAAACTTTGAAGAAGAAAGTAATCGGCAATATGTCTTAGAAGTAAAATAAAAACAGCATACAACAGATACTACAACGGATTTTGGCAATTGGCTTTATGGAAAAATGGTTTTGTATTTGGGATAATTTGCTTCGCCTGTTCGCTATCGCTCGGGTGGCAAATCCGAAGAATGAGCTTAATTTAGTCCCAAACCCTCTGTAGTACCACAACGTTATAGGCTATAATACCAAAAATCGTAAAAAGAAAAATATGAAAATTTACTGTTTGCTTTTCTTAACTATTTCAACTTTGAGTTTTTCTCAAAACAATTCAGAATCTGACGTTTTTAAAAAAATCATTGATGAGCAAATTGGAAAGGGTACATTAGGAATATATGTTCAATGTGAAAAATATAAAACTTTTTTTGACCTAAAAGAGTTTAAACAAGAAGCAGGTCTTGAAGTCCCTGAAAATATACTAAAAGAAATTGAAACAAACGTTGCAAAAAGCAGTGATGGAGTTTGGAATTCAGAATTAATAAACGAATTGAATTACGGCCTTGATTTTATTAAAAGCAATAAATGCTTCACTAAAAAAGACATCGAACAAATATTTGAAAAAACAAAGAAAAGGCAAAATGTAATTTGTATAGGCACACCTGTTTTTGACAATAATTACGAAAATTGTGTTGTTTCTGTTATGGACTGGAACTTTACAAGCAGTGCGAGTGGAAGTACATATTTTCTGAAAAAAGTTTACGGAGCTTGGACAGTAATCGCTGTATATGGAATTTGGATGACTTAAAAAAGTACTGTACACAACAAGCTACTAAAACGGATTTGGACAATTGGCTTAATGGAAAGTTGGTTTTGTACTTAATTAAAAGTGATTAACCGAAAATCTCGCATCTTTATTCCCCAACCTCGCCAAGCGCAAGAACGTTACCTGCAAGTTATCAACACGATGGGACTAAAAATAAAAAGGGCTCTTAAATTTAAGAACCCTTTTTTTAATCTTTTACTTAATTACGTTTCCACGAAGGAAAGAGGCTTTATCAAGTCTATATGTTGCAAATTTACAAATAAATATTTAAATTGCAACACATATGAAAAAAGATTTACGCTATAAATATTTATCGAGACCAAGATATAATCGCTATTTAGCAGCAACTGCGAATAATAATGAAAGAGCAAAAAGATTATATAATGCAAATATAAGATTAGCTCAAGCATTTCATCCTATTCTGAGCCAATTTGAAGTTATTTTAAGAAATGCTCTTTGTTTAAAAATGTCAACTCATTTTGCTGACCCAGATTGGATAATTAATCAAAAATCTGGCTTTATGAGTCATCCTTCTTTGAATAGTTCTCATAATTTTCTTAGAAGTTCAGTCCGTAAAACAGAAAATAATTTGACACGGAGAGGAATTCCAATTACAAGTGGAAAAATAATATCCGATCAAAATTTTGGTTTTTGGTTGGCATTCTTTTTACCACATCATTATGCACTAGTTGGTGGTCAGCCTATATACATATTCCCAAATAAACCCGCAGTAGAAGATAGAGCAAGCCTATACTCAAAACTTGATGATTTACGAAGTTTCAGAAATAGAGTAAATCACTGTGAACCAATATGTTTTAACGCTCATAATATTGATTGCTCTGAAGCAATTGATATAAGGACAAAACTATACAGTCTTGTCGAATGGATAAATCCCGATTTAATAAATTTTCTAAAAACGGTAGACAATACTCAAAGTAAAATTGACAAGATAATGAATATATAACCTGCAGGTAATCGAGTAGACGGCTCCGCCAGAAACTGACGGAGTGCGCCTCTCACACCACCGTACGTACGGTTCTCGTATACGGCGGTTCGCAAAGTGATGGGTTGAGTTCCATGTAAATCTCCAACATTGATTGATAGCCTTTCTTCTTAAGTCGCAGTAGGGTAATAGTAGTGGTTAGAATTGGACTTTGAGCAATGCGCCATCCTCCTTTTCTGGTTCTGCTCCAAGCATAAGCATGGTCTTTGTCAATCCCTAGTCGCATCAGGTTTTTCCTTTTGCGTTCGGGTTTTTTCCAGTCCGTC
>NZ_SMFN01000040.1 GCF_004349135.1 Flavobacterium sandaracinum | reverse complement strand
GTCTATCCCCGACGCATCTACTAACTAAACCTGTTGTCTAAAGGCTTTGCATTGCTGTGCATGCTTACCCAATTTAGCTAGCCTCTTATGCGCTTTGTGTTCCTCGGTACAGACTTTTGCCGTTTGGCTTCCTTCACTGCATGGGTCGCCCCAAACCAGCTTGCCACGTGCTAATCGGCTCAATATAAATCAACAACTTGCCGATAAGGGACTTGCACCCTCTAGATAAAATTCCTACTTTTGAGGAATTGGAAGTGCATGCAAGGCACACACAGCCGTTACACGAGATTTGGGTATTTGGCTTAATTTAGAAATGGTTTTGTACTTGTGAAATTTGTCCTTAACCGAAAAAACTCGCATCTTTAGTCCCAAACCTCGTGTAGCGGCGACACGTGAACTGTCAACTTCCCGAAATCGCAGAAATATAATCAAGATCATCAATCAAAATCAATCAAAAATCAATGAAATCAAAAATCACTACTCTAGCACTAAGTCTATTGACTTTCTTCAATGTATTGGCGCAAAAAAACGAATTTGTTAAACAAGATAGCATCATTTACCCAATTCATAAAACAAATATTGGAAAGATTGCTTTTATGGAACAAACTAAAGCAATTGAAAATTTTAAACAAACAGACTTCTTACAAACATTTGAACTAAAAGAAAAAACAGATTTTAATATTCGAGTATTCTTGGAAAACTCACTAACAAATTATCTTCATTTATTATCGCCAAATTCGACTGCAGAAGAATTAACAAAGAATGGAAATTATCAGTTTACATTTATAGTTGACAATAAAAAGGTTTATGCTGAAAATCTTAACGTTGGGGCAGGAACTGCAGAAACAAAAAATCAGAAAACTATTTTTAGAGTTCCGCTAATAAGTTCAATTAACGAAGATTCTTGGGGTAAGTTTCTTTGGAATAGATTTTTCGGAAATGGAGGTCAAGAAGCATTTTCAGAGGGAGAACATTTACTCAAAATTGAAATAAGACCTTATTTAAAACTGAACGAAATAGTAACAGGAAACATAATTGCTGAAGGGCAACTTAAAATTATCGTCCCAGAAATCAAAATCGACGAAAAATTAGTGAAGGTTCAACAAATTAAACAAATTAAAGATTGGCAAATTTCTAAAGAGAAAATTGATATTGCTAAAATTGAAGACTTAAATAGAAAAATCGCAAAAAAAAACTATAGAGAAGTTACGAGCATAGTTGTGATTAAAAATGGAGAAATTTTAATAGAAGAATATTTTAATGGAGCAAACAGAAATACCCTTCACGACACGCGTTCAGTAGGAAAGTCATTTGCTTCAACACTAATGGGAATTGCCATAAAAGAAAAGTACATAAAAAGTGAAATGCAAACTTTAAAAGAATTTTATAATTTAAAGTCTTTTCAAAATTATTCTCATGCAAAAGACAGTATCAATTTAAAAAGTCTGTTAACAATGAGTTCAACTTTTGAAGGCTCTGATATGAATTCTGAATCACCTGGAAACGAAGAAAATATGTATCCAACTAAAAACTGGGTTGGTTTTACTTTAAATTTACCAATTGACAAAACAAAACAGATCAATAAACAATGGGATTACTTTACAGCAGGTTGCATAATTTTGGGAGATATTATTAACAAATCTGTACCAAATGGTTTAGAGAAGTATTCAAACGAAAAATTGTTTAAACCGTTAGGTATTAAAAATTTTAAATGGCAATTTACACCACAAAATGTTGTAAATACAGCAGGTAGTTTACAATTAAGTTCATTAGATTATGCAAAATATGGACAATTGTATAAAAATAATGGTAATTGGAATGGAAAACAAATTTTATCAAAAGAATGGGTAACCAAAAGTTTATCGCATCAAATCAACATTTCAGAAGATGAATTTTATGGCTACTTATTTTGGAACAAAACGTATAAAATAGAGGGCAAAAATTATGAAGTTTATTATTCTAGCGGAAATGGCGGAAATAGAATTTTTATATTCAAAGACCAACCAATCGTAATTGTAATAACATCAACTGCATATAATACGCCTTATGGAGAGAAACAAGTTGAGAAAATAATGCAACAACATTTAATACCAGCAATAGCTAAATAAAGAAAAAAAATGGCAGTTAACCGTCGTTTGGCAATGTGCCGGGATTTAGCTTAATTTGAAGATAGTTTTGTACTTGTAAAATTAGTAATTAACCGACAGTTTAGTTTCACTGCAGCTGTTTCATCTCAAAAAAACATTTTGGACCTATAAAAGAAGACTATTTCAAGCGCATTGCCGATATGAATCTGAAAAATCCACAAGTAATAGGTTTTGGAATCAACAACAAAGAAACCTTCGAGCAAGCCACGCAATTTGCCAAAGGAGCGATTATAGGTAGTGCTTTTATTCAGGATTTAACCAAAAACGGAACAGGAAAAATTGCTGATTTTGTAAAAGCGATTCGATAAAATTATTTTTATCATAAACAAAAACCGGTGTTTAAAGTATCTTTAAACACCGGTTTTTTTGTTGTAGATTCATATTTATTTATGACTACCTACTTATTTCAAAAAAAGCTATCTACTTATCTATAAGAAAGTTGTAAAATATTTGAGAAATATAAAGCGAAACAAACCTTCGACATTCTAACTCGAATTCGTTGTAAAAGCCAAGGCTTATTTCGCTTACATATAAATGGTGCGACATTTTAAAAAAGCATCAAAAAAAAAGTAAGTTATTTCATAAAAAATATCTGGTCAAAATAAATAATTACTGCTGGTCAATTAGCAATACATAATATTTCCTCGTACCAATGCATATTGATTATTTTAAAATCTTAGAGCTAACAGAATTTACTTTATATTTAACGATTACTAAATTCCATTAAAAAAACAAACCAATTCATTGAAATGTTTTGTTTTTGACTTTACGAATAACAACAAAATAAAACATCAATACTATGAGAAAATTGTCAATTACATTATTGTTTTTATTACAGTTGCATGCTGCAATCGCTCAAAATAAAACTGAAGATGTTACCCTTACTGATATGTTAAAAATTAAAACTGTTGGAAACATCAGCTTAACTAAAGATGGAAAACGAGCTGCTTTTACGGTAAATACAATTGAAAATGATGAAAATAACAAGCTGGATTATAAGTACCGCTCTCAGATTTTCACGGTCGCTATCTCAGGAAATACCACGCCTATTCAACTGACCACGCATAAAGATGGAGCTACAAAACCTACCTGGAGCCCTGACGGCAAGCAAATGGCTTTTACTCGTTCTGTAGAAGACAAAAATCAAATATTTATCATTTCTATGGAAGGCGGTGAACCCATGCAATTAACAAAAGATAAATATGGCGCAAGCAATCCAAAATGGTCACCAGATGGCAAAAAGATACTATATTCATCTAGTGTCCCGTTGCGCGATTTACTGCAAGATTCTATTTTAAACCCAGCAAAATCAATTCCTACATGGAAAATGGAAAAGCCTGGTTTTGATAAAAACGAGCATTTGGTAACCAATAAAGGAAAGCCAGACCCAAACGGAAGTTTATCTCAAATTAGAGCCTATCTTGATAAAAATACAACCGATAAAAAAGCAATTGTTCTTAATAAATTGAATTTTCAAAGTGAATCAAACGTATCATCGGATATGAATTTCAATCACTTTTTTGAAATAAATGTATCTAAAGATGCAACTCCCCGACTACTAACAAATGGTTTTTATAATTTTAACAACGCTGATTATACGCCAAACGGAAAACAAATAATTCTGTCAGGAGATGTAGATACTGCAGAAAACCAAGACCGATCCTTAGAAAGTGAGCTTTTTATAATGGATGCCAATGGAGAAAATTTCAAAATGCTATTAGGAGAAGACGGAAAAAGATACAATAGCGCGTCACTATCGCCATCCGGAAAATGGTTGGCTTTTCTTTCCAGCACCACCTCATTTGTATCAGTACCTTCACTATCGATAATGCCACTAAATGGAACTGAAAAAGATATTGTTACTATTCCTTTTGATCGTAACAAGTCAAATCTTACCTGGAGCAGGGATAATAAATATTTGTATTTTACCGCTCAAATGAATGGTGGCAACGTATTGCACAGAGTCAACCCATTAACGCAAAAAATAGAAACACTTTCTAGCACTGATGCAGGAATATCTAGTTTTGATATAGCAAACAATACGATTATGTACTCAAAAACTCAGGTGTCAAATCCATCTGAATTGTATTTGGCTGATGCCAATTTCAAAAACGAGAAAAAAATCAGCACTTTTAATGATTGGGTTACTACTAAAAAATTATCCTACCCGGAAAAGAAAACATTCCAAAACGAATTAGGAATGACCGTGGAATATTGGATTATGAAACCATCTAACTATAAACAAGGAGAAAAATACCCATTATTGCTAGAAATTCACGGAGGACCATCCGCCATGTGGGGTCCTAGTGAGGAAAGTATGTGGCACGAATACCAGTATTTTTGTAGCAAAGGATATGGAGTAGTCTACAGTAATCCGAGAGGTTCTGGTGGATATGGATTGGATTTTTTGAGAGGAAATATCAACGATTGGGGCACCGGACCGGCTAGTGACGTACTAACAGCATTAGATAAAACAGTTCAAGAAGGATGGGCAGACCAGTCTAAGTTATTCATTACGGGTGGTTCTTATGCGGGCTATTTGACCGCATGGATTATAAGTCATGACAATCGCTTTAAAGCGGCATGTGCGCAACGGGGTGTTTATGATTTGAATACCTTTTTTGGAGAAGGAAACGCTTGGCGATTGGTGCCCAATTATTTTGGTGGCTATCCGTGGGAACCAAAAGTTAAGGAGATTCTAGCTCGTGAATCCCCAATAAATTATGTACAAAATATTACAACACCGTTTATTATTTTTCATGGAGGCAACGATCGAAGAACTGGGTTTGTTCAAGCTGAAATGCTTTTTCGAAGTCTAAAAGTATTGGGTCGTCCTGTAGAATTTGTTGTGCATCCCGGCGCCACTCATGAAATTACTCGAGCTGGTGATAATCGTCAACGTATGGATCAAATGCTACGAACGTATGAGTTTTTTGAAAGAACAATCGACAAGAAATAAACTAAAAAATCAACTACCTATAACTCAGTTTAAAATTCATAACTTTTATTCCTAAAAAAAATCCCTATCAAAATAAATTTGATAGGGATTTTTCGTTGAATACACATACCTAATAATGTAGCCAAATCAATAACAAATATTACAGCGTTTCTAAAAGCGATTCGATAAAATTATTTTTATCATAAAAGTAAACTAGCGTTTCCTCTCAATTTAAAAAGAGAGTAAACGCTTTTTTTATGTTTTAAAATGGAATAGAAGTCCATTTGATGATTTGTAAGAAAATTTTAATATATTTGATAAAACAATAAAGCGAAACTAACCTTCGCCAATCTACCCAAAATGGGCGTATATACGAAGGTTTGTTTCGCTTATATACAAGTTGTGCGACATGCTAAAACCCCGAAATACAAAAGATGCAAACAGAATCAAAATTTCGTAATCTTTTTTTAATTAGAACAGGAATTGGAGTTTTCCTATTTCTGTCAATTTTATCATATTGCGTAAATGGACTGATAATTTCTGACTCAACTCCAAAAGAAGCATTAATTTTAGCATTTGTAGGACTGCTTTTTTTAGTATACGTTTCAATTGATTTGTTCAAAGTTTCTTCTCTAAAAATTATGGAGAAAGGTATTGAGAAAACTTCATTGATATTTAGAACCAAACAATATATTCCATACAGCACTATTCTGAGCATAGA
>NZ_SMFN01000004.1 GCF_004349135.1 Flavobacterium sandaracinum | reverse complement strand
TATCCAATAATGACAAAGAATCTTTCTGAATTGATTGTAAAACATTGAATTTAAATGCATCACTATAACTACGGTTCTTCCTTGGTATTAATCCATCTTCACCATAATAATTGTATAATCTAACCCATTTCTTAATACTGGATCTATGAACCATCTTTTTATTAGCTACAGATACACAGGAATTGTGCTGTTTGATAACTAATTCTACACATTCAAGCTTAAATGTGTATTCATACTTGACTTTTCTTTCCATAAAAATGCCCCCAAATAGTGTCTAACTTTTTGGGGGCAGTGTACTTTTAGGGCTTTTTTTATGGTTAATTTCTATTTAGATTAAATCCTATTTTTGATTTTAGGCATAAAAAGTTGTTGAAATGAATTTCGGGTTTAAGAAGATTAGAAGTACTTTTGAAAAAATTAAAATCCTATCCTCTTGAGAACACTTTTAGACCTAGAAAATTGGAACAGAAAAGAACATTTTGAATTCTTTAAACAATTTGAAGAACCTTTTTTTGGTGCCACCGTCGAAATTGATTGTACCAAAGCTTATGCTTCAGCAAAAATCTTAAAGACCTCCTTTTTCAGTTATTATTTATACCACACCTTAAGAGCAGCAAACACAATTGAATCGTTTCGGTATCGAATTGCTGATGATCAAATATACGTTTGTGATCAAATTAATGCTTCGGCCACCATTGGCCGTGAAGATGGCAGTTTTGGATTTTCTTTAATGGAATACAATTCTGATTTTTTAGTTTTCGCAGCAAGTAGCACCAAAGAAATAGAACGAATACAGACCACGACAGGACTTTTTACCCGAAACTTTGCCGATGATAATGTCATTCACTTTTCGGCGATTCCTTGGCTGGATTTTAGCTCGTTATCCCATGCCCGTAGTTATACATTTCCAGATAGCTGTCCTAAAATCTCTTTTGGAAAAATGAAAATTGCTGATAACGGAAAAAGAACCATGGCCATGTCTGTTCATGTGCATCATGCCTTGATGGACGGTTTCCATGTAGGTCAATTTGTGGATTGTTTCCAAGAGTTGATGAATCAGTAAAAAACAGGATTGAAAACCCTACCTCCTCGTATTTTTACACCATTGTTCAAGATTGATCTTAAAAAAAACCTTTATGTTTCCAATAGCTTTTCATCCCATATACCAGCATCCTTTGCCAGAAGGACATCGTTTTCCTATGCTGAAATACGAATTGCTTCCACAGCAATTAATTTATGAAGGAACAGCTACAACAACTGATTTTTTTGAACCTGAAATAAGTGATTTAGCCCCAGTTTTAGCCATTCACAAGCAAGAATATGTAAATGATTTGTTGCATCTGACCTTAAATGCGAAAGCAGCACGAAAAATCGGATTTCCACTTTCTAAGGAACTCGTAGAACGAGAATTAACGATCGCTCAAGGAACTATTATTGGTGCTCAAAAATCATTTGACACAAAAGTATCGTTTAATATTGCAGGAGGAACACATCATGCTTTCTCTACTCATGGAGAAGCTTTTTGTTTGCTCAATGATCAAGCCATTGCTGCTCAGTTTTTGTTGGATCACAAACTAGCCAAAAAGATTTTAATCATTGATTTAGATGTACACCAAGGAAACGGAACGGCTGCCATTTTTCAGAACAATCCGCACGTATTTACTTTTTCTACGCATGGTAAAACCAATTATCCTTTCAAAAAAGAAACCTCTGATTTAGATATTGCTTTTAATGATGGTACAAATGATGAGGAATTCCTGCAGACCATTGCAAGTGTAATTCCAAAGTTAATAGCAACTCAAAAGCCCGATTTTATTTTTTATTTAGCAGGAGTTGATATTCTAGCTACGGATAAATTAGGGAAGCTAGGCTGCTCCGTGGAGGGCTGTAAAAAAAGAGATGAACTGGTTTTTGAACTTTGTTCAAAACATCAAATTCCTGTGCAGGTTTCTATGGGTGGTGGCTACTCTCCTGATATAAAAACGATTATAGAAGCACATGCCAATACCTATAGAGCGGCAAGAGATATTTTTTAAAAAACTTTTCAGACCGTTAATGGATCAAAAAAATGCACGAACTTCCTTTGGAGAAATCCGTGCAATTAAAAGATTGATTCTATTTTCCTAAAAGCAACACCTCATTGGCAACGATTTCAGTTACAAAGCGTTTTTCGCCGTTTTTATCTTCATAACTTCTATGAGTAAGCTTTCCTTCGATACCAATTTCCTTTCCCTTAATCACATATTTTTCAATAATATCAGCAGTTTTTCCCCAAGCAGTAACCCGATGCCATTCCGTTTGCTCCACTTTATCACCGTTCTCTTTATAATAGACATCATTTGTGGCTATGCTCACGGTTGCTAATTTTTTTCCTCCGTCTAATGTTTTTACTTCAGGATCTTGACCTACTCTTCCGATTAATTGTACTCTGTTTTTCATGGCGTGTAAATTTATATATTAGTGTTTATAGTTTTTTGTTAAAACGTTCTTTCGAATCAACATTGCAAAGATGTGACAGGTTCAAAACTTTATTCGGTTGCTAACTATTTACTTTCGGTTGTAACTACTTGTAAACGTTTGTAAATGGAAATAAAATCGTTATATTTGGTAAAAATAAATTTTTATGCAGGCCAAAATTAATAAAGTAGAATTACGAAATTTAGAATTTGAAGATTACAAGCAACTAAAAAATTCAATGGTAGAGTCCTATCCGGAAATGGTAGGATCCTATTGGCGAGAACATCATATCGAAAAATTATTAAGTATTTTTCCCGAAGGGCAGTTAGTAATTCTTGTGGATGGAAAAGTGGTTGGCTCAGCACTTTCTCTAATTGTTGATGAAAGTTTAGTCGACAAAAATCACAATTACTCTGATATAACTGGAAAATACACCTTTTCAACACATAATTCAAAAGGAGATGTGCTATACGGAATAGATGTTTTTATTCATCCGAATTACAGAGGACTGCGTCTTGGTAGACGATTGTATGACGCTCGAAAAGAATTGTGTGAGCAACTGAATCTTAAAGCAATTGTCTTTGCGGGAAGAATTCCTAATTACGGACAACATGCCGATACGCTTACTCCAAAAAACTATATTGAAAAAGTAAAAAGAAAAGAACTACATGATCCAGTTCTTTCTTTTCAGTTGAGTAATGATTTTCACGTGATTCGGGTAATGAAAAATTATCTGGAAGGCGATACTGATTCTAAGGAATTTGCCGTCTTATTAGAGTGGAATAATATTTATTTTGACGAAAGTCCAAAACTAATAAATCTCGCAAAAAGCGTCATCCGCTTGGGATTGGTGCAGTGGCAGATGCGTCAACTAAATAATCTAGAAGCTTTGTTCGAACAATGCGAATTTTTTGTAGATGTCGTTTCAGGCTATGGAAGTGATTTTGCACTGTTCCCAGAACTGTTTACCGCACCTTTAATGGCGGATTACAATCATTTATCAGAAGCTGATGCAATACGGGAATTGGCCAAGCATACGGAACCGATTCACAAACGTTTTCAAGAATTAGCTATTTCGTACAACATCAACATCATTACAGGAAGCATGCCGTATTTAGAAAATGGTACGTTGTACAATGTTGGTTTTCTTTGCAAAAGAGACGGAACTTCAGAGATGTATGCCAAAATTCACGTTACTCCAAACGAAGTACAACATTGGGGAATGACGGGCGGATCTCAAATTAAAACATTTGACACCGATTGTGGAAAAATAGGAATCATGATTTGTTACGACGTTGAATTTCCAGAACTTTCCAGATTAATGGCTGATGAAGGAATGAATATTTTATTTGTACCGTTCTTAACTGATACTCAAAACGCGTATACCAGAGTCAAACACTGCGCACAAGCCCGAGCGATAGAAAATGAGTGTTACGTAGCCATAGCTGGTTGTGTGGGTAATCTTCCAAAGGTGAACAACATGGACATTCAATATGCACAATCAGCAGTATTTACTCCTTCTGACTTTGCTTTTCCAAGTAACGGAATTAAAGCCGAAGCCACTCCAAATACGGAAATGACACTGATTGTAGACGTAGATTTAGACTTACTGAAAGAACTTCACGAACATGGAAGCGTCCGCATTCTAAAAGATCGTAGAACTGATCTATACGACATCAAAAAGATAAATCCATGAATAAAACCTGTTTAGAATGTGGAGAAAAGATTGTAGGACGGGAAGACAAAAAGTTTTGTAGCGACGGTTGTCGTAACGCTTTCAATAATAAAATAAACAAAGACAGTACTAATTTTATGCGCAACATCAACAACAAGTTGCGCAAAAATTACCGCATTCTATCTGAACTTAACACCGATGGAAAATCAAAAACCACAAGGGCAAAATTATTAAGCAAAGGTTTTGATTTTGAATTTTTTACCAATATCCTCAACACTAAAACAGGAAATACCTACTATTTCTTGTATGATCAAGGCTATATGGTCTTAGATAATGATTTTTATATGTTGGTCAAAAAAGACATTTAATGCCCAAAATCTACCTAACTTATCATGAAAAAAGATTATTTTTCAATTTTTGCCGGTTTATTTATCTTCACAATTCTGGGGTTAATTTACTTTACAATGATGCCACAATGGACTTCAGATGAAGAAGGTTCTCTTACTGAATTTTCGACAAAACGAGCTCTTGACCAAGTAGAAGCCATCTCCAAAAAACCGCATTTTGTGGGTTCACAAAATCATGAAGTGGTTGCAAACTATCTTATTAGAGAGTTAAACAAGTTAGGACTGGAAACATCCATTCAGGAAGGATATACGCTTAGCGACTGGGGAAATCTCGTTAAGTCCAAAAATATCTTGGCCCGAATCAAAGGTTCCAATAATTCCAAAGCATTATTATTACTGTCCCATTATGACAGCGCACCACATTCCTATTCTCGAGGAGCCAGCGATGCGGGTTCTGGTGTTGCAACAATATTAGAAAGTGTTCGTGTTTTTTTGTACAATAAAACACCGCACAAAAACGACATAATTATTCTGTTTTCAGATGCTGAAGAATTAGGGTTAAATGGCGCTGCGCTTTTTGTAACCCAACATCAATGGGCAAAGGAAGTGGGCTTGGTGCTTAATTTTGAAGCTCGTGGCTCTTCCGGACCGAGTTACATGCTGATGGAAACCAACAAAGGAAATGCAGGATTAGTCAAAGAGTTCGCTGCTGCAAAAACCACTTTTCCAGTATCCAATTCCTTGATGTACAGCATTTATAAAATGTTACCTAACGATACCGATTTGACCGTTTTCAGAGAACAAGGCAATATTCAAGGGTATAATTTTGCATTTATTGACGATCATTTTAATTATCATACTGCCCAAGATGACATTCATCATTTGAACAAAAACACGTTAGCACATCAAGGGTCTTATTTGATCCCGTTATTAAATTATTTCTCAAACACTGATTTAAACACCACAAAATCCAGTGAAGATTATGTCTATTTTACTATTCCATATACTTTTATAAATTATCCTTTTAGCTGGGTTTTACCTATGGTAGTGATCGCATTGGTCTTGTTTATTTTCTTGCTATTTTTAGGAAGAGCCAAACGTATTTTATCTTTTAGGGAAATAGTCAAAGGATTTATACCGCTGTTAGGTTCTTTATTTGGATCTGGATTAATCACTTTTTTTGGGTGGAAATGCTTATTAATCATCTATCCGCAATACAACGATTTGCTCAACGGATTTACCTATAACGGGCATGCTTACATTGCTGCTTTTGTACTATTATCTTTAGCGATAAGCATGGTTTTTTATCATTTATTCTCAGCGCGAAAAGTAACAATCAATCACTATGTAGCGCCATTGTTTTTATGGATTATCATCAACGGAGTTCTAGCTTTTGTTCTACCCGGAGCAGGATTTTTGATTATTCCGGTGTACTTTGGACTATGTGTTTTTGGACTTTTTATTGTAACTCAAAAATCAAACAAATCAGTAAATCTCCTTTTTAGTATTCCTGCTTTACTGATAATAGCACCTTTTATCCAAATGTTCCCAATTGGTTTGGGATTAAAAGTGCTTTTTGGAAGTGCTATTCTTACGGTACTTACTTTTGGTTTACTGCTTCCCGTTTTTGGGGCTTTCGCCAAAAAGGGAATCTGGTCCATACTACTACTTTTGCTTTCCATTGGCTTTTTTGCAAAAGCACACTCCGAATCCGGTTATGAATTTGGAAAAGCCAAATCCAACAGCTTATTATACGTCTATAATGCCGACACGGACCAAGCGAGTTGGGCAACTTACGATATTAATCTAGACTCTTGGACTAAAGGCTATTTGGGTGAAAACCCAAAAAAAGCAACCAACTTGAACGAAACTCCTTTGTTCAGCAAATACAATTCTGGTTTTACATACACTGCGAATGCCCCTAAAAAAGACCTTCGAAAACCAAGTATTGAATTTTTAGAGGACCGAATTGTAGGCAATCAACGTTATGTGAAAATAAAAATTTCCCCGAACAGAAACGTCAATCGCTATGATGTTTTTGCCAATGAGAAAATGGCACTTCATAATTTCAAAGCGAATGGCGTAAGTACTTTAGGTCAGAAAAATTCACTTTATCAGCGAAAAGGGAAAAAAATAGTAAGTTATTATGTAGTTGGAAACGCACCATTAGAAATGCAATTTAGTTTTAATGTTTCAACTGCATTCGACATGGAACTGTTAGAAAGTTCATTTGATTTAGTGTCAAACCCATTATTTGAAATAACTAAAAGAGAAAACTGGATGATGCCAACTCCTTTTGTTTTAAACGATGCGGTGGTCATTAGACAAAAAATAAAAGTAAGTCCCGCGGTTGCGACACCTGTTATAGATTCAGTAATTGTTAAGCCCTATCGTAAGGCATTAATTCGTGTCATAAATGATAGTTTGAAAAATCTACCTCTGAGCGGTGACCCGAGATAGTTTCTAAATAATAACCGCAGATTCACAGATTTTTGAAAAATCTTTTTTTAATCAGCGAATCTGCGGTAAAAAAATAAAAAATGATAAAAATTAGTATTCTGGGTTGCGGCTGGTTGGGTTTGCCTTTGGCGAAAGCCGCATTAAAAAAAGGATTCTTAGTAAGCGGCTCTACAACTTCAACGGATAAATTAGCAGTATTAGACAAGGCAGCAATTGCTCCTTTTTTAATTACACTTTCAGAAAATAAAACTTCTGGGAATCCAACTGATTTCTTGGAAAATGCTACCATTTTAATCATCGATGTACCACCAAAATTACGTGGTCCTGAACAAGAAAACTATGTTTCTAAGATTAGGAATATAGTTCCATTTATAGAAAAATCGTCTATTGAAAACGTGCTTTTCATCAGTTCAACATCGGTTTATAATGATGATGAGTCTTTTGTTACTGAAGAAACAATTCCAAAACCAGATACCGAAAGCGGAAAACAGTTACTAGAAACCGAGCAACTTTTGCAAAATAACAGTCATTTCAAAACGACAGTGTTGCGTTTCGGAGGTCTCATTGGCGAAGACCGTCATCCTGTCAAATTTCTGGCCGGTCGTGAGAATTTAGATAATCCTAATGCACCGATTAATTTAATTCATCAGGAAGATTGTATTGGTATTATCTTAAAAATTATAGCCAATAATGCTTGGGATGAAACCTTCAATGCGGTGGCTCCAGCTCATCCTGCCCGAGAACTATATTACACACAAAAGGCTAGGGATTTGAATTTAGCTTTGCCAAAGTTTAATTCTGAACGAAATTCTGTTGGAAAAATAATTTTAAGTGCTCGTTTAGAAACGGTTTTAAAGTATATTTTTGCGAAACCAAATTTGTAACGTGAGAACTAAAATTAAGAATGCCGTTTCGTCAAAAATTAGCGCCATTGGATTGCCTATTTTGGCTTTGTGCTGGGTCAGTTTTTTTTGGGGAACGACATGGATCGCTTCAAAGGAAGGTGTAAAACACATGCCCGCCTTGCAACTTGTCGCAATCAGACAATTCTTAGGAGGCTTCCTCTATATTTCCTATTTTTTATTTAAAAAAACACCATGGCCCAAGGGAAAACAATGGAAAACCATTATAATTCTAAGTATTCTTAATTTTGTTTTAAGCAACGGATTGAGCACTTGGGGTGTCAAGTATATCAGTAGTGGTTTAGGAGCAATAATTGGCGCTTGTGTGCCTTTATGGATTGTGATCATAACATTTTTCAGAGGAGAACGATTGTCCAGATTATCCGTTATGGGATTGATTATCAGTTTTAGTGGTGTTTGTGTTATTTTTTACGACCACTTGAGTGATTTTTTGATTCCAAATTTCAGATTCGGAATAATTATTTCCGTAATTTCTACATTGACTTGGGCTTTTGGAACGTTGTACACGAAGAAAAAAGCGGCCACTTTTAATCCTTATTTTAGCTTAGGAATACAAATGTTTTTGTCGAGTATTTTAGTTTTTGCCTATACTGGCGCAACCGGAATTTCTGTAAGTTTAAGTGAAATCCCAGCAATTTCCTGGTGGTCTATTGCCTATTTAGTTGTTTTTGGTTCCATCCTTACTTTTATTGCTTTTATTTATGCGCTCCAAAACCTTCCTGCTGAAATTAGCAGTGTTTATTCCTATATTAATCCCATTATTGCGGTGCTTCTTGGTGCTTTTATCTTTGGAGAAACACTTAACGCTGCCATTGCTATAGGCGGAAGTGTTACGTTGCTTGGATTGTATTTGGTGAATTATTCGTTACGGAAAGGACGAAAAACCAGTATTGAAACCTTGTAAAAGCAAAAATCCCATTCGACTCAATTTTAGACCGAATGGGATTTTTTATTATTATTTTAAAACTGATTACCAGATTCTAACTCTTTTTTCAGGTGCAATGTACATTCCGTCATTTGCATTGATATCAAACGCTTTATAAAACGTATCTATATTTTGCAAAGGTACATACGCACGGTACATTCCTGGAGAATGCGGATCCGTTTTTACTTGGTTTTTCAATGCTTCATCACGCATTTTTGAACGCCAGATCGTCGACCAAGAAATAAAGAAACGTTGTTCTGGAGTATATCCGTCAATTAATCCTGGATTTCCGTTTTCTTTCAGGTACAACTGTAATCCATCATAAGCCGCGTTTACACCACCTAGATCTCCAATATTTTCACCCAATGTAAATTTACCATCTACGAAAGTTCCTGGAATTGGTTCCAAAGCGCTGTATTGAGCCGCAAGTGCTCCAGTCAAAGCGGAGAATTGTTTCAAATCTTCAGCAGTCCACCAGTCTACTAAGTTTCCATCAGCGTTGTAACGGGAACCTGAATCATCAAAACCATGAGATATTTCATGTCCAATAACCCCACCGATTCCACCATAATTTACGGCTTCATCTGCTTGGTAATTGTAAAAAGGCGGTTGCAAAATAGCTGCCGGAAATACAATTTCATTGTTTGATGGGTTGTAATACGCATTTACCGTTTGTGGCGACATTCCCCATTTTTCTTTATCAACAGGCTTGTTCAATTCGGCTAAGTTCTCCTCAAAACGCCATTTGGCCATGTTTTTTGAGTTGTCAAAATAGGTTCCACCTTCTTCTGGACTTTTGATCGTCAAGGCTGAATAATCTTTCCATTTGTCAGGATATCCAATTTTAATTCTTGATTTATGCAATTTAGCAAGCGCGCTTACTTTAGTTTCTGCAGACATCCAAGATAAATTATTGATTCTGTTTTCGAAAGCCAAGAAGATATTTTTAATCATCTTTTCCGCTTTTACTTTGGCTTCAGCCGGGAATTTTTTCTCCACATATAATTTCCCTAAAGCTTCACCCACCGTACCATTGATCGTTTGCAACGCTCTTTCGTCACGTGGTCTTTGACTTACAGCACCCGTTAAAGTTCTACCGTAAAACTCCCAGTTGGCATTTTCAATTTCAGTTGATAATTGGCTCGAAGCTCTGTTCAACAAACTCCAACGCATATACGCTTTCCAATCTTCTACTTTATTTTCTTTGAAAATAGTTTCTAAAGCGGTCATGTATTTAGGTTGTGATACAATCACGGTATCTACTTTTGTCAATCCAATTTTTGTGAAATAATTGTTCCAATTGATTGACGGCGTTAGTTTAGTCAATTCAGCCAAAGTCATTGGATTATAAGACTTACGACGGTCTCTGCGCTCTACTCTATCTAACCTTGGTTTAGACATTGCAGTTTCAAGCGCCAGAATTTTCTCTGCATTCGTTTTAGCAACGGCAGGTTTATCACCTAAATATTGCAACATTTTGGCAACGTGTAAAACATATTTCGCACGTTTTTCTTTAGAATCTGCATCATCAGAAACATAATAATCTCTGTCTGGTAAACCTACGCCACCCGGACCTAAATTAATCACGTTTCTACTGCTGTTCTTCGCATCCGTTCCTACGCCAGCACCCATAAATCCGATGCCACCAATAGGTTCCATTTCAATTAATAAGGCTTCTAAATCTTTAGCGTTTTTAACCGCGTCAATTTTTTTAAGATACGGTTTCAAAGGAGCCATGCCCAACTTATTTCTTCCTACAGTATCTAAAATAGATTTGTATAAATTAATGGCTTTCCCTTGATCGGTATTCGATTTGTAGCTTGGATTTGTTGTGGCTTCTTTTAAAATTGCCAATGCATCCGCATCTGTTCTTTGACGCAATTCGTCAAAACTACCCCAGCGGGTTCTGTCTCCTGGAATTTCCGTATTGTCCAACCAAGTTCCATTTACATAACGAAAGAAATCGTTGCTGGGTTTCACGTTTTTATCCATGTAATTCACATTGATTCCCGGTTCTTTAGCTGCCGGGGCAGTCTGAGATTGACCCACCGCAAAGCCCATGATTGCGGGAATCACAAAAAGCAATTGCTTATTGCTACTTTTTTTCATTTTTTTTAGTTTTTTAGTTATGTTAACAAAGCTATTAATAAATAATGTGACTTTTAGTTAAAATCAATTATTTACTAAAACATCTTTATTAGACTTCAAACGCACCACAAGGTTTAATCAGAAAAGACAAAATTTTATATTCTTTTTTTTAAGAAGTCAATCCAAAACAAGATTGTGTTAATTTGAATTAAAAATAAATCCCGTTTTCGTATTTTTGCATTAAAATAATACTATGTCCGAGTTTTTAAAAAAATACCGTCTGTTTTTAGGCGTTTTCATTGTTTTTTCAATCATTGTTTTGTCCTTGTTTTATACGGCTTTAAAGCCAAAGAAAATGCTTCCCATTTACAATCCTGCAGATGTGAATCCGGAATTAGTAGATAGTACTGTTCAGTATAAAAGCAAGTACCACACGATTGCTGATTTTTCCTTTACTAATCAAAACGGAAAAACTATTACCCAAAAAGATTACGAAGGTAAAATATATGTAGCTGATTTTTTCTTTACCACTTGCGGCTCCATTTGTCCTAAGATGACCACTAATTTGGCCGATATTCAAAAAGCGTTTGCCAATAATCCAAAAGTGAAATTATTATCGCACACCGTTTTTCCAGAGACTGACAGTGTTTCCGTTTTAAAGGCTTACGCCAAAAAACACCATGTTGATGATAACAAATGGAATCTAGTTACCGGTGACAAAAAAGAAATTTATACGATGGCCAGAAAATCCTATTTAGCTGTAAAACTGGGAAAACCGAGTGAATTGTACGATATGGTTCACACCGAAAATTTTGTTTTGGTAGACACCAAAAGGAGAGTTCGTGGTTTTTATGACGGGACCAATAAAGAAGACATGAAACGTTTAATAGAAGATATTACTTTTTTGAGCAACGAATAAGAAGTATTCAAACAGATTCCTGTTTTTATAAATAGAACCGCTGCATTATCTGTAGGACTCAATTGTTTTACTTCCCGTATAAATGTGATATTTATCATTTGTGTTTGTATTAAAATGTGTATTTTTGCAATCTTAATTCAATCTAAATAAGTTTTGCTAACAACGATACATTCTCTCAAAAAAGGCGAAAAAGCCATCATAAAAGACTTTGACATCGATGCCGTTCCTTTAAAATTATTGGAAATGGGCTGCTTGCCTGGCAATCTAGTAGAATTACTTCAAATTGCTCCTTTTGGAGATCCTTTGTATTTAAACATTAATGGATCGCATGTGGCCATTCGGGTAGAAACTGCAAAAGAGATAGAGGTTGATATTATAAAAACCAACTTATGGTAAGCAAACAAAACATCAACGTCGCTTTAATTGGAAATCCTAATGTGGGTAAAACATCTGTTTTTAATCAGCTTACTGGGCTGAATCAACAAGTGGGGAATTATCCTGGAATTACTGTTGAGAAAAAGATAGGCTTTTGCAAATTACCCAATAATATTAAGGCGAACATTTTAGATTTACCCGGAACGTATAGCCTGAATGCGAGTTCTATTGATGAAAATGTAGTCATAGAATTGTTGCTGAACAAAAACGATAAATTATATCCTGATGTGGCGCTAGTCGTTACCGACGTGGAAAATTTAAAACGGAATTTATTACTTTTTACCCAAATAAAAGACCTCGAAATTCCAACTATCCTAGTCATCAATATGGCTGATAGAATGAAATTTAAAGGGATTACACTGGATATTCCGTATCTGGAAGATCATTTAAAAACAAAGATTGCGCTTATTAGTTCTAGAAAAGGATACGGAATTGATGAATTGAAAAAATTGATTGTCAGTTACCGCACCATTTCAACTGAACCTTGCTTGAATGCCTCCGTAATCGATCCAGATTACTTCAATAGCTTGCGCAAAGCATTTCCTAATCAACTGCTTTACAAGTTGTGGTTGGTTATTACACAGGACGTCAACTTCCTGAATTTAGAACGCAATGAAATTAGAAGTTCTTTTACGAAATCGCATTCTGATTTAAAGCGTTTACAACAAAAAGAAACTATAAAACGCTACCAATTCATCAATGATGTTTTGAAAGAAGGATTGAAAATCGATTCCTCCGTTGCACGAGATTATCGAAGTAGGTTAGATCGTGTGCTAACGCATAAAGTCTGGGGATACGTGATCTTCTTTTTGATTTTGTTTGTTATTTTCCAATCTATTTTCGAATGGTCTAAAATTCCAATGGACTTCATCGATGCTTCTTTTGCTTCGTTAAGCACGCTTGCTGCCGAAGAATTGCCAGCTGGTGTTTTAACCAACTTAATTTCACAGGGAATCATACCTGGAATTGGAGGTATTTTGATATTCATTCCGCAAATTGCCTTCTTGTTTATGTTTATTTCGATACTCGAAGAAAGTGGTTATATGAGTCGAGTGGTTTTCCTAATGGATAAAATCATGCGAAAATTTGGTTTATCTGGTAAAAGTGTGGTACCACTTATTTCTGGTACCGCTTGTGCTATTCCAGCGATAATGGCGACCCGAAATATTGAAAATTGGAAAGAACGTTTAATTACTATTTTGGTAACTCCTTTTACCACCTGTTCTGCTAGATTACCCGTTTATGCGATTATTATAGCATTAGTAATTCCTGATACTCGTGTTTTTGGGTTTTTGAATATGCAAGGAATGACCTTGATGCTATTGTATCTTCTAGGTTTTGGAATGGCCATTTTCTCTGCCTATATTTTAAATAAAATTCTGAAAATCAAAGGGAAAACCTACTTTGTAGTTGAAATGCCAAATTATAAATTGCCGCTTTTCAAGAATGTGGGAATCAATGTGATAGAAAAAACCAAAGCGTTCATTTATGGTGCAGGAAAAATTATTCTTGCCATTTCAATCGTACTATGGTTTTTAGCTTCTTATGGTCCGGGAGTGAAATTCAACAATGCAGAACAAATTGTTATTGAAAATAACCAAAACAAGCCACTACAACCAGCTGATTTTGAAAATGCTGTCGCTTCGCAAAAACTAGAAAACTCATACATTGGTATCATGGGAAAAGCAATCGAACCTGCTATTTCACCGTTAGGTTACGACTGGAAAATAGGAATTGCAATCATAAGCTCCTTTGCTGCCAGAGAGGTTTTTGTAGGCACATTAGCTACAATCTACAGCGTTGGCGGAAGTGATAATGAGGTAACAATAAAAAATAAAATGGCTGCCGAGGTCAATCCAGTTACAGGAGAGAAAATTTTCAATTTTGCATCAGGAATATCCTTGTTGTTGTTTTATGCTTTTGCCTTGCAATGTGCCAGTACACTTGCCATCACTAAAAAAGAAACCAATTCTTGGAAATGGCCTTTAGGACAATTAATTTTCATGTCGGGCTTTGCTTATGTAGTCGCACTCTTCGCCTATCAGATTTTGAAATAATTGACCTAGAGCAGGGCGTGTAATCAGTCAACAAACGTTAAATTTAATAATTTCACTATTTTTAATTTGTCTAAATAAGATTTGTGTTTTACTTTTGCACCGTAGAATCAATCTAAATAAAAATGAGGAATAGTTTTGTAGTAATTTTATTTTTTGCCACAGTTGTTTTATTTGCCCAAGAACAAGAGCTTTCACAAGCCCAAAAAGACAGCATAGTACGCGCAAACCCGACGATGATCGACTTGAAAACGGTTACCGTAACGCCCTTTAAACAAAGTCCAGAGAGACAGCCTCAAGTAAAAGAAAACGTAATATTTGTAGGAAAAAAAAATGAAGTATTAAAACTCTCAGCTATTACCGCAAATTTAACTACAAATAATGCTCGTGAGGTTTTTTCAAGAGTTCCAGGAGTTACCGTTTGGGAAAATGATGGATCAGGGATTCAAATAAATATTGGCGTAAGAGGATTAAGTCCTAACCGGAGCTGGGAACTCAATACCAGACAAAACGGCTATGACATTTCATCAGATGTTTTTGGCTATCCAGAAGCCTATTATAATCCACCACTAGAAGCTGTAGAAAATATAGAGTTGGTACGCGGAGGAGCGTCCTTACAATTTGGTCCACAATTTGGTGGAATGGTCAACTATGTTTTGAAACGCGAACAGAAAAGAAAATTTGCTTTCGAAACACAAAATACCGTTGGTAGTTATAATCTGATGAGTAGCTACAATTCGATTGGAGGAAAAATAAATAAATTCTCTTATTTTGCCTACAATCATTTTAGAAGCGCCGATGGTTGGAGAGAAAATAGTGCATACAAAGTTCGTAATTCTCACCTATTTCTAGAGTACGCTTTTACAAAAAACACAAAATTATCAGCTGAATATACTAATATGGATTACTCCATGCAGCAGGCAGGCGGCTTAACTGATCAACAATTTAAAGAAAATTCTAGGCAGTCTTCACGAGAAAGAAACTGGTTTGGAACGCCATGGAATGTGTTTTCCGTGAACTTTGACACACAAATTTCTAGTTCTTTAAAATCTAACACAAAACTATTTGGTTTAGTAGGCGAGCGAAATAGTGTAGGTTTTCTTGGAACACCAAATATATTAGACGCTATAAATCCTGCAACAAACGACTATTCTAATAGAAGAGTTGACAGAGATTTTTACAAAAATTTTGGAATTGAAAACAGAAATACTTACAATTATGCGGTGGGTAAAAGCCAAAATACTTTAGCTTTTGGAGTAAGAATGTATAAAGCAGAAACGCGCAGACAACAAGAGGGTAAAGGAACGACAGCTTCTGATTTCGATTTAACAGTTGCCGAAAGATTTCCAAGAGATTTAAATTTTAAGACAGAAAATGTTGCTTTTTTTGCCGAAAATCACTTCAAAGTTACGGAGAACTTTAGTGTTGTTCCTGGTGTTCGATATGAATATATTACTTCTTCTGGAGATGGAAGATTTGGCGTGAGCTCAGGAAATGATATTCCTTTTCAGAACGAAAAACTAACACGCCACCAGCCACTATTTGGTCTTGGGATGGAATATAAATTAGGT
Source organism: Flavobacterium sandaracinum (assembly GCF_004349135.1). Taxonomy (GTDB): domain Bacteria; phylum Bacteroidota; class Bacteroidia; order Flavobacteriales; family Flavobacteriaceae; genus Flavobacterium; species Flavobacterium sandaracinum. Next base: position 230,088 of record NZ_SMFN01000004.1, on the reverse strand, counting down.
TCTACTAACATTTATGGGAACATTACACAAGCTTTTAGACCGGTGTTGTTTTCTGATATTACACCGCCAGCAGTAACGGATGTTGTTGATCCTAATTTGAGAGATGCAAGTGGTTACAATGCTGATTTAGGCTATAGAGGAACAGTAAAAGGATTTTTGAATTTCGATTTCAGTTTATTTTATTTGAGTTATAATAATAGAATAGGGGGTGTGAGACAATTTCTAAATAATGACCCTGCACAAGGTACCTTTTTATTTAGAACCAACTTAGGAGAAACGGTAAACAAAGGAATCGAAGCTTTTGTCAACATGAATATCACTCAATTTTTTGATGTTGAAAAAACCTATGGAAATATTGATGTTTTTTTAACCAGTAGTTTTATTGATTCAAGATATACTGATTTTAAAATAAGTACGGCAACAGGAAGTGCTCCTAATACTATGATAACTGAGACGAATCTTGCGGGGAATCGTGTAGAAAATGCACCAAGATACATACATAATTTTGGGATAAGTTGGAGTAAAACTGATTTTTCGGCAACATTACAGTATAAAACATCTGGTAAAATCTTCACGGATGCTAATAACACTACTTCTCCATCAGCAAACGGTGTTACGGGATTATTAGATGGTTATGAAGTACTAGATTTATCAGCTGAATATAAATTTCTTAAAAATTATAATATCAGAACAGGTATAAATAATTTGACAAATGAAAATTATGCCACCAGAAGAGCTGGTGGATATCCTGGACCCGGAATTTTGCCGGGAGAAGGAAGAACTTTTGTAGTATCCATTGGAGCAAGATTTTAAATTGTTAATGTATACTTATCCAAGTAACACCGCAAGACCAATTTAGTAAAGGAGAATCGTTTTAGATTTGGTTTAACAGCAAATTGTTTCGACTCCTAAAATAATTGCCAAAAGAAGCAATATACTTTTAAGCTAAAATATGGACTAGTAAGAAGCGTTTGGCATTGATAAAAACGTTGGAATTACTGGGAATCTCCAAACTAAAAATACCAAAAACTATTTCTATAGTGTCTATAATACGATTGTTTTATTCTAAAAAACATTCGTACTGTAGGCACTATGGTTATTGTTTTATAAAATAATCATGTCGAGATAGCTTTTATCACTAACGTTAAAACTCAAGAGGCCTGTCTATTTTCTTATTCACTTTGAATGTTGTAAACTGAAATACTCGTTTTTGGACATCAAAACAGTAGACGAATGTTAAATTAATAAATTTATTATTTTTAATTTGTCTAAATAAGATTTGTGTTTTACTTTTGCACCATAGAATCAATCTAAATAGAAATGAAGAATAATTTAATTGTAGCTTCTTTATTAGTTACATCCGTTATGTTTGCCCAAGAAAAAGAACTTTCAAAAACTCAAAAGGACAGTATTGAAAGCTTAAAAGAAGTTCTCATTACCACTGATGCTATTATAGGAAGTAAGTTCAAAGCTAAAAACAAAGCAGGCTCTACTTATTTTATTTCTCCAAAAGAATTAAAAGCGTTTAACTACGATGATGTTTCACGCATCCTACGAACAGTTCCCGGCGTTACAATTCAAGAAGAAGACGGTTTTGGATTGCGACCAAACATAGGCATGCGAGGTACTAGCCCCAATCGAAGCGAGAAAATCACTTTAATGGAAGATGGAATTCTTATTGCACCAGCGCCCTATGCTGCTCCAGCAGCGTACTATTTCCCAACTGTAAGCAGAATGCAATCCTTTGAGATATTAAAAGGGGGTAGCCAGATTCAATACGGTCCTTACACTACAGGAGGTGCCATTAATATGGTTTCAACCCAAATTCCAAACCGTTTTTCTGGACGTGTGATCGCCAGCATAGGAAGCTTTAACACTAAGAAAACGTATGTAAATATTGGTGATGAACACAAAAATTTTGGTTACGTATTAGAATACAACAACCGAAATTCAGATGGGTTTAAAAAAATTGATAATAGCTCCCGAAATACAGGTTTTCAGGCCAATGATTACGTGGCAAAATTCAGAATCAATACTGATGCTGATGCTAAAGTATATCAGTCTTTGACCGCTAAAATTCAATACAGTGAAGACTTGGCAAATGAAACCTACCTTGGTTTGACAGATGAAGATTATGCTAAAGATGCTTTTAGAAGATATGTAGGTTCTAATGAAGATTTCATCGATACTGAACACAGTCAAATCATGTTGACACATTTAATTAAACCCTCTAAAAATCTTAGTATTACCACCAAAGCATACAAAAATGACTTTGCCAGAAACTGGTATAAGTTAGATGCTTTACGTTTGGGGACATCAAGAGTAAGTATTAACAGTATACTGGAAGATCCTATTCGATTTAATGCTGAATATAGAGCCGTAACAGGAGCTGACAACACGGTTGATAACGCTTTATTAGTAAAAGCAAACAACAGAGATTATGAAGCAAAAGGGATACAAACCGTTGCAAACTATGCTTTTGAAACAGGAAAAGCAAAACATGATATTGATTTTGGTATTCGCTACCATGAGGATTACGAAGATCGTTTTCAATGGGTAGATGGGTACGCCATCCAAAACGGAGTAATGAACAGAACTAGTAACGGAACTCCAGGAACTGATGCAAATAGAATTACAAAGGCAGAAGCTATTGCAGCACATGTACTTTATAATTTGAACATTGATCGATTTACTTTTACTCCAGGAATTCGTTATGAAGATATCAAATTAAATTCACTGAATTATGGTACAAATGATATTAATAGAGTTGGGACTACCTTGGCAAAAGCCAATAACAACATCAATGTATGGATTCCAGGAATGGGAATTTTGTACAAAATAAATGATGATTACAACTTATTTACTAGTGTTCACAAAGGTTTTTCGCCTCCTGGTGTATCTGCAGGAGAGGATGCCGAAAACAGTTTAAATACAGAATTGGGTTTCCGTTTCCACAAGAATGCATTACAAGGAGAGATCATAGGATACTATAATAATTTTTCAAATCTGCAAGGATCTGATTCGATGTCAGGAGGAGGCGCTGGAACTGGTGATTTATTTAATGCGGGTGCAGCGATTGTAAAAGGGATTGAATTACTAGCAACTTATAATGTTATAGACAACCTAGAAAAAGGATTCAAAATACCCGTGACTATTTCATATACATTGACCGATACTGAATTGAAAAACAATTTCAACAGCGCCATTTGGGGAACGGTGGAAAGCGGTGATGAAATTCCATACATCGCTAAAAATCAACTCGCCATCACCACGGCATTTGAAACCCAGAAATTCAACTTTGCCGTTAGCGGAAAATATGTTGATGCTTTTAGGACTATCGCTGGTACTGGAACTATTGCAGCAAACAATAAAGTTGCGTCTAATTTCATTGTAGATTTTTCGGCAAAATATAATCTTAACGAGCACATTAGCTTAATGGGAAATATAATCAATTTGTTAGATAAGGAATATGCAGTTTCTAGAGTTCCTGCCGGTTTAAGACCAGGACAGCCTTTTGGAATTAACATCGGAATTATGGCACAATTGTAAAAAATTGTCATTAGTTTAACTCAAAAAAGCAACCGGTATCGGTTGCTTTTTCTTATTTTTACACTATGGACATTCAAGAAATTTTAGCCTTTGCTGCACTAGCCGTCGCACTTGCTTTTCTAATTAAAAAATTCTTCTTCAAAAAGAAAAAATCGGACAAAAACTGTGGAAGTGGCGATTGCGGTTGCAGTTAATCCTGTTTGTAATAGCCGATTTTTAGGCAATAGTCATTGGAATCAATTTTCTTTCCTTCTTTTGGATACGGCAACACCTGCATGGTTTTTATTTTCTGCTGTTTTGCTGGTAAGTACCTAGCAAACCATTCTTTATTTTCTTTTTCATTTTTCATTGCGAACAGCAATGTTGCATCTTCAATCAGCTTTGAATCTTTATACACCGAAACGACAGCGGTGACTTCTCCCGCCCAAATACAAGTTACGCCTTCAGGACAGCGGGAATCAGCAACAATCGATTTTAAAACTAATTGAAAATCTTTTTGATTGGAACACACTTTTTGATCTATAGTCACATATTTTATTTTTTGAGCTTTGAGGCTTTGCGCCAAAGCAAAAGTACCGATAAGGATAAAAAAGAATAGTATTGACTTTTTCATAGGCTGTTTTTGAAATATAAAACTACGCTTTATTTGCCTGAAAATCTTAATAAAAAAAGATTCCTAGCCTAAAGCCACATCCAAAACCATCATCACAATGAACCCACCAACGAATCCAAGCGTGGCAATATCTGTGTTTTTATCTTGTTGTGTTTCTGGTATTACTTCTTCAACTACTACAAAAATCATTGCTCCTGCGGCAAAAGCCAAGGCATACGGCAAGATTGGAGTAAAAAACGTAACTGCAAAAGCCCCTAAAACCGCCGCAACTGGTTCTACCAATGCGGAAGATTGTCCGTACATAAAACTTTTCCATCTGCTCATACCCATGCGTCGCAGCGGCATAGCGACAGCAATTCCTTCAGGAAAATTTTGAATTCCGATACCAATCGCTAAAGTGACGGCTCCTGCAATAGAAGCTTCAGGAATTCCAGCAGCGACACCTCCAAAAAGAACTCCAACAGCCAAACCTTCTGGAATATTGTGCAGTGTAATAGCCGAAACCAATAATGTAGTACGTTGCCAAGGAGATTTAACACCTTCTGAAACTTTAAAATTGATATGAAGGTGCGGCAATACTTTGTCTATTCCAAAAATGAACAGCGCACCAAGGAAAAATCCAAAAGCTGCGGGAATAACTTTTTCAAAACCTTCACCGCCAGTCATTTCTATGGCTGGTGCCAATAAACTCCAGAAACTTGCGGCGACCATTACGCCCCCGGTAAAACCGAGCATTCCATCGAGAACGGTTCTATTCATGGTTTTAAACATAAAAACAAAAGAAGCCCCTAAAGCGGTAAGAAACCAAGTAAATAAACTCGCATACAAAGCGGCTAAAATTGGGTCGATACTCGTGAAATAATCAACAATTGATTGATACATAATTATTTGATATATATATTACTGGCTATTTTATGTGAAATCGTTATTTCTTTGGTTCCAACCCGAATTCTAAAAGAGGAATCAAAGCTTTCCTTTTCTATAATCTCAATTTGAGAACCCAAAGCGATTTCTTGCTTGTCTAAATACTTTAGAAAATCAGAAGAGGTGTCTTTCACTCCCACACAAATTCCTACTCGGTTTTTCTCTAATTCAGAAAGTAGCTGTTTTTCTATTTTTGTAATTCTTCCACTAGCATCGGGAATAGCATCTCCATGAGGATCCTCCGTAGGATTTCCCAAAAAATCATCTAATTTATTGATTAGTTTTTCTGATTTAATATGCTCCAGTTGTTCCGCAAGATCGTGTACTTCATCCCATGAAAAATCTAGTTTTTCCACTAAAAAAGTTTCCCAAAGGCGGTGTTTTCTAACAATCATTTTGGCTGCTAATTGTCCTTTTTCGGTAAGAGATACCCCTTGGTATTTTATGTAGTTAACCAACTCTTTTTCGGCAAGTTTCTTAAGCATATCGGTGACAGATGATGCTTTTGTTTCCATTTTTTCAGCAATGGCGTTGGTGCTAATATCAGCATCCGACACTGCCATAAGGTGGTATATGGTCTTGAGATAATTTTCTTCTGAAAAGGTCATAGTATTATTTTGGATATTTTCCCTACATCTTATAACGATGTAGAAATAAATTGTGTTGCTAAAATTATTTAACAATTAAAATTGCAACATAACTTCAGCAACAAATATAAACAAAAAAGAATACCAAAAATATTTTTTTAGTCTAGTCTAAAACAATTTTACTTTCTATAAACAGTTCGGGCACAAACCAGAAAGCGTAAAATTGACTTCATTAACTTGATAATTGGGTGGTAAATCAAAAGTAGGCTCAACATGCTCTAAGCACGTTACTAAGTGACATTTCTCACAACTAAAATGAATGTGATTGTGGGTATGTTTTATTTCATTATGAGCGTGATGGCAACTCGCATATTTTATAGTTCCGTCTAAATTTACAATTTTATGAATTATATCTTCTCTTACTAAACGATCTAAAACCCTGTAAATAGTCACACGATCACAAATAGTATGGCTTAAAGTCTGAATTTCAGTATGCGACAAAGCGACTGCTGAATTTTTTATAATTTCTAAAATAGTGGTTTTAGCAGTGGTATTTCGAGTGGCTTTCATCTTTGCTTAAATTATTAACGCAACATTGTTGCATTATAAAATATATTTCTATATTTGCAACACAATTGCATTAAGCAAATATACGAGAAATGAAGAAAACAACATCGTTTAACATGGATATTTTAGGGATTTCAACTGCCGGTTTGTGCCTAGTTCATTGTTTACTTTTCCCTTTACTGACTATACTGCCTATAGGATTGATTCACAATCCCTACATCGATTTACTATTTGTTCTTATAGGGCTTTGGGCTGTCATACGGATTATCAAAACGGCTAAATTAGGGGTTATTATGTTGCTTTTAGTTTCTATAACACTGATCCTTTTAGGCGTAGTGATCGAAATCTTTTGGGACTACCACACTAGTTTAATTCTGCTGGGAGGTATCGGGATGATAATGGGCCATCTTATGAATTATAAAAATCATAAAAAAAAGCACTTATGAAAAAATTACCAGTAACTGTATTATCTGGTTTCCTTGGAGCGGGAAAAACCACTTTACTCAATCACATTCTTCACAACAAAGAAGGCTTGAAAGTAGCTGTAATTGTCAATGATATGAGCGAAGTAAATATTGATGCCAATTTAGTAAAAGCTGAAAACACCTTGTCACGTACCGAAGAACGGTTGGTTGAAATGAGTAACGGCTGTATTTGTTGTACGTTGCGCGAAGATTTGATGCTTGAGGTTGAAAAATTAGCCAAAGAAAATCGCTTTGATTATCTGTTAATTGAGAGCTCAGGCATAAGTGAACCTATTCCCGTGGCACAAACATTTTCGTTTGTTAATGAAGAGGAAAATATTGATTTGTCTCAATTTAGTTACATCGATACTATGGTGACTGTAGTAGATGCGTTCAACTTCTTCAAAGACTTTGGTTCAGCACAAACCTTACAAGATAGAAAAGCATCCGATATTGAAAATGATAATCGGACCATTGTTAACCTGCTCGTAGATCAAATTGAATTTGCCAATGTTATTATTTTAAATAAAACCGACTTAGTTACTGCAAAAGAATTAGCATTATTAAAAGCCTCACTCACAAAACTGAATCCTGTGGCTAAAATAATCACTTCAATTCTTGGAAAAGTTCCGGCAAGTGAGCTACTAAATACGCATTTATTCAACTACGAAGAAGCGGAATCTTCTGCGGGTTGGATGCGGGAATTGGAAGGAATTCATACCCCTGAAACCGAAGAATATGGAATTTCATCTTTTGTTTTCAGAGACGAGCGCCCGTTTCATCCACAACGTTTTTGGCACTACCTCACCGTCAATTTTCCGCAGAACATTATTAGAAGCAAAGGTCTTTGCTGGATTGCTTCTAGACCCGAACAAGCAATTAACTGGAGTCAAGCCGGCGGATCCATGAAAGCTGAAGGTGCCGGCGTATGGTGGGCAAGTATGCCTCTTGGTGAACGGATGACTTTCAATAATTTTGTCGAATACCAAGATATTATTGAAGAACGATGGACCGCTAATTTTGGTGACCGACTGAACGAAATCGTATTTATAGGCATGGCATTAAATGAAACAGAAGTTCGAAGCCAACTCGATAATTGCCTGTGCACAGCCGATGAAATTATGGATTTACAAGATGGATTTTTCTCAAGCAAAGATGATTTTCCTATTCCAAGAGCAGCCGCTACCAATGCCGTAACAGCTCAATTAAATGAATTAAATTAGTTATAAATCCCGATTGTTTTGGTTAATTATTGGGTGTTTAAACGGTTCATCTTCAGGGTGAGCCGTTTTTATTTTATGGATAAATTGCTACTATTTTTAGAATGTCAAATATATTTTTTAGATTTGTCTAAAATTTAATTTAAATTAAATGAAAAAAATACATTTATTGTTGCTTTTTTTGACTTTAAACTTTGGCTACAGCCAAGAAAAAGGGAGTATTTCAGGCTTTGTTTCTTCTAACGAAAGCAAAATTATAGCGGCACGACTTCTTTTAATCAAAACTGACTATACTGCACAAACGGACAGTTTAGGACATTTTAGCATAGAAAACATTGAAGAAGGAAAATATAAACTTACTATTTCGGCTGAAGATTACCTATCTCAGAGTATGAACATCATCATTAAAAAAAATGAGAATCTAACTATTGACATTGAACTTTCAACGGATCAAAATCAACTCAATGAAGTGGTAATTTCAGGAACGCTAAAACCTGTAAAACGTTTGGAAAACCCCGTTCCTGTTGAGATCATAACGGCAACGTTTTTAAAACAAAATCCAACTAGTACTGTTTTTGATGCATTGCAAAATGTAAATGGTTTACGACCACAAAACAATTGTAATGTTTGCAATACCGGCGACATACGCATCAATGGATTAGATGGCCCGTACACCATGGTTACTATTGATGGCATGCCCATAGTCAGCGCCCTTGGGACAGTATATGGGTTGTCAGGAATACCCACTTCGATGATCGATAGAATTGAAGTAGTCAAAGGCGCGGCTTCTACTTTATACGGCAGCGAAGCAGTGGGAGGACTAATCAACATCATAACTAAAAGACCCCAAGCTGTTCCTGTTTTTACAGCTGATATTTTCTCCACTTCGTGGTTAGAGACCAACATTGATTTGGGTTATCGAACTACCATAGGCAAAAAGACCGACGCCTTGATTGGGGTAAATTATTTTACCTATAACAACCCTATTGATAACAACAACGATAATTTTACAGATTTATCGATACAAAACCGAGTTTCTATTTTCAGTAAATTGAACTTCAATAGAGAATCAAAAAAAGAATTTAGTTTGGTTTCAAGGTATTTGTATGAAGATCGATGGGGCGGCGAAATGCAGTGGAACAAAAGTTTTAGAGGCGGAAGTGCCGTTTATGGTGAAAGTATTTATACTTCCCGTTATGAAGTTTTGGGCAAATATGAACTTCCCATTAAAGAAAAAATGTATCTGCAATTTTCATTAATCGGTCACGACCAAAATTCTGTTTACGGTAATTCCACTTTTCTGGCCAGTCAAAAAATTGCTTTTGGGCAACTGCTTTGGGATAAAAACTGGAACAATCATTCGGTACTTTTGGGTACAGCATTTCGATATCAATATTATAATGATAACACGGCAGCAACTATAAACGCTGATCACTCCGAAATTTACAGTGCTTTTGCTCAAGACGAAATTAAATTCAGCGACAAAACAAGTGCGCTACTTGGTTTGCGCTATGATTATAATGCAGCTCATGGTTCTATTATAACGCCTCGTTTCGCTTTTAAATACAAACCATCCACAAATGATATTTTACGGCTCAATTTTGGAACTGGATTTAGAGTTGTCAATCTTTTTACTGAAGATCACCAAGCCTTATCAGGAGCAAGAACCGTTATTCTACTAGCCGACCTACAGCCTGAAACCTCCTATAATTTAAATTTGAACTATTTAAAAAAATACAATCTCACCAACGCTGGTGTCATTAATTTAGAACTTTCCTCTTGGTACACGTATTTTACAAATAAGATTTTTGCGAATTATGATATAAATCCTAATCAGATTATTTATGACAATTTAAATGGTTATTCCAGAATTTTTGGACTCAGTTCTAATGTGGATTGGATCACGCCATTTGGACTAAAAGCAACAGTTGGCGCAAGTTATTTAGATCCCTTAACGAAGCAAAACAATCAGAAGTTTGTACCCTTATTCACAGAGAAATTTTCAGTTAATTGGGCTATTAATTATGAAATTCCTTCTTGGTTTTTAGCCATTGATTACACCGGCAATGTGACTGGATCCATGCGCTTGCCTCTTCTTGGTGCACTCGACCCTCGACGTGAAAACTCCCTACCGTTTAGTATTCAAAACATTCAATTTACATTTAAAAAAATTCATAATTTAGAAATTTATAGTGGTGTTAAAAACCTATTGAATTGGACACCCAATCGTGGGAATCCTTTTTTAATTGCCAGAGCAAATGATCCCTTTGACAAAAATGTACAGTTCGACAACACTGGAAATGTTGTACCCACTGCTGACAACCCTTATGCCTTGACATTTGATCCAACCTACGCTTACGGTCCCAATCAAGGCAGGCGAATGTTCCTTGGACTGCGGTACCATATTGATTAGATAATGTCGTTTTCTAACTTAATTTAACGCTGAGAAGCTTGTGTTTTACTTTTACCTAAATCAAATTGAAAACCATTTTGTTTCATTGTTTTTTGTTTTCAGAAAACGATACTATAAAATTTAAAATTTGGTAAGGAGTCGCAATTACTTGCTGTAACCTTATAATTCGCTAGTTTTCAATATATAATTTTAAACTATTGAGAGTAAACGGTAGTTAAACTTATACAAACTGTAATAAGTACGTTTTAGAAACATCGTATTTTTACAGAAAACAAAGTCACTATGAAAACAAAGAAAATTATTTCGTCAGCAATTCTAGCAATTGCACTTTTTACTGGTATTAGCTCTTTTGCACAAAACGTTGTAGAAGTAGCAGTAGGTTCTGAAAACCATACGACATTGGTAGCGGCTGTGAAAGCAGCAGGCTTAGTCGACACTTTAACAGGAGCAGGACCATTTACAGTTTTTGCACCTACGAATGCCGCTTTTGACAAATTACCTGCAGGTACAGTTGCAAGTTTATTAGAACCAGCAAACTTAAAAACACTACAAGGCATTCTAACATACCACGTTGTAGCTGGTAAAATTGATAGTAAAGCAGTTGTAGCAGCTATAAAAGCAGGAAAAGGTAAAGCTGTTTTGACGACCGTTCAGGGGGGTACATTAACAGCATCTTTAAAGGGTGAAAATGTAATTGTTACAGATGACAAAGGTGGAGTTGCAACAATTACTGCTGTAGATTTAGATGCGTCAAATGGTATAATTCATGTAATTGACACTGTTTTAATGCACAAATAGTATTTACTTATTTTACGATTGATCAATAAACCACGCTTTGGCGTGGTTTATTCTTTTAATACTGCCTCTAAAAAATTATATTTGCAAAGTGAAACAGTATGATTATATTTTTACAGGCGCAGGACTATCGGCTTTGATGACCGTATATAAAATGGTGCAATCCGGTTCATTTACCGATAGCAGTATTTTGATATTGGACGAAAACACCAAAAAAACGAATGATAGAACCTGGTGCTTTTGGAAAACGCAGGACTCCGCTTGGGAACCATCGATTTCTAAAAAATGGGATTTAGCTTTGTTTGCCAATGAAAATTTTCGCCGCGATTTACACTTGAAGCCGTATCAATACAATATGGTAAAAGGACTCGATTTTTACAATCAAGTTTTTGACTTGCTTTCAAAACAAGACAACATTACTTTTCTTCATCAGAAAGTATTGGCCATTGAAGAATCAGAGACCATAGTTCTAGTACAAACTGAAAAAGATAGTTTTTCGTGTTCCAAATTATTCAATAGCATTTACAACAGCCAAAAAGCTGTAAGTCAGATAAAATATCCTTTGCTTCAGCAGCATTTTATTGGCTGGTTTATAAAAAGCGAGCAGCCCGTTTTTAATCCAGAGCAAGCTACTTTCATGGATTTTTCGGTGGAGCAAAAAGGGAATACCCGTTTTATGTACGTATTGCCAACATCTAAAACTGAAGCTTTATTAGAATACACTTTGTTTTCTCATCAGCATTTAAAAAAGGAAGAATACGAAAACGAGATCCAGCACTACATTGAAAAACTGGGTATCACAAATTATGAAATCTTAGAGAAAGAACAGGGTAGCATTCCTATGACGTGTTTCCCTTTTTGGAAGGCGAATACAAAAAACGTACTGAACATAGGAACTTCTGGCGGATGGACCAAAGCAAGTACGGGCTATACTTTTAAAAATTCTGATAAAAAATCATCTGAACTCGTAGCCTTTTTACAAAGGGAAACTGATTTTAGAAAATTTCATAAAAGAAGCAAATTCTGGTTTTATGACCTGCTACTGTTGGATATTTTAGACCGAAAAAATGAGTTGGGTTCTCACATCTTTTCTTCCATGTTCAAAAAAGGCAATCCCAGCTTGATTTTTAAGTTTTTAGATGAAGAAACCTCTTTTGTCGAAGACATAAAAGTGATTTTGAAATGTCCCAAAACATTATTTATCAAAGCAATTTTTCATGTCGTTTTCAAATCAATCAAACTATAACAAAACTTTATAATTCAACTCTTAATCTTGAAGGTAAACTTTGTAACTTTGCAACTCAAAATAGTATTTATTTAAAATAAAAAAGATATGTATCCAGAAGAAATGGTAAAACCAATGCAAGCGGAATTAACGGCTGCAGGTTTTCAAGATTTACATAGTGCTGAGGCAGTAGAAAATGCAATGAAATTAGAAGGTACAACTCTAGTGGTTGTTAATTCAGTTTGCGGATGTGCTGCAAGAAACGCACGTCCAGGAGCAAAAATGAGTTTAGAAGGGGGTAAAAAACCAGACCATTTAATCACGGTTTTTGCAGGAGTTGACAAAGATGCTGTTGATGCAGCCAGACAACACATGTTCCCTTTCCCTCCATCATCACCCGCTATGGCTTTGTTCAAAAACGGAGAATTAGTACACATGTTAGAGCGTCACCACATTGAAGGTCGTCCAGCAGAGCTAATTGCCGAAAACTTGAAAGATGCTTTCAACGAGTACTGCTAAGACTATTGTTTAACTACAATAGGGCACAAATAGTGCGCTACGGTGCAACCATTATAACCGCAAGTTTACAGATTTTAAAATTTGTAAACTGCGGTTTTTTATTTGAAGCTATTTCCCGCCTCGTTTTAAAGACGAAATTACAACCTTTTGTACCGAACGCTGGTGCAAAAGGATTCACACTTCTATCTGGGCTATTAAATTCAGATTATGAAACTGTCTTTTACGTAAATAATTACTTATATTTGATTGATGGCTAAAATTCAAGTTATGAGAAAAAATATAATTTTATTAATTTTTTTATCTGTTCTATTAGGTTGTTCTTCCAAAATTAAATCAATAACTGAATTTTCTAACCAAGATGGTATCCTCAGTAAAAACAGAATTGTAGCGTTTGATAAGGAAGGAAATAAACTTTTAGAACAAAATTTTGGAAATGAAAGATCTAATCGAATTACTAAGTCAGAGTATAAAAACGGGTTGAAAGTTTTAGAAATTGATTGTGATTATTTTCAAAAAGAAGATACTTGTGTTCTGCGGCAGTTTTCAAAATACGAATACGATATTAATAATAGACTAATAGCAGAAACTAAATTTGAGGAAGATTCAGCCGTACGATTTATTCGAGAGAATCACTATTTTAAGGATTTAGAAGTTGAAAAAACAATGACATGGGGAATGATTTCTTCAAAGCAGCCGGACTATGGCGAGGCAAGAGTATATATAGATACTATTTATTACGATAAGTTAAGAAGAAAAATAAAAATAATTTCTAGTAGTCCAGATTTTAAAAAGCCATTTATTGAAATTTATAAATATACAAAAAAGGGATATTCAAGAGAATTGAAAGGGACTTATAACAACGATACGATTCTTTCTTACAAGTACAATAAGCTCCAAAAGAAGGCGATTAAAAATAAAATTAATTTTGATTTTGGGGATATGGAAAGGAATAAATATGAATTTGAGTATTATTGAATGAGTATTAAACCAGTTCTCTTTTTGTGAAATTAGTTGATACTATTTCAGAAGTAATTTGGTAATAATTATCTTGAAAACTAATTGCAGCAAAAATGGATCTGTCTTTAATAAAGTCAACAATCATGGTTAAAAAAAAGTCTGATGAGTAAATCGTATGTAAAATGTTTAGCGTGCAACACTATAAACGTAGACAGAGATTACTGCAGTAATTGTGGTGAGATTATCAATATAGTTTTAAAGCGTCAATTAGAAAGCGAAGATGCAATTAAAGAGAAAGTAGAAGAGGAAAAAAGTAAAGTTCCAAGTAAAATCGAAGTGTTTTTTGACAAAGGATTAGGGCACTCAAATAGCGTGGTGCGATTTTTTTTTCAAGCCGTTTACTCCATCTGGCTATTCCTTGCCGTTGTTATTGGAGGAATTATTGCAGCAGTTACCGCAGCAGCAGCTGGTTGAATAAAATATGGAACTAACTACCTTCAGTGATTTTTATAAATGTAAGGAGGAAGAGTATTGGTGACTAAAGTGGTGTTTTTGTTCGTAGTAACTGTATCGGGTAGTTCAGCTTGAATAGCTAGTAGTTTTTATGTTTAGAAAGTTAATTTATAGTGTCCTTTTCATTATCGCTTTGATAATTTATATCAGGCAACGGTTTCATTTGCCATTGCCTGCGGTGGTCAATAATTATGTCAATGATTTTCTGTATCTTCCGCTACTACTTGGCGCAATTGAATATGTAATCCGACGATTAAAAAAAGACAGCACGTTTAAATTACCCATTGCTTTTATTCTTTTTTTAGCGTGCTGTTATTCTTTTTATTTTGAATATTATCTTCCTAGAGTAAATCCAAGATATACGGCAGATTGGATTGATGTAATTCTCTATTTTTTAGGAGGGTTTGCTTATTTTTTTAGCCAAAAAATGGAAAACAGAAGGTTTTCGGAATAGCTTTTTAAAGTTTACAGCAGAACATCGTTCCTTTTTTTATATTTGTAAATAAAATCAAAGAAGATTATAAGTCATGCCTAAAGGACCCGAAAAAAATACTAAAAACAAGGCTTTACACACTAAATTGCTCAATCGTAAAAAGACGAAACTACAAGAAGAGAAAAAAGAAAAAGCAGCACGTTTAAAAGCTTTGGTTACTAAAATGAATCAGAAAAAGAGTAGTGACGAACCTGATGCCGGATAAATTTGAAAAGAGTTAGTGTTAATTTGTGAAATCTGCGGTTAAAAAATATTTCCATAAAACACGACTCCAAAAAAAATCCGTTTTAATCCGTGTAATCTGTGGCAAAAAAAACGAAATTTGCCACCAAACTCCTTAAACAAAAATCCATGGAATTCGGTAGAATCATAATTTCAGAAACCGCAGCAAATAGCGAAAACCCACAAGACGTAATCAACTCTAATATTTCGGTGATTAACCTGATGCGTGAGGAAAAAATTGATGATGATTTGATTCACGAAGATGCGTTGATGAGTTATTATTTAGATTATTACACTTCCCAATGTACCGAAGGCAATTTTGCGCAGTTTGTGTATAATTCCGGTTGGAATACCGAATTAAATGAGCTAATCGAAGAAGGTTTGGCATTAATTGGCGCCGAAAAGCATTTGGAATTGTTCCAACAACAATCCAAAAAAGTAAAATTAATGAGCAGTGTAAAAAGAGAAAAATTCTTCAAAGGAAAACTCGAAGGCGTAAACCCGATTAGAGATTTGCTCAATACCGATACTTTTTTTGAACTGGAAGAAAACCTGGTAAATTTGAATGCTAATTTCTTAAAAACCCATCCCGATCTCGAAGTGCTTTCTGTAGATGATATGTTTGCAGTTTTGGAAGAATTTGTGGGACATGAGATTAAAAGAGAGTAAGTTGCTTGAGTAAAGCTATTCCGCAGAGACACAAAGAAAAAAACACAGCGACTCGCAAAGATTAGAAAGGCAAACTATCTTGTTCTTTTTTTGAACTTCGTGAATCGCTGCATCCTTCTTGTGGCTCTTTGCGAAGTAGATTTTTCACAAGTCGCTTAAAGAATTTTAAAGTTAAACTTCGTGAATCTCTGTGTCTGCTTTGTGCATCTTTGTGAAATAGTTTTTTACAGACTCAGTAAATCGTTTTTCCTCATGACTTTCCCACGTAAGTCCCAAACATTTCCTTAAATTTGCTTCCAATATTATAAAAGTTAGCGTTAAAAAAATCAAGCTATGTTACAAATCGCATTTATTAGAGAGAATCAAGAAAAAGTAATCAACGCTTTAGCAAAGAGAAACATCGATGCTACAAGTGTTGTTGAAGAAGTGGTACAACTGGATGAAAAACGTCGCGCTACGCAAGTAGAATTGGACAACATTTTATCCGAATCTAATAAATTATCCAAAGACATTGGCGAATTGATGAAATCCGGAGAGAAATTGAAAGCCGCTATATTAAAAGAAAAAACAGTTCTAAACAAAGAGAAAAGCAAAGCGTTAGCAGAAACGGCTGATGTACTTGCCGCTGAACTTTTAGAAAAATTATATACATTACCCAATCTGCCTGCGGATATCGTTCCTGTTGGGAAAACACCGGAGGAAAACTTAAACGTTTTTGAAGAAGGTGAAATTCCAGTTTTGCACGAAGGAGCGCAACCACATTGGGAATTAGTAAAAAAATACGACATCATCGACTTTGAATTGGGTGTAAAAATCACTGGAGCAGGATTCCCGGTTTATAAAGGAAAAGGGGCGAGATTACAACGCGCTTTGATCAATTATTTCTTGGATAAAAATACAGCTGCAGGTTACAATGAAGTTCAGGTGCCGCACATGGTAAACGAAGCATCTGCTTATGGAACAGGACAATTGCCCGACAAAGAAGGACAAATGTACCATGATAAAACTGATGATTTATATTTAATTCCAACGGCGGAGGTTCCCGTAACCAACTTATTTCGTGATGTGATTTTGAACGAAAATGAATTGCCCGTTTTAACTACGGCTTACACGCCATGTTTCCGACGTGAAGCAGGTTCTTATGGTGCGCACGTTCGCGGATTGAACCGTTTGCATCAATTTGACAAAGTGGAAATTGTGCGTGTAGAACATCCAGATAAATCATATGAAGCGCTTGACGGAATGGTAGAACATGTAAAAGACATTTTAAGAGAATTAAAATTACCGTACCGAGTTTTACGTCTTTGCGGCGGCGATATGGGATTCACATCGGCTTTGACGTATGATTTCGAAGTGTTTTCTACGGCGCAAGACCGTTGGTTGGAAATCAGTTCGGTTTCTAATTTTGAGACTTTTCAAGCGAATCGTTTGAAATTGCGTTTCAAAGACAAGGACGGAAAAAACCAATTGGCACACACTTTAAATGGAAGTGCATTGGCTTTACCAAGAGTTTTGGCCGGAATATTAGAAAACTACCAAACTCCGGAAGGAATCGTAATTCCAGAAGTATTGCGTCCGTACTGTGGGTTTGATATTATAAACTAAAAATTTTAACATATAAGTCATATCAGTTTTTGCAAAGTTTAAAATCGAAAGCGACGCAAGCCTTAATATGACTTATATGTTTAAAAAAAATATAGATGTTTGACGGAACAAACTGCACTTAACAATGAAAAAACTCTTTCTACATATTACTTTGTTTTTTTCATTGGTTTGTTTTTCGCAAAACGAGCAGTTAGCACAGTATTATTACGATAAAGGTGATTTTGAAAAAGCAAAAATCAGCTATGAAGAGTTGCTGAAAGAGATTCCGTTAAACTCACAGTATTTTTTAAGAATAATTGATTGTTCTCAGCAATTACAACAATTTGAAAGTGCCGAAAAAGCAATTCAACAACGGATTGAAAAATACAATCAAGGAAATCTTCTGGTAGAATTGGGGTATAATTTTCAGTTGCAAAAAAAGGATGATAAAGCCAAGATGCATTATGATCAGGCATTGGACCGAATCAAAAAAAATCCAAATGAAGTCTATGGAATTTCAAATGCTTTTGAGCGAAAAGTATTGCTCGATTATGCGTTGAAATCCTACCAAACCGCTACAGAACTAGAAGCAAATTTTAATTTCAATTATCAAATAGGGTTGCTATACGGTCAATTGTCTAATTTGGAAATGATGATTTCCACCTTTTTGGATGAAGCGTTTGCGAATCCACAAAACTCCATTAGAATCCAAAATCAGCTGGTTCGTTTTATGGTTGACGAAGGCGATGCAAATTTCAATGAACTATTACGCAAAGCATTAATTTTGAGGACTCAGAAAAATCAAGATATTTTTTGGAACCATTATTTGAGTTGGTTTTATGTACAGCAAAAAGAGTTAGAAAAAGCATTTATTCAGGAAAAAGCCATTTACAGACGCAATCCAGAAACGCTTGTGAATATTGTGAATTTAGCTCAACTGGCGATTGACGAAGAGAATGAAGAAGCGGCTAAAGAAATTTTAGGCTTTGTGTTGGAAAACACGCAAGATTTAGAACTCAAGATTCAAGCAAACTCGTATTTGCTTACGATGAAAATTGAAAAAGCCACTGAAAAAGACTTTACAGCTATCAGCACGGAATTAGACGATTTGTTGAAACAATTTGAAATAACTCCTTTTACCTTATCTTTGCAGCTGATTCAGGCACATTTCACAGCTTTTAAATTAAAAAAACCAGAAGAAGGAAAGGCAATAGTCAAGAGAGCACTGGAATTGCAATTGAATGATTATGAAGTGGCTAATGCCAAAATGGAACTGGCAGATATTTTGCTGTATGAAGAGAAATTCAATCAAGCTTTGATTTATTATTCGCAGATTGAATTGGATTTGAAGAATGATGTAATGGCACATGAAGCGACTTTGAAAGCCGCAAAAACAAGTTATTTCAAAACTGATTTTGAATGGGCTTTGAAACAATTCAAGGAATTGAAGTCAGCAAATACGCAATTGATTGCGAATGATGCTTTGGAATATTTTCTATTAATCAACGATAATACGGTTGCCGATTCCACGCAAACAGCTTTGAAGCAATTTGCAAAAGGAGATTATCTGTTGTATCAAAACCGAAATCAGGAAGCGATAACGCAGTTTCAGTCGATTTTAAAAAATCATAAAGGACAAGAAATTGAGGCTGTGACGCTGTTGCGATTGGGCAAAATATACGAAAAGAAAGGTGATTTTGCTTTGGCTTTAAGCCAATACCAAACGATCATCGACCAACATAGCGACGGAATTTATATAGATGAGGCGCTGTATTTTTCGGCAGAAATTTATAACAAGCAATTAATTCCTGAAAAAGCGAAACCGCTGTATGAAAAGATATTGTTCAATCATCAGGACAGTATTTATTTTGTGGAAGCTAGGAAGAAATTCAGGCAGTTGCGGGGAGATACGATAGCCCCCTAACTCCCGAAGGGGGAATTAAAGGAACACTATAAACAATGAATTTTTGCTATAATTATAGCGAATGGTATATAAATTAATGACTTTTTTAACCCTACTTACCCCTAGTAGGATTCCCCCTTTGGGGGTTAGGGGGCTGATATGATACTATACAACGTTACTACAAACATACACGAAAGTGTTCACGATCAATGGATGATTTGGATGCAACACAAGCACATTCCTGAAATTCTGGCTACAGGAAAATTCTCTGCTGCAAGAATGGTACGGGTTTTAATTGAAGAAGAAATGGGCGGAGTAACCTATTCTGTTCAATACACGACGGATAGCAAGGAAACTTTGGAGAAATATTATCAGGAAGATGCTCCAGGTTTTCGTGAAGAAGGATTAAAATTATTTGGAGATAAAATGCTAGCTTTTAGAACAGAATTAGAACTGATTGCAGATTATAAATAGCCATGGAAATCCATTTTCAAACCAAAGAGGAAAGCAACAGAAAGCAATTGGAGGATTTTTTGAAATTGTCCAAAGTAGAACGTTTTTATCAATTTTTGCGTTTGATGGAGAAGGTTAATCAATTTCCTATGAAGCATAAAAACGACACAAATTCGAATTTTATTATTCAAATAAAATCAAGCTGAGATGTTTCAAAAATGGGAAGAAAATATTAGTCAATTCATTTCTATTGCCAATAAACATAATTTCAGAATGTTGATGGTTGGCGGAGGAGCAGTAAATTTTCATGGATACCAGCGTCATTCAGCAGATGTCGATTTTTGGATAGAGACCACGGATGAAAACTTTAAAAAATTAGTATCCGTTTTTAATGAAATGGGATATGAAATTGATGATTTCCCCGAAAATGTAAAAAAACAAGAACAAAATATATCCGTTAAATTCTCTCCGGTAGACTTAGATTTAGAATTAATCACAAAATTTTCTGTAAATAAAACTTTTGCAGAAGCGTTTGAAAGTAGTGAAGAAGTACAAGTGAAGGACACTCTCTTTTTAAAATGGAATGTACTGTCATTAGAGGATTTAATAACAAGCAAAATTAAAGCAAACAGGCCTAAGGATTTATTGGATATTCAGCAATTGCGAGAAATAAACAAAAATCAATAAATTAGGGTAATAAAAAATACTGGAAAGTATTCAGCATAAAAATGGAAAAAGTAAAAGCCAAAAAACACCTCGGACAACATTTCTTGAAAGATGAAAGCATTGCAAAAGACATTGCCGACACGTTGAACTTAGAAGGATATGATGATGTACTAGAGATAGGTCCGGGAATGGGCGTTTTGACAAAATATTTATTGGATAAACCGGTGAATACCTACGTTATTGAAATCGATACGGAATCAGTGACGTATTTAGACGAAAATTATCCAAAATTAAAAGACAAAATCATTTCTAAAGATTTCTTAAGGTATAACATCAACGAGATATTCGAAGGAAAGCAATTCGCTATCATTGGGAATTTCCCGTATAATATTTCGACTCAAATTGTATTTAGGACTTTGGAATACCGTGATCAGATTCCCGAATTTGCCGGAATGTTCCAGAAAGAAGTAGCGCAACGAATTTGTGAAAAAAAAGGAACAAAAGCCTATGGAATTCTATCGGTTTTGGTTCAAGCCTTTTACGATGCGGAGTATTTATTTACGGTAGATGAAAATGTTTTTATTCCGCCACCAAAAGTAAAATCGGGAGTTTTACGTTTACGTAGGAAGAAAGATTATAGTTTGCCTTGCGGCGAAAAGTTGTTTTTTACTGTAGTAAAAACTGCTTTTCAACAACGACGCAAAACGTTACGAAACAGTTTAAAAACCTTAAATTTGTCCGATAGTTTGAGAGAAGATGAAGTTTTCAATCTTCGACCAGAACAATTAAATGTAGAACAGTTCATTGAACTTACCCAAAAAATAGAAGCCGATGGAGTTTAAAATCAGCAAAGAATTAATTCAGGAATTAGAGCAACTCATTCAAAACAAAAACGACCAGCAACTGGAAGTTTTGTTGAATGATATGCACCACGCTGATATTGCTGAAATTCTAGATGAGCTTGATTTTAATGAAGCGACCTATATTTTTAAAGTTTTAGACAGTGAAAAAACCGCTGAAATTCTTCTAGAATTAGAGGATGATTTGCGTGAAAATATATTAAGCAGGCTTTCGCCAAAAGAGATTGCGGAAGAGTTAGATGAGTTGGAAACCAATGATGCAGCTGATATTATTGCCGAGCTTTCACAAGATTTGAAAGCCGAAGTAATATCAGAACTTCAGGATGTGGAGCACGCCAAAGATATCGTTGACTTATTGCGTTATGACGAAGATACTGCTGGTGGAATCATGCATAAGGAATTAGTTAAAGTCAATGAAAATTGGAATGTGCTTACTTGCGTCAAAGAAATGCGCATTCAGGCCGAAAATATTTCCAGAGTCCATTCGATTTATGTGGTGGATGATGAAGACCGACTCAAAGGACGTTTGTCGCTCAAGGATTTATTGACTACTTCTTCCAGAACGCCTATTAACGATGTTTATATTAGGAAATTGAACTCGGTAAAAGTAGATACTGAAGATGTTGAGGTGGCCAGAATAATGCAAAAATACGATTTAGAAGCCATTCCAGTTGTAGATGAATTAGGAAGACTAGTAGGGCGAATCACCATTGATGACATTGTAGATGTAATCAAGGACGAGGCCGATGAGGATTACCAGTTGGCAGCAGGTATTTCGCAGGACGTAGAAGCGGATGACAGCATATTTGAACATACAAAAGCACGTTTGCCATGGCTGGTTTTGGCTCTTTTGGGGGGATTTATCTCTGTAAAAGTGCTTGGGTTATTTGAAGGAGCGATGCTTGAACATGGAAATTTGTTCTTTTTCACGCCATTGATTGCCGCCATGGCAGGAAATGTTGGCGTACAATCCTCGGCAATTATTGTTCAGGGTTTGGCTAATAATACCTTGAGCGGCTCTTTGTTTAATAGATTGTTAAAGGAAGTGTCATTGAGTTTGTTAAACGGAGTGATTCTGGCTACGATATTATTTTTAGGAAGCCATTTCCTGTTGGATGTTGAAATCATCATAGGCGTAATTGTTACCGTAGCATTGATGTCGGTAATTATTATTGCTTCATTAATAGGAACTTTTGTTCCGTTATTGCTAGATAAATTTGGCATTGATCCCGCATTGGCAACCGGACCGTTTATTACAACCAGTAATGATATTTGCGGAATTTTGATTTATTTTTCGATTGCCAAGATGATTTTAGGGTTTTAAGAGAGAATAGAATATAAAAATAGAGGGAAGAGGCAAGAATATAGAGAAAATAATAAAGAGAATAGAATATTGAGAGGGAATTAAACGACAAGCTAATACAACTATAACTACACAACCAACACTTTTCCTTTACGAATCATTATCTTTTGGAGAATTTTCCAGAATATTAGAGAGTAGGAGTGGAGAGGAAAAACCACAACCAGCATGAAAGTACACATCATTGGCGGAGGAAACTTAGGTGTTTCTATCGCATTAGGATTATCAAAATTTTCACCAGAAAATCAAGTTACTATAACCCGAAGAAATACCTCCAGTATTCTGTATCTTGAAAAATTAGGAGCAACAGTTTCCACTAATAATATTCATCAGATTCAGGAAGCTGATGTTATTATTTTAACAATAAAACCCTACCAAGTAGATACCGTTTTAGCCGAAATCCTTCCTGTAATTTCCAATAAAATCATCGCTTCGGCAGTGAGTGGATTGTCCATAGAAAATTTACAAAACAAAATCGGTACGGCTAATAGTGCGATCCGAATCATGCCTAATATTGCAGCACAGTTTGGCGCATCAGCCACCTGTATTGCATTTCACGAAAAAGACAAAGATAAAGCACAAGATGTCGTTTCTCTTTTTCAGAGCTTAGGAACTGCTCCTATTATTGACGAAAAATTAATGGATGCGGCAACCGTTTTGGCGGCAAGCGGAACTGCTTTTGCGTTGCGATACATTCGCGCATCGATGCAAGCCGGTATCGAAATAGGTTTTGACTGGCAGACCGCATTAGCCATTTCAGCACAAACCGTGAAAGGCGCTGCCGAAATGCTACTCGAAGAAAAGGTACATCCAGAACAATTAATTGACCGTGTAACTACGCCACAAGGCTGCACCATAGCTGGATTGAACGAAATGGAAATGCATGGATTCAGTTCGTCTTTGATAAGAGGAATCAAAACTTCATTGAAACAAATCAAGGGATAAAATCCACATATAGTAACCCATCCTCATAAAAAAGGCCTTCTTTGCGAAAGTGTTGAGAGGGCTTTTTTTTGATATGCTGTGGGGCAGGTCGTTCCGGTTTGAGGGGTAGCTACTGCTTTCTTCCTAACAAGTGTGATAGGTGTTGCGAAACGATGAGGTACCGTTGTCTTTTATTTTTAACAGGAACTCTTGGTACAAATGAGGGGGGACAAAAAAGATGAATTAATGTAGTATATTTGGAAAAAAAAAGATGAAAAAAGTAGTTTTGCTGTGGCTAATTTTATTATCAAGCAGCTATGAAGTACAGGCGCAACAAGAACCACATAAACCACAACTCCGTCATGTCGTATTGTTTGGATGGAAAGAAGGAACGAAGCTAGCAACTATTGACAAGGTGGTGACTGCTTTCAGGAATTTAGAACATAAAATAGAACTTATTCAGGCTTTTGAATGGGGAGTCAATAACAGTCCTGAAAACCTAAGTAACGGATTGACGCACTGTTTTACAATCACATTCAACAGCGAGGCAGATAGAGATGCTTATCTTACACATCCCGATCATAAAGCTTTTGTAGCTCTTTTGAATCCGGCTCCAGATAAAGTAACTGTAGTAGATTATTGGACTACAAAGTAAAAATTAAGTCAGTAGAAAATCTAAATATTAAAAAATAAGAGAATTGGACATGAAAAAAGTAGCAGTAATTCTAATCTTAGTATTTAATCTAAATGTAAATGCTCAAGATGTAAGTGTTGAAAAATCCATTTTTGGAATCCAAGCCGGGCTTGGAACACGTGTAGGGATTTGGTTGAATAATGAAACGAAGTTGACTAATAGCATTGCTTTGAGAAGTGAAATTGGTCTTGAAAATGATTTTACAGTAGGAACTCATTATGAAGGTGCAGGTTTTATTTTGCAACCCATAGTATCCTTAGAACCAAGATATTATTATAATTTGGAAAAAAGGAACTCCAACGGTAAAAAAATAAATAATAACAGCGGTAATTATGTTTCGGTTAGAACTAGTTATCATCCAGATTGGTTTGTGATTAATTTAGACGATGCTATAACTAAAACAGCTGATTTAGCGATAGTCCCTACTTGGGGATTGAAACGTCAAATAGGTGCTCATTTTACGTATGAAACTGCTGTAGGAGTTGGCTATCGTGTAGTATATTTAAAGGAGAATTCTTTTAACGGTAATGCGACAAATGTGGATGAGGACTATAATAGAAACCAATATATAATCCATTTACAGCTATCAATTGGATATACTTTTTAGAATAAGTATTTTGAAATTATAACGAAAACTAATACTGAAGTACTTATCATCATACTAATCAGTTAATCCATTTACTTATGAATCAAGGTACAATTATAGTTAGAATGTCAAGAAGTAGTGGATTTTATAATAAATCTAATAAGTATACAATTAAAATTTCAAATGCAGTTGAATGTGAGTTGAACTATGAAAATAATCGTAAAGAGTTTTTACTTGCTCCCGGGATACATAGTGTTTTTGTAAACGATGCTACAAGTAATGAAACACAAGAAGTCAAATTAATCAAAGGGAAAGTAATGGTTATCACAGTAAAGCCAGTTCTGTCATACAAACTAGTTTTAGGTGTTTTTTTAGCAATTGTTTTCAGTAGCTTAATTATACAAATAATAGTAAATCGCGGTTTTTCACTTATGAGTTTGGTGCCACTCTTATTTTTAATCGCTATCAAGAAATCTAATTTCAAAGGCAGTTTCCTCTTAACGCAAACGAGTCCAAAATATTAGAATAACTAAAAAGCCTCGCTTACAATTGTGAGCGAGGCTTTTTAAGTAAATGAAATCTTTTAGTTGGTCTGTTTTTTTATTCTTGCGGGTTTTAAGGTGAACTTTAACCATAAAAAACCAAGTGTTCCAGCAATAAATGAAGCGACTAGAATGGCAATTTTAGAGTAGGTGATTACTTCCTCACCATCATTTTTAAAAGCCAGTAGCGTAATAAAAATTGACATCGTAAACCCTATTCCTCCCAGCATTCCTGCACCTAATATACTGCTCCATTTTAAATCTCTAGGCAAGGTACAAATCCCTAAACTCACTGCTAGGAATGAGAAGAGCCAAATCCCTAATGGTTTTCCCACTACGAGACCTAGCATAATTCCAATCGTGTTGGGGTGATTTAATCCTTCGTACCATTCACCGCCAATTGCTATCCCTGTATTGGCTATTGCAAATAAAGGAAGAATAAAAAAGGCAACTGGGTTATGTAAAAAATGCTGCAATTTATACGAAGATGTTTTCTTACCTCCGTTCCCAAAAGGAATTACAAAGGCAAGCAAGACTCCGGTTATAGTGGCGTGAACCCCAGAATTCAGCATAAAATACCACATTCCAGCACCACCAAGCAAATACGGGAAAAGCGTGTGGACTTTTCGTCTATTGAGAATGAATAAGCCACCCATAATGGCAAAAGCAATAAACAAATTCATGTAATCGATTGACTCTGTATAAAATATGGCAATGACCATAATGGCACCTAAATCATCGATTACGGCAAGCGCAGTTAGGAATACTTTAAGTGAAGTAGGGACGCGATTTCCTAACAATGATAAAATACCAATAGCAAATGCGATATCAGTTGCCATTGGGATTCCAGCACCATTTTGTGTAACTGTGCCAAAATTCAATATTAAAAAGATACCTGCTGGAAAAATCATTCCCCCAAAGGCACCAAAAATGGGCAATGCCGCGTTTTTTATGCTGGATAATTCTCCTTGGTAAATCTCTCGCTCCAATTCTAAACCAATCAAGAGAAAGAAGATTGTCATTAAACCATCGTTTATCCATTCTGTTACAGAATGGCTGCCTAATTTTGCTGCCCAAAATGCAATATATTCAGTTTGAATGGATGAGTTAGCTAATAAAATAGAGACTATTGTGACAAAAAGTAGTAAAAGACCGCCAGATTTTTCGCTTTCAAAAAAAGCTTTAAATGTTTTCGTTAATTTCATTTTTGGATTTTGATTTATTCTAAACATAAGATTTAAAATAAAAAATTATAAAACGCTAATTTACGATTTTAGGATCTAATTTCCTCCGATAAATCAATAAACCGTAATTTTTTTGTTAATTTGAAGCATCAAAAATGGAACAATTATGGACATTAAAATTCTTCACATAGATAGTAATCATCCCTTGCTTTGGGATCAACTGCAACAATCAGGATTTATAAATCACAGTGATTTTTCCTCTTCAAAAGAAGATATTGAAGCTAAAATTCAGGATTATCAGGGAATTGTGATTCGAAGCCGATTTAAGATTGATAAAGAATTTTTGGACAAAGCCACTCATTTACAATTTGTTGCGCGTATTGGAGCCGGATTAGAAAGTATCGATTGCGATTACGCAGCATCTAAAAACATTACACTTATTGCTGCTCCGGAAGGAAATAGAAATGCCGTTGCCGAACATACATTGGGAATGATTTTATCTCTTTTCAATAAATTGAACGAAGCCGATGGCGAGATACGTTCTGGGCACTGGAATCGTGAAAGCAATCGTGGTCATGAATTGGATGGCAAAACAGTTGGGATTATTGGCTATGGAAATATGGGAAAATCATTTGCTAAAAAACTCCGTGGGTTTGATGTGGAAGTATTGTGTTATGATATTCAGGAAAATGTAGGAGATGCCAATGCAAAACAGGTTTCATTAGCAGAATTTCAGCAAAAAGTTGATGTAGTAAGTTTACACATTCCGTGGACTCCTGAAACTGATAAAATGGTTGACAGCGATTTCATCAATGAATTTTCAAAACCCTTTTGGATCATCAATACGTCTCGTGGAAAGAATATTGTCACTGCTGATTTAGTTTCGGCTATACAATCCGGTAAAATTCTCGGTGCAGGTTTAGATGTTTTAGAATATGAGAAATTATCTTTCGAAATCCTATTTACTGATAAAAATACACCGGAAGCTTTTCAATTTTTATTGAAGGCTAAGAATGTGATTTTGACGCCACATATCGCCGGTTGGACATTTGAAAGCCACGAACGATTGGCGCAAGTCATAGTTGATAAAATAAAAATGAAATATTTTGGTCAAGCCAAAGCTGTTGAACCGGAAAAACGGGTTACGGGAATTGGAGGTTTCTTTTTTAAATCAAACAATCCGAAAGAATTGGTAGCTTGGTATGGAAAACATTTGGGATTAAAAACGGATGATTTTGGTTCGACTTTTTGGTGGAAAGATAACGAAGGAAATGACTGTTCTACGCAATGGTCGCCATTTGCAGCCGATACCACTTATTTTGCGCCAAGCGAGAGACCATTCATGCAAAATTTCAGAGTGGAGAATTTAGAACGTTTGTTGCAAAAATTATCTGATGAGGGTGTAACAATTGTAGGTGATGTGCAGACTTATGAGTATGGAAAATTTGGCTGGATTTTGGATGTCGAGGGAAATAAGATCGAACTCTGGGAGCCAATGGATGCTACTTTTCAATAAAATCTATATTTTAACCAACGAAAAATAACCTTAAAAATACAATTTATGGAGAATTCAAAAATTGAAGAATGGAATAATCCTCGACCAGTTCGTCAAGACAATAAAAAACTTCCTGCTGGAATCCTAGCGATACTTTTGGGCCCTTTAGCAATCCATAAATTTCTTTTGGGATATACCACCGAAGGGATTATCTGGTTAGTGATAAGTCTTTGTACTTGTGGAACGGTTACCTACATATTTGGTATTATCGAAGGAATAATTTATCTGACAAAATCGGATGAGGAGTTTTATCAAACTTATCAAGTAGGTAAAAAAGGTTGGTTTTAATAGATAAGAAATCCCGATTTTTTAATCTTTTGCAATCGGTGGTTATAAAGCAAAAATTAGACAGTTAACATCGTCATATTATAACACATGGACGCCGCGGATCTGAATCAATAAAAACGGATTTAATAATCTATGAAAATCCGTTTCATCCGCTCAATCTGTGGCTAAAAAGGACGAAGTTAGAACGTGTTGATCGCGGCAACTATGTCCTATAATTCTGAAATCAATCTTCTTTATCAGCTAATTTTCGCTCGAGTTCCGCTTGAAACTCTTCCATCACAGGTTTCATAGTGCTTTCTGGAATATCAGCAATTCGGATATACATCAATCCATCAACGGCATTGTTAAACAGCGGATCCACATTAAAAGCGACCACTTTTGCATTTTGTTTGATGTATTTTTTTATCAAAACTGGCAAACGCAAACTGCCTGGTTCTAATTCATCAATAATTTTATCAAACTTATTCAAATCAGCTTCAGTTTCATTAAAAATGAAATCCTTATCGGCGTCTTTCAGTTTTACCTTATATGCTTTCTTTGGGTGAATGTATTGTGCAATGTAGGGGTCGTAATAATTGGACTTCATGAATTCAATCATCAACGATTTAGAAAAATCTGAAAATTGATTGCTGATACTTACGCCTCCCAGTAAAAATTTGTGTTCTGGATAACGTAAAGTCGTGTGCATAATTCCTTTCCAAAGCAAGAAAAGCGGCATTGGTTTCTGTTGGTATTCTTTGATGATAAAAGCTCTTCCCATTTCTATAGATTTGTGCATCATATCATGTAATTCTGGTTCAAATCGGAACAAATCGTTGAGGTAGAAACCATTTATTCCATATTTTGGATAAATTTCTGAACCCAATCCCATTCGATATGCACCAGCAATTTTATTGGCTTCATTGTCCCATAAAAAAAGATGATGGTAATATTGATCGTGCTGGTCTAAATCAATGGATTCATTTGTTCCTTCGCCCACTTCACGAAAAGTAATCTCTCGTAAACGACCTATTTCATGGAGGATATTCGGAATTACATGTGCTTCAGCAAGAAATACTTCGTAATTTTTACTCTGTAAAAGCCTACAATCGGTACTTCGTAAAGCATCTACCTCTTTGGTCATTTTATCTTGACTAGCTGCAGTTACAATAGTCTTTGGACTTTTAGGGATTTTTAAAGTAGGCGTTGGCAAAAAAGGGCTTTCTTTTTCAAAAGGATTTGCCAGCATGTAGGTTTTTTTTCTTAAAAATTCTGAATATTCTTCCAGTGTTGTATGTTCGTTTTGCTCACTTACTGAAATGGCTTTACCAATACGCACTTTGATTACACGGTGTTTTTGACTAAACACCTCAGAAGGTAGTTTTGCCGTTCTAAAAGTGCCGCTTATTTTAGAAAGCAAATAAAATAATCGGCTGTTTTTTGCATGAAAATAAATCGGGACAACAGGAACTTGGGCCTTTCTAATGACTTTGATAGCGCCTTCTTCCCAAGGTTTATCTACCATCAGTTTTCCATCTTTATAAGTAGAAACTTCTCCGGCTGGAAACATGCCTAGCGGCTTTCCATCACTTAAATGGCGAAATGTTTCTTTTAATCCTACCACACTTGACTTAGTATCTTTGTGATTTTCAAAAGGATTTACAGGCATGATGTATTTCTTGAGCGGGGCAATACGATGCAAAAGAAAATTAGCAATAATTTTGAAATTAGGTTCTCTCTCTAGCATTAATTTCAACAGCAAAACACCATCTATTCCTCCTAATGGATGATTTGAAATGGTAATATAAGCACCTTCTTTTGGTAAGCGTTTTAGATCTTCTTCCGGGATTTCGAATTTTATTTGTAAATCATCTAGTATGCCATTCAAGAAATCAACTTCCGTTAAATGTTTATTCCTGTCGTATACTTTGTTTAAAGTAGAGATTTTTAGCAACTTCATCAACATCCATCCGGAAAAAGTTCCAAGGACTCCGTATTTGTCAACATTTATTGCTTTTGCAACTTCTTTCGCGGTTACTAAACCCATGTATTTTTTCTTTTTTAGAGCAAGAAACAAAGATAGCAAAAAACTCCATTTTCTCTATTTTTATGAATCAAACTTCTACTTTTTTGTTACATTTGAAACCCACATACAAACAATATAATTTTTTCCGATAAAATAAAAAAGTGGGTTCCTGACAACGGCAGGTAAAAATAATTTTTTCGGAAGAATTTCAAAAAAATATTCAATGAGAATTATTTCATACAACGTCAACGGAATCAGGGCCGCTATTTCTAAAGGATTTATAGACTGGTTGCAGCATGCAAATCCGGATATTATTTGCCTTCAGGAAATTAAAGCAACCGAAGACCAAATTCCAGTAGACGATATTACAAAAGCCGGATATCCCTACCAATATTACTATTCAGCAACCAAAAAAGGGTATAGTGGTGTAGCGATTCTTTCTAAAGTCAAACCTAATAGTGTTGCACATGGCACCGGAATTCACCACATGGATTTTGAAGGAAGGAACCTTCGTGCTGATTTTGATGATTTTTCAGTGATGAGTTTGTACTTGCCATCGGGGACAAATATTGATCGATTGGACCATAAATTTACGTTTATGGATGATTTTCAAAACTACATTAACGAACTTAAAAAAGAAACGCC
Organism: Flavobacterium sandaracinum; assembly: GCF_004349135.1. Lineage (GTDB taxonomy): Bacteria > Bacteroidota > Bacteroidia > Flavobacteriales > Flavobacteriaceae > Flavobacterium > Flavobacterium sandaracinum. The sequence continues at coordinate 199,109 of NZ_SMFN01000004.1, read as the reverse complement.
AAACCTGATTATTTGTGGTGATTACAACATTTGCCACGAGGCAATCGACATTCACGATCCTATCCGAAACAAAAACGTTTCCGGGTTTTTGCCGCAAGAAAGAACTTGGCTTGACGGATTTATGAAATCTGGATTTGTAGATAGTTTTCGACATTTTAACAGTGAGCCTCACCAATATACATGGTGGAGTTACCGCGCCGGAGCCAGAGGAAACAACAAAGGCTGGCGCATTGATTATAATTTAGTTAGTGATTCTTTAAAACATAAATTAAAAAGAGCCGTTATTTTATCAGATGCAGTGCATTCGGATCATTGCCCAATTTTAGTGGAATTAGAGTAAAAGTTATTGCGAGGAATGAAGCAATCTGGAGCTATTTACTTCGTCAGTTCGCTTCGCTCGTGTCCCGCTTTACTCTGCAATCTTCTTGTTTTTGGCAGCAAAAACAACAAGGATTTCCGTTTCAATCGGGGCTAGGGGATCCGAATACAATTTGAGTTTTTGTTTTCAAAACAACAAGGATTTCCGTTTCAATCGGGGCTAGGGGATCCGAATACAATTTGAGTTTTTGTTTTCAAAACAACATTAGAAACAACATAAATACAAACAAAATGATTAAAAAAGTTTCCATCGGATTAGTAGTATTGGCACTTTCAACTTCCTGTGTGTCCAAGAAAATATACAATGACTTAGAAAGTAAATACACCGATTCCAAAAAAGAAAACAGAAGTTTAGCAGATGAAAATGCCGATTTGTTAAAAGCTAAAAACCAATTAGAATTAGATCGTGATGGTTTGAAAACGGATTTAAGCAAGTCTAAATCAGAACTAGATAAGTTGAAAGCAGATTATGCCGCGGCTCAAAATAAATTCAAAGTCTTACAAGATTCGTATGCTGCTTTAGAAAAAAATAGTGGAGATGCTTTGCAAAGCAACATGAAGAAAAACCGTGATTTGCTGGAACAATTAGACGAAAAAGGAAAAGCATTGGCAGTAGAACAAGAGCGATTGAGCAAAAGCGCACAACGTTTGCAAGAATTAGAGGATTTGATTGCTGCCAAAGAAGCCAGCATGAAAAAACTAAAAGAGACCTTGTCTAATGCTTTAAATAGTTTTGAAGGAAAAGGGTTGACCGTGGAACAAAAAAATGGCAAAGTGTATGTTTCTATGGAGAACAAACTACTTTTCAATTCTGGAAGTTGGGCGGTAGGTTCCGAAGGGAAAAAAGCAGTTATAGAATTAGGTAAAGTTTTGGGTGACAACCCAGAAATAGCTGTTCTTATTGAAGGTCATACAGATGATGATGCCTTCACGGCTTCAGGTCCAATTGCGGATAACTGGGATTTATCGACCAAAAGAGCTACGGCAATAGTGGCTATTTTGAGTGAGAACAAAAAAATCAACAAAGAAAACTTAACGGCTGCTGGAAGAGGAGAATTTTCGCCTTTGACAAGCAATGCAAACGCTGATGGAAAAGCTAAAAACCGTAGAATAGAAATCATTCTTACGCCAAGATTAGATGAAATCGCCGAAATGTTGAATGAAATAAATTAAAAAGAAGCAAAGTTTCAAAGAGGCAAAGGTTCAGAGTGTATGCTTTGAACCTTTTTTTATTTTCTACGAGATATTTTATAAAACAACGTCCAGTTTTATGAGTTTAAACATTAAGGAATTAGGAAGATTAAGCGTAATTCTTATCGAATCTTAATTTCTTAATAGTTTAAAAAAACCTTTTCTTTTACCGCTAATTCGCTAATTTTATCTTTGGAATGGAGCTTTTTAATTTGCGAATTCGCGGTTATATTTTGTAAACGTTTCTCAATTTTCTGTTAACTGTAAATCTAAACAACAAACTAATTTTATCTTTGTTTTCGAAAATAAAATACAATTTCCTTAAAAATGAAATACACAACTTTACCAAATACTGATATAAAAGTCAGCAAAATCTGCCTTGGAACCATGACTTTTGGCCAACAAAATACAGAAGCTGATGGTCATGCCCAAATGGATTATGCTTTAGAAAATGGAGTCAATTTCTTTGATACTGCCGAAATGTACTCGGTGCCAGCGCGTCAGGAGACCTATGGGAGCACCGAGAAAATCATTGGAACTTGGTTGAAAAAAACTGGAAAGAGAGAACAAATAGTTTTGGCTTCTAAAATTGCCGGACCCAATCCGAATTTTGGCTACATGAGAGAGCAATTAGATTTTTCACCAGCTAGCATCAAGTTTGCATTGGATAAAAGTTTACAACGCCTTCAAACGGATTATCTGGATGTGTACCAGTTGCACTGGCCAGAACGCAAAACGAATTATTTTGGCCAACGCGGTTTCAAAGTCCAGGATGATGCTTGGAAAGACAATATTCATGATGTGTTAGAAACATTAGACAGTTTTGTCAAAGAAGGAAAAATTAAAAATATCGGACTTTCAAATGAAAATCCTTGGGGAATTATGCGTTTTCTAGAGGAAAGCAAATACAATGATTTGCCACGAGTGAAAACGATTCAAAATCCGTATTCATTATTGAATAGACTTTTTGAAAACGGTTCTGCCGAAGTTTGTTTGAGAGAAAATGTAGGTTTATTGGCGTATTCGCCGATGGCTTTTGGGGTTTTGTCCGGTAAATTCCTTACTGGTGAAGTTCATCCAAATGCCAGAATTAAGTTGTTTCCTCAGTATTCCAGATACAACAGCGCACAAAGTACTGAAGCTACAAGATTGTATCAGGAAATCGCCAAGAAGAATGGACTCACTTTGACAGAGTTGTCTTTGGCATTTATAGAACAGCAACCGTTTGTAACCAGCACGATTATTGGCGCTACAACTTTGGAACAATTAAAAGAAAATATAGATACAATTAAAGTGTCACTTTCAGAGGATATTCTAAAAGCGATTGATGAAGTTCAAACTGTTATTCCTGATCCGGCACCGTAAATTAAAAAACCATTTTTTGTCATACCGATAAAGGAGAAATCTCATTGTGTGGGATTCCTCCTTTGTCTGAATGACAATATAATAGCAAATTTAAACCTTGTGAACTTGGCGACTTCTTCGTGAACTTTGTGGTTAAAGCTGTGCCATTAAAGATCAAATTCGTCATCAACGGCTAAGGAATCCACCTTTATTTGCGTTGAATCTTGTACTTTGAATTTGATAAAAGATTTGGCAGGTCCTGAAATTAATATAGGTAACGACTTGTAAATAGTGTCTTCTGGTGTCAAAAGTCCTCTTCGAAGCATGATGCTGGTCAAGAATGATTCCTGTTTTATCGCAAAATCTTTCAACATCCCTTGATCGTTAATCTGATACATGAATTTCTTAGGACTCGGGATAATTCTGGCAAGATACAAACATTCGTTCAGCGATAATTCTGCAGGTGTTTTTTGGAAATAAAACTGACTTGCTTCACCAATTCCATACACATTTGGACCCCATTCGATGATATTAAAATACACTTCGAGCATGCGTTCCTTGCTCACAATTCGGTTGTTTTCCAAAATGTAAACCAATAGAATTTCTTCCAGTTTGCGAGATACTGTTTTTTCCCGACTCAGGAAAGCATTTTTCACTAATTGCATGCTAATGGTACTGGCACCGCGTGCAAATTTTTTGGTCCGAATGTTTTTGACGATAGATTGCTTGAAAGCTTCGTTAATAAATCCTCTATGACTAAAGAAAGAGGGATCTTCGGTTGTCAAAACCGATTTTTGTAAATAGGGCGAAATTTGGTCCAAAGGCGTGTAGTTTGGATTCGCATTTCCTACCAAAACACCTCGTTGAAACACATTGTTGATTAAAGCCCGATACATAAATTCGCCATTAAGTTTGTTTAGATTGGCTTCGCCGTATTTTGTAATTCTTAGGTTTTCTTTCTTCAATTTACTGTCAAAAACCAGCTGATTGGGTTTGTTTTGGTTGAAAGCAAAATCCAATTTATAATCAAAAGTTCCAGTGGCTTCCATTCCCTGAAAATGGGTAAATAATCCGTCAGGAAGCGAGGTAATAAAATCCTGCGCTTTCATTTTTGGTAGGTTTACTTTGAATTTATAAATGGTATCTTTCTCTGTTTCGTAAGCCAAGTAGGGATGAAATTTTATCTTATTCAACTGAACCGTTGAGCTGCTGTCAATAGAAATAAAATCAGATCCTAGTAAAAAGCGGTAATCGAATTTGGCGTTTTTTAATAATACATCTTTACTAGCGATTTTTGGGTGGTTGAGTTTTAAATTGGTAATAGCCATAAAGCCATCAATATGCAATTCATCACCATCTCTATCTATGTTTTGAATATTCAATCGGATGGAATCAAAGCTGGATTTTAGGTTGAAACGCTCGTCTAAATAAGGCATCTGGATGGCACCCGTATCAATATTGGCGAAACGAATATCCGCTTTTTTATTTCTTGGATCGGCAAATCCTTTAATTCTCCAACGTTGTGAAATGGTATTGGTTTGCACTTTTATCGAAGTTTCTAGTTGTTTGTTGACCAATCGCAGTTTTTGAAAATTGATGGTTGCTTTTTTCCCATTATCATCGAGTCGGAAAGAAAGATTGTCCAGAATCATATCCGTTGGTACTAAATTCAGTGCTTTTGAGATGATTCTATAGGTAAACTTCGCGTAATCTTTTTTCTCATCGCGTATTTCTGTTTGATTGTCTTTTTTTAGAAAAGCATCAAAATTTCTTACTTTTCCTTTTTTTACTAACTGTACAAAACCGTTCTGGACTTCTAAAGTTCCCAGTTGCACATCGCCAGATAGCAGCTGCCATAAATTGACACTGGTTTTTAGTTTTTGAATTTTAAACAGCGTGTCTGCATTTTTAGGAACTAGTATTATTTCGGTAAGATTCAATCCTGATAACCCGTCAAAAGAAGCTTTTTTTATCGTAAAAGTGCTGTTGTAATCGACTTCCATTTCGTGTGAGACCTTAGCGATGGTTTGTTGTAAAACGGCATCGCGAAATATGTAAAAAGCAATAATCATTAGTACAAATAATACAAAAAGTATTTTCGCAGCAAGGATTAATTTTTGTTTTCCGGTTCTCATAAATGATTTGGATACTTGATAAAATCTAAAATAAATGGAGTTTAGAATCTCGTCTATAAAGAAAAGCAAAATAATACTAAAGGAAAGTTTTTTATAGTTTTCTTTAGAATTTTGATGGTTAATTTAATTTCGTTCAATTGTAAACACAAAAAAACTACAAACACAAAGTCTTGTAGTTTCTAAATTGTTGTAGAGCCGTTAAATGAGCTTTATAGCTTTGGTACTTTATATTCGTGTGGATTGTAGAACCTTCGAACTTTTTCCACAATCTGGTTTAAGGTCATTTTATCTGCTGTTTCTACTGCTTTAAGTTTTCCGGGTTCAATTAAATGATCCGTGATTAATTTTTGTTCCAGTTTAGTTTTGGTTTGCGCTGGACCAAAAACAATAAGTTCATCCGATTTTTTAACATACGAAAGAACTGATTTTATAAAGTAATCCAGCGCTTGTTTTTTTCGTTCGTCAAATTTTTTATCACTATTGCCATGATGAACTCCTGAGAAAGTTCCTTTATTGCCTTCGTCATTATGATGTACACTGTTTTCAACCTCAGAATCTATTTCGGTAATTTTTTCTGTATCACCATCAAGAGCAACAATTATTGCTTTTGAAGAATCTATCCAAATGCCAGTTTGTCTTTTCATGTCTTTGCTATTTTAAAATTAAAGTAGAGTGTTTGATGCTGTATTATTGCAAAAGAATTGCGCTTAGTTGACTTATTAAAACGTGTTCTGATTTATTTTTTCCTGAAAAAGAAGAAGCTATTGCGTTGGCGGTTTTTAGAATTAAAGCATTCATTTCTGATGTAAACAAGTGTTGATGTTCTTCTTTGAAAATTTTAAAGTCGGGAATCACTTGTTCCAATTCCCATTCATTGGCGACAAGCCAGTCAAAAACAATTTCGATTTCATACGCAGTGTCGTCGCCAAATTCATTGAAACTATTTTCCAGCGGAAGCCATTCTGTTTTTATAATTTGTTTCAGTTGGTCGATTTCTTCTTTACGAATGGTTTTGTCTATGGCCGCAATAGTATAGAAAACTTTGCCTAAGTGTTCGTATAAATGAGTCATAGTTTGGTGTGATGGTTTCATTTTTATTTTCGTAATGTATTGTTAAACATAAAGTTACGAAAAATAATTATACGAAAATGATATTCAATCTATAAATGATTTAAGCCATTATGAAAAGTTTACTTTTTTAGTGTAAATGGGGAGTCTGAATACCTATTCGTAAAATTCGAGAGAAGATCGTTTTAGATAGTAACTTTAATGTTACGTTTAAAAGAAGTTGTATTTGATGGAGTTTTTTTAAGTTTTATCATTAATGGCCAAATTATGTAGTCAACTGTAATGAATTAAATTCTAAGGTATTTTAGTTAAATAAATAAACCACCATGAAATATGAGTTCTTGGTGGTTTACTTAAGAAATTTAATGTTTTGAGCTATCCAAACAACTCGCTGGCAACATCTTCGATTTTCGCCACTAAGCGAATTTGGATTCCGGTATTTTTCAACGCAATTTTATTGTATTTGGATACAAAAATGGTCGAAAAACCTAATTTCTCGGCTTCTTGAATACGTTGGTCCACGCGGTTTACCGGACGAATTTCGCCTGAAAGTCCAACTTCACCAGCAAAACAAAAATCTTTATTGACTGCAATATCTTCATTCGAAGATAAAATGGCAGCAACAACAGCCAAATCTATCGCCGGATCATCTACTGAAATTCCACCAGTTATATTCAGGAATACATCTTTGGCGCCAAGCCTAAAACCAGCTCTTTTTTCTAATACTGCCAAAATCATGTTTAATCTTTTGGCATTGTAACCCGTGGTGCTGCGTTGCGGAGTTCCGTACACTGCTGTGCTTACCAAGGCTTGAATTTCAATCATCAAAGGGCGCATGCCTTCTAATGTGGAGGCAATTGCAGTTCCGGATAATTCCTCATTTTTATGTGAAATCAATATTTCCGATGGATTTGAAACTTCTCTCAAACCATTGCCTAACATTTCATAAATACCAATTTCGGCAGTAGAACCGAATCGGTTTTTTAACGAACGTAAAATGCGATACACGTGATTTCTATCGCCTTCAAATTGCAAAACGGTGTCCACCATGTGTTCTAGGATTTTTGGTCCGGCGATGTTTCCGTCTTTGGTGATGTGACCAATCAGAATCACGGGAATATTGGTTTCTTTGGCAAATTTGATCAGTTCGGCTGTGGTTTCCCGTATTTGAGAAATACTTCCCGGAGTAGATTCAATATAATCCGTATGCAAGGTTTGAATGGAATCGATAATCACGATTTCCGGTTGTATAGCTTCAATTTGTTTGAAGATGTTTTGTGTTTTGGTTTCCGTGAGAATATAACAATTGTCTCCGCTTGGCGTGATTCTTTCGGCACGCATTTTTATTTGTTTCTGACTTTCCTCACCGGAAACATATAAAGTTTTGTAAGGTAATTTTAAGGATATTTGAAGCAATAGCGTGCTTTTTCCAATTCCGGGTTCGCCACCCAAAAGGATCAATGAACCGGGAACGATTCCGCCTCCTAATACGCGATTCAGTTCGGCGTCAGTGGTGTCCATTCGGATTTCCTGAGCCGAATCAATTTCGTTTATTCGTAACGGTTTTGGTGCTTTACTAGTTGCTGCTGATTCGCTTTTCCAAGCTATTTTTTCTTGTTTTTGTATAATCTCTTCCGCAATCGTATTCCATTCTTTACAGGAATTGCATTGTCCTTGCCATTTGGCATATTGTGCGCCACAGTTTTGGCAAAAAAAAGTTGTTTTTACTTTTGACATTATCTTTTTGGTGTTTGACTGATCATATCATCATATTTCTCCATCATCATGTTTTTTGTAAGGTCACCAATTTCTTCTAATTGCGAAGCGGTTTGATATCGTTTTGCTGCTTTTTTCAGGTCACCTGTTTTTTCATACATCAATCCCAATTCGTAATCTCCAAGCATTGATTTTGGGTAGTTTTTATTGGCAATCTCTGCTAGTTTATCCAGTTCTGAATAGGCTTTGTTCTTAAGAATTGCAGCTTCAATGGCTTTGAAATCGTTGACGCGAATGGGTATTTTTAAACCTAAATTTTTAGATAAAACCTCATATTTATTGGTCAAATAATCCACATATCCTGATTGAAGAATGACAATTTTCTCCGAATATTCAGTTGAAGAAATGGGTTTATACGTATCGAAAAATTGGTACAAAGCATTTGGAATCGAATACAGAACCAGTGAATAATGAGATGCACCTTTGAAAGTATCAAACTTGTAATTTAGTAACGGATTAGTAATCAGTTTTATATTTGTGTCTAATTTTTTGATAGAGGCTTGCAGTTTCTTTACATCGCCATCACCATTGGATTGATAATAAAAAACAGGTTGTTTTAGTTTTGAAAGTTGCTCTGGAATTCGGTTTTCCATATCTGGAGCCAGTTCTGGACTCAATGAAATGTAGGCATTAAAAATAGGATTGTCTTTGTACAGAAAAAAATTCAAAAATCCCGCAGTCGTGTCATGACCGGCGATGATGCGGAAAGGGGCAACAGGATATTTTTTCTCGATGTATGGCAACAACTCTGCTCCAATGAATTCGAAAAATTTAGCGCCTTTTCCAGAAGGAACACCATCAGCTTCGTCATAATTGCAGTCGTCAAATCGTTCGTTGTTTTTGTTTTGGCTAACGCCAACAATGATGGTTTCCGGTAAATCATCCCAATAGGATCCATAATTTAAGGCACCGTAGAAAGGTTCAAAAAGATAATCGCCATCCAATAAAACGAGAATAGGGTATTTTTTATTTGGATTTTTTTCAAAAGAAGGTGGGAGTCCAATGGTTATTTCTCTGCTTTCACCAAGCACTTGAGAATCGAAAGCAATCACAGATTTTTGTGAAAATACGGAAATAGAAAAGAGTAGTAAGAGTATTAGTTTTTTCATGATTTGGTTTATTTTAGAAAGTACATAATACTCTAAATAAGCGCAGGCAATATAAACATTATTGTTTTTAATTGAAAATGAATATCGGTAAATAGTACAATTGCGCTTTGATCTCAAGGACCGAACTAACGTTTAAAAAATAGCCACTAATTCTCGGATTTAAAATGCAAAAATCAGAGAATCAGTGGCTACAAAATGTTGTTGGATTTATTCGAATAGAAATTAAGTCAACGAATTGTCATTTTCATTTGGAAAAATAACCCATGGTTTGAAGGTTTTCGCTTCTTCGAAATCTAGAGTTGCGTAGGAAATGATGATGATGATATCGTCTTTTTGAACTTTTCTAGCTGCAGGACCATTAAGTGTAATGGTTCCTGAATTTTTTTCGCCTTTGATAGCATAGGTTTCAAAACGTTCTCCGTTGTTGATGTTTACAATGGAAACTTTTTCGCCTTCAATAATATTTGAAGCTTCTAACAATGATTCGTCAATAGTGATGGATCCGATGTAATTTAAATCGGCGCCGGTTACCTTAACGCGGTGAATTTTTGATTTTAATACTTGAATTTGCATGCTACAAAAGTAAATTAATTTAGTGAAATGGTGTCAATTAAACGAATATTGTTGACTAATACGGCTATGAAAGCGCGGTATTTTTTATTTTTATTTTTTCGACTGCATGATAAAAGCGTTGCTTCATCAGCAATGGTGAAATATTCTAAAGTGAAATTGGGATTGTTGTCAAATGATTTTTGAACCCATTCTGAAATTTTAGCGGTACTATTTTTTGAAAATTGCTCTTTTACGGAGCTAAGAATTTTGTAGATAATGGATGCTTCTTCTCTTTCCTGCACAGATAAACGCTCGTTTCTGGAGCTCATAGCAAGTTCATTAGCCTCTCTATAAATAGGACAGCCAATTACGTTTACTTTCAAGTGGTTTTTAGCCACCATTTTTTTTACAATTTGCAATTGTTGAAAATCTTTCTCGCCAAAATAGGCGTTAGTAGGTTCAATAATCTCAAAAAGTCGCTTTACAATGGTTCCCACACCATTAAAATGTCCGGGTCTAAATTTGCCTTCCATTTGGTTTTCCAATCCATCAAAATCGAACGATTCCGAAACCGGTTTTCCGTCATAAATATCTTCAACTGTTGGCGCATACAAGATGATATTTGGATCCAAATTGGTCAGTTTTTTTACATCTTTATCCAGTGTTCTCGGGTATTTTGCTAAGTCTTCAGGATTGTTGAATTGCGTAGGATTTACAAAAATACTCACTACAGTATTTGTGTTTTCCGCCAATGATTTTTGCATTAAAGCCAAATGACCCTGATGTAAAGCACCCATAGTTGGAACAAATCCAATAGTGGAATGGCTTATTTTTAAAGGTTTCAAATAGTCCATTAAAGATGCTTTTCCGTAGAAAATTGGCATGGCAGTATTATTAAAATTAAATGCAAACTTACTATTTTAGTTAATAACTGCATAAATTTTTGTAATTTTGCATGGTTTTTATTGCCAATAAATAAAGTAAATTACAATATGAAAGATAAGAGGATATTATATGTATCATCTGAAGTGGTGCCGTATCTCGCTGAGAACGAGGTCTCTCTAATGTCTTATGACGTTCCAAAAATGATTAATGATCAAGGCGGACAGATAAGAATTTTTATGCCAAGGTATGGAAATATTAATGAGAGAAGACACCAATTGCACGAAGTAATTAGACTTTCGGGGATGAATTTGGTAGTAAATGACTTGGATATGCCATTGATTATAAAAGTAGCTTCTATCCCAAAAGAGAGAATTCAAGTGTACTTTATTGACAACGATGAATATTTTAAAAGAAAAGCTACGTTTACGGACGAAGAAGGGGTGATGTATCCTGACAATGACGAACGTGCTATTTTCTTTGCTAAAGGAGTTGTTGAAACCGTTAAAAAACTCAATTGGGTTCCAGATATTATACATGTTCATGGATGGATGGCTGCTATGTTGCCTATTTATATGAAGCATTTTTATAAAAATGAAGCCTTGTTTTCTGAAACAAAGATTGTTACTTCTGTTTACAGTCAGTCCTTTGAAGGAACTTTGAATGTGGAAATGATCAATAAAGTAAAATTTGATGGAGTTCCCGCTGATGCAATTGAAGATTTGGCAATACCAGATTACGAAAACATTATAAAGTCTACCATAAAGCATTCTGATGCAGTCATTATTGCCTCAGAAAACCTCTCTTCAAGTTTAACAAAATTTATAGAATCTTCAGGAAAACCTTTTTTATCTTTCGCTCCGAAAGATGCATTCGCAGAAGCGTATACTAACTTTTACATAAACGAGGTTCTTTAAATTAAACTTTTTTAATAAATATGTATAATAATTCTTTTTTTAAGAAAATCCTGATAGTAGCTACTGTTGTATTTTTATATTCATGTGATAAAGATTACAATGAAGTTGGTGGAGATTTGATCGGTGGAAACAATTTTGATCTCGATAAAGCATCGTACGGCATCTTAGGTTACAATCAAAAAACGGGGCCAATTCAGTCTAATAATCTTGAAGTAAACCCCTTGGGAATTTATAGTAATTCAAACTTTGGAGAAACCACTGCGAATTTTAATACCCAGTTGACTCTTCCGGTTTTGACCACTGTTGTCAGTTCAAATCCTTATGTTGAAAGTGTTGTTTTAACGATTCCTTATTATACGGATCCATTGCAAACTAAAGTGAATGCAGATGGGAGCCGCGTATATGTTCTAGATTCAATTTACGGCGTGGAAAAGGCTAAAATGAAATTGAGTATCTATGAATCAGGTTATTTCATGAGAGACTCAGATCCTGATTCCGGTTTTCAGCAGCAGCAAAAATATTTTACAGATCAAAATACTGAGTTTAACAATTTAAAAAAAGCGACACTTTTAAATGACAGTTCAGATAAGTCTCAAAATGAGGAATTTTTCTTTAATCCTGAGGAGCACGTTGTTGTAACGACAGATTCAATTACAAATGTCAAATCGACAGCTTATACTCCACCAGGTATGAAGTTGAATTTAAATAGAAACTACTTTAAAACCAGAATTATTGATGCGGTTAATTCCGGTAAATTGGCCTCAAATGATGTTTTTAAAAATTATTTTAGAGGACTTTACTTTAAAATGGAAAAATCAGGAAGCAGTGCTGGAAATCTAGCGATGTTGAATTTTAGAGCAGGAAAAATTACAATTAGGTACAATGAAGATTTAGTGTCTACCACTGCTGGTGTAACAACAACTACGAGAGTGAAAAAGACTATTGAACTTAACTTAACAGGAAATACGGTTAGTTTATTGAATAATGATTTTACTACTGCAGGTGCTGCTTATGCTGCTTTGCCAAGTACAGGAAATAGAACAGACGGAGATGATAAATTATTTCTAAGGGGTGGAGAGGGTTCCGTAGCGGTGCTGCAGCTTTTTGATCCTAAAGATTTAAAAGGTTACGATGCAAATGGAGTTCTTACTGGTCCTAATGGAGTTTCTGATGAATTAGATGATTTAAGAAATCCAGCCGATGGTAAAAAGTTATTGGTAAATGAAGCAAATTTAGTCTTTCATATTGATGCCGATGCGATGGCGTCTAGTAATGAGCCACAAAGAATTTATCTATATGATTTTACGAATAGCCGACCATTAGTAGATTACTCCTTAGATCCTACTTCAAATACTACTAATCCAAAGAAGTCCAAAGCTTTTTTTGACGGTATGATCAAAAAGGATGCAACGACTAAACGAGGAGTTACCTATAAAATTAGAATTACAAATCAGATACGAAACCTTATCAATAATAAGGATTCTACTAATGTTAAACTAGGACTTGTGGTTACGGAGGACATTGGCATTATAGCATCTTATAAAGTAAAAAATCCAAATGCTTTTATTTCTCAGGCGCCAAAAGCTTCGGTGATGAATCCTTTAGGAACTATCTTATATAGCGGAAAATCTACCGTTCCTGTGGAGAAGAGATTGAAACTTGAAATTTATTATACAAAACCTAATTAAACCAAGACTATGTGTGGAATCGTTGGATATATTGGATACAGAGAAGCTTATCCTATTGTAATTAAGGGATTAAAAAGGCTGGAATATAGAGGTTATGACAGCGCGGGTGTGATGTTGTACGATGGTGAAAATTTAAAAGTTTCTAAAGCCAAAGGGAAAGTATCAGATCTTGAAGAACGAGCCTCAAAAGAAATTACAATCAATGGAAGCATTGGAATTGGGCATACACGTTGGGCCACTCATGGTGTTCCAAATGATGTAAACTCACATCCTCATCTTTCTAATTCAGGAGATTTGGCCATTGTTCATAATGGAATTATCGAGAACTATGCTCCTTTGAAAGCAGAATTATTAAAAAGAGGATATGTTTTTCATTCCGATACAGATACAGAAGTACTTGTAAATCTAATTGAAGAAGTTCAGAAAAAAGACAAACTTAAATTAGGTAAGGCTGTTCAAGTAGCTTTAAATCAAGTTGTAGGAGCTTATGCGATTGCTGTCTTTGATAAAAAAAATCCCAACGAAATCGTTGCGGCACGTTTAGGTAGTCCGTTGGCAATTGGTGTAGGAGAAGGAGAGTTTTTTATAGCTTCAGATGCCTCGCCATTCATAGAATATACGTCAAATGCTATTTACCTAGAAGATGGTGAAATGGCGAATATTAGGCTGCATAAGCAAATGAAAGTACGTAAAATTAAAGATGATTCTTTAGTTAATCCTACGATTCAGGAACTTCAAATGAATTTGGAGCAAATTGAAAAAGGAGGGTACGATCATTTTATGTTGAAAGAAATTTATGAGCAACCTAGTGTTATTAAAGATACTTACCGTGGAAGACTTCATGCAAATGAAGGATTAATCCAAATGGCAGGAGTTGAAGATAATCTAGAAAAATTCTTAAATGCAGAAAGAATTATTATTGTTGCCTGTGGTACTTCTTGGCATGCTGGTTTAGTGGCCGAGTATGTTTTTGAGGAGTTTGCTAGAATTCCAGTTGAAGTAGAATATGCCTCTGAATTTAGATACAGAAATCCAATTATAAATAGTAAAGACATCGTCATTGCTATCTCTCAATCAGGAGAAACAGCGGATACGATGGCAGCAATAAAACTGGCTAAAGAAAATGGTGCATTTGTTTTTGGAGTTTGTAATGTAGTAGGTTCTTCTATTTCGAGAGAAACTCATGCCGGTGCTTATACGCATGCTGGACCTGAAATTGGGGTTGCTTCTACTAAAGCTTTTACCACTCAAATTACTGTATTGACTATGATTGCTTTGCGTTTGGCCAAAGCCAAAGGAACATTGTCGAATTCTGTTTTTCACAGCTATTTGCAAGAATTAGAAATTATTCCTGAAAAAGTAAGAGAAGCTTTAGAGACGAATGACAGAGCAAAAGAAATAGCTGCTGTCTTTAAAGATGCCGCCAATTGTTTGTATTTAGGGAGAGGATATAATTTTCCTGTAGCCCTAGAAGGTGCATTGAAATTAAAAGAGATCTCCTATATTCATGCTGAAGGATATCCTGCTGCAGAAATGAAACACGGACCGATTGCATTAATTGATGAGCACATGCCAGTAGTTGTGATTGCACCAAAACAGGGACACTACGATAAAATTGTGAGTAATATACAAGAAATTAAGTCCAGAAGTGGAAAAATCATAGCAGTAGTAACCAAGGGAGATACACAAGTTCGGGAATTAGCGGACTACGTTATTGAAATCCCAGAAACATCAGATGCGTTATCACCATTGATTACGACAATACCTTTACAGCTTTTATCTTATCATATTGCTGTTATGCGCGGATGTAATGTAGATCAACCTCGTAATTTAGCAAAATCAGTTACTGTAGAGTAAATTTATAGTATCCTATTTTCATAATAAAGCCTCGAAATATTCTTTCGGGGTTTTTTTATGCTTTTTTTGCAGTGCATGGTAAAGCACTGATAAGTGACAGTAGCGATAAAAAAATGATAAATTTTTAGGTTTTTATCACTTTTATCAAATATCTAAAAATTAATAATAATTTTGTGATATCTGTATTTTTTATATGCGTGCATAATGATATTCTGTTTTTTCGATGTAAATTTTAACATTAAATAATTAAATTCAAATATAGAATAAGTGTAAATGAGGCAAATTAACTGATAAATATGAAATTTTTAAGGTGCTTTTTTATTAATATCAAAAATATTTGTACTTTGGCTTCATAAACCAACAAATTATAACCCAATGAGAGTGTATTTACTTTTTTTGTCATTGTTTTTTTGTAGCCTAACCTTTGCTCAAAACTCAATTTCAGGTATTGTTACAGATAGTAACAACCAACCTATTCCTGGAGCCAACATTAAGATTGTTGGAGAATCTTCAGGTACAATTACCGATTTAGATGGTGTATTTACATTGCAATCTATCGCAAAACCACCTTTTACAATTGAGGTTACAAGTGTGGGATATCGATCCCAAAAAGTTGCTATTTCTTCTAGTAATCAAAAAATTGCTGTAACACTTTTAGATGAAGAGAATAAACTAGACGAAATTGTGGTTTCAGCTTCAAGAACTCCTGAAAGAGTGATTGAGTCACCTGTTACTATTGAAAGAATGGGTATTCAACAAATTAAAAACACTACCGCACCTACATTTTATGATGGTTTAGAAAATCTTAAAGAAGTGCATTTTAATACAAGTAGTATTTCCTTCAAGTCTATTAACACTAGAGGATTTTCTACAGTGGCTAATACGCGTTTTATGCAATTGGTTGATGGAATGGATAATTCATCACCTGCTTTGAACTTTGTATTAGGGAATTTAATTGGTCTATCAGATATTGATGTTGCTAATGTAGAGTTACTTCCGGGAGCATCTTCAGCACTTTATGGTGCAAATGCTTTTAATGGTATTTTGTTTATGAACAGTAAAAATCCTTTTACAAACCAAGGCATCAGTACGTATGTAAAATATGGTCAAACCACGCAACAGGCTGCGGGTACTAATGATTATTTTGATTTTGGATTAAGAGCTGCCAAAGCATTTAGTAAGCATTTTGCTGCTAAAGGAAATTTTAATTTTTTGAGAGCTACGGAATGGATTGCTGCTGATCAAAGAAGTGTTACTGGCGGTTCTATTGGACATGCTAATAATCAAAATTATGACGGATTAAACTTGTATGGGGATGAGGTTACAACCTTTATAACTAATGTGGGTCAAGTAAGCAGAACAGGATACCGTGAGCAAGATTTAAATGACAACAAAGTAAGAAGCGTAAAAGCAGATTTTTCTTTGCATTTTAAGCCTTGGGAAGGGGAGACTGAAATTATTTTACAACATAAGATTGGTTTAGGTAGTACAATTTACCAAGGAGCAAATAGATATGCATTGGGTGATTTCTTCATGCAGCAATCTAAATTGGAAATCAAAGGAAAAAATTTCTTTGTTAGAGGGTATGTGACTGACGAGGATGCAGGAAATTCTTATGATATGCGCTTTGCTGCTTGGAATGTTAATAGAGCTGCAAAATCAGATACAGAATGGTTTACGAACTATGCTACTGCATATCAACTTTCGGGAGCAGTATTAGGAACCAATGCTCAGCAATCAGCTGCGAATGCAAGAAATTATGCCGATTTCAATATTAAACCAACTGGGTTGCCTTTTTTACCAACTCCAACAGGAAGTGCAAGATTTGAGCCGGGTTCCATACAGTTCAAAAATGCTTTGGCAGCAGCAATTGCGGAGCCAGATCTAACCAAAGGGGCGAAGTTTATTGACCAGTCAAAAATTTATCATTCCGATGTGAACTATAATTTCAAAGATTTAGTGAAATTTGCTGAGATTCAATTAGGAGGTTCATTCAGACAATATGAAATGAATTCTCAAGGAACAATCTTTACTGATTTTGATGGTCCTTTACGATATAACGAGTATGGTGCTTACGGGCAATTGACTAAAAAATTTATGGATGACCGCTTGAAATTTACTGGGTCAGCTCGTTATGATAAAAGTCAAAATTTTAATGGAAACATTTCACCACGTGTATCATTGGTATATTCTGCTGGAGAAGCTAAAAGACATAATTTTAGAGCATCATATCAAACAGGATTTAGAAATCCTACAACACAAGATCAGTACATTGGACTTGACTTAGGACCGTTTGCTTTGATTGGTTCTGCTCCAGAGAATTTAGGTCGTTTTACAGAGGTTAGGGCTGTTAGTGCCGCTAGTCAAACATTGGGTATACCTGCAACTTTAACATTAACAGGTCAAAATGCGTACAATAATTCATATACTTTAACTTCGGTACAAGCATTTAGTGCTGCCATTGCTGCTAATCCAACAAATGTTCCTGCAGCAGCAGCTTTGTTGAAAACAGCTAATCCTAGATTGGTTAAGCCAGAAGAGGTACAGGCAATCGAATTGGGTTATCGTTCTGTTGTCAACAACGATTTATCAATTGATATAAATGGATATTATAATATTTACAATGATTTCATGAATACGTCTAGAGTAATCAGTCCGTATTATGGGGATGTTAATACAACATTTGACTTTGGTAATCCAGCTACATTAGCTACACTTTCAGCATTAGCAAATGGTGATAGAAGAGTTTATCAAGTTTATACCAATACAACTGCAAAAATTACTTCATTAGGTTTTGGTGTAGGTTTATCTAAGAAAGTATATAAAGATTTTGAATTGGGAGTGAATTATAATTATGCTGAATTTAATTTTAACCAAGAGGAAGATCCTAGTTTTATTGCTGGATTTAATACTCCTAAGCACAGAGTAAAAGCTTCAATTGGAAATGCTAGTTTATTTAAAAACTTTGGTTTCAATATAAATGCGAGATACAACACAGAGTATTTATGGCAGTCTTCTTTTGCTGATGGAATTGTTCCTGAAAATACAGTGCTAGATGCTCAAATTAATTATGGTTTTCCAAAATTAAAATCAGTGCTTAAGGTAGGAGCTACTAACATTGGTGGAGAGGATTATATTCAGGTAATAGGAGCGGGTGCTATAGGTCAACAATGGTTTGCTTCATGGACAATCAACCCATAAAACTAAAAACGTCAATAATTTTAAAAAAAATAGTATGATAAAAAATTTCAAATGGCTGTTGTTGATTTCGCTAACCTTCGCAGCATGTAATAACGACGATGAAGTAGTTGTCGACGAGCCGTTAACAGCAGGCACGGCAGATTTTTCTAAATTTGTTGCCCTGGGAGATTCGTTTGCTGCTGGATATAGTGATGGAGCACTTTTTAAAGCGGGTCAAAAAAATTCTTACCCAAATATCATGGCTGAGCAGTTTGCTCTGGTTGGTGGAGGCGCTTTTACAAACCCATTCATGGCAGAGGACAATAGAGGAGGTTTCTCTATTGGTGGGAATCAAATCCCTCAATTCCCGACGCGTTTGTATTTTAATGGAGCTGGACCTGTAAATGTTTCTGGTGTTTCAGGGACTGTTTTTGGGGCTAGTATCTCTGGGTATTACAGTAACATGGGAGTTCCGGGTGCAAAAGCAATTCATTTAGGAGTAGCAGGTTACGGTCAAGCAAATCCTTATTTTGGACGATTTGCAAAAACGGCAATGTCAAGTGTGCTTAAAGATGCTACAGATCAAAACCCAACTTTTTTCTCCTTATTTATAGGAGGAAATGATGTTTTAGGATATGCAACTAATGGCGGAGTGCCAACGTCACAAGATCCTATTTTAGGAAATGACATAACTCCTGCAGGGACCTTTAATGCGGCTTATAACGCCCTAGCCACTGCTCTTGCTACTGGAGGTAGAAAAGGGGTAGTTGCAAACTTACCGTATATCAATAATCTTCCGTTTTTTACAACAGTTCCTTTTAATCCAGTACCGTTAGATGCAGCTACAGCAACACAGTTGAATACGCAGTTGTTAGGTCCTGTAAAACAAATCCTTACGGCTTTGGGTGCGGGTAGTAGAATTAAAACATTAACCGCTTCGGCTACAAATCCGCTATTGATAAGAGATGAAGCCCTAGTGAATTATAGTGCTCAGATTACTGGTGCATTAATAGCTGCTGGAGTTCCTGCTGGTCAAGCAGGCTTAATGGGTAGTTTATATGGGCAGGCACGTCATGCTAATGGTGGTGCAAATGTGGCTAATAAAGATTTTATATTACTGACTACTAGAACTGTTATAGGAACGCCACAAGCTGGAATTCCTGCTCCTTTTAATACAGTAGGAGTTACTTATCCTTTGCAAGACGAAAGAGTTTTAACAGCTTCGGAGGTTTTGGAGATAAAAGTAGCTACAGATGCTTATAATGTAACAATTAAAGCTGCTGCAGAATCTAATGGGTTGGCTTTCGTTGACGCTGCTTCGGTTTTGAATCAGTTGAACAATGGCGGAATTCGCTTTGGTAATTTTCATATGACTGCTGTTTATGTGACAGGAGGTACATTCTCTCTAGATGGAGTTCATCCAAGTCCTAGAGGTTATGCTTTGATTGCGAATAAATTCATAGAAGCAATTAATGCTAAATACGGTTCAAATCTTAAAGGGGTTGACTTAGGTTTATATGGAATTCAATATCCAGTGACAATTCAATAATTACCCTTCTTTTTTTTAAATAAACCACCACCCGTCTTGTGACGTGGTGGTTGTTTATTTTAAGGATATTGCTGTCTTTTGTCCGTTTCTTGGTCATTTCTATGGGAACTATTAAAAATATCCTTTTTTTATCGTAAAAGGTGTTGATTTTTTATTTTAAAAAATTATCTTTGCGCTCTGAAAAAGGCATTTAATCGATACGTTTCGATTGGTACTAATTCATAAACCTAAATAGCTATTTAATAAACACATAAGTAATGTCAAAAGTAATAGGAAAAGTTGCCCAGATCATTGGACCAGTAGTTGACGTAGTTTTCAACGGTAAAGATGTTGAACTTCCAAAAATTTATGATTCGTTAGAAATCACAAAAAAAGATGGTACTTTATTGGTACTTGAAGTACAATCTCACATTGGTGAAAATACAGTACGTACCATTTCGATGGACTCAACAGATGGTTTGAGCAGAGGTTATGAAGTAGTTGGAACAGGGAATCCTATCCAGATGCCAATTGGTGCCGATGTTTACGGTCGTCTATTCAATGTAATTGGAGATGCCATTGATGGTTTAGGTAATTTACCAAAAACAGGAGAAAACGGAATGTCTATTCACAGACAAGCACCAAAATTCGAAGATTTATCTACTTCTTCTGAAGTTTTATTCACCGGTATTAAAGTAATCGATTTAATTGAGCCTTACTCAAAAGGAGGGAAAATTGGATTGTTTGGTGGTGCAGGTGTTGGTAAAACAGTATTGATCCAAGAGTTAATTAATAATATCGCAAAAGGTCACGGTGGACTTTCTGTATTCGCAGGAGTAGGAGAAAGAACACGTGAAGGGAATGACTTACTTCGTGAGATGTTAGAGTCAGGAATTATAAAATACGGTGATGAATTCATGCACTCTATGGAAAATGGAGGATGGGATTTATCTAAAGTAGATATGCCAGGAATGAGAGAGTCAAAAGCTACTTTCGTTTTCGGTCAAATGAATGAGCCTCCAGGAGCTCGTGCTCGTGTAGCACTTTCTGGATTATCTATAGCGGAATATTTCCGTGATGGAGCAGGAACTGATCAAGGAAAAGATGTATTGTTCTTCGTGGATAACATCTTCCGTTTTACACAAGCAGGTTCTGAGGTTTCGGCACTTTTAGGTCGTATGCCTTCTGCAGTAGGATACCAACCAACATTAGCAACAGAAATGGGTGCTATGCAAGAACGTATTACTTCGACAAACAAAGGGTCTATTACATCTGTACAAGCGGTTTACGTGCCTGCGGATGATTTAACGGATCCAGCTCCGGCTACAACTTTTGCTCACTTAGATGCTACAACAGTATTATCTCGTAAAATTGCGGAATTAGGTATTTATCCTGCGGTGGATCCATTGGATTCTACTTCAAGAATTCTTACTCCTCAAATTTTAGGTGATGAGCATTATGATTGTGCACAAAGAGTGAAAGAGATTTTACAAAAATACAAACAATTACAAGATATCATTGCGATCCTTGGTATGGAAGAATTATCTGAAGAGGATAAGTTAGCCGTTTCAAGAGCACGTCGTGTACAACGTTTCTTATCTCAACCGTTCCACGTTGCAGAGCAATTTACAGGATTGAAAGGAGTTTTAGTTGACATTAAAGATACCATCAAAGGATTTAACATGATTATTGACGGTGAATTAGATCACTTGCCAGAATCAGCTTTTAACCTTAAAGGGACTATTGAAGAAGCTATCGAAGCTGGAGAAAAAATGTTAGCGGAAGCTTAAAAACAAGTTTTAAAGTTTAAAGTTTAAGGTTCTCAAGTAACCTTAAACTTTAAACTTTTAAGCTTTAAACTGAAAAATTATGTTATTAGAAATAGTGTCACCAGAAGCAAAATTATTTTCAGCTGACGTAACTTCGGTTACATTACCAGGAGTTGATGGAAGCTTTCAGATTTTAAATAACCACGCACCAATTGTTTCTATTTTAGGAAAAGGTGTAGTGAAAATTACAGCTTCTAACTTTACTTTTGCAAAAGAGGTTGCCGGTAAATTTACTAAACTAGATGCTCAAAATTACACCCTTGCTATCCATTCAGGAACAATTGAAATGAAAGACAATAAAGTGATTGTTTTAGTGGATTAAGACATGTCAAAATAAAAAACAAAAGTCATACAGTAATGTGTGACTTTTTTTTTGGAGCTATTTCCAGCTATACGTTTCAATCTTTTGCTTTTTAAAGAAAAAAGCAAAAGGATTTCCACTGGGTCAGTTAAATATTCTGGGGATTAGGCAAAAAGCTTTCCCATTCTAAAGAGAAAGAATTTTACATCTATAACACCTCTTTGATTGGCTCTAAAAAGTTTTATTTTAGCATTGAATGATTCCGCATTAGCATTCGTGTTCCTGTTAATAAAGAAGTTCGCAATTGTTTCGAGATGATATATTAAACTGTTTGCTACAGTGTTGAATACAGTCAATTGCAATAGTTTTGTATAGCTAATCCAATCCAACATTTTTTGTTTTGCATCTTCCCTTATAGTCAATTCATAGATGTTCCTAAACTCCATTGTGTGCTTGTATGCTTTATGCAAAAGTGGGTAATTCTCGAACAATATTTTAGCTCTTAGCTTTTGATTTTCTGTCCATTGACTTTCTTTTTTTGCGATTATATAGCGACTTCTGGCCAGTAATTGTTTTGGAGTATCATCGTTTTCAAAAGTTGTAGGAATGTATTTTACATTTTGGTTTCTGGCAATTTTAATGGCTTGGTTCTCCTTTTCGATTTCTTCCCATCGGTACTTGATCCTCAAGTGTTGCAGGGCTTCCAATACTAATTTTACAACGTGAAAACGATCCGTTACAATAGATGCTTCTGGAAATGCCATTCGTGATGCCAGCTGCATATTGTTTGCCATGTCAAGGGTTATTTCTCTTACGGACTTTCTTTTTTCTAATGGGATTAAGGATAAAACATCAATGATATCTTGGCTTTTCGTTCCTTTTACACAAGCAACCAATGTTCCTTTTTTACCTTTACCGTTTTTGTTGGTTACAAATGTGTAAATCTCTCCTTTAGAAAGACTTAATTCATCGATGGATAATTTTTCCCCAATATTTTCAGGATAAATCAGATAATCTTCTGCGTGAGAAAACTGATTCCAATCTGCAAAACCGCTAACTTTTTTCTTGTAATGCCTTTGCAATAAATTAGGCTTAATGGCGTAATAACTCGCTATGTTACTTATCGTATCTTCTCGGGTCTCGACCTGTACCTTTTAAAAAATCTGAAAGCTCAATGGTTAATTTTGAACCTTCAGTTATAAATGAATAATCGCTTTTTATTTCTATTGATTTATCGAATTTGTTGCGCCAACGCCTTCTTTTTATGCACAAATAAACGGCTTTCCCTCGAATGGGGAAATCCTGAATAATTGTCCGGTCAAAGAAACCCTTTGACTCATAATCTGATGAATTGAATCCCAAAGGAAGCTGGTTCTTCTCATCTAAATAAATATAAAAACAATCCTTCTTGGTAGATAAATCCCCTAATTCTTTAAAATCTACAACATCAAAATGCAACAATAGTCCTGTTGGTAAAAATTGACTCAATAATGAAAAATCCATCCTTTTTTTGAACAAATTTAGCAACTAATCCCCAAGTTTTTTATGTGACCCTTTCCACTTCTATCTGGGCTAGGGATTTGACTTTTCCAGATTATTCTTCTTTTACAAACTCCATAATGTCTCCGGGTTGGCATTCCAGAATCTCACAAATTGCCTCCAAAGTAGAAAACCGAACCGCCTTTGCTTTTCCGGTTTTCAAAATAGAAAGGTTAGCTGTTGTAATTCCCATTCTTTCAGCTAATTCATTCGAACGCATTTTTCGCTTGGCAAGCATAACATCTAAGTTGATAATGATGGGCATAGCTATATTGTTAGATTGTTTTCTGTCTCGATGGTATTTCCTTTTTTAATAACATCAGCAAAAGCTAATAATCCAATTCCTATTGCAAGTAATAGTAGATACATAATTATATCAGATAGTGTTTGTTCTTCTGGCGATTGATACATTACCAACAGACTAATGATGATTCCAGATACACTTAAGAGCAATAAAAGATGGCCACTTCTGTTAAATCTATCAGAGCTTTTGATATTAAAAAAGCCTTCTTTAATAAATGCTTGCAGCCCCTTTTGAATATTAAATAGGGCAAATAGTACTATCACTATTCGTACTAACATAATATAGGGACTGAAATGCCCAAAAAGGGAATCTTTGTACATTACAGTTATTGCTTCATTAGAGAGGTTATAGCGCAAGCATTCGTTTATGGGGATAGCTAAGAGTAAAATTCCTATAAATATTTTTAAGACCCAATTCAGAATAATTATTTTTTTCATCTTATTTCAATTTTTTAATCTAGTTAATTGTTGATTTTAATCGGAGGCTGTAATTGATTAGTAGTGCTAAATTGTTAATTCGTTTTCTTCTTTTATATTCTTAGCTATTTTGAAAACCTCACTAATCACCATGAAAAACAATCCCAAACTAATTGAAATTAAGAAGGAGTCATAGCTTCCAAATTCTATTGAGAAGCCTACAGTGCCTCGATTGATATAAGTAAAGATAAATAAGGATAAATGGCTAATAAGCGAAGAGCTGATAACTAATTTACCGATTAAATTAAAATTTGCTATAACCTCAGATTTAAAGATTTCTTTTCTTTGGAAATACCCAACCACTTTTCTCAATACGTAGATGCTGTATAAAAAGAGAAATCCACTGATCACATTGGCTAAAATAATCAACTTAGAAAGAAGCGTAGTAGGTGTTATTACGTTTCCCTTTATTTTTACAGGGATATCCATATTAGAATCAAATAAATAAAAAGTTAGCAAAACCAAAATTCCAATTCCGCTGATCAAAGAAAAAAACCAGAAAAAGTCCAAAACAGCTCTTAAGATTTGTAATTTTTTCATTTTTATAAAGTTATAAGTTGTGACAAATATATAAAAATTATTGATAAACAATAATTAAATATTCTAAAACAATAAATATTTATAAAATATTAATTTTGGGGACTTTTCTTTTATTCTAATTCTAAAATTGAAACTATGTCAGGAGAAGTCGATTTATAGATTTTCATTAAAAAAGCCTAACAGGTTTCCAACATCTGTTAGGCTTGTGTTGATAAAGAATTTTTAAACAAACCTTTAAACAAATTATCAACCGTGAAAATCAATATGGATTCTTTTTAATTCCTTTTTCGCATGTGTGTTTTAATGATGTTTTAGAAACTGTTTGTAACTAAAACCGGGTTGATACACCAATGTTAATAGTGTAATCAGCAAATGCCGCGTCACCTTGAACATGAGTTCCTGTTTTGATCGAATTTTCTTTGTCGGTTACACTTTGGGTACGATTACGAACTACTGCAAATGGTACAGAAGCAAATACTATTACTTTTTTATATTCATAGTTTAAAGAAGGTTCTACGGACCAGATATATCCCGGACGACGGAAATCTCCGCTTCCACCCACAAGATCATTCACAGGGATTCCTTCTAATCTAACTCCTGCTGCTAGAGACAAACCTTTTATTTGATTCACGGAATAATTAAAACCTGCTCTAAACATATACTGATCTGGAACACTCATGATCGCTTCGTTAGCTAATCGAGCTGCTAAAGTTTCTCTGTAGGTTCTTGTACCGTTTTGCTCGCGAGGATTTATTAAATAATAGAAATTTCCGTAAACGCCAAAGTTTTCTATGAAGTTGTAAAATGTATTTACTTCAAAAGTAAATCCGGTTCCGCCGTCTCCCAACTGTATGGATTGATCTACTGGACGCAACTCTTTTGTCCCGTTTGGACCTACATTATAAAAATAATCTTTATAGTTGTAATCACCGGTTGGTAACTTTATCCCTAATCCTAATTGCAGATTGCCTTTAGCGTATTTTGCCGGATCTAACATCCATCGGTAAGCGGCGAATCGGATGTCGCCTATTCCAAATGAACTAGTAGAGTGGCGTTCTCTTTTTACGTAAGTGCCATTGACTAATCCATGTTCGTACAAGGAGGAGCGTACATTATTCGAAATAGGAAGATCGACCATAACGGACCAGCGATTGTTTAATATTCTGGTTAACGAAAGATTGAAAACAGAGGTGTAATTGATTACTTCTGTTTTTTGAAGCAACCTATCTTTGTTTTCTTCTCTTCCTGAAAAGTGTCTGAATGATCTAAAATAGCGACCGCTGCTGGCAAATTGCCATCCGGAAACGGTAGTGCTATCAGCGTGAATGGACATGCAACTTGTCGCATTTCCTTTGATAGCCACACATCCTTGCGCAGTTGTTGTTTGCGAATTAAATACAATTGTTACAAATAGGATAAAACTACAAACGGATTGTAATGGAGATAGATTTTTCAATTTTTGGTCTTTTTGAATGGTTACTGATATAAAATAAGCCTATAACAACTTCTTCCAGAAAGGAAGTCATTTTTTAAAATAGTTGTTTGTTGATGAAAAGTGTCGCTTTAAAACAAGAATCACTGTTGGCTTTCGCCAAAAATGTACTTGTTGTTTAAATGGAAATTTGATGAATTAAAGCATTTTTGTGAAATAGTGACGCTGTTCAAAATCTAAATTTGCTATCAATTTAATTCAGGATGCTGCAAGCTAGTGGTACAAAACAAACCAGAATTGAAATATAGTATGCAGATGAAATCATCTAAAAAAAAATGAAATCAGAAAACACAAAAGTTTATTTCGTATTTTTTGCAGGCTTAATTTCTAATGAAAGGTTTGATAAATGTACAGCTTTAGCCAAAAAGCAATCGTGAAGTATCTTGGCTCTGCAAATGCCAGATCAAAGCGAATGATTTCACTAAAATGAAAGAGGATTTAAGCGAAATCGGGTGGTGAATATGACACCGAATAGTACCCGGAATTTGTCGCCTGGTTTGGCGTAATGATAGATTCAATTGAATGTAGGGCTGTTTTTGGAGAAAAATCCAGGCAAACAGTAGTGTTTGGAATATAATCTTGAAGAAAAGACTTCATGAGTTTTTTAACCGGAGACTCTTTTGATGAAGATCCGTTGAATAATTGATTGTCTACAATGTCTTTTAAATCTTGACTGATCGCATCTTGATGTGAATTGCGCAGGTAGTACAAACTAAGTATGTTGTTTTGAATTCTTTTCTTGAAAATATGGTAGCTTTTATTGTTGATGACAACATCTTCATTGACATACTCAAAATCAGTGTCTTCGATAAATGAGTATAAAGTGGCGTTCAACTCGATGACTTGAAACTCTGAATCCTGTCTTTTTTCCATAGCAGCTACCCACGCTTGCTCTTCTTGATAAGCAAACATAAGATAGTAACCCATCGCATTGTAGAATAAAGTTACGAGTAAGAAAAGTGATGCAATTCGTTTCATTGTCGTCGAAAGTAAAAAACTATTCAATACGTTAACAGCTCTATTATTTATTTTAAGTTTTTTTTAACACATTTTCATGAAATTTGAAAATCGAAACCGTTTTCGTAAAAAATTGTAGAATATTTATCTATTCTTTTATTGTAATTGTTAAATCATAATTAAATTATTGCTTTATGAAAACGGAAATAATTTTTATTCATCAATAAAAACAGATTTTTTTTGAAATTTTACTTAAAAGCGAAACAAATAACACAGAGAATTCATAAAACAAAAAAGATGCTTATTTTTGCAGACTATGAAACAATTTCCAGAGAATCTAACAGGCAAACTTCAAATTCGAAAACAAGCTAATGCTTTACGAAAGTTACCCATTTCAAGTAATTTAATTGATTTTGCTTCGAATGATTATCTTGGATTAGCGAAGTCGGAATGTATTTTTCATAAAACACATCAGTATTTAATAGATAAAAAGTGTATTCAAAACGGTGCGACTGGCTCCCGACTGTTGTCAGGGAATCATAGTTTATTTGAGGAAACAGAAGACGCTATCGCTACGTTCCATCAATCAGAAACTGCCTTAATTTTCAATTCGGGTTATGATGCCAATGTTGGTTTTTTTAGTGCCGTTCCACAAAAAGGCGATTTGATTTTATACGATGAATTGTGCCATGCTTCTATTCGGGACGGAATTCAATTATCAAATGCCAAAGCCTATAAATTCAATCACAATGATTTTGAAGATTTAGAAAAGTTAATTTTACGGAATCCAGACACCGTTATTTATATTGTCACCGAATCTGTTTTTTCTATGGATGGCGATTGTCCAAATCTGGAAGAATTGGTTTCGATTTCAAATAAGCATAATTGTTATCTTGTTGTTGATGAAGCGCATGCTTTGGGAGTTTTTGGTTCGTCAGGAGAAGGATTCGTTCAAATGCTGGGATTGCAAGAGCACGTTTTTGCTCGAATTATGACTTTCGGGAAAGGATTGGGATGTCATGGAGCCGCGATTTTAGGTTCAGTTGAATTGAGGGATTATTTAGTGAATTTTGCCCGAAGTTTTATTTATACCACAGGGCTTTCGCCTCATTCGGTAGCCACGATTTTGATTGCCTATCAATTTTTAGAAAAAGATAAAAAAAATATAGAAGTACTTCGAGAAAATATCATTCATTTCAATCAAGAAAAGAATATGTTGGGATTAAAGCCGCTTTTTGTTCGGAGTAAATCCGCGATACAATCGGCTATTGTTCCAGGAAATGAAAAAGTGAAAGCAATTGCCAACCAGCTTCAAGAAAAAGGATTTGATGTGAAAGCGATTCTTTCGCCTACGGTTCCAGAAGGTCAGGAACGATTGCGTTTTTGTTTGCACAGTTATAATTCGCAAGAAGAAATATCCGAAGTGTTGCGATTGTTGAGTACTTTTGTTTTTTAGCCACAGATGACACGGATTGAACGGATTTTAACTTTTAAATAGTAAAAAATGACTGAAATTTTGCACAAAGAATTGTCGGAATCTATTTTGAAAGTTTTTTATGAAGTTTACAATGAATTGGGGTATGGTTTTCTTGAAAAGGTGTATCAAAATGCAATGTATTTGGAATTAAAATCGCAAGGTTTTAAAGTGGAACCTCAAAAGCAAATTAAAGTATATTATAAAAACGAACTTGTTGGTGACTTTTTTGCTGATTTATTAATTAATGGTGTTATAATTTTAGAATTAAAGGCTTGTGAGAGTTTGGTAAAGGCGCATTATGTTCAAACTTTAAATTATCTAAAAGCTACAAATATTGAAATAGGTTTGTTATTAAACTTTGGAGAAAAACCAGAAATTAAAAGACTGATTTTCACAAATAATAGAAAAAATTAAAGAATCTATATAAATCCGTTTAATCCGTGTCATCCGTGGCCAAATATCTATGAAACTATTTATAACAGGAATTGGAACCGATGTTGGTAAAACCATTGCATCATCCATCATTACAGAAGCTTTAGAAGCTGATTATTGGAAACCCATACAAGCGGGAGATTTAGATAATTCCGACAGTCACAAAGTCAAATCGTTTTTATCGAATACAAAGACCGTCGTACATCCCAATAGTTATGCGTTGAATACGCCGGCAAGTCCACATCTTGCTGCTGAAATAGACAAAATTACTATTGATTTAAAGAAAATTATCGAACCGGAAACAGCTAATCATTTAGTAATTGAAGGTGCAGGAGGTGTTTTTGTTCCATTAAATTCAAGTGATTCTGTCATCGATTTGATAAAGCCGGATTATAAAGTTGTGGTGGTTTCCCGTCATTATTTGGGCAGCATTAATCATACTTTGTTGACTATTGAAGCATTGCAAAACAGAAAAATTAGTATAGCGGGAATTGTTTTTTCTGGTGATGAAAATAAAGCTACTGAATTTATCATTTTATCTAAAACAGGAGTTAAATGCATTGGTCGAATAGAACAAGAACCTTATTTTGATCAAAATGTAATCAAAGAATACGCTGATTTGTTTCGGGAACAGCTATTGAATCTATAAAAATTGAGAATCAAGAAGAAACAATCAAGACTTGTTTTTTGCGTTTTTCTCGCTTCTTGTATCTTGCTTCTTTTATCTTTGCAAAATGAACTTAACAGAAAGAGACGGCCAATATCTTTGGCATCCGTATACCCAACATAAAACTGCAGCTTTGCCTATTGCCATCAAAAGAGGAAAAGGTGCTTTGCTTTGGGACGAAAATGATAAAGAATATATTGACGCCATAGCTTCGTGGTGGGTCAATCCGTACGGACATTCCAACACATTTATTGCCGATGCCATTTACAAACAACTCACCACATTAGAACACGTGTTGTTTGGTGGATTTACACATGAGCCCGCTATTTTGGTAGCCGAGAAGCTGATGGAAATTTTACCAAAAAACCAACAGAAGATATTCTTTTCTGATAATGGTTCTACGGCTGTTGAAGTCGCAATTAAAGTCGCCTTGCAGTATTTTTTCAATAAAGGAGAAAAGAGAACGACGATAATTGCTTTCGAAAATGCTTTTCATGGCGACACTTTTGGTGCGATGGCAGCAAGTGGAATTTCTTTTTTTGTCGAAGCTTTTGAAGGAATGTTTATTAATGTGGTTCGGATTCCGGTTCCAGTAAAAGGACAAGAGCAAGAAAGTTATGATGCGTTGCAAGCGGTACTAAAAAACAACAACTGTGCAGGTTTTATTTTTGAACCTCTCGTTCAAGGAGCCGCAGGAATGGTGATGTACGAACCGGAAGCTTTAGATCAATTGATGCGAATTTGCCAAGAGAATAATGTATTGACCATTGCTGATGAAGTGATGACAGGCTTTGGAAAAACGGGGAAAACGTTTGCAACAGATTATTTGGTTGAAAAACCAGATATGATGTGTTTGTCCAAAGCGTTGACTGGAGGAACTATTCCTATGGCGATTACGACTTTTACACAGGATTTATTTGACGCTTTTTACGATGACGACATTAACAAAGCATTGTTTCATGGCCATACTTTTACAGCAAATCCTACGGGTTGTGCGGCAGCATTAGCCAGTTTAGACTTGTTGCAAACGGATGAAATGCAAGCCAATATAGCGCGAGTTAATCACAGTCATTTGGAGTTTCAGGAGCGCGTTAGAAATCATCCGAAAGTAGTCACAACCCGAGTACTGGGAGTTATTTTTGCATTAGAAATAAAAACCGAAAGTGCTGCCAGTTATTATGGAACACTGCGGAATAAACTCTACGATTTTTTTATCGAAAACGGAGTGATTTTGCGTCCAGTTGGTAATATTGTCTACATTTTGCCACCGTATGTTATTACTGATGAGCAGTTGCAAAAAGTGTATCAAGTGGTAGAAAATGCTTTAGAAATAGTTTAATTTTGCCTCCAAAGTTATTACACAAAGATTCACAAAGAAGACGCAGAGATTCACAAAGAAAGAGAATTGAAAATTTTCTTTAATAATAGTAAAACGTAGCGCATCTTAGAGTTTTCTTTATGAATTTTCGTGAAACAAAATAAAAAATTATCCACTTGCAACAACAAACAATCTCCATAACCGCCATAGCTTCTATTTCTCCATTGGGTATTAATTCAAAAACAATTTGGGAAAATTATCTCAAGCAAGCTCATTGTTTTACGGAACATATTTTAGATCATAAGAAAACGTTTGTTGCTAAGTTGGACAGTGATTCTGAACAAGCGATTGCTGACTTAACAGCATCAGACAGCAAATATAAATCGCTAGATAAATCCGTTTTGTATGCGATGGCAGCTTCGCGAAAAGCGATACAAAATGCGGGTTGGAGTAACAATGATGTTTTTGGAATCAATATTGGATCCTCTCGTGGTGCTACTGATTTATTCGAAAAGCATTATCAGGAGTATTTAAAAACTGGGAAAGCACAAACTTTGGCTTCGCCTACGACTACTTTAGGGAATATTTCTTCTTGGGTTGCTCATGATTTACAAAGTTCTGGCCCTGAAATTTCACATTCAATCACATGTTCTACTGCTTTACACTCGGTATTAAACGGCGTGGCTTGGCTTCGAGCTGGAATGGCGGATAAGTTTTTAGTGGGTGGAAGTGAAGCGCCATTAACTGATTTTACGATTGCCCAAATGCGCGCTTTGAAAATTTATTCCAATAGAGAAGAATATTATCCTAATCGCGCTCTCGATTTGGAAAAAAAGCAAAATACTATGATTCTTGGTGAAGGTGCCGGGGTTTGTTGTCTCGAAATTGGTGCGACCGAAAATGCTTTGGCTCATATTGAAGGAATTGGCTATGCTACGGAGATTCTGGAACACAACATTTCTATTTCGGCGGAAGCGACTTGTTTCCAGAAATCAATGAGAATGGCATTGCAAAATACTGATTTATCAGATGTTGACGTCATTGTTATGCATGCACCTGGAACCATAAAAGGCGATTTGACAGAATACAAAGCGATAGAAAAAGTTTTTGGAGAAAACCTGCCTTTATTAACGACCAATAAATGGAAAATAGGCCACACTTTTGGCGCATCAGGAATTTTGAGTCTGGAATTCGCTATATTGATGATGCAACACAATACGTTTATCGGAGTTCCTTTTGCGAAAGCACAAATCCAAACCAATCCGATCAGGAAAGTATTGATTAACGCCGTAGGTTTTGGTGGGAATGCAGTGAGTATTCTTTTGAGTTTGTAAAGCCACTTTATGGCTGTGTTATAGCGAAATCATTTAAAAATTGTCACGAATCTGAATGGTTTAAATAGCTGTTATTGGGTGCGATCAGTATTTGAATCCTCCAGCTCCTTTACTTTTTCGTAAACTAAAGTACTTTCAAAGCCTTTGCGAAGCAGGTAATCACAGCATTTTTTACGTTTTTTTAGCAAATTAGTTTCTCGTACAGATTCCCAGTTTCTTTCTGCGACGGTATGGAAAGTAGCTAAATACTCTTCTGCTGAGATTTCTTTAAGTGCCAGATTGATGTTGTATTGCGTGATTTTCCGAAATTTTAATTCGTTCACAATTCTTATTTTTCCCCAAAATTTGATGCGGTGTTTTCCTCGGGCGAAACTACAGGCAAACCGACTTTCATTCAGGAAATTATCTTTGATTAGATGTACTAGAATGGTGTCAATTTCATCAGCATCCATTTTCATAGAGCGTAATTTTTGGACTACCTCTTCGTGACAGCGTTCTTGATAAGCACAAAAATGTTCTATTTTGTGTATGGCTTCTTTTATGGAAAAAACTGGATTCATGGGTTAATTTTTGTAGCTGGAAATTTAAGCATTTATAATCGGTATAATGAAATCGTTTAGCATGAAAATAATAGCTATCAGTATTCAAATCCTATTTTACTATCTAAAGGGCATAAGTCATTTTATAACTTGTAGTTTTTCAAATCCTCTCAAAGTGGTATTACATCGACTAAAAAGGCATATTAACGACTTTATTCTGTTTATAAATTTTATTTTCATTGTTTTGTTAGAAGTAAGTTTTTTCTTTTAGAAAGACCTACTGTAAAATAGATTTTGTTCCTGAATTTACACGCATACTTTTATGAAAAGACCTTTGCCTAATCCTACGTTTTATACTGTTGTTTTTTTGTTTCTGAGTTTGTTTTTCGCAAATTTATTATTTGCGCAAACTACTTCTGGGGATTATCGTTCTGTAGGAGCAGGAAATTGGACTACTCTTTCAAGTTGGCAATATTATAATGGAACTGCATGGGTAACTCCGTCAGGAATTTCTCCTCAAGGTTATCCTGGGCAGTTTGCAGGCGCGGGTACCGTGACAATTAGAAATGGGAATAGTATTACCCTAAATGCTAATATTACAAATAGATTTACTGCGTTAATTATTGGTGAGAGTTTAACAGCTACAACTACATTTTTTGGAAATTTTTCTATAGGAGGTGATTTTCAATTAAATACTCTTGACGTTGTAATTAGTAAATATGGACTTTTACAATTTACAGATAATAAAGGTTCTTTATATTTGCCTGCAAGTACGGGGATATTAATTGACCCTCTTGGAGGATTAGCAAAAGTAGGTGGGCCTGGTAATTGCAATAATAATGTCAATATTTTTATAGGAGAAGTTGAATATGGTGTTTGTACTGGTAATGGAGCTTTGTTCACTTTTGAGGAAGTAAATAATTCAGGAGGAACTTTGTATGCGATTCCAACATCAAATTCTCCAGTTTGTAAAAATAACACTATTAATTTACTTGGCTCTTATTCCGGAAAATCAGGAAATACAACGTCAGTAGGTTCAACTTTAGGAGTGAATTATTCTTGGTCAATCAAGGATCCTAATAATGTTATTACTACAAGCTCTGCTCAAAATCCAAATTTTACTGCGAGCTTATCAGGTAATTACTCGGTTACGCTTACGTGCGCAACTTATTTTGGGAACGCTTTATTCACTAATTCTAAAACAATTACAGTAGTTGTAAATCCTGTGCCAGCTACTCCTAAATTTGAGACTAAAACTCAACTCACTTGTACTATTCCATCAGGTAGTGTTGTATTGAGTGGTTTACCATCTTCAGGAACCTTGAAGCAAACAGGATATATTACTAAATCTTATCCAATCACGGCTACAACAATGACAATATCTGATTTAGTAGCGGGCGATTATTATTTCGCAGTGAATAATGGGACCTGTGAATCTGTGATTTCACCTGTTGTTACGATAGTAGATAAATCCTCAACCACATGGAACGGTAGTGGTTGGTTAAATGGAGAACCAAGCATTACTTCAAGGATTATTTTTGCGGGAAATTATAATTCTACAAAAGATGTGATTGGTTGTGACTGTACAGTTAATAGTGGAGCAAGCGTTGTATTCAAATATATAAATCCTACTTTGGGGCATACTTTGACTGTAACAAATGATGTTAAAGTTTTAGGGTCTGGTAAATTGACTTTTGAAAATAATGCAAGTCTAGTTCAAACAGCAAATAGTATAACAAATACAAATTCAGGTAAAATCACCTATCAACGGCAAGCCTCACCCTACAAACCATTTGATTATATCTATTGGTCTTCACCCGTCCTAGGTCAGAAATTACGAGATGTTTCTCCACAAACACCTTTAGATAAATTTTATTCTTTTGATGTAGCTTCTTATGACTGGAAGCAGGAAGATCCAAATTTACCCATGATGAATGGAGTTGGTTATATAATACGAGGGGCTGATTATGTATCACCTACGCCGCCAGGACTTCATCAGGCGTCTTTCTTTGGGGTTCCAAATAATGGTTTAATTACTGTTCCAATCCCTGCTACACCTGCAAATTCTGAGTCGTCAGCGCTCTTGGGTAACCCCTATCCATCAGCATTAGATGCCAATGAGTTTTTAAGGGGTAATAGTTCGATTTTAGAAGGAACGTTATATTTTTGGACGCACAATACTGCAATTCAAGATGTGGGAAATATTACAAATGGTTCGCAAGGATCTGGAGCTTTAGCTTACACCTCTGATGACTATGCTACCTATAATTTGACTGGAGGTGTTACGGTAGTTTCTACTACAAATATTGTGACAGACCATACTAAAGCAGGAAGTAAGCCATCAGGAAAAATTGCCTCAGGCCAATCTTTTTTTGCAGGGATTAATTCAGTTGCTGGTACAGTAAAATTTGAAAACAGTATGCGAGTAGGTGTTGGAACTCTAACAGGGGATAATAGTCAGTTTTTTAGAACAGCGAGCAGTAAATCTGATGTAACAAATGCTTACGAAAATCACCGAGTATGGTTGAATCTTACTAATTCGCAAGGTGCTTTCAAACAACTATTAGTCGGTTATATTACAGGGGCTACAAATGCATATGATCCGTTTTTTGATGGAGTAAGTTTTAATGGAAATGAATTTGTCGATTTTTATAGTATCACTGATGATGAAACGTTAACCATACAAGGACGAGCATTGCCATTTGAAGAAAATGATGTTGTGCCATTAGGATACAGTTCCGCAATTGAAGGTAGTTTTACTATCAGTATTGACGAGGTAGATGGATTATTCACGTCTCAAAACATTTACTTGGAAGATAAACTAAACAGCAGTATTCATGATCTTAAGAAATCGGGCTATACTTTTCAAACTTCTACAGGAACTTTTGATGATCGTTTTGTATTGCGATATGCGGATAAAACGTTAAGTGTTGGAGATTTTGATGATACCTCAATGCAGGTTTTGGTATCGATAAAAAATAAGCAAATTAAGATTAATTCCGCAGTAGAATCTATCGATAAAGTCTTGATTTATGATGTGCTTGGTAAACAAATATATGCGAACAAAAATGTTGATGCAACGGAATTAGTAATTCCAAATTTAGGGTCTAGTGAGCAGGTTTTAATTGTAAAAACACAATTGCAAAATGGTCAGACAGTAACGACAAAATTGATTTATTAAAATCACATCGTTGTGGTAATTTACAAACCCATTTTGTTAAATCAAAATGGGTTTTTTTTGTTCATTTTCTTAAATTTTAATCTTGGGAAGAGTTTATGTGCTGTTTGACCCCTAAAAGATGTATTTCAACGAATATAATTGCTTTTTAACGCCTTAATTTTGTTTTCATGATAATTTTGTGTGTTTTTGTGAGAATGATCTTTTTCTAAATACCATTTTAAGAAAGATTTTTCATTTAATCTCCAAATTAAACCATGATCAAGAAGTTATTGCCTCATTTTTCTTTTTTTTTGATACCAAATCTAATTTCTTTCCAAAATAAAAATTGCATAAATAATACGGTTCATCGGCATACTTCAATCGATACTTCGCAATCATTAAGTCTTTTGTTTTTAGCAAAAATTGGTAGTAAAAACAATAGGAAACTAGCATTTGTTGCTGTTTTGTTTTTTACTTTTTCATTTATAAATGCTGCCACTAGAACGAGTACCGCTACAGGCGGAACATGGTCTACAGGTTCTACATGGATTGGCGGTGTTGCGCCAGTTTCCGGCGATGATGTTGTTATTGCAACTACAGGAGCAAATGTAGTTACAGTTGGAACAAGCACTAGCATTGTAAATGTTACTATAAATGCCGGAGCAACTTTAAACATAGCCAATAGAACACTTACGACTACTGGGTTTTTTATAAATAACGGAACGGTGACAGGAACATCTGGGATTGTAGCGTTGACAGGTAATTTTACAAATTCAGGTAGTTTTACGCTGACTACTGGTCGCTTAACGATTGCATCTGGAAATTTCAATAATTCTGGAAATTTTACTTTAACTGGTGCGGGAAGATTGTTGTTGGGAGGAAATTATAGTACTTCTGGGTCGGTAGTATTAAACAGTTCATTAGTTCAGTTTACAGGTACTGCAAACCAAACGATACAAGGATTTACAACCACGGGAGTTGTAAGCATGTTAAAAACGGGTGGTGTAGCGACATTTACTGGAAATGTCAGTGGAGGTGGATTAACTATTAACGGATCTGGCGGAACTTTAGATTTAGTATCTGGAACGCATACCTTTTCAGGAACTTGGACAAGATCAGCAGGAAGCGGAATATTGAATTGCGGTTCTAGTATATTAAGAATAGGGGGAGGTATTTCAGGAACAGGAGGGACATTTATCGCAGGAACTGGAACTGTAGAATATTACAGAAATGGCAATCAAACCGCTGCAGCCCTCGTTTATAACAATTTAATAGTATCAGGTACAGGCAGAAAAACATTTGCAACGACACCTACGGTAAATGGAAAGCTTACGTTAGCAGGAATAGCAACTATTTTTGTAACAGGAGCGGGAGTTGTAACGTACGGTCCTACTGCAACATTAGAATACAATACCACAAATGCTAGACCAGTAACCTCAGAGGAATGGGTTAGCCCGTTTACTGCTTCGGGAGGAGTTGTGATTAACACTACACAAAATTTAACACTGAATGCGCCCAAAACGTTTAATAATTCAGTTCCATTGACCGTAAACAGTGGCGGTAAACTACTTTTATCTAATATATTGTTGACTTTAAATGGAGATCTTATCAATAACGGTGGTAGTGTTACTGGAACTGCAGGTGGCGTTACAATTGCTGGGACAGTAGGGCAAAACATTGGCTCTTTCACAACAACAGGAACAATAGCTATGGTAAAAACAGCCGGTACAGCAACTTTTACTGGTCCTGTCAGCGGTGGTCCACTAACAATCAATGGAATTGGAGGAACTTTAAACTTAGGTTCAGGGTTGATTCATTCTGTGTCGGGTATTGTAACCTTATCAAACGGAATAGTAAACGGTGGTTCCAGCAGGCTTAATGTAAATGCAACTAGTACTACTGCTTGGAATGGTACCGGTACAAATTTTGTTTCTGGAACAGGAACAGTAAATTTTGGTGGAGTGGCACAGACATTGGCAACTGCATCAACGTTTACTAATTTGATATTTTCAAATTCTGGATTAAAAACGCTAAATGGTATTCCTACAGTCAATGGCGTACTTTCAATGGAAGGAACTGCTACGGTTTCGGCAATACCAAATTATGGCTCTGCAGCTACGCTACAATACAATAGAACAGTCTCACAGGTTTCAGGATTAGAATGGAGAACTCCATTTGCAGCAACGGGTGGAGTTTCGGTTTTGAATACAGGAATCATAACAGTAAACGGTGCAAAAGTTTTTGGCGCTTCATCGCCTCTTACAATTGCAACTGGGGCGACTTTGGACAATGGTGGTTTTGAATTGTCCGGAGGTTCTTTACTTACTGTAAATAATGGTGGATTATTAAGAGCTACTGCTACAAGCACATTACCTTCGTTTACGAATACTAATTTAGCAGCTTTAAGTACGGTGGAATATGCTGGAAATGCTCAAACAGTTGCAACGCTTACCTACGGACACTTGACTCTTAGTGGTGCTGGAAATAAAACCTTCCCTGCAGCCACAACTATATTGGGAGATTTAAAAATTACTGGCTCAGCTGTTGCCTTGTTTTCCTCTGGATTTTCTTCCTCGCAATCCTTGACTTTTGGGACCGTATTACAGAGTACAGGATCTTGGGGTGGTACTGTATCGGAAGCAACAAATAGTAATGGGGTCCGATTTGGTTCTACAACAACTGGTATTTTGAATGTGAACGTTTCTTGTATAGAAGGGACTTGGATTGGCAGTATCAGTTCTAATTGGAATACACCCGCAAATTGGTGTGGAGGAATACTACCATCCGTTACCACTGATGTCACAATTACATCGGCCTCAGTGAATCAACCAGCATTAGGAGCTAATGGGAGCGTTCGAAATGTAACTATTTCTAATGGCGCAACTTTATCTTTAACTGGGACAACCACATTAAGCGTAAGCGGCAATTGGGACAATGAAGGAACGTTTGTACCTAACAGCAGTACCGTAAATTTTAATGGCACTTTACCGCAACTTATTGGAGGAACAACAGCTTCTACTTTTCATGATTTGACTAATTCAAACGCAATTGCAACTGTTACAGCCGTAATAGGAATCACAGTCAATAATTTGCTAAACATAAGCAATCCATCATCGGTGCTTGATATGTCCAGTTTTGTATTGACTGGCGGAGGGGCTTTTTCAAATTCAGGTAGCGGACAAATTCTAACGGCCAATACTACTGTATTGCCAATTCCTGTTGCGAAAACTTGGAATTCTACAGTAGTTTTTAATAATCCTTTGGGAGGTCAAACCATTGTTGCTGGAACGTATAATGGTATTCCTTCCTTAGAATTGCAAAACACTTCTGGAACTCAAACAGCATCAGGAAATATTACTACCGGTAATAAATTAAATATTACAACTGCTGGCACGGCGATATTCAACATGAATGGTTTTAATTTAACATCCACGATTTTAAATATTACCGAAGCAGAAGCTGTACTAGATATGAAAAACGGAACTTTGGCATATACTATTGTTGACGCGATGGATGGTACAATACGTTTTTCGGGCGCTTCAAATGGATTATCATTCCCTTCTGGAACTATAGATTATTATGGTGTAGGTCAAACTGTAGCGGGCGGAAATTATTACAATCTTCTTTTTTCTGGAATTGCAGGAAGTTATACTATTGTAAGCGATATAGATGTAGCTAATAAATTTAACGTAAACAATGGGGATTTAACTGTAGACGATTCCGTTTCCTTAAACCTTGATGATGCCATTACTGTAGTTCTTCCAGGTACAATGATGTTAAAAAACAATGCAAGTTTGGTACAAACCACTTTTACGGGAACTAATGCAGGGCGCATTACCGTACAAAGAAATACTACTCCTATTGTGGTAGATGATTTTACATATTGGTCATCGCCAACAAAGGGTACACAAACATTACTTGATTTTTCGCCTAATACCCAACTCGATAAGTATTTTGATTACAATAATGATTGGGCTAATGTGAATGCAGCCACCACTGTTTTTGCACCGGGAATAGGATATGCGATTCGAGCAGAAGGAACGCTAATTCCGCCTGGAATGCCAGCAGTGGATGATTCCTTACGATTTATCGGAGTCCCTAACAACGGTACAATTGATATTCCAGTTACGGTGAGAGCCTCGGATGGTGTTGGAGAAAGATTAATAGGAAATCCTTATCCTTCGGCAATTGATGCTGATGCATTTATCAATGCCAATCTTTTAGGGACTGGAACAATTAACCAAACTATTACAGGAACTTTATATTTTTGGACACACAATCATACGCTGTTGGGTAATGATTATTTAGCATCGGATTATGCTACCTATAATTTATTTGGAGGAGTTGGAGTAGGTTCTGGAACAGGTAATTTGACGGATCCAAGTCAATATATTGCATCTGGTCAAGGTTTCTTTATTGAAAATGATGTGGCAGGTAATGTGACTTTTGATAATAGTATGCGAATTGTAGCTAACAATACTAATTTTTACAGACAGAAGAAGACTAAAAATACAGCAGAAGAAAGTCATAGAATTTGGCTAAAATTACAAAAAGGTGTCGGAGATGTAACGGGTACATTAGTTGGTTATGGGTCTAATTCTACTGATGATTTTGACCCAGGCTATGATAGTTATGTGTATGACGAAGATCAAGTATTTGCATTGTATAGTTTTATTGGATTGTCTAAAATGGCTATTCAAAGTAAAAGTTTGCCTTTTGTAGATACCGATAGGATTCCTATCGGATACAGTACAAATGCCTCAGGGACTACAACAATAAGCATCGATAAAGTAGATGGACTGTTTTCAGACAATCAAAACATTTATTTAGAAGATAAAGTGTTAGATGTAATTCATAATTTAAAAGAAGATCCTTATACTTTCGAAACTGAAAAAGGAACTTTCAATGAGCGTTTTGTATTGCGTTATACGGATAAAACATTAGCATCGGCTGATTTTGAATTAAATGAGAGTGGTGTTTTTATCGCTAAAGATCGAAATGAATTAAAAGTAAAGTCTGTTACTGAGAATGTTTCTCAAATTGCTGTTTTTGATTTACTAGGCAGAAAAATATTTGAGAAAAAAGCTGTAAATAGCCAGGAATTCCGCACCTCAAATATTCCTTTAAGCAAACAAGCCGGCATTGTCAAAGTAACCTTAAGTAACGGTCAAGTGACCACAAAAAAAGTTATTTTTTAACAGGTATAAATTATTTTTAAAGTCAAATAGGTATCCCATTTTGTTTTGTACAGAATGGGTTTTTTTTGTACAAAAATTCTTTTTATTTAAATGTAAATATCACTAAATGTGGGTATTGTGAATAGGAAAGATTGTCTTTACTTTTATTAAAAATACTTTAGTTCTGATACTATCGCTATTGCTAATAGATTTTTAAAGCCACTCTAAATTTGAAAACAAAACTACTTTACTTCGTGATTGCATTTCTCTATTCGACCTTAAATCTCGCTTATTCTCAACAAGGAAAGGTAGATGCAGCATTCAATACCTATGATGACGGTTTACAGGGCGACGGTTTTGATGGAACAGTCAGAACAACGGCGTTGCAGGCTGATGGAAAACTGATTGTGGGAGGCGATTTTTTGAATTTTAATGGAGGTGCAACTCCCTATTTATGTCGATTACTGCCGGATGGTTCTAAAGATCCTTCCTTTACATTGAGTACCGGTTTTCAGGCTAATGTGTATTGTAGTTTAATACAACCGGATGGGAAAATAATTGTAGGGGGGAACTTTACAGCTTTTAATGGATCTAGCGCCGGAAAAATAATCCGATTGAATCCTGATGGCTCTCGGGATCCTACTTTTGATACTGCGATTGCAGTAGGCACAGGAATAGTGTATGACTTAGCTCTACAGTCTGATGGTAGTATTATCATAGTTGGTAGCTTTACAAAGTATGGTTCAGCTACTGCAAACCGAATGGCTAGAATTTTACCAAATGGAAATTTCGATCTAACATTCGCAATGGGAGTTGGTGCCAGCTCATTGGTAGAGGAAGTCCATATACAGCAAGACGGAAAAATTCTTTTGGGCGGTTCCTTTACTTCGTTTAATGGTGTTGCCTGTGGTAGAATAATGCGATTGAACGCCAATGGTTCTGTTGATGCTACTTTTGTTGTAGGAACGGGTTTTGATGCCAACGTATCAGCACTTACAACGCAAACGGATGGAAAGATTTTGGTAGGAGGTTCCTTTTTAAATTTTAATGGTGTTACGGCTAATAAAATAATTCGGTTGAACTTCAACGGATCGGTCGACAGTTCTTTTATTTCCGGATCAGGATTTAGTAGCGGTACAGTTGAAATTATTAATGTAAGCGCCGCCGGTGCTATAATGATTGGAGGCTCGTTAAATGACTCTTATAATGGAACTGATGTTAATAAGATCATCTTGTTAGAGGCTAATGGAGTGATAAATCCAGCATTCGATATTGGATCTGGACCCTCAACTGGCACAGTGAATGCGATTACAGAGGATGTAGCAAACTCGTGGTATATTGGTGGTTCGTTTTTAGTTTTTGATTCCCAAACTCAAGGGCGTCTAGCTAGAATTGATGGTTTTGGAACTTTAGATATCGGTTACCTTACCGCTGGAGTGGGTTTTAATAATTCGGTTTTAAAAGTAATTGCTATAGCAGATAATAAAACGATGGTTTTTGGGAATTTCACTAAATTCAATGGAGCCATTTGCAACAGAGTAATGCGGTTGTCCGAACAAGGAATTCTTGATTCTTCTTTTAATACTGCTGCTGCGGGAGCCAATAATTCTATAAAAACTGCTGTAGTGCAGCCTGATGGCAAAATTGTTATTGCCGGTGTTTTTACAAATTACAATGATGTCGTAAGAAATAGAATTGTCAGAATTCAAGCGAATGGAGAAATTGATGCGGCTTTTGCGATTGGTGCGGGTTTCAATAATCAGGTATATGCTTTGGCGTTACAGCCGGATGGTAAAATAATTGTATCGGGAAATTTCACCAGTTATAATGGTATTTTAATCAATAGAATTGTTCGATTATTACCTGATGGAACTTTGGATTCTGGTTTTGCCATTGGTTCTGGTGCGGATGCTATTGTAGACTGTATTTTGTTACAACCAGACGGAAAAATTGTTTTGGGTGGCCAGTTTACTCTTTTTAATGGGTTGTCTCACAATAGGATGGTTCGGTTGAATACAGATGGAAGTATAGATTCGGGATTTTCAATAGGTGTTGGTTTTGATAAAAATGTCTACACAATTGCATTACAATCAGATAACAAGCTAATTGTGGGTGGCGTATTTTTAAATTACAAAGGCGTTTCCGCCAAAAGAATCCTGAGATTGAACAGTGACGCTAGTTTAGATACGTCATTTACAACCGGAACTGGTTTTAGTAGCGGAGAAATTAGGGCAATTCTTGTCCAGCCGGATGACCGATTGTTGATTGGAGGAACGTTTGCTGGGAATTATAATGGAACGACAGTCAGGCGAATGGTGCGTCTTCTTTCCACTGGAATCTATGATGCTACCTTTAGTGTGAATTTAAACAATACGTTATTTAGTATTTGTTTTACACCAAGTAATAAAGTGATGATTGGAGGTAATTTTAATTCTGTTTCTGGTGTAGCGAAGCATCGTTTGGCTCGTATTAAGCTTTGTACCAATAGCTCTAATTGGAATGGAATTTCTTGGACTAACGGAACACCTTCCGCTGAAAAGTCACTTCTTTTCAACGAAAATTATCCGGCACTTACAACGGTAAATTCGTGTTCCTGTACAATTAGTTCTGGAAAAACAGTTACAATTCCCGAAGGCAATACGTTGGGTTTGGTATTTGACTATTCTGGCTCAGGTACCTTAATTTTAGAGAATAACGCAGCCTTGTATCAATCCGAAGATCAGGTTACGAACTCTGGAATTATTCATCTGAAAAGAAAAACAACTCCAATACTATCAACAGATTATACCTATTGGTCAGCATCAGTATCAAGTCAAAAATTAATGGATGTTTCTCCTAATACGCCATCGGACAAGTTTTATTCTTTTGATGCAGCTAATAATTCTTGGTTGAATGAGACTCCAACGACAAGTATGACAGTAGGTAAAGGCTATATTATTCGTGGTCCCAACACTTTTTCAGAAACTGTCGCGGCAAGGCATGAAGCGTTTTTTGTCGGAGTTCCAAATAATGGCGACGTATTCGCTCCAATTAGTGTAACAGACACATCAAATCTTATAGGAAATCCGTATCCTTCAGCCATAAACGCAGATTCGTTCATAAATAGGAATAAAGATATTATGGATGGGACTATCTATCTTTGGACACATAATACTGCAATTACTAAAAATGTTTATACTTCTAATGATTATGCGGTTTATAATTTATTGGGAGGTGTAGGTACAAGTGCAGCCATAAATTCTGGTATTAATAATGCTAAGCCGGACGGAAAAATAGCTTCTGGACAATCTTTTTTTATCACAAGTAGTAATGGTGGCGGGAATGTTGTTTTTAATAATACCATGCGACTTGTGGGTCAAAATACTAATTTTTTTAAATTTAGTGCACCAAAAATAAAGAAATCCAGTGAGATGGAAAAACATCGTATTTGGCTCAATTTATCGAATAGCGAAGGAGCTTTCAAACAAATTTTGATTGGGTATGCAGCTGGAGCTACAAATGATTTTGATCCTTCTATTGATGGAGAAAGTTTTGATGGGAATCAGTATTTAGATTTTTACAGCATTAATCAAGAGAAGAATTTAGTGATACAAGGCAGGACTTTACCCTTTGATACAACAGATGAAATTAAATTGGGATTCAC
Organism: Flavobacterium sandaracinum; assembly: GCF_004349135.1. Classification (GTDB taxonomy): domain Bacteria; phylum Bacteroidota; class Bacteroidia; order Flavobacteriales; family Flavobacteriaceae; genus Flavobacterium; species Flavobacterium sandaracinum. The sequence continues at coordinate 154,319 of NZ_SMFN01000004.1, read as the reverse complement.
TAGTGCACTGGCGGGGAACTTTACAATTGAAATCGATGAAACTGATGGGCTTTTGAAAAATCAAAATGTTTTTATAGAAGATAAGTGGAGTAATACTGTTAAGGGCCTAAACGAGGCAAGTTATATTTTTACCACTGCAATTGGGACTTTTGATGATCGTTTTGTTTTACTTTTTAGAGATAAAACCTTGACTGTAAATGATGCTGAAAAGGATACAGAGTCCATTTTTGTTTCGAGTAAAAACAAAGAATTGCGAGTAAATTCAACAAAGGAACTCATCAAGGAGATTACAATTTATAGTTTAGAAGGAAAAAAAATATACCACAAAAACGGTATAAATAAGACCGATTATTCTATAACTAATTGGTTTGTGACTCATCAAATAGTAATGGTAAAAATAGTTTTGCAAAACGGGCGGTCTGTTACTAAGAAAGTGCGCTACTAATTTTCATAAAAAAACCATCTTGCTTCAACAAGATGGTTTTTAGTATTGATTTAAAAAAAACTATTATTTTTCTTTACCAGAAGCCTCAATGTTTTTTTCGATAGTATGTCCAGGTCTTGACCATTTTGGTTTTTCACCAAGTGGAGCAAATTGAGAGTTTTCAGCCTCAACGGTTTGTGGTTGAGAAACTTTTGTAAACGGTTTTTGAGGATTTAAACCTAACATTTCAAACATTTTCATGTCTTCGTTTACGTCAGGATTTGGAGTTGTCAACAGTTTGTCTCCGGCAAAAATGGAGTTGGCACCAGCAAAGAAACACATAGCCTGACCTTCGCGACTCATGTTCATTCTGCCAGCAGATAAACGAACTTGGGTTTCTGGCATGATAATTCTGGTAGTAGCTACCATTCGGATCATTTCCCATATTTCAACTGGTTTTTCTTCTTCCATTGGAGTTCCTTCTACGGCTACCAAAGCGTTAATTGGAACTGATTCAGGTTGTGGATTTAATGTAGAAAGCGCCACTAGCATTCCTGCTCTGTCTTCAATGCTTTCGCCCATTCCAATGATTCCACCGCTACAAACGGTAACGTTCGTTTTACGAACATTGGCTATGGTTTGCAAGCGGTCTTCAAATCCGCGTGTCGAAATAACTTCTTTATAATATTCTTCAGAGGTGTCTAAATTATGATTATAGGCATACAAGCCTGCTTCAGCCAAACGGTGTGCTTGGTTTTCCGTGATCATCCCAAGGGTACAACACACTTCCATATCTAGTTTGTTAATGGTACGAACCATCTCTAAAACTTGATCAAATTCAGGACCATCTTTTACGTTTCTCCATGCTGCTCCCATACAAACGCGGGACGAACCACTTGATTTTGCACGTAAAGCTTGTGCTTTTACTTGACTAACAGACATTAAATCATTTCCTTCAATGTCAGTATGGTACCGTGCCGCTTGCGGACAATACCCGCAATCTTCTGGACAGCCACCTGTTTTTATTGACAATAAAGTCGAAACTTGAACCACGTTAGGATCGTGATGCTCTCTATGAATTGAAGCTGCCTCGTAAAGCAAGTCCATCATAGGTTTGTTATATAGTGCAATAATTTCTTCTTTGGTCCAATTGTGTTTTGTAATGCTCATTGATACGATTTTATAATGTGTCAAAAGTAGTTAAATTGTTCTAAAGAACCAATGTTAAACAATTGAAAACACTAGGGTAAATGCAGAAGCTATATTTTATGAAAGACTATTGTATTACTGAAAGAATTCGCTGGTATAGATTCTTTACTTAGTTTTCTAACCAACAGTACAGATTTTTAAATGCGGTTGTTTACAGCAATTTAATACAAGGCTTGCATTTGTACGGTTTTAAAATAAAAAGGCTTCATTTCTATTGATAATTTAAGACTTGGCGCCGTTTTTATTTGGCGAAAAACGGTTATCCCAATACAATAATAACATAAAGGTCACAATAACAGCTGAAGAAATTCCTTCAAACAACAAGGAGATGGAATAGGTCATTACTGAGGGTTCGCCGCCAAATAAGAATGTTTTAGATAGTGATGCTATATAAGCTTCACCCCCTCTGGCATAACTGTAAATAATTAATGCAGCAATGCTCAAAAGGACGCCTGTTAATGCGGTAAAAAGTCCAGCAACAGCATTTGTAGCTAAACTTGTTTTTCCTTCAACATAATTTGAATTTAGAGTTCTATTGGTCCCGTAGAAAATAAACAATACATTAAACACACGTAGAAAATAAATATCTGCAAGGCCAAGTAGTTCCATAGCTAAGAAATAAAGTCCAATGCCTACTATTATAATAATTCCGTTTATTAATTCTTTTGGAAGTTTCATATCACTAATTTTAAAAGTTTACAAATCATATTTTTTTAGATAAAAAATGTATGACACTCAAAATTAAAGAAAAAAAGGGAATTTTTTATCAAAAAAAGAAAGAATTTATTGTGAAATTATAAATTGCTCACGAAGGTAAGTGCACTTTTTTTGTCTTTTTCAAGTTGTTCTTTCAAGAGATCAACCGATTCAAATTTTTGTTCTGAACGAATTCTTTGCAGTATAGAAACACAAATAGGTTCGTTATAAATATCTTCATCAAAATCTAAATAATGGATTTCAATAGACTGAACTTGTCCGTTAACTGTTGGATTAAATCCAATATTCATTATTCCAAAAACAGTCTTTTGTTCCAAAATGCTTTTTACAATATATGCTCCATTTTTAGGAATCAGTTTGTAGTTTTCTTCAATTTTTAAGTTTGCGGTTGGGAATCCGATCGTTCTACCTAATTGTTTGCCTTTGATAATAGTTCCGGTAAGAAAGTAATTGTATCCTAAATATTCATTGGCCAAAGCCATATTTCCTTCCAATAGGGCATTTCTGATTTTTGTAGAACTTACCGATATATCGTTAATTTCTTGAACAGATATTTGTTCAACTTCAAAATCATATTGTTCACCAAAAGCAATCAGATCATCAATGTTTGCTGTTCGATTTCTACCAAATCTATGGTCATGACCGATAATGATTTTGTGGATTTTAAAGCGGTCGACAAGAATCGTCTTTACAAATTCCTCGGCAGTCAATCTTGAAAATGTTTCGTCAAAAGGATGGATGACTAAATTTTCAAGGCCTATTTCTCTTAGTAAATCTATTTTTTCATCGATGGTGTTGAGCAACTGTATGTCTGAATGTTCTTGTAAAACCATTCGGGGATGCGGAAAAAAAGTAAGCACTAGGCTTTCGTATTTTTCATTATCCGTGTTTTGAATTACTCTTTCCAGAATTTTTTTGTGGCCAATGTGAACTCCGTCAAAGGTTCCTAACGTAATAATTGTTTTTTTTGTGGAACTGAAATCGTTTATAGAATGAAAAATATTCAAAGCAAGTGTTTTATAATACCGCAAATTTAAGGTATCCATTTGATATAACTAAAAAAGGATTGAAAACTTCAATCCTTTTTTAGTTAATTAGGGGTTATTTTATTTCTTAATGAACTTAACTGTGCTTGTTTCGGTTTGATTTTTAGATAATTTTAAAAAATAAATGCCTTGAGACAAAGTAGAAACGTTTATGCGTAGATCCTCCTCTGTTTCTATCTTTTTTGTTTTTATGATTTGACCTAAACTATTGATAATGGTATAGGATTCTGGAGTTTCTAATTTATTTTCAATAACAAGATTCAATATATTTGATGTAGGATTGGGATACAGATAGACAGATTTTGAGTTTGTTAAGTCGGCTGTAGCTAGTGATCCAATTATAAAACTCCTAGATTCTACTTCGCCAAATTGCCCGCCAGTAGCAATAATTTCGTCTGATGGCGTTGATAGCGTATATGAACCAATTCCGTAATCACAACAAAGACCATCCATTTCAGTATCAAAAATAGTAAGGGTATAACAGCCATTATTTGGTAGGTTGAAACTAGTGTTTATAGGTGCGGGAAGTGGACTGTTTGTTGGCGTATCAGTATATGGGCCACCTTGATACAGTTTAGTTCCTGTTGCATTAGTAAGTTCCCAGGTGGTTTCTGTTCCAAAACGGTCTAATTGTAAAGAAAAAGTCACCGTGTTGGTAGCATAGTTTTTGGTAATATCAAAATTTACTGTGTTGCTATTGTTATTCGAATTTTGATCTGTAGTTGCATTTGCGCTAATGATTGTTGCAGTAAAATTATGATTTCCTCCACTTGTAGTCACGTTGTTTAAGGTGATGTTTTGGGATTCGTTGTTGGCAAGATTGCCGGTCCAGTTATACGTTTGCAAGTTTATATTGTCAACTCCATAAGAGATTGAAGCCGCAGTTAATCTTGAGCTTCCTTTGTTCACTATTTTGATAACTGGTAGAAAAGAATTACTACAAGGACTAATGTTCAAGTTTACAACAGTTGTAGCCGCATCATTTGCAAATACAACGCCTGGAATAAGCGCATCAGAAGTTTTTAAAGCTACTCTTCTTACAGAATTATTCATAACGGTGATCATACGCGTTTTTTGATCTGCCGTAAATATGTTCATACAAGCATCATTGGTGTAGTCCATATAATTTTCAATCATGTCTAAGCCAGGCGAAGTGGGGCAGGAATCAACACCTGTTGGGCAGCCTTCATTTGCTTGACCCGCATTGGGTGTGTCATTACAAAAATCATCAATATCACATCCTCCGTCTCCCCAAATATGTCTTAAGCCGAGCCAATGTCCTACTTCATGTGAAGTAGTTCTTCCTTTGTCATAATTTGTTACATAAGTTCCACCAGGAAAGTAGCTGGAGGATCCAAAAAAAGCATATCCAATCACGACCCCATCGGTAGCAGCTGTCCCAGGATCTGCGCTTATGCCAGAAAGTCCAGATGCACTTGGGAACTGAGCATACCCCAAAAGTTCTGTACTCGTAAATTTTACTACCCAAATGTTTAAGTATTTTTCAGGATCCCACTGTGTTTGTGGTTTTACAATAGTATTAATGTCGTCGGTAGACCAGTTTTCTTGCTCTAAATTCACATGGTTTATTCCGTTTGATAAAACGCCTGCAGGATCTCGTTTTGCTAGAGCGAATTCAATTTCTACATCGGCTCCTACGGGATTGGTGTTATAGCCCGGAGTGTTTAGTTTTTTTCTAAAGTCTTCATTTAGTACTTGAATTTGAGAAATTACTTGCTCATCAAATATATTTTCATCTGCACCTAATAAGTCTCCGTTGTGAATCACGTGCACAACTACAGGAATGGTTATAACAGCATTTGTTTTAAATTCTTTAGGCGAATTTACTGGTTTGTTTTTCTCCAAGTTAACTTTTGGAGCAATCCATTTTTCAAATTCAATGGTAGACAATCGGTTAGGATTTTTAGATTTTAAATATTCTTCATATTCCGTGGTGGCACAACGAATTATGGATCCTTCTTTGATTACTTTCTTTTTACCAAAAAGCACAACCTCTTGCGTGTTACTGACCTGGGCAAAGGTAGCGTTGACCATAAAAAGGAGTGTTGATAATAAAAGAAAAGTAATTTTTTTCATGGTGTCAGTATTTTTTGAATTTAAGGAAATCAGCGGAATTATTGGTGTGATCTCTTAATGGGATTCTGGCTGTAATTTTCTATGTAAGTAGTTGATTGTTTGAGTTTAATTAGTACTCTTGTGTAAAATTAAATAATTTTTCTCTTGGATTAACATTAGGCGTTTTTATTTTCCATTATAAGCAGTCATGGTGTTTTCTAAACCTGCGGTTCCAAAAGATTTTATAATCTCTGATCCAACTTCTAGTCGTTCCGGAAGTGCTGTTTTTTCTGTATCATCCCAGTCGCCAAGAACGTAATCTACTTGTTTTCCTTTTTTGAATTCATCGCTGATGCCAAAACGGAATCGGGCGTAGGTTTGTGTGTTCAGTACTAAGTTGATGTTTTTGAGTCCGTTGTGTCCGCCATCACTTCCTTTTTGTCGGATGCGAATGGTTCCAAAAGAAAGATTTAAATCATCGGTAATTACCAGAATGTTTTCAAGCGGAATATTTTCCTTGTCCATCCAGTATTGCACGGCTTTTCCGCTTAAATTCATATAAGTGTTGGGTTTCAAAAGCAGAAAAGTTCTTCCTTTGAATTTGTATTCCGCAAGTGCACCTAGTTTTACGGTTTCGAAATTGATTCCTTCTTTCTTAGCCAAGAAATCCACTATTTTAAATCCGATGTTGTGTCTTGTATTGACGTATTCAGCGCCTATATTACCAAGTCCAACTATTAAAAATTTCTTCATATTAGCTGTATTGTCTTCTATTTTGGGTGATGAGATTAAATTTGAAATCCATTTTATCATATTGCAAAAGTAAACTTAATTACATGATTTGACTATTACATATTTAGATAATTTCCATATGTTAGGGAGGAATTATATAAAGAATAATAAAAGTGTAGAGTAGCCCAGATTGTAGTGAAAATCCTTATTGCTCGCTTTTTAGCGTGCAAAAAGATTGCAACGAAAAGCGGGACGATTAGGGTGTAATATCTTAGGAGTGTTGCTCCTAAAAATGCAAAATAAGTAGCCATTAAAAATCATAAAAAAAGCACCAGTTTTACAACTGATGCTTTTAAATTTGATTGAAAAAAGATTATTTTTTCTTTCCTTTTGCAGGAGCTTTCGCTGCTTTTGCTGCTTCTTGAGCTGCTTTCATAGCTGCACGAGAGATTCTTACTTGAGCAACAACAGTGTTGTCAGGGTGAATCAATTTGTAGTTTTCGTTAACTAATTTAGTAACGTACAATTTGTTCCCCATTTCAAGTGGAGTAATGTCAGCTTCAATAAAATCAGGAAGATTTTTTGGTAAAGCTTTTACTTTAAGTTTACGCGTGTTCAAACGCAAAACACCACCTGCAAGAACTCCTTTAGATGTTCCAACTACTTTTACAGGAACTTCCATAGTGATTTCTTTGTCATCAAATAATTGAAAGAAGTCAATGTGTAAAATCTTGTCAGATACCGGGTGAACCTGGATATCTTGTAAAATAGCGTTAAATGATTTTCCTTTTCCAAGATCGATCTCAACTGTGTGAGCGTTTGGAGTGTAAACCAAGTTTTTGAAAGCCATAACTTCTGCTGAGAAATGAACTGCCTGATTTCCTCCGTATAATACGCAAGGAACCAATCCAGCATTACGTAGGGCTTTAGTCGCAACTTTACCCACGCTTTCTCTTTCTGATCCTTTAATTGTAATCGATTTCATTGTAAAAAAAATATAGTTATTAAATAATATTACTTGTTTGGAGTTACATTATAAACTTTCCACTAATGGAATTGTTATGATGTACCATGTGCATAACTTCAGCAAAAAGTGGCGCACAACTCAACACTCTTATTTTGTTAGATTCTTTCTTTAACGGAATAGAATCGGTAACGATTAATTCTAATAATTTAGAATTTTCTATTTTTTCGTAAGCATCGCCAGATAAAATCGCGTGGGTACAAATCGCTCTTACGCTCAATGCTCCTTTTTCGATCATTAAATCTGCGGCTTTCGCCAAAGTGCCTCCGGTATCAATCATGTCATCTACTAAGATTACATTTCTACCTTTTACCTCACCAATTAATTCCATGGTGTCGATAATGTTGGCTTCTTTTCTTTGTTTGTAGCAAATTACCACATCCGATTCTAAAAATTTAGAATACGCATATGCTCTTTTTGAACCTCCCATATCTGGAGAAGCAATAGTCAAATTGTCTAAACCTAAACTTTTCACATAAGGCAAAAAGATGGTTGAGGCAAAAAGATGGTCTACCGGTTTTTCAAAGAATCCTTGAATTTGATCGGCGTGCAAATCCATGGTCATTACTCTTGTTGCGCCTGCTGCATCTAATAAATTAGCTACTAGTTTAGCTCCTATCGGAACTCTTGGCTTGTCTTTTCTATCTTGTCTTGCCCAACCAAAGTAAGGAATTACTGCTGTAATGTGTCTTGCCGAAGCACGTTTTGCAGCATCAATCATTAGTAACATTTCCATCAAATTATCTGCCGTTGGAAAAGTCGAACATACAATAAATACGCGCAATCCTCTGATAGACTCTTCATAAGAAGGTTGAAACTCACCGTCGCTGTATTTTGACATGGTGATTTTCCCTAATGGGATTCCGTATTCCTTTGCTATTTTCTCAGCAAGATAGACACTTTGTGAACAAGCAAAAATTTTAGCTTCTGGTTCTAGGTGTGACATTTAATTTGTTGTTTTTATTCCGCTGCACTCCATACAGTTCGGCTATTTGATTTGTCAATAGCTTTATGTTTGTATTAGCCTCGGGTGTAGTTAGTTGTGTGTGTGTCGTTTTAACGAGGTGCAAATTTATAAAATTTATTCAACTCTGAAAGGAAAAAATTAAGTATTTTTAGTTGAACATTTAATATTATTTTTTACATTTGCACCGTGTTAAAGGAATTGATGGTTGATTTAAACACAATCACATCTTTTATTGCGTTGAAATAACTGTTGTTATTTCATGTCTGCTAAGCCCGGATGGCGGAATTGGTAGACGCGCTGGTCTCAAACACCTGTGGGAAACCGTGCCGGTTCGACTCCGGCTCCGGGTACTTAAAAGCTTCTTAATCATTTGATTAAGAGGCTTTTTGCTTTTTAAGGGTGGCTAAAAGGTTGCTGAGTTTTATTGTTTCTCAAAATTTTACAAACTCACTCTTTAATTCCTTTTATCCAAATTATCCAAACCTTTAATCTGCTTATCAAAATCAGAGTTTATTTTTTGTGTTTTATTAAAATTATCGTATTCGTTGGATGCTCTATTTATCGCTTGTTGGTGCGAAATTGTTCCCAAACCTTCTAAAACTTTATATTCGTTAAAACTTAGGAACTTGTTCACGCTTTCTGCTAAGGCTGCCATTGTAAAGGTGTTTCTTCGTTCAATAAGATTTTCGATGTAATCAAAATACCCAGAAACGGTACGTTCCAGTTGTTTAATTTCTTTTTCTTCGAGATAGTTTTTGGCTATTCCAGTGTCCAATTTTAAAATTCTTCCGTTTGGGGAATTTTTGAAAGTTGTCAATCCCATTTGTGGTTTTGAACTATCCGCTTTTATATAAATGATTTCGGCTGCTGTTTTCCCTGTAATAGCAAAATGGAATTTGTTTTGAATGGTAGCGTAAAAGTTCTTGGTTACTTCTGCTTTTGGGTTGTAATCTATGCTACATTCTGCAAATATATCAGTGATTTGTTGGTATATTCTACGTTCACTTGTTCGAATAGAACGAACTCTATCCAGTAGTTCTTTAAAATAATCTTTGTCAAAAGTACTAGTCCCTTGCTTTAAACGTTCATCATCCATGGCAAACCCTTTGATGATGTACTCTTTAAGGGTGTTTGTTGCCCAAATACGAAACTGGGTTGCTTTGCTTGAGTTTACACGGTATCCAACTGAAATAATTGCATCTAAATTGTAGTATTCAATATTGCGTTTTACTTCTCTGTCACCTTCTGTTTGAACTTGTGCAAATTTTGCACTTGTTGCCTCTTTTAGTAATTCATTCTCTTGAAAAATGTTTTTCAAGTGTTTGGTCACGACTGTCCTATCCACGTCAAATAAATCAGCTATTTTCTGTTGTGTTAGCCAAATGGTTTCTCCTTGAATAAATGCCTCTATTTTTATACTGCCATTTGGTGCAGTATATAAGATAAAGTTATTATTATTTGGTGTTAATTCACTCACGAAAGTACATTTTAGATTTTACTTTTATTCTTCAACCTTGGAATTCTCTAATTTAAAAAGTTAGGTAAAAATAGGGTATTATTGCTACATATCCATTAATCGATGTAGTTTTGAAAATAAAGTAATTTGGATTATATATTTCTTCGGCTCCGGTTACAAAAACAGCTCTTTCGAAGCGGTTTTTTTGGTTTTATGTCACAGCGAATTCCTAATAATCAAAGCGCTTTTGTTCTCAATTTGTTCTTTTTTGCCTTTTAAAATCATTTCTGCCAATACCTTTCCCATTACCTCAAAATTGGTTGAAATTGTTGTGATTCCGTTTTCAACTACTTTTTTTAGTGGTGTTTCATTGTATGAGATAATACCGTAATCACTGCCTAATTGTAGTTTTTGAATCTTTGCTTTTTCAATAACGCGTACTAAATCTCTATCGCTCGGAATGATGTAAACTTCCCCTTTCTTGATTTCCCTGTTTCTAAACTCGGTAATAATATCACAACTAAAATCATAGTCTTTACAAAAATTATGAAAGCCAATTTTCATTCCTAGCGGTTCGCGGAATCCCGGGAATATCATAATTAGTTTTTCATATTTGTTCAGCTTGGATTTTCCTTTCAATAATCCGTCATAAATGTCTTTTACGAAATTCTGATATACGGCCGGATACGATTTTAGTTCGGGATTGGTTTGATCTAATATGTATACTTCGTTAACTGGTAGGGTTTTTATAGCTGATGCTGCCTCGGCTAAATTGGTTGGCATAATAATGTATTTAGTGTAATTTCCGTTACTGTCATTAATTAGTTTTTGGAAAACGGGCGTATTAAAATGATGAAAGAAAATGTCAACTTGAACATTATTTCCAATGTTTTCCAGAAAAGAATTATATAAGTCTTCCTTGAAAATATTTAATTCGTCAAAAAGTAAAAATATCCTTTGTTTTATGGTGATTTCAACGCTTTTTACATAATATCCTTTACCGGGAATAGCATAAATTATTCCTCTTTTTTTCAATTCTTCATAGGCTTGCAAAACCGTATCACGGGACAAGGAGAATTCAAGGCAAACTTTGTTTACGGAGGGGAGTTTGTCTCCTTTTTGTAGGTTTTCATCTTCTATTGCCTTCTCGACGGAACTAATTATTTGTCGGTATTTAGGAACTCCAAGGTTGTTCTGAATCGAAATTATTTTCATACAGCAGTGAATTTCTTGGCAATATACAAAAAACTGGTAGGTACTGGTATGTTAATAATAGCAATTAATTTACTTTTGGTTTTTCACATTTCATAATTAAATCATGAAAATAAAACACATATCACATTTTAAATCCAATTCTGCAATGGAATCATTTGGTTTCATGCCAGATGGGGAAGAGGTTTCTATTTGTGAACTTGCAAATAAAAATGGTATTCAAATGAAAGTGATGGGTTTTGGCGCTACACTTACTTCCTTAAAAGTTCCATTGAAAAACGGAGATTTTGTAGATGTAGTTTTAGGTTTTGACACTTTGGACGCCTATATGCAGTCCTTTAATTTAGAGAGTGCGCCTTATCTGGGCGCAACCGTAGGACGATTTGCCGGAAGAATAAATGAAGGTGAATTCAAACTGAACGGAAAAACAATTTCCCTTAATAAAAACAACAACGGGAATTCATTGCATGGCGGATCGATTGGCTTTAGCCAAAAAAATTGGAAATTAAAAAAATACAGTGAAGGCAAAAATCCTTCCGTAACTTTTACGTGCGTAAGTGCGGATGATGAGGAGCATTTTCCGGGTGAACTGTCGGTTGATTTGACTTATATGCTCTCAGACGAGAATGAATTAATCATAGAATACATTGCCAGCACAACAGAAGATACTATTATAAACTTAACGCACCATAGTTATTTCAATCTTGATGGGCATCAATCCAGCGTTGTAAATCAGGAAATGCGTGTAAATTCTCAACGAATATTAGAAACCACAGCTTCGGGAATTCCAACAGGACGGTTTCTCAATGTTGCTAATTGTCCTTTTGATTTTACCGCGGCGAGAACCTGTCCGTCAAAAATTGACACTACTTTTATTTTAAATAAGGAAAAAGAATACGCAGCATCTCTATTTAATAGTGACAAAACTTTGAAAATGTCTGTTTATACGAATCAGCCCGCAGTTCACATCTATGTTGGCGGAAATTGCTTTAATACAATAAAGGGGAAAGAAAATGCTAGTTATCATCCCACAAGCGGCATTTGTTTTGAGACCCAAAATTTCCCTGATGCGCCCAATCACGAACATTTTCCGTCTTCTGTTTTGAGAAAAGGAGAGTTATATTATCATAAAACCATTTATAAATTTCAATCTTTTTAAGATGAAAAGAAACATTTTAATTTCAGGGTTTTTATCCCTTTTCGTATTTTTTATTTCCTGTTCTACTAGTAATGAGACAGGTGAAACTCCAGCAGTGGAGCCGCCGGTTGCCGTAGATTCTTTTATTAGAGCTGCTGATCTTTCTTTTTTACCGGAAATAGAAACATCAGGTACGGTTTTATACAACAGCAACAACCAAGCAGAAGATATGATTACAACTCTGAAAAATGCTGGTTGTAACACGGTGCGCATCCGTCTTTGGAAAAATCCAGCAAATGGACGTTCTGGAATGGCCGAAGTTAAGGCGCTTTCGCAACGCGTCAAACAAGCTGGACTGAAAGTTTGGTTAACAGTACATTACTCGGATACTTGGGCTGATCCTGCGGCCCAAACGACGCCAGCAGAATGGAAAAATTTGTCGTTTACCGATTTAAAATCGGCGGTGGCTAATTACACGTCGACAATTCTCACGGAAATTAATCCAGATATTATCCAGATTGGGAACGAAATTAATAGCGGATTCCTTTGGCCGCAAGGAAATTTAATCAATCAGGAAGTACAAAGCATTTCTTTATTGGCAACTGCCAGCGCAACTATTCGCACCAAAGCACCAAACACTAAAATCATGATTCATTATGCAGGTGTGAAAGCTTCGGACACGAATTGGTTTTTTAACAAAATTAAAAGTGTAGATTACGATTACATTGGGCTGTCGTATTATCCTATTTGGCACGGAAAAGATTTAGAAGTTATAAAAACTGCCATTAATACATTAGGAAAAACATACAGTAAAAAAGTGATTATTGCTGAAACCGCTTATCCTTTTACTTTAGGTTATAATGACTGGACGAATAATATAGTGGGTTTAGATTCGCAACTCGTTTCGGGTTATCCAGCGACTCCTGATGGACAAAAAAACTTTGTTTTGGCAATAAAAACACTCGTTAAAGAGTCAGAGTACGGTTTGGGATTTGCGTATTGGGGAGGAGAATGGATTTCTTTCAAAGGGAATCAAGCCGCAAATGGTTCCACTTTTGAAAACCAGGCATTTTATGATTTTAATAATAAAGCATTGCCTGTTTTTCAGGCGTTTAATAGATAATTTAAAATGAAAAACTTACCGATACACTTCCGATTCGTTGTTACTTCTGTACTGGTTTCACTACTTTTTTCTTGCAGTACAACTAAAAATGTGCAAGCAACTGCTAAGAATTCTTTTTCAAAAGGAGCTGATGTAGGATGGTTGCCGCAAATGGAAGCCACAGGATATAAATTTTATGATACCGATGGCACCGAAAAAGATTGTTTGCAGTTACTGAAAGATAGAGGAATGAATACTATTCGTCTAAGAGTTTGGGTCAATCCAAATGATGATAAAGCGAGTGGACATTGCAGCAAGGAAGAAACGGTTGTCATGGCTTTGCGTGCGCAAAAAATGGGAATGCGCATCATGATCGATTTTCATTATAGCGATTCATGGGCTGATCCTGCTAAACAATTTAAACCAAAAGCCTGGGAAAATCATACCTTTTCGGAGTTGATGACGGATGTGTACGACCATACTTTTGACGTTTTGAGTGCTTTAAAAGCAGTTGGAGTTACTCCAGAATGGGTTCAAGTAGGAAATGAAATTCCAGGAGGAATGTTGTGGCCGGAAGGAAGCACGAAAAATTGGAACCAATTGGCACAATTACTTAACAAAGGGTATGAAGCTACAAAAGCTATTGATGCTAAAATCAAAGTAATTGTACACGTTGATGAGGGGAACAATAACGAAAAATTTCGTTGGTTTTTTGATAATGCTACAGCAAATAATGTAAAATACGATGTGATTGGATTATCGTATTATCCTTTTTGGATTAAAAAAGATTACACAGAAACCATTGCGGATTTAGCTTATAATCTTAATGATATGGTTGCTAGATACAACAAAGAAGTGATGATTGTAGAGGTTGGCGGCATTGATGAAGAAGTGCAAAACACTAAAGAACTGCTCGCTGCAACTATCAAAGCCGTGAGAGCAGTTCCTAATAATAAAGGTTTAGGCGTTTTGTATTGGGAACCGCAAGGAGCCAAATCTTGGAGCGGTTATTCCTTGAGCGCTTGGCAAAAAGACGGAAAACCTTCGCCTGCTTTAGATGCATTTAAAGAATTGTAAACATTTAAGTCATTTAAGTGTTTAAAAACAGTTGAGTTATGTCAAAGGTAAAAGAGAGTATAGACCGATATTATTCTTTACAAAGCCATCAGATAGTACTTAAATGCATTATGATTTTCACTTTAATTATTCAAATTAAAAGCTTAAATGACTTATATGTTTCAAAAAAATAAATTCTAATTTATTATAAAAATGAAGAAATTGATATGTTTTCTGTTTGCAATTTTAGCATTTACACCAGTAGCTTTCTCTCAATCAAGAGAAGTTAAAGTGCTTAATGCCAATTGGAAATTTCAAAAAGGTGATTTTGAAGAGGCATCTAAAGTAAATTTTAATGACTCGAAATGGGAATCCGTAACCGTACCACACGATTGGGCAATTTATGGACCTTTTGATAAAAATGTAGACATACAGAAGGTTGCCATTGTTCAAAACGGAGAAACAATAGCTACCGAAAAAACAGGACGAACAGGCGCGCTACCTCATATAGGAACAGCGTGGTACCGCAATACATTTACGTTGCCTAAAGATTCAAAAGATAAAAAAATACTATTACTTTTTGAAGGTGCGATGAGCGAGCCTCAAATCTATTTAAACGGAAAAAAAGTGGGAGAATGGGCGTATGGTTATAGTTATTTCTATTTTGATGTTTCCCAATTCGCTCATGAAGGTGCCAATACTTTGTCAGTAAAACTAACCAATAAAGAATTTGCGTCCCGCTGGTATCCTGGTACAGGTTTGTATCGAAATGTAAGTGTTATTATAAAAAACAACGAAAGCATCGATCAATGGGGACAGTTTATAACGACACCTTTTATTAGTGAGGAAGTGGCTAAAGTAAATATAAAGACAAAAGCATCGGGTGAAAACACGCGTTTAGTCACGACTGTTTTTGATTCCGAAGGACGTCAACTAAGTTCAGAAGAGTCGACGCAACAATTCGGAAATGAATTTGACCAAAATATAAAAGTAGCAAACCCAAAACTATGGAGCCCTGAAACGCCTTATTTGTATAAAGCAGTTTCGCAATTGTATGCTGGAACAGAACTCAAAGATGAAATCACAACACGTTTTGGAATTCGGGAAATAAAATATGAGGCTAATAAAGGCTTCAGTCTTAATGGAAAGATAACCAAATTTAAAGGCGTGTGTCTGCACCATGATTTGGGTCCGCTTGGCGTTGCGGTAAATAAAGCGGCGTTGCGCAGGCAAATGACGATATTAAAAGACATGGGTTGTAATGCGATTCGCAGTTCGCATAACATGCCTTCTTTTGAGCAATTGGAACTAGCGGATGAAATGGGATTTCTATTTTTAGCAGAGAGTTTTGATGAATGGGCAAAGCCAAAAGTTGAAAATGGATACCATCGTTTTTTTGAGGATTATGCGGAAAAAGACATCGTTAATTTAGTACAGGCCACAAGAAATCATCCTTCAATTGTGATGTGGAGTTCCGGTAACGAAGTGCCTGATCAATGGGGCGAAGAAGGAGTGAAACGTGCCAAATGGCTGCAAGAGCTATTCCATAGAGAAGATCCAACACGTCCCGTAACGGTGGGAATGGATCAAGTAAAAGCAACTATTGAATCTGGTTTTGGTGCTTTGCTTGATATTCCGGGACTGAATTACCGCGTACATTTATACGATGAAGCCTATAAAAAATTTCCGCAAGGATTTATTTTGGGTTCGGAAACGGCTTCAACGGTTAGTTCTAGAGGGATTTATAAATTCCCTGTGGTTCAAGAAAAAAACAAGCAATATCCAGATTTTCAATCTTCTTCGTATGATTTGGAAGCCTGCAGTTGGTCGAATGTACCTGATGAAGATTTTGTGCTTCAAGATGAAAAACCTTGGGTCATTGGCGAGTTTGTTTGGACGGGTTTTGATTATTTAGGAGAACCTACACCTTATGATGAAAGCTGGCCGTCTCGAAGTTCTTATTTTGGAATAAACGATTTAGCGGGTTTACCTAAAGACCGTTATTATTTATACCGAAGCCGTTGGAATACCAAAGAATCAACGCTACACATCTTACCACATTGGAACTGGGAAGGCCGTGAAGGAGAAACAACTCCCGTTTTTGTTTACACGAGCTACAGCAGCGCCGAACTTTTTATTAATGGAAAAAGCATGGGCGTGAAGACAAAAAATAAGAACACGCCACAAAATCGCTATCGTTTGATGTGGATGGATGTAAAATATGAGCCTGGGACAGTAAAAGTTGTGGCTTATGATGACAATGGTAAAGCTGTTGCTGAAGAAGAGGTTAAAACCGCTGGAAAACCGTACCAAATTGTTTTAGAAGCAGATCGAAAAACCATCAGTGCCAACGGAGAAGATATTTCTTTTGTAACCGTATCTGTAGTGGATAAAAATGGAATTCTTTGTCCAACAGCAACCAACCAATTGAAATTTAAAGTTTCAGGAGCGGGTACTTACAGAGCTGCCTGCAATGGCGATGCCACTTCGCTTGAAATGTTTCATAAAGACAGCATGAAATTGTTTAGCGGTAAATTGGTAGTGCTCGTAAAATCGACTTTAACTGCAGGCGATATAAAACTTGAAGTAAATGGTTCTGGCCTTAAGAGCGGTAAATTGATCTTGAATGCCAAGAAATAGTATAAAAACAACAATAACAGCGAGTTCCTAAAAAGGGAATGGATAATTTTAAAATCATGAATGACATTTTAATACACAAAACAACTGATTTTTTTCAGCAGACTTTTGGCTCAGAACCATCAAAAATAGTTCTTTCTCCAGGTAGAATCAATATTATTGGAGAACATATCGATTATAATGACGGCTATGTTTTGCCAGCAGCTATCGATAAAATCATTTGTTTTACTTTCGAAAAAAACAATTCGGATACAGCTAAAATTGTGGCTATCGATTTAAATGATGAGTTCCAAGTTGATTTAAACGAGGATCAAAAGCAGTCGGAAAGTGTTTGGACAAATTACTTGCGTGGTGTTTTGAATCAGCTGAAAATGAATGGTTATTCCGTAGAGGGTTTCAATTGTGTTTTCAGTAGTAACATTCCGGTGGGATCTGGTTTGTCTTCTTCAGCGGCTTTAGAATGTGGTTTTTTATTTGGTTTAAATGAACTCTTCGATTTGAAAATTAAACCCATTGATATTGCGCTAATGGGACAAAAAGCGGAACATTGGGTAGGAATCAATTGCGGAATTATGGACCAGTTTTCCAGTGTGATGGGTTTAGAAAATAAAGTCATAAAAATTGATTGCAAGACACTGGAATTCGAATATCATGATGCTAATTTTAATGATTATTCCTTAGTTTTATTTGATAGTAATGTTAAGCATTCCTTATTTAGCTCGGCTTACAATACTAGAAGAGAAGAATGTGAAGAAGGAATTTCGATAATTAGTGCTAATTTCCCAGAAATTAGTAGTTTTAGAGATTGCAACGAAGAGCAAATTTTAAGTTTGAAAGACAAAATGACGGCGAATGTTTTCAAAAGGAGCCTTTTTGTGGTGAAAGAAATTAATCGCGTGAAACTGGCTTGTGATGCTTTGGATGCTGGAAATATTGAAATTTTAGGACAATTAATGTTCGAAACGCACGAAGGTTTATCAGTGGATTATGAAGTAAGTTGTGCCGAATTAGATTTTTTAGTAAAAACCGTTAAAGAAGATACATCAGTGATAGGTTCGCGATTAATGGGCGGGGGTTTTGGCGGCTGTACTATTAATTTGATCAAAAAAGGACAAGAAGAAGCCTTGAAAAACAAATTGTCAAAGTTGTATCAGGACGAATTTGGAATAGAATTAAAAATTTATGATGTCAAAATTGGAAACGGAACATCACTTTATATAGCGAAATAAATGAAAAATTTTGACATCAACGAAGATCCTCACAGACGTTATAATCCGTTAATTAACGAATGGGTTTTGGTTTCTCCACACCGTTCCAAACGACCTTGGCAAGGGCAAAATGAAACAGTAACTTCGGATGCATTGCCGGAATATGACCCGACTTGTTACTTGTGTCCGGGAAATGTTCGAGCGAATGGAATGGTCAACCCGGATTATGAAAATTCATTCGTATTTGAAAATGATTTTGCCGCTTTAAAGCAAGAAGAAATAGCTTTTGAAGAAAATAGGAACGAAACTTTTTTTAGGGCAAAACCAGAAAGAGGAATTTCAAGAGTGGTTTGCTTTTCGCCAAAACACAATTTGACCTTGCCAGAAATGCCAGTCGAAGCGATTGAAAATATCATTCATACCTGGCAAAAAGAATACACGGATTTAGGTAATGTGGATTACATCAACCATGTTCAGATTTTTGAAAACAAAGGAAGTGTGATGGGTTGCAGCAATCCGCATCCGCATGGACAAATTTGGGCGCAATCCTCTTTGCCAACTGAAGTTGAGAAAACGCAAAATAATCTGAAAACGTATTTTGATACACACAACAAAACACTTTTAGAAGATTATGTAAAAGAAGAGTTGAAACTGGACGAACGCATTGTTATTGAGAATGAACATTTTGTGGCATTAGTTCCTTTTTGGGCCATTTGGCCGTATGAAACGATCATTGTCAGCAAGCGAAATGTGAGTAAAATAACTGATTTCACGGAAACGGAAGTGACTGATTTTGCTGTTATTTTAAAACAGTTAACCACTAAATACGATAATCTTTTTGAAACGTCATTTCCGTATTCATCCGGAATTCATCAGTCGCCTACAGACGGTAAATTGCATCCAGAATGGCATTTTCACATGCATTTTTATCCGCCATTGTTGCGCTCGGCAACTATAAAGAAATTTATGGTAGGTTATGAAATGATGGGTGAATCACAGCGTGATATTACAGCAGAGAAAAGTGCTGCTATTTTAAGAGGGCTATCCATTACACACTATAAAAATAAATAATAGTTACAAGAGATGATGTACGCTTTTGAAAAATAGCAGACAAAAATTAGCATATATCATTGTTGAAAGATGAGAACGAAACGTTATTTAGGCTTCTGTAATTTGGGATAATGCCGATACGGTTCTTGGTTAAAAAACACAATAAGCTCTTTAATAAATGATTACAGCTACTCGGAAATGGGTGCAGAGGATTAGGGCTTAGCCTAATTATTAATTTGAAATACTTCATTAATATTAATACAATAGTATGACAACAGAATTTGGGTTTATCGATTATTTAGTTTTTACTGCCTATGCAGTACTTATTTTAGGCGTTGGGTTATGGGTCTCTCGCGAAAAAGACGGTCACCAAAAAAATGCTGAGGATTATTTCCTGGCAAGTAAATCATTGCCTTGGTGGGCCATTGGGTCTTCATTGATTGCGGCTAATATTTCTGCAGAGCAATTTATCGGTATGTCAGGTTCTGGTTTCGCATTAGGATTAGCGATTGCATCTTACGAGTGGATGGCGGCTTTCACGCTTATCATTGTAGGGAAGTATTTCCTCCCCATTTTTATCGAAAAAGGGATTTATACTATTCCTGAATTTGTAGAAAAACGATTTTCAACAAATCTTAAAACAATTTTGGCGGTTTTTTGGATTGCTTTATATGTTTTTGTCAATCTTACTACGGTTTTGTATCTAGGAGGTTTAGCCATAGAGGCCATATTGGGTATTGACATGATGTATGCAGTTGTAGGATTAGCACTTTTTGCTGCGGCATATTCTTTATATGGTGGTCTTTCTGCTGTGGCTTGGACAGATGTTATTCAAGTTATATTCTTGGTATTAGGTGGTTTGGTTACAACGTATATCGCATTAAACACGGTTTCCGATGGTGCTGGAGTATGGGAGGGAATGAAAACGGTTTATTATGCTGCTCCAGATCGTTTTGTAATGATTTTAGATAAATCTAATCCAGAATATATGAACCTACCAGGTATTGGTGTTTTGGTTGGTGGTCTTTGGGTTGCTAATATTTACTACTGGGGATTTAATCAATATATTATTCAAAGAACATTAGCTGCCAAATCATTGGGTGAAGCCCAAAAAGGGATATTACTGGCTGCATTTTTAAAAATGCTTATTCCTTTTATTGTTGTCATTCCAGGAATTGCAGCGTATGTAATGGTAAATGACCCTGCGATAATGGCTCGATTGGGAGCGGCAGCGGCAGACAATATGCCTGGTTTTGGTACTGCCGACAAAGCATACCCGTGGTTGTTGCATTTCTTACCGGCAGGTTTCAAAGGTTTGGCGTTTGCTGCATTGGCAGCTGCTATTGTATCCTCTTTAGCATCGATGTTAAACTCGACTTCGACCATTTTTACGATGGATATTTACAAACAGTATATTGATAAAAATGCAAACGATAGAAAGACGGTGAATGTAGGTCGAATCTCTGGAGGAATTGCACTGTTAATAGCAGTAATTATGGCGCCACTTTTAGGTGGAATTGATCAAGCGTTTCAATTTATTCAAGAATATACTGGCGTGGTAAGTCCTGGTATTTTAGCTGTGTTCGTATTAGGATTGTTTTGGAAAAAAACAACTAATAAAGCAGCTATTTGGGGTGCATTAGTTTCTATCCCAATTGCGATGTTCTTTAAAGTTGGTCCAAAATCATGGGCAGCGGGAAGTAATTTTGAATCTGTTTTTCCAACATTGCCATGGATGGACCAAATGGGTTATACTGCTATTTTAACGATGTTGTTAATTGTTGCCATTAGTTTAATTCAAAATAAAGGGAATAACGATGCTAAAGGAATTCCATTAACGAAAGAATTGTTCAAAACGAGTCCTCTTTATACTATCTGTTCATTTGCATTAATGATTGTATTGGTGGTGGTTTATGCAGTTTTCTGGAAATAAACCGGCTGTAGTTTAATATGAAAAAAGTGAAATTAAATTCGTTTAGTTTCACTTTTTTTATAAAATAATGTAGCTATTTGTAGTTTAGATGATACCAAGAACCTACTGTAAAACTTATATGATTTTATAATAGGTTTATTTTTGAATTACAAATAGTGTTTTTTTGAACGCAATAATCTTATAAAGTATAGCTTGGCCAAAAAAATAGAAGTCACAAAAAAAGCCTTCGAATAACGAAAGCTTTAGTGGTATTTTAATTTATTTTTTAGTTGTTGACCAACGCATCTTGTTTCCAAGTTTTTACAGAAGCAATTCTACTATTAGAATAATCTACTTCACTTAGGTTATTTCCATTCCAGAAAAACCATTTTCCAGTCTTTTCTCCATCTTTATAAGTGGCAACAGATTGTTTATTACCATTTGTATCGTATGAAGTCCAAACTCCTTCCAATTTTCCGTTTTTAAAGAAACCTTCTTGTTGTACTTTTCCGTTTTCAAAGTAGTAGGTTGTTTTAACTAATTCACCTACAGCTTCTAGTTTTGGATTGTTTTCTTGAGCGAATGCTATTCCTGAGAAAAGTAGTGCGGTTAATATTATATATTTTTTCATGTCGTTTGGATTTTTAAATTCATATTAGCTTAACAAATGTATAAAACATTTTACAATAAAAAAACTTTAAGTTAACAATTTGGTAACATTGAAGTAAAACTTAACATTGGAAATAAAGTTTGCTGATAAACCAATCACTAAAATTTCTTATTTCTCAATTCATTATTCATAATTAGTCCTAAATTTGCAGCGGTGTCCAAAGGGCAAAATAATCAAAAATTTAGAACATGTATAGAAGTCATAACTGTGGCGAATTGAATGCCTCACACATTAATACTGAAGTAACACTTGCGGGATGGGTACAAAAATCACGTGATAAAGGATTTATGAATTGGGTTGATTTACGCGACCGTTATGGAGTTACGCAGTTAATTTTTGACGAAGGTCGTTCGGAAAAATCAGTTTTTGAACTGGCTAAAACATTGGGTCGTGAATTCGTTATCCAAGTTAAAGGGACTGTTATTGAGCGTGAAGCCAAAAACAAAAACATGACAACTGGTGAAATTGAAATTTTAGTATCAGAACTTACAATTCTAAACGCTTCGCTTACGCCACCTTTTACGATCGAGGATGAAACGGATGGTGGGGAAGACATCCGAATGAAATACCGTTACCTTGACATTCGAAGAAATCCGGTAAAAAACAGTTTGATGTTTCGTCATAAAGTAGCCATGGAAGTGCGTAAATATCTTTCAGATTTAGATTTCTGTGAAGTAGAAACGCCTTATTTGATTAAATCTACTCCAGAAGGAGCTAGAGATTTTGTGGTGCCTTCCAGAATGAATGAAGGTCAGTTTTATGCATTACCACAATCGCCACAAACGTTCAAGCAATTATTGATGGTAGGTGGAATGGATAAGTATTTCCAAATCGTTAAATGTTTCCGTGACGAAGATTTACGTGCAGACAGACAGCCGGAATTTACACAAATCGATTGTGAAATGGCTTTTGTGGAGCAAGAAGATATTTTGAATGTTTTTGAAGGATTGACAAGACATTTGTTAAAAGAAATAAAAGGCATCGAAGTAGAAAAATTCCCAAGAATTACCTACGAATATGCGATGAAAACATACGGAAATGACAAACCGGATATCCGTTTCGGAATGGAATTTGGGGAATTAAATGAAGTAACACAACACAAAGAATTCCCTGTTTTTAATGCTGCTGAATTTGTAGTTGGTATTGCAGTTCCGGGAGTTGGAAACTATACTCGTAAGGAAATAGATGGATTAATTGACTGGGTAAAACGTCCTCAAGTAGGTGCATCCGGAATGGTTTATGTAAAATGCAATGAAGACGGGACCTATAAATCATCCGTTGATAAATTCTACGATCAAGATGATTTAGCGCAGTGGGCAAAAATTACCGGTGCAAAACCTGGAGATATGATTTTTGTGCTTTCTGGTCCTACGGATAAAACAAGAACTCAGTTGAGCGCATTGCGAATGGAATTAGCAACTCGCTTAGGCTTGAGAAATCCAGCTGAATTTGCTCCGCTTTGGGTAGTTGATTTTCCGTTATTAGAGTTTGATGATGAAAGTGGTCGTTACCATGCTATGCATCACCCGTTTACCTCCCCAAAACCGGAAGACATGCACTTATTAGAAACAGATCCTGGTAGAGTTCGTGCCAATGCGTATGATATGGTTTTAAATGGAAATGAAATTGGTGGTGGATCAATTCGTATTCACGATAAAGCCACACAACAGTTAATGTTCAAATATTTAGGTTTCACCGAAGAAGATGCAAAAGCACAATTCGGATTTTTAATGGATGCGTTCCAATTTGGTGCGCCACCTCACGGTGGTTTAGCTTTCGGACTGGACAGGTTAGTCGCAATTTTAGGTGGACAAGAAACTATTCGAGATTTTATTGCCTTTCCAAAAAATAATTCTGGAAGAGATGTTATGATTGATGCTCCATCTAAAATAGATGAATCGCAGCTGAAAGAGCTTCATATTAAATTAGTTTAATTGTAGTTTGTCGTTTAAATTTGTTAGAAAACGTTGAAAATCAATATTTTTACAAAATAAAAACATAAGATAGTACTTCGTATTATATTAAATATTACATTTGCCTCATTATAAATTATTATTACAATTACAATGCGTACAGGTACAGTTAAATTTTTCAATGAATCTAAAGGTTACGGATTCATTACAGACGAAGAAACAGGAAAAGACATTTTTGTTCATGCATCAGGAATCAACGCGGAAGAATTGCGCGAAGGTGATAGAGTTAGCTATGAAGAAGAAGAAGGAAGAAAAGGAAAAGTTGCTGCGAAAGTAGCAGTTATCTAAGCAAAAAATTTATTTTTTGTCTAAGAATGTGTAAAACGTTTCGATTTATTTCGAAACGTTTTTTTTTGTTTTATTTCTATCCTAAAAAGTCCACAAACTTGCAATGTGTTATTTTTGTTAAATTCTCTAAACGTTAAACACATCTTAATAGAACCGTCGTTTGTTATTTATAATAAATAAAAATTGTAAATTTACATCGATGTAGTGGCGATGTATTTCTAAGTTTTAATTGTTATTTAATAATTTGAAAGTTATCTTTGTCGCTTATTCTTATTCAAAAAAACCCATCATATGCAATCCGATCAATTAAATTATATTCCTATTTTAATGCAGTTTGTTTTAGCTGTAGGATTTGTCGTAGGAACGATATTAGTTTCAGGAAAATTAGGTCCTAAACGTTCTTCTGAAAACAAAGATAAAAACTTCGAATGCGGTATTGAGTCCGTTGGAAATGCTAGAATACCATTTTCAGTAAAATACTTCCTTGTTGCTATTTTATTTGTTTTGTTTGATGTTGAGGTTATTTTTCTTTACCCTTGGGCTATAAATTTCAAGGAGTTGGGAATGGAAGGAATGGTAAAAATGGTGATTTTTATGCTGTTGCTTTTGGTTGGTTTTTTCTATATCATCAAAAAGAAAGCGTTGGAGTGGGAGTAAAAATTTAATTTAAATGTTGTATTATAAATTATAAAAAGTTTTTTATAATTTATAATTCAGAATTTTTAATTCTAAATAACAAAAAATGAGTGATTCAAATATAAATATGGTTGCCCCTCCAGAGGGTGTTGTTGGTGAAGGTTTCTTTGCTACAAAACTTAATGACGTAGTGGGAATGGCTCGTGCAAATTCATTGTGGCCTTTGCCTTTCGCTACTTCTTGTTGCGGAATTGAATTTATGGCAACAATGGCTTCGCATTACGATTTGGCACGATTTGGTTCTGAAAGAGTAAGTTTTTCTCCTCGTCAAGCAGATATGTTAATGGTAATGGGAACGATTTCAAAGAAAATGGCGCCCATTTTACGCCAGGTTTACGAACAGATGTCAGAACCTCGTTGGGTAATCGCAGTTGGAGCATGTGCTTCATCTGGTGGAATCTTTGACACGTATTCGGTTTTGCAAGGGATTGATAAAGTGATTCCGGTTGATGTTTATGTTCCAGGTTGTCCACCAAGACCGGAACAAATTGTAGATGGTGTTATGAAATTGCAAGAGTTGGTGAGAACAGAATCGGTAAGAAGAAGAAGTTCTCCAGAATACCAAGAATTATTAGCTTCTTATAATATCAAATAAATAATGGCGCTAGAAACGATACAAATCCAAGAGAAATTAGTTGAAACATTTGATTCGGCTGTTTTTGAATTCAAGCAAGAAAGAGATATATTTTCATTTGAAGTCGCTGCGGATAAAATAACTGCAGTGATTCTTTTTTTGAAAAATGATCCAACATTACGTTTTCATTTTTTAACAGATTTATGCGGGATTCATTATCCGGACAATGATGAAGAGCATCAATTTGCAGTGGTCTATCATTTACACAATTGGTATGAAAACAAAAGAATCAAGATTAAAGCTTATATAAACGGTGAAAATCCAGAAATAAAATCAATATCAACTATTTTCTTAAGCTCCAATTGGATGGAAAGAGAAGCGTATGATTTTTATGGAATAAACTTCATAGGTCATCCGCAATTGAAGCGTATTTTGAATATGGATGAAATGATTTCTTTTCCAATGCGAAAGGAATTTCCAATGGAAGATAGCGGAAGAACAGATAAAGACGATCGTTTCTTTGGAAGAACAACCGACAATTATTAAAAACACACACTATTATAATTTTTCACATTAAATAAATGTCAGAACTATTATTACCACCAGAGCATCGCTATGCTAAAAGAATCAAAGAACAACTAAATCAAGACGGAAGCGAGCTTTCTATCTTGAATTTAGGACCAACACACCCAGCTACACATGGTATTTTTCAAAATATCCTGCTGATGGATGGTGAAAGAATTCTGGAAGCGGAACCAACTATTGGTTACATTCATAGAGCTTTCGAAAAAATTGCTGAAAACCGTCCTTTTTACCAAATCACGCCACTTACGGACAGGATGAATTATTGTTCATCACCTATAAACAACATGGGTTGGTGGATGACATTAGAAAAATTGTTGGATATTGAAGTTCCTAAAAGAGCGCAATATTTAAGAGTTATAGTAATGGAATTGGCAAGAATCACGGATCATATCATCTGTAATTCTATCCTTGGTGTGGATACGGGAGCCTATACTGGGTTTTTATATGTGTTCCAATTTAGAGAAAAAGTATACGAAATTTACGAAGAAATTTGTGGAGCACGTTTGACTACTAATATGGGTCGAATCGGTGGTTTCGAAAGAGATTGGTCGCCAAAAGCATTTGAATTACTAAATACGTTTTTAGAAGAATTTCCAGCTGCTTGGAAGGAATTTGAAAACTTATTCGAAAGAAATAGAATATTTATTGATAGAACGGTAAATGTAGGAGCAATATCCGCTGAGCAAGCTATGGCTTATGGTTTTACTGGCCCAAATTTACGTGCTGCGGGAGTTGATTATGATGTTCGAGTATCGCAACCCTACTCTTCTTATGAAGATTTTGACTTTATTGTTCCTGTAGGGAAATCGGGTGATACCTACGACCGTTTTTGTGTTCGAAATGCAGAGGTTTGGGAGAGCTTGAGTATCATTCGACAAGCGCTAGCTAAAATGCCGGAAGGAAATGACTTTCATGCTGATGTTCCGGATTATTACCTTCCTCCAAAAGAAGATGTTTACACGAGTATGGAATCGTTGATTTACCATTTCAAAATTGTTATGGGTGAAGTTCCAGTTCCAGTGGCCGAAGTTTATCATCCTGTAGAAGGTGGAAATGGAGAATTAGGTTTTTATCTAGTTACTGACGGAAGTAGAACACCTTATAGATTGCATTTCCGTAGACCTTGTTTTATTTACTATCAAGCGTATCCAGAAATGATTAAAGGAGCTTTGCTCTCAGATGCGATTGTTATTTTGTCGAGTTTAAATGTTATTGCAGGAGAGCTAGACGCTTAACGAATTAAGATTGCTGATTAACGATTTTAGATTTCAGATTGAAAAGAAAAATGGAAAGAACACATTACAAACAAGAAATAAATATAACTGAAGCATTGATGTCCCGCATTAATGAATTAATTAGTTATTATCCTGAAGACAAAAGAAAATCGGCATTATTGCCTGTTTTACATGAAGTTCAAGATGCTCATGAAAATTGGTTGAGTATAGAATTAATGGATAAGGTTGCTGAAATCCTTTTGATTAAGCCAATTGAAGTGTATGAAGTAGTATCGTTTTACACGATGTACAACCAAAGACCAATTGGAAAATACATGTTCGAATTTTGCCAAACTTCTCCATGTTGTCTGAATGGTGTAGAGGATCTTATGGATTATACCTGTGAAAAATTAGGTGTAAAAGTGGGTGAGCCTACTGCAGATGGTCTTTTTGAAGTTAGAGGTGTTGAATGTTTAGGTGCTTGTGGGTACGCTCCAATGATGCAATTAGGCGACTTTTACAAAGAGCATTTGACTAAAGAAAAAGTAGACCAGTTAATAGAAGATTGCAAAAATCATACAATAATACTACACGATAAATAATATGTCACAAAAAATATTATTAGATAAAGTAAATATTCCGGGTATTAAAACCTATGAAGTGTACCGTGCAAACGGAGGTTATGCATCGGTAGAAAAAGCCCTGAAAACATTAACACCGGATGAAGTAGTTGAGGAAGTAAAAACTTCTGGATTGCGCGGTCGTGGTGGAGCTGGATTTCCAGCTGGAATGAAATGGAGTTTTATTGATAAAAAATCAGGAAAACCAAGACACTTAGTTTGTAATGCGGATGAGTCAGAGCCAGGAACTTTCAAGGATCGTTATTTGATGGAATTTATTCCTCATTTATTGATCGAGGGAATGATCACTTCTAGTTATGCTTTGGGTGCAAACCTTTCCTACATCTACATTCGTGGAGAATACATGTGGGTTTATAAAATATTAGAAAGAGCCATAAACGAAGCAAAAGCTGCTGGGTTTTTGGGAAAAAACATATTGGGTTCAGGCTATGATTTAGAACTTTATGTTCATTGTGGTGCTGGAGCTTATATTTGTGGCGAAGAAACTGCATTGATTGAATCTTTGGAAGGGAAAAGAGGAAATCCTCGTATCAAACCACCCTTTCCTGCAATTTCAGGACTTTGGTCAAACCCAACGGTTGTGAATAATGTAGAGACTATTGCCGCAGTGCCTTGGATTGTAAATAATTCAGGTGCTGAATATGCTAAAATAGGTATTGGTCGTTCTACAGGAACCAAGTTAATTTCAGCTTCAGGACATATTAAAAATCCTGGTGTTTACGAAATTGAATTGGGTTTAAGTGTCTATGAATTCATGAATTCTGATGAATATTTAGGTGGAATGAGTTCTGACAGACCTTTGAAAGCATTTGTGCCAGGAGGAAGTTCTGTTCCTGTTTTACCCGCTCATTTAATTTATAAAACAGCTAACGGTGAGGATCGTTTAATGTCATACGAATCCTTGAGTGACGGTGGATTTGCTACAGGTTCTATGTTAGGATCAGGTGGATTTATCGTTTACAATGATACTTCGTGCATCGTAAGGAATACTTGGAATTTCTCTCGTTTTTACCACCATGAAAGCTGTGGACAATGTTCCCCTTGTCGTGAAGGTACTGGATGGATGGAAAAAGTATTGCACCGAATAGAAAATGGTCATGGTCGTGAAGAAGATATCGATTTGCTTTTGAGTATTCAAAGTAAAATTGAAGGAAATACAATTTGTCCATTAGGTGACGCAGCAGCTTGGCCCGTAGCAGCCGCAATTCGTCACTTTAGAGAAGAATTTGAATACCACATTCGCTTCCCAGAAAAAATAAAGAATAGAGATCATTTTGTTGCTGAACCTTTTGAAAAAGTAAAGCATTTAGTAGCGAAGGAATTGATTTAAGATTGCTGATTAACGATTTTTGATTTCAGAAATAAGATACTCCGTAGGAGTTAAATAGAGTTAAATAATGAAAGTAACAATAGACGGACATTCAATAGAAGTTGAACCAGGAACAACCATCCTGCAGGCTGCACGTATGATAGGTGGAGAAGTAGTTCCGCCAGCAATGTGTTATTATTCTAAACTAAAAGGGAGCGGTGGAAAATGCCGTTGTTGTTTAGTGGAAGTTGCTAAAGGAAGTGAAGCGGATCCAAGACCAATGCCAAAATTAATGGCTTCCTGTGTAACCGGTTGCATGGACGGAATGGAAGTGAATAGTAAATCCTCGCCTCGAGTGCAAGAAGCAAGGAAATCAGTAACTGAATTTTTGTTGATCAATCACCCGCTAGACTGCCCAGTTTGTGATCAAGCAGGAGAATGCGATTTGCAAAACCTAAGCTTTGAGCACGGAAAATCAGAAACTCGTTTTATTGAGGAAAAGAGAACTTTTGAACCAGAGAACATTGGTCCAAATATTCAGTTGCACATGAATCGTTGTATTCTTTGCTACCGTTGTGTGATGGTTGCAGACCAATTAACGGATGATCGTGTGCACGGAGTTATGGATAGAGGAGATCATTCTAATATTTCGACTTGTATTTCAAAAGCAGTTGACAATGAGTTTTCTGGAAATATGATTGATGTATGCCCGGTAGGCGCATTGACTGATAAAACGTTTCGATTTAAATCTAGAGTTTGGTTCAGTAAGCCGTATAACGCACACAGAGATTGCCCTACTTGTTCTGGAAAAACGACCGTTTGGATGTTTGGTGACGAAATTCAACGTGTTACTGGAAGAAAAGACGAATACCATGAAGTAGATGAGTTTATTTGTAATGGTTGTCGTTTTGATCACAAAGAAGTGAAAGACTGGATTATTGAAGGGCCAAGAGCTTTTGAAAAAGACTCGGTTATCAATCAAAACAAATACAACAGAAAGTTAGAAAAAGTTGAAATAGCTACTGAATCGCATATCCTTATTGGTAGAGAAGAAGATCGTAAAAAAATCAGTATGGCTGAATTTCCATTGACCGAAGAAGATATTATAAATCAAAAAAGTTTGGGCAATAATGGATAGTACTATTATCATAGAAAAAGGTGTCATTATTGTAGCGGTTTTTGCTTTAACAATGTTGATGGCAATGTATTCCACTTGGGCGGAACGTAAGGTGGCCGCTTGGCTTCAAGATCGTGTTGGACCTAACAGAGCCGGTCCTTTTGGATTGTTTCAACCGCTAGCTGATGGTTTAAAATTATTCTCGAAAGAGGAATTTGAACCGAATACACCAAATCGTTTTTTGTTTTTTGTAGGTCCTGCCATTGCAATGAGTACGGCTTTGATGACAAGTGCTGTGATTCCCTGGGGAGACAGATTGCACTTGTTTGGAAGAGATATTTTATTACAAGCCACCGATTTGAATATAGGTTTATTGTATTTTATTGGAGTTGTATCCGTGGGAGTTTATGGAATTATGATTGGGGGTTGGGCTTCAAATAATAAATTCTCTTTGATTGGGGCGGTTCGTGCTGCTTCGCAAATGGTTTCTTATGAAGTGGCCATGGGACTTTCCTTGATTGCCTTATTGATGATGACTGGGACTTTAAGTTTAAGAGAAATTTCGGCGCAACAAGCGGGGATGGATTGGAATGTTTTTTACCAACCCTTATCTTTTATTATCTTTTTAATTTGTGCTTTCGCAGAAGCCAACAGAACACCTTTTGATTTAGCGGAATGTGAAACAGAATTAATTGGAGGATACCACACGGAATATTCATCGATGAAAATGGGATTCTATTTATTTGCTGAATATGCCAATATGTTTATCTCCTCTACCATTTTAGCAGTTTTATTCTTTGGGGGGTATAATTATCCGGGAATGAGTTGGGTTGTTGAAAATTGGGGTGTAAATATTGCCAATATAATGGGATTTGGTGCTTTGTTTATCAAATTGTGTGGGTTTATATTTTTCTTTATGTGGGTTCGATGGACTATTCCAAGATTTAGGTACGATCAATTGATGCATTTGGGTTGGAGGATACTAATTCCATTATCGATTGTAAATATTATAATTACTGGAATTGTTATGTTAAGATCGGATATTGCGGCGTATTTTGGTTTTTAACAATCCAAATGGAGAGCAAGAAATAGCAAGATAAAATAGAATTGAGACAGAAAAAGCCCTAGCCCTGATAGTAGTGAAAATCCTTTTAATCGCCGCAGCGATTAAAAGATTGAAACGGATAGCAGGAAACAGCTTCAAATAAAATAAAAAATGAGTATAGAAAGTATATCCTTATCGGGAAGAAAAAAGCTAGTCTCTAACAAGGAGATGACTTTTTGGGAAAGAATGTATCTTGTTGCGATTGTCAAAGGATTAATAATTACAATTCAGCATTTGTTTACTAGAAAAGTAACGATTCAATATCCAGAGCAGGTACGTGAAATGAGTCCTGTTTATCGCGGTCAACACATGTTGAAACGTGATGAAGAAGGTCGGGAAAATTGCACGGCTTGTGGTTTGTGTGCGTTGTCTTGTCCAGCGGAAGCAATTACGATGAAGGCGGAAGAACGCAAAGCCGATGAAAAACATTTGTATAGAGAAGAAAAATATGCTTCTATTTATGAAATTAATATGTTGCGTTGTATTTTTTGTGGATTGTGTGAAGAGGCTTGTCCTAAAGATGCAATTTATTTGACTACCTCCAAAGTATTAGTTCCTTCGAGTTACGAAAGAGAAGATTTTATTTTTGGAAAAGATAAATTAGTGATGCCTTTAGATATCGCAATGAAAAATGCTCAACTTAAAAACGCTAATTAATGTCTACGATACTTATAATTTTTTGCGTACTATCCGCGGTAACTTTAGCAACCGCTTTTTTGACAATCTTCAGTAGAAATCCAATTCATAGTGCTATTTATTTAGTGATTTGTTTCTTTTCGATAGCAGGTCATTATCTTTTATTAAACTCCCAGTTTTTAGCTATTGTTCATATTATTGTGTATTCTGGAGCCATTATGATTTTATTCCTGTTTACCATTATGTTGATGAATTTGAATGAAGAAAAAGAAGTGCACCGACCTAGGATTACGCGCTTAGGAGCAATTGTTTCTTTTTGCTTAATTTGTTTAATATTGATCGCAATCTTCATTAACTCAAAACCTATTGTTGGTGAATATGTAACTACTGGCGAAGATTATCAGTCTATAAAAGTATTGGGTAAAGTACTATTGAATGAATATATGGTTCCTTTTGAATTTGCTTCTATTCTACTTTTAGTGGCTATGATTGGAACGGTATTATTGTCTAAAAAAGAAAAATTGCAAAAATAAGATGAACAATATTTTAAACCACATTGGTATTGAAAATTATATATTCCTAAGCGTAATACTTTTTTGTATTGGTGTTTTCGGAGTATTGTACAGAAGAAATGCCATAATCGTATTTATGTCGATAGAAATAATGCTGAATGCCGTGAATCTTTTGTTCGTCGCATTTTCGACTTATCATCAAGATGCGCAAGGACAAGTTTTTGTGTTTTTCTCGATGGCAGTTGCTGCCGCAGAAGTTGCCGTGGGATTAGCAATTTTAGTTTCTATTTTTAGAAACTTAGGCTCCATTACTATCGATAATTTAAAAAACTTAAAAGGATAAACTATAATGAATACGAATTTAGCTTTACTCTTATTATTAGCTCCTTTTTTAGGATTTTTATTAAATATTTTCTTTGGTTCGCGTTTGGGAAAAACATTGTCCGGAGTAATCGGGACAATTGCTGTTGCTGTTTCATTTGCGGTCACATTTTATTTCTTTGGAGCAATTGCTGCAATACCAGAAGGGATTCATATTTCACTTTTTGAATGGATTCAAATCAGTAATTTTAAAGTTGATTTTGGATTTCAATTGGACCAATTATCTGTTTTATGGCTGCTATTTGTTACTGGAATTGGTTCATTGATTCATTTGTATTCGATCAATTACATGCATGATGATGAGAATATGCATAAATATTTTGCCTATTTGAATCTGTTTGTATTTTTCATGATTACACTAGTAATTGGAAGCAACTTATTAGTAATGTTTATAGGATGGGAAGGCGTTGGTCTTTGTTCCTATTTGTTGATTGGATTCTGGCATAAAAACCAAGAATTTAATGATGCGGCAAAAAAGGCATTCATTATGAATCGTATTGGTGATTTAGGGTTGTTGATTGGGATTTTTATTTTAGGAATGTTATTTTCTACTTTAGATTTTGCCACATTGAAAACGGCTATTTCTGGTGCAACGGACCTTAATATGTATTGGCTTTCGGTAGCTGCATTTGCTTTGTTTATTGGAGCTTGTGGTAAGTCCGCACAAATACCCTTATATACTTGGTTGCCGGATGCGATGGCAGGTCCAACGCCAGTTTCGGCATTGATCCACGCAGCAACGATGGTTACTGCAGGGATTTTTATGATTACGAGATTAAATTTCTTGTTTGATTTGACTCCTGATGTTCAAAATATAATTGCCATAGTGGGAGCTGTTACGGCTTTAGTAGCGGCAACAATTGGTTTAGTTCAAAATGACATTAAAAAAGTATTAGCTTATTCTACCGTTTCACAATTGGGATTAATGTTCTTGGCTTTGGGATTAGGCGCTTATGAAGTGGCTGTTTTCCATGTGATCACTCACGCTTTCTTCAAAGCTTGTCTGTTCTTAGGATCCGGTTCCGTTATTCACGCGTTGCACGGAGAACAAGATATGCGCAACATGGGTGGTTTGAAAAAAGCAATGCCAATTACATTTGCGACTATGCTTATTGCGTCATTAGCTATTTCTGGAGTTCCATTGTTTTCTGGTTTTTTCTCTAAGGATGAAATCTTATTAGTGGCGTTTCATCACAACATACCGTTATGGGTTGTGGCTTCTATTGCCTCTATAATGACTGCTTTTTATATGTTCCGTTTAATGTTCTTGACGTTCTTTAAAGAATTTAGAGGAACTGCGGAACAAAAACACCATTTGCACGAAAGTTCTCCGTTAATCACCATTCCGTTGATTGTTCTAGCCTTTTTAGCTACTATCGGTGGATTGATTAGTTTGCCTGGTAATAGTTGGTTGAATGAGTATTTAACTCCTATTTTACCTAAGTTAGCAACCGCTGAACACCATTTAGGAACTACTGAATATATCTTGATGGCTATTGCTATTATTGGCGGATTAGTTGGGATTGGTATTGCTTACGCCAAATACATAAAACAAAATGCTGTCCCAAGTGAAGATGCAATGATTACAGGATTTTCTAAAGTGCTTTACAATAAATATTATGTTGATGAATTTTATGATGCTATTTTTGTCAAACCGATTAATTTCTTGTCTCGTTTTTTCAGAGATACAGTAGAATTAGGTTTATCAGCTTTGGTTTTCGGATTCGGAAAACTGACCAACGAAATAAGTTATCAAGGAAAGAAAGTACAAAACGGAAGTATAGGTCTTTATCTTTTTGCCTTTGTTTTAGGACTTTGTGCCATTGTTTCTTATTTATTTTTAGCTCAATAATTTTTCATTATGAACGTATCTCTTATTTTAATTATTCTTTTAGTTGGTGCTTTTGCAACCTTTCTCGCGGGTGATAAACTAGCTTCAAAAGTAGCATTGTTGTTTGGCTTAGCTGCTGCAGGCGCTTCTATTGTATTATTAAATCACTATAATTTAGGTGAAAATATTAGTTTCATCAATCAGTGGATCACACAACCCAATATATCTTTTGCGCTGAAAGCAGATGGATTGTCATTGGCTATGGTTTTGCTGACTACTGTTTTAACTCCTATCATTATATTTTCTTCTTTTGGAAATGAATTTAAAAATTCCAAATCATTTTATGCTTTGATTTTGTTTATGTCTTTTGCTATGGCGGGGACATTCTTAGCATCAGACGGTTTATTGTATTATATTTTTTGGGAATTATCTTTAATACCTATTTACTTCATCGCTTTGATTTGGGGTAACGGAGATGCAGAAGAACGTAAAAAAGCAGTTGTTAAATTCTTTATTTACACCCTAGCAGGTTCCTTGTTCATGCTAGTAGCATTTGTTTATTTGTATCAAAAAGCGGGAAGCTTTTTATTAGAGGACTTGTACAAAGTAAATTTATCTGCTGCAGAACAGTTATGGATATTCTTAGCTTTTTTCTTGGCGTATGCCATAAAGATTCCATTAATTCCATTTCACACTTGGCAAGCCAATGTGTACCAAAAAGCACCGACCGTTGGAACGATGCTTTTATCTGGGATCATGTTAAAAATGGGATTGTATAGCGTTATTCGTTGGCAATTGCCTTTGGCGCCATTAGCAGCCAAAGAATATATGTATATTTTTATTGGACTTGGGATTGCAGGTGTGATTTACGGATCTATCGTGGCTTTAAAACAAAAAGATTTAAAGAAATTATTGGCCTATTCGTCCTTAGCGCACGTGGGTTTAATTGCTGCAGGTAGCTATACTTTGACGCTAGACGGATTACGTGGAGCAGTTTTACAAATGATTGCTCATGGATTTGTAGTTGTTGGATTGTTTTATATTGCGGAGATCATTTTCAGAAGATATGAAACTAGAGTAATTGCTGAAATGGGAGGTATTCGTTCGCAGACACCAAAATTCACCTCCATGTTTTTAATCTTAGTTTTGGCTTCAGTTGCGTTGCCATCTACGTTTAACTTTGTTGGAGAATTTACCGTTTTGTACAGTCTTTCGCAAATTAATATTTGGTTTGCCATATTAGGAGGAACCACGATAATTTTAGGAGCCTATTATATGTTGAAAATGTTTCAGCAGGCCATGTTAGGTGAAACTAATACACGAATATTTACGGATGTAACTAGCAACGAAGGGATAACTTTGGTACTAATAATCGCCGTGTTATTCTTTTTTGGAATGTATCCAAAACCGATTATAGATTTGATCACACCAAGTCTTGAAGAAATTTTAATTCAAATAAACCGAATAAACTAAGTCAAGTAAAAAAATGAATACATTAATAGCTATAATAGGATTAGGTGTTTTATGCCTTTTATTTGAAATTTTTAATTTACGAAAAGCCATTGTGCCACTTACAATTATTGGATTGTTAGGAGTTCTTGGTTTGACTATCTCTGAATTTAATTCAACAGAAAGTTACTATAACAATATGATTGTTGTGAGTAAATTTTCGACTACTTTTTCGTCTTTGTTTATTGTTCTAACTATTTTCTTAGTGACTTTAGGACATAATTTTTACGAAAATCACCAATCTAAAATCTCTGATTATATTGCCATAAAAATATTTTTATTGGCTGGGGCGGTGGCAATGGTTTCTTTTGGAAACTTAGCCATGTTCTTTTTAGGAATCGAAGTATTGTCTATTTCGCTCTATGTACTTGCTGCTAGTGATCGTATGAGTCTTAAAAGTAACGAGGCGGGAATGAAGTATTTCTTAATGGGATCCTTTGCTTCTGGAATCATTCTTTTTGGTATCTGTTTGATTTATGGAGCAATGGGGAGTTTTGATGTTACTGAAATCAGTGAGTTGTCACAATCAGCGGAGTTGCCGGTATGGTTTCCTATTGGAATCGTGTTAGTAACAATAGGTATGTTGTTTAAAGTGGCTGCAGTTCCATTTCACTTTTGGGCACCAGACGTATATGAAGGTTCTCCAGCATTGACAACTGCATTAATGAGTACCTTGGCTAAAGTAGTTGCGATGGCTACTTTGTACAAATTATTATCTGTTATGAACGCTGATGTGTCAGAGTCATTCAAAATTGTCGTTGTAGTGATTTCTATGGCGTCGATGACCGTAGGAAATATTATGGCATTGAGACAAACAAATGTAAAAAGGATGTTGGCTTTCTCCGGTATTTCACATGCAGGATTCATGTTAATGACTTTACTTAGCCTATCCACTTCAGCAGGAAGTTTGTTGTATTATGCTTCAGCGTATTCGCTATCTGGAATCGCTGCTTTTAGTGTAATCTTATACGTTTGTAAAAATAGAGATAATGAAGATGTTGTAAATTTTCATGGTTTAGGAAAAACGAATCCTTTGTTAGCGGCTATTCTTACTGCTTCTTTACTTTCTATGGCAGGTATTCCTATTTTTGCTGGATTCTTCGCCAAGTTGGTTTTATTTAGCCAAACGATTGAAGCGGGTTATTTAGCGTTAGTAATTGTAGCCGTAGTTAACTCTATTATAAGTGTGGGTTACTATTTTAAATTGATTTTGGCAATGTATTCCAAAGAGACAAATGAAGAAAAAAAACCAACTCCATTTGTAATTTATGCAGTGGCTGTCGTAGCTATTGTTTTGAATATCGCGTTAGGATTGTTTCCTTCTTTAGTACTAGATTTATTGGCATAAACCAAATTTTAAGATAATTCAAAAACCATCAATAGCAATGTTGATGGTTTTTTTATGTTCTGTTGTAAACTAATTCCAATTTGTCTATTCATAATATAAATACAATGTATGCTCGTTTTCTGTTTGTTTTTCGTAAATTTGTATATACAAATGATTAATCATTATTAAATAAAAGAAGATGCAGAATACATTAAAAATACAAATCTGGTCCGATATCATGTGTCCGTTTTGTTATATAGGAAAAAGAAGAATAGAAGGTGCTTTACAAAATTTTGAACATAAAGACGCAGTCGAGATTGAATGGAAGAGTTTTCAGTTGGACCCAAGTTTTATTGCTTCTCCAGAAGATAATATGGTCGAGCATTTAGCAGAAAAATATAGAAAAGATGCAGATTGGGCTCAAGGAATGCTTAATGATATGACGCAAAATGCTAAAAATTCAGGATTGGATTTTCATTTTGAAAAAGCGGTTATGGCTAATTCATTGCATGCGCATCGCTTGTTGCATTTGGCGAAGAAATATAATTTGGCGAATGATTTAGAAGAGTTGTTGTTTAAAGCCTACTTAACGGATGGTAAGAATATTAATGATTTGGATACATTGAGAGCATTGGGACTGGAAGTAGGACTACACGCTGAATCCATTGATGAAGTATTGCATTCTAATGCTTACGCAGATGAAGTACAGCAGGATATTAATGAGGCGCAATCTATCGGTGTTCAAGGTGTTCCGTTCTTTGTTTTCGATAATAAATATGCAGTTTCGGGTGCGCAACATGTCGAAACTTTTGTGAAAACATTGGAAAAAGTATGGGAAGAAGGCAAATTTGATTCAAAAGTTACGGTACTGAATACTCCCGATGCAGAAAGCTGTGGAATAGATGGTTGTGATTAAAAATAGAATTATAAATCATTAAGAAATTATGTTTCAGGAAGCGTTACGTGTAACTGAAATATAATTTCTTAATGTTCTTCTTAGTGCGAAATATTTGTAGTAGCGCTTGATTGTTAGCAGCAATGAAAAATCATTAATTATGAGTGAACGTACAAAAGTAATCCGCTGGGGGATATTGGGCTGTGGAGCTGTTACCGAACTGAAAAGTGGTCCTGCATACCAGAACACGGATGGTTTTGAAGTAGTCGCAGTAATGCGAAGAGACGCAGTCAAAGCTGCAGATTATGCTAAAAGACACGGAATTAATAAGTATTACACAAATGCTGATGATTTAATCAATGATTCTGAAATTGATGCGATTTACATTGCGACACCTCCCGATGTTCATAAATTTTACGGGCTCAAGGTTGCTGCAGCTGGTAAAATTTGTTGTATCGAAAAACCTTTGGCTCCAAATTACCAAGACAGTCTAGCCATTTGTACTGCTTTTGCAACAAAAAATATTCCGCTGTTTGTTGCCTATTACAGACGTTCTTTGCCTCGTTTTGAACAGGTGAAAACGTGGCTTGATACAGATTGCATTGGTGAAATCAGACACATACGATGGCATTTGAGTAAACCGGCAAATGCTAAAGATTTATCTGGAGAATACAATTGGCGAACTGATACCGCTATTGCTTCAGGCGGTTATTTTGATGATTTAGCAAGTCATGGTCTGGATCTATTCACGCATCTGTTAGGAAATATAAAGGAGGTTTCCGGATTAAGTCTCAATCAACAGGGATTTTATTCCGCTAAAGATGCTGCTGTCGCTAGTTGGTTGCATGAGTCTGGAATTACCGGTTCAGGCAGCTGGAACTTTGGTTGCTACGAACGGGAAGATAAAGTAGACATTTATGGAAGCAAAGGGAAAATAACCTTTTCTGTATTTGAAAATGATTATTTAGTGCTTACTAATGAACATGGAAAAACGGAATTACTCATTGACCATCCTGAAAATATTCAGTTGTATCATGTGCAGCAAATGCGAGAAGACCTTTTAGGAAACAGTAAACATCCTTCTAAAGGTTTATCAGCAAGCCACACGAGTTGGGTTATGGATTCTATTATGGGAAATCTTTAGGGTTTTTAAATTATTTAAAACAAAAAAGAGGCAATCCAAAGAAAGCCTCTTTACTACAACAATTTATTTAAGACTATTTAATAGCCACTGTTTCAATATGCGTTTTTCCATTATAGGTAATTTCAAACGTATATTTTGAACTTGGTGCGCTAGTTAAATCAAATGTTTTACCCACATAGAGATCAGCTGTCAACGTTTCTTTGTAGACTTCATTTTCCTCTGAGTCGTAAAGTGCAACAGTAACAGGAGCTTTTTCTAAGTTTAAAATGTTTACGGTAATCATTCCGTTTTTGTTCACCAAAACGGGTTTGTACACTTCAGAAATAGCATCAGCTGATAATTTAGCTTTGTTACCTACAACTTCAATTTTATACTTTGAAATTTTAAGATCACTCTCTGCTTTCAGGAAGTAGATTCCGTCTGGCAAAGCAGTCAAATCGTATGTTCTGCTGATATTATCTTCGGATGTAATTTTTTCTTGATAGATTAATCCGTCATTGGTGTCGTAAATGGACAAATCAATTTTCTTTGTCTCTTTCAAACTAAAACTCACCGTTTTTCCTTCTTCTTTTATTAAATCCAGTGAAAAATCTGCGTTTCCTGCATGTGCTTGTACGGCAGTCAACACTACTGCAGCTAACACTAAACTAAATTTTAAAATCTTTTTCATAATTGTAAATTTTTAGATTTATAATGATACTTATCTGGTGCTAAATTAATGCAACTTACTGCGTATGAGTAGTGCTGAATTTTCTAATTAGTGTGCTATTTTACCTTTTACGAAATCGATTAAGGTTAAAAAAGTTAATTGAGTGTCTGTTTTTGGTAAATTTGTGCTAATTCTAAATACGGATTCGTATGAAAATTATACCGCCAGCTTTTGAAATTATTGCGCCATCGTTTGGGAGTTCTTTTTACTTTTCGAAATATGTTGAAAACGCCAATAGCAAAGCGCACTTGTGGCATTACCATCCTGAAATTGAATTGGTTTATGTGAATGGTGGTTCCGGAAAACGGCAGATTGGAAGTCACATTTCGTATTATACCGATGGTGATTTGATTTTGATAGGAAGTAATTTACCGCATTGTGGGTTTACCAATGAAGAAACCGGCAATAAAAACGAAACGGTAATCCAAATGAAACCAGATTTCTTGGGCAATGGATTTTTTGATATTTCGGAAATGACGAATATTCGGAATCTTTTTAGTCAAGCTAAAGCGGGAATTGCTTTTCATGGTGAAACCAAAAAGAATATAGGAAAGAAAATAGAATCGATGGAACAACAGACGCAATTTGATCGCTTGTTGACCATGTTAAGTATTCTAAATGAACTTGAATTATCTAAAGAAGTGACTGTTTTGAATGCAGATGGATTTTCGATGGAAATGCAAATGCAAGACAATGACCGAATCAATGCAGTTTTTAATTACGTAAAAGATAATTTTCAGGAACATATTACGCTGGAAGAAGTTTCAGAATTAGTGAGTATGACAGAACCTTCTTTTTGTAGGTATTTCAAAAAGATTACGAATAAAACTTTTACTAAATTCGTCAATGATTATCGCTTGGTTCATGCCTCGAAATTGCTGGCGGAGAAACCCATCAGTATTACGGAGATTTGTTATGAAAGCGGTTTCAACAATTTTAGTTATTTTAATAAATCGTTCAAAGAATTTACGGGCAAAAGCGCTTCGCAATACCGTCAGGAGTTACGATTGGTGTTAAAATAAAGTACATGGTACTATTGAAGAGTACTTTTATACAAAAAACCCGCTGATACGAATACCAACGGGAATTTTCAAACCAAACCATTCAAACCAAATAATTATCTTCTATTTAATACAATGACAGCGTTATCAACTACTTTAGTTTTTTCAATTTTAGCTTTTGTGCCATTTGATCTGTAATAGTAGTAGTCCTGTTCATTTGAGTTTTGGTTGTTACCAAAATCATTGTTGCCAAAACTGTTTTGACCATATTGATAGGCTTTACCTCCTTTTACGGAACCAAAAGTATCAACAATTTGACCACGACGGTTGTAAATAATTTCTAATCCGCCTACTCTTTCTAATGCAAAACGATTGTAGGTCATGTAAACAGAACCAATTCTTTTTACCCTGTCATTCACATCATAATTAATGAACACATTCCCAACTTGTCTTACTCGGCCCCTATTGTCGTGTTCCACTTTTACGCCATAATTCCCATTTCGAACATTTCCAGGAGCGCCAAATGTTTTATTGACACTATTTTTTCGGGCTGATTTGTAATACATATCTCGTCCTGTTGTTGGGCGTGTATTAAAATCTAATTGTCCGTCAGGGAACACGAAGAACTCAATTCCTCTTTCTGTGAACACAATTGGGTCGGCGTTTCTAAAATCTACTGGAGATCTTCTTTCTACAGAGAAATCGATTTTCTCTGCTGCGTTTACTATACTACCTCCCAATACGAAGATACTAGCAACTAAAAAGGTAATTTTTTTCATGATACAGTTATTTTGAATTTTGCCTACTCTTAAGCTTTTCGGCTTTCGCTTTTTGTGTTATTTGATTTAAGATATTCAAGTAGTATGCCAAAATTTTGAATCGTGGTCTTGTGTTTTGAGAGCGAATGTTGTGTTTTTAGTTTTAAATACATTATAATCAATGCTTTGTGTCTTAAAATAATTTTATTAAATACGATATATTAAGATTTATTTAATAGAAATGATGGCTCATTTCATACTCTTTCTTGCGGTTTTTAAGATGAAATAATTCGGGTAAAAGTGAATCTACTGCTTTGGAAAGACGGTATAATATGAAAACTACTTATCAACAGTGCTTAAAATTAACTTATGTTACGAACTCGCTTCAACTGATATTGAGTAATTTTGTAGCATGTATGCATTAGTCGATTGTAACAATTTTTACGCTTCCTGCGAACGTGTTTTTCAACCGAAATTCAACGGGAAACCTGTTGCAATTTTATCAAACAACGACGGCTGTGTCATTTCTAGAAGTAATGAAGCGAAAGCGGTTGGAATTCCTATGGGCGCACCAGCATTCCAGATCAAGGAATTGGTAAAAGAGAAAAATGTACAATTATTTTCTTCAAATTATGCGTTGTATGGTGATTTGAGCAATCGAGTAATGGCAATTTTAGGTCAGTTTACACCCAATCTAGAAATTTACAGCATTGACGAAGCTTTCCTGAATTTTGATGGCTTGATGATTTCCGATTATCATGAGTATGGAATCCAAATGAAAACTCGTGTCCAAAAATGGGTCGGAATTCCTGTGTGTATTGGTTTTGCCGATACCAAAGCATTGTCAAAAGTAGCTAACAAAATTGCTAAGAAATTCCAAGACAGAACGAAAGGTGTTTATGTTATTGATAGCGAAGAAAAACGAATCAAAGCTTTGAAATGGACAAAGATCGAAGACGTTTGGGGCATTGGGTACCGCATGAATAAAAAGATGAAAGCTAAAAATATTGTGACTGCTTTAGATTTTACTGCACCGCAACACGAAGCTTGGATCAAAAAAGAAATGGGTGTGATAGGTATGCGTTTAAAATACGAACTCGAAGGAAAATCAGTCTTAGATCTAGAACCCATTGTTGAGCAAAAGAAAAGTATTGCTACGACCAGAAGTTTTCCAAAGCAAATTGCTGATTTTGATTTATTGCGAGAACGTGTAGCAACTTTTGCAGCCGTTTGTGCAGAGAAATTGCGCAAACAAAATTCCTGCTGCCATACCATTATTGTAATGCTTGTGGTGGATAAACATACGGTGCAAACCTCAAAATATTATTTTAACATGGCAGTAACTTTGCCGTTTGCCTCAAATTCTACGTTGACAATCAGCAATGCAGCCATCGATATGTTGAAAAAACTGCACCAAGGAAATGAGCATTTAAAATTCAAAAAAGCGGGCGTGATCGTAACGGAATTGATAGATGAAAACAAAAAACAGTTGCAGTTGTTTGATGAGGAAAATCCAAAACATTTGATGCTGATGAAAGTAATGGACGGCCTGAATAAAAAAATTGGAGATAAAAAAGTAAAGTTGGCTACCCAAAATTTAAGTTTGACTTGGAACATGAATCAGAAGCATTTGTCGCCAAAATACACAACTAATTTTAAAGATATACTCGAGATCAAATGTCTATAAACAAAGAACAAAAATTGACTTTTTTTCTGCCTGATTTTGAAAGTGAATTGCGAATTCCTTTCATCAATGAAGGTGTTTCGGCTGGATTTCCATCGCCGGCAGCGGATTTTATGGAAATGAGTATCGATTTGAACAAGCAATTGAGTGAAAATCCGTTGGCTACTTTTTATATTAAAGTCAAAGGAAATTCGATGATTGATGCCGGAATCAATGACAAAGATGTTCTTGTTGTGGATCGCAGTTTGGAACCGCAAAATAACAAAATTGCGATTTGTTTCATTGATGGAGAGTTCACGGTGAAACGAATGCAAGTCGAGAAAGACTGTTTGTATCTGATGCCTGAAAATCCCAATTATCCACCCATAAAAGTCACCGAAGAAAACCAGTTGATCATTTGGGGAATTGTGACCTATGTGATTAAGAAGGTTTAAAAGCAATTGTAGGATGTGTTAAAATAAAATTCTTGTTTGGATTTTGCCATAAAAAAAGCCTGTTCAAATCAATGAACAGGCTTTCTCAGTATTTATTATTTTAGAATTTTAGTGCTTTGGTGTAAAACCATCTTCACTTAATTCTCTATGTTCATAATCAGCAACCATTTCGGCTTCATAATCTACTTTTTCTCCTTTAGAGAATTTAGCAATTAGTTTTTCCATGATTTCGTAAATTACTGGAACGACAATCAAGGTTAGGAATAATGAACTTATTAATCCACCAATAATTACCCATGCCAAACCATTTTTCCATTCGGCTCCAGCTCCAGCTGCTAATGCAATTGGGAACATACCAAAAACCATTGCAATTGTTGTCATTAAAATTGGACGAAGACGCGCATGATTCGCTTGAATTAATGCGGTTCTAATCGTTTCACCAGCAGCTCTACGTTGGTTGGTGTAATCCACAAGCATAATCGCATTCTTACATACCAGACCAATAAGCATGATAACTCCAAGAATCGTAAAAATGTTCAAGGTATTATTCGTTAATGCTAATGCCAGTAATGCTCCAATAAACGAAAGTGGAATAGCAAATAATACTACGAATGGATGCACAAAACTGTCGTATAAGGAAACCATTACAAGGTAAACCAAGATAATAGCAGCCAATAAAGCAATTCCTAAGGTTCCAAAACCTTCTGACTGGTTTTCCTGATCACCACC
The DNA here is from genome assembly GCF_004349135.1 of Flavobacterium sandaracinum. Lineage (GTDB taxonomy): Bacteria > Bacteroidota > Bacteroidia > Flavobacteriales > Flavobacteriaceae > Flavobacterium > Flavobacterium sandaracinum. The sequence goes on along the minus strand of NZ_SMFN01000004.1, from coordinate 109,631 downwards.
AAAAATGTAGTTTACACCGGTAGGTTTTTTCAGTTGGTCTATTTTTTCTTGCCATTGTGCCACAATTGTTCCAGAAGCAACTCCCACGTTTTGTCCTTTTACGGTCACCGATGCTGTTTTATCTCTTCGTTCCAATTGGCTTGGACCAGAACCTTCCGTTACGGTTGCAAATTGATTTAACTTGATCTGTTGACCCATATCATTGATAAAAATCAAGTTGCTTACATCAGCAATACTTTTTCTATCGAAGGCATTGTACTTAATGTTGATGTCGTATTCGTATTCACCAGCTCTAAAACGTCCGTCAGTGTTTCCGCTAAATGCCGTTTGCATCGTGATACCTACTGTTTGTAAGCTCAAACCAAGTGCAGCCATTTTATCGCGGTCTACTTTTACACTTACTTCAGGATTTCCATCTTCTACAGATAATTCAATCTCTGTTGCTCCTGGAATCGTGCGTAATTCTTTTTCGGCAGCAATGGCAAATTTCATTGCACTCGCGACATCTGGACCTGTTACAATAAGTCCTAAAGTAGCATCTTCAGCCGTTCCTAAAATACCTACGGGAACGGTTTTAACTTTGGCTCCCACTAATAGTTTTTCTAATTTACGTTTGGTTTTTGCAGCATAAACATTTGCAGGTTCGTCACGTTGGTCTAATTGGACCATTTTTACGTTAATTTCTGATTTGTATGCAGTTGCTTGCGAAGCCCCAAGACCACCACTGGTTTGACCCACAATAGTAAACTGGCTTTCGACAAAAGCTTCATTCTTTAAAAAAGCTTCAGCTTTTTGTGTCATGAAGTTAGTTTGTTCTAGCGAAGCATCTTTCGGCATTTCGATTTGAACTAAAAACTCACCACTATCCGATGCTGCAAAGAACTCACCTCCAATAAATCCTGCAGGAACCAATGCAATTGAGCTGAAAAAGATAACCAAAACAATAGCTAGTGTTGTTTTGTAATGATCCAAACTCCACGTCAATAATCCAGAAATCCAGTTGATGAAACGCGTTAAATAACTTTCAAACCCAAGGATGATTCTTCCAAAAAGGTTTTTACCTTCAATGTGTTCTAATTTTCCGTATCGGGAGGATAACCAAGGAATGATCGTAAACGAAGCCACTAATGATAGTAAAGTAGAAATAATTACCGTTACACAAAATTGCGTAATAATATTAGAAACCAGTCCAGAACTCAATGCAATTGGTAAAAACACAACCACAATTACCAGCGTAATCGATACTACAGTTCCACCAATTTCGGCTGTACCATCATAGGCAGCACGAACTTTGTTTTTGCCCATTTCCATGTGTCTGTATATATTCTCCAGAACCACAATGGCATCATCCACAAGAATACCCACCACCAGCGAAAGTCCTAATAAACTCATTAAGTTCAAGGTATAGCCCATTAAATAAATTCCGATGAAAGTAGCAATTAAGGAAGCCGGAATAGAAACCATTACTATCAACGAGTTTCTGATGCTGTGCAAAAAAAACAACATTACTAAAGCAACTAAAAGTACTGCAATAAGCAAATCATGCACTACAGCATCAGCCGCTTCAAGTGTAAATACAGTACTGTCTTTTGCAATTTCTAATTTTAATTCAGTCGTTTTGTACTCTGCTTCTAGTTTAGCAATCGTTTTCACCAACTCTTCACTTACAGCCACTGCATTCGCATCGGACTGTTTGATGATTTGCAAAATAATAGCACTTTTCTGATTGACACGAGCTACTTTCTCCGTGATTTTTTGTGTGTCTTGAACATCAGCGATTTCGCCTAAACGAACTTGGATTCCGTTTTTAGAAGAAACAATTAAGTTTCTTAACTCTTCAACATTCTTATATTTTCCGGCTAAACGGATTAATATTTTTTGTTCCCGGGTTTGAATATTTCCAGTAGGAAAATCCAAGTTAGAGGATAAAATATTTTGTTGCACTTGCGGTACCGAAAGTCCGTAGGCTTGCATTTTTACCGCATCAAGATTGACTTGAATTTCTCTTTCTTGTCCGCCAGTAATGTTTACTTGTGCGACTCCTTGCACACGAGATAGTACTGGAGCTAATTTTTTATCAACTAAGTCATAAAATTCAACTTCGTCCATTTTTCCGTTGGCACCAATGGTCATAATTGGTAAATCGCTCAAAGAAAACTTGTTTAATGAAGGCGCTTCCGCATCATCGGGTAAGTCGTTTATGATAGCGTTTATTTTACGCTGTGCATCATTCATCGAAATATTAACATCAGCATTAGATGTCAATGTTATAGACACCGAGGATAGACTCTCAAAGGACTTAGAGTCGATCTTCTTGATGTTTTCTAAAGAAGAAATCGCGTCTTCAATTTTTTTAGTAACGGTGTTCTCCACTTCGCTAGGTGATGCACCAGGATATATCGTAGCGATTGAAATTACGTTAGTTTCAAATTTTGGAATCAATTCATAGCCTAATTGGCTGTAACTGAACAATCCTCCTAAAGTTAGTATCGTAAACAATACGATGACTAATGAAGGACGTTTTATGGATATTTCTGCTAATTTCATTTTTTTATTTTAAAAGAGTGATAAGTGATAAGTGATAAGTGAATAGTAAAAAGCTTTTGGCTAACAACTGTTCACTAATCACTAATTACTTTATTTAATAACATCTACTTTAGATCCGTCCTGAAGATTGATTTGACCCGTAACAATTACAGTTTCACCCTCTGAAAGTCCGTTCAAAACTTCTACTTTATCACCAAGAATTCTTCCGGCTGTAACTGTTTTCAGTTTAGCAGTTCCGTTTTCGATTACAAAGATTTCGTTGCTGCTTACACTTCCCACAAAAGCATTTCTAGGAACAACCATTAACGATTGTTTTTGTTTACTAGCAGTAAAAGCAGCCGTTCCATACATTCCAGCTTTTAGGTCATTGGATGCAGTATTAGTAATTTCAATCTCTACAGGAAAGTTCAAACTTGCATCTGATTTTGGGGCGATGAAGGTAATTTTTCCAGAGAATTGAGCATCTGGATACACACTAGCGGTAACACTAATTGAATTGCCTAATTTTAAACCTGCTACTTGATTTTCATTGACATTTACTTTTAGTTTCAATTTGGAAACATTTACGATGTCAAATAATGGAGTTCCAGCCCCAAGAACAGATCCGGGTTCTACGTATTTTTTATTTACAATTCCGTTGATGGTCGCTTTGATATTGGTATCCCCGATATTTATTTTTGCTTGCTGTAATCTTGATTTTGAAGTTACCAAACTCAATTTAGCCTGATCTAATTGTTGTTTTGTCACACCGCCCGTTTTGAAAGCATTTTCAAAACGACTGTAATCTGTTAAAGCATTTTGATAGGAGGCCTGAGCAGTTTGCAAGTCAGCTGTAATTTGTTCGCTTCTTACAATGGCTAGCGTTTGACCAATACGTACTCTATCGCCTTCATCAACTAAAACACGAACTACTCTTCCTGGTTTTTCTGCTGAAAAGCTTAATTCTTGTAGCGGTGCAAAATTTCCATTGGCCACAAAATCAAGGGAAACTTCTTCTGTTTTTACCGTTGCTACTTTTACTGAAATACTAGCATTTTTCTCTGCTACTACAGCAGTTTTTGCTTCATTTTCTTTTTTATTATTGGTTAAAACGTAGGCAATAATTCCTAAAGTGGCAACAATTAGTACTATGGTAAGTATGCTTTTTTTCATTTTGTTAATTATTTATAAGTGTTTTTAATTCGCCTTTTGATTTGATTAATTGTATTTCTGCCAGTTTGTAGTCTAATATGGCCGATGTGTAGTTGTTTTGTGCTTCTGTCAAAGAGTTTTCAGCATCCAATAAGTCCGTTAAAGAAGCAAGACCTTGAACATAATTATTTCTGGTATTGTCTAAAACTTCTTTAGCTAGTTGTGCATTTTCTTTTTGACTGGTAATAGTGGTTAAGCTATTATCAATTTGCGTTTTAGCATTGGCGAAAGCCAGGTCAAGCGATAATTTGGTGTCAACCAAGTCTTCTTTTATCGAGCGCAAATCAATATCAGCTTGTCTTACTTTGGCACGAGTACCAAATCCAGTAAAAATGGGCACTTTCAAATTCAAACCAATGGAAGAGAAATCAGACCAATATACGCCGTCAGCTGGTTTTCCGCCAATAGGCATTTTAGGACCTTGACCAATGTAATTGTATCCAGCGCTCAATGATAAAGTAGGGTAATAACCTGCTTCGATTGCCTTTTTTTGATAGGTCAAAAGTTGTTCTTGCTTTTTCAATAGTAAAAATTCTGATCTGTTCGAAGTATTTGGAACTTCAGACAATGCTTGTGGACCTACTTCAAATGCAGTTTGTGGAATCTCGATTTGAGTTTCTATAGGCATTCCCATATAAAATTTCAATGCGTTTTCTTGAATTTGAACTGCATTTAATACTTGCTGGCGCTGCGTGCTGATGTTTGAAATTTTCACTAGAATTCGATCTAGGTCTATTTTTTTAGCTAATCCGTTGTCAAATTGCCCTTTGATAATGTCTTTAACTTTATTGGTAGTTTTAAAAGTACTGTCAATAACCGTTAGTTTTTGTCTTTGTACGTAAACCTGATAATAGTTATTGGCTACGCGCTCAATTACTTGTTCCTCTGTTAATTGTTCGTTGATTTGGTAAAATTCTCTGGTCGATTTTGCCGCTTTTAAACCGGTGAAAACCGTTTGGTCGAAAATTGCTTGAGTCAAAGAAACTCCAGCTGTAGAAATCCAAGGTTGGCCAAAAGCAGCTTGAATAGTCGTTCCTGGCTGTCCAAATCCTGCTCCATCAATTACGGTTGTTTGTATTACAGGATTGTACGTCAAATTACCATTTGCCGAGATTTGAGGCAACGCTCTAGAACGTACTTCTTGAATTTGATATTCGCTGTTCTCTACTTTGAGTTTTGCTTTTTTGGCATCGGCTTTATTCTCTAAAGCATAGTTGATGGCTTCTTTAAGCGTAAGTGATTTTACTTCTTGTGCATTCGCGCCCAGAGCAAATGACAATATTATTAAAAGAATTGTTTTTTTCATTGTTATGTAATTGGGTTAAGTAAGTTTTTTTCTAATTCGGCAATTCCCTTTTCTGTCGCCATTGCTCGGGTGTGGTATTCTAATGCTTCCATTTCTAAGGCTGCAGCTTCTCTTTCGGAACGGGTATTTTCATTAATGGTAAAAATCAAAGCATAATAAAGTTTAACATAGACGTCGATATTGATGTCTTTTCTATACAAGCCTTGAGCAATTCCTTTTTCAATGTTTTGTTTGAAACAGCTTTCACATTCTTGAACTTGATACTCTAAAGCCTTTTCGTATACTTCCGGATAATGCTTTTTTAGCTGATAAATAGGAGAGGTGTCAGTAGATTTGAACATGTCAGCAAACATTTTTCTAATCTGGAAGTTTTCCTCAATTGCGTTATAACCTCGAGAAATAATTTCGGTTATAATTTCGTGAACTTCCTTGTGAAGTACTTGTGTGCTCTCGTGGATCAATAATTCTTTATTGGCAAAATACTTATAGATTGTTTTTTTAGAAATACACATTTCACCGGCAATATCATCCATTGTTATGCTTTTGAAACCCAGTCTCAAAAACATATCTTTCGCTTTATTTATAATTTTTTCTTTCATCTTTTTATGCTGAAATAGTTTCAGTACGTTTTAATTAAGTTCTATTGTAAATTCAGATTTATATCGAGTGCAAATATAAGAAGGAAACTTTGAACACTAAAATAGTTTCCTTTTTTTTAGAGTTATTTAACGTTTATTTAAAATAGCTACGCTAAGCCGTAAATTCTAGATTAGCAATTAGTTTGATGTCTTGTCCTAAAGCCAAGCCGCTGTTTTGATTGAAGGAGTTAAAGGTTAGTCCAAAATCCTTACGGTTGATTTTACCAGTTATTTCAAATGCTGCTTTTTGATCGCCATTATAATTATTTATCCCAATGAATTCTGCATCTAGTTCCACCATTTTAGTGATGTTCTTGATGGTCAAATTCCCCTTCAAGAAATTGATGTTCTTGTTTACTTTTTCGAATGAGGTCGATTTAAAACTAATGATAGGATATTGATTGACATCAAAAAGGTCATTCATTTTTAAATGTGTGTCTATTTGTTCCAGTTTTGCATCCTTGCTTTTTACATCCAATGAAAATTCGATAGCAGCATCTTCAATTTCGTTGTCTTTAACGTCAATGTATCCGTTGAATGTATTTATGGAACCGGCAAGATAAGCCAGTATTGAATGCCTCATTTTAATCAGAACATCAGATTGGTTGGAGTCAATGGTCCATTTAGTTTTCATAATTCGTCGGGTGTATTAAAAATTGAATTGATCTCACAATCATTTGAAAAAAGTATCGTAGGATTTGAATGGTAAAATTCGAGTGCAAATGTATAATGGAAACTTTGAATACCAAAATAGTTTCCTGTGTATTTTGATTTATTTAACATTTGATCGTAAAACGGAGTTTGTAATGCAAATTGAATACTGTAAATTAGCCGAAAAATTTGTCTTATGCATACCATTTATCAGTATCAAGAGTTTCTGTCGGAATATTTACACGCACAATATGAAACCAAAGAGCCTAGAAATCTATATGAGCCTATACATTATATTTTAGATCTTGGTGGAAAAAGAATGCGTCCGGTACTGACTTTGATGAGTGCTGAGGTTTTTGACGCTGATTATAAAAAAGCACTTCCTGCTGCTCTGGCGGTTGAAGTTTTTCATAATTTTTCGTTGGTACATGATGATATTATGGATGATGCGCCTTTGCGTAGAGGACAGGAAACCGTGCATGAAAAATGGAATTTGAACACTGGAATCTTATCCGGGGATGCCATGTTAATTTTAGCGTACCAATATTTCGAACAATACGAACCTCTTATATTTAGGGATTTAGCAAAATTATTTAGCAAAACGGCACTCGAAGTTTGCGAAGGGCAACAATGGGATGTTGATTTTGAAGAGCGTACTGATGTAACTATTGCGGAATATTTGAAAATGATTCAATATAAGACCGCAGTTTTAGTGGCAGCAGCCATGAAAATGGGGGCGATTATTGCGGAAACTTCTGCAGAAAACGCTAATTTAATCTATGATTTCGGTCTCAATTTAGGTTTGGCTTTTCAATTGCAGGATGATTTCTTAGACGCTTTTGGTAATCCAGAAACCTTTGGAAAGCAAGTAGGTGGTGATATTATTGAAAACAAGAAAACGTATTTGTACCTGAAAGCGGTTGCGTTTTCAAATGAAATGGAAGCGCAGGAATTGAAAACATTATTTTCGATTCAACCTGAAGACAGCACGGATAAAATTGAACGTGTGAAAGCGCTTTTCAATAGTTCTGGTGCTTCAAAAGCCACTCAGGACGCGATACAAGATTTTACATTTAAGGCTTTTCAAACTTTAGATCAAATGAATATCAGCACCGATAAAAAGGAAATGCTAAAAGCTTTTGGAGAAAATTTAATGGGAAGGAAAGTATAGATTTTTGATTGCAGATTAACGATTTTTGATTGTAGAAGTTTTACTTCGGATAAATAATGGTTTATTTCAAAAATCAGTATAATTCAAATAAATCAAACGTGTAGAGCAGTTTATTAAAATCAAAAATCTGAATTCGTTAATCAAAAATCAAAAATCAAATGTTTATAGTTCCAAAAAATACCGATTTATTACTTACCGAAGCAGCTGGTGAAAATTTATACTTGAAATTAATTGAACAGATAAACAAGGATTTCAATTTGGCTAATGAAGCAATTGATCTTGCCTTGAGCAGTACTCCAGATGAATTGAAACTGCAATTGCATGAAAAAATTTACCGACTAATACAATACAAGTTTGCCGAATATCTCAACTTGCTTTACATAATAGATGTATCCGAAGAAGAAATAAAAAAACTCGACGGTTCAGATTTAGTAATTCTCGCGGAGCAAGTTGCCTTTTTGATTTTGAAAAGAGAATGGCAAAAAGTATGGTTTAGAAATAAGTATTAGTTATTGCAACTCCTTTTTTAAGATTGTTTTGTTCCACAATTCACTTCCGTTTGCATCAAATAAAGTGAGTTTCATTTGTCGGTTTTCTTGGGTGCCCAAAAAGGAGATGGTGCCAAAATTATGCTGTACAAAGGCGCTTCCTGGAACTTTGTATTTATTATCTTCCTTTAAAACCTTTTGAGAGGCAACACCGGATGTTAATGGAGAAACAGTCCAGTCATAAATAGGATAACTATTATTTCTAGGCAGCATTGACATTTCAGCAAAATGCCTATCCCCACTTAAAAAGAAAATACCTTTAATCTTATTGGCTGTAATTTCTTGGAGTAGTTTCTCTTTTTCTTCTGGAAAATGGCTGTAGTTTTCGCTATCGAGTACGGTGTTTAAAATTTGGCCTCCAATAACCACTATTTTAAAACTCGCCTCCGATGCGCTCAATGCGTCAATCAACCATTCAAACTGGGTGGTACCTAACATCGTTTTAGCTCCTGTAATTCGTGCTTCCGGTGATCTGAAAAACCGTCCATCAATTAGAAAAAACTGTGCGTCTCCCCAAGTAAAAGTCGAGAAAACACCTTCGTTTTGATTTGGGTTCATTCCGTAGTATTTATTCGCCCAAAAATCTTTAAAAGCTTTTTGAGTAATTTGTTTGTTATAAAAACTGCGGTCACTGTTGTCTGGTCCATAATCATGATCGTCCCAAATAGCAAAATTTTGAGTTTTTGCTAGTAAAGGCTGAATTTCCTTAATCGATCTAGAGTGAGTGTTTCTGTGATAAATCCCCGTTTTACTGTCCCAATCCGATTCCCTTAAATAGGTGTTGTCACCACCCCAAATCATGATATCTGGATTTTTTTTACGGATACTTTCAAAAATGGTGTAGCCGCTACCATAAGGTTTTCCCGGTCTGTCGACTTCGGGTTCGTTAATATACATACAGCTACCAAATGCAACTGTAAAATCAGGAGCGTCTTCGCGCCATTCCCATAATTTTTTTGATGAAAAAGAAGTTTCGTAAGGCAAGATTATTTTTTTGTTGTCTATGAAAACAGTGTAATTGTATTTTTTGCCTGGTTGTAATTGGTCTAAAATAATATGATAGGTATATCCAATCTCTTTTGAACTGGTATAATTCTCAGAATGGAAGACTTTAGACGGATTGTCAGTTGTAGAATAGTCTACTTTGATAGTGGCATTTTTAGTGGTTTGAAGCCAAATAACAGCTTCTTTCATTTCGCAATAGCCAACCATAGGGCCAGATTGTAATATAGACTTTTGGGCAAAACAAAAATTTATAACAAAAATTGATAGTAAAAGAATGATTTTTTTCATGGGATGTATTTAAAAGTAGAATCGGATAAATGGCATAAATGCGCTGCCGTAAATATTGTTTTTATCTGTCAAAACATTGTAGCGGACGCCAATTGTAGCATTTCCAGATCGATAACCAGCCCCTATAAATAAGGCTGTATTCCAGTAATTTTCTGAATTACTGTTGGATCCATCTAAATTCACATTGACTCTTAATTGTTCTAGTTCAGCCGAAAGTTGGATTTCAGGTAGGGGATTAAAAAAACCTATTGCACTCCCTCCATATAAATGAGAAGCGTAAAAATCCTTTTGTTTTAAATATTTATATTGTAGTCCAACCCCTAAAGCGACATATTCATTGAAATTATAAATCACACTTGGCGCCACTGAAATATCCGTATAGCCTGAGCCAAAACCTAAGCCAATACCGCCTCCAAATTGTACATTTCTCCAGAACTGATTTTCTAATTGTACTGGCACGTCATTTTGTTGTGCAAAGAGACAACTTGAAAAAAACACAGTGATTATCACCAAAAATGATTTGGAATAATTCAAAAAGCAATTCTTTGTCATAAGTTTCTAGTTTTTTAACAATATTCAATGTAAAAGTATCTTAAAATAAATTAGAAATTTATTGTATTATCGTACTTTTGCGAAACTATTTTAACAAAAAAGGTATATTCACTAAACATTATGGATAGGTTTTCATTTTTAAACGCAGCACACACAGAATTTTTCGCACAATTATACGATCAATATTTAGAGAATCCAGATAGCGTAGAGCCAAGTTGGAGAAGTTTTTTTCAAGGTTTCGACTTTGGGATGACAACTTACAATGAGGAAAACCCAGTGGAACAAATTGCAAATTTTGCCTCTAATAATACGGATGTAAGTTTGGTCTCTGATAAACTTCAAAAAGAGTTCAATGTATTGAAATTGATTGATGGATATCGTTCCCGCGGCCATTTGTTTACTAAAACGAATCCGGTTCGAGAAAGACGTACTACATCGCCAACACTTGAAATCACTAATTTTGGACTTTCCTCCGCGGATTTGAGCACTGTATTCGATGCAGCAAAGGCCATTAACAGACAACCGTGCACCCTTCAGGAAATTATAGCGCACCTTGAAACTATATATTGTCAGCATATTGGGGTGGAGTACATGTACATCCGTAAGCCAGAAATTGTCGAATGGATTCAGAAAAAATTAGGAGTCAATGACAATCAACCTAATTTTTCTTCAGATGAAAAAAAATCTATCCTGAATAAATTGAACCAAGCTGTTTCTTTTGAAACCTTTTTACACACAAAATATGTGGGTCAAAAACGTTTTTCTCTTGAAGGTGGAGAGTCAATTATTCCCGCTTTAGACGCTTTACTAGAAAAAGCAGCCGATAAAGGGGTGGAACAATTTGTAATGGGAATGGCACACCGTGGTCGTTTGAATGTTTTGGCCAATATTTTTGGCAAGTCAACCCAAGATATTTTTGGTGAGTTTGACGGTAAAGATTACGATCAAGAATATTTTGATGGGGATGTAAAGTACCACTTAGGGCTAACGGCTGATAAAGTGACCGCTTCAGGTAAAAAAATAAATATTAATTTGGCTCCCAATCCTTCTCACCTTGAAACAGTAGGTGCTGTAATTGAAGGAATCACAAGAGCTAAACAAGACAAATATTTCCCAAATGATTTCTCTAAAGTATTACCAATCGCCGTTCATGGGGATGCCGCAATTGCAGGTCAGGGAATTCTTTATGAAATTGTACAAATGGCGCAACTAGACGGTTATAAAACCGGCGGTACCATTCATATTGTAATTAATAATCAAGTAGGATTTACCACAAATTACCTTGATGCACGTTCATCTACCTACTGTACGGATATTGCTAAAGTAACACTTTCTCCAGTACTTCACGTAAATGCAGATGACGCTGAAGCAGTAGTGCACGCCATGTCATTTGCACTGGATTTCAGAATGGAATTTGGTCGCGATGTGTTTATTGATTTATTAGGGTATAGAAAATACGGGCACAACGAAGGGGATGAACCTCGTTTTACACAACCCGTATTGTATAAAATCATTGCTAAACATAAAAATCCAAGAGATATTTACATGGAAAAATTACTTGCAGACGGAGTAATTGATAACACTTTTGTAAAAGGATTAGAGCAAGAATATAAATCAAAATTAGAGGTGAATTTAGAAGAATCTCGCAAGAAGGATTTAACTATAATTACGCCATTCATGAAAAATGAATGGAAAGGTTTCGAGCAAGTTTCTGATGTTGAAATGTTAAAAAAAGTAGATACCACCTTTCCTATAGCAGGTCTTACGGAGGTAGCAAATGCTATTTGTAACCTACCTGCGGATAAAAAATTCATCAGTAAAATTCAAAAACTGATCAATGATAGAAAAACAATGTTTTTCGAAACGAACAAGTTGGATTGGGCTATGGCCGAACATTTAGCCTACGGTTCCCTTTTGAAAGAGGGATATGATGTTCGTATTTCCGGACAAGATGTGGAGCGTGGTACCTTTTCTCACCGTCATGCGGTTGTTAAAGTAGAAGATTCAGAAGAGGAAGTGACATTGATTAGTAGTCTAGAAGGTGCAACGGGTAAATTTAATATATTCAATTCACTTTTATCTGAATATGGTGTTTTAGGATTTGATTACGGTTATGCCTTGGCCAATCCTAATACCCTTACCATTTGGGAAGCTCAGTTTGGAGATTTTGGTAATGGAGCCCAAATCATGATTGACCAATACATCTCTTGTGGAGAAGATAAATGGAACAACCAGAACGGAATTGTTTTGTTGTTGCCTCATGGATATGAAGGACAAGGAGCAGAGCATTCTTCTGGTAGAATGGAGCGTTTTTTACAACTTTGTGCTAGACATAATATGTATGTTGCGGATTGTACGACACCAGCCAACTTCTTTCACTTGCTAAGAAGACAAATGAAAACAACTTTCCGTAAACCACTTATTGTATTTACACCAAAGAGTTTGTTGCGTGATCCAAGAGTAGTTTCTACAGTTGAAGAGTTTGCGTCAGGCACTTTTCAAGAAACTTTTGATGACATTACGGTGAATAAAGAGGGGGTAAAAACACTAGTTTTCTGTACCGGAAAATTTTATTATGATATTACTGCTGAAAGAGAAAATCTGGGTAGAAATGATGTAGCGGTAGTCAGAATCGAACAATTATTTCCATTGCCTGTGGAGCAATTAAAAGATATTATTGCTAAATATCCAAATGCTGACGATTATGTTTGGGCACAAGAAGAGCCTAAAAATATGGGAGCCTATAGTTTCATGTTGATGAATTTCGATTTAGTAAAATGGAGATTAGCATCGTTGAAAGCATACGCAGCTCCTGCTTCAGGAAGTTATACAAGAGCAAAACGCCGTCAGGCAGATGCTTTGCGCATGGTCTTTGATAAAAATTTATATAGATAAACTCAATTTTTGTAATTATGAAGAAATTTTTTGCTTTGTTTTTTTTTAGTTTAGTTTTTAGTACTTCTTTTTCTCAAGAATTAATAAAACCCAACCAAGGAAAGTCTTTGGTGTATTTTACGAGAGTATCAGCGACAGGTTTTTTAATCAATTTTAAATATTTTGATGGTGAAAAATATCTAGGCAAATTTAATCATGGTAAATACTTGGTATACGAGTGTGAACCTGGTACACATTTGTTTTGGTCTAAAGCTGAAAACACAGACTTTTTGGAAGCAGAATTAGAAGCGGATAAAGTGTATATAATTGATTCGGAACCTCAAATGGGAGCCTTTAAAGCAGGTGTGAAATTAATGCCTTTTGATAATGATTCTAATAATTATAAGAATATCAAAAAGTATGAAAGAAAAAAAGAGGGGATACTACAAGCTATTTCAGGAGCTAAAGAATATATAATAAGTGAAGATGATTTGGCTGAAGCTAAAAAAGATCAAGAGGATTTAGTAAAGCGATCGATAGAGAAATATAATAAACGAAAGGCAGAAGGAGAAGTTTATCCTACTATGAAAGTAAATGCTAATTATGTTTCGAATTTAGAAACAGGAAAATAATTTAATTGCTTTTAAGAAAATCAGAAGTAATTGAAGTAAAAATTAAAATTCATAATTTAAAATAATAGAACATGATTTTAGAAATGAAAGTCCCATCACCAGGGGAATCTATAAAAGAAGTTGAAATTGCAACTTGGTTGGTAAAAGATGGAGATTATGTAGAGAAAGACCAAGCTATTGCTGAGGTTGATTCTGATAAAGCAACATTAGAATTGCCTGCAGAAGCCAGCGGAATCATTACTTTGAAAGCAGAAGAAGGCGATGCTGTAGCAGTAGGAGCAGTTGTTTGCCATATTGATACGGACGGAGCCAAACCCGCAGATGACGCAGCCGTTGCGGAAGCACCAAAAACAGAAGCACCAAAAGCAGAATCGCCAAAAGCAGAAGCACCAAAAGCGGCTCCGGTAGCGGCAGCTCCAGCAGCGACTTATGCTGCGGGAACGCCTTCTCCAGCAGCAAGAAAAATATTAGAAGAAAAAAACATAGCACCAGCTTCCCTTTCAGGAACTGGAAAAGACGGAAGAATCACTAAAGATGATGCTGTAAATGCAGTGCCTTCAATGGGAACGCCTACAGGTGGTTCTCGTGGGACGGAGCGTACTAAATTATCTATGCTGCGTCGTAAAGTAGCGGAGAGATTAGTTGCCGCTAAAAACGAAACAGCGATGTTGACTACTTTTAACGAAGTAAACATGACGCCAATCAATTTGATTCGTAACGAATATAAAGATGCGTTCAAGGCTAAACATGGTGGAATAGGTTTAGGATACATGTCTTTCTTTACGAAAGCAGTAACCAGAGCCTTAAAATTATTTCCAGATGTAAACTCTATGATGGATGGTGATCACAAAATTGCATTCGATTTTTGTGATATTTCAATTGCGGTTTCCGGACCTAAAGGTTTAATGGTTCCTGTAGTTCGTAATGCGGAGAACTTGACCTTCCGTGGAGTGGAAGCAGATATTAAAAGATTAGCATTAAAAGCACGTGATGGACAAATCACTGTAGATGATATGACTGGTGGAACCTTCACAATTACTAATGGTGGTGTTTTTGGAAGTATGTTGTCTACGCCAATCATCAATCCTCCTCAATCAGGGATTTTGGGAATGCACAACATTATTGAGCGTCCAATTGCCGTAAACGGTAAAGTGGAAATTCACCCAATGATGTATGTAGCGCTGTCTTATGACCACAGAATTATCGACGGTCGTGAGTCCGTAGGTTTCTTAGTCGCTGTAAAAGAAGCTTTAGAAAATCCAATGGAATTACTGTTAGAGAACAATCCTAAAAAAGCATTGGAGTTGTAGTATTACTTATTAAACACATAATTATTTAATCCCGCTTTGTTCGATAACAAGGCGGGATTTTTTTTGGTTGTAATTTTTAATTTATGAATGTGTATTTATTTTTGTTATTTTTTATGATTATGGTTTTTTATTAGATAATAATTTATATTTTATTTAAAAATTTAGACTATACGTTGAAAATTCACCATAACATTACCACAACATTACTAAAATCAAGAGCAGTGAAACTCTCTCTAAATTGCTTATAAAACAGGCTTAAGTTCCAGATGTTCTAGTGTTTGTACCTGTTTTTTGAAATGGTTTTTCTTTCTGCTTTTGTATAGTTTTTTGATAGGTATTAATTTAAGGGTTAAAGCAATACATTCTTAAATTTGAGAATAACTATAAACTCAAAATTATGAAAAAAATTACTTTATTCATTTTCCTATTGTTTTTTTCAATAGGGTTTTCACAAAACGCACCAATAACCTTTGAGAACGGAGAGTTCGGTTCTACCTGGACCTTTGCGTCTTTTGAAAATGGAAGTGGAGCTGGATATTCTAAAGTTGCTAATCCATTCCCAGGCGGAATTAATAGTTCAGCAACGGTAGGAAAATTTATAGCTGGAACTACGGCTTCAGGTGCGGCACCATACGCCGGATTTGAAACAGCCCACGCTTCTGGAGCAAATGGTATTGGAACTTTTACTTTAAGTGCTTCCAATAGTACTATTAAAATAATGGTTTACAAAACTGTTATAAGCGATGTGGCCATCAAATTTGCAATAGCAGATGGCGGTGCTCAACCTGAAATCAAAGTGGCTAACACTAAAATTAATGAGTGGGAGGAATTAACTTTTGATTTTTCTGGAAAAATTGGGTTGTTTGAAACCATAAATATTGACCAAATAATCTTGTTTTTAGATTTCAATGCGAGAACTGCTGAAACGACCAGTTATTTTGATAATGTTACTTTTTCTGCAAAAACGGCAGCTACAGCGCCAACAGTTGCCGCACCAACCCCTCCTGCTAGAACTGCAGCAGATGTAAAGTCACTTTATAGCGATGCCTATGCGGTGTACAAAGCAGGCGACTGGTGTAAATGTTGGGGTCAGTCCACAGATGTTACTGATGAGCTAATTGCAACTAATAACACTAAAAAATTAACTAATTTTAACTATCAGGGAATTACTTTGCCAGGGGCAGAGGTTTTTGACCTCTCTGACATGACTACAATGCATGTTGATTTATGGTCTTCAAATGCAACTTCAGTCAAAATTAATCTTATAAATCCTGGTCCAGTAGAATCTGGAGTCACGTTAACAATTGCAGCAGGTTGGAATAGTTTTGATCTAATTTTGAACGCTTCTAATTTTCCGGGGATCAACTTTAATAATGTATTTCAAATGAGTTTGTCATCTACGCCAGCAGGAACTACAGTTTATTTGGATAATTTTTATTTTTACAAATCCACTGTAGTTGTTGCTCCAACAGCTCCAACAGTTGCCGCACCAACACCTCCTGCTAGAACAGCAGCAGATGTAAAGTCAATTTATAGCGATGCCTATGCGGTGTACAAAGCAGGCGACTGGTGTAAATGTTGGGGTCAGTCCACAGATGTTACTGATGAGCTAATTGCAACTAATAACACTAGAAAATTAACTAATTTTAACTATCAGGGAATTACTTTGCCAGGGGCAGAGGTTTTTGACCTCTCTGACATGACTACAATGCATGTTGATTTATGGTCTTCAAGTGCAACTTCAGTCAAAATTAATCTTATAAATCCTGGTCCAGTAGAATCTGGAGTCACGTTAACAATTGCAGCAGGTTGGAATAGTTTTGATCTAATTTTGAACGCTTCTAACTTTCCGGGGATCAACTTTAATAATGTATTTCAAATGAGTATGTCATCTACGCCAGCAGGAACTACAGTTTATTTGGATAATTTTTATTTTTACAAATCCACGGTAGTTGTTGCTCCAACAGCTCCAACAGTTGCCGCACCAACACCTCCTGCTAGAACAGCAGCAGATGTAAAGTCAATTTATAGCGATGCCTATGCGGTGTACAAAGCAGGAGACTGGTGTAAATGTTGGGGTCAGTCCACAGATGTTACTGATGAGCTAATTGCAACTAATAACACTAGAAAATTAACTAATTTTAACTATCAGGGAATTACTTTGCCAGGGGCAGAGGTTTTTGACCTCTCTGACATGGCTACAATGCATGTTGATTTATGGTCTTCAAGTGCAACTTCAGTCAAAATTAATCTTATAAATCCTGGTCCAGTAGAATCTGGAGTGACGTTAACAATTGCGGCAGGTTGGAATAGTTTTGATCTAATTTTGAACGCTTCTAACTTTCCGGGGATAAACTTTGGTAACGTATTTCAAATGAGTTTGTCATCTACGCCAGCAGGAACTACAGTTTATTTGGATAACTTTTATTTCTATAAGGGAACTTTAGGAATTGCTGATTTTGAAACTTCGAATGTGAAAATGTATCCAAATCCAGTTAATAGCACATTGACAATAGATGCTAACAGCACTATTGAAAAAGTAGCGGTTTACACTATATTAGGACAAGAAGTGTTGGTTGAAAATCCTAAAAGCAATTCCACAACCATTCAAACTAGTGAACTTTCAAAAGGAGTTTATATTGTTAAAACGAATGTTGATGGAAAAGTAATTACCACTAAAATAATTAAAAAATAAGTTTTTTGCCCTTTGTAGTAGAATTAGAGCGTGTCGGATTTTGATACGCTCTTTTTTTTAGAATTTCAACAAGTACAAATAGTGGTTGTAATAATCTACAATCGCTTTGCCTTTCATCAAAATGTCGGCTCCTATAATGCCATGAACTGGTTTTGATTTATGTTGTATCAACGCCTCATTTACGTGAGACAAATCAAAAATTACAAGTTCAAAGTTAGTGTCCTTCCAAGAACCAAGTTGCAATTTATTTTTTAGAGCAAGTTGGGTTGTCATCCCAGTTGCGCCTGCTCCCGAAGCTTTCGTTTTAGATTTTTTAGCTTCTAATAAAAACAAATCGACACTTTCAAATCCTACACAACTATTTGAAGCTCCGGTATCCAGAATAAAATTTCCTAACACACCATTAATTTTTGCTCTTATCAAAAGATGCTGTGTTTTTGTAATCTTAAATTTTACTTTTTTGTAATTTTCCTTTTTAAGAATGTCATGGAGGTTCTTCATGTATGCTGCATTTATTTCAGTACTATTTTTCTTTATTGCAAATATACATGGAGTTGATAAAGTAATGGTAGGAATCTGATTTTCTATAATAATCTTTCTTAAAACCATTTTTTAGACAACTTTTATTCTTGTAATTTTGTACCCTTAAACCTTACACTTGGAAACAAATACAACAATTACAGATACCCATACCCATTTATATTCAGAGGAATTTGATCAGGATCGAAACGAAATGATACAACGCGCTATTGATGCTGGTGTTTCACGTTTTTTTATTCCCGCAATTGATTCTAGTTGTACAGCATCAATGTATGAATTGGAGGAAAACCACCCTAACAATGTTTTCTTGATGATGGGATTACACCCAACGTATGTAAAGGATAATTATCTGGAGGAATTAAAACATGTTGAGGACGAACTTTCTAAACGAAAATTCTATGCGGTAGGCGAAATCGGAATTGATTTGTATTGGGATAAAACCCATTTGCCGCAGCAACAAATTGCCTTCAAGAAACAAATACAATTAGCAAAACACTATAAATTACCCATTGTCATTCATTGTCGAGAAGCTTTTGATGAAATTTTTGAAATTTTAGAGGAAGAAAAAGCACCGGAACTGTTTGGTATTTTTCATTGTTTCACAGGAACATACGAGCAAGCTTTACAAGCGATTTCGTATAACATGAAATTAGGAATTGGCGGTGTAGTAACTTTTAAAAATGGAAAAATCGACCAGTTCTTGAAGCAAATTGATTTACAGCATATTGTTCTGGAGACAGACTCCCCTTATTTAGCGCCTATTCCGTATAGAGGAAAAAGAAATGAAAGTAGTTATATTGTTAATGTGGTGGCCAAGCTTGCCCAGATTTATAATCTGTCAGAAAACGAAATTGCTACCATAACCACAGAGAATTCTAAAGCTATTTTTGGGATTTAAAATAGAATTCACTTTATTTTGATATTTTTTTTGTTCATTTGCTATCACAAAAATTGAAAAACCCAATGCAGAAATTTGACGCTATTCGGCCATTTTACAATTCCGAAATAAACGAAGCACTTCAGAATGTTATTAATCATCCAATGATGAAAGCATTGATGAATTTTACTTTTCCCGGCGTTGCAGACGAAGTTTGGAAGGAGCAACTTCGAAAAACACATTCAATTCGGGATTTTCAGTGTAATTTTATTTACCAATCCGTGCAAAGAGTATTGGAAAAAAGTTCTGACGGTTTAACGACGTCTGGTTTTGAAAACTTACGACCAAATACTTCTTATTTGTTTATTTCGAATCATCGCGATATTCTATTGGATACCACATTACTGAATACGGCATTGTTTGAGCATGGTTTAGTGATGACTGCTTCAGCGATAGGAGATAATTTAGTCAAAAAATCATTTTTGAATACGTTAGCGAAACTAAATCGGAACTTTCTAGTGCAACGCGGCTTAACGCCAAGGGAAATGTTGCAAAGTTCAAAGCTACTGTCAGAATATATTGGCGAGCTATTGCTTCACGAAAATCGATCCGTTTGGATTGCGCAACGCGAAGGAAGAACGAAAGATGGCAATGACGAAACCAATCCTGGTATATTGAAAATGTTAGGAATGGGCTCAGATGAAAAGAATTTGATGGATTATTTCAGAAAAATAAAAATTGTACCCGTTTCTATTTCTTATGAATACGATCCTACTGATGCCTTGAAAATGCCGCAGTTGATGGCTGAAGCCAATAATGAAGTGTACATCAAGGAAAAAAATGAAGACTTTATGACGATTCTTAGTGGAGCTTTAGGGCAAAAGAAACGAATTCACATTCATGTAGGAAAAGTTCTGGATGCTGAAATAGACAGGATTAAAGTTGAAAATGACAGCACAAACAAGCAGATAGTTGCCGTGGCACAAGTTATTGATGATGCTATACTAGGTAATTATGAGTTGTGGCCTACTAATTTTATTGCTTATGATATTGTATATAAAACGAACCGCTACGCACATTTATATACCGAAAATGAAAAATCATTATTCGAACGCCGACTTGAAATGCGTATTGACCATGATAATCCAGTAGCTTTGGATGGTTTTCTGGCAATGTATGCCAATCCAGTGGTGAATAAGTTAAAATACCACGATGTTGTATAAGGCTAAAATACTATTGATTTACACCGGTGGAACCATTGGGATGAGCAAGGATTTTGAGACCGGAGCGCTCAAAGCTTTTAATTTTAGTAAATTATTGCAACGGATACCCGAGCTGAAACAGTTGGATTGTGAGATTGAAACCATTTCATTTGCAATTCCTATTGATTCCTCAAACATGAATCCCAAGGAATGGGCAAATATAGCCACCGTAATCGCTGATAACTATAAGGTATTTGATGGTTTCGTGGTGCTTCATGGTTCTGACACCATGTCTTACAGTGCATCAGCATTGAGTTTTATGCTCGAAAATTTAGCAAAACCAGTAATTTTCACGGGTTCTCAATTACCAATTGGCGATCTGCGCACCGATGCAAAAGAAAATTTAATCACGGCTATTCAAATCGCATCATTGCGAAATGAAAACGGACCAGTGATTAGTGAAGTTTGCCTTTATTTTGAATATAAATTATACCGAGGCAACAGAACTACAAAAATTAACGCAGAACATTTTAAAGCATTTACTTCACCTAATTATCCACAATTAGTAGAGTCAGGCGTGCATTTAAAATGGAGTGCGGATCTTTTTTTAGCTAAAAGCAATAAGAACGAAATTATAGTCCACAAAAATTTAGATACGAATGTAGCCATTATAAAAATGTTTCCTGGGATTAGTGAAGCTGTGCTGGAGGCGATTTTGAATATTCCAAATCTGAAAGGGATTGTATTAGAAACCTACGGCGCAGGCAATGCCCCAACCGAAGACTGGTTTCTTAATTTACTAAAAAAAGCCATCGCTAGCGGTTTACACATCGTGAATGTGACACAATGTTCCGGCGGAAGTGTCAATATGGGACAATACGAGACCAGTACTGGCATGAAAGAAATAGGAGTAATCTCTGGAAAAGACATCACGACAGAGGCTGGAATTACAAAATTGATGTATTTATTGGGGCAAAATATTCCTGCAAAGGATTTCAAAACGGTCTATGAGACCTCTTTGCGCGGTGAAATGATATAATATTCAGATTTTACTTTTCTAAGTCAGATTTTTTCGTGTTATTTGCAAACCAAAATAGAGAGGTGTCCGAGTGGCTGAAGGAGCTAGCCTGGAAAGCTAGTATGTGGGTAACTGCATCGTGGGTTCGAATCCCATCCTCTCTGCGAAAAAATAATGCTTCCTGCAAGGGGAGCATTTTTTGTTTTACAGCGTGTCAAACTTTTTAGTTTGGCTAAGCTGTAAAACAAAAAAAGGTCAGGCATGCAATGCCGAGCATCATTTGTGTGCGAGACTCCCCCTCTTGGGATCACCGCAGGTACTCCCGCATTGAACGTGTCAAACTTTTTAGTTTGGCTAAGGGCATAAAACAATAAAGAATAGGATTGCAATGACAAGTATCATTTCTTTGTGAAGCCCCTTTTTTTGACCTAATTGTAAGTTAGAGCTGCTTTAACGAGTAAGTATTAAATATTTCATTTGTAGCACTTGTTTCTTTTATTTACAAGGTCAAACTTGCTGTAACAGTATAGTTTATTTCAAAATTATAATTTCCTGCGGGACATAGTGCGCTGGGTTTAATTCTAAACTGGATCGGTATATCTTGTCTACAGCCTATAAATTCCATTATTTTTATAGCCTGAGTTGCGTTGTTGGGGACTGTAGTGTAGTTCCCTCCATTTGTAGGAGTTAAATTCCTTGGCCCTAATGGTTGAATTAATAAAGTATCATAAATGCTAACTGTTGGGAAACGTAGCCCACTGTTTACAGTTGTTTTTGCCTCAAGAGTTACATTTGCCGGTGTATTAACAGAATTAATGAAAACGGAATAGCGATACACATTTTGCTCACAAACAAGTGAAGACGGGAGTAATAATATGGGGTTGAGAACGAATCCAATTTTTGTAGCGTCAAAATTACTTTCGAATCCTACTGTAGTATCGTCAAGGCCAGCCTCTACTACAACTGCATTAACAGATTGAGTGAAGCTAGGCATGCCTGTTACATTCAGAGTTCCAGCTAAAATTTGGGCTTGTGAGCAGCTGAATGACAGTAAGAAGGATACTGTTATGATACATAATTTTCTCATCTTATTTCTATTTAATTTCATAAATAATTTCAAATCCTAGAGGCAATGATTGTCCACTGTGATTCTCAATAGTGTATTTAAGTTGATATCCTGTTCCTAAGCCATTTCCAGTATAACCACTAGAAAAATTATTGACTAATACTTGCTGATTTGTGCTCAACGTAATTGGACTTAAAACAGGATTAGAAGTAAAAACACCACCAATATTAGCAGTAGAGAGTACTTGAATTTGTAGTACCATTCCAGCGGGCACCATTTGATTAGTATTAACATAGATTTTAGCATTGGTAAAATTCACTGCTCTGTAGGTGAAATTTAACCAAATGCTTTCGTTGGTTAAAATTCCGCCAGGTCCAGTTGCTGGTAAACCTGCTTCAAGAGTATTAGAACTAATACCGAAGTTTATGGTATTACTTGGGTCAGGCTCTGCGTCAATAATAGCTATGGGTTGTAGGCTTAAAGTAGCAAAATTAGAGCCTTGACCTCCTCCAAAAATGAAATTACTACTAATGGTAACATTTAGTATTGGTTGGCCTCCGCAAATTAGGAAGCAAAATGTGAAGAGTGTAGCTAGGATATAGTGTGTATTTTTCATGTTTACCCTCCTATTTTAAAGTTTTTGTTTTTAAATTGAACCTTACGTTCTTTCCCTTTTACTGGTACATCAATTACATTTTTTTCACCCGCTCCAACAGTAATTTGGATCTCTTTGTCTAGTTCGAAAAACTGATCTCCTTTGTATCGAATTAAGGTGAGTTTGTATGTTCCTGGAACAATATTCTGAAATTTAAAAAACCCTTTTGCGTTAGACTCAACAGTATAGTTGAAATGTTCATTTTCAATTTTTATATACCCTTCTAGATTGATCGTTATTGGTTTTGTCAGCGAAGGAAAACCAAAAGTTCCAATGATTGTTCCAGCTCGAACAAGCAAGATATTTAATTCCACTTTTTTATCTTTTTCAACTAATACTTGAAATGGAGTTCTTGCAATTGGAATCACTCCAAAAGGGAGCGTGGATTCATCCATTAAAATGTAATTGTTACCTAACGGTAAATTGTTAAACTCAAATATCCCTTTTTCATTAGTAACAATGCTTTTTCCAACTGCAATGATTTTGATTCCTTTTACAGCAATACTTTTGTCATCAACTTGGATCAAGCCACTTACTCCCCCTTGTTCTAAAACCCTTTTTAGTGGTGCGCCAAAAGTGTAGGTATACGTGCCAAAAGCAAGAAGTTCTTTTCTATTGGTCGAACCTGGATTTTCAAAGTAATTTACACGTAACTCAAACAAATGATTTTTTGCTATGGTTAGCATCATCATCGCATTAATAAAATCACGTCTTAAGTAATTGTCCTCTGGGCTAAAACCGCTGTTAAATGTCGAATTAATACGAAAGTTTCGATTAAAATTATAATCTAAGCCCATATTGTAAGTGAAGTAGTTTTCGTTAAAATTTGATATTCCATACCTGTTACTATAATTATGATTTACGCCACCTCTTACCGTTAGATGATTTGAAAATCGATATGTCGCATCTAAATTGTGAGAATACGTAATTCTATCCTGTAAATCTTCGCTTAAAAGATTTTGTGTTTCTGCAATTCTTCCTGATAGTCCAAAAGAAAACAGACGACCTCCGTATACATATCGATAATCTATCCCTGATTCTTTATAAAAATAACTTTTTGGTTCTAATTGATCTTCTCGTACACGCTTGTCTATTAGTAGATTAATCGAACTTCTAGGGCTAAAACGGTATCCTATTCGTGCATAATAGTTTTCAAAATAAGGCTCAGCAGCAAAAAATAATGGATTTAAGCGCTTGTTTACCTGAGATAAAGTTTGACCAACAAGAAAATCGAATTTATTGATTTTGTAAAACAAGCTGTTTGAATATTCCACACTGTTTCTAATTATTCCAAAGTAATTTTTTCCGGAAAAAGTAAAGCTGCCTGCATAGGTCAAGTTTTGAACTTTTTGAACTAGATTTAAAAAATGAGCATGATCTGTAAATTTGTTAGTAACACTAAGCGACGACTCTGCATTGACAAACGTGTTTTTGCTCCGAAGCTCAAAATTTGATGTTGCAATTTGCCCCTTTTCATCTAAATTTGCTTCTATATTTTTGCTAGCTCCTATAATAGATCCCTTTGAACTCTCTACAGCAATACCCAACAACATAGATTTTTTAAAACGATAAACAGATTTAAATCCAAATAGTGCTTCAGAATTAAATGTGTACAACCTTGGTTTAGAATAAAAGGCAGTTAGTGTCCATTTTTTAATATTTTGATCTACTCTAAAACCCATTCCAAATCTACTGTCAAAACCCAATCGGTTAATATAATGACCATGATCGCCAAGGTATACGATGGTACTATTGTTATAGTTGTAAATTAAACTATATTGATCTGTAATTCCAAAGTTTTGCAAGTTTTGCTGTTGTGGTGCTCTAATGATGAAATTAAGGTAATTCTTTTTCTTTAAATCTAAAAAGCCGTCACCAATTAATTCGCCTGATATAGCGGAATAGTTTTTATCTTGAAATGTATTGCTATTGTAGTTAATACTAAATCGTAAAGGATATCTAAAAAAAGCATCTGTTTGCTTTAGTTTTGATGGGAAAACGGAAGTACTGCCATAGGCCTTGTAAGTTTTTCCAGATGTACTACTCGTCACATTTAAGAAGGTTCCTATGGTGATAAAATCATAATACTTTGGATCAGTTGCCTGGCTTAGTTCGATTGTTATACTTGAATTAGGCCCTAATTTTATTGTTTTTTCGCCCTTGACAGTGTTTTTCGATGACAATATCAATTCCTGTTCAACATTTCCTTTGTTTTTTATTTCATACTTGGCCGTTATAATTTCACCTGCTTGTAATTTGCTGGTTGTATACACATTGTAAATTTCTAAATCAAGATTTTTATCAATTGAAAAAGCTACTTCTTTTGATGCTATTTTATTTCCAGCAGCATTTTTCACATGAAAACTTGCTACGGTTTCTACTGCTGGGTTTTCTGAAGGTATAATAAAACTTACCAAGATCATTTTCTTTTGAAAAGGCTCTAAAATACCTAGCTCAGTAATAGAGATGATAGTCCATTTTGGGGGCAGCTCAGGATCAATTTTTAAATTAGTAGTTTTATTTTCTTCATTTTCAATTTCTACAATTAAAGTGTAACTTTTGTTTGTTTTATAGTTTTCCTGAAGGTTTAAAATTCTAATTTTTATTTGCTCAATACCAGTTTCGTCTGGTCTGTTGTTTTTGGATTTCACAGTAGGTTTAGTAATTGTATTTTTCGAACTCGTCAAAGCTGCTGCAATTGCCTCTATTTCATTTTTAGTAAAAGCTTTCACTCCGTTTTGGGCTGCTGGTTTAGTTTCAGAGATTTTACTTTCCGCTATTTTCACATCATTTATGGCAGTAGTTTTAACTGTTGCTGCTACAGATTTTGCAGATGCTTGTCTTGTTTTGGTAACTAGTTTTGATTCAGGTTTGTTAGTGACTGTCAAAGCAAGTGTCATTGCTTCGACTTCTTTTTGAGTAAAGATCTTACTTTCATTACTTTGTTTCTGTACTGTTTCGGTAAGAGCAGCAATCACCTTTGCTTGATTGACTTCAGCTAATTTTAAATTTTTTTCGAGTATTTTTTTTTTGGTTACAGATTTTATTACAGATGTTGTTGAAGTATTAGTTTCCGTTTTTCTATTTTCATTTTTGAAGGCTGCTAAGGTATTTGCCATCATTTCTATCTCTTTTTGAGTAAAGGTTTTAACTTCGTTTTTTTTGGAATGAACTTTTGGTGTCGTTATATCGCTGAGCTTGTCTTCAGGGCTTTTAATTTTTATTAATGTTGAAGAATTTTCAGTTAAAGCTTTTGCTTTCGATTCACTGTTGCTATTAGCAACAGTTTTTATTTCACTTTTGATATATGTTTTAGCTGTTGCTGCTGCTGGTTGAGCAGATTCTGGGATATTAGTAGAGGCTATAGTATCACTTTTTGTAGCTACTGCATCCAATTCATCGGATTGAATTCCCATTCCGCACCCTATGTAAAGGGGAATCAGAGTATATAAGAATTTTGCTGCAGTTTTCATAATAACAGAAATTGGTTACCTTGGAATGAGAAAAGATTCAATCAATGGTCAAGCTGATATTTGTACCCACAAATTTCCCTCGAGTATCAGCTACTAATAAACATTCATAACTTCCTTTAGGCAAAGTTGAGATATCAATAACATAATCTTTACAAAAACCAGGGAAGACCATATTTCTCAATGTAGTGGATTCTAATACCTTTTCGCCAGTGGAGTCATATACTTCAAGAGAGAGCTTTACGCCTTCAAGAAAGGAATTTTGATTCTCGATTTTGATCTTTAAGTTTCTATTTGGCTCGGCTTTATCCACATCAATTCTATTAAAATCTAAATTGACATCAGCAAATGCATTTACATGTGTTAATAAACCTATTGCATATCTTACTTTTGTATTTAAACCTATATTTTTAGCTAGTTTTTCTTTTTTAATAGGTTTGTCAATATCAATCATCAACATAGTCCAATAGGTGCCTCTTAACGTCATGTCTTTTGGGATATTGATCATGAATTTGTAGGTGTATCTTTCCTTAGGAAGCAATATTTTATTCATTAAACTTCCGTCAAACCATTTTAGAGATGAGTTTTCGTGCGTTACTGAATTTGAAAAAACACGATTTTCTGTACATGAAAAAATAGCATCGTTTAGGCTGAAGTTTAAAGTTTGTTCTTCATCTGAATTGTTTAGTAAAATAATCTCGCCCTGAATTTGACTGCCTGATGCACCAGTGTAAATGTGCGTTAATCCATTCACGACGATAACACTAGAGTAGGTGATGTTGATGAAAAGCAGCATTGCTGTTGTTAAAGTAATGTTTTTCATTTTGAGATTATTTTGAGATATAGTAGTACTGGGGCAAACGTTCTTTATCAAAGTTAGGAAGTTACTACTGCCTTTTTACAGAGTTTTCGACTGATAACCATTTACTGTCGTCAGATGGAAGACTTTGTACTTTTAAGTTTTTACATCGAAAACTGTACTTATGGAGTAGTAAAGTGCTGCTGCAAAAACACCACTGCTCTAAGTATGTGTTTTAATTGAGGTGTGATTTGTTATAGTTGATTCTATAAAAAAAAGGTCCTTTACAATTGCTGTAAAGAACCTTTTTGTTGCTTGGGGCAAAAAGAGATTAAATGTTTGTAAGTGTGTATTTTACTGTGGCTTGATAATCACCTGCACGATATAGCGAGAAATTTCCATTTTGTTCTAGTGTATAAGTCAATCTAACACCTCTAGCTAAATCGCCTGTGTAGACACTCTCGATACTGGTCACTAGTAAGGCATCAACACCAATCGCATTTGTAGCACCAAGAGCTACTCCTGCGGCGGTAACTGTTCCTGCAGAATCTGTGGTGCCTCCATTAGCAATTACGGATGGAGCCACTGGCATAATTCTTAAATCTAAACTAGCTGGGAAAGTACTTCCTGCTTCTAATTGAACATTAATTTGACGTGTTAAATCGTACCCGTCTGCATTAGCAGCAGTAGCAACCACACTTGTATAATTCAAGTACAAATTCGTGTAGCTTAATGCCGCAAAGCCATATAATCCAGCCTCAGCATTGGTGCCTACTTGAGTGGCATTAGCCATGTTGAACACTATTACTCCAGCTTCTGAGCCAGTGTTACTATCGTAAATGTCTAAGAGGGCAACTTCGGGTACATTTACATTCAATGTGTGTGAAGCGAAGTTCAAATCATTGTTGTCTTGCGCATTTACACTGTTAATAAACACAGCGGCAAGAGTTACGAAAAGTAGGTTAACTTTTTTCATAAAATTTATTTTTAGAGGATTAATATGCTGTAAAAGTACTAATGACCTTCGGCATATTTAAAGTTATTCGATGGATTGCATTGAAGTGTAGATGAATAAAAGCCTATGCTTGTTTAATTGGTAGTAAAAGAGTTTTTAGGCAACTGCAATGAAGTGTTCTTTCGAATAAAAGTTTGTATTGAAGCAATTTTGAAATTAGTACTAGAGCGAATCTTTCAAAATCCTATATTTGTAGTGTTATAATGAGAATTAGACTCGGAACGTGTTTGAAACAATCATGTAGCAATTTAAATCAATCAAAATATGCGAATTTTTCTTAGTTGTTTTCTGCTGCTTTTAGTTGCTCCTGTTTTTTCCCAAGAAAACACAATAACTCAAGATACACTTGTCTTGAAAGTCGATTCCTTGTACCGCGAAGATCAGTTTTATTTTGCTATCACATACAATACATTGATCGATAAACCAGAAGGGTTGTCGCAAAGTAAATTTTCTTCAGGATTTTCAGGAGGTTTTTTAAGAGACATGCCTATCAATAAGAAAAGAAACGTAGCTGTTGCCTCCGGTATTGGGTTTACTTATACGAATCACAATCAGAATTTAGCAATTTCTTCAACAGCTGAAACCCCTTTTTATACTATTGTTGATGAGGATACAAAGTATAAAAAAAATAAGTTTTCCATGCTTTCTATTGATGTTCCTATTGAATTCAGGTGGCGAACCTCGACTTATGAAAGTCATAAATTTTGGAGAATTTACACCGGGATTAAGTTCAGTTATTTGTTGTATGACAAGTCTATTTTTGATAGTAATGCGGGAAAAGTTGAAGTTACTGGAAATAAAGATTTTAATAAATTTCAGTATGGAGCGTATGTTTCATCGGGATATAACACGATAAATCTTTATTTGTATTATGGTTTGAATCCGTTGTTTGAATCGGCTAAGGTAAATGGCGAATCCATTAACATGAAGTCATTGAATTTCGGAATTATTTTCTACATTTTATAACCATAGAGTCAACAAAAGTAGTTGTGGGATAGCACCCAGACAAAAACCTATAATCAGTTCTTTATAAGTATGTGCTTTCATTTCTAACCGGGAAGAAGCGATGAAACCGTTGAGGAGAATTAAGATTGTAATCGTGAATATACTCTGAATACGAAGGTGCAGGCTTAGGCCAATTATAAAAAGGGTCAAGGAACTAATTGCAATCATGTGAAGGCTCGCCTTAATATTAGCAAATAATAGAATCAAGGCTAACAACGTGCTTAAAAGTCCTCCTAATAAAAAAAAATGCAATTCAATATAACGTTCAATAGTGATGCTTTTGCGAACCAGTAAAATAATCAAAAAACAATGAATGACTAATGGGATTTTGCGTTGTGATATTTTTGAAATCATTACAGAATCTATGTTTCCTGTTGCTCGCAATAGTAAAAATGCTAGGATGGGAATGAATACTGTGACGATGACCACTTGGAAAAAAACAAATATTTTTTCAGGAGTCACAAAATCAGCATCATTATAAAAAAGATAGAACAATGTTGCCATTGTCGGTATAAATATCGGATGGAAAATATAGGAAAACGATGGGAGAATTTTTTTCAAAAGGGCTCATTTTTATCTAAAACAAATATAAGTAATCTGCTAAAATTAGTAGAGCTATTGCGACTGTTTCTTTTTCATAAATAAACGAGATGGCTTACATTTAAAGTATATCTAACCCTTCGTTTTGAAAAGAAGTGGTATTTTTGAGGAAGTTTTATAAACGCATAAACGGTAAATAGCTTGCTTTCCAGAACAGAAATTTACCTCAATCTCTTCTAATTTCATGAGCCATAAAATCTTAAATAGCATCCAAAAAATTCCTGCAACATTCCTAGGAAACCAAGAAAACAGGGCCTTAGACGCAGTTTCTATTGACAGTCGGTCTTTGCAAAATGGTCCTCAAACCTTATTTTTTGCCTTAATAGGAGCTAATACTGATGCACACCTTTATATCAAGGATCTAATTGTGACTGGTGTTCGCAATTTTGTTGTGACGCACATCCCACGCGATTGCGAGACCAAAGCTAATTTTTATATTGTCGAAGATACCTTAGTAGCCTTGCAGCAATTTGCAGCAAACTACCGCGATTTTTTCGATTTCCCCATTATTGGACTCACAGGAAGTAACGGAAAAACAATAGTAAAGGAATGGCTAAATTTTTTATTAAGTCCTGATTATAATGTTATTCGGAGTCCAAAAAGTTATAATTCTCAAATTGGTGTTCCCTTGTCTGTTATTGCTATCAATGAGAAACACAATTTAGGAATTTTCGAAGCAGGTATTTCAACTAGTTCAGAAATGGCCAAATTAGAGGAAATTATCAAACCTACCGTTGGAGTTCTTACCAATATAGGTTCAGCACATGATCAAGGTTTTTTAAATGTCGAAGAGAAAATAAAGGAGAAAATGTCACTTTTCGAAAATTCGAAGGTCATTATTTACCAAATCGATAAAAGGGTAAATCCTTTTGTTTTTCCAAAAACTAAGGCATTTACCTGGAGTTTTGTCAGCAAGGAGGCAGATGTTTTTATTGTTAAAAAAGGAGGCTCTGACAATACTATTTTGAACGTGCAATACGGCGCTGAAAATTTTGATCTAAAAATACCCTTTCAAGACGAGGCATCTATAGAAAATGCTAGCTCGTGTCTGATGGTTTTATTGTATTTTAAATACGATATTAATACCATTCAAAACCGAATGCAGCTATTGTATCCAGTTGAAATGCGCCTAAAAGTCAAAAACGGAATCAATAATTGTAGTATTATCGATGACAGTTACAGCTCCGATTTTCAATCACTAAAGATTGCATTGGATTTTCTTGAAAGTCAGAAGCAGTATGAAAAGAAAACAATTATTTTATCTGATATTTTTCAAAGTGGCTTGTCTAAGGACGAATTATATACCAAGGTTTCACAGTTGATTGTGTCGAATAAAATCGATCGCGTTATTGGCATTGGAGAAACAATTGCAGAGTTCAAAGATAAATTTACAAACTGTATCACTTATAAAAACACTGCTGCATTTATCGCTGACTTTGAAAATTTAGACTTCAGTAACGAAACTATTTTGATAAAAGGAGCGCGATCTTTCCAGTTTGAGGAAATCGTCTATTTACTGGAAGAGAAAACCCATGAAACAGTGCTGGAAATTAACCTCAATGCGATCAGTTATAACTTAAACTTTTTTAAATCCAAGCTCAAGCCAAAGGTCAAAATTATGGTAATGGTGAAGGCTTTTGGATATGGAAACGGCGGATTGGAGATTGCCAAATTACTAGAGCATCACAAAGTAGATTATCTAGGAGTGGCTTTTGCCGACGAAGGAATTTCGCTTAAAAACGGAGGTGTACAAGTGCCTATCATGGTTCTTAATCCAGAGAATACCAGTTTCGCAGCCATAATTCAACATCAGTTAGAGCCGGAGATTTACTGCTTGAAAGGATTGCATGCTTTTTTGAAAATAGCGAAACAAAAAAACTTAGAACAGTTTCCAATTCATATTAAATTTGATACCGGAATGCATCGCTTGGGTTTTGAAGAAAATACGATAGAAGAACTTATAACAACGCTCAAAGGGAATAATACAGTTCAAATTAAAAGTATTTTATCCCATTTGGCGACCAGTGATGATCTCGAACACATGGATTTTGCACATTCACAAATTGCTTTATTTGAAAAATTATCTACTAGGTTGATGTCTGAATTGCACATCAAACCTTTACGACACATTTTGAATACGTCGGGTATCAGTAATTTTCAGGAATCACAGTACGACATGGTTCGGTTGGGAATTGGTCTTTACGGAATTTCAAACGATCCCGAAGAACAGAAACAACTGGAGGATGTTGGCACATTGAAATCGGTGATTTCACAAATAAGAACCATTGCTGCGGGAGAAAGTGTGGGTTATGGAAGGAAGTTTATGGCTGAAAAACCAACAAAAATTGCTACTATTCCTATTGGATATGCCGATGGAATTTCTAGAGGTTGGGGAAATGGAGTAGGATTTGTAACCATCAAAAAGGAGAAAGCGAGTATATTAGGGAGTATTTGTATGGACATGCTAATGGTAGATGTAACTGGTATAGAATGTAAAGAGGGCGATGCGGTAATTGTTTTTGGACAAAGTCCAACTGTGGGATATATGGCTCAAAAATTAAATACCATTTCGTATGAAATCCTTACTAGTATATCGCAGCGTGTAAAACGAGTATTCTTCCGTTAATTTTTTTTTAGCGTAAAAGATACAAATGTTAATTTTTTGCCTATTTTAGCTATTAAGTAACGAAAATAGGAATAATCAAAAAATGAGAATTATGGGATTTTTCAGTGATTTTAGGGCCTCTTTAATGCGAGGTGATGTGTTAAGTTTAGCCACCGCAGTGGTTATTGGTGGAGCATTTGGCAAAATTGTAGGTTCTGCCGTCGATGATGTTATCATGCCTATTGTAGGTTTAATAACGGGAGGCATAGATTTTACTCAAAAATTTATCACGCTGGATGGAAACTCTTATCCTGATTTAGCTGCTGCCAAAACGGCCGAAGCTGCTGTTATTACTTATGGCAACTTAGTGCAAGCGATCATTAATTTCGTGATTATTGCTTTCTTTATTTTTGTGATTTTAAGAGCGGCTGAAAAAGCGAAGAAAAAAGAAGTGGTTGTTGTAGCTGCTCCGGCTGGACCAACGCAGGAAGAATTATTGACTCAGATTAGAGATTTGTTAAAAAAGTAATTTCCGCTACATTATATATTCTAATTTATCCTGAATGCGTTCAGGACTAAACCGCTTCTTAATTGAGGCGGTTTTTCTTTAAAATTTTATCTAAACACTAGCGGGTTTTTACCATTAATTAAGATACATTAAGAAGCACTTTAAAACTTAATTTGCTTAATTTCTTGATGGTTTAAAAAATATATAAAATATTATTTTACACCCTTTGCCATTTAAAAAGAAACAATTCCTTGAAACAATTGTTCTGCTAATTTTCATATTTCTATTGGATAAACTGGAGTTTACTTATCAAATGTTATAAATTTAACATTTTGTTATTTTTTGTGAAGCCGCTTGTTTTGGTTTCAATATTAGTTACTTTTGTACTTCAAATTTAATATTCAATAATACAAATATAAGATGAGAATAGCAGTTGTAGGCGCTACCGGAATGGTTGGCGAAGTAATGTTGAAAGTTTTAGCAGAAAGAAATTTCCCTGTAACAGAATTAATTCCGGTTGCTTCTGAGCGATCAGTAGGCAAAGAAATTGAATATAAGGGTAAAAAATATAAAGTAGTGGGCATGCAAACGGCAGTAGATATGAAAGCAGATATTGCTTTGTTCTCTGCAGGTGGCGATACGTCATTGGAGTGGGCTCCAAAGTTTGCAGCAGCTGGAACAACTGTTATTGATAACTCATCAGCTTGGAGAATGGATCCGACTAAAAAATTAATTGTGCCGGAAATCAATGCTAGCGAATTAACAAAAGAGGATAAAATTATTGCAAATCCAAACTGTTCTACGATACAAATGGTATTGGTTTTGGCTCCTTTGCACAAAAAATACAACATCAAACGTGTCATTGTTTCTACGTACCAATCCATCACTGGAACAGGTGTGAAAGCAGTACAGCAATTGGAAAATGAATATGCAGGCGTTCAAGGTGAAATGGCATATAAATATCCAATTCACAGAAATGCGATTCCACAATGTGATTCTTTTGAAGAAAATGGATACACTAAAGAAGAGATGAAACTGGTTCGTGAAACTAAAAAAATCTTAAGCGACAATACCATTGCTGTTACAGCCACTGCAGTTCGTGTACCTATTGTAGGTGGACACAGTGAAGCGGTAAACGTGGAATTTTCGAATGATTTTGACGTAGATGAGGTACGGAATATTTTGCACTATACCGATGGTGTAGTGGTTCAGGACAACAACGATACTTATACGTACCCAATGCCAATGTATGCACAAGGAAAAGATGCTGTTTTTGTAGGTAGAATTCGTCGTGACGAAAGCCAAGAAAACACCTTGAACATGTGGATTGTTGCGGATAACTTGAGAAAAGGAGCGGCTACAAACACAATTCAAATCGCTGAATATTTGATTGCAGCTAAATTGGTGTAATTTTTTACATACCAAATAAAACAAATTTCTCAGGCTCAAAAAGAGTGTTGTAATTTGATTTTTGGTTTGAATTTTGAAGTCCATTTGTTTTTACGAAATGTATATTTTGTAAAAACAAATGGATTTTTATTTCAGTATCGCTATATTTGCCAAAGATGAAAAAGAAATTTTCTATATTTAGTTTAGTGCTAACGATTACAGTATTGCTTTCGATGCTGTTTCAATCGGTGCATAAATACGAACATATAGCAAAGCAACTTTCTGAAATTCAGTGTGTTCACGAGAAAAATTCTAGTACAGAAATAACCCATCAACATCATAACTTTGATTTTTGTGGTATTTGTGCCTATAAAGTAAGTAGTTTTGCTTTTTTAGTTTTTCCAGCTTTTGAATTAAACGCAATAGCCTTATATTCAAAAAATGTTGATTTCAAATCTTGTGAAATCACACAATTCTTTAAAGGAAGCCTTTTTGCGCTTCGAGCTCCTCCATTAGTTTAAATCATATTTCATAGTATTCTATCATTTTCAAGTCTTGGAAATGATTCACATGTTTATATATTTTGAACAAAGAAAATGCAAACAAAAATCTATATTGTTTTCTGCTTCTGTTTGTTTTGCACCATTAGTTTTGCGCAAAATACTGTTAGTGGAAAAATCACTACTCAGGGAGGAATGCCTCTTTCTGGAAGTCACGTACACATTGGTAAAAAGACGGTATCCTCAGATGCTTCGGGGAATTATGTCATCAAAAAACTGCCTGTTGGAAATAGCAAAGTATTCGTTTCCTATGTTGGTTATAAATCGGTTGATACATTGGTGAATTTATCGGGGGACCAAGTTTTGAACTTTACTTTAAAAGAAAATGTGGACCAACTTCAGGAAGTAGTCATAAGGCAAAAAGCCAATACGCTGAACAAATCCCTGTTGGAACAAAAGATCAAAACGGAAACAATTGAAAAATTCAGCAACCAGACCCTTGGAGATATTCTCAAAGAAGTAGCAGGTGTTTCAACTTTGAAAACAGGAAGTTCTATAGTGAAGCCGGTTATCAATGGTTTGTTTGGAAGTCGGGTTCCGGTCATCAATAACAATGTGCGTTTGCAAGATCAAGAATGGGGAACGGAACACGCTCCTAATTTTGATGTAAACGCTGCTGGAAAAATAACCGTAATCAAAGGTGCTTCTGGGTTGCAGTATGGTGGTGATGCCGTAGGAGGTTTAGTGATTATAGAACCGGTTTTGGTAAAAAAGGATACGCTATTTGGTAAAACCATTCTGAATTTGGCGTCTAATGGGAGAGGCGGTTCCGTTAGTACAAGTTTGCATAAAGGCAACGACAAAGGATGGAGTTGGAACGCTTTGGGAACATTCAAGTATTCAGGCGACAGAGAAGCGCCGGATTATGTATTGTCCAATTCAGGAAATCGGGAAGCTAATTTTTCTGGAGATGTAAAATTTACTGGAAAAAAATATGATATTTCCGGTTATTACAGTTTGTACAATACTACGATTGGTATTTTGAGTGCGTCTCATACTGGGAATGTAAACGATTTGTACAATTCCATTACCAATAAAATTCCTTCAGTTGTCAATGACTTTACCTATGCCATTAGAAATCCAAAACAGAGAGTACAACATCATTTAGCAAAACTGAATTACAATTACTTTTTTGATGAAACGGCTTCTTTGGCAGTGCAGTATTCTTTTCAGTTTAACAAAAGATTGGAGTTCGATGTACGCAGAGGAGATTTTGATGCTATAGCTGCTTTAGATCTGGAATTAACCACGCATGCGGTCAATGTAGATTATAAAAAAACGGTGCATGATTGGACTTTAAAATCGGGATTCAATACTTCGATACAAAATAATTTTGCAAATCCGGCTACGGGAATAAAACCTTTGATTCCTAATTTTGACCGCGTCGAATTTGGAACGTATGGAATAGCCAGTTATGATTTGTCTGATAGTTTTTCTGTGGATGCAGGAGTGCGTTATGACTTTTCGCGAGTGGATGCAGCTAAGTTTTACTTAAAATCCAGATGGGAGGAAAGAGGCTACGCAACTGAATTTGCTGATTTCATAGTGGGAGAACAAGGCAATCAATGGTTGACAAAGCCAAGTTTTACATTTCATAATATTTCAGCCAGTGCCGGGTTTCACAAGGAATTTGATGCAAGTCTGAATTGGTATTCTAATATTAGCCTTGCGACAAGAAACCCAAATCCATCGGAGTTTTTTAGTGATGGTTTGCATCATTCCACGGGGATTATCGAGTTAGGCGATTTAGCTTTGGACAAAGAACAAGCAGTCAAATTATCAACAACATTGCAGAAGAAATGGACTGCTTTTTCGGTTGAGGTAAATCCTTTTATCAATAGCATCCGTAATTTCATGTTTTTGCGTCCTGTTGGTTTTGAGACAACCATTCGTGGTGCTTTTCCTGTTTGGGAATACCAACAAACCAATGCCAGACTAGCCGGAGTTGATGTACAAACCCATTGGAAAATAAGTAAGCAATGGCAGCATGATTTTGCTTTGGCATATGTCAATGGAAAAGACATTACCAATAAGGAATCGTTAATAGATATTCCACCGTTAAATCTGAGCAATAAAATTCAGTTTTCAAAGAGTGACTGGCATGATTTGAAACTCGAAGTGAAAAGCGAGATCGTATTGCGTCAAAATCAGTTTCCTGACAATAATTTCACTACAAACATTGTCGTGGATAATGAATTGGTGCCCGTTCTGGTAGATATCAGTACACCGCCACCGGCCTATCAATTGTTGCATTTTTATTCAGAAATGAAATTCAAGACTTTCGGTAAAACTAATGCAACGGTCGCATTTTCTGTTCAAAATATTTTAAACACTAATTACAGGGACTACCTCAACAGGCAACGTTTTTTTGCTGACGAAATGGGTAGAAACTTTCAAATTCAATTAAAATTCAATTATTAAAAAGTAAACACAAAAAAATGAAAAATTCAAAAATTCTAGCAGTAACATTAATAGCATTAGTAACATTTTCATCTTGTAACAATGATGATCCTATTGCAGTAAATGAGGAGGAATTAATAACAACAGTTACAACTACTTTGACTGCAGGAAATCAAATCATTACCTTGACTTCTAGAGATCTGGACGGAGACGGACCTAATGCTCCGGTAGTTACTGTTTCTGGGGATTTGCTAGTTAATACAACGTATACTGGAGCAGTAACGTTCTTGAATGAGTCAGTTACGCCGGTAGATAATATCACGGATGAAATACAAGAAGAAGGGGACGAGCATCAGTTGTTCTTTCAAGCACCAGCAGCAATAGGAGCTTTCACGTATACTGATGTTGATGGCAACGGAAAACCGATTGGATTGACTTTTACTTTGAAAACAGGAACAGTGGCAGCAACAGGAAATATAGTAGTGGTTTTGAGACACGAACCAGCTAAAAGTGCTGCTGGAGTTGCAACAGGAGATATTACAAATGCTGGCGGTGCAACAGATGCACAAATCACTTATCCAGTTCAGGTCAAATAAGTACTTCGTTCTGATGTCAACCATTTTAAAAAACGCTATTCGAAAGAGTAGCGTTTTTTTTGGTTTTATTTAAGACTTCCCCACTGCTACTAAACTAACTAATTCCTTATTTTTGTAATAACCTAAAACAGAATCTAATGAAAAAAACTTTTTTAATAATGGCTGTATCTTCTGCAATGGCGACTTTTGCACAAAACCAAAAACCAAAACAGGTAACTTATCCCGTAACCACTAAAGGGGAAACGGTTGATGTGTATTTTGATACCAAACTTCCAGATCCGTACCGCTGGCTCGAAGACGACAAATCTGCTGAAACCGGAGCATGGGTAAAAGCACAAAATGAAGTGACCTATGATTATTTGGCTCAGATTCCATTTCGGGATTTGCTAAAAGCAAGAATGGAAAAATTGTGGAATTACGAAAAAATAGGAGCGCCTTTCAAAGAAGGAGATTTTACGTATTACTATAAAAATAACGGTTTGCAAAACCAATCCGTTTTGTACCGAAAAGATGCTAAAGGGACCGAAACCGTATTCTTAGATCCCAACACCTTTTCTAAAGATGGAACTACATCACTTGGTGGATTAAATTTCTCTAAAGATGGTTCTAAAGTGGCCTATTCACTTTCAGAAGGCGGAAGTGACTGGAGAAAAGTCATCATCATGGATGCCATTACTCAAAAAATTATCGAAGACACCATCGTTGATGTAAAATTCAGTGGCGTTTCTTGGAAAGGAAATGAAGGATTCTATTATTCCAGTTATGATAAACCGAAAGGAAGCGAGTTATCAGCAAAAACAGATCAACACAAATTGTATTTTCACAAGTTAGGAACCGCACAAAAAGTAGATCAAATTATTTTTGGTGCCGATCAAAAACGACGTTATGTAGGCGGTGGCGTGACTGAAGACGATCGTTTTTTAGTGATCACAGCAGCAAATTCTACCTATGGGAACGAATTGTATATCAAAGATTTGACAAAGCCCAACAGTCCTATTGTGACGATTGTGGATAATTTCAAAAGTGATAACAACATTATCGAAAACGAAGGCACAAAATTATTCATAGAAACCGATTGGAATGCGCCCAACAAACGCATCGTTACTGTTGATGTCAACAATCCAAAACCAGAAAATTGGAAAGATTTCATCGCAGAAACAGAGAACGTTTTGTCTCCATCAACAGGTGGCGGATATTTCTTTGCGAATTATATGAAAGATGCCGTTTCAGTGGTGAAACAATACGATTATTCTGGGAAACTGGTTCGCGAAATCCAATTGCCAGGCGTGGGAACTGCCGGTGGTTTTGGCGGAAAGAAAAAAGAGAAAACCTTGTATTATTCTTTCACGAATTACATCACTCCAGGTTCTACCTTTTCATTTGAGCCAGCAACGGGAATTTCTGCAGTATATCAAAAACCAAAAGTAGATTTCAATAGCGATTTATACGAGTCCAAACAAGTGTTTTATACTTCTAAAGACGGAACCAAAATCCCAATGATTATCACCCATAAAAAAGGATTGAAACTCGACGGAACAAATCCAACGATGCTTTACGGTTACGGAGGTTTCAACGTGAGTTTGACACCAAGTTTCAGTATTGCTAATGCCGTTTGGATGGAAAATGGAGGCGTTTATGCCGTTCCAAATTTACGTGGCGGTGGCGAATACGGGAAAAAATGGCATGATGCGGGAACTAAAATGCAAAAACAAAACGTATTCGATGATTTCATCGCAGCAGCTGAATATTTGATCGCTCAAAAATACACGTCGCCATCCTATCTTGCCATTCGTGGGGGATCAAACGGAGGATTGTTAGTGGGTGCTACGATGACGCAACGTCCGGATTTGATGCGAGTTGCTTTACCGGCAGTAGGCGTGATGGACATGTTGCGCTACCATACCTTTACCGCAGGAGCAGGTTGGGCGTATGACTACGGAACAGCACAAGACAGCAAGGAAATGTTTACCTATATCAAAGGCTATTCTCCCGTACACAACATTCAAAAAGGAATACAATATCCCGCTACAATGGTCACAACAGGCGATCACGATGATAGAGTAGTGCCGGCACACAGTTTTAAATTTGCAGCCGAATTACAAGAAAAACAAACTGGAACCAACCCAACCCTAATCCGTATTGATATCAATGCAGGACATGGCGCAGGAAAATCTGTAGCAGCAACCATTCAGGAAAATGTCGATATTCAGGCCTTTACCTTATTCAATATGGGAGTCGTGTTATTACCAGAATTGGAATAAAGGTAATTGTAGGTAAGGATTTTACCCTGAGCGCATCCCGCAATTTCTGGAGAAGGGAGGAGCTTTTTCCTGCTATCCGTTACAATCTTTTTCAACGCTTTCAGGGTTCAAAACCCCGAAAGCGTCTAGAAAAAGGATTTTCACTTCTATCAGGACTAGGGTTTCCAATCCAATAACAAGACTAATTTTCAAAAACACCAGCCGAAAGATTGGTGTTTTTTTTTGCGCTACTTCTAAAAAAAACCGATTAGATAAGTTGCAAACAAAGGAGAGGCTCTTGTTCCACTTGGCCTATTTTCCTCGATCATAATTGATTGCCTGAAAAAGGGAATAAAGCAAATCCACTACTTTTAAACCATACTAAAATCTACTTCTTTTGTCCTTAATTTTCATAATGTTTTATTAATGCAGTCGTTTTTTGGAACTTCGTTCGTTAAATTTGAAAGACAATCATTAAATATATAAAAACATGACAGTACAAATCAACACAGACAATAACGTAGAAGGGAACGCACGATTGAAAGCGTATATTTCAGATGAATTAGGA
Organism: Flavobacterium sandaracinum; assembly: GCF_004349135.1. GTDB lineage: Bacteria > Bacteroidota > Bacteroidia > Flavobacteriales > Flavobacteriaceae > Flavobacterium > Flavobacterium sandaracinum. Next base: position 69,110 of record NZ_SMFN01000004.1, on the reverse strand, counting down.
ACCACTTTGGCGCGTTTTGAAGATAAAATCACCCGTTTAGAAGTGCATCTTGGAGACGAAAATAGTGATAAGTCCGGAGTCAACGACAAACGATGTCTTATCGAAGCCAGACCAATTAATATGCAGCCCTTGGCCGTTACAAATTATGCCGATACTACTGAGAAAGCATTTCACGGAGCCTTGGATAAAATTAAAAAAGTGTTGGAAACAACTTTCGAAAAAAAGAAAACGTATTAAAGAATCGCCTTTGGGTAAATAAATAAAAAAAATGACACTGACTTTTAAATAAGTCAGTGTCATTTTTTTTTGATTAGGATTGTTGAGCAAATCTGACTATCATTTGTCAAACAATAATGTTGCTAAAGATTCATCCCTTTTGTAGACATCTTCATAAAAATGAATCACGCCTTCCTCATCTACCCAAGCAGTAAAATAACCTATATACACCGGAATTTTGTTTTTTAGCGTGTACCAAAACTCTTCTCCGCCGTTCATTGCGGTTTCTATTTTAGCAGGATTCCATTTTTTGTCATCTTTCATAATTACTGCGGCAAGTTCTTTTGGCTTGGCTACTCGAATACACCCATGGCTGAAAGCACGGTCTTCTTTTCCAAATAAACTTTTGGATGGGGTGTCATGCAAATAAATCGCATTCGAATTGGGAAATAGAAACTTCACTAATCCCAATGAATTTTCAGGCCCAGGTCTTTGTCTTACATTGTTGTCTTTCCATTCCATGTTGTGTTCTTCCAAATAATTTGGATTTTTCTCAATGGCAGGAAGAATTTCTTTCTTCAGAATGCTTGTTGGTACATTCCAATACGGTCGGAACACAATATATTTCATTGGTGCACTAAAAATTACCGTTTTGTGCATTGCTTTTCCTACTACAACCTTAGAGTGTAACTCTGGTTCACCATCCCTAAAAAAAGTCAGTTCATAGGCAGGAATGTTGACCACAATCAATTCTTTAGATTTAGTAATATCATTGGATATCCATCGACAACGTTCCATATTAACCATGATGGTTTTTATGCGTTCCGCAACTGGCACGTTCATGTATTTAACATGTTCCGGCAGAATCGTTTTGTTGAGGGTATTACCACTTCTCTTTTTAAATTTCAAAATTCCTGTGGCTAATTCAGTATCATACACGGCACTTTTAGAATCTCGTGAAATATCATCGGTGATAAACAAACGGGTTCTGATTTGTGCAATAGCCGCAGCGCTATCTCCAGGTTTATAGGATTTAATATTTGGATCAAGAGCAATAGCTTTCCATCCGCCTTTTTTTTCTATTTTGCGGTATTCCTGTAAAACATCTTTTAAAAGGAAATATTGCTTCAAAACACCTTTTTCTTCTTTGTGAATTAGCGTAGGATTGATTAACAATGAATCTAGATAATTTACGTAAGATTGTCTTTTTCGAGGTAAAAACCATCCTAAATCTTTTGTTTTCTGGATGTCGATACCGTCGTATACTTTATCTGCATAAAAAAAGTACAAGGAAGAGCTCAGTAACTCCGTTTCAATACTAGCCTTTTGATTGTCATCTGGATTATCGTAGATGTTGTCTAATTTTTCTTTATATGGAATGGCGGTTTCAATTCCTTCTAAATTCATGCTATTTACTTTATTGTAAAGCAAACCGGCAAATTCATTTAGACCATCCTTGTCAAACCAGATGTAGTGAAACTGATGTTTTCGGTACAATTTTTCAACCTCTACTTGATACGGTTGTAGTTTTGGATATTTTCCAAAGAAGGTTTTAATTTGGGTGCTGTCAAACGCAACTTCTATTGTATTTAAACTTGTTTCAGGATTCGCTGTACCGGGAGTGTCTTTCTTTTTACAAGAAATAAGGGTAAGAAGCAGTGTAAAAACAACCAGTGATAATTGGTAATGTAACTTTCTCATAATTCGAACTTTAAATCTTAAATTTTTCTGTCTAAAGCAAGACAAAAATACGTCAAAACTCAATATGTTTTACCGCCGTTTGTTTCCCAGATTAATGCGGTTTAGATCAAAAACTCAATTTTGAAATGTCATAATTAATTGAAATTGTTTTATAAAAACTTGTTAATTAATAAGTTGTAAATTTTGTTTTATTTTTAAAGCTGAGTTTTGAATCGAACAGGAACCTCTAAATCCAAAAATTATGAAACAATTTAAAGAAATTTTCTAAGTTTTACTTCAAAGGATTTAGAGGATGCGTTACTATGATCTCAGAATCACTTTACAAGTTTTAGAGGTGTTGCTTTTAGAAGGAATTTCAGTGGCTGGAAAAACTAGTTTTTGTTTGTTTAATATGGTAACCGAATGTTTTTAGCTACCTTTATATAAAATAGTAAAGGAATACTTATGAATCAATTTTTGCAGCGCAAAAAGTCTTACTTTAAAACTATAAATTTTCGAAAAATAATCAAAACAATTGGTTTTTTATTTCTGGGGATTGTGGCTTTTTTGGTCATAGCTTCGGCGGTTTTGTCAGTTTATTTCAAGAATAATAAAGCAGAAATTGTCACAAAGATCAATGCGAAAATTAATGAAAACATTACGGGAACAATCGATATTGGAGATATTAAATACAAATTCTTAAAGGGTTTCCCCAATATGACCTTAGCGCTAAGCCAAGTAGAATTAAAGGACAGTTTGTGGTCTTTACACAAACGAACATTGCTCAAAGCGGAGCAAATTGAAGTGCGTGTTGATGTTTTAAAATTGCTCTCAAATGAGATCAACATTGATAAAATAGAAATCCAGCAGGCCACTTTGTATTTGTTCAAAGGAAAAAACGGAATTGTAAACACGAACATTTTTAGGCCTAAGCCAAAAAGTAAAAAATCAAAAAGCTCCACCGATTCTAAAGTAAAAGAAATAGTTTTAGACCAAGTCCATTTCATTTCCGAAAATCAAATGGGACATAAATTATTTGATTTTAATATAGTAGCACTACGAAGCCAAATAGATCATGAGAACGAGAATTGGCAAACGAATTTGTATCTGAAAACACTAGCCAAAAGTATGGCTTTTAATACTAAAAGAGGAAGCTTTATTCAAAACAGAATGGTAGAAGGGGTTTTGAAAGTTGGTTTTTCCAACGCTAAAAACCAGATTAGTGTAGCCACCACTAATTTTGGAATTGGTTCCGAGTTTTTTGATATCAACGCCCATTTTAGTTTGGATCAAAACAAGTCTCCTTTTGATATTGCCATAAAAACTACGATTTTGTGGCGCGATGCTTCTGCTTTATTGAGCGCTAATATCAGGGAAAAAATAGATCAGTTTGATTTAAAAAACCCTATTGATGTAGGTTGCACGATTATTGGCGATATGAATGCTACGGGTGATCCGGAAATTGTGGTAACCACAAAAATTAAAAATAATGAACTCAAGATACCGGACGGGATTATTACCGACTGTACTTTTGACGCGACGTTCACCAACCAATATAAAAAAGGAGCAGGCTATAATGACATTAACTCCACAATCACTTTAACAGATTTTTCAGGGAAATATAAAACAATTCCTTTTGCTATTCCCATCGGAATTATCTCTAATTTTGAAAAAACAACTGCGGCAGGAAGTTTTAAATCAGATTTTAATATGTCCCGATTGAATGAGATTGTGAATAAAGATTTTATTCATTTTTCTGATGGTCAAGCCAAAGTGAATCTGGAATTTAAATTTGATATCTTAGATTTAAAAATACAAAAACCATTGTTTACAGGGAATGTAGACGTTAAAAATGCAACTGTAAATTACGGTCCAAGAAATTTAACTTTTGTGAAAACAGACATTGAGCTGGATTTTACAGAAGAAGCACTTTTGATAAAAAAAATTAATTTTAAAGACCGTAAGAATAAGGTTTTTATGGAGGGTAAGATTGACAATTTTCTGACGTTGTATTATGAAAACCCTGAAAAAATGATTGTCAATTGGGATATTTATGCTCCTTTTTTAGATATAAAACAATTTGTAGGTATTATCACTAGTTCAGGTCAAAAAGCATCAAAAAAGAAAAATACAAAAGATGATTTTTCATCTGAATTGTATGTTGTAATTGATAAATGCCAAGTGGTGCTGAATTTGAAAGCAGATAATATGGTGTATAGTAAACTGGAAGCGACTAATGCTAAAGCAACTGTTTTATTAGTCAATAATCAGTTAATCGTGAAGAATGGTTGGGTGCAAAGTTCTGGTGGAAGCATTGCTTTTGATGGGGAATTAGTTCCTGAAGGGGATAATTTTCTACTAAAGTCTAATACAAAAATCAATCGTGTTGACATTTCCCGATTTCTGACTTCGTTGAATAATTTTGGAATTCAATCCTTTCAACCCAACAATATAAAAGGGCTCCTCTCCGCCTCCACCTCGGTGCAAGGTACGCTTCTTTCTGGAGGAGAATTGAAAACAAATTCAATAGCTGGCAGGGCTAAATTTAAAGTTGATCAAGGAGCATTGACTGATTTTAAGCCCATTACAAATATAGGTAAGTTCGCTTTTCCTTTTAGAAACGTGAACCATATCGTTTTTAGTGATTTATCCGGAAATTTTAAAATTAATGGCGGTCTAGTCGATGTAAATGATTTGAAGATAAGTTCTAATGTGTTGAATCTAGATGTAAATGGTATTTATTCTTTTGGGCGAGGAACTAATTTAGCGATGACTATTCCGTTGAGGAATCCAAAAAACGATGAACAAATCACAGATGAAGTGGAAAAAGCAGAAAAGCGTACGAAAGGAATTGTACTCCATTTATTAGCTGTTGATGTCGATGGAAAAATAAAAATCAGATGGAATAAAGACCATGAAAAACTTTAATGATATGAAAAAAATACTGGTAGTTTTGATTGTTTTCACTTTATCCGGCTGCAAAAGTAGCATGGACTCTCAAGCACTTTCGACAGCAAACATAAATGCCATACTCGATGCTTGGCATAAAGCGGCATCGGAAGCTAACTATAGCGACTATTTCAGCTTAATGACAGATGATGCCGTTTTTATAGGTACTGATGCGACAGAAAATTGGAATAAGACCGCATTTCAAGCCTACGCGAAACCACATTTCGACAAAGGGAAAGCGTGGAGTTTTACGGTTTTAGAGCGCCATGTTTTCTTTGATAAAACTGGCAAAACTGCTTGGTTTGATGAATTGCTAGATACGCAAATGAAGATTTGCCGTGGTTCTGGTGTTTTGATAAAAATTGATAACCAGTGGAAAATACAACACTATGTTTTATCGATGACGATTCCTAATGAAAATTCCAATGCGGTTATCAAAGTTAAATCTTCTCTGGAAGATGCCATGATAAAATCATTGAAATCTAAACAGTAGTATTTTCGAAAGTAATGCTTTAGGTTCGTATTTTTTTGCATTAAAAAACCTCTGTTTTAGCAGAGGTTCATTAAAATGAAAATTACCATATTTTGACTCTTTTTTCCGGAGCTAAATACAAGGAATCTGTTGGTTTTATATTGAACGCAGTATAAAATTCTGGAATATTTCGTACCACACCATTAATTCTAAATTTTGCCGGGGAATGCGGATCGGTTGCTATTTGATTTCGTAACGCTTCCTCACGAGATTTGTTCAACCAGCATTGTGCCCAGCCTAACAAAACACGTTGTTCTCCTGTGAAGCCGTCTAGAACCGGCGATGCTTTTCCTTCTAAACTCATTTTGTATGCTTTTATAGCGATGGATAATCCGCCTAAATCACCTATGTTTTCGCCTTGAGTAAATTCTCCATTAACATTCAGATCTGGAAATACTTTGAAATCATTGTATTGTGCTACTAATGCACTTGTTTTTTGTTTGAAAGCTGTTAAATCACCCGGCGTCCACCAATTTCTCAACACTCCGTCACCATCAAAGGTACTTCCTTGGTCATCAAATCCATGTCCTATTTCGTGACCAATTACCGCTCCAATACCACCATAATTTGCTGCATTTTCTATTTTTAAATCAAAGAAAGGAGGCTGCAATATGGCTGCGGGAAATACAATTTCATTAAGCGGTGGATTGTAATAGGCATTTACAGTTTGTGGAGTCATTCCCCATTCGGTTCTGTCTACTGGTTTTCCTAATTTATTAATTTGTCTGTTGTATTCAAAAGTTGTGGCTTTTTGTTGGTTGCCATACAAATCTCTCGGAAGAACTTTTAAGGCAGTGTAATCTCTCCATTGGTCGGGATAACCAATTTTAGGATTGAATTTAGAGAGTTTGTCTAACGCTTGCTTTTTAGTTTCGGGACTCATCCAGTCCAGATTTTCGATGCTTTCACCGTACGCTTTAAGCAGATTCTTTACTAACAATGTTACTTGCTCTTTGGCCTCAGGTGAAAAGTGTTTTTTCACATAAACCTTCCCAACTATTTCACCAAGGCTATTGTTTACTCTATCAACGCCTCTTCGCCACATTGGTTGTTGTGCCTGGATTCCGTAGAGTGTTTTGCCGTAAAAATTAAAATTTTCATCGTCTAAAGCCGTATTTAAAGATTTTGCGGCTCCGTGAATAACATTCCATTTTAGATACGCTTTCCACGTGGTTAAAGGAGTTGTTTTTATGATTCCGTTTAGCGCTTTTAGGTAATCAATTTGTGCAATGACAATGCTTTTTTGGTTCGTAATCCCTGCGTTTTTTAGCATACTGTCCCAATTAAAATCAGGCATGAGTTGCTTTAAATCTGCAATTGCATATTTATTGTACAGTTTTATGATGTCTCGTGTTTGTTCTTTTTTCATGTGCTGAGCGGCTAAAACCGTTTCTAACGCCATGATTTTTTTAGCGAGTTCTGGGCCATTTGGTACCTCGCCAAGTTCTAGCATCTTCTCAATATGGGTTACATATTTTTTTTGAATCTCCTTAGATTTGGCATCCTCAAGCGCATAATATTCTCTATCGGGTAATCCTAAACCGCCTTGCCAGGAAATAAGCATGTACTGGGTTGGATCTTTTAAGTCCTCCATCACCGATACGGAAAAAGGAATAGTACTGCCAGAGGTATTTGCATAGCCAAAATAAGCCGCTAAATCAGTATAATTTGCAATAGCATCAATTTTTTTATATTCAGGGAGTAACGGTGTAATTCCTTTTTGATCTCTCATTTTTGTATCCATGAAGGCATCATAAAAGTCTCCAATTTTTTGCTCATCAGAACCTGTTGCAAAATTACCTTGAGAGGAAGCTTCGATAATGGCTTTCACGTCTTCTTGCGCTTTTTCATGAACCATGTAGCCAACACCATAAGAGGCTTTATCATCCGGTATTTTAGTTTTTTTCAGCCAAGTACCGTTTACATAAGCATCAAAATTATCTCCTGGACGAACGGATGTGTCCATGTTGTCTTTATTAATTCCGGAAATTGTTTTGTCTGTTTTTTCAAATGTGGTAAAAGCAGCTAGCAATAAAATGGAAGATGCCAATGCTAGTTGGGTTTTCTTAGGGTATGGTTTCATAGGGTAGTTTTTTAGAATATCAAATATAATTAAAAAATATATAATTAGTGTATTTATTTGATTGTTAGTGTTTTAAATTAAAAATAGAAGAAGTATACTTCACTGTTAAAGTAAAGTAAATTGATTTTTAAACTGCAGTTTTTTTATTGGGAATCATCAGAAAACAGAATTTCAGCCAGACGATCATCCCTTAAATAAATGTCGTTATAAAAGCTAATTTCACCGGAATCATTGACCCATGTGGTAAAATATCCAATGTGAACAGGAATTTTATTTTTCAGAATACAGGTAGTTTCTTTTCCGCTATCCATTGCTTTCTGGATGCGTTCTGCGGGCCAATCAGGATTGTTTTTTAAAATTAAATGTGCTAATTCTTGTGCTTTATTCACGTTAATGCATCCGTGACTGTAAGCTCTGTATTCAGATTCAAATAAACTTTTAGCGGGCGAATCGTGTAAGTAAATATCGGACGCGCTTGGAAAAATGAATTTGACTTTCCCTAAGGGATTTTTTGGACCAGGTTTCTGTCGTACTCTGCCTTTATTCCATTCCATATCATTATCAGCTAAATAGTTTTTGTCCCGATCGATAGCTGTTTTTATTTCACTTTGAACAATACTTGTTGGGATATTCCAATAGGGACTAAAGATAAGATGGCTAATAGAACTGCTAAAAACTAAGGTTTCATTCATGGTTCCGCCTACAAATACATTCGACTCTAGTTCGGTTTTGCCATTTCTTTTATAAATAAGTTTAAAAGAAGGAATATTTATGATGATGTATTCTTCTGCTTTTGTCAACTCTGGAGCAATCCAACGACAGCGTTCCATATTGACCATAATGGTTTTAATATAATTTTCAATGGGAATATTCATGCGCTCAATGTGACTCGAAGTAATGATAGGATCTATTTTATAACCATTTCTTTTCTTGAAGTTCAAAATTCCAGTCATTAATTCGGCATCGTACAAGGTGCTTTTAGAATCGTGTTGTAAATCTCCGGTTACGGCGAGTCTTTTTCTGATTTGACCAATGGTTTCTGAGTTGTCGCCAAGCTTGTATTCTCTCATTAAAGAATCTCTAACTATTAAATTCCATTCGCCATTTTGTTCTATTTGTCGGTATTTTTTTAAAACAGTTCGCAGTTTGTAATATTGATTAAACAGCTGTTGCTCATTTTTATCTAATAATTGAGGATCAGCTAGCAAAGATTGAAGCAGGCTTGCATAAGAAAGGTTTTTTGTGGGTATAAACCATCCAATTTCTCTAATCTTTTCAATTTCTATTCCCTTATACACTTTCTTTGCATAAAAAATATACATTGCGGATAGTAATAATTCTGTTTCAGTAACCGTGAGATTGTTTTGTCTGTTTGTATTGAAAATCAGGTCGGCTTTTTCTTTATAAGTAAACCGGGACTGTAATCCATCGTCCTCTAGCTGATTTACTTTGGAATATAATAAATTGGCAAACTCAATAATGCCTTGGTTGTCAAACCAAATGGACTTGTAATTTCTTTTTTTGTACAAAGCAATAACATCTGATTTGTATTTTTTTACATTTGGATATGTTTTGAAAAATCTGGAAATGACCGTGCTGTCAATCTTCAGGGAATAACTTCCTGGATCGTATTTTAGTTTTGAATGTGCAAAAGAAGTATTAGCAACCGTTTTAGAATTAGTACGGTAAGTAGAAGCAACTGAAATGCTAAATAATAGAAGTGCAATGTATAAAACAACGTTTTTCATGGCATAATTATTTATATAAAGGTACAGTAATAATTTGTTGGTAAAAAACGCATTAACAACAATGTTAAGAATGTAAATAGTACAAAAGTTATTTCTTAGATGTTATTTTGCGAAGAACTTCAAAAAAAATGAGCTTAGAAATAGCGATTTTGAAAACGTTTTTTCATTTTTTTACCGCTTAGGCATTCGGTCTTATATATTTCCTTAATTTTGCCGAAATATTCTAAAAAAGTGGGAAGCAAAAATAAATTAAAGCGGTTCAAAGAAAACGAGACATTCAATAATGTTTTTCAACCAACAAGAGAAGAAGTGGTGGGCGATTTATTTCCTTTGAAAGGGAAATGGAATTCAGAATTCTTCAAAAATGAAAATCCATTAGTACTGGAATTAGGCTGTGGGAAAGGGGAGTATTCTGTTGGGCTTGCTGAAAGATATCCGAATAAGAATTTTGTTGGAATCGATATCAAAGGCGCTCGGTTTTGGCGTGGAGCTAAAACAGCGGTGGAAACCGGAATGTATAATGTAGCGTTTATCAGAACTCAAATTGAATTAATCAATCATATTTTTGCAGAAAATGAAGTGGATGAAATTTGGATAACTTTTCCAGATCCACAGATCAAATACAAACGAACAAAACACCGAATGACGAATTCAGAGTTTTTGCAATTGTATAAAAAAGTACTCAAGAAAGACGGTGTGGTAAACTTAAAAACCGATAGTGAGTTTATGCATGGTTATACTTTAGGGTTGTTGCACGGGGAAGGACACGAGGTTTTGTATGCCAATCATAATGTGTATGTAAATGAGGGAAGTCCGGAGGAAGTAACTGCTTTTCAGACGTTCTATGAAAAACAATATTTAGAAATTAACAAAGCAATTACCTATATTCGATTTAAAATTAAAGAATAGTTTTATATTTGAAATAGATTTTTTTGATATTGCACTTTGCCTATGAATTTAATTACTTCCTTGTTTTTGGGTTTTGTTACTGCCTTCGTAGGGATTACACCTCCGGGATTGATTAATATGACAGCAGCTAAAGTCAATCTTAAAGAAGGAAAAAGAAGTGCTTTTTGGTTTGTTTTAGGAGCCGTAATTGTAATTTTCTTTCAAGCTGCACTAGCTATATTTTTCGCTCAGTTTATTAAGGAACGACCAGATGTAATTGTTTTATTGCGGGAAGTAGGTTTTGGGATTTTTTCAGCATTAACAATCTATTTTTTGTTGATCGCTAAAAAGCCAAAAAAGAAAAAAGGTAAAATTAAAAAAAAGAGTACCTCCACCCGTTTTTTTCTCGGAATGCTGCTCTCAGCACTGAATTTTTTCCCTATTCCTTATTACGTGTTTGTAAGTGTCACGTTAGCGTCGTACAATCTCTTTTCCTTTGATACCACGCACGTTTTGATTTTTGTTGCAGGAGTCGTATTGGGTTCTTTTTTGGTATTCTATTTCTACGTTGCCTTCTTTCAAAAAATACAAGATAAAACAGATTATTTGATGCGTAATATGAATACCATTATTGGAAGCATCACAGGATTAATATCGTTAATCACCTTGATTAATATCATAAGGTATTATCTAAAGTAATTTCCGTAAATTAATAATTAAATTAGGTACCCTTATTATTCTTTTGGAAGCATGGCAAACGACAATTTTTTCGAGAGAGTATATTTCATAGTTAGACAAATTCCCTACGGAAAAGTAACTTCTTATGGTGCAATTGCGAAGGCTTTAGGAACCGCTCGTTCTGCTCGAATGGTGGGTTGGGCAATGAATGCTTCCCATAATCTGGAGGATGTTCCGGCGCATCGGGTGGTCAACAGAAATGGGTTGCTGACAGGGAAATTGCATTTTGACGGGACGAATCTCATGCAACAATTATTAGAAAATGAAGGGATAGTTGTGGTTGAAAATCAGATTGTAGATTTCGAAAAGCATTTTTGGCAGCCGCCAATGACTGAATAAGAATCTGAATTCAATTGATTAACAAGTTTATAAAACAGAGATATTTATTAATTAGCCAGTAAAAATTGGCTGTTCTATACTAAAATATTAAGCGTAAGTGCTTTAAATTCGGGCATCAACACCTGCCCGATTTAACTATTTCCTTGAATAAAACAGATGGTGAAATGCGTTTTACCTCCTGACAGGTCAGAATCAGTTTTGTGACTCAAATAACCGCCGTGGGCTTCTATGATATTCTTCGAAAGCGTAAGTCCAATACCAGCGCCATTTTTTCTAGTAGTGAAAAAAGGGAGGAATATTTTGTCTGTAATTTCGCTTTCAATTCCTCCTCCATTATCAGATATGATGATGTAAAAACGATTATTTTGTGTTGCCGTAGTCAAGTGTATACTCTTTTCCTCTTTTTCTTTTAATGCAAAAACACTGTTGGTAATCAAATTGATAATTACTTGTTCTATTTGGTTTTTATCAAGGTCAATTATCTTATTTTTTTCGATTTCGTTAATGATTTTTATATTTTCCGATTCGAAAATAGGAGACATCATTTTAAGACAATCTTCAAACAATAAATGAATTGGAGTTGGTTTTTTGTTTGGCGTAGGAAGCGCAGCGAGCTTCCGATAGTTCTCGACAAAAAACTGCAAATGATCACTTCTGTTGATAATGGTTGAAATGCTGCTTTTGATGTCTTCAAAATCTTCCGATTCTAAATGGTCTTGATCTACGATTTGTAGTAAATTTTGCGAAAGCGATCGAATAGGTGTCAAGGAATTCATTAATTCGTGAGAGATGATTTTCATCAAATTAATCCAAGCTTCTTTTTCTTTTTTCTCAATAACACGCTGGATGCTGTCTAATAGCACGATGAAGTAGTCTTTGTTGAACGATTTTGTTAACGAAGTTTGCAACATAAACGTCTGCGCTTCTTGTTGCTCTATTTTGATGTTAATGGACGTCTTTAATTCTTTAAAACCGGTGTTTTCAATTTCTTCGCAAAGCGACGGCAGGTAATTCTTAAGATATTCCCAATTAGTCACTTTTGGGACACTGAAAAGGGTAGAAAAACAATCGTTCATCAAGAAAATGGTCCAGTCGTTATTTTCTTTTTCTAAAATTAAAACAGCCGTGTCGATATTGTTTATTATCGAGCGATAGATTAATTCTTTTGAGCTGCCGTCGTGTTGTTTCTCTTTCAAAGTATCATACAGCAGACATAAATTTTTATAATCTCCTTCTTTGTATGCAGCAGGAAAACGAGCAGAAAAGTCGTTATTTAGTATCGAAAGTATGGTTTTGTCGTAAAAAATCAATTTGTTTTTGATGTACGAATACATTTCGGCACAGATCAAAAAAGAAAATAGCATAATTAAAATACCACTATACAAATAACCGTTTCCAAATAGATAAAGTGAAAATGCGAGTGCAATAATGACTATAAGAACTCTTGCAAAAAGGGCATTGTAAAATTTCCAGCTATTCATTAGTCGTTAATTTTAAGATCGTATTTTTCAAGTCTACGGTACAACGAACCTCTAGATAAACCCAATTCTTCAGCAGTTTTACTGATGTTTCCGTTGTTTTTAAAAAGGGATTTTTCGATGGCGTTTTTCTCTATTTCGGATAAGGGATGTTCCTCCGTTGTTGTTATGTATTCAAAGTTAAGTAAGTCTAAATCAGTTACCGAAATTGTATTGTCATCTGACATGATCAAGGCTCTTTCAATCTTATTTTCTAATTCTCTAATGTTTCCTTTCCAAGGATAACGTTCCATATATTCGGCCACGTTAGTGTCAAAAAGGACATCGTTTTGACCGTATTTCTCTCCTATCTGCTTTAGAAGGAAGTGCGCCATGGGCACAATATCGTCTTTTCGCTCTCGCAAAGGCGGTAGGTTTATTTCCATGGTATTAATACGATACAACAAGTCTTCTCGAAATGTTTTGTTTGCGACTTCGGCTTTAATATCGCTGTTAGTTGCTGCTATGATTCTTACATTTAATGTTCGCGGTTTGCTTTCGCCTAGCCGTGTGACTTTCTTTGTTTGTAAAACATGCAGTAGTTTTGATTGCAAATGCAAAGGGATATTGCCTATTTCGTCAAGAAAAATAGTTCCATTATCGGCAATTTCAAATCGTCCTGGGGTATCGGTTTTGGCGTCGGTAAAAGCACCTTTGGCATAACCAAAAAGTTCGCTTTCAAACAAGTTTTCGCTTAACGAACCCAAATCAATATGAACGAATGGTTTGTCTTTTCGATTAGAATGCTGATGTATATGTTCAGCAAAGACAAATTTACCTGTTCCGTTTTCTCCTAAAATAAGGACGTTTGCATCTGTTTTTGCTACTTTTTCAGCAATGGAATACGCCTGTTTTATTTTTTGGGAACTGCCAATGAAGTGCTTTTTAGGAGCGGGTTCTGAGTTTGATGTTCGGCTGAGTTTTCGACTTTCCACAACGGCTTTGTCTATAGTGGAGAGTAATTTTTCATTATCCCAAGGTTTTAAAATATAATCAAAAGCACCTATTTTCATGCCTTCTACTGCGGTTTCTATTTTGCCAAAAGCGGTCATTAATAGTCCAACTGTTTTTGGCGACAGTGTTTTTATTTCTTTTAGCGAGTGAATGCCTTCTCGTCCATCTTCAAATCCAATGCGGTAGTTCATGTCTAGTAAAACAACATCAATTTGGTTTTCGCCAAGGATAGTAATTATTTTTTTTGGATCATTTGTTGTGAAAATTTCTTCAAAATGCTTCTTCAAGATCATTTTTGCCGAAAAAAGGATCTCTTCTTGGTCATCAACAATAAGTATTTTGGCTTGTTTTTTTCGCATCAGTATTTGTTTTTGTTCACTTATGAACAGGGGACTGTCCGTTTTCGAACAGTTCGATTTCTAGATTTTTTGCAACCGTATTGATAACCATTGTTTTACGGATTATAAATCCTTTGGCATGCTTTTGTATGTTGATAATCAGTAAATTATTATAAAAATGGACAAGGTTATTCCCCGTAAAAATAGAAAATTTAGGTACTTAACAATAGGATTTGTGAGTTTTTTAGTTGCAGGAGCAGTAGTTTATGCTTCGGTATCTAAAAAACGAAGTTTAAATGTAAAAGTGGATGAACTATTAGTAAAAGAAGTAAGCCAGGAATTTTTTGAAGATTTTATTGTTTTTCAGGCCAAAGTGGAGCCATTGAATTTGGTGTTGGTCAATATCATCGAAGGTGGTTCAGTCAAAGAAATTTTTGTAGAAAACGGAGCAATGGTGACGCAAGGACAACCGCTGGTTCGCATGTATAATCCGAATACAGAATTGAATTACTTGACGCAGGAAACCGCAATCATTGAGCAAATCAATAATTTAAATACCGGAAAACTAAATATTAGAAATCAAGAATTGAACTTAACGAAAGATCTTGCTTTAATAGAACACGATTACAATGATGCCAAGAGGGTGTATGATATGAATGCCAAATTATTTGAAAAAGACATTATCTCAAGAAATGATTGGAATGTAATAAAGGAAAGTCTGCGTTTTCAAGAAGAACGTAAAAGCAATATTCGTACGAGTATTCAAAAGGAGAAACAAACCAATCAAGTGCAAATTTCGCAGATTAATCGTTCGATCCAAACGATGGAGATGAGTTTGGATATTCTAAGGAGTAATAAAAAAAACTTCTTGATTACGGCACCAGTTTCAGGAAGATTAACTTCATTTGAACCTATTTTAGGAAAAACATTTCAAGCTGGAGAAAGTATTGGTAGAATTGATTCTCGGGAAGGCTACAAGTTAAGCGCGCAGGTGGATGAGTTTTATTTAGAGAAAATACGTGTGGGTTTGAAAGGACAAATTGAATATAAGGGAAAAACAGTAATCGTGTCTGTGGTAAAAGTGATTCCAGAGGTTAAAAGTGGTCGTTTTCAAGTGGAATTGCTTTTTGATTCTAAAGAAGAGTTAGCGTTACAAGACGGATTAAGTTTTGGCGTGAAGCTTATTTTATCTGAAAAGAATAAAATTTTGGTCATTCCAAAAGGAAGTTTCAATCAAGAAACCGCTGGAAAGTGGCTGTTTGTTGTCAACGGAAGCAAAGGAGTGAGAAGAAATATAAAATTAGGCAGAGAAAACCCTTCTTATTATGAAGTGTTAGAAGGATTAAAACAAGGAGAAAAAGTAATAACGTCGTCTTATGCCGACTATAAAGAAGTCGAAGAACTGAATATACAATAAAAACGGAATGCAGCTGTACTGCGTTCTTAAATCAAAAACATAAAAAATTATAAAAGGATGATAACAATTCAAAACCTAACCAAGATCTTCAGAACAGAAGAGTTAGAAACTTCGGCTTTAAGCGGGATTAATTTGCAAATCAATGAGGGAGATTTTCTTTCGATTATGGGGCCTTCGGGTTGCGGAAAATCGACATTACTCAATATCATAGGATTACTGGATAGTGCTTCAGAGGGGAGTTACACCTTGTTGAACCAAGAAATGATAGGACTAAAAGAAAAAGGACGTTCTAATGTTCGTAAGGAAAATATTGGATTTATTTTTCAGAATTTTAACCTGATTGACGAGCTTTCGGTTTATGATAATATCGAATTGCCGTTAATTTACAATAACGTAAAGGCTTCGGAAAGAAAACTAAAAGTAGAAGCAATTGCCGAAAAGTTAAACATTGCGCATCGATTGAAGCATTATCCCCAACAACTTTCTGGTGGGCAACAACAACGTGTGGCTGTGGCCAGAGCTTTGATAAATGATCCTAAAATTATTTTGGCTGATGAGCCTACTGGAAATTTGGATAGTAAAAACGGAAATGAAGTTATGGAATTGCTAACTGACTTACATGCTAAAGGTGCCACTATCTTGATGGTCACCCATTCTGATTATGATGCGTCCTTTTCTCAAAGAACCATTCTGATGAAAGATGGCGTTGTTTTCTCTGAAAAAATGAATCAAAGAAATGTAGATGTTTTTAAAATAGAGTAATCATGATACTAATAATACTATTAATCAGCGAATTCATTTTTGAGTTGCTTTGCAGCACACTCTTTCAATAAGCTACGATTTCAATCATCACACGAGCCAAAGTGGCGAACTGGCGAAGCAATCAAAATCAACGAATTAAAAATTATGGCACACAACTGGATAAAAATATTTATTTACCACCTCAAGCAAAACAAACTGTTTTCGTTTCTCAATGTTTTGGGATTGAGTATTGGTATTGCGGGGTTAATTTTTGCATTATTATATTGGAATGACGAGCATGGTTACAATGAATGGAATCCTGAAAAAGACACTGTTTTTCAGGTTTTGGTTAAATTAAGTGATTCGCCTGCTTCGTCAGATTGTTCTTTATTTCTAAAACCTGTTTTAGATAAAGACACTAATGTAGAAAGCATTATGTATGCTGACAGTTGGTATCAAAAGGATAAAATTATTTATAATGGAAAGAAGGAGTTTATAGATAAAATCATTAATGTAGAGCATAATTTCTTTTCTTTTTTCCCTTTCAAAATTATCAAGGGAGATGCTATTTCAGCTTTAAAAGATGATTCCAGCATTGCTATTTCTGATGATATAGCCAAAAGAGTTTTTGGAGATGAAAATCCAATCGGGAAACAAGTAAAATGCTTAGACCAAACGTTTGTTGTGCGAGCCGTTTATGAAATTCCTGGAAATTCATCAATCGCACCAAATGCCGTAGTCAATAGAATGAAGGGATTGACGGCGACATATATGACAGCTCCTTTTGCTTTTAAATTATTAATAAAAGTCAAGGATCCATTAAAAATAGAAAATTTGAGAAAGAGCCTAGAAAAGCTATATAATTATGATTTTATAATAAGAGTTGCGAAGGAGGCGGGCTTTACTCCTGAGGAAATGGCTAAGAAAATCGGTCATTTTACAGTTTTTATGGAACCTCTTTCAAAAGCAAGATTGCATTCTGTAGCGGATGGCTATCCTGAAGGTAGAGGTAATTATCAGTTTTTGTTAATCATGATGAGTTTATCCATTTTGATTCTCATTTTATCCATTGTTAATTATATCAATTTGGCAACAGCCAATGCAATAAATCGAGCGAAAGAAGTTGGAGTCCGTAAAATTGTAGGTGCTTCTAAAGGCAACATTATAAGGCAATTTATTTTTGAAACTATTTTAATAAGCTTGTTTTCGATTTTACTAGCATTAGTAATTGTAGAACTAACTATGCCTCATTACAACAACTTTTTAGACAAAAATCTTGTACTTCTAGGAAATCAATTTTACCTGCAATTAATTCTGATTTTTATAATTACAGTTTTGGTTGCAGGAATATTTCCAGCGATTTATGTATCCAATTTTGAAACTTTAAAAGTATTAAAAGGAAATTTTGGAAGAAGCAAAAACGGTATAGGATTGCGTAATGGAATGCTTATTTTTCAATTTGCAGTTGCTACTTTTTTTATTATTGGTTCTTACATTGTATATCAACAAGTTCAATACTTAAGCAATAAAGATCTTGGTTTTAAAGGGGACCAAGTGATTTCTGTACCATTACATTTTCCATCGTCAGATTATGAAGTAGAAAATGTTGGACAACATATTTACAATAAATACACCACTATAAAACAAGAATTAAGCAAAATTAAAGGAGTTAGACAAGCTTCAACTGGTCTTATGTCGTTTGATGGTTCAGACAATTCAATAACACCTGTTTTATATAATGAAGAACTCTTTAAAGTAAAGAGCATAGCTTTAGACTTTGGGCTGTTTGAGATGTTAAATATAAAAATAGCAAAAGGTAGAATTTTTGATAGAAAACTAGCTTCGGATACGATTAATTCAGTGATGATAAACGAAACTGCTCTAAAATTAATGAATATTAAAAATCCAATTGGTAAAGAAATTTTAGTAAGAAATAAAAATTTGAAAATTATTGGTATTATTAAAGATTTTAATCTTTTAAGTCCTGAAGAAAAAGTACCGCCAATTGTTTTTTACCATTTAAAAACGGTAGATATAGCTGGAAATATAGACAAAATTTTCATAAAATTGGATTCTGATAATATGGAAAATACTATTGTGAATATCGAGAGATTTTGGAGAACAGTTGATAAAGAATACCCGTTTAAATATGATTTTGTAGATAAAGAATATGCCAGAACGTATGAAAGTTATGTTAAACAAAAAAACATCTTTTCAGTGCTAAATGTAGTTGTTATTGGTATTGCTCTTTTTGGCTTGTTTGCTTTGGCTTCTTACTCCATACAAAGGCGTATGAAAGAAATTGCGATTAGGAAAGCATTAGGCGCAGATACGAATATGTTACTCAGAGAGCTGTCTAAGCAATACATTTTGTATTGCATTATCGGGTTTTTGATAGCGTTGTTTCCTGTTTATTATTTGCTAAATAAATGGCTTGAGAATTTTGCTTATCGAATAGATATTTCTATCTATCCCTTTATAATTGGATTTCTGGCTTTAATGTTACTCACTTTAATAGTTGTTTTGTCTAAAGCCTATCAAGCAACAAAAGTTGATGTTCTAAAATATTTAAAATACGAATAATGTTTTAAGAAAAGTACTAATTAGACCCGTCAGCAATTCATTGCTAGTCGGGTTTGTGTCTTGTCAAATTAGGGCTTATCGCCCTATCAATAAATCCAATCCAATTCCTTTATTTTAAGAACTTAATCCGCTATCTTTGTAATCTGAAATCAGTTTAAATAAAGATAATATTCTGGCGTTACATTGCCAATAGAAAACAGTTAACTAAAAATGAAATTAGATAGAAAAGATATTCTTAAAGCTTTAGAAACGATTACTATAGCTGGAGAAGGAAAAAACATGGTAGAGAGTGGAGCAATAGCAAATGTTATTACTTTTGGCGATGAGGTTGTGGTTGATTTAGTTTTGCATACACCAGCCATGCATATCAAGAAACGGGCGGAAGAGGATATTAAAAAAGCAATTCTTGAATTAGTATCTGCTGCTGCAAAAATAAAAATCAATAGTAAAGTGGAGGTTCCAGACAAACCAGAAATTAAAGGAAAGCAAATTCCTGGCATAAAAAACATTATAGGGGTAGCTTCTGGTAAAGGAGGAGTAGGGAAATCTACTGTTACTGCTAATCTAGCGGTGTCTTTAGCAAAAATGGGATTCTCAGTTGGAATCCTTGATGCTGATATTTATGGCCCTTCGATGCCTATCATGTTCGATGTAGAAAGTGAAAAGCCAATCTCTGTAACAGTTGATGGGAAATCAAAAATGAAACCTGTTGAAAGTTACGAAGTAAAAATTCTTTCTATTGGATTTTTTACAGCGCCAAGTCAAGCAGTAATCTGGAGAGGACCTATGGCTTCTAAAGCGTTGAACCAAATGATATTTGATGCTGATTGGGGAGAATTAGACTTCATGCTAGTCGATTTGCCACCGGGAACAGGAGACATTCACCTTTCGATCGTACAATCATTGCCTATTACGGGTGTTGTAATCGTAAGTACGCCACAAGCGGTTGCTTTAGCTGATGCCAAAAAAGGAGTTTCCATGTTTATGTCAGAAGCGATAAATGTTCCAGTTTTAGGGATTATAGAGAATATGGCCTATTTCACACCAGAAGAACTGCCTGAAAATAAATACTACATCTTTGGAAAAGAAGGAGCTAGAAATCTAGCTGATGATTTAGAAGTTCCGTTTTTAGGCGAAGTACCTATTGTACAATCCGTTCGAGAAGCAGGGGATTACGGCCGACCTGCAGCAATGCAAGCAGGTTCGATAATTGAAACCGTTTTTGAAGAAATTACCAGAAATGTAGTGCGCGAAGTCATCAGCAGAAATGAAAATTTACCAGCTACAGAGGCTGTTAAAATTACAACAATGGCGGGTTGCTCAGCAGTAAAAAAATAGAAATTAGAATTCCTTGAAAATGATTTTTTAATCTTTCGATTTTCTAATCTCTCAATCTTTAAATAAAGAAAATGACAACAGAAGAATTAACAATAGAAGTTCAAAAGGCATTAGAAGAAATCAGACCCTTTTTGAATTCAGATGGAGGTGATATCACACTGATTTCAATCGAGGACGGGAAACACGTAAAAGTGCGTCTTGAAGGAGCCTGCACCAGTTGCAGCGTAAACCAGATGACACTGAGAGCTGGTGTGGAAACGACTATCAAAAAGTTTGCTCCCCAAATTGAAACTGTTGTAAATATTATGTAAATTCATTACGAATGTCCCTTTTTAACAATAAAAAAACACCTATCCAAAGGCGCTAGCCTATTTAAGAGGGTATTTTTTACTGTTACAAGGATGATAATCTTTTTTGTGTTTTAAAAACAACTGATTGACAAAGGTTTTTCTGGCTATTATGTACCAATCTCGCGCGACTACCAGTAAGCTATAAATTGATTAACAAACCAATTCCAAATTTTAAAAAATGGATGTATTAATAAAGATTAAAGACCGAGAAGGAGTAATACATGAATTACAAGCTCCCACGGATATGGCCATGAATATTATGGAATTATGCAAAGCATATGAGCTTCCTGTAGAAGGTACTTGTGGTGGGATGGCGATGTGTGCTTCTTGTCAATGTTATGTTTTAAACGATGTGGCGTTGCCAGAAATGGGTGATGATGAAGAGGCCATGTTGTCAGAGGCATTTTATGTCAAATCAAATAGTCGTTTGGGTTGTCAAATTCCAATTACCGAAAGCCTCGAAGGTTTAGAGTTGGAATTGGCTCCAGAGAATTAAACAAAGCGAGAAGAGATTCTCGCTTTTTATTTATAGTCTTTTAAATTGGTTGGACCTTCCAGCACCTCTCTAACTACCCGTAGAATTCCGTTCTCCTTTGTGTCTATAAACCATTTTATCAATGTGATTGTACCGTTTACAATTTCGATTCCGGTAATGCTTCTTGGATGTACGCAGCTACCATCATTAAAATACGGGGTTGTTTTTTCATTTGGATATGAAAAACTAGGACGGTGCGTATGGCCTACAATAGTAATTTTACGATTGTTACTTTCAATCCATTTTTTGATCCGCAGTTCAATTTTTATACGTTCTACATAATTTTTAGCAGGGCTAGTAGGATCTGATATTCCCCAAATTTGTAGAGGCTTCCATAAGACACGCACCATGAACCGGTTGATTTTCCAACCGATGTAATTCATAAAATCAGCTTGATGACCATGCGTTAAAAATAATTCCTGCTGACTTTCCTGATGCACTAAAACAATAGCTTCATGGCATTTTATGCCAGTAAACAAAGGTTCAGTTTTATCGTTTTGAGTGTTTGTATAGGTAGTCAGTGTTTTTTCTGCATGATCTTTGTCACGAAAAGTCATTTCATGGTTTCCCCAAATTTTATAATATCTATTGGAATCATGGAATTTCTTCAGTAAAAGATAGACGTTTTTGTGTGCTTCAAAGATGGTTTTAAAGAAAATGTTCTCCCATAATTCGTCTCCGTCACCCAACTCACAATAAGTAAAACCGTCGTTAAAATACTGATTCATCGCATGAAAATACACATTCCGATTGCTCGCAAAATCATCAGCAAAACTGTTGTCACTTCTGTGGCAGTCGCTAAAGAGGATAAATTTTGATTGATCGTCAAAAGGAATTCTTTGTGCTTCTTTGTAAGCTCTGGTTAATCGTTCTTGGGATGACATTTACTTAATTTAAAAAATAAAGATAAAAAAAATAGCTAATAAAGCTATTTTTTTCATCGGTACTTATTTTGAGTAATTGTTTTTGATTATTCTAAAACCAGATAATTTATTTTCAGGCAATATGTTATTTGATTGAGAAGAATAAATTTTATGCTAATTCTACTTTCATCTCAATGGTTTCCTCGATTGCATCCCACAAACCAATACGTTTTTCTAAAGCTAATTTTGAAACTTCTTCTACATCGGACCATTTTTGTGCATCAGTTCCACAAAGTTCTGTGATCATTTTCATGGCCATTGGTCCATGTTCGTCAGCATCCAATTCGATGTGTCTTTCAAAATAATAAATGAGTTTACTCAGGTCGGTATCTGGAAAATTGGCTTGAAAGTTTTTCAGGATTTCGGTGAACATACTTGGGATCAAATCTTCTCTTCCAAAAGTAAATGCAGCTGCTATTTCATGCGATTTTCCCTCTTCAATCACTCTGAAAGTAAAATCTAAAAAAGCTTTGATATTAGGATGTAAAGTACTTGTTTTTATAGCAACAAATATGTTTTTAAGCGAATCTACTTCTTGAAGGAATTGTTCGATTCCAGCGGTACTCGCTCCACAAACTTGCATTGCTTCAATATACATTTCATAATGACTAGATCGGCGCCCATCAATTGTCAGATCAGATTCTTCCGCCACTACAATTTCGTTTATTAGGTACCTAGTCTGTGGATTGGGTGTAGCAAACCAAGGTGTTGTTGTACAGGTTAATTTAGATTGTAATGCCTTTAACAAAGACATAAAGTCCCAAACGGCATAAACATGATTTTCAAGAAAACACTGGAGATCTTCAACGGTTTTTACTTTTTTGTATAAAGAATGTTGTAGCAATAGTTCTTTTTGGGACTGAATACTATTGTTAATTGTTGCAATATTCATAAGTGGTATTTTTGTGTAAATATAAAAAAGCTTCTCGTTTCCAAGAAGCTTTTACTATCAATTTTATAAATACTTTAATAGTCGTTTACTACTATTTAAAAGCTGGAATTCCTGTGATATCCATACCCGTAATTAGTAAGTGTATGTCGTGGGTTCCTTCGTAGGTAATTACTGATTCTAAATTCATCATGTGTCGCATTATAGAATATTCTCCGGTAATTCCCATTCCTCCTAATATCTGTCTTGCTTCACGAGCAATGTTGATGGCCATGTCTACATTATTTCTTTTTGCCATCGAGATTTGAGCGGTAGTGGCTCTACCTTCGTTTCTTAAAACACCCAATCTCCAAGTCAATAATTGTGCTTTAGTGATTTCGGTAATCATTTCGGCTAACTTCTTTTGTTGTAATTGTGTTCCTGCAATAGGTTTGTCAAATTGAATTCTTTCTTTGGCGTAACGCAAAGCAGTATCGTAACAATCCATAGCAGCTCCAATAGCGCCCCAAGCAATTCCGTAACGTGCCGAGTCTAAACACCCAAGTGGCGCTCCTAGACCAGATTTATTAGGTAATAGATTCTCTTTAGGTACTTTAACATTGTCGAATATCAATTCTCCAGTTGAGGACGCACGAAGCGACCATTTGTTGTGCGTTTCGGGAGTTGTAAAACCTTCCATGCCGCGTTCTACGATTAAACCGTGAATTCTACCTTCTTCATTTTTTGCCCAAACAATAGCAATATCAGCAAATGGAGCATTTGAAATCCACATTTTGGCACCATTCAATAAATAATGGTCGCCCATGTCTTTAAAGTTGGTAATCATACTTCCAGGATCAGAGCCGTAATTAGGTTCGGTTAAACCAAAGCATCCCATATATTCTCCAGTAGCTAGCTTAGGTAAATATTTCATGCGTTGCTCTTCATTTCCGTATTTCCAAATAGGATACATAACCAAAGAAGATTGCACAGATGATGTAGAACGAACACCTGAATCACCACGCTCAATTTCTTGCATGATCAATCCGTAGGAGATTTGGTCTAAACCTGCACCACCATATTCTACGGGAATGTAGGGTCCAAAACCACCAATTTCACCCAAACCTTTGATGATTTGTTTAGGAAATTCAGCACGTTGTGCATAATCTTCTATAATAGGTGACACATCTTTCTTGACCCACGCACGGGCAGAATCACGAACTAGTTTGTGCTCTTCTGTTAGTAAATCGTCTAAGTTATAGTAATCTGGAGATTGAAATAAGTCTGGTTTCATGGTTTTATGAATTTTATAGAGTACAAATTTACATAAAGAAATATAACAAAAGCATTAACAATTGTTATATTTTTCCATATTTGATTTGTTTACTCATACAATTTAGCTCTAAAGTACAACGAAAGATTAAATTAAATGGGAAACTGAGGATATTTAGCTTTTGTTTAAAAGAATTTTTTTACATCTTCAAATAAAAATCGGTAGTCAATTCAATATATTCTAAGGTGTAGATATGTCTTGAAGTTTCAATAATCAATTCGTCATTTAGAAAATCGTACTTTCTGTAATCACAGTTTTTCCACGATTCGTTCGGCCTTAATGTTTTCAGCTTAATGTTTTTCAAATATAGATTTTTCAAGTAATTGAATAGTGCAAATTTTGCTGTTTATCTCTACCTTGTGGGGATTTAAGATCAAAATTTTTTTAACTAAAAAGTTACTTTTTAAACATGATGACAAGCCTTCCGAGAATTACCCTAGTGTTATTTTGTTTTTTCTTAAATCTTGCCGCAAGTCAAACAAAACAAATAAAATTAAAGTTAACCAGCAATCTAGATACTTTTAACTTGAATGAATATCAGTCGGATTTAAGACCCTTATCCTATACTGATAATTTCATAGGGGTTCCTAAACTTGATTCCTTAAAATTTCATTTCGTAGCAATGGATTACGTGCAATATGCGTACGATAAATATAGAGATAATAAACTTGAGAAATCGAGAGCACTTGCCTATTTCCAACGATTAAAAATAGATACACTTTCACTGTCGCAAAGAAAAATAAATCAGGAGCTGATCGTGCTTGTTGGTTTTAAGAAAAATAAGCAAATACTGATTGCAGATACAAACAATAACAATGATTTTAGTGACGAAATTGTGTACGAATATAGCCTAGGGCATAAAGCTGTTACTACGGATCAATTACCCTCTGTTTATAAGTTTGAATATTTTCAAGATAATAAAATTAATTATTTTGAAAGAAGGTTTGTTTTAGTTCCTGATAGTGAAAATGCAATTTCTCAAAAGATACCTAAAGCAGATATACCCTATTTGTCCTTTATAAAATTTACTGATGCATGGGTGGGAGAACTTGATGGTTATGAGTTTTATTTTCCTGATTTTTATAGCAATAGTTCTTTCTATGTTAAAGATAAGAATTATAGTTTTTCAGAGGATTTTGTTTCTAATAATCAGTATAAATTTCACTTCACTGATACCATAACTATCAATAATAGCAATTATACGATAAATAGACAGTTGAAAATGGATTTGTTAACATTAAATCCAAGTATTAAAGGACCTTCAAAGCGTTTTTTAATTGGAGACACAGTACCACTGAATTATTCTTTTAAAGATTTGAATAATAGCACTTTTTTTTTAAAGGATGCTCTTAAAGATAAGAGCTTTTTGTTACTAGAGTTTTGGGGAACTTGGTGTGGTCCATGTCTTAAATTTAGCCCACAAATTTCAAGATTTTATAATCTAAACAAAGAAAAACTTGGGGTTCTTGGTGTTGCGGTAGATGATGATACTGATAAGGTGAAGGCGTTTATTGTTAAACACAATATTAATTGGCAACAGGCTTTTGTGAAATTAAATAGCACTACTACTTTATTAGCTGAAATGAATGTAATTGCCTATCCAACAATTATGTTACTTGATAAAAACGGAAAGATTATTTTTGTTGGAAGTGGGGATTCTGGTTCATTAGAGAAGATTAGAGATATTATAGTAGAATAATTTTAATACTGTTCTCCTCTAATTTTGGTATGACTGATTACTTACATCTTCAAATAAAAATCGGTAGTCAATGCTATATATTCTGGGGTGTAAATATGTCTGGCAGTTTCAATAATCAATTCGTCAATTGGAAAATCAATAGTTTCTTTTCGGATAAATGCGAGTAAGCTACGTTTGATTTCGCTAGTTGGAGTACCTTTTACGCGAGTGATTTTTAAGGGGTATAATTCAAATTCTTTGGCACGCGCCAAAAACTTTTGTTCCTCTTTGAAAGGAATAATAACTGAGAAGATTCCGTTTTCTGAAAGTAACAAGTCAGCAGCTTCAATTAAATCTTCAAAAGGCATCGCGTCAGCAAAACGAGCTAAATCGCGTTGTTCAGTTGCAGATTTAAAATCATCGGTATAAAAAGGAGGATTGGAAACAATTACATCGTACTCGTCTTCTGGTTCTTCTATAAATTCGTCCAGGCCAGCATGAAAGCAAAATAAGCGATCACTCCAAGGGGAGTTTTCAAAATTATCTACGGATTGTTCATACGCATCTTCGTCAATTTCCAGTGCGTCAATTTGCTGTGCATTAGTTCTTTGTGCTAACATCAATGCGATTATTCCAGTTCCGGCTCCAATATCTAAAATACTTAATGGATTGTTTTCAATTGGCGTCCAAGCACCAAGTAAAACGCCGTCGGTTCCAATTTTCATGGCACAACGATCTTGTTCGACAGTAAATTGTTTGAATTGGAATTTAGACAAAACGAAGATTTTAAAGATTAAACCATAAAGGAATTTGAGAGAAAAACTTAATGAACCTTAATTTCTTAATGGTTCAAAAATATAAATTATAGATACATTTCAATCAATCCTTCTGGTAAATCCATGATGACTTTTTTGTTTTCACGGTCTATTTTAACCAAGAAATGATCAATCATAGGAATAAGAATTTCTACTTCACCGTTTAAAACTTCAAATAAAGGTTGAGCAGTTGTGTCATTTATCGATTCGATTTTTCCAACAACACCAAGGCGTTTGTCTTCAACTTCAAAACCAATAACTTCGTGAAAATAGAATTTATTGCCGGTGAGTTTTGGCAACATTTTTAACGGAAGATATAAGTCGTTACCAACAATGGCATCGGCTTCTTCTTCGGTATTCATATCTTCAAAACGAATTCTAAGAAAATCGTTTTTGTGCAGAGAACTGCTTTCAATAAAAAAAGGAACCAAGTGTTTGTTGCATTCAACAAACACTGATTCCAAGTTTTCGTATAACTCCGGTTCGTCCGTGTCTAAATAGGCAAGAACTTCCCCTTTGAAACTAAATTTTTTAGCGATTTTACCTAAGTAGAAACAATCTTCTTTACGCATCTTCGCCTTCTAAAATTATGCTTCAGTTGTTTCGTTATTCTCTTCTGCAGCAGGAGCTTCCTCAGCTTCAGCAACTTCTTCAACAGCTGGTGTTGCAGCAGCGATAGCGTCAGCTTCTGCTTGAGCAGCTGCAGCTAAACGTTTTGCGTTTACATCTTGTTCTGCCTTGAAAGCCTTAGCTTTAACATCAGCTTGTGCCTTAGTTAAACCATCTTTTTTAGCATCAACTGTTCCTGTTTTTGCTTCTAACCAAGTCGCTAATTTTGCATCAGCTTGTTCTTGAGTTAAAGCTCCTTTACGAATACCACCGTCAAGGTGATGTTTCAATAAAGCTCCTTTGTAAGAAAGAATTGCTTTTGCAGTATCAGTTGGTTGAGCACCATTGTGCAACCATTTTACTGCGCTATCAAGGTTTAAGTCGATAGTTGCTGGGTTTGTGTTTGGATTGTAAGTACCAATTTTTTCTAGGTATTTACCGTCTCTTTTTGAGCGTGCATCTGCAGCTACAACCCAGTAAAAAGGTTTTCCTTTTTTACCGTGTCTTTGTAATCTAATTTTTACTGACATAATCTTATGATTAAATTTTGAGGTACTCGACCTCGATTAATTAAGGGTGCAAAGATACATCTTTTATCGATAAATGCTAATTCGATGTGTATTTTAATGAATAGTAAAGGTTTATGTCAAATTTGATCGGATTTTCTTTAATGAAATTCTAGTTTTTAAGCTTTATTGCGTTATTTTTGTTAGTTCAAAACAGTTTTTATGAAAAAATATTTGGTATTTCTGGTCGTGGTTTTTGCTATATTTTCTTGTGAAGAAAACGTGAGTTTTAATAATCCTTCTTTTCAAGGTATGAAAGATAATGTGTTTTGGAGAGCAGTAGATGCTAAAGCTTTCTTGGGTGCTGATGGTTCTTTGATTGTAGAAGGATACACGGGAAATGAGATTTTAACCTTAAGGACCACTTCTACAACTATTCAAAGATATCCATTAGGTACCAGCAATTCTAAAACCGCTGTTTATGTATTGAATACTGGTGCAGGTGAAGTTTCATTTACTACAGGAATTGGCATTGGTAACGGTGAAATCGTTATCACGGAATATGATGATGAGGCTAATACAGTTTCGGGAACATTTAAATTTAACGCAGAAAACACAGATGGGAATCCTTTAGTTGGAGATGTTTTGAACTTTCAACAGGGCGTTTTTTATAAGATTCCAATAAGTCTTCAAGTTCCGTAAACTCTAAGTAATTAGAGTAATGTATTATAAGGATTAGCTCTTTTATTAGAATCATTTTAGTTGAGGACTCAAAATAAAATCATAAATAAGCTAATATATAGTAGATTAGAAAAAAAATGCAGTACATTTGTTGTATTATTTAAATAAGTACATATGAATATTTTTGTTGGAAGCCTTCCATTCAGTATTGAGGAAGCAGATTTAAGAGAGTCTTTCGAGGCTTATGGAGCAGTTGATTCAGTTAAAATTATTACTGATAAATTTACTGGAAGAAGTAAAGGTTTTGGTTTTGTTGAGATGCCAAATGATGAGGAAGCTCAAAAAGCTATTGACGAATTGAATGGAGCTACTGTTCAAGGACGTGCAATTGTAGTAAACAAATCTGAGCCTAAACCAGAAGGTGAAAGAAGAAGTTTTAACAATAACAGTCGTGGTGGAGATTCCCGCGGTGGTTATGGTGGTGGAAACAGCCGTGGTGGAGATAACCGTGGTGGTGGAAACAGAGGAGGATATTAATATTTTTTTCTAGCTATAAAAAAAGGTGTCAATGAAAATTGACACCTTTTTTGTTGTTTATTATTTTTCTTAAAGTTGAGTAAAAGCTAAAAAGTGTGTTGTTCTTCAGGTTGTAATATTTAGCTATTACTCAATTTTTAAACAATATAATTTTTTATAATTTACAAATTCGCCACCAGCCAGTCGCCAACTTCGCTGGTTTTATATGCTTTGCTTTCCTTTGTCACTAAATCCTCGGTTACAATACCTTGTTCTAAGGATTTATTCACCACTGCTCTAATAGCTTCTGCTTCTTCTTTTAAACCAAACGCATCTTCAAACATCATCGCTGCAGATAAAACAGTCGCTAACGGATTCGCAATATTCAATCCTGTTGCTTGTGGATACGATCCGTGAATAGGTTCGTACAATGAAGTATGTTCTCCTACAGATGCTGATGGCATCAATCCCATAGAACCTGATATCACGGAAGCTTCATCAGTTAAAATGTCTCCAAATAGGTTTTCAGTAATCAAGACATCATAAGAGTTTGGCCATTGTACCAAACGCATCGCAACAGCATCAACAAATTCATAACTCACGGTTACTTCAGGATAATCCTTTTCCATGGCTTGTACTGTTTCTCTCCATAAACGGGAAGTTTCCAATACGTTTGCTTTATCAACGCAGCACAACTTTTTGGTACGAGTCATCGCTAGTTCAAAACCTTTTTTGGCTAATCGTTGAACTTCAGATCTGGTATAAGTGCAGGTGTCAAAGGCTGTTTCGCCATCATCTTTTCTCCCTTTTTCTCCAAAATAAATTCCTCCAGTAAGTTCTCTTAAGAAAACTAAATCAGTTCCTTCAATACGTTCTCTTTTTAGTGGAGAATTATCAATCAAAGAAGGGAATGTAAAGGTTGGACGAACATTAGCAAACAAACCTAATTTTTTACGCATCAATAATAAACCTTGTTCTGGTCTTACAGGCGCACTTGGGTCATTGTCATATTTAGGATGACCAACAGCTCCGAATAAAACAGCATCAGAAGCCATACAAATTTCATGTGTCTCGTCAGGATAAGGAACTCCTACGGCATCTATGGCACAAGCACCTGTAAGTGCTGGTGTCCAAGTGATTTCATGGTTGAATTTTTTTGCAATTGCATCCGAAACTTTTACAGCTTCATTGATTACTTCTGGTCCAATTCCGTCTCCGGCTAAAAGGGCTATTTTTAATTTCATTTTTTAAGTGTTTTTTATTTTAAGGTTCAAAGGTTCAAAGGTTCAGAGATTCAAAGATTAAAAGGTTCAGAGTCAAAGCAATAAAGAAAAAAATTTGAACCTTTGTCACTCTGAGCCTTTGTGCCTTTATTCAGATATTACATTCAACATTTTTTGCGTTGCTATAATTGCGGCGACTGTTTGATCTGAATCTAATCCTCTTGTTTTGAATTCTTTTTCATTACTGGTCCAAGTAATGATGGTTTCACACAATGCGTCAGAACTACTTCCCGGCGGAATTCGGACTGCATAATCAATCAATTTAGGTAATTCTAAATTTTTGCTTTTGTAAATTTTTGCTAATGCATTCATAAAGGCATCAAATTGTCCGTCACCTTGCGCGTGTTCCTCAATAATTTCTCCGTCTATTTTTAAAGATAGCGTAGTGGATGGGCGCATTCCTTTGGCATGGGATAAAATGTAGGATGCTACTATTATTTTTTCTTCATAAGTCTGGCTGTCCAAAACATCCGATATGATGTAGGGTAGATCTTCTTTGGTAACCGTTTCTTTTTTATCCCCTAATTCAATGATGCGTTGCGTAACTAGTTTTAAATCTTCTGGATTTAATTTCAACCCTAATTCTTGCAGGTTTTTCTCAATATTGGCTTTTCCAGATGTTTTTCCAAGAGCATATTTTCTTTTCCTTCCAAAACGTTCTGGAAGTAAATCATTAAAATACAAGTTGTTTTTGTTGTCTCCGTCAGCATGAATACCAGCTGTTTGTGTAAACACATTGTCACCAACAATAGGCTTGTTAGCCGGAATTCTATATCCGGTAAAAGTCTCTACCAATTTGCTCACAGAATATAAGGAAGATTCTTTTACGCCGATTTCTATTTGTGGGAAAAAGTCATTTATTACAGCAACAGTACTTTCAAGTGGTGCATTTCCCGCGCGTTCTCCCATTCCGTTTACGGTTACGTGAAGTCCTTGGATTCCTGCTTTTACCGCTTCCATTACATTTGCAACGCTCAAGTCGTAGTCGTTGTGGGCATGAAAATCAAAATGTGTATTTGGGTATCGTGCTATAATTTTCGAAATAAATTCAAAAGTTTCAGAAGGGATTAAAACGCCTAACGTATCTGGTAGTAAGACTCTTTTGATTGGTTGTTTGGTCAAAAAATCTAAATATTGAAATACATATTCAGGTGAATTGCGCATTCCGTTACTCCAATCTTCTAAATAAACATTGGTCTCGATATTATTTTCATGAGCCAAAGCTATTGTCTGAGCAATTTCGGTAAAATGCTGTTCAGGTGTTTTTTTTAACTGATGCGTTAAATGGTTGAGAGATCCTTTGGTTAGTAAATTCTGGACTTTAGCTCCGGTTTTTTTCATCCAATCTATGGAGAGCCCGCCATCAACAAAGGTTAACACTTCTATTCGGTTAGAATAGTCTTTCTCCTCAGCCCAAGTCATAATGCCTTTTACACCTTGAAATTCTCCTTCACTGACGCGTGCAGAGGCAATTTCGATTCTATCAATATTTAATTCTTCCAGCAATAATTGCGCAATGGTTAGTTTTTCTGCAGCAGAAAATGATACTCCAGAGGTTTGTTCACCATCACGGAGTGTCGTATCCATTATTTCAATCTTTCTTTTTTCCATTGTATTGGTTAGGCTACTATTTTTTCCATACTAATTCACCCTTTGGGGGTTGGGAGCATTTTATTTCAAACAAACTAAGGGTTATTCCGTCGTAATGTTTGGGTAATCCGTTATAATCTGGTGTTATGATTCCTAAAAAGTCAAACCCACATTTTTGATAATACTCAATTAATTCTACATTGTCTCCCCAAGTATCCAGTCTCAAATAATTGAGTCCTTTTTCTTGGGCAAAAGGTTTTGCCCATTCCGTAATTTTTATTACAAAATTTTGTCCTCGAAATTTTGGATGGGTCACAATTCTGTGAAAGTAAATTGCTTTGTCACTATTTTTTTCTTTCCAAATGCTTTTGTCATCAAATGTGATTGCAAAAACACACGCGATTTCATTGTCAATAATTATTTTCCATTGCCGTTCTTCTGCGATTTCTTTTTTTACCAAATTTCTTTCAAAACCTTGCCAATGTTTGTTGAACTTGGTTTTTTGATATTCGACCGCCAAATCATAAAAATGAAAAATGGAATCAATATCATCTATGGTGCTTGCTTCAAATGTCATATAAAATGCTTAAATACGGGTGTTTGAAGAGAAGAACAGTGAAACACAGCACTTAAAATTCAAACCTTAAACTATAGAAAATAAGTTAGATAAGTTGCTTCTCAGCAAACGTTACAATTTCCTCTTTGATGTTTTGCAAATAATCAATATCATCAAAACCGTTGACCATATTATCTTTTTTATAACCTGAAATATCAAAAGATTCTTTTTGACCAGTTGCTAATAAAGTGATAGTTTGTTCTGGAAGATTGATTTCTAATTCTGTTTTTGGATCAGATTCAATAGCTTTGAAAATAATATCGGCAAATTCCGGACTCACTTGTACTGGTAAAACACCAATGTTTAAACAGTTTCCTTTGAAGATGTCTGCAAAGAAACTGGAAACTACTGCACGGAATCCATAATCGTAAACCGCCCAAGCTGCGTGTTCTCTTGAAGAACCGGAACCAAAGTTTTTACCACCCACTAATATTTTTCCACTGTAAGTCGCGTCATTCAATACGAAATCTGCTTTTGGGGTATCATCTCCATTGTATCTCCAGTCTCTGAAAAGGTTGTCTCCAAAAGCTTCCCGTTTGGTAGCTTTCAAGAAACGCGCTGGGATAATTTGATCGGTATCTACATTTTCTATCGGTAGTGGCACTGCACTACTGGTAAGGATATTAAATTTATCGTATGCCATTTGATTTTTGATTTTTGATTAACGATTGCTGATTTTAGATTTTCAATGCTGAAAAGTAAAACCTCAAACGTTACTTTTTATTTATAAAATATAAATTGAATTTTTTAAAAGAAAGTTTAATTGGATTGACGAAATCTGAAATCAGCAATCGTTAATCTTCAATCTGAAATCTTTTAAAATAAATCTCTAGGATCCGTAAGTTTTCCGGTAACTGCAGCAGCAGCGGCCATAATTGGACTTGCTAATAACGTTCTTGAACCGGGACCTTGACGACCTTCGAAGTTTCTGTTGGAAGTACTAACTGCATATTTTCCTGCAGGCACTTTGTCATCATTCATCGCTAAACAAGCGGAACATCCTGGCTGACGCAATACAAAACCAGCTTCAGTAAGAATGTCTAAAAGTCCTTCTTCTTTAATCTGAGCTTCTACCACGTGAGATCCAGGAACTAACCAAGCCGTAACATTATCTGCTTTTTGTCTCCCTTTTACAATTTCGGTAAAAGCTCTGAAATCTTCAATTCTACCATTGGTACAACTTCCCAAGAAAACAAAATCAATTGGTTTGCCAATCATTACGTCGTTTTCTTCAAAGCCCATGTAAGCCAAAGACTTTTTGTAGGTTTCCTCGCCACCTTCAACTTGGTTGGCGTTTGGAATGTTTTTTGAGATACCAATTCCCATTCCAGGATTGGTTCCATAGGTGATCATAGGTTCAATATCTGCAGCGTCAATATTTAATTCTGCATCAAAAACAGCATCTGCATCGGTTTTTAACGTTTTCCAATATGCAACTGCTTTTGTCCACGCTTCGCCTTTTGGAGCGTATAATCTTCCTTCTAAGAAATCAAATGTTTTTTGGTCCGGCGCAATCATACCACCACGAGCTCCCATTTCGATACTCAAATTACAAACGGTCATACGACCTTCCATAGACATGTTTTCAAAAACGTCTCCAGCATATTCTGCAAAATATCCTGTACCTCCAGAAGTCGTTAATTGCGAAATAATATACAATGCAACGTCTTTTGGACCCACACCTTTACTCAATTCACCATTTACGTTGATACGCATTTTCTTTGGTTTCGGTTGCATGATGCATTGTGTAGCCATGACCATTTCCACCTCTGAAGTTCCAATACCAAAAGCAATAGCGCCAAAAGCACCATGTGTAGACGTATGGGAATCTCCACAAACAATTGTGGCGCCCGGTAAAGTAATTCCGTTTTCAGGACCTACTACGTGAACAATACCATTTTTTTTGTGACCTAATCCCCAATGCGAAATACCATATTCTGCTGCGTTGTCTTCCAATGCTTTTAATTGATTGGCAGATAATGCATCTTGAACCGGTAAATGTTGGTTTATAGTGGGTGTGTTGTGATCTGCTGTAGCAAAAGTACGCTCTGGATATAATACTGAAATCCCTCTTTCTTTTAAGCCTAAAAAAGCTACAGGACTAGTAACTTCATGGATGAAATGACGGTCAATAAAAAACACGTCTGGCCCATCTTCAATTTTACGCACCACGTGCGAATCCCATACTTTGTCAAATAATGTAGTACTCATTTTATTATGTTTTAATGTATTTTTTTATAGCCAAGTTGACTAAGAAGATAACAATGAAAACAAAACTAAAAAAAGAATCAAGTCTTTATTTTTTAATATTCCATTATATACGATACCCAAAACCATAATAGCGTATTTCTTTGCTGATTTTTATCTTTTGGGCTTGTTTTTTTACCTATAATTTTTATTTGTATACAATATAAAATCAATTTATTGTAGTTTTTGATGTTTATCGAATAGTTAGTAATTACCTTTTAAGATGAATAATTTTTAAGAATATATCATTAAATAGAGTTTAAATTGATATTTTTTCAACTTTAAATTCGTTATTTTACTTTTATTGAAGTTTTTTTTAATGTTATTTCATTTGTAAATCACCTACTTTTTAGTCGTATTTCAGTATTTTTTTTTGACGAAATACTACGACATCCAAAAAATTAAAACATAGTCTTTTTATCTTTTTAGCAAGGGATAGTCCAGCTGATTTGTTGGAAGGAATTGTAGTTTTAATAGGAGAATAGTACTCGAAAATAAATTTATTTTTTGTTGATAACTTAACTTCTATTCTAATCAAAAAAAACTAAATTTGAAATTCATTTTTTGAGACTTTTACTAATTTTAAAGTGTTTAAATCCAGTTAAATACGCAGTCGAAATCATTCGATTTTGGCACCCTTCCCTTTGGGGAGGGCTGGGGAGGGGATTATGTACTTAATATTCGATACTGAAACTACAGGATTACCAAAGCGCTGGGGCGCACCCATTTCTGACACGGACAATTGGCCGAGATGTATTCAAATCGCTTGGCAGTTGCACGATGATATGGGAAAACTCATCGAGCACCAAGACTATTTGGTCAAGCCCGAAGGTTTTAATATTCCCTATGACGCGGAACGAATTCACGGTATTTCTACAGAATTGGCGGAAGCCGAGGGAATTTCGCTAGCCGAAGTTTTAGAGAAATTCAATGTAGCTTTAGGCAAAGCCAAATTTATTGTGGGTCAAAATCTAGGTTTTGATATCAATATTATGGGGTGCGAATTTTACAGAATGGGCGTTGAGAGCCAAATGAGTTCCATGCCTATTTTGGATACCTGTACTGAAGTTACCGCTTCCTTATTGAAGTTGCCTGGTGGTCGAGGAGGGAAATTTAAATTACCAACCTTAACGGAATTACACTCGTATCTTTTTAATAAACCTTTCGGCGAAGCGCACAATGCCACTGCCGATGTCGAGGCAACTACGCGTTGTTTCTTGGAATTAATTCGTCGTGATGTTTTTACCAAAGAGGAGCTCGATGTTCCAGCCACTTATTTTCAAGACTTTCAAAGTAAGAATCCAAGTGAGATCAAACTCATTGGTTTAAAACATATTAATCTTAAGGAAGCTTCGGATAAAATTCGTCAGCAGTTTGGAGAAAAACAAGCGCCGGCAGTTTCCAGAGCAGAACTTTCTGAGAATAAAAAGGTACTTATTGATGCGCCTTTTGTGCATTTGCACAATCATACGCAGTTCTCAGTGTTGCAATCCACCATCAGTATTGCGGCATTGGTAAAAGCGGCTGCACAGCAAAAAATGCCTGCGGTTGCCATGACGGATCATGCGAATTTGATGGGTGCTTTCCATTTTGTCCGTGATATTTTATACCATAATAAGGCGGCTGAAGCCAAAAATAAAGTAGCCATAGAAAATGGAGAGGAACCTACCGAAGTTCCGATGAAACCCATTGTAGGCTGTGAATTTTTTGTTTGCGAAGACCATAAAAACAAGTCGGTTAAGGATAATGGATACCAAATAGTGCTTTTGGCGAAGACCAAAAAAGGCTATCATAATTTGGCTAAAATGTCTTCCATCGCCTATACCGAAGGATTTTATTATGTGCCCAGAATCGACCGAAAAGTCATTCAGGAATTCAAAGAAGATATTATTGTTTTGTCTGGAAATCTTTATGGTGAAATCCCAAATAAGATTTTAAATATTGGTGAAAACCAAGCTGAAGAAGCCTTAATCTGGTGGAAAAACGAGTTCAAGGAAGATTTCTACATCGAAGTGATGCGTCACAATCAAGAAGATGAGAATCGGGTGAATGCGTCTTTGATTTCATTGGCAAGAAAACACGATGTGAAAATTATTGCAACAAATAATACTTTTTATATAGATAAGGAAAATTCGAATGCACACGATATTTTACTTTGTGTGCGTGATGGCGAAAAGCAGACCACTCCAATAGGTCGGGGTCGTGGCTATCGTTACGGATTGCCGAATCAAGAATACTATTTCAAGTCGGGAGACGAAATGAAAAAGCTTTTCGCCAATTTGCCGGAAGCGATTTCGAATATTTCGGAGATTGTGGATAAGATTGAAATTTACGATTTGGCTCGAGAAGTATTGCTTCCTAAATTTGAGATTCCGGTCGAATTTAATAATCCCGAAGATGCAGTTGATGGCGGAGTACGAGGAGAAAATGCGTATTTGAGACACCTTACTTTTGAAGGAGCCAATCGCCGCTATCCCGTAATTACTGAAGAAATTCAAGAACGTTTGGATTTTGAATTGTTGACGATTTCCAATTCTGGTTATCCGGGTTATTTCTTGATTGTACAGGATTTAATTGCCGAAGCGAGAAGTATGGGCGTATCGGTAGGACCGGGAAGGGGTTCTGCGGCAGGTTCAGTTGTGGCCTATTGTTTGAAAATTACCAACATCGACCCATTGATGTACAACCTGCTTTTTGAGCGTTTCCTGAATCCGGATCGTGTGTCACTACCCGATATTGATATCGATTTTGATGATGAAGGCCGAAGCAGCGTAATGGATTATGTGATCCGAAAATACGGCTCGAAACAAGTGGCGCAAATTATCACCTATGGTAAAATGGCAACAAAATCAGCGATTCGTGATACCGCTCGTGTTTTGGATTTGCCGTTATTTGAAGCCGATAAAATTGCGAAATTGATTCCGGGAATGATGCCTTCTAAATGGAATTTAGCCCGTTTTTTAAATGAGAAAGAAGACATTATTAAGAAAGCGGTTCGTCCGGAGGAATACGATAAAATAAAAGAATTAATTGGCCTTGCCAATGAAGATGATTTGGGTGGAGAAACCATTCAGCAAGCCAAAGTTTTAGAAGGAAACTTAAGAAATACAGGGATTCATGCTTGCGGAGTAATTATTACGCCAAGCGATATTACTGATTTTGTTCCTGTGGCTACCGCCAAAGATTCTGATTTATATGTTACCCAATTTGACAACTCGGTCGTGGAAAGCGCTGGTTTGTTAAAGATGGATTTCTTGGGTTTGAAAACCCTAACTTTGATAAAAGATACTGTTAAATTAGTCAAATACCGCAGCGGAATTGACCTGAATCCAGATGAATTCCCAATTGACGATTTAAAGACGTATGAACTTTTTCAGCGTGGTGAAACGGTAGGGATTTTCCAGTACGAGAGTCCAGGAATGCAAAAATACATGAAGGAATTGAAACCGACGGTTTTTCCCGATTTAATCGCCATGAATGCGTTGTATCGTCCGGGACCAATTGCTTATATTCCGAGTTTCGTCAAGCGAAAAAATGGTGAAGAGGAAATTATTTATGACTTGGATGCCTGCGAAGAACTGTTAAAAGATACCTACGGAATTACCGTTTACCAAGAACAAGTAATGCTTTTGTCTCAAAAATTAGCGGATTTCTCTAAAGGTGATGCCGACGTTTTGCGTAAAGCGATGGGAAAAAAGCAGAAGGATGTTTTGGACAAAATGAAACCCAAATTTATCAGTCAGGCTGCTGCCAAAGGTCATGCCGAAGATAAATTGGAGAAAATATGGAAAGACTGGGAAGCCTTTGCGGAATATGCTTTTAATAAATCACACTCTACTTGTTATGCTTGGATTGCATACCAAACCGCTTATTTGAAAGCCAATTATCCAGCAGAATATATGGCTGCGGTATTGTCTAATAATATGAGTGATATCAAGCAGGTTTCATTCTTTATGGAAGAATGCAAGCGCATGGGATTGCAAGTTTTAGGTCCAGATGTGAATGAGTCATTTTATAAGTTTACTGTAAATGATGATTATGCGGTACGTTTTGGAATGGGAGCCATAAAAGGGGTAGGTTCTGGTGCTGTAGCAACAATTGTGGAGAACAGAAAAGATGGAAAATACAAATCGATTTTTGATTTAGCAAAGCGAATTGATTTGCGTGCCGCTAACAAAAAAGCAATTGAAAATTTGGCTTTGGCGGGAGGATTTGATTCGTTTGGAAACACAACAAGAGCGCAATATTTTCATGATGATGGTGATGGAATTACCTTTTATGAAAAAGCAATTCGGTATGGTTCGAAATTTCAGGAAAATGAGAATTCGGCGCAAGTAAGTTTATTTGGGGACACTAGCGAAGTGCAAATTGCCGAGCCTATTGTGCCTCCTTGCGAGGATTGGAGCACGATGGAAAAACTCGCTAGAGAAAAAGAAGTGGTAGGAATTTATATTTCGGGACATCCGTTAGATGATTTTAAATTTGAAATGAAATATTTCTGCAATTCGAAATTGGAAGCACTTAAAAATATGGAGGCATATGTGGGTAAAACGCTTGCTTTTGGCGGTATCGTTTCTAATGTGCAAAGGCGTATAGCCAAAAACGGTAAGGAATGGGCTATTTTTAACCTAGAAGGTTTTGATGAAAGTTTTGAATTTAAAATATTCAATGAAGAATACTTGAATTTTCATCGCTACTTGCTGCCTAATAATTTTGTTTACTTTAAAATCCTGATTAAAGACGGATGGGTAAATAGAGATACAGGAAAAAAGTCAGAACCAAGAATGCAGTTTACTGATGCTAAACAATTGCAGGATGTGTTGAGTGTTTTCGCTAAGAAATTAATCTTGCTTCTGAATATTTCAGATATAGAAAATGATTTTATACATAAATTAAGCCACCTTTTTCAAGAAAATAAAGGCGATAATACGGTGTCATTTGAAATTATGGAATTAAAGAAAACGAAGCGACTCGTGGTCGTTGCTCCTGTTGAAATAGAAAATGAAGAGATAGCTTTTGTTGACGAAAATGAAGATTCTGAAATGGAAGCTCTCGAAATTCCAGAAACAAATGCTGTAGCAAAAGTAGAAGAAGTCGAAGAGATAAAGGTTTTGACTAAATTGACCATGCCGAGTAGGAAACTGAAAATCAAGATTTCTAATGAATTGTTAGTTGAGCTGGAAAAAATGCAAATTAATTTTAAGTTGAATTAAAGATTGATGGATTGTAAACGGAATGTAGAAAAGCCTCTATTTGACTGTGGATGAAATGATGCTGATTCGGAATTGAGATAGTATTCTGTATTAATATTTTACACTTCTGTAACCAACTGATTGTTATGCTTTAATCATTTTTAACATATAATTGGTTCTGTTTGTTATTAAATTTTCACTGTAAATGGTTTATTTTTACATAAATGATAATAAACGAAATTATGAAAAAGCAGTTATTTTTATTAGGATTTGCGATTTGCTCCATGACAATGGTAGGGCAAACGGAAAAGAAAGAAAGTTGGTATTTTAAATTAGGCGGGTCTTATTTTGTGCAAACTGCAGCTACCGAGTTTCCTACGGTTGGAGGTAATGCAGCATTAGATAAAGTGTATGTAGGTGGAAGATTAATTTCTGAAGAAAGTGTTACAGGCTCGTTTGGTGAAGGTTTTAGAACAGGAGCAACAGTTGGTTATAGATTCAATACACGTTTGGGTGTAGAAATGGGAATCAATTATTATTCTAGTGCTGATAAAACTATGGCTCAAACTACTACCGATCAAATTTTTGTTTCAGGTGGTCGTCCCATTTATAATTTTAAATCCGTGGGGCAAATTAGTGCTTTTGATTTAGCGCCTGCTTTAGTTTTATTCTTAGGGGAACAAAACGGTTTTGAACCTTACACGAAAGTTGGAGTTCTTGTGCCAATTCATGGGGATTTAGAAATCACTACAGATGCGGTTGTGCCTTCAGGAGTTGCTAGTCCAGCTACTTTAGCAGTTCACAGCGTGGATAAGGTAAAGCCAAATCCAACTGTTGGTTTCATGGCGGCATTAGGGACCTCTTATAAATTAGGGCAAAATATTTCTGTTTTTGGAGAAGTTGAATACCGTAATTTTACTGTACATGGAAAATCGAAAGAAACAACTGAATTTACTGCCAACGGTCAGAATACTTTAGCGGGCAGAACTCAAGCCGAGATTCATACTAATTATGTAGATCGTTTGGATGTAAATTCAAATAATGCTGCGACAAATCCAAATGGATTGGATTCAACCAAACCAATGGATGAATTAAGTTCGTATGTTGGAATCAGTGGTCTTGGATTGACTTTAGGATTGAAATACAGCTTGTAATACAGCTTTTAAACAAGAAAAGGGATGTTTGAAAAAACATCCCTTTTCTTGTTTAAAAATGAAGTGTCCGGAAAATAGATGATTCATTTTTTCTGCCACAGATTCACTGATTTTAATTTTATTGATTTAGAAATGGAATATTCATCAATTTTGTAATAAAAATATTTTTTTAATAACTTAATTTAGTCTGTGGATTTCCAGCTGTTTTTTTTAAAAATCATTTAGATCGTGTTTACTAACATTGATTATAGGTAGTTATGTAAAAGATACAGCGCATAGCGGGAAATGGCTTCTAATGCTGAAGAATGGAATTTGCAGTAAATAAAGATAGGAATTAACAATGTGTTTATAGTCAAAACTAATTTGGGAATAGTGTTTGATTTGTTTTTAATTTCTAAATTTGTATTCTGGTTCGGAACTATAAAATATTCGGACGATAAACTTTAAATAAAAAATTATGGCATTAGCAATAACAGATGCTACTTTTGAGGAAGTAGTTTTGAAATCAGACAAACCGGTAATGGTGGATTTTTGGGCAGCATGGTGCGGACCTTGTAGAATGGTAGGTCCAATCATTGATGAATTGAGCAACGAATACGAAGGTAAAGTTGTTGTAGGTAAAGTTGATGTTGATGCAAATCAAGAATTTGCTGCTAAATACGGAGTTAGAAATATTCCTACCGTATTGGTTTTTCATAACGGAGAAGTAGTAGGAAAGCAAGTAGGAGTTGCTCCAAAGCAAACTTACGCGGATAGTTTAGACGCTTTGTTGTAATCGGTAGATTATGATTTATATAGAATCTTCACTGGATTCAAAAGAAAAGGTTTGGCGAAAGTCAAGCCTTTTTTTTTGGGTTTAAATTCCTATGTTTATGATACTTTATTAAATAAATCGGTTACTTCGCTAATAATGAGATCTAGAGATTTTGAGCGAATCAGGGCTTGTGCTTTATTTTTTTTCAATCTTTAAATTTTTAAATCGTTCAATCTTTTAATACATTTGAGATATGAAGATAGAATCACAAATAGAAAAAATTTCCAGTTTCCAGCATCTGGAGTTGTTGGCTAATCAAGTCGTGGAAGGTTTTATTTCAGGAATGCACAAAAGTCCGTTTCATGGCTTTTCGGCTGAATTTGCTGAGCATAAAGTCTATAATGCTGGCGAAAGTACGAAGCATATTGATTGGAAGCTGTTTGCCAAAACCGATCGCCTGTTTACCAAACGTTTTGAGGAAGAGACTAATTTGCGGTGTCATCTTATTATTGATAATTCGTCATCAATGCATTATCCTAAATTAAAAGACAATCAGAACTTTTTTGAGAATAAGATTGGGTTTTCGGTCCTAGCTTCGGCAGTTTTAATGAATTTATTGAAGAAGCAGCGTGATGCTGTGGGAATAAGTGTGTTTTCCGATACATACGAGTACTATGCGCCCGAAAAAGGCAGTGATCGCCATCATAGAATGATTTTGAATACACTGGAAGGGCTTTTAAAGCAACCTACACCTAAGAAAAATACGGATACGGTTACTTACTTACATCAAATAGCCGAAAAAATTCACCGACGTTCGATGATTGTTTTATTTACGGACATGTTTCAATCTGGTCCTGAAGGATCGGATGAAGCTCTTTTTAACGCCTTGCAACATTTGAAACATAATAAGCATAAAGTAGTTTTATTTCATGTTGTGGATAACGAAACAGAGCTAAATTTTGACTTTGATAATGCGCCAAGGAAGTTTATTGACGTTGAAACAGGAGAGGAGGTTGCTATTTTTGCCGATAATGTGAAGGAAGAATACAAAAAACAGGCAACAAGTTACTTTAAGAAACTCGCTTTGACCTGTTCGCAAAACCGAATAAAGTACATTCCAGTGAGTGTAGATGAAAGTTTTGAAAAAATATTAATAGCATACTTGGTTGAAAAACAAAACTTTGGATAATAAGGCAAGATTTTATCAATTATTTTTTCAAAAAACGCTTGCGTAAACGGAAATCTATTGTATCTTTGCCACCGCAATAACGCAGAGGTTTGGTAGTTCAGTTGGTTAGAATACATGCCTGTCACGCATGGGGTCGCGGGTTCGAGTCCCGTCCAGACCGCAATATTGGGGAAAGCCTTTCGTAACAGAAAGGCTTTTTTGCCCCATAAGGTTTTTAACGTTAGTTGTGTTGTTTGCTACGAATTTGTAACTCGTAGCGGGTTTAGTAGTTAGACCAATGAAAAGCTTTCCACCCTGGTGGATAGCTTTTTTGATTTAAAATGAGTGATGTTGGTTAGAATGCATGTCTGTTATCTCGATTTTTAGGACGAGATAGGTTTGGGATACAGCATTAGAGCCTTACGGATTAAAAAAATACTGGTTTGGTAGTTCAGTTGGTTAGAATACATGCCTGTCACGCATGGGGTCGCGGGTTCGAGTCCCGTCCAGACCGCTAGTAATTAAAAAAGTCTTTCGTAACCGAAAGGCTTTTTTGTTTTTAAGAACTTTAATAATCAAGGATGATAACGAAACGGTTCAAGAACAATACTTTCGCATTTGTATATTAATCTAAAATTTAAAATCAACATTTTAATATTTCCTTAAAACTTTAAGGATTGATCCAAATATACTAGCTTAGATTAGCTAAAATTATCTTTTTAAATTCTTACCTTTACAATCCATTTTAATACTCACAGCTTTCTTATAAAAAACGATAATCATAACAGCATATCCTGTTTTATCGATTGTTGAATCTAAAAAATGCATGTAATCTTTGTTTGATTTTAAAATTAATAGGTATGGGTTTTATAATTATTTTTTTAACTTTTTGGGGAATGGAATTTATGGCTTGGCTTACGCATAAATATGTAATGCATGGTTTTTTATGGAATTTACATTTTGATCATCATACCCCCAACAAGGAAGTCTTTTTTGAAAAAAACGATGCTTTTTTCCTAATTTATGCCATTCCATCTTGGTTGTGCATTATGTTAGGTTCAATGTACAGTTATTGGACAGTGATGTATATTGGTTTTGGTATATTAGCGTATGGATTAGCTTATTTTTTAGTTCACGAAGTCTTTATTCATCAAAGATTTAAATGGTTTAGAAACAC
This sequence comes from Flavobacterium sandaracinum, assembly GCF_004349135.1. GTDB lineage: Bacteria > Bacteroidota > Bacteroidia > Flavobacteriales > Flavobacteriaceae > Flavobacterium > Flavobacterium sandaracinum. The sequence goes on along the minus strand of NZ_SMFN01000004.1, from coordinate 25,054 downwards.
TGAAAATGTTTATTTAAAAGCGATTCGTAGAGCGCACAAAGTGCATCATAAACATAGAGGAAAAGAGGAAGGTGAATGTTTTGGAATGTTGATTGTTCCCTGGAAATTTTTAAAACAAGAGCTTAAAAAAGTAAATGTTTAAAACGAGATGTTTATAAAATAGTGCTTAACAAATGTTTCTTAGCTTTTCTTTTAAACTATAAATATTTTCAACAGAACCGCAGTTTTTAGTCACGAAAACGAATCGTAATAACTATCTTTTACATAGACATTTTTTTAATAGCAAAACCTTTATGAAGCAGGCAATCATTGTTGGTTCTGGAATTTCGGGACTAGCCGCAGCAATTCGGTTGCAAAACAAGGGTTACGCTGTTCAAGTTCTTGAAAAAAACTCTTATCCTGGTGGAAAACTAACCCAAATTAGTGGGAATGGTTTTAGGTTTGATGCTGGACCTTCGCTTTTTACAATGCCTAATTTAGTTACGGAGCTTTTTGATCTTTCGGGAAAAAAATCTTCGGATTATTTCAATTATGATCAACTTGATGTTTTATGTAATTATTTTTATGAGGATGGAACACAGATCATAGCAAGTTCAGATATCGATGCTTTTGCAGCAGAAATGGAACGTAAAACAACTGATTCTGCTGAAAAAGTGAAAAAGCATCTAAATAAAAGTGCCTTTATTTATGGCGCTACTAAAGATCAATTTCTAAACAAATCACTTCATAAAATAAATTCATTTCTTTCTTTTTCGACTTTAGTGGCTATCTTAAAAATGCCGTTTTTGAATATTTTTAATACAATGAATCAGGTCAATGAAAATACCTTTTCCGATTCAAAAACGATTCGGTTGTTTAACAGATATGCCACCTATAATGGATCAAATCCATATAAAGCCCCAGGAATATTGAATATAATTCCGCATCTAGAGTTTGGTCTTGGTGCTTACTTACCTCGTGGCGGAATGCATGAGATTACCAATAGTTTAGTAAAATTAGCCAAAGAAATTGGTGTTACTTTTCATTTTAATCAAGAAGTTATTGCGATTGGAACTGAAAATAATTTGGCAAAAAGTGTTACTACAGCTTCTTGTATTTACGCTGCTGATCTAGTCGTATGTAATGCTGATATTCATACCGTTTATGAAAAATTAATTCCTTCTGCAAAAAAATTAAAAGAGGTGGATAAACAAGAACGATCGAGTTCTGCTCTTATTTTTTATTGGGGAGTTAATAAAGAATTTCCGCAATTGGATGTGCATAACATTATGTTTACAGAAGATTATAAAGCCGAATTTGATCATATTTTTGAAACAAAAACGATCTACGAAGATCCCACTATTTATATCAATATTACTAGTAAAAAAAATGAAGGAGATGCTCCCAAAGGAAAAGAAAACTGGTTTGTAATGATTAATGTCCCGTCCGTTTACGGTCAAGATTGGGATGGTTTAATTGCCGAAGCTAGAAAAAATATTTTAACCAAAATTTCAAGAAATTTGGGTGAAAGTATAGAGGATTTGATCCAATTTGAACAACAATTAACTCCACAACTCATACAAGATAAAACACATTCGTATAAAGGATCGCTATACGGGACATCTAGCAACAATAGGTTTGCCGCTTTCTTTCGCCACAAGAATTTTTCTTCGCAGTACAAGAATCTGTTTTTTTGTGGTGGTAGTGTACATCCAGGTGGTGGAATTCCTTTGGCCTTATTGTCCGCAAAAATTATTGATAAACTCGTAAAATGATAAAAACCATATCAATAGAAAATCGTTGGATTGGAATTTTGCTCTTGTTCTATTTTTTTGGAACACTCGGAATAGCGCTGCAAGAATATAAAAATTTCTTTTTGCCGCTCACACCTCTTAACTTACTACTAACACTATTTGTTTTTTACAAAGTTAATAATGATTTTAGTAAAAAGTTTTTAATCCTATCGGTGCTAATTTTTTTGATAGGATTTACAGTTGAGGCAGTTGGAGTAGCAACAGGCGTGTTATTTGGTAGCTATTCGTATGGTGATTTATTTGGAATTAAAGTTTTTGAAACCCCTTTAGTGATTGGTGTCAATTGGCTGTTTTTGTCATTAAGTTCTTATGGGGTTGTTCAGTATTTTACTAAAAAGCCGTTTTTACTTGTCATTTTTCCTTCTATGATAATGACTGCCTTGGATTTTTTCATTGAACCGGTTGCTATGAAATTGGGTTTTTGGAGTTGGGAGAATAGTGTAGTTCCATTTCAAAACTACGTGATGTGGTTTGCAACCAGTAGTTTTATTCACGGGTTGATTTACTTATTTCGTCCTACAATAAATCCTAAAATTAGCGCTGTTATTCTACTTGCACAATTTGTCTTTTTTGTCGCATTGTATTTTTCAATCACTTAAATCAAGTGTCGAAAAAAAAGTATTTGCAACCTATATTCCTAACTTTTAACTATAATTAATTAGAAATTATTTGATCATGAGCAAACAAATTAGTACAATTACCTTTTTTAGATATGCTTCGTTTAGCGATAAAGCTTGGGGCTTTGGTATGATGCAATTCGCTAATAAAGATTTAAAAAAAGTAAATGGTTTGACTTTCTACAGATTGATGGGCAGTGGAAAAGGAAGAGGTTTCAACCCTTTGCCTGATTGGTCTGTATATTGTTTACTACAAGTTTGGGAATCAGAAGAAGCAGCCCAAACCTTTTTTACATCTTCTGATTTGATGAAACAGTATAAGGAACATACAGCGGAACTATATACACTTTACATGAAAAATATTTCAGCAGTTGGGACTTGGGTTGGCAAAAATCCTTTTGAAAAAGGGGCGGAACTAGAACAAAATTTACCAATTGCAATTATTACTCGAGCAACTATAAAATGGAACTGGCTTATAAAGTTTTGGAAATACGTTCCCACTTCTGAAGAGGGTTTAGACGGAAATGAAGGCTTGATCTACACTAAAGGTGTAGGCGAGGTTCCCATTATTCAAATGGCAACTTTCAGTTTGTGGAAGGATTTTGACTCGGTAAAACAATTTGCCTATAAAAGCAAGCAACATCAAGAAGCTATTAAGAAAACACGCCAATATGAATGGTATTCAGAAGAACTTTTTTCTAGGTTTCAACCCTATAAATCATCTGGAACTTGGGAAGGGAAAGATCTTTTAAGTTTATAAAATTCGTTAATTTGGGGTTGCAATTACGGTCATAATGCCGAGAGATGATTTTTTTTCCATCCATTTTTTGGGCATGAATTGTACCATTCCAACCATGAAATTCCAAAATTCGTCTTCCATATTTTTATCCCACTGTATTCCCTTTTTTTCCATTTCACTCATCCAATAGAGCAGGTAAGGATCCATGGTGCCATGAGTTAACAGTTTGGTGACTTTCCATCCACTTTTATTAAGTAACATTTCTATGTTGTTCGGAGAAAATAATGAAATATGACGCGGTGTGTGCCAACCAGCCCAATTTTTGTTGTATTTTTTTCTACTGGCAGAATCGAAATTGGGAATTTCAATAACAAGTGTTGTAGATGGTTTCGCAATAGATTTTAAATAGGTAAGATTTTCTAATGGAGTGTAGTCGTGCTCCAGATAATGCCACATCGTGATAACATCGGGGTGCAAATTACTTGGTAACTCTTTAATTTCTGCTACTCGCAAATCTAATCCTTCAAAGCTGGCCTCTTGCTCTTTCCATCCTTCGTCGCTAAAGTCAATCCCCATTGTTTGGCAATGTAACTTTTGCTGACACGCTTTCAAAAAAGATGGTTTACCACAACCAACATCCAAAATTAACGACTCTGATGATATGAAATGAGCATCTCTTACCCGCTGCACTCGTTTTAAATCTAACTTTTGCTGGCTTCCTTCAACTAATTTTTCAAATTTCCCCCACGCTTCAGAACCCCTGTAAGGCAGGTAATGCGAAGTGTAGTAGTTTTTTAATTCGTCTAATTCAACTCTTGGGTTTAAGAAAACCAGTTGACATTTGGCACACTGATCAAAATTAAATAACTCGTTGCTTGAATGCATCTGAGCTGTTGTTTGAATAAATGAATTAATAGCCCGTGAGTTGCAAATGGGGCAATTGTGAAGTTGATGCATAGTTTTTCCGTATTTATATAAATTTAATTGATTTTTTTGAAAATTAAAAATCGTATCGCACGATAATTTAAATTTTTGGATAAAACCAATTGTATCTTAATTTGCTATAAGTATCATTTTACAGATAAATTACATCTTCTTTTTTAATTGTTCAAATTTAAAAAAAGCAAAGGATAGCAAGTTGCTGTGGTCAAAGTTCAAATATTATCTTCGTTATTTTAGTTGTTAAAGCCAATTTAATATTCATCTAAATTAGCATTAAATTCAATCTTGCTTCCAAAAAAAGGAAATCATTCTATCATAATTGATAATTTCCCCTGTATTTTCTGATAAATAATATTTTGCACGATTAAAATAGTAATCTTCAATTTGCTTTTATCACAAATGGACTAAAAACAAAGTAGGTAAGGAAACTTTTGTCTCCTTATAAATAGTGACACCTCCCTTTTTATAAGCTGTTAAAACAGTTCAGATTTATAGTCCCAAACAATCCACATAAACAATCCCAAATACATCATGCAAACTATAAATTTCATAAAACTGGAAGCTAGAAAACCTACAAATGAACCTGCAGCTGCTTTCAAAGCGCGGTTGTGATCTTTGAAATCATATATAAGTTCACCTATTAGCGCACCAAGAAACGGTCCTATGAGGAAGCCAAATGGTACAGGAGCAATAATCCCTATCACCAAGCCTATGTTTGTTCCCCAAATTCCGTACGAACTTCCACCAAATCTCTTGGTTCCTTTAGCCGGAATCACGTAATCTAAAACAGAAATTACAACTGTAATTAATAGCGCGATTCCTAAAATCCAATAATTAGCTGGAACTGCCTTCGTAAAATATAGTAGTGCTAACCCAATCCAGCTCACACTTGGCCCGGGTAAAACCGGTAAAAAACTGCCAATTAAACCTGTAATAATGCATGCAAAGCCAAGAATTAAAAGTAGGATATCCATAAATTTATTTTTAGTAATTTTGAAAACACAAAAGCAAAACGTATTTAGCTAACAAATAAGATGAAATTAATACAACTATTTTCAGTACTGCTCTTTTTTACTCTTTCTTTTTGGTCGGCAAACGGGCAAGAGAAAACAGTAGGCGAAAATGATAAGTTTTTGAAAGAGACTATTTACAATGAAAACAGAGTAAAAGTATTGAATTTTTCCTTGAAAGAGTTTGATGCACTTTTTTTTGAGTTTTTTGATAAAAAATCAAACCCAAATTTAGTTTTGACAAAGCAGGAATTCTATACCTACACGATTCAAATTGCTGCTTTTTCAGATCGATTGGCAGCTTTGTATCCAGATCAAAAACAAATTGCGGCCGAAAACAAAAAGAAATGGTTTGCGGAGAACTATGAAGATTATTTGTTTTCGAAAGCATCTCAAAAAAAATAATTGTATTTTTATAGCATATTAGTTCAATCCAAAAACAAAACCTTGAAGCAATATTACCTCTTTTTAGTATTTATATTTTTTAATTCCTGTCAATACATTGACAAGCAAATACCTTCGGAAAAGGAATTGTTACAAAAGGAACTGAAATCCATCAACTGGAAAGAAGTCGATGAATACCCATCAGTAGTAGATTGTGAAAAAATTGAAGATAAAAAGCAACGCCAGCAGTGTTTTTTTGAGGTTTTAACGCAGTTGATTCAAGAAAAGTTAAGTGTTGATACGCTGTCGGTTCTCTACCCTGAACTGGATACGATTGAAGTAAAGGTCACTGTTTTTCCAAACGCAACGATGCAATTCGAGCCGCAATTCCCCAAAGATTCGGTCGCCTATGACACGATAAAAATTGATAGTATTTTAAAAGCCCGTTTGGTCGATTTCCCAAAAATAAATCCAGCCATCAAACGCGGAATTCCAGTAAAAACTCAATTTATACTTCCGGTTATTCTAAAAGTAGAGTAGATTTTTTTGGAGCTATTTCCAGCTGTTCACTGTATCTTTTTCTTTTTAAAGAAAAAAGAAAAAGGATGCCGTTTCCATCTGGGATAGGGTTTTAGTGCAATCTAAAATCTTCTCCCTTTCCATTCGTATTTTCCAAACAACGAATACAAAGCCACGCTCACACTAAAAAAAGGATACAACAAACTGCTTAAAATCAAATACTGTATTTTGGTCTTGGTTAAAAATTGATTCGTTTTGTAAATTAAAATGGTGTCAACAGAAAATTTTAAAACATATAGTATAAAGAAGTTTTGAAAAGCAGTTAAGCCCAAGAAGCAACAGCCAAGAATCAAAAGCCAACTCAGATTTCCTGTAAAAACGAACAGCCCCAATCCTTTCCCGAAAGTACCTTGATACGAACTTGTTTTAGATGCCCAACGGACGCGTTGATGAAATAACGATTTCCAATCATTCAATGGTTTTGTGATGACTATATTATTTTCAGATTTTAGATAGTGAACATCTTCAGGAGATTTTGCAATCGCTTTTTGCAACAGGAAAACATCATCGCCACTGGCAATTTTGTCATTTCCCTCGAAACCGTTAAGCTCTTGAAAAAAGGATTTAGTATACGCAAAGTTGGCACCATTACACATAAATCCTTTGTTTATTCCAAAACTCCCAATGGTTGCACCTTGTAAACTCGCCAAATCCAATTGCTGAAAATGATGTAGAAATGAATTGTCACAATCATACGTTACTGCGCCGGCAATCATCGCAACATCATGAAGCTGAATGTAATTGTCTAATATCAATAACCAGTTTGCATTGAAAGTGCAATCGGCATCGGTGGTGATAATCCAATTCGTATTTACCATTTGCATCGCGGTTACAATCGCATCTTTCTTGGGCGAATTTGAAATCCGAATGTTATTTATAACCGAAATTCTAAACTTTAAACTTTGAAATTTGAACTTTTTCTCAGAATCGTCATCGACTAAAATCACTTCAAACAATTCCATCGGATAATTCAACTCCGATAAACTGGCTAATAAAACGGGCAGGTTTTCGGCTTCATTTCGGAAAGGAACGATAATTGAGAATTTTGTTTTTGGCTTTACCCCAGTATATGGAATTGTGTTCACTTTGGTGAAGCCATAAATCAGGACAATTATCGCCAAGCAATAAAAGAGGATTATGATGTATAGAACAACTGTAATCATAATTATTTTATAAAGTTTCGTCTCCCTCTCCTTTGGAGAGGGTTGGGGAGCCGATTTTAAAATTCAATACATAATAAGTGCCAATTATCACCGGTAAAACCACATTCAAAAACCACATCAAAGTCGAAATGAAAATTACAATCCATTCGTTTACACCTAAAATTCCAAAGAAATAAACCGCAACACTTCCTTTTACGGCAAAGTCCAAAAATTGAAAAGTAGGTAAGGAGGATGCTAAAAAATATACGCTTGTAATCGCTGCCATAAGAGTTAAATAAGGCAAGTCAACATCAAAAGCTAAAAACAAAAAGTAGTATTGATGCGAAAAAACTAAATACCGGCAAATACCTAAAAAAATATTTTTTTGATGAATTCGTTTTGAGACTTCATTAATTTTATGAATCAATTTCGCGATGGAATACCCTTTTATTGTGATTTTTTTGACCGAAAATAAAACAATGAAAAGGAGTATTAGGATTCCAAAAAGCAGCGCTACCGTTTTTGTAGTAATTACATTGTACTGCGCATTGAAATACAACAACCCGAAAATTCCAAAAATAACGGTCAATACCATTTGGATTCCGTTGCAAATCAGGTTCAGGAAAATCACTTTTTTAGCATTTGATTTATCAAAAAACAAGGCTTTTCCAGCATATTCTCCAACTCCATTCGGTGTAAAAAGTCCAGCGGTTAATGCTCCTAGAACTTGTTTAGTTGCTTCTCCCAAAGAGATTTTATGGATAAATTCGACCAAATTTTGCCATTTCAATATTTCAAAAAACCGATTCAAAACACTCAATAACAAAATAAACGCGATTCCGCCAACGGATTGATTTTTTTGAAATAAAACAATGAATTTCTGCCAATCCAGTTTGTCGTTATTGGCCAATTGATTGTAAATAAAATAAAACGCACCGCCGACAATCAAAAGTTTGATAAGAAGTACAAGGAATTGCTTAGTTTTGTGTGGAATTATAATCATGAGCCCCCTAGCCCCCGAAGGGGGAATTGTTAGTGTTAATAAATAGGAATCTGTAAAATAACAAATAAAACTTTTAAACCTTAAACTTTAAACAAATCTTTTGTCAAACGAACGCATCATATTAGGAATTGACCCTGGAACCACAATTATGGGTTTTGGATTGATAAAAATTGTCAATAAAAAAATGGAGTTTTTGCAATTGAATGAATTGCAATTGTCCAAATACGATAACCATTATCAAAAACTGAAAATCATTTTTGAACGCACCATTGAGTTAATCGATACACACAATCCAGATGAGATTGCAATCGAAGCACCTTTCTTTGGTAAAAACGTACAATCGATGTTAAAGTTGGGACGTGCACAAGGAGTGGCCATGGCGGCGGGGCTTTCAAGAGATATCCCGATTACAGAATATGAACCTAAGAAAATAAAAATGGCGATTACCGGAAACGGAAACGCCAGCAAAGAACAAGTTGCTAAAATGCTTCAACAGCTTTTAGGTCTTAAAGAGTTGCCTAAAAACCTCGATAGTACGGACGGATTGGCCGCTGCAGTTTGTCATTTTTTCAATTCTGGAAAAGTGGTTGGTGAGAAAAGTTATACCGGTTGGGATGCTTTTGTGAAAAATAATGAAAATAGAATTAAAAAATAGTTTGCAGTCGCAGTTTTCAGTCTCAGTAACTGGAAACTGCCACTGCGACTGAAAACTAATAAATGAGCGGAATCTACATTCATATCCCTTTTTGTACGCAGGCGTGTCATTACTGCGATTTCCATTTTTCGACTTCGATGAAGAAGAAAGAAGAAATGGTTTTGGCTATTGCCAAAGAAATTCAAATGCGTAAAAACGAGTTTTTGCTTCTCGACTCCGCTCGAAGTGCCACCCAAATTGAAACCATTTATTTTGGAGGAGGAACGCCCTCTGTTTTGCAGATTTCTGATTTGAAATTTCTGATTGATACGGTTTATGAAAATTATACTGTGGCTCCAAATCCCGAAATCACACTTGAAGCCAATCCTGATGATTTGACTACTTTGTCAGTTCTAGGGCAGTCGAGAACAATTTTTGAAGCGTATCGTTCTATCGGAATCAATCGACTTTCCATCGGGATTCAATCGTTTTTTGAAGACGACCTGAAGATGATGAATCGCGCTCATAATTCGGCGGAAGCCAAAAAATGTTTGGAAGAAGCAACTCAGTATTTTGACAATATTTCCCTTGATTTAATTTACGGAATTCCCGGAATGACCAATGAGAAATGGAAACAAAATATTGAAACAGCCTTGAGCTTTGGTATCCCACATATTTCGAGTTATGCCTTGACGGTAGAGCCTAAAACGGCTTTGAATAAACTCATTCAGACAGGGAAAATTGCAGCGCCTAAAGACGAAGTCGCGCAAGAACATTTCGCTATTTTGGTCGAAATGCTTGAAGCGAATGATTTTATTCACTATGAGTTATCAAATTTTGGTAAGGAAAACTATTTTTCTAAGAACAATTCGGCGTATTGGTTAGGAAAAAAATACATTGGAATTGGTCCTTCGGCGCACAGTTATGATGGTATTTCGAGGAGTTGGAATGTGTCGAATAATACGCTGTATTTAAAATCTATTCAAGAAAATAAATTGCCAATTGAAACTGAAATTCTTTCGATTACCGATCGGTATAATGAATATATTATGACGGGTTTGCGAACGATTTGGGGCGTTTCTTTGGATAGAATTGAAACCGAATTTGGAAGTGAATATTTGAATTATCTCCATAAACAATCTCAAAAATTCCTTGATGATGATTTACTTGAAATCGTCACTTCGAGTGATTCTGCTTTTAGGCAGAATAGTATCGAGAAGATTTTAAAACCAACAGCAAAAGGAAAGTTTTTGACCGATGGAATAGCATCAGACTTATTTTACTTAAATTTGGAATAATTATTCAACCGCAAGGTTCGCAAAGGTTTACGCAAAGTTCACAAAGATATATTAGTATGACTGAAAATGAATTATCTAGAATTGTATTTGATTGTGCTTTGAGAGTTCATAAGGGACTTGGGCCAGGATTATTAGAGAGCGCCTATGAAGAATGTCTGTATTATGAACTGAAGAAATTGGGTTTGAATGTTGTAAAACAAAAGTCCCTGCCTTTGGTTTATGAAGAGGTCAAATTAGATATTGGTTACCGAATTGACATTATTGTTGAGGATAAATTGATTTTAGAAATAAAATCGGTGGATGCTTTAAACGACATTCATTTTGCTCAGTTATTAACATATCTGAAATTGACTGATTGTAAGTTAGGTTTGCTTATAAATTTTAATGTTGTTTTGATAAAAGATGGAATAAAAAGAATTGTAAATAATCTTTAATCACGACTTTGCGAGCCTTGCGTAAACCTTTGCGCCCTTTGCGGTAAAAAAAACTATGAAAGCAAAAATCAACAATTTCGAAGTCGACTTATCAAAACCCATTGATATTTCGATTCCATTGACGAATACAGATGAAAATCCTATTGCTTGGTATATCGAGAAACCAGTAATTGAACCCGTAGTTTTTGGAGATTGGATAGGTAAAGTTTCAGAAGGGAAATCCTCGACAAACTTTAATAATATTTTCTTCAATCCACACGGACATGGAACTCACACTGAATGTTTGGGGCATATTACACGCGAATTTTATAGCATTAATCAGTCGTTGAAACAGTTTTTCTTTCTGGCTGAATTGATTTCGGTTGTGCCGGAACTGCAAGGTGAAGACTTGGTGATTACATTGGACAATATCTTGAATGCGCTCGATGTGACATTGAAGTTAGGTGTTCCAAAAGAAGCCCTAATCATTAGAACACTTCCTAATTTTAAAATAAAAAAGTCTTTAAAATATTCAAATACGAATCCGCCTTATCTTTCGGAAGAGGCTGCGTTGTTCATTTGCGAAAGTGGGATTAAACATTTACTGATTGATTTGCCAAGTGTTGATAAAGAAAAAGATGAAGGAAAATTGTTGGCACACAAAGCCTTTTGGAATGTCAAAGATGTCAATAATCTGAATGCTGATGCGCGATTGGATTGCACGATTACTGAGATGATTTATGTACCTGACGAAGTGAAAGATGGTACTTATTTGTTGAATTTACAAATTACATCTTTTGAGAATGATGCGAGTCCGAGTAAACCGGTTTTGTATGCTGTTTTAAATGATGAATTAAGTTAATTTCATAAGATGAACTTAGAAACGTACTACGAATATTGCTTGTCTAAAAAAGGAGTGACGGAACATTTTCCTTTTGATGAAGATACTTTAGTTTTTAAAGTGGGTGGTAAAATGTTTGCCTTGTCGTCTTTAAGTCAATGGGAAAAAGGACAGTCATCCGTTAATTTAAAATGTGACCCAGAGCGTGCTGAGGAATTGCGTGCTGAATATGATGACATTCAACCTGGTTTTCACATGAGCAAAACCCATTGGAATACAATGGCTGTAAATGAATCAGTTTCGGATGTGTTGGTCAAAGAATTGATCGATCATTCCTACGGATTGGTTTTCAAAAGTTTAACAAAGAAATTGCAAAGTGAAATTCAGGAATTAGAAAATTAGGCATTACTTTTGCGAAGAAATTCAGAATAAAATTATAAATACGTACTGAAATAAATGCAGCATAACCTATGAAAGAACAATTTAAAAAGTTTTTAAACGAAGAACAAGATCCAAAAGCCATTGAAAAAATCGCTTCAAAATTGAGTGATTTATTGATGAAGAATGAAGAAATAGGGTATATCGCTGTTCAAAAGAAACCAGCGATTACTGTTTTGCCAGATAGTATTGTGATGACGAATAAAAGAATTATCATCTGTCAGCCTAAAAATCTGGGACTTTCGATGAATTTTATTGATTACACTTGGGACGAGATTGAAGGTACTTTTGTGAAAGAAAATATTTTGGGTTCTGAGTTTTCATTTACAACTCGAACGAATATGGAGGTTTACATTGATTATATTCCTAAAATTCAAGCGCGAAAGATTTTTACGTATGCTAAAGAACAATTGGATATATTGAAAAGTGGTTCCGCATTAAATGCGACAATTATTGATGAAGTTCCTGTGATTTCGATAGAAGAAGAAGTGGAGATTATTGAAGAAATGGAAACCGAAGAAGTTATCGATTTTGCTCAAATAATGCCAGTTTCACAACCCAATTTCATTGCTGAAAATCAAGAATTTCAAGAGATTTCAACAAATCCAAAAGACAAATCTTTAAGTGATTTATCACAAGATGAACTTTTTGAAAAATTGCAGAATTATAAAAAATTATTGGACAACGGATTGATTTTACAAGGCGAATACGATGCTTTCAAGAAAGAGATTCTGAGTTTTATGTAATCTAATTAGTTGGAAATATTTAATGTCGCACTATAAAATGAGTGGAATAATTTTTAACATATAAGTCATGTAAGTATTAAACCTTAAATGACCTTATTGTTACTTAAGTTATATAAGCTCAACACGAGTGAAACTTAAACTTTTATGACTTATGTGGTAAAAAAAATGTGACATTGTTTTATTCTTATTGCTTAAGTTCGTTTTTTAAAACATAAAACCCCGAATTTTCGGGGTTTATTTTTGCACAATCAGGACTTAATAAGATCCCAAATAAAAACTACCTGAAGCTGCTTTTAATCTAGCTCCTTTTGTAATTGCTTTAGTTTTGTAGTTTACAATATAAATAGTACCGTCTTTTCCAGCTGGTGTTAGTGGCACATAAACATTATCACCAACCACACCAATGTTTTGGAATTGACCTAATGTTGTAGACAATGCCGCATCTGTTTCAATTTCAGTTGTTAATTTAGTAGCTGTTTTGTCATTTAGATTTATTAGAGCCAAGTAACCACCTGCTGCACTTGTTGTAGTGTACAATACAACTCCAACTCCATCTTTAACGTATCTCCAAGATTTGATACTTGCGCCAGTTATACCTAAAGCTGTGTTTAAGTCAAAATGATACGTCTGATCGTATTCATCAGTTGTTTTGCTGATGCGTAAAATATCCGGTCCTGATGTTGCTGTAGCTTGATAAAGGTTACCATCCGTACCCACATATTGTGTTAATGTTCGGTATCCTAGATTGTCTATTTTACTTTTTTCAGAAGATATGATTTTTGGATTTCTTAAACTTGGGTAATCTACCACATAGGTAAGTGTGCCTATATTTCTTTCGGTAGTGGTTTGCCAACCAGTAATAGCTCCTGTTGTTGCATTTGTTGTAACTGTTCCGTTTACATTATGTCTTCTAACACCTAAACCTATGTAGAGTTTCGTTTTGGCTTGGTTTAAAACAGGAACATCTGCTCTCCAAACGTGGTATCCTTGTGACTCTAATTCACTACCAAGAGCTACATTTATCACTCCAGTATTTGTAATAGCAGTATTATTTAAGTCGATGTTGGCAATTTTTATTTGTCCCTTCGGATGGCGGTATGTATAATTAGGTGCGCTACCTGTGTAGGGGTCTAAAGCGTCACCAAAAGCAACTCCAACTCCAATACCTTCTGCTGCTTTGACCCAACGAGGTGAAGTTCCTAAGATCGTAGCAGTATTCAATTCAAAACCTACTTCTTCATATTTTCCAGCTTCAGTAACACTGTATTTGTTGAATACACCACCTTCTGTGCCAGTGTACTGAATGTTGTATAAAAATTTCCCGTCTTCAGAGGCTTGTACTCGAGCAGTACGACTGGATTTTAATGCAAAACCTTCCACGTAAACTGCACCATTTAATTTAAAAAGATCCACTTCATAATTGGGGTTAGCAGCATTTTCGGGTGTAATTGCAAAAGCGCGAGTACCGCCATTTCCTGCAGTTCCAGTAGCATCAGGAAAAGATCCTGTTAATGTTATCCAACGGATAGCTTCTGATGTAGGTGGATTCGTTGCTGTGTCATTGTTGTCGTCATTACTACAACTTCCTAATGTTAAGGCTGTAATGAATGTACTAAGTACTGCTATTCTAAACATTTTTTTTTTCATGATATTGATTTAATTTGATTATAAAAATTTATTAAAAGTGTAATTCAATTTGAAATAGAGGCCTCTGCCAGGCTTTTGGATTCTAAAATTGTCGTATAATTCTGCATTGGTAAGGTTTTTTACATCCATACTAGCCACTAATTTTCCAGAAGGAAAACGATAACTTATGCCGAGGTCGTGAGTAAATTGACTGGGAGTCACAGACCATTCTGGCTGTCCCCAGACAGTGTAATATTTGCCTACATATCCTGTATTATAGTAGGTATTTAGGATGGATTTTTTTTGAAACACATCATTAAAGCGGTACTGGAAATTAGCATTCATAGTGAAGAAAGGTTCATTAGGTACTTGTTGTCCAAAAAATGAATGTTGCGTACCATTTGTGTCAATTTCTTGTTTAAAGACATTGTTGAATTGAGAGATGTTAAAGGAAGCATTCAGCCTATTCTTATAGATATAAGTAACTTCGGCTTCAAATCCACGAGCTTGTGTTTTTCCTAGGTTTACATATCTTGTCGTTTGAATGTCTGCGTCGGATTCCTCTTGGATTTCTGACACATCAACGGCTTGTTGAGTGATTTTTTCGAAACCATTTCGCCAAAAAGCATTGGCATAAAAGGACACTTTGTGCGAACCAAAGTCGACTACCTCATAGCGAAATCCTAAATTGTAATTGATGTTTTTTTCAGGTTCTAACAGAAGGTTTGGTAAAATATTAATTTCGGCAGCACCAAATAATTGAGATTCAGTAGGCATTATATAAGAGTTTTCGGTTGAGCCAATGATAAAAAGGTTTTTCATTACGGCATACGACATAGTGGCACCATAACCAAAATTATAATTAGATGTAGTACTCTTATTTTTTACAATTGTGTTCGTACCGTCTGTTATTTCAATCTCTGATTTAGTTTGATTGGTACGATTTGTTGTGTATTTACCTAAAAAATTCGTTTTTAATTTCCTGTTGAATGTTTCGGCTTCATAGTTCATAGAAATAATATGTTTGGACACAAGACTTTTAGTGGCTAAATCCCCTGAGGATGGATTCAATAAATCCTCATCTTTTCTATCTGTTGCTTCGTATTTATGATTTAAGGAAAACCGATGTCCGCTAGCAATCATATAGCCTAAGTTGGAGCGTGCGTTGGTGATTTTTCTGTCTGTATTGGTTATTGTTTTTTGGCCTTGTTGTCCACCGTTTGTTTGTAATGGTACTCTTTCACCAAATTCGATAATTTCTCGAATGGTTCCATCCCAATTGTAAGCGAAGCCAACGGTATCTTGTAAGTAGGTGCTGCGTTCACTTCGAACTGCATTTACGGTTAATGACAAATCTTTAATTAGAAAATCTTTTTTATTGTAATTCAAAAGAAGCGCATGAGATTCGGTTTCATTAAATCGGCCTACGTAAGGAACAGCCATTGTTATTCCGTGAGGAATTTCAGTATAATTGCTGGATCCATTATATCCAATGAAAAATTGGTCAGCCCATTTGGTATCCGTATAGCCAACTTCAAAACGCCCTCCAACCCCTTTGTAAGTATTGTTGAATCTTTTTGCACGATAGGGTCTAATGATTTGTTGAAGTTCATTCACGTAAGTAGTAGATCTGCCCCAAGTTTCAAAACTATTGTCCGTGTAGGTATAAAAACCAGATCCTCTAAAAGACAATCCCGATTTTTTATCCCTGTAAGTAGCGCTTAAGTCAGCTTGAAAGGTGTTAAAAGATCCATAGGATATAGCCGCATTTGCAGTATTTTGAGAGACATCTTTCTTTAAGACCACATTGATGGCGCCACCTACATAATCGCCTGTTAAATGAGAAGGCAAAACACCTTTGTAAACCTCTATACGTTCTATCATAGATGGCGGTATGTTATTCAAGTTAAAGGACGATCCATAAGTAGAAACTTCTATACCATCAATAAATATCCCAATAGTACTACCCGACATTCCATTAAGATTATATTCTACATTTGAACCTAATCCTCCATTTTGTCTGACACGTACACCAACTGATCTGTCAAGCAATTCATTAGTTGTTAAGTTTGTTAACGATGCTTCCTTAGTTTGAATAATGTTTACTGCAAAACCACTTGTTTCTACTTTTTTCTTTTGTGATTTTCCTTTTACTACTACATTATTTAATATTTCGTGTTCTTGTGTTTTTTTTATCTCAGTTTTCTTTTCTTGACTTAAAACAGAGTATTGTAGTACTAAGCACAGGAGAAAGACAAGTTGATATTTGGTCATTTTTTTACAAATTTTTAATGAAAATTATTCTTAATTAGACTTATTATAAATAACTTTGCTGCAAATTTAGTTTTTAAACCCACAAACCAGTTAGGGAAAAACGGATTATTATTTTGCAAAAACGGATTATTACTATGGAAGTTAAATTGAATATTGTGGGGAAAGAAGCGCTTTTGCTACATGCAGAAGTTAGGAATTCCTATAATCAAAAAAGTAATTTTGTTGAAGATAAAATTACCATTCAAAACGGGTGTATAGAACAACTAACCATTACTAATTTGATTGGCGATGGAATAGTGATTCTAGATTCAAAAATGCGTTTTGCAACCCAGCAAGTGCTACAACTACAAATACATGGGGAATGTGTTATGATGAATTTTATATATTGTAACAATGTAGAAATAGATGTAGATCAATTAGATACAGATTTGGATAAAATAAAAAACACACATAATATTTTATATTCGGATAATTTTAAGGGTACTTTAAAAGTTCCAGCTAATGAAGAGGTAGATTGTTTTTCAATTATCTTATCGTTGAATTATTATCGTTTATTAATTCATAATGAATGGGAACTTCACAAGAAATTTTCTAACGCTATTACACAAAAAAAATCCAGTTATTTAACTCCAAAATACCTCCCTTTTAATAAAAATATACAATGGGTTATTTATGAAATTAGAACTTGTAAATATGAAGGTTTTATCAAAAAAATGTATTTAGAAGCAAAAATAAAAGAACTTTTGATTTTACAATTTGATACTTTAATAAATTTAAATCAAGAAAAAGAAAGTGTAAACGAAGCGGATTATCTTAAGTTGTTAAAAGCCAAAATAATCTTAGAGACTAATTTTACGCATGCACCTTCAATTCCTGAACTTTCAAGAGCTGTAGCGCTTAATGAATTTAAGCTCAAAAAAGGGTTTAAAACGTGTTTTGAAACAACAATCAAAGGGTATGTAACAAAGTTAAGAATGGAATATGCTATAAATTTATTAAAAAATAAAGTTTCAAATGTAGGTGAAGTGGCTTATAAATGCGGTTATAAAGATGTGTCCCATTTTTCGGCAGCATTCAAATTATTTCATGGTTTTACACCGATCAGTTTACTTAAATCAAGTAAAAATATAAATTTTATCCTTTTACAGGGGAGCTTTTTAGCGTTAGCTATATCTGATTGTTTCTAGATTTTAGTGTTTGATAAAGTCAACTTAAAAATGATAAAATTAATTTAAACTTTATCTGTGTTAGAATGTCCTTTTCTGCTTTTCTACAAAATTATTAGATTGTAATTCTAATAAATCGGTAGCGTTTTTTCGTTGTAAATCATACAACTGTTTGTCGTCTACAATAGCTCCGTAGATTTTATCGTGCATGGTTGCACTAGTTTTTACCAATAAAGTACGTTGGTATTTGTCTTGTTCAATTGTTGCCTTTAATGCTGTTTCCAGATCTTCCAGTTTATAATCGTATTCTCCTTTTGGAGATAGCAATTTAGCTATAATAGGAGAAGTTTCAATAGCCAAAAACAGTAACATTATGAAAAACGAAGGCAACCACGGTAATTTATCCAAGGCATTGATTCGTGCCATTAAACCGTCAAATCCATCAATTATGGGCTGTGTTTCGGTAATTTTCTTATCTAAATCAGTTTGTAACGTTTTCGTATTTTTCTCCATTTCAGCAATTTTAGCCAAGTTGGTTTTTTGTAAGGTGTCCAGTTCTTGTTTTGCCAAATCATGTTTGGCAATTTTTTCTTTAAAAACAGGGCCTTTTCCTAATTTTTTGGTACCTGCGGTTCCTTCGGCTTCGGTGATGTAGGTTTCATAAAGCGTATTTACTTCTTTCTCTTTGCTTGAGATTTCCAATTTTAATTTGTCGATTGCTGCTTTATTTTTGTCCAAATCCGATTTGAAATAATTCGCCACTTCTTTTTTATTGGCTAAAGCCATTGCATTTTTCTCCTTCAATAAAACGGTATTGATTTCTTTTTCGAAGATTTTAATTTCCAATGGTTTCGAAATTACGATCGCAATAATTACCGCCAAAATGATTCGGGGAGTTGCCTGTAGAAATTCACTTCCTATTTTGTCTCTCTTTCGAATAGTGGAAACAATAAAACGATCCAAATTAAAAATAAGTAAACTCCAAACGATACCAAAAGCGATTGCAGGATAAATGTTGTCAAAAACGGTGAATAGTGCATACGAACTGGCAAGAAAAGCCATTACTGCAGTAAAGAAGACAGTGGCGCCAATACCTACATATTTGGTTTGTTCGCCTTCGGAACAGCCTTCAAGTAAGTCTCTGTCGGCTCCGGAACAAAGGATGAAAAATTGTTTTAACATGATTGATGATTTTTTGATTGACTACAAAATTAACGCCAAAAACCGAATCTTGGTATAAATAGTTGATTTGTTTTTGTTTACTAATTTTAGTCCAAAAAAATAGAGCCGCTCTTTACGAACGGCTCTACTGCTTTTGAATTATAATTAACTTAAGCTGAAGGAGCACCAGCCATAATTTCGGCATTGGCAAATTCTTCAAATTTGGCAAAGTTTGCTATGAATTTTTGAGCTAATTCTACCGATTTTTGATCGTATAGTTCAGGGTCTTCCCATGTATTTCTAGGATTCAATATTTCGCTTGGAACGTTTGGACAAGTTTGTGGTTTTGCAATTCCAAAAACTTGGTGGTTTTCATACGCCACATCATCCAATTCTCCGTTTAAGGCAGCGGTAATCATAGCACGGGTGTATTTTAATTTCATTCGGCTACCTATTCCGTAAGGTCCGCCTGTCCAACCTGTGTTGATTAACCAAACTTTTACATTGGCGTCTTTCATTTTTTTACTCAACATTTCAGCGTATTTTGTTGGGTGTAATGGCATAAATGGTGCGCCAAAACAAGCAGAAAAATTAGGTTGAGGTTCTGTAATTCCAGCTTCGGTACCCGCCACTTTTGCAGTGTATCCAGAAATAAAATGGTATGCAGCTTGTCCAGGAGTAAGTTTAGAAATTGGAGGTAATATTCCGAATGAATCGGCCGTTAAGAAAAATATATTTTTTGGATTTTTTCCAATAGAACCGGGCTGTATGTTGTCAATATGGAAAATAGGATAACTTACGCGGGTGTTTTGAGTGATGGAAATATCTTCAAAATCCACTTCATTAGTGTCCTCATTGATAATTACATTTTCAAGGATTGCTCCTTTTTTAATGGCTCTAAAAATATCTGGTTCGTTTTCTTCGGAAAGATTGATCACTTTTGCATAGCAACCGCCTTCAAAGTTGAAAACTGTATTTTCATTGGTCCAACCATGTTCATCGTCACCAATTAATTTTCGGTCAGGATCAGCTGATAAAGTTGTTTTTCCAGTTCCTGATAATCCAAAGAAAATAGCTGTATCACCGTCTTTCCCAACATTGGCACTACAGTGCATTGGCAAAGTATTTTTGAACACCGGCAAAATGAAATTCAAAGCAGAGAAAATCCCTTTTTTCATTTCTCCAGTATATCCAGTTCCGCCTATTAAAACTACTTTTTTTGTAAAGTCAAGAATGGCGAAGTTGCTTTGGCGTGTTCCGTCTACTGCTGGATCTGCCATAAAACTTGGTACACACAAAAGAGTCCATTCCGCGTTGAAATTGGCTAATTCTTCCATTTCGGGTCTCAAAAACATATTGTAACAAAATAAATTTGCCCAAGGAGTTTCTGTAATAACACGAACATTTAATCTATAATTTGGATCAGAGCACACGTACGAATCTCTAACATAAATTTCTTTGTCTGATAAATAAGCGGTAACCTTATTGTATAAAGCATCAAATGCTGCTGGTTCAAAAGGGATGTTTACTTTTCCCCACCAAACTTGATTTTCACTAATACTGTCTTTTACGATATAACGGTCTTGAGGCGATCGTCCAGTATATTCTCCTGTATTGACAGCTAACGCTCCAGTAGAAGTCTCAATTCCTTGACCTGTTTTTAAAGTTATTTCGTGTAATTCTTCAGGGGATAACTGGTAATGAATTTTGGTATTTTCAATTCCTAATTCTTTTAACGAAATCGATTGCGAGAAAAGCGTGTTATTGTCCATAAATTTATTATTGTGTAGTTACTTTTTATAGACTGCAAAAGTAGAAATTATATTTCAGTTAGCCTTTAATTCTTCTGATTTTGTGATTTATTATTTATGACAGAGACTAATAAAACGCCCCAAGCCAGTATTAATAGGAGTCCACCGATCGGTGTTACAAATCCAATTGTCTTAAAATCAAAAGATGTCAGGTCGTTTGTCGCCAATAAGTAGATGGAACCTGAGAATAAAATTACACCTGAAAGGACCAAAAAGTAGATTGTTTTTTTGATTCGTTGAGTAATATCATTCATGAGTCCTAAAAACAATAAAAATAGTGCATGATATATTTGATAGCGCACTCCAGTTTCAAATGTAACTAGTTGCTCTACAGAGAGTACTTTTTTTAGTGCATGTGCGCCAAAAGCGCCTAAAATTATAGCAATCATTCCAAGAATAATGGCTGTCGAAAGTATCTTTTTGTTCATTTTAAATGTCTTTGTTGCAAAAGTATTTCATCTCGAATGAATTTAAAAGGATTTATGGCGATAGTTTTATGCAGTAAGGCGGAATATTTGAAAAGTGTTTTTCAATTTATTTCAAAATAAACGACGTCGGTTTGTTATAAATACAACATTTTTGTATGTTTGTGTTATAAATATATAAAAATGAGAACAATTTTAATCATTGGAGCAGGAAGATCAGCATCCTCATTGATTCAGTATCTTTTAGATAAATCTGAGAAAGAGAATTTGCATCTTGTTATTGGTGATTTGTCTTTGGCTTTGGCCCAAAAAAAGACAAATAATCACTCCAATGCTACGGCAATTGCGTTGAATATTTTTGATGAAGATCAAAGAAAGAAAGCCATACAAATCGCTGATATTGTCATTTCGATGTTGCCGGCTCATTTGCATATTCAGGTGGCCAAAGATTGTATTATTTATAAAAAACATCTGGTTACCGCCTCTTACGTGAGTGATGCGATGCAAGAATTAGATGCTGCCGCAAAGGAAAACAATCTGATTTTCATGAATGAAATCGGACTGGATCCTGGAATTGATCACATGAGCGCGATGAAAGTGATTGATGAAATAAAGGAAAAAGGCGGAGAAATGCTTCTTTTTGAATCTTTTTGTGGTGGACTTGTCGCTCCCGAATCCGATACGAATCTTTGGAATTATAAATTTACTTGGGCACCTCGGAATGTGGTTCTGGCAGGGCAAGGTGGCGCTGCCAAATTTATTCAGGAAGGAACTTATAAATACATTCCGTACTGTAATTTGTTTCGCAGAACCGAGTTTTTACAAGTAGAAGGATACGGTCGTTTTGAAGCGTATTCGAATAGAGATTCCTTGAAATACCGCAGTGTGTATGGTTTAGATAATGTGCTCACGTTGTACAGAGGAACGATCCGAAGAGTGGGTTTCTCTAAAGCATGGAATATGTTTGTGCAATTAGGAATGACGGATGACAGTTACGTTATGGAGGATTCAGTGAACATGAGTTACAGAGAATTTGTGAATTCGTTTTTGCCGTATCATCCCACAGATTCAGTGGAAATCAAGACGCGTTTGATTCTGAAAATTGACCAAGATGATATCATGTGGGACAAATTATTGGAACTCGATTTGTTCAATCGTGATAAAATTGTGGGTTTGAAAAACGCTACACCCGCTCAAATTCTAGAGAAAATATTGACTGATAGTTGGACGCTTCAGCAAGATGATAAAGATATGATTGTCATGTACCACAAATTTGGATACGAAATACAGGGCAAAAAAGAACAAATAGATTCCAAAATGGTGTGCATTGGCGACGATCAAACCTATACTGCGATGGCAAAAACAGTGGGTTTACCCGTTGCCATGGCGACTTTGTTAATCCTAAATGGTAAAATTACGACTCCGGGCGTACAATTGCCCATTCGTAAGGAAGTGTATGAGCCCATTTTAAAAGAATTAGAAGAGTACGGCGTAGTTTTCAAAGAGCAATCCATGTCGTATTTAGGATACAATCCGGATAAAGAGTTTAGTTAGTAGTTTTTTTTAGATTTTTAGTTTGATCAATCCGCTTCTTGTGACAAAAGTCTAGAGTTGCGGATTTTTTTATGAACTTCATCTTTTGATTACTTATTTTTTGGGCGTGACCCTGCAGTTGGCTTTGTCGTTCCTCCTAGCCACTTTGGGTCGGGCTATGCGTTGCAATCTTTGTGTTTTTAAAGAAAAAACACAAAGGATTTCCACTGCTATCCCTCACGCAACCCGCGATATTTAAGACGTTTTTTCTGCTAAATTATAAGAAAATTATAATATATTTGAAAATATAAAAAGAGACAAGTAGTTGCGCCTATTTACCTTATTTTGGGTGTATACACGCTATGTTGTAGTGCGGATATCAATTTTACTGGCTAGTTGTGCCGAAATTACGCAGGTAAATCCAATTTTGTAGAAATATTTTTGGTCAGAAAGTTTACAAAGCATTTGGCGGTAATTTTAAGAAATACGAGAGAATTTAATGATATTTAAAAAAATATAACTTATGATAAAATTTTGGTTAATTGCTATTTTTATTTTTATTGTTTCAACATATATATTGTCGAAATTAACTTTGAAATCAAATAGAGAAGAAGCTGGTGAACGAATTTGGAGATTTGGGAACGGAAGATCTGTTTATTGGCGTATTCTTACTTTGTGTAGTTTTGGAATAACTGTTGTAATAATGCTCATTATGCATTGGATAGGAATTCCAATTCTGTAAAAAAATGGAAAAAATTAAATAAGCAATTTAAGCCCGATCGCACCGATATACCACAATCGTTAGCGCAGTTTTGTAAACTGTGCCCACAATAATGAGCAAACAATACAAATAGTACAGCAAATGTCTACAAATTATAAACCCGAGCCCTTGCTAGGGTAGCTGCGAAACTTTAAATGAACAAATCCGCTTCTTTACACTAAGAAGCGGATTTTATTTTTATTAAGACTTGCCAGATTGTATCGTTATTGGTAAACTGTATAACACTCTCACTGGAACACCATTCATTTTAGCCAAAGTTGCTTCGTCGTTCCTCCTGGTCACTTTGGGTCGGGCTATGCACTACAATCTTTGTGTTTTTAAAGAAAAATACAAAGGATTTCCGCTGCTATCTCTTACGCGAGCTCGGTTTTCAGTTGTTTATTTTTAAAAAAATCGTAAGAAAAATTGATTATATTTGGGCAACCTAAAATATAAACGTTCTATTTACATGCCTATTAATTTTACAGAAATTCCGATCGATAATAAAGATGGTGGTTTGTCAGATACTTTTGAGCTTTTCGCAAGAGATTTTCTTGAGATTTTGGGGTATACAATAGTTGAAGATCCAGGTAGAGGCCCGGATGGCGGTAAAGATTTAATTGTTTCTGAAACGTTAAACGGTTTGGAGGGACCATATGAAGAAATTAAATGGTTAGTGAGTTGTAAGCACTATGCTAATTCAGGGTCTTCTGTGTCTAATAATGTAGAAATAGACATTACTGATAGGATAAAATCTTTTGGATGTGATGGCTTTATTGGTTTTTACTCAACAATTGCATCTCAAGCTTTGCTTAATAAATTAAATGATCTTAAGATAAAATTTCTTGTATTCGATCAAAAAAAAATTGAGGGACATATTGTTGGAAACGAAAAAATGAATTTAATTTTTGCAAGATATTTTCCTCAATCCTTTAAGTCGTGGAAAGAGTTGCACAATGCTTATGAACCAACAATATTATTTGATTACTATATTCAAAAAGAATTATTGGGCTCTATTTTTACTTTTATTTTCAAGTCTTCATTTTATTTAATGAAGTTAATACAGAATTCTGAGAGTGTAGAAATATTGTTCCAAAATGAAGATATTCGAATTGAAAAAGTAGAAGGCTTGTATAGTATCTTAATGGATGATTACCTGATCAATAATTATAAAAATAGGCAAGATCAATTAGTGAAAATAAACTTTAAAAAAATATTATATGATAATTATAACATTGAATTGGATTCAGAATTTATTGGGATTTCATATATACTAGGGAATGGATCTAATTTGATGCTTGTTTTTAAACAATCAATTATAGTTGACGAAATGCGATACATTGAGTTAAAAAGAGATTTTGAAAAAATGAAATCAATTTTATAATTATGTTTTTTATTTTATAAGTTAACCGATCGCACCGATATACCACAATCGTTAGCGCATTCTATGGTAAAAAACAAGAAAATATTTAAAATTTAACAGGCAAATTTATGTGTATTTATATAGGGAGTTTGTCTGTTAATTACAGAAAAAACACGACCAATAATTTTACATTTTACATTGTTTAAAACCAGCATTGCGTTCTTACCTTCACCTTTTTTTCTTTCATAATATTCTTTGAGTTGCGGATCATGTTTTACGGCAACTAAAGCACACATTTGTAATATTGATTTCATCTTTTTATCTGCCATATGATTCACTTTGGTTCGTCCTTTAAT
>NZ_SMFN01000039.1 GCF_004349135.1 Flavobacterium sandaracinum | reverse complement strand
GGTAATCGAGTAGACGGCTCCGCCAGAAACTGACGGAGTGCGCCTCTCACACCACCGTACGTACGGTTCTCGTATACGGCGGTTCGCAAAGTGATGGGTTGAGTTCCATGTAAATCTCCAACATTGATTGATAGCCTTTCTTCTTAAGTCGCAGTAGGGTAATAGTAGTGGTTAGAATTGGACTTTGAGCAATGCGCCATCCTCCTTTTCTGGTTCTGCTCCAAGCATAAGCATGGTCTTTGTCAATCCCTAGTCGCATCAGGTTTTTCCTTTTGCGTTCGGGTTTTTTCCAGTCCGTCCAAATGCAGTAGCGCAGTCGGTTGCGTAACCATCCGTCAATATCTCGTAACTTTCCTTGAATACTTGTCCCTCGAAAATAGTTTAACCATCCTCGCTGGATTTCGTTGATTTTTCGGATGCGTTCCTCGAAACTTTTGGGTGCAGTTTTGCGCGTCACTTCTTTTAGACTCTGCTTGAGTTTTGCCCAAGCTTTGTCCCCTACCGTTAGTTGATACCTGCCTTTTACCCCTTTTTGATAGGTCGATGCAAACGAAAATCCCAATATCGTGAACTGAATCGGTTTTCTAATCCCGCTCTTTTCCAGATTAATGGTGAGTTTTAGCTTGTCTTTCAAAAACAGAAAGATAGCATTTCCAACCGTTTTGGCTTGGTATTTCGATTTGGTGTAAATACTAAAATCATCGGCATAGCGAACAAACTTCAATCCTTTTCGTGTCAATTCCTTGTCCAATTCGTGGAGCAAGATGTTTGACAAAAGCGGACTAATCGGGCTTCCTTGCGGAACTCCTTTTCGTCGTTTGATCAGTTTTCCTTTGATGAGTATTGGCACTCGCAACCATTTGCGGATTAATCGCAAAGTCGTTGGGCATTTTACCTTTTGGTAAATCAGGTTCATCAGCAAGCAATGATCCACTTCGTCAAAGAAGGTTTTTAGGTCAATATCTACAATATAATTGTAGCCTTCGTGAATGTTTCCCAAAGCTTTGCCTACCGCTTGGCGGGCGTTTTTGTTGGGTCGAAATCCGAAGCTGTTCACGCTAAAATCCTTTTCGAATCTCGGCATCATCGCTTGCGATACGGCTTGTTGAAGTAGTCTATCGACTACGGTTGGGATTCCCAAGAGTCGGAACTTTCCGCCTCCTTTGGGAATCTCTACTCCAAGAATAGGTTGCGGTAAGTAACGGTCATTCTTAATATCCTCCAGTAATGCAGACTTGTGTTCACGGAAATAATCCGTTAGTTGAATGGTTTTTAGCCCATCAACGCCCGCACTGCCTTTGTTGACCACTACTTGATGTAGTGCCTTTTGGAGATTGTAAGGATGTGTTACTTGTGCAATCATACTTGTTGTTTTACATTAAATTCTTCCTGTTCCGCTTTTTCAGGGCTATAACTTGCGTTATTCCGATGAAAATTGAGAACCACTTGCGTTGGGTCCTTCCGGTAAGCACTTCCTCTTTCCGTCTATGCCCGACGCATCTACTAACTAAACCTGTTGTCTAAAGGCTTTGCATTGCTGTGCATGCTTACCCAATTTAGCTAGCCTCTTATGCGCTTTGTGTTCCTCGGTACAGACTTTTGCCGTTTGGCTTCCTTCACTGCATGGATCGCTCCAAACCAGCTTACCACGTGCTAATCGGCTCAATATAATACAACAACTTGCCGATAAGGGACTTGCACCCTATAGATAAAATTCCTACTTTTGAGGAATTGGAAGTGCATGCAAGGCACACACACACGCTACAAGCAATTTGGGGATTAGGCTTAATTTAAATATGGTTTTGTATTTGGAAGATTAAGCAAATCCGAATAATGGGCTTAATTTAATCCCAAACTACTTGTAGCGCGGGGACGTTAGCCGTCATAGTAAAAAACGAAACAGACGAAATTGAAAATAATAACTTGGAATTGTAACGGAGCATTTAGGAAAAAGTTTGAAAACATTACAGACTTAAATGCTGACATATATATTATTCAAGAATGTGAAAACCCATCCGAATCCAAAGACAAAAAATATCAAGAATGGGCTGAAAATTATATTTGGATTGGAGATAACAAAAATAAAGGACTAGCAATTTTTGCAAAACCAGAGATTAAGTTGGAAAAATTAGATTGGTCTAACCAATTCAAAGACCATTCAGTAAAGCATTTTTTGCCTTGTAAAATAAATATGGATTTTAACTTGCTTGCTGTTTGGACACACAGAAATAATTCGCCTAATTTTGGTTACATAGGTCAATTATGGAAATATCTACAAGTCAATAAAGACAAATTAAATGAGTCAATTATTGCAGGAGACTTTAATAGTAACACAATTTGGGACGAATGGGACAGATGGTGGAATCACTCTGATGTAGTAAAAGAATTTAAAGAAATTGGTATCGAAAGTTTTTATCACAAGTTTACAGGAGAACTTCACGGCAAAGAAACTATACCAACTTTACATTTTCAAAAAAAATCAACAAGACCTTATCATATTGATTACATTTTTGGTACTCAAAAATTTACCGAAAAAATAATAAAATTTGAAATTGGACAATTTGATAGATGGATAAAAATAAGTGACCATATGCCGATTATGTGTGAAATTGAACAATGTGAATAAAAACAACGACCGCCAACAGCCACTACAACGGATTTGGGTATTAGACATAATGGAAAGTTAGTTTTTTACTTGGATGATTTGGCAAATCCGAAAATAAGGCTTAATTTAATCCTAAACCCGCTGTAGTACCAGAACGTTGGCAGACAGCTTGTTGAACCGAACAGAAAATACACAATTAATGTCAATATTAAAAGAATTAAACGAATCACATATTTCAATAAAAGGACTTTCAATTTCATTATTTTTAGTTCCCTTTTGGTACATATCTATTTATTTATTTGGAAATGATTTTTATAAATTGGCAGGTAATATTGTTGTTTTAGCATTTTGTATTATAGTTAGTGTAACTTCTTCTGTCTTAAGTTTAATGTTTTGTGATAAAGTAAATAGATTAGCAAGAGTAGAAACTTCT
Source organism: Flavobacterium sandaracinum (assembly GCF_004349135.1). GTDB lineage: Bacteria > Bacteroidota > Bacteroidia > Flavobacteriales > Flavobacteriaceae > Flavobacterium > Flavobacterium sandaracinum. The sequence continues at coordinate 3,058 of NZ_SMFN01000039.1, read as the reverse complement.
TTAATAAATAATATGTCTGTTTCGGTAATATTACTTACTTTTTGGATTTCATTTTTAATATTTATAACATATTCAATAGAGTTCTTATTCAACAAATTAACTTACTTATATGTTTTTATAGTTATTTATTATACGCCAATTCTCGGTTTTAATGCTTTAGCTATGGTATGGGATAACCAAAAAGCCAAAATAGAAGAGGAAAAAGAAAATCAAATTACTATAACAATTAATTCAGTTGATAAAGAAACCAAGCAACGTAGAGTTAATAAATTTGATACTGTAATCGTAAGAAAAGAAGGGATTGGGTATTTAATGAAAACTTTTGATAAAGTCGGACAATATGTAACAGATCCTACGGGGTCAGTTAAAATTAAGATTGATTCTTCAAAAATATGTGATATTTCAGTGTCTGGCTTAAATGTATTGGGTGGAGATATGTATAATCCTGGATATTTAAAAGATGGGCAAGAGATAAATATAGAAGTTGTCTCTATTAGAAATAAGTAAAAAGTAGTCGAACAAAGAAAGCCGAGCATTTGCTCGGCTTTCTTATTTTACATCATTGAGCAAACCCGAAACTTTGTTGATACTTGCCTGCCAAAACAATAAATAGCAGATGTTTTAATGTGGTCTGTAATTACTTCCTTCAACTCTTTTTTGCTGTGAAAATTCAATTGCACTCATAATTTTAAATTTTAGTTTATACTTATCTGAAAAATTGTATTTTTGTTTAGCACATGCAAGGAAGCAATAGATTGTGCCGTAACGACTTAGGGGAATTGTATCTCACAAAAGCAAGCTTGTTTTTACCAAAAATCGATTTTTTTTAAAGAATTTTAAATACCTTTGAACTATACGATGACAAGATTGCTTTGTATGAGAGGATGCTGAAGGAGAAAGATGAAATGATGCAACGACTTGAAAAACTAATCAATAAATTACTTCGGGATAATTCTTATTTATAATTAAGGCTCAACTAATTAGTTGAGCCTTTTTAATTGCATGATTATTATCTTTTACTAAAAAATGATTATTCGTTATATCCATAAGTCATAACACCAAAAGTTTATTACATTAGTGCCTTCTTAAGGATTATTAATCCCTAATCTTAATAAACAATTATTTCAAATGTCAGAAGAACAGAAAAAAATATTGGAGCAACAGCTTTGGAATATAGCGAATACTTTACGAGGAAAGATGAATGCGGATGAATTCAGGGATTATATACTTGGTTTTATATTTTATAAATATTTGGCTGAAAAAATGGAAATTTTCGCCAACTCTATTTTAGAACATGATAATATTCAATTCAGGAATATTGACGAAAATACTAAAAAAGGTCAAGAATATATTGAGGCAATAAAAGAAGAAGCTCTTGAAAATTTAGGCTACTTTTTAAAACCATCTGAGCTTTTCAGTGAAATTGCAAAAAGAGGAAACAGTGGTAGTAATAATTTCATTCTGGAAGATCTACAAAAAATCCTAACCAATATTCAGTTGAGTACGATGGGAACTCAAAGTGAAGAAGATTTCGAAGATCTTTTTTCAGATATGGACTTAAACAGTAATAATTTAGGACGAACTGCTGAAGCAAGAAATGCAATCATAGTAAAAGTTTTAGTGCATCTTGATGAAATTGATTTTAAGCTGGAGCATACTGAAATAGATGTATTAGGTGATGCTTACGAATATCTGATTGGTCAGTTTGCTAGTGGTGCAGGTAAAAAAGCCGGAGAATTTTATACACCGCAGGAGGTTTCAAAAATCCTTGCAAAAATTGTCACAACAGGTAAGAATAGATTAAAATCAGTATATGATCCAACCTGTGGTTCAGGATCGCTATTGTTGCGTGTTGCCAAAGAGGTAAAAGATGTCAATAATTTTTATGGACAGGAGATGAACCGCACAACGTACAATCTTGCCCGTATGAACATGATACTCCATGGCATACATTATCTAAAATTCAATATAAAACAAGAGGACACTTTAGAGCACCCGCAACATTTGAATGATATGCCATTTGAAGCCATTGTGGCAAATCCTCCTTTTTCCGCCAATTGGAGTGCAAATCCTTTATTTCTGAATGATGATCGTTTTAGTCAATATGGTAAGTTAGCTCCAGCAAGTAAAGCCGATTTTGCATTCGTGCAACATATGATTTATCATTTAGCAGAAAATGGTACAATGGCGATTGTATTGCCACACGGCGTTTTATTCCGTGGTGCAGCAGAATTACACATACGTAAATACCTCATAGAACAAAAGAACTACTTAGACGCAGTAATTGGCTTGCCTGCCAATATTTTCTATGGCACCAGTATTCCTACATGTATTTTAGTTTTCAAAAAATGTCGGGAAACACCGGATGATATTTTATTTATAGATGCCAGCAAGGAATTTGAAAAGGTTAAAAATCAAAATATGTTACGAGACAATCACATAACTAAGATTGTAGAAACCTATCGTAATAGAACAGTAATTGAAAAATACAGTCATTTGGCTAAAGAAGTTGCTGACAATGATTATAATTTAAATATTCCACGCTATGTGGATACGTTTGAAGAACAAGAGGAAATTGATATCCAAAAGGTAATGTTCGAAATTAAAGAACTTGAAACCAAACGAGCCAATCTCGATAAGGAAATAGATGTTTATTTTAAAGAACTGGGGCTAGTTTTTTAATTTTTCAAATCCTTAATGTTTTTAATAACGAAAATTGAATAATCAAGATGGCGAATAAAAAATTAAAAGTAGGTAACGTTCCTAATTTGAGATTTCCAGGGTTTACTGAGGAGTGGGAARCRAAAAAGTTACAAGATGTAGTCAAAATCAATCAAGGATTGCAGATTATGATCTCTGAAAGACTTATTGAAGCAGAAGACGGTGCTCATTTTTACATTACGAATGAGTTTCTAAAAAAAAGTTCAGAAAAAAAGTACTTTATTAAAAATCCCCCTAGTTCTGTTTTATGTACGGAAGAGGATATACTAATGACAAGAACTGGTAATACGGGGATGGTAGTTACAAATGTTAGTGGAGCCTTTCATAATAATTTTTT
>NZ_SMFN01000038.1 GCF_004349135.1 Flavobacterium sandaracinum | reverse complement strand
AATATATTTACTCCCAGTACGCGGGTAAGTAATAAATTTCTTTTCATACAGGCTTTGCGCAATGTTCAAGGTTTCTTCAGCCGTCAGATTCAACTTTTTATTGGCTTCTTTTTGCAAGCCAGTCAGATCAAACAGCAAAGGCGGTTGTTCCGTCACGCTTTTGGTTTCTACAGTGGTAACCGTAACTGTATTGCCATTTCTTTCGATGGACTTTAATATATTTTCCACAAGCTTTTTATCTTGCCATTTGTTTTTGGAAAGGCTTTTAAAATCTATGAACTCTTTTGTATGGGACACCTGTATTTGCCAGTATTGCTGCACCGAAAAATTTCTATTTTCCAGATAGCGCTTGCATATTAAAGCTAGTGTAGGTGTCTGCACTCTACCAAGTGAATAGATACCATTTCCTGCAGCAATACTTAATGCCTGAGAAGCGTTGATGCCCAAAAGCCAATCAGCTCGGCTCCTGCCCTGCGCTGCCTGATATAATCCGTCAAAATCGCTACCAGGTTTTAAGTTGTCTAAACCCTGCCTGATTGCCTTTTCGGTCAGCGAACTAATCCAAAGACGATCAAAGGGTTTGTTGATTTTGAGGTATTCATAGATATAGCGGAATATCAGTTCACCCTCACGCCCAGCATCGGTTGCAACAATTATCTTTTCACTACGGCCAATGAGATGTTCAATTACCTTTAACTGCTTTAACGCTCCTGCATCTACTGTATAGATTTTGTCTTTTTTGACTTTTCGGACTGTCAATAAAAAAGGATTGGGAAGTATCGGCAGGGACGATTTCTGAAACCCGGAAATGCCGTAATCTTCCGGCATACCTAACCCCACTAAATGTCCAAAAGCCCACGTGACATAATAACCGTTACCTGTCAGATAACCATCCTTTTTTTCGGAGGCTCCCAACAGGCTGGCTATTTCCCTTGCTACACTTGGTTTTTCAGCAATAACTACTTTCATGTGTTTATTTTTACTGTTTTTTATTTGTCACATGGAATGCAAAAGGCATTTCATGTGACATTACATTTTACGTCCTTTAGATTTGGCCGGCGCTTTGTCTGCTTCCTGTTCCTCCATCTGTTCCTTGCTATCGGGACTTTTTTGTCCTGATTTTAAAGGCTCTTTGATCTTCTTGGTCGCTTCATCAGTTTTGCCTTCAGAATTGACTGCCGTCTGTGTTTTATGAGCTTCTGTAGGTTTTGCCTCTTCTTTAATTTTGTTCGGGTTTTGAAAAGAAAAATCTGTTTTGTTTGTCTCTTTGTTGAAAGTGATGTAACCATTGTATTCTTTACCTTTCTTGTCCACCAATCCACTAACATAGACAGTCTGACCGTCTTTGAACTTTTGATATTGCTCATTATCCAGTTCTTTTCCTCTAAAAGTTTTCGGAGTTTCCTTCGACTGGCTTTGCTCATTGTTTTGCAATTGCTTATTGGTATTATTTCTGTCAAACAAGAACTCTACAAAACGTTTGTCGGCATTGAATTGTACGTCTGCATCAAACGAAGTTCCTTTTTTGGAAGTCATACCCTCTATATGAAGCGGCTTACCCTCCATTAGGGTTTGCTTTTGTACATCATCCAATTTCACGCCTTTGATCTCATCAGGGATTTTGATTTTGTCTGTTCGCAGAGCAACAAGCTCATTAGTCAGCCTATCTACGCTGACAATAGAGGGAATGGTCTCATTCGTTTTAGGATTGGTCAGATTGACCACACGTCCCATATTGCTTGTTTGGAGCAGGTTCTCTTTATCTTCCTTGCTGAACTCATGACCGAAAAAAGCAAAATTCAGGTTAGGTTCTTTGCGGATACCGTGAATGGCAACCACAACCACTCCTTCATCATTTTGTTGCAGAGACAGACGTGCATCCATACGGGTAACGGCAGTGCCTAGATTAAGGCTTACAGGTACAAGCTCATTGGTTTTAAACCCTCTCAATAAAGGATCAAGGAGGTTCATCTTTTCAAGTTTTTCTTTGTTCAGTCCGAGACTATTCATTGTTTCCCAGTCAATCTGTTCTGGTTTATAGCGGTATTCGCTTTTTTCTGATGTTGTCTGTGTTGTTGCCATACTATTTTTATTTTCTTGTTTATTATTATTTTTATCAGGTTCTGCTTTCACTTCGTATTGCTTCATCAGTGGTTCCCCTTCGGGACTTGGTTTATCCATCTGTTGTTGCATTTCATTTGCCATATCAATAGCAACAGGTTCAGGAACTTTGAAAAAGGAAAAACGACTAGGATCCTTTAATTGGCTGAAAAAATTAGAAAAGAAGTTAGAAAATAAATCGCCATTCTTATCCACCCGCATAAACTGGTTCTGGTTTTTCTTTATAGGTTCAACGGTTTTCAGCTTGCCATTTTTATCAATGCCCTTTACAGCCTGAATTTTATTTTTCTCTTTATCCAGTACCAATAACATCTCAGATAATTGTTCGGGAGATTTTGGTGTATCTACAGTTTTTTCGCTCATAATCTGAATATTTTCTATTTCAATATCGAAAGTAAAGAAGCTGTCACTGTTTCTCTTCGTTTGGCTTTGATTGACATCATTTGTCAGCCGTTGACTTTTACTTTGGACATGGGAGCGGTAAAGCTTTCTCTGATGAACTGGTGCACATCTGAGAGCTTATAATAAATTTTTCCACTAATTGTATAATAGGGTAACTTACCGGAAGAGCGGTAACGCTGCAAGGATCGTGGGCTTATCTTCAGTATTTGTAAAATATCCTGATTGTCCAACAGCTCTTCTCCATCAATAATCGCATGTTGATTTTTAGTCCCACTTGCCAATTCCATAAGGATGTCAAATCGCTCCATGATTCGCTCCATCCAAGCCATAAATTCTATTCTGTCGATATTCATAATCAAAAATTTAGGTTCAATACGCAGTATGTAGCAATTCTTCCAGATAGAGGTACTGTTTAAAATGCTTTTACAAAATTCAGTTGCTTTTGTTGGATTTTATCCCAATGGCTTTCGTAGTACTGAAAAACTTTAACATTTAAAATGCTTAAAGCCTTGGTTTTACTGGAAAATAATTCTCCATAAAATGATGATTTCTTATTCGATTTAAAATATTCTCTTTTTAGGCGCCAATTATTTGATTAATCTTGTCATGAAAAATGAGTGCAACCATGATTTCTGTTTTTAGATTAGTACTGTTTAGTATGTTTTTATAAAATTCAGCAGCTTTTATTGGATTTTATCCCCATGGCTTTCGTAGTACGAAAAAAGTAAAAACCTTAATTTTTCTGGTAATTGTTCTTTGATTGATTCTGGCATAAAAAAAGCAGTATATCCTTTTAAATCAGGATTTACTGCTTGTGGGCATAGTAGTTAAGTCTTTATTCTTGGTCTTCTCTGTACATTTTTTGCTGTAGGTTTAGCGTTAATTCCTCCAGAAATTTTGTCTTACTGCTTTTACGTGCTTTAATTTCAGTATAAGTTTTATAGATGTTATCAAGTTTGATGTTGAAAAAATCTTCAAAGGATGTCGTTATCGTATTAATATCTGCCGCACCATGATTGATTGTTCCATTAGAAAACAAGGCGTAGATTAATTCTGTCAAAGCTGTTTTTGGCCCTGTCCATACCAATACTTTATGCTTTTTTTCTTCAAAAATATCAGAATCATCCACTTTTAGTCTTTTTAGTGCTTGTCGGATGTAATGAATAAATCGATACATCGCCTTTACTTTTGCCCAGAGCATGTCTTGCGATGTTGAAAATTCCGGAAATTGGTAATAATCAGTCATAGGTGTAAAGGGAAAATTATCGCGATGGTTTCGAGTAAAGAATTGATGATCCAGATAACTGTATCCTTGTTCCATATAATGCACAAAATCAGCATTTCTGTAAAAGAACTTATTAATTTTCCGCAATTCTTTTTGGAGGAATTCGACTTTATAAGTGTTACCCGCTTTTGGCATTCTTAGCTCGCAGGAACGCACTTCTGTAAAATAGATCAATAAACTCATAGGAACGGGTTTGATATTTTTGAAAAAATCGATCTCCTCAGGAACGGTGTTGAAATCATTTTTATCAACTATCTCTTTTAAGTTCGTTAATGTTTTATTACACAATACAATTCCATTACAAGCCTTATTTTGCATTGTTTCGTTTGCCTCTAAAATTTCATTGCAGACAGCATTAAATGATTCAATCGCTTTTTTAAACATCTTTTTAAATATTAGTTGTCAATATCTTTCGTCATTTTGCAATTGATTTGTAATCATTTTGCAAAGTATTCATAAGTTCCATTGCGTAATTGTCTCTTGCCTGAACATAGGCTACTTTTGGAATTATCCTAGCTCCTAATTTTCTTTTTTCAAATGAGGCTGACACCCCAAAATCAATCTTTTGAAGTTGCAACTCATTAGCTCTTTTAATGGTTTGAAATAACAATTGCCTATACAGTTGGTATTCTTTTGCCCATTTATAATCCATACCTATTAATTCGGGGACATAGGTATGATTGTCGTTTTTGTAGCAAAACATAACTCCTACAAATGGATTTTCGGGCTCTGCTTTCAAGGCTAATACTATAAATTCCCAGTTGGGACTTTCATTCATATTTTCGAAAATTTTTTGGGTATATCGGAATGTATTGATAGCGTAATTATTGTCTTTTACATTGTTGTAGAGTTGATATGCTCTTGATATTTCTGATTTGCTCAATTTATCTTTTATTACAACATCATAGTACTTCTCATAAGGTTCTATCTCTTTATTGAAATGTTTACGGGAACGCAACGATAATGTTTTTGTAAACTCTTCGTGTGAATGCCAAACTTGATTTTCAATTACACAGGATTCCGGCATGTCTATTTTGAAATAACCTTGATCTACTATTGTTTTGTTGTAGCTGTTGTCTTTTTCGAAATCTCTTAAAACTAGCATGTCTGCATTTAAGTCATTGTATTTTTCTTCCAGCTTATCCAATAATAGTTTCAATGCTTTTTCTGCAAAAGGATGTTCCTGATTGATAAAGCAGTGTTTTCCTTCGGTGAATAGAGACCCCATACCCAATACTCTTGAGGTGAGGTATAAAGGATTAGTCTTTCTTATTTCTTCCAAATGGATGGAGACCGACTCAGTAGCCAGCATGTCGTCTTTCCAAAGACCGTAGGTAACAAAGGTCATTAATACTATGATACCTTTGTTGTCTTTAATGATATAATAGTAAAAATCCCATTGGTTAGTCGGGTCTGGATGCTGACTAAATGTTTTTTCTAAATAAACAATACCATCCCAATCGAAAATATTTTGTTTTCCCATGTATTGATTCCATGCTGATTTTTCAATATCTTGAATGGTATTTTTTTCTTCGATAAAAAGCTCCTGCTCTTTTGATTGTGAAATATTTTCTGCTTTTTTATTGTCCATTCCAAAAGCCCGTCTGATTTTGATTTCACTACTATTTGTTTCTTCCAAAGCTTTGGGAAAATGGTATTCCATTGCATCAGCTAAGGCTKYWATATCTTCTAGCTTATTGTGGCTCGATAATGTTATTCTGATTCCTGTATTCTTTATTGGAACTGCTGGATAAATTCCCAAGTTCAGAAAAAATCCTTCTTCAAATAGGCGATGCACAAACTTATAAGCTGTTGCAGGCGTACCCATACCCAAAAAGAACACTGGCGAATCATTTTTTGAAATTATGGGGAGGTTTCCGTTTGATAATAACTGGTTAAAATAATCGATTTTATCCGCTAGCACTTTTTGTTTCAATTCTATTTCAGGAGATAAATGAATGTCTGCCGAAGCGATTGCTGCTGCTACAGATGCAGGTTCTAACTGAGCGGAAAAAGTTAATGGACCGCCGAAATTTTTGATTTTATCTCTTAGTTTCTGATTCCTGCAAAATACCGTCGCACCACTGGCTCCAAAGGTTTTGCTTAATGTACTCACCACAATACAATTTTCTGGAAGTTCTTCTATCATATCAAAAATAAAACCAGTTCCATTTTTACCTCGCCAACTCATACCATGAACATCGTCAAAATAGAGATTAAGCTGAGAATATTTTTGAGTCAAAGCCAATAATTCTGGGATAGGTGCATAATCACCAAACATGGAATATACACCATCAGCCATATACCAGATTTTATTGCATTTGGTAGTTAATTGTTTGATTTTATCTTCTAACATTTCCAAATTACTATGTCTGATCATCTCCACTGGAATTCCCCGTAGCTTTAAAAGCTGACACGCATTTTGTACACTCCAATGTACTTGATGATCCATTATTACGGCATCTTCATCTCTTATCAATGTCGGGATAACAGCTAAATGTCCTAATGTACTGTTCTTTGTTATAATGGGTGGTATACCATACATTAATTCAATTTTTTGCTCTAGTTCACTGTAAAGCGGATGCGAAATATATGACTTTGAAAGTGGGAATTGTGTACCATAATTGTTTATGGCTGCTATTGCAGCCTCTTTCAACCGAATGTCTTGTTCGAGTCCCAAGTAACCTGTTGTACCAAAATGAAACATTTCCTTTCCCTTAACTTGGATTGTCCTACCTGTCAATTTTTTGTCTTCTGCATATAGATGTAGTAATCCTTCTTTTTTTGCTCCTGATAAAACCTCATCAACTGTGTCTATGAAATTATTGTGCTTAATTTTTGCCATTTTTAAATTGTTTAAGTTGTTTTAAAAATTTAGATATCTAAAATTCATCATAAAAATTGAAAGTTATTTCATCCAATACCTCAATACTCCCGATATAACAAGTCAAAGTCCCGAATTGACAACTAAAACTTCCAAATTGCAACAAATAATCCCAAATTGGCAAGTGTCTTATTAATAGATGTTTATATTTTTGTTAAATTAGAAAAATTAAATTCGTAAAACATGATTGCAGCACATGATTTTTATGAGAATGATTTTGCYAGGTTTTGGATCTCTGGGGGCATTCTCTTTTTTGAATACAAGCCTAATACTACTATTGATTTAAGGGTAGCCCAGTGCGTTGTAACCGATAGAATTCATTTTCAAAACGAATGTACTTATCCTATTTTATGTGATATTAGGGGTGTTGTTGCTACTGAGAAAGCTGGAAGAGATCATTTAGCACAGTCGGGCTCTATTTTGACGCAAGCAGTAGCACTTATTGTAAATGAAAAACTTTCCTTGATTATTAGTACTTTTTATGTAGAGATTAGTAAGCCCTCTGTACCTACTCAAATTTTCACGAAAGAAGATGACGCTTTAATTTATCTAAAAGGGTTTGTTTAGCGTTTACTATAAGATAAAAAATTAAAAGTT
>NZ_SMFN01000037.1 GCF_004349135.1 Flavobacterium sandaracinum | reverse complement strand
AATCTCAAATATATGTCGCCTTAATAAGTTACTTGTTATTAGAACTCATAAACAGAACTATAGCCAAGAAAGTAAAAACCTTTTCTAATTTTGTAGAAAAAATAAGAGTATGTTTAGCTTTTTATCTAAGCATAGAATATGTTTGCAATCAAGTTAATGAAGGTGCAAAAAAAGTAATAAAACAAAACAAAATGCTGTTTAAACCTGACTTATTTTCTCAATAAAGAACAACAATTATAACAAATACAATACTTAACAAAGGGTTTTTAAGTTTTATTCAAAACTTTCGGATAGCAGTGTTTTTAAGTCTTTTAATCAGGAATTCTTTTACTGTTGGTCCGTAGTTTTTTAATTGTAATTTTATCCAATTATTTAAAAACAGCCTTATGCAAGAAATATTAAGAAGACAAATTGAAAAAATTGTACCATTAACGGATTATGAATTTCAACTCGTGCTTTCTTATTTTTCAATTGGTAAATATAAAAAACACCAATACATTGTCCAGCAGGAGACTCCAGTTCCTTATGTTCATTTTGTGGTAAAAGGATTGTTGCGTTCGTTTTATTTAGATCAATCAGGCAAGAGTCATATTTTGCAATTTGCCATGGAAGATTGGTGGATTACAGACAATCAAGGATTTTATAAGGGAGAAAACGCCACACTCAATATCGATTGCTTGGAAGACGCGCAAACCTATTATATTACGCTGGAAAATAGAGATCAACTCTGCGTAGCATTACCCAAAATGGAATTCTTCTTTCTGCAAAAAATGACGGCAGGCAATATTGCGCTTCAAAACCGAATTCTATCATTAATGAGTAAGAATTCTGAGGAAAGATACCTGCAATTTATTCAGTTGTATCCCGACTTGATTCAGCGCCTTCCCAAAACTTTAGTTGCTTCTTATCTTGGAATTTCAAGAGAAACTTTAAGTCGGTTGTCCCACTGACGTGATTTAGGTCACACTTTATCTGTGCGCTATGTCCTGTATAGTCTTTGTCGCATTCCCGAAATTTGTATTTTATAATTTTAAAATACAAACATGGAAAATAGAGCACTCGTAGTAGGAGTAACCGGAATTACTGGTAGTACCCTCGCAGATCAGCTTATCGCCAAAGGTTGGACCACTTTTGGACTGGCCAGAAACCCACCAAAAAACAGCAAAAACTTGCATCCTGTAGCAGCTGATCTTTTGGATTTAGAGAATTTAAAAATAGCTTTAAAAGAGGTTTTACCTACGCATGTGTACATTACCACGTGGATGCGTCAGGATTCTGAAGCCGAAAATATACGTGTAAATAGCTTGATGATTCGAAACCTGCTCTCGGCGTTAGCACCGCATCAATCCGTGCAACATGTGGCGCTTGTCACCGGACTGAAACATTATCTAGGACCGTTTGAGGCTTACGCCAAAGAAGGGTTCTTGCCCGAAACACCACTTAGAGAATCACAACCGCGTCTTGATTTAGAAAATTTTTATTACGCCCAAGAAGATGAAGTTTATGCTGCTGCCGCGCGAGATGGTTTTACATGGAGCATCCACAGGCCGCACACCATCATAGGGAAAGCGGTAGGGAATTTAATGAATTTGGGGACTACGCTGGCTGTATTCGCTAGTATTTGTAAAGCAACGGGCAAGCCATTTCAGTGGCCGGGTTCAGCAGCACAATGGAACGGACTTTCAGATGTTACCGATGTCAGAGTTTTAGCAGCGCACTTGATATGGGCTTCCACTACAGAGGCTGCCCAAAACGAAGCGTTCAACGTGGTCAATGGAGATTTCTTTCGTTGGAAATGGTTGTGGAATAAATTAGCGGAATCGTTCGGAATTGAGGCAATTGGTTTTGATGGTACGATTCATCCTCTTGAGGAACAAATGAATGAAGATGCTGCAATTTGGAAAAAAATAGCCTCCGAAAATGGATTGCAAGAATCCGATGTAAACCAGTTAGCCTCGCCATGGCATACGGATCTTGATTTGGGCCGACCAATAGAAGTGATGACGGACATGTCCAAAAGCAGGAAATTAGGTTTTACTGTTTATCAAAGTACCGAGGATTCGTTTTATGATTTGTTTGAAAAGCTTCGCGTGGATCGATTGATTCCGTAATTATTTTAAGTTAGTCTACAATAAATGCAAAAAGAGGATTCAAAACGTTTTGAATCCTCTTTTTCTATTTATTGTAACGGTGAATGTGCAAAGCTGGTTTTATGACTTCCTAATAATAATTATATTTTCACTCTCGCTTTAAAACAAAAAAGAACTTTCATCACTGTAAAGTCTTTTCAAAAAGCTCCGGCTATCGGGATCTAACTAAGGACGGAACTAGTAATATCAAGCTTTTAGGTTATTTTCTTTTTTGACGTTGCTGAATTGTATGCTTGATTTAAAATATGAATTTACCAATTTTAGATAACTTACTAGTTCAAAAATTAGATTCTGTAGTCGGAACTATTTCTGCTACTTACAGATAGTATTGGTTAATAGCTTTGATTGAATACGTTGAAGAGGGTACAGTAGATATACCTAGGAATAAGTTTTTTTGATGAATGATTAGCAATTATTGGTACACGATTAATTATTTTTATATATCATTTGGAAAATAAGACAACCTACAAATTACTGTCGAAACTCTTTTAAAGAGGAAGGCTGGAAGCTGTAATAATGTTCTATTCGTTTCCAATAACTATAATATTTCTCGTGCTTTTTCGTTGCTTTGACTTTATAAAATGGAAACGACGATTAAAATTTGCGAGACATTTCAAATAAAATTAAAGGAAAAAACTTATATTTAAGATTTATAAATAATTACCAATTGAAAAAATGTACTATATTATTTTTACTATCAGTTCAAATGCTTTTTTCACAGGAAATAGTAGTAAAAGGACAAGCATTTAATTCAGGAGAATTTAATGATCACATAGTTTATATTATCAAAAATGACACTATAAATAAATTGCGAAAACATAGTAAATCTTTATATACGTATTGGAAAGAGAATTCGAAATTTAAAAATAGAAATGACAATTCCTATCTAGAGTTTATTAAATACTCAGAAATTCTTGTAAAGTTATTAAATGACAGAAATTATAGAGCAAAAACAGATAGTTTGGGTAATTTTGAAATAAATGCTAGACTATCTGACTCCCTATTTTTTGAATCTACTTATCACACCACTGAAAAATTCTTGGTTGCTGATTTAGTTAAGAAGAAAAAAAATACTGTTAAATTAAAACTTGAACCATGTGAAGTTTGGCCTCAACATACTGAAAAGCCAACAAAACTATATGTGTTTATAGGTAAGAAAATTAAATCTTGGATTTCTCCTTCTAGTTATTGCAATGGCGTTTCTTTGGATTCAAGATCGGTATCAAAATATTCAGTGGTTAAAAATATCTATGGCGATTTTAAAAAAGATACTATTCAATTTACATCATACGTTCATGAAAAGCCACTAGAACAAAATTATATTCCATTTAAGTCTAGTTTTGTTGAATATGATTATTGTTTATTCTATGTGTTAGAATACGAAGGAGAATTAATTCAAATAAAATATTTATTTGATGATGTTTACAAGACTAAAGAAGGAAGGTGGGCATCACCATTAAAACCTAAAGGACTTTTTAACACGATCTCGCCTGATTCTTATACACCACAGAAAATAAGTTTCACAGATCCAATTGAGTTTGAGTATGAAGATAAATATTATAATGAAATCCATCAAAATTTCCCAGCTGCTTACCACACTGTAATAGATGGAAAAATTACAGTTAACTATGGCTATTATGTCGAAGATTTGTTTGAAATTAGAAAGGCAGGAAGATTAAAAAAGTATACCTATTTAATCAAATAATCATACTACTTATCTTGATTACCTCCCAACAACTCCATAAACTCTAGCGCTGTTCTCGTATTTTTCACATTATCAAAAGTCAATAAAAGTCGCAATCCAGCAGGCGTTTGTTTTTCTTTCATTTTACAAATAGCACTATTTTTTTGTACAAATTGCAGCACTTGATTGAAGCGTTTGGATTGATAATAATCTGATTGTTGATCCGAAATGAAATATCCAATCATCTTGCCTTTTTTCATCACTAATTTTTCGATTCCAATGCGGGTTGCAATCCATTTGATTCGGATACTATTCATTAATGCTTTGGCACGAGGCGGCATTGGACCAAAACGGTCGATCAATTTGTTCTGGAATACGATTAATTCTTCTTCGTTTTTTACAGCACCTAACTCATTATACAAACTCAATCGCTCCGAAACATTATTGATGTATTCATCCGAAAACAACAACTCAAAATCAGTATCGATTTGCAAGTCTTTCACGTATTCTTTGGTTTCCAAATTGTTTTCCTCCGGATACAAATCTTTGAATTCGTTTTCTTTCAATTCATCAATGGCTTCATTCATGATCTTTTGATACGTATCAAAACCAATTTCGTTGATGAAACCACTTTGTTCGCCACCCAATAAATCTCCGGCACCACGAATTTCTAAATCTTTCATCGCAATATTGAATCCGCTTCCCAATTCGCTGAATTGTTCCAAAGCTTGAATTCGTTTTCTGGCATCATCAGTCATGGCAGAATACGGCGGACAGATAAAATAGCAGAACGCTTTCTTGTTGCTACGCCCAACTCGGCCTCGCATTTGATGCAAATCAGACAAGCCGAAATTATTCGCATTATTGATAAAAATCGTATTCGCATTGGGAACGTCTAATCCGCTTTCGATAATGGTGGTTGCCACCAAAACATCGAATTCTCCGTTCATGAAAGCCAACATCAATTCCTCGAGTTTTTTTCCGTCCATTTGGCCGTGACCAATTCCAACTCTGGCATTTGGCACCAAACGCTGAATCATTCCGGCCACTTCCTTGATGTTTTCGATGCGGTTATTGATGAAAAATACTTGTCCGTTTCGCTGAATTTCATACGAAATCGCATCCCGAATCATCTCTTCACTAAAACCAACTACATTCGTTTCAATAGGATAACGATTGGGCGGTGGCGTTGTAATCACGGACAAATCTCTAGCTGCCATTAATGAAAACTGCAAGGTTCTTGGGATTGGCGTTGCTGTTAGTGTCAATGTATCCACGTTAGCAGCAATCGTCTTGAGTTTGTCTTTTACGTTGACACCAAATTTTTGTTCCTCATCTACAATCAACAATCCAAGATCTTTGAAAACTACATTTTTATTTACCAATTGATGCGTTCCAATGACAATATCCAGTTTTCCTTCGGCCAATTGTTTTAGCGTTTCGGCTTTTTGTTTGGCCGTTCTAAAACGGTTTAAATATCCCACAGAAACCGGCATATCTTTCAATCGCTCTGTAAAAGTTCGGTAATGTTGGTATGCCAAAATAGTGGTAGGAACTAATATTGCAACTTGTTTGCTGTTGTCAACCGCTTTGAAAGCCGCACGAATAGCGACTTCGGTTTTACCAAAACCTACGTCACCACAAACCAAACGATCCATTGGACGATCGCTTTCCATATCGGCTTTTACTTCTGCCGTTGATTTGGTTTGGTCCGGTGTATCTTCGTAGATAAACGAGCTTTCTAGTTCATTTTGCAGGTAACTGTCGGGCGCAAACTGAAATCCTTTTTCAAGTCTTCTTTTAGCATACAATTGAATCAAATTGAACGCAATATGTTTGACGCGCGCCTTGGTTTTTTGTTTTAAAATCTTCCAAGCATTCGACCCCAATTTGTAAATTTTGGGTGGCGTTCCGTCTTTTCCGTTGTATTTTGAAATTTTGTGCAGCGAGTGAATACTCACATACACAATATCATTATCGGCATAAACGAGCTTGATGGCTTCTTGTGTTTTGCCTTCGACTTGTATTTTTTGCAATCCTCCAAAACGCCCAATTCCGTGATCGATATGGGTCACATAATCGCCAACGGATAAAGTCGTGAGTTCTTTTAAAGTAATATTTTGTTTTTTCGAATAGCCATTTTTGATGTTGAATTTATGATAGCGTTCAAAAATTTGATGATCGGTGTAACACGTTATTTGATTTTCTTCATCAATAAACCCTTGGTACAAAGGCAAAACAACAGTGTGGTATTGCTTACGAATATTCTCAGAATTCGCTTCATCCAAGGTTTCGAAAATGTCATGAAAACGTTTGGCTTGCGCATCATTCGAACAAAACAAATAATTTTTGTATCCGTTAAAATGATTTTCATTAAGATTATTCAACAACAAATCAAATTGTTTGTTGAACGACGGTTGTGGCTGAATGTAGTATTCGAATTTTTTAGTAGTTCTAAAAATTGCTTTCGAACTCAACTCGACGATCGAAAAATCCAAGGCTCTTTTTATAAATTCCGCTTGGTTTAAAAACAATTGTTCAGGCGTTGAACGTTTAATTTCTTGAGATAATTTTGCGAAAGCTTCTTCGGCTTTGCCAAATTGTTTGTCCAATTGCAATAAAAAATCTTCAGTATTCTGAATAAAAATTACCGTTTTCTCCGAAATATAATCTAAGAAACTCTCCCGGTTTTCCTGAAAAACTTTGTTTTCAACATTTGGGATAATCGTAATTTTTTTTTGTGTTTCAATGGACAATTGCGTGGCAACATCAAACGTACGGATGCTCTCGACTTCATCTCCAAAAAACTCGATTCGGTACGGATTATCATTTGAAAATGAAAACACGTCGACAATTCCTCCACGAACCGAAAATTCTCCCGGTTCTGTAATAAAATCAACTCTTTTGAATTCGTATTCGAACAGCACTTCGTTGATAAAATCGATAGAGATCTTATCACCAACGGCAACTTTCAACGTGTTTTTATCTAATTCTTTTCGGGTTACTACTTTCTCGAATAAGGCTTCGGGATAGGTGACAATAACGGCCGGTTTCTTGCGGGAATTGATGCGGTTTAATACTTCGGCACGCAATAAAACATTAGCATTATCCGTATCTTCAATTTCATAGGGACGGCGAAAAGAGCCCGGATAAAAGAGCACATCTTGCTCGCCAATCATTTGTTCTAAATCATTCAAATAGTAGGCAGCTTCTTCTTTATTGTTTAAAACTAGTAAAAAAGGAAGCTCGGATTTCTTGAAAATCGACCGAATCACAAATGAAAATGCAGAACCTAAAAGTCCCGATAGATGCATTTTTACTTGGTTATTTTCCAATAGACGAGCAACAATTTGCTGGGTTTTTGGCGAATTATCGTAGGTAGTATATAAGGCTGTTTTACTCAACGCGTGGTATATTTGGGTCGATTATAGGTGTATTAGGAATAGCTCTTGTGGTATCCATCATTTTTAGTAGATCAGATTCTCCCTCTTCGATTGGAATTTTACTTTTCTCGACAATTTTATCCATTTGTCTTTGAAGAGAAACCAATTCTAAGTTGATTTCTGAAACCAATAACGTTACTTTTTTATCTGGAATGTTGTCCAAATGAATGAATAAATCCAACAATCGAACTTTAGTAATCAGAGTCGAAATTCTACTTTTTATTGGAGGTTTGTTGTATTCATACGGAATATTGTCATCTAAAGCCATCACTTTTTTAGAAAGCGCTTTTGATTTTTGCTGAAAAGCTCTAATCGTTTTTTTTGGTTTTACGGCTAATTCTGCTAAAAAAATTCGCCATTCGTTCCAAGATGCGATACTTTTTTCACCCGCTTCGGTTACTGGCTCATCATATAAAACCCAACCTTTTTCTATGTTTTTGAAAACGACTGCTCTTTTTTGCATCTCTTTTTTATTCTCGGCTATGCGTTTTTGATTGTCATCTTTACAAGACAACAAAAGGAAAATCAGCGAAAAGAACACGGCTAAATTGTATTTCATTTTTAATTTCATTAAAGCACAAAGTTACAAAGTAAATTTACAATAATGAATTCCAGTATTCGAATAACAATCTAATATTGCTTCACTAATTTTTATACTTAAAAACATAATAAATTAAGAAATTTAACGTGTTTTTAAAACGTATTTTAAGATTTTTATAATCATTTTCATCAAAATTATGTTATTAGCGAAAACGTTATCTTTGTTTTTCAAAACAGACAAAAATGAGTACAAAAATATTAATTATTGGCGCTTGTGGCCAAATAGGAACAGAGCTTACCCAAAAATTGCGACAACTATACGGAACCGAAAATGTAATTGCTTCCGATATCCGAAAGTTAAATATTGATGTGGTGAATTCCGGTCCTTTTGAAGTAGTGAATGCGTTGGACTTCAATCAAATTGAACATTTAGTAGAATTGCATCAAATCACCGATGTGTATTTGATGGCTGCTTTATTATCAGCGACAGCCGAGAAAAACCCTGCTTTTGCTTGGGATTTAAATATGAATTCGTTGTTTCACGTTTTGAATTTGGCGAAAGCCGGAAAAATAAAAAAGATATTCTGGCCTTCGAGTATTGCCGTTTTTGGACCCACAACTCCTAAAGAAAACACGCCACAATACACGATCATGGAGCCATCAACGGTGTACGGAATCAGTAAACAAGCAGGCGAAAGATGGTGTGAATATTACCATAATATTTTTGGTGTAGATGTAAGAAGCATCCGTTATCCGGGTTTAATCAGTTGGTCATCGCCTCCTGGTGGTGGAACTACAGATTATGCGGTGGATATTTTTCACAAAGCACTTGCTGACAAAACATACGAATGTTTTTTATCCTCTGAAACTAAAATGCCGATGATGTACATGGATGATGCGATTGCTGCGACCATCCAAATCATGCAAGCGCCGGTTGAAGAAATCAAAATTCGATCTTCGTACAATCTTGCTGCGATGAGTTTTACACCAACGGAAATTACTGCCGAAATCAAGAAACATATTCCAGAATTTACCATTACTTATAATCCTGACTTCCGTCAAAAAATAGCTGATAGCTGGCCTGCCAGTATTGATGATGCTGAAGCTAGAAAGGACTGGAATTGGAAACATGAGTATGATTTGGAAAGCATGACCGTGGATATGCTGGAGCATTTGAAATAGTTTTCTTCATTGAAAGCAATTTTACCACCTTGATTTACGAAGACATGATTCAGGAGACATTTGTGGTATCTGTGCTATAAAGGATCATTTCGGAGAGCAGAGCTTACAATAGAGTCTTTATATAACCACTATTTTTATTCTTCAGATAAATAGTATGTTTTCCATTTTAAATAAGTGCCGTCTTTTAATTTATGAATTATATAAACACTACTAGTACATTGATAATTATTACTTTGAAATTCTTTTAGTGTTATATAGTTTATTCCTTCTAAAGTTTTTAATTTCTTAGGTTTTTCTGGTTTAGGAGAAAAAATAGTAGAACTATAGAGAGTGAAAATAAATGTAGGAATACCTAGACTAGTCGCAAGACCATTTTTAGATTTTCTAACTCCCTCCTCTCTCGCATGCTTAGTTTCATATCCCTTAAGGTAAAAACTAAATTCAGCTTTTGTCATTGATTTATTAATACAGTAATGTGCTAAAGAAATATCGTTAATATCAATCAAAACTGTTGTATATTCTTGCTTCTTCATTTCTCCTGAAAACAAGAAATAAAAACACCCCAAACTGGACTGCACCCAAAAGTTTAGACAAATTTATAATTAATTTTGATAATAATGAGCTCGATATTGTATCGGGCTCATTTTGTTTAAATTTGATTTAATTCTGTCGTTATTGTAATATACTATATACTCTTGAATCTCTTTTTTTAATTGATTTATTGAGTTGTACTTTTTAAGATAGAACAACTCCGATTTGAGTATTCCAAAGAAGTTTTCAATGATAGCATTATCTAAGCAATTGCCTTTTCTTGACATACTTTGTTTAATTCCTTTTTCCTTTAAGAGCTGTTGATATTGTCGCATT
>NZ_SMFN01000036.1 GCF_004349135.1 Flavobacterium sandaracinum | reverse complement strand
TTTTCATTATATGAAAAATTATTAATGTTTGAAAAATAAGAATTGACGGTTTGTAGCACCGCAATTTGTTATTGTGCCGAAGACACTAAAAACATTAATTAATCTTAGGCGGTTGCCAAATGGAAGAGAAGAAGTCTGAAACAGCTGACGCAGTTATTACACCTAATTTCTTTTTAGGTTGTTGGACATAATTGGATGTTAAAGCATAAAAAGAAGTAATTACAAATCCAGTACAGGTATTGCATTTAGAAAAAGGCGAGCAACATTCCATACCGCAACCGTCGCTATCTTCTTCCTGACTATTTGTTGTTTGATGTATGACGTCAAAGCATTTATCTTCCATAAAGCCTGGCAAGATCGATAAGACCAAGACCATTAATGCTAATATGAATGATAAATTTTTCATTTGGCAAATGTATAAATTTATGCTCAATTTCACACAGTAATAAAGAATTAGAACATCAACTGTTATTTTTAAATAATATATAGCGAGAATTAGAGAAGAGATAGTATTAAATTTCTATCATTTTTAAAAAATATATTTGGTTTATAACACAGAATCTTTTCTTTGGTGGCTGATGTGGAAAGAAAAGAAGTCGGCTGAAACAACGAAAGGGATAATGAATATCCCTTAGAAATAAGATTCCAACCTGTTTGGTAAAATGCGGAGTTAGGAAGTGCGAAAGGTGCATTTTGGTAAAGTGGTTGCACCGATTTGGCGCAAAAAGACTGTCCCGACCATCGGAAGGGAGTGTCTTTTTGCCGCCCGATTTTGACTATCAGGCGACTTTTATGGGGTGGGTACGAAAGTCTTTCAGATTGTGGAAAAAGCCTCTGTACGGAGTCATACCATACCGAAATAAGCTCCATAAAAGCGAACAGCCCATTTGTGTTAAAGAGGAATTGATAAACAAATCCTGTTTCTCCAAAGCTTCCGCTAAACTGCAACTCGGTGTTTCATCGTGTTGTTCGGACTGCTTCAATAATTCTCCAAATTCTTCCGTAATCATTGGCAGGCTTGCCACCGTTTCGTATTTCTCCGAATTGGGTTGATGAATGTTTCCTATGGTAGACAGTAACACTTGCCCTGTATGCTGGCTGTTGCCAAAATCCAACCAATATTTCGGTTCATCCCTGTGGTGTCTGCGTTTACAAATTTCTTTCAGAATTTCGGCAACTCCAAACCTCGCCTTTATATTATCCACGCAGGTAATGTAAATAGTTGCCTGTGCTTCTTCGGGTATTCTGCCCAAACTGTCCTTTTCAAACTTTGTGGTTTCGGCTTTCCAATTTGTCCCTGAAAAGCGGTTTGCACGGTTAATTAGTGCAACGGATTTGTATAACCCTGTTTCAATTTCGGCAAAACGCTGTCTTCCTAAATTGGCATTGGTCACAATATCATCATCCCACAAACGCACCAGTAAGCCTGCGTGTCCCAATTCGATTAAGCTGTGGTTTATTTCCATTAAAGCGGTCAAAACCTTTGAGCCTGTACCACCTGCACCGATTAAGTTTACCGTAATGGGATTGGTGGGAGTTATCAAATAGTTATCTGTAAAATGTACTTTTAGTTTTTCGGTATTCATCACAAAAGATTTTTAAGGGTTTTGTTGTTCTTTTTCAATACATCTTTAGGAAAGGCTTCACCTGTTTCAATCAATTTTTTCCAAAGGCTTACGCAATTCCCTTTTATGGGATTTTGTTTTCCTAATAAATGGCTGAAATAGCTGTTAAAAAAGTAGTCTTCCCAAGCATCGGTAAATTCCTCTACAGAAGCAGAATTTTTAATGTCTATACTTACAGTTCCCATACATACTTTACCATCTTCATAAATGTTGAAGAAAGGAGCAAAATACAATGGTGTATTTTCTGTTGGTCTTCTGTCAGTAGTAAGAGCAAATACGGCAAGGCTGTTTTTACTAGCATACCAAAGCATTGACGGTACAGACGCTTTGCCGTTGGGCATGCCCAAGCCGTTTACAAAATACAATTGCTGTTCCTGTGCCTTGGTGTACCAAAGTACAGTGCCTTTTTCGCTCGGATTAATATGCAGTATATTGGTCGGCAAAATTCCTTTTGGTTTTAAAAAGGCTTTGTCCTTTTCTTTATCGGTGTGCAAAGCCTTTGCCAATATTTTGGCTTCATTTACGGTCAATGGATGGGCATTGATAGGATTTCCGTTTTTGTTCATATCAAAATGCTCCACATACATATAGGTATTTGTCCCTTTGGTTTGGTAAAAAACCAATGCAGATTTTGGATGGTAAAGCGTTCCAAAATTATCGGTTATGTCGTTTACGTTGCTCATTTTATTGTTGTTTTATAATCATATAGTAGTGTGCATAGTTCGTCCAAAAGGGCAAACAGGCGGTTCTCAAAATCAAGATTGGTTTGTGTAATGGTACTTCCGTCAAAGCGTTTGCAAATGGTCGGTTCTTCCATTACTCCATACTCGTTAAACTCATTATTGATGCTATCGGCAAGCCTTTCATACAACCAACCTGTGGTATCCGCTATAAAGGAGATGTATTTTTCCATTCCAACAGTTTCGGAGTCGTTTTCATCAGTATAGGGGTCTTCTTCGGGTCTTGGTGCGTTTCGGAAAATGCTCTCAAATGGATATTGCGCATAGAGGGCAAAGGCATCGCAAGCTACTTTTTGGCACTCCTGGTCGAATGTGTCACGGCTTTTAAAGTGGTTTAAACGCTGTTCAAATACCTGTAAATTGATACGGTTGAATAGCTTCTGTTCAACCCGTTCGCCTATCCATTCAGCTTTTGCAATCTCAGCAATACAGCTGTCCGTTTCTTCGGTATAATCATCCTGTTCTACCCAATCGTTCATAATTTCATACATCCAATACAGATAGCTGTTTTCCTGTCTATAATACGGTATATCGACAATATGATATAGATAACTGCAAATCGAAACAAGCAATTGAGCCGTCTTTTTACGCTTTGGGTCATGGAGCATTTGAAAGAGTGGCACGATTGGAATATAGTATAGGGTTGTACCTGTGCTGTATCGTTCTTCGCTCGTAAAAAATGTTTTCTTACTATCCTGTACCAAACGTAAATTATCCCAATTGACATTGTTTTGTTTTAACTTGCTTTCAGCATCCCACATAGCCAAAGCCATATTGTAGGGATAGCCGTATTCCTGCGTTTGTAACGGTTCAATGCCGTAATGCTCTGTAAGTTGGGAAAGGGACTTGTAAAAATCCCTTTGCGTTTTTGCTGTTTTCTTACAATCCTGTGTGGATTGTGTTGTTTTCAGTTTAGGCAGAAACCCACACTTTAGAAAACCATTGGAAGCATTGCTATCGGTACAGATTTCTGTTTGTCTTTCCGTACTTCGTTTGTGTCTTTGGCTCTTTGCATCCATTGTGCGAACTCGCCCAATTGTTGGTTCAGTTGCCGTTGTGTTTTCTGTTCGGGTATGCTTATAGTTCCCGATAGGATATTGCGTTGCATAGTTCATTGTTTTTTATTTTTGGTTTAACCTTTTGTTCCCATGACGCTCTCTAATTTGTATTCTATCTTATCATCACGGATGATGGGGGCAGATACTTTTGCGGTGGTTAGTATGGGATACGTATTGGCGTAAAAATTCAGTACCGCTTCCACACTCCAACGTGGTTCGGGGTCGGTCAGTCTGATCTCCTGTCCTTTATCTTTAAGTATAAATACTCGTTCTAACTGTGTTGTTACTAACATAACTATTGAATTTTTTGTTAAACACTAGGTTGTTCTGTTGCAAACAGACCTGTTGAAGAAAATTGGTTTGATAGTTCCGATTTGCGTTTTCGTATTTCGTCCGCTTTTTCGGGATAATCTGTAATTTCGGGTACTTTCATCCACGCTTCACGGAATTTGCCCTCTTTTTCCAATTCGTCTGCCTTTACCATACCGTCTTTAAACTTCTTGTCTTTGGCTTCCTGTTCTTTCTTTTGTGTGTCGGATTTTTCCTTTTCCATTGCCGATTGCTTTTTAGCTTCTTCCAACTGTTTCATAAAGGCTTCCATATTTACCATTAAACCTGAAGCGGTTTGCAAAGGAGTTGTTATCTGCTGAAAAAATCCCTCATCCAATTCTTCTGCCGTTCCCCTTAGATTAAGTGGTGGTATCAGTTGTTTTGCGTTATCTCCACATTGCTCATTTTGAAGTATTATAGAAACAATAAGGTTGTTTTCTATACCCTTTGATATAGTGAGTTGTAAATCTCCTGTAATGCCCATTTGCGCTATCTGATTGAAAAAATTTGTGTTCATCGTTCTAAAAATTTAATTGTTTTTACATGGCTCTTTTATTACTGTTAACTTCTCGTATATATCTGTCCAATAGGTGTTCTGCCTTTTATCAAAATCGGAGTAGCTTTTATCTTCGTGCATGTATTTTTTGTACTGTTTGGTTATACGGATTGCTTCTTTAAGGTCTGTTACTTCAATAGGGCAACCGTTTAAATCTGTTACTTTCATTTTTTGCTATTTAAAAGCAACCACCCGAAGGCGGTCGCCTGTGGTTATACATTCAGATTAATTGAAATTGAATACGTCTGCACCGATTTTCTCGAAAGAAGTACATAGTTCAAATGTTTTTTGCGATTTCATTTGTGCTGTTCCACCCATAACTATAGATTGCAGTTTGGCTTCATCATCCTTGTAACTGCGTACATTTTGGTAGTAGCCTGTCACAGCATTGTACGCCCCGAACAATGTACCTTTGGTGGTGTCCATTTGTTGAGTGTCGCTTGTCATAGCGTATGCAAAGGCATCTTGCACCACATTTTTAAACACGGTGGAAACTTCATCATCCGCACCCTTTTTAATCAAATCCAATGTTTCCTTATTCGGACAAAGAGCTAATTGGATTAGTTTTTTTACTTCTTGGTCAGTTACCTTTACTTTAGCCCATTCATTAAATATTCCCTCTAACTGTGTGCTTAAGGTATCCGCCAAGCCCATAAGTTTGTGGGCATTTTCCAAATGCTGTTTTGCTCCCGAAGTATGTTTGATGCGTACCACGTTGCTCATATTACGAAGCGAGGCGTTAAGGGTATTTTGGCAAACAATGCGGATAGGGGTGAAGGCTGCTGTTATGCTTCCGCTACCATCGTGCGAAGTGGTTAGGAAAATGTACTTTTCCGTAACATCATCGCCATTGCCCACTCGGATATAATCGGGCAGTTTGGCTGTGATAAATATGCGTTCGCCCTGTCCCAATGCCCCTGCGGTCTCGTACAATATTCCCTCGCCACCCCCTACAATAGCATCAAAGAAATTGAATGCCTCATGGTTTTGTACGATGTGGTAGTCCTTGCCAACCACACCCAATACTGCATTGTTATCGGTACGGATATTGGCGTAATAATTGGGTACTTCCAGTTCACTACTGCCTATTTCGATACCGTTTGCGGTTTCAATAATTCCGGATCCTTTGGTATATAGCGGTCTTTTAGCCACTTCATAGTCTAATCCTGCGTGTTTGATAGCTTCTTCGCTTGTTGGGTATTGCTCTACAATTTGCCCTAAGCTGTGCCACGCTTTTTCTTTTACGCTAAAGAATGAGTAATGTCCTGTGTTGCTGTTAAAATTGATATTATGTGCCATGATGAAATGATTTAAAAAGTTTAAAAATTGTTTGAAAACCTGCAGTTAAAATGGGAGGTCGTTCTCCGTTTTGTTATTATTGATTCCCGTGGTAGCCTGTACCGTTTCCGATTTTTTACCGCCTGCGTGCAATTTGATTTGCAAGGTGTTGAAGTTCAGACTTGCGTTTGCTTCTCCATTATTGCCTGTCCACGCTCTTGCACTTACTCTGCCTGTGAGTTCTACAAGAGTGCCTTTAGTGAGTATTGTCGCTACTTTTACGCTAAGCCAGTAAGCACAGTCGAAGTAGGTTGTCTGCTCTATACGTTCGCCCGCTTTATTTCGGTAGCTGTCGTTGATGGCTACTGAAAAATTTACTACCTGTTTGCTGTTTGACAATGTGCGTACCTGCGCATCTTTTGTCACTCTTCCAATGATGTTCATGATTTTTACTTTTTTAATGAATTATTTTTTTTGAGATTTTATTTATTCGGCAATGAGAGGAGGTGTTGTTTTGTTTCACCATTACCATTTTTAATATTTTATTTCTCATTGCTGACATTTTTTTTATTCGTCTAAAGAGCCGGAGTATGCTATGTTTTGTTTCATGAGCATAAAAAGGTGAGTGTTTAGCAATAGCAAGGCTTTGATAAAAAATACAACCTGGATGGGTGGAGATTTTTTGGCAAATCTGAAGGACCAGGCCTTGCTATTGCGTTAAGAACACGGAGTTACCTTTGCTCCTGAAATAAGACAAAAGCATACTGGTTTTTGAATATAAAAATGAAGGGGAAGCAACGAAGATATTGGTAAATGGTTCTAATGATCAGAAAATTTCATCAATATGACAAAATCTATAAATCGATGTTTAAGATTTTTTTTTAAACTGCTGTTGATAGAGTTATTGATTAATAATATTAGATTAGTTAGAGCACAAATAGTTGATGCTACTAGTGGTGATTGAGTTCTTGATTATATATTAGATGTAGTTACAATACAAATAATTGTTACTGATGTTGTTGATGTAGCTAAATAATTATATATTTGTTCACTAATATTAAGTGTTCACGTTTTCGTGAACATAAGTATAAAGTGAACAAGATGAACGAGCAGTACATTATACAAAACGCAATACATAATCTTCATAAAGATGAGATACGTGCTGAATGGAGAGAAGCAACTAATGATGGTTTCATTGATGGAAAGCTGACGCTTCATATGAAGTATCATCCTGCTGTTGTATTAAATGTAGCAGTTAAAAAAGAACTACGTGGAATGCATCTTACCATTATGGAGGATAAGGCACGCAGTGAAGCACCATTTATGATAGTTGCTAATCGTATATTTCCTAAGGTTAAGCAGGAGCTAAAAGAAAAGCAAATCAATTACTTGGAGGCAAGCGGAAACATGTTCCTGCTAATGGATGGCCTTTACATTTATATTGACGGTAGGAAAAATGAGGTTACTGCAACTACAGGCGGCAACCGTGCCTTTACAAAGACTGGGCTGCAGGTCATATTCCAGTTTCTAATTGAAGAAGAATGGGTAAATCGACCATATCGAGAAATCGCGCAACGCACCGGTACAGGCTTGGGTAATATTAATAATATATTCAATGGGCTGGCACAGGAAGGTTATCTATTACAGCTGACAAAGAATGAGCAAAAGTTGGAAAATAAGAAGCAACTGTTGGAAAAATGGATTTTGGAATATGAGAAACGTCTTAAGCCAACGTTAAATATTGGTACATTTAGGTTTCTGAAGGAAGAAGATTTTTACAATTGGAAAGAAATTCCTCTTAAAAACCAAGAAACATATTGGGGCGGTGAACCCGCCGGGGCAATTTATACAAATTACCTGCGTCCAGAAGAGCTGACAATCTATACCGCGGAAGAATGGAATGATTTGATCAGGAACTATAGATTGGTTCCGGACAAGCAAGGTAACGTCAAGGTATTTAAGAAATTCTGGAAACATGATTTAGTAAACGAAAATGCAGTGCATCCACTTTTGGCATATGCCGATTTAATGAATAAGGGAGATAGAAGATGTACAGAAACAGCACAAAGAATATACGATGAGTACCTACAAGATAAGTTTTAAGCAATTAAGGCAGGAAGCAAAACTTTCAGAAATGCTTACGGCACTGGAGAGGGGTTTGAAAAAGTTTAGTATAGATTTCTATCTCGTTGGGGCAGTGGCACGAGATGTTTGGATGTCCGCAATAAATGATATCCCGCCAAGCCGCATTACGGGAGATATTGATTTTGCTGTTTTCATCAATGATAAAGGAACCTATGAAGGATTAAAAAAATATCTGATAGAGACTGAGGGATTCCATCCATACAAAGACAATGCATTTGTACTGGTGTGGAAAAGTTACATTCAAGTTGATTTACTGCCGTTTGGCGAGATAGAAGGTAAAGGATCTCATGTAAGGGTCGAAGGCACCGGTCTTACAGATGTTAGTGTTCCCGGTTTTAAGGAAATATATGATGCAGGACTTCCGGAAGCAGAACTGGAAGGAAAGCACCACTTTAAATTCTGCACGCTTCCAGGAATAGTATTGTTAAAGCTGATGGCATATGAGGACCGACCTGAAATCCGTAGGGACGATATTAAAGACATCAGTAAGATTTTAAAGCACTTCTTCGACATGTATACCGAAGAGATTTATGCAAACCATCTCGATTTATTTGGTCAAGATCAAGAACTTGATATGTTGGCTGCACGCGTTATGGGGCGGGATATGGCAAAAATAGCAAGATTGAATGAAGAGTTGTTTGTCAGGATCGCATCCTTGTTGGATAAGAATACGGTGAGCCCTGCCAGTAGTGAAATAGCAAAAATCATGGCTGAATTTTTCGAAAATACTGTTCAGGCTAGCATGGATATGTTGATTGAGATTAAGGTCGGATTTATGGAGTAGGATTAATATTGTATCTTAATATAATGAACTCGAAATTTAAAAAAAGAGATGGAAGCTTACTTTAAAACAGAGGCAGCATATAATTGAAAACCTGCCACAATGTTTTATTAGATATTTGTATATCTTAGCATTACACAAAATATAATATCTATGGAGGACTATCTTAAAAAATTTCGTGATCGCTTACGTATTATGATCATTCTTTATACTTTTTGCGATCCATTGGAGGATAAAAGATCAGGGAAATATGGTGTATTTCGCAGTGAGATAAAAATACAGGCGTTAGATTTTCTTCTTCGCTATCCTGATTTTCTTTCAATGGAATTAATGGATTTATTAGATAATAATACATCAAATGACAAAGAAAAGATTGGGAAAATAATTGAAGCTATTTATTTAGATAATGAACCCGAATTACGGGTGGAAGAAATGGAAAAATTTTTTCATGGAGCATATGAAAGTATTGATGATGTGATAGCATATCTTGTCAGCGTTGGTTTAATCACACATGAAAGTAAAAAAAGATCTGATGGAAAGACATATGATAAAATATACTACATAACTTATGAAGGCTCTAATAAAATTATAGGATTTCTCAATGATATTTCAGCGGTAGAATGGTATTATGATCGTTGTATGTTGATAAAGGAATATTTTGGAAGTTTTTCAGGGACAGAGTTAAAATCTAGACAATATAGATATGGGGAGTATAGTAATATCTCTTACCGTAGCCATATCCAGAATATTAATAGCAAGGTGAAACTAGCATATTTTCAAAGATTTAATAAATCATTATAATGGACGAAAGACAGATTAATTATAAAGATTTCCTCAAGTATGTTCACGAGCACTTTGCAGAGAATATCACTTTAGAAGAAGTGGAAGAAATCCTTCATTTAGAAGAAGATTACAATAAAGATAGTCCAAATTCATTAGGGAAATCCCTAGTAATTGATCGGTTACTATTTACGGGGCAAAAGAAAACCGGTGAGAGCTTTATATTCGATCAGCCAGTTTACCAAGGTATTAATGTTTGGATTGCTGACAACCACAAAGGAAAATCCACCATTTTTAAAATCATAAAATTTGCTCTAACTGGAGCAGATAGTATTAAGAAAGATATCAAACCCTGGATTACTGAAATATTCCTTCAATTTACTATTGGTAAAATAACCTATACGTGCTACATTAATAGGACAGGAAGGGACAGGGGCGGAGTCTATAGATTTTCAATCAATAGGTTCATGGAGCTAAGAGAAAACCAAAAGTTTGATGATGCACAAAAAGAGATTGAGTTTGAATTTAATAACCAAATACAATTCGAAGAGAAGATACAGGACTTTTTTTTCGAGCAGTTTTCATTTTATACCCTAAAGTATACCCAAAAAAATAGTGCCAAGGACTCTTTTGAAATGAATACTTCAAGTCTTAGTTGGGCCACTTATTTTAAATCTATTTATTTGGAATCTAGTAACTACGAATATCTTTTTTTTGATAAAGAAAGATATGGCTTACAGGGAAAAAAAATATTCGAAATGATCTTGGGTTTACCCTTGACATACCCCATTAATATGCTAAACATTCAAATGGATAGGGTATTGGAAACTATTGGTAAAAAGCGACTAATTGATAAAACCAAGCTGGAGTTTAACAAAAATAACGAAGTACATTTAAAAAAGAGGCTGGCTGAAGTTACTCTTGAAATGAAAGCTCTTCAAGAGGGGCAAAAAATTGAATTCAATGATCGCCCATTAGTAGAGGAATACAACAAATTGTTTGAAAAAATTAACGAGTCAAGAAAACAGCAGAGGGTTGTTTCAGATGCCTATCAAAAAGGGAAAAATGAACTGATTGCCTGTGAGGCAGAATTACAAAGCCTTGAGGGTGATAAAGCAAAGATTTCGTCAGAAGTAACTAAGCTGAGAAAGCGAGAGCTCAATATCAATATATATCGGCAATCAGAAAGTTTCTTTACAAATCTTGAAATAAAAACCTGCCCGCACTGTGAAAAAAAAGTCAGTGAAGATAAAAAAAAGAGCGAAATAGAAGATCATATATGCAGCTTATGCGGGAAAGAGTCTAAAGAGCAAAAAGTTGATCCAGAAGAAATAAATGAAAAGGCGAAACTTTTAGAAGTTGAAAGAAGTAAACATGAAGCAAAATTAGAGCAAATTGATAACACTGGAAAAACCGGTGAATTTGACCACCTAATTCCGGAGTAAATTGACCACCCGTTCCGGAGCAAACTGACCACCTAATTCCGGAGCAAATTGACCACCAGGTTTTGTGGTTAATTAACGATTAAAAACTATTGATTTTTTCATGTTGTTAGAACCATACATTCGTTAAAAATATACGGATTATGGCAAACAAAATAACAGACATGAGTAAAATTAGAAAAGTAATTAAATTCTATTGTAATGGAAAGAGTAAGTTATTTATAAGTAGCTACTTATCCCTTTCAAGAAATACGGTAAAGA
>NZ_SMFN01000035.1 GCF_004349135.1 Flavobacterium sandaracinum | reverse complement strand
GACGGACTGGAAAAAACCCGAACGCAAAAGGAAAAACCTGATGCGACTAGGGATTGACAAAGACCATGCTTATGCTTGGAGCAGAACCAGAAAAGGAGGATGGCGCATTGCTCAAAGTCCAATTCTAACCACTACTATTACCCTACTGCGACTTAAGAAGAAAGGCTATCAATCAATGTTGGAGATTTACATGGAACTCAACCCATCACTTTGCGAACCGCCGTATACGAGAACCGTACGTACGGTGGTGTGAGAGGCGCACTCCGTCAGTTTCTGGCGGAGCCGTCTACTCGATTACCAGAAGCCTTATTCGTTCTTTAATATTTGTTTTATTGGATTTAAATAAAATTTTTCAAAACTATTTTTTAGTTGTTGATTTTCATCATATGAAAAATCACGATTTATATCTTTCCAATGTCCAATTTCAAAACCATTATTTATAGAGACGAATTCTAAAGTAGTATTAGTTTCATTTCCTCTTAATGCAATATTTAAAATTCTGTTTTCGTTTGAATCGTAAAGAAAAGCAACAAACCATAATCCATTTTCAGATCTAGTGTCTTCCAATTTAAATGAATTGTTAGAGGAAATTGAGACTTCAGGGACTTCATATTTCGGATTTTTTTCTTTAAATTTTTCGATGGCTTTTATTACTTCAGTCTCTGAATAGGGAAGTTTATAAGATTCTGAAAACGGATAACTTCCAGCAGAAATCATATTCACTCTTTTCGCAACTTCATATCGAGCAGTATTACTAAATATTAGAATTGTTGAAAGTATTAATATTAAAGAAGTTATAATTTTTTTCGTCATTTTTTCAAAGGTTTCTGTTAACATCCCGACGCTTCAAGCCGTTTGCGGCTTAGGAACTGCGGTTTTTCCGTTAGGAAAAAACGAAGTTATGAAAATTATTGTTTTTATTTAACGAAAACGAACATATGGCTTGAAACGGCTGTTACCGGCTGTAACAACACGTTTGTTGAGCACGTTCGTTTGCCTATTCCAAAAGTCTCGGTTTATCGCTAAAATCCCACCATCAAATTTTTTTAATTTAGTGCTTGAATGCGTTTTTAGGAATTTTTTTCTGGAATTCAATTTTATATTTCTCCAAATCGTTTTTATCATTCAACTCGTAGTTTAATAAGATTAAACTATTATTCGGATTTCCCTTTTCATAAATTACTAAATAGTCAGAATTAAAATTGGGTTTTTCAACAGGGAAACTATTGTAGTATGTGTCATCATATTGTTTAACTATTTTAATATTATTCACATAATATTTAAACTTAATATAACTAATTGCTTTTCCTTTTACTCTTATAAGTTTTATAACTTTCCCATTAGTGACATCAAAATTTTTCACTAAAGATTGTATTTGATTGTCATTTCCGATTATGTCATAAATTTTAAAAGGTATAGCAATTATAATAATAATCAATATCAATTTCAACTGAGAGTTGATTGTTTTATAATTCTTTACAACATAATAGAAAATACATACTGCTATTAGCGCTAGAAGAATACTAAAAAAATTAGTATGAGATTGTAAATTATTAAAATTATCCATTTTTAAATATTTCGGTTTAGAGGCAATTATAGCCGGTAACGTTATGCCAATTTGAGATAGCTGGAAGTTCGTAACCTTTCAATTTTGGCTTTGCAAAAAAGTTGATGCGAAACGCTAATTCCATTAAATCACACACTAGCTCAAAATAGGTGTTGTGCGTTCGGTTTTATTTTTATTCATACTTCCCAAGGATTTGCTTTTTCTTTCCAATTTTTCCACTCTAATTTAATTTTAGCGATTATTTTTTCGCCAGCAAATGCAATAGTTTCTTCGTGTGTTTGATAAATTACCCAATCTGCATTTTCATTAGTAAAAAAAATACCTAGCGAAGCATATTCT
Organism: Flavobacterium sandaracinum; assembly: GCF_004349135.1. Lineage (GTDB taxonomy): Bacteria > Bacteroidota > Bacteroidia > Flavobacteriales > Flavobacteriaceae > Flavobacterium > Flavobacterium sandaracinum. Next base: position 15,670 of record NZ_SMFN01000035.1, on the reverse strand, counting down.
CTTATTGAAATTTGGGAGTAGACATTTTCTTCTCTAGCTTCGTTAAAGGAATAAATTTCCCCAATAATTACTTCTAATAAGATTCTATTTAGTTTTTCGTAACCAAATTCATTTTCAAAATTTTCAGAATCAAAATATATAGTATTTTCAGTTGGCTCTCCTAATAATGGAATCCAAAATTCATACGGATTTATATTCCAGTTCTTTTTGAGATTATCTTTTACAATTTCTATTTCCATTTAAAATATAATCTTTTTTTTTGTGTATGAAATTTCGCAAATTATTGTTGATTTTAATTTCGGTTGTCTGTCGCTCCATACTGACGCACAACGTTAGTCTGTGAAAAAAACTACGTTGTATTATCTCCAAATATAACAAAATACTTGTATAAAAAGAAGATTTTTCGTATTTTTAAGAATGCAAACCATCACATGTATTTCCCGTCAACAATTGGGTTTTTGAAATTTAGAAGATACTATAAGTCCCGATAATCAGGTGCGATTTATAGATGCCTTTGTCGAATATATTGACATCTCTAAGCTTGATTTTGCTATAAAAACGCTCAAGACCGAAGGTCGCCCGAGTTTCAATAGTAAAGTGTTTATAAAAATCTATTTATAAGGTTATCTCAACGGGGTCAGGATTGGCCGAGATCTAGAAAAAGAATGTTTGAGAAAAATTGAAATGCAATGGCTTTTAGAAAATATTCGTCCCTATTACCACAGTATTACCGATTTTAGAAAAATAATCCAATCGCATCAAAGAACACTTTCAAACTATTTGTTTCGTTATTGAAAGATGCTAATTCGATAAGTGGCGAAACCATATCTAGCGATGGTTTTTTGGCGGTAGCCAAAAAACAATTTCCTGTTAAAACTAATTTTATGGGTAAGATAATTTGTGTTCAAAAGTGACCGAAAACACTAAACTAAACCCAAAATACTACTCTAAAAAAAAGAGGACACTAAATTCTCTTGATATTCTCTCTCTAAACTTTACGATAACTCCTTAGTAACTGCCAGTGAACGGTTTCGTTCAACCGGAGTTTCATTGTTCGTGCTGCGCACGCAACGAATCTCTAGCTGTTAGCAGCAGGTTTTTGAAAGTTAATTTTTGTTTTTTATTGAGCCTGCACAGCCATCACCTTCTTCGATTCCATTCAACCAAACTTTCAATTTTTTGGTTCTTTCTTTGGTTAATTTAGTTAGTTCGATACTCCAACATAAAGGAAACATACTTCCGTATTCCAATTGCTTATTTTCTTCTGGAAATAATGCGTTCATTTCTGCGTCTCGAAATTTAATCCAAGCTTTTTGGACTTCTTTAAGTTTTAGTATAAATTTTGAATCACGTTTATAATCTTTCAGAATTTGCTGGTAAACTGTGTTCAATTCTTTGTCTGCTTTTTCATAATCTTTATATGCTTTCTGATTCATTTCTGACTGAGTTTGACTAAAGCTTAAATTATAAGCAAAAAGAAAAATTACTAATAGGATTCTCATGATGATTTTTGTGTTAAGTTGTTGAACTTGCTGCTAACGTCAGTCTGTGAAAAAACCTTCGTTGTATTATTATCAAATATAACAAAATACTTATATAAAAGAAGATTTTTCGTATTTTAAAGAATGCAACACAGCACCGGAATTTCCCGCTGCCAAATGCGTTTTTCAAGTAGAACATACTATAAGTCCCGATAATCAGGTGCGATTTATAGATGCTATTGTAGAGCTTATTGACATCTCTAAGCTCGATTTTGCTGTAAAAACGCTCAATACCGAAGGTTTCACAAGCTTTAATAGTAAAGTATTTCTAAAAATATATTTGTAAGGTTATCTCAACGGAGTTAGAAGCGGTCGAGATCAAGAAAAGGAATGTTTCAAAAGCATTGAAATGCAATGGCTTTTAGAAGATATTCGTCCTAATTACCAAGCATTACCTATTTCAGAAAAATAACCCAATCGCATCAAAGAAAACTTTCAAACTATTTGTTTCGTTCTTGAAAGATACTGATTTGATAAGTGGCGAAACCAGAGTTATCGATGGTTTTTTGGCGGTAGCCAAAAAACAATTTCCTGTCAAAACTAATTTTATGGGTAAGGTAACTTGTGTTCAAAAGTGAAGGAAAATACGAAACCAAACCCAAAATACTTATCAAAAAAAAGGAGACACTAAATCCTTTTAAAATTCTCTCTCAAACTTTACAATAACTCCATAGTTCTTAGCAGTGAACGGTTCCGTTAAACACGGTTTTCGTTGTTCGGCTTGCAGCCGCAACGAAACTCTAACTGTTGGCAGAAGATTTGATGTAGTTGTTTGCTTTTCTATTCGTTCATAATTTTAATAATTTTCATTGTGATAATTAAAAGCAGTTTTTGGACAAACCAAAAACTACTTTAGTTATTCTCCTGGTTTATTTTGAAATTCTAAATTATGATGCTATTTTAAACCATAAAACTTTTGAAACAAATTTTGTGTTCGATAAATTTTTAAAATGAATATGGTGGTTTTTCACATGTTATTATACAAATATAATTAACAATAAAAATAAGAGATTAAGAGTTAATCTAATTGCAATTGATAATAATTTTGTATGATATTCCTGTTGCGCATTTTTATTCTTTAATAATTGAAATAACAGATAAAAAATTATGATAAAATTTAGCAGAAAAGGTATTGTAGAGATAAACTTTAGTGGGTAATCTAAGTTTATTTTTCTCACAATGAAATCCGTGATATAACCAATTATGTATAGAACATTTATAAAGTCAGATAATACGCTATATTTTTTTATATTATTCACCATAAACGCAGTCAGCAAAATCGTAAACCATTAATGCCACTCCAACATATCCTAGATATCGTTTTCCAACTAACTTTAAAGCGCCAATCATTGTTTCGACAGTTCCTAGAGCTAGTGAATTTGTATAAAGTGATCTAATACCACTTATTCCCAATGCAAAACTCGCACAACTTCTAATTCTATCCCAGTCAACACTATCAGATTGAGCTTGGTATTGAAAATTTACTATAAATGACAATTCTGCTAATTGTTCATCAGTTAAATTCAGGATTTCTTGCTGCTCTGTAAATGTCAAATTTTGAAACTCAATTGTTGATGTAATTTCATTAATCATAGCATTATGAATAGCTTCTCCATTTTCTATTAATGGTTGCAATATTATTTGCATTTCGTTTTCAGCATTTTGTTTATCAAGTGTTTTCGAATTTTGACTTCGTTTTTTATAGTTTTCAATATTGTACATTACAGTATTTAATTGTTCAGGTTTTAAAAGTACTGTTGAGTAATCAAAGCTTTTTCTAACTTCGACTTCATCTGTAGAACAACTTGTAAATAAAGTTCCTGTAAGTGTAATAGTGGCAATTAAGCCAAAGATATATTTTTTCATAATATAATTTTCTTCCCACTTATATTAATGCGAAATACCGCAAGGACGATAACTTTAGGTACTATTTCGATGAGTTTATAAGCTCTGATTAATTGTACCGCCCCGCTAGCTCAAATATAAACACATTTTTTCGAATCAATTCTTTTCTGATGTACTGTTTTTACTCGGTTTTTAATCAGTTTTCGTTGTTAACGTCGGTTCTAAATTTTCTGCCAACATTTATATATCAGCTCTACTATGGCTGAAATACACCCAAATCAGAGTGGAATTGTCTGTAAAAAATATTTTAACTATTAAACAAAAAATTATTTATACCAGCGAATCTTTATGATAGGTTGGGTTTTATAGTTATATTTCATTTAAATTTTGTTTTCGAAAGTATAAAGAAGAAATGAAATGTAAATACAGTAATAACCACCTTTAACAAATAAGGTAGTTTTTAAGTAAAACATGTTAAAATTTTAGAAATGGTCTTAAATAAATTTTTGCTTTATAGCTAGTTTGACTAAAATGGTGTCAGTATTAACATAAAAAACGTTTTTCAAAATGCTATTTTTTGGGCATAGCCTCTCTAGTTAGGTTGATAGTACATTCCAACTAATTTATTTGATTCTTTAAATAAAAATAAAAGATTGTGAAAATTGTAATATCAAACATTAACCCCTTTTGCATATTTTATTTATGTCTAAAAATAAATTTAACAAAGAAAATTTATTTTTGCAGTGAATTCAATTCCTCTGTAGCGGATAAGATTAAATACCGAATTGATAAGTTTTCTAAATTGTTAGAAAATAAAAAAGGATGCGTAGGCATCCTTTTTTTATATTTACTTGTTTTTTTCTTCAAAATAATCTTCATAAAGTTTTTCACCATACTCGTTCTCTAGTATTTTAAAAAAATTAGACATAGTAACTTCTTTGTAGTAACAAATTTTAGATAGTGTATGCATTGGAATATTATAATTTCCATCACTTTTAATTTTTGCAATTATTGAATCATGAACAACAAAAAAACTTGCCAATTTATCATTCGAATCTTCTGGATTAAACCAGTTATTCCTAATAAATTCACAGATATAATTATTTATTTTATATTTTCTTTTTATTGTACTCAATTGTAGTGTGATTAATTATTTAAACAAATAAAAAGACTTCTATTAATATTTTTACACGCGATAGCGTGCGTTTGAAATATTTTTATTATATTTGAAGAATAGTTTACAATTAAAAAAAAATTGATTGTAAATTTGCGATTCTTCATTTAAAAAAATATGAAGCATTCGCTTTGAATCTCGGACAGAAAACTGGCGTTTTTAAAACCACGAGAGGATAAGTAAGATGCTCACGTCCCATGGCGTGGGCTCACTTATTGTGGTTGGTGCCGCCAGTACCTCTGTTCGATAAGCTGAGTTCCATGCCATTTTTTATGCGCAAAAGTTACTCTCTTTTATTCTTAGCAAATCTTCTTTTTTACAGTATCGTAAATCAATTAATTGAATTAGTTAGTTTGGAAACGCACTGCCTGCGTTGGGCTGCAACTGGCAACGGCAGTGTACTTTCCTAAAAAAAAACAACATCAATTCAAAAGCCTTAGCACCCAAAAAAAGAGTGCTCTCAAGATCTGTGGTAACAGCAATAGCGCAAATCGAAATAATAAATTGAAAAACAGGAAACAAACAACGAAAACATGAAATACTATAAAACTATAAAAGTTACTTTAATTCTAGCTTTAATTACACTGATAATTTGTTGGCTTTATGGTTCCGATGCTTTTATATAAACAGCAATAACTAAGAAAAATAACTATTTATTTTCACATCACACAGCTTGCTTAGATGTGACAACACCTAATAAATACAGATAACGCCTATGACTTAAAAAATAAAAATCTATGCCTTAGCACTTTCGAGGCTAATCAGAAAAAAAAGGCCCTCTAACTCTTCTTGCCGGACGAATAGAGGACCATCGTAAAACAAAACTCACATTTCATTTAACTAAACCAATATTATGAAAATTATTTCATTAAACAAAGGATTAGGAGCACTTTGGTATTCGCTTATTTTCGGCCTTTACCTTTGCTGCACCCCTGCTCAAGCCAACAAAGTACTGAGGCAAATACAGTCCCCACCCCAACAAATTCAAATAAGTGGCACCATTACTGACGGTACAAGCCCATTACCAGGTGTCGCCATTTCCATAAAAGAAAAAGCGACAACCGTTACTATCTCTGATCATAACGGCCAATACAGGCTCACAGCATCACCGGACGATATTTTAGTTTTTGTTTTCATGGGATTTAAAACCGCTACAGTTCCCATAAACGGTCAAAAAACAATTAACATCCAATTGCAGGAAGACATAACCTCTTTACAAGAAGTCCGCGTCAACGCAGGCTACTACTCCGTAAAAGAAAGTGAACGCACAGGAAGTATTGCTAAAATCACCGCTAAAGACATTGATAAACAACCCGTTTCCAATATATTGGCTACTATGCAGGGGCGTATGGCGGGTGTCGATATCGTTCAGGACGGCGGAACCGCAGGTGGTGGATTTCAAATAAAGATAAGGGGCCAAAACAGCCTGCGTGCTGATGGTAATTCACCTTTGTATATAATTGATGGTGTACTGTATTCGTCTGAAACTATCGGTTACAGCAATACAACGACTGGAATGCCAACAACAACCAGCCCATTGAGCAGTATTAATCCTAGCGATGTTGAAAGTATCGAAGTATTAAAAGATGCAGATGCTACGGCAATTTATGGTTCCCGCGGAGCAAATGGCGTGGTGCTCATTACCACCAAAAAAGGGAAAGCCGGTAAAACTAAGTTTAGTATCACTTCTTCAACGGGAGTTGGAAAGGTTACGAAGTTTATTAACCTTATGAATACGGAACAATATCTTGCCATGCGCAGATCTGGTTTTGCTAATGACGGTATTGTTAATTATCCTGCAAACGCATATGACATCAATGGCACGTGGGATCAAACGCGGTATACTGACTGGCAGAAGGAATTGTTAGGAGGAACTGCTAGAATTACTGACCTTCAGGCTAATGTTTCAGGAGGTTCTACACAGACTCAATACCTTCTGAGTGGTACACGAAGAACAGAAACAACTGTTATTCCCGGAGACTTTGCCTATCGCAGAACTTCAGTCCGCTTTAATATGAACCATACTAGCGAGGATACTAAATTTAAAATATCTTTCGCTGGTGGTTATACTATTCAAGACAATAAACAGCCTTCTACCGACCTCAGCAGGATTGCGCGTAACCTGGCTCCAAATGCGCCAGCGCTTTACGATACTGATGGAAACTTGAACTGGAAAAACAATACCTTTCAAAATCCTTTGGCACCTTTGAAATCCTTTAGTACAGTAAAAACAAAAGATTTAGTTGCCAATGCAATACTCAGCTATTCAATACTGCCCAATCTTGAAATCAAAGGAAATTTTGGATTTACAGAATTAAATAACGACGAACGTAAAATTACGCCGTCGACTATTGTTAATCCATCATTAGGTATTACCAGTGCAAATTCCTCTGCCCATGAAAATGCTACTGAAAGACAATCATTGCTTTTTGAACCACAACTGCACTGGAAAAAATCCTTTAACAACAGTACAATAGACCTTTTACTTGGGGGCACTGCACAACAGCAAACCACCTCAAGGCTGTTTACGCAGGGTGTTGGTTTTGCAAGCAATTCGCTAATCAACAATATGGCTTCGGCTACTACAAAATACATTTGGGCCAGTGACGTAACCGAGTATAAATACCAAGCTTTCTTTGGCCGACTTAATTACAATTACAGGGATAAATATATAGTAAATGCAACAGGGCGCAGAGATGGTTCTAGCCGTTTTGGACCAGGTAAGCAGTTTGCCACTTTTGGGGCTGTAGGTGCTGCATGGTTGTTTACTAATGAGAGTTTCCTGAAGGATAGCAAAGTGCTAAGTTTTGGGAAATTAAGAATGAGTTATGGGGTTACTGGCAATGACCAAATTGGGGACTATCAATTCCTAAACACGTACGGTAGCACAGCATTAAATTATCAAGGAATTGTTGGTTTAGAGCCGAACCGTTTATTCAATCCTGATTTTGGATGGGAAAGCAGCAAAAAACTAGAAGCTGCACTGGAAACTGGTTTTATGAATGATCGACTTTTCTTAACCGTGGGCTGGTATAAAAATCGATCCTCCAATCAGTTAGTAGGAATACCAGTTCCGGGCACAACAGGGTTTACATCCATCAATGCCAATCTTGATGCCACGGTAGAAAACAAGGGTATTGAAGTTACACTGCGCACGGTAAACAGTAGCAACAATGATTTTAAATGGACTACGAACTTTACTATTTCAGGATCGCAAAATAAACTGGTTTCATTTCCTGGACTGGCAGGTTCAACCTATGCCAATCGGTACGTCATTGGCGAATCAACCAACATAATAAAGGTATATCAATATACCGGTGTTAATCCGCAAACAGGATTGTTTGAAGTGGCCGACCTGAATGGAGACGGCCTATTGACCTCAGCAGGCGACAAACAGAAAACAATGAACCTTAGCCCTAAATATTTTGGTGGTTTACAAAACCAACTACAGTATAAAAAATGGCAGCTGGATTTCCTATTGCAGTTTGTTAAACAACAAAATTACAATTACAACCCTAATGTGCAAGGTGGAGGAAATTTAAACCAAAGTAGCGATATGGTTAACGCTTGGCAACAGTCGGGTGATGTCGCGCCATACCAAATGAACACTTCTGGAACAAACAGTGCCGCGGTAAATGCCTATTATCGTTATGTGGACAGCGATGCAATGATTGTTGATGGTTCCTATATCCGCTTAAAGAACATTTCACTGAGTTATGATCTTCCTTTACAACATAAAGGTATTAACTGTAAACTGTCACTTCAGGGCCAAAATGTATTGACGTTTACACCATACAAGGGTGGTGATCCTGAATTTAAAAACACAGGCTATCTGCCTCCGCTAAGAGTTCTTACCGCTGGAGTTCAACTTAATTTTTAATCTTAATTTTTAATTTATGATACACTATAATTATACCTTTTTTACTTGGGAAAGACTAAAGATTTTCATCATGGTTCTGTTTTTGAACAGTTGCATCTCATGCGATAACTACGTTGAGGTAGAGCAACCCAATTCACAATTAACAAGAACTGCCGTGTTTGAAGAAATGAGCACGGCCAATGCAGCAATGGCAGGATTATATGCAAAAATGCGCAATAACGGCGTTCTTGCAGGTAGTGGCGGTGCATCAGTTTATCTTGGATGGTATGCTGATGAATTTGATTATTATCAGGCGAGTAACAGCAACTTTTACAACAACACTTTATTTCCTGCTGAGTCTACAGTTACCTCAATATGGAATTATAGTTACCGACAGATTTATGAAGCCAATGCTATTATTGAAGGTGTAACAAATTCAGTATTGTTGCCACAGGCTGGCCGGAATCAGTTAAAAGGCGAAGCCCTATTCATAAGAGCGTTACTTCATTTGTACCTTGTGAATATTTATGGGGATGTCCCTTATGTTAAAACAACAGATCATCTTGTAAACAGCAAAATAAGCAGAATGTCAACAGCTTCTGTATATGAAAATAGTATCGCTGATCTGGAAGAATCAAATCTCTTGTTGCCTGAAGCCTATGTTACCCCCGAACGTGTTCGGCCAAACCGCTTTGCTGTTCAGGCAGTATTAGCACGAACCTACCTATATATGGGTGCTTACGCTAAAGCTTCAAATGCTGCTTCGGCAGTGATCAACAGTCCATTGTATATATGGGAAACGGACTTAGACAAGATATTTCTAAAAGGAAGCACAACAACAATATGGCAGTTTATGCCTAACGCTGCCGGTATGAATGCTAATGAAGGAAGTTCCTATATTTTTCCAACCGGACCTCCAACATTGATTGGTTTACGACCTGATTTTATTTATACGTTTGAAGCAAATGACAAGCGTAAAGCACGTTGGACAAAAGCAGTTACCAACGGTAGCTCGACTTGGTATCATGCTTTTAAATATAAGCAGCGAACCACAACACCAAGTTCTGTTGAATACTCGGTAGTCCTCAGACTTGCAGAACAATATCTTATCAGAGCTGAAGCAAAAGCCAAACAGGGAGATTTGACAAATGCTAAAGCTGATATAAACGTAATCCGGAATACGGCTGGATTACCCAATACTACGGCAGTCACTGCTGATGATATAGTAACGGAGGTGTTAAGGCAACGACGATTTGAATTATTTACCGAGTTTGGACAACGCTTTTTTGACCTAAAAAGAAGCGGTTTAATAGATAATGTACTATCAATTTCCAAACCTGGTTGGAATTCTACTGACAAGTTTTGGCCTATACCTGAATTGGAACTGAACGCTAACCCAAATCTGAACCCGCAAAATCCAGGATATTAAAATGACTACAAGATATTTTTCATATTTATTTCTGTTTTCCCTTATGAGTACCTGCCAGTTAGTCGGTCAGGTTTCTCATAAAAAACAGTTGACGGAGAAAGAGTATGACAAATGGGGAACATTAGGAATAAAGGCACTATCAGATAATGGAAAATGGGCTAGTTATGAAATGACATATAAAAACCAAAATGATACTTTATTTCTACAAAGCACCAATACTAAAATGTCGTTTTCTTTTCCAAGAGGTCGTGATTCTCGTTTTGCAGGAGAAAATTTATTTGCTTACATGGTCGGTGATGAATTGAGAATTTATAATTTGATAAATCATAAAAATATTATCATCAAAGACGTACTCTCTTACGATCTTACCGCTGGTCAAAAGTGTATTATTACACTGCATAAAGGTAATGTTTTACAAGTCCATAACATGGATGGTAAACTGGTGGAACGTATGGAGCACGTTAACGAATACAAAATTAATAGCGATTGTACGGCATTGGTTTTCACGTATAAATCTGGCAATGAATACCTAGTTGAAAGCATTAAATTAAGTCATTATAAGCATACCGTTCTAAGCCGCAGCAACACACCGTTTAGCAGGTTTACATGGCAAGAAAATGGAAACACTGTTGCTTTTGCCAATGGAAGCCTTTTATATTATTACCAATTTGACACTAATCGTTTGTTATCGTTAGATATTCCTAAAGAGGATGGAAACAACCTAATAGAGATTGCGAGAGGCAGCTTAAATCCGATAACGATTGCTGATGATGGTAAAAAAGTCTTTTTCAGCACAACAAAAACTTCCGCAGGCATTCCGAAAAAAAATGAAGAAAAGGTAGAAGTTTGGAATGGAAACGACGCATCTCTATATCCCGCACAACAAGCATTGGAAACATCACCCATCCCAAAACTGACGGTTTGGTTCCCACTAGAAAATAGTTATAAAGTGCTGAGCAATGAGATAGAATTCAGAGCCCGTTTAAATGCCACCAACGACTATGTAATCTTATCTAATCCTTATAGTTACGGCTTACAAACTAAATATTATGAAGAAGTTGATTATTACATTAAAAATGTACACACTGGTAGTGAAAAATTATTTTTAAAGCAACAATCGCATGATCCGAATCAATTATGTTTTTCACCTACTACTAATTTAATTGCTTATTACCGGGATAAAAATTGGTGGCTTTATAATCCGGAAAAAGATACTACTATCAACCTAACAAAAAGAATTGAAACTATCTGGGACAACAGCCATGAAGTGCCGCATCAGTTTAGAGCATACGGATGTGCCGGCTGGACATCAGATGGAAAGAGCATCTTAATAAATGATGCTTATGATATTTGGAAGGTTTCCTTGGAAGGTTTCCGAGCTGTCCGGCTGACGCGAGGAAAAGAGGAACAAAAAATTTACCGTATCAGTAAAATGGAGTATGAAAAAATAAAACTGCGTGGATATGAAACTGGTGGTTTGAGAGCATTGTTTGATTTGCAAAAAAATAGTATGCTTGAGGTTGTAAATACTTTAGACTGGTCAATGGGTTATGAAACTTATAACTCTGGAACTGGCTTAAAAATAGTTGCATACGATGATATGTATTTTAATGGTATTAAAAAAAGTAAAAACAACTGTTATTTGTATAGCAGCCAAACCTTTTCACAGCCTCCACAGATCGAATTTTCGAGCAGTGCTAAATCAAAAAGCAAAACATTATTTAAATCAAATAAACAACATGCAGAGTACTTTTGCGGTAAATCTAAACTGATCCACTATAGCAATAGCGAAGGGAAAAAATTAAAAGGAGCTTTGTTCTTTCCTGCGCCATTTGATGCGTCCAAAACATATCCAATGATAGTCAGTATCTATGACCAGCAATCTAAAAAACTGCATCATTATAGCAATCCTACATTAAGTAACGAAGATGGTTTTGCAATCAGCAATTATACTTCAAGCGGCTATTTTGTCCTACTTCCTGATATAACTTATACCGTGGGTGCCCCAGGACTGTCTGCACTTGATTGTGTTACAGCTGCAGTTAAGACCGTAATTGCAAATGAAAATGTTGACCCTGGAAAAATTGGATTGATTGGACACTCGTTTGGAGGATATGAAACGGATTTTATAATTACTCAAACTGATATTTTTGCAACGGCAGTTAGTGGTGCAGGAATGAGTAATATTGTTGGACGTTATTTTGAAATAGGTAAAAGTATTACAGGCCAAAGCGAAATGTGGCGTTTTGAAAATCAGCAATTTCGTATGGGTTCCTCATATTTTAGGAATAAGCAAGCCTATTGGAAAAACAATCCCATTAATGAATCAGACAATGTAAAAACACCACTTTTACAGTGGGCAGGAAAAAAAGACAGAGTAATTCCATATGAGCAAAGCGTATCTTTTTATTTAGCGCTACGACGCCTTGGAATTCCAACTATATTATTGATTTATCCTGATGAAGTACACAGCATTGAAAAAACAGAAAACCAAAAGGATTTAAGCCTACGTATTGCCCAATGGTTTGATTTTTACCTAAAAGATAAAAAGGATATTAGATGGATTAATGCCGGTACTATTATTCAAAAATAAATAATGCAGTTTCATCTACTGAAACTGCATTATCTTTTTAGAATTAGTGTATTCAGCTAGTTAACACGTTTTAACGGCTGATCGCAAATTGTCCCATTAAGCCCGTAAGCAGTAAAACCTCCCGGAGCTGTACAAGCTTGTCCAACACCTGGTTCACAATCTACACTAACTTCCACACAATCTAATTCGCTGGGATTGTGGATATAACCAAACATAGAAGTAGTTGTTTTACTTTCGTTTGATTGTTCTGTACTAACGGCAGCTGCGCTTGCCAAAGTGAACGCTGCAATTGGCAGCATAAACAATTTAATGAATTTCATTTTCATGACATATAAATTTAAATTTTTGATCTACTTTTTTCTACAGGTTTTCGATCTACATTCCTGCTACCGGCCGATATATTTTTATTTTTAAATTTAGATTTTATCCTGGGGCCAAATTCATATTTAAGGAGATAGTGACCCGCTACTATGTAGAGCGCTTCGGGAGTAGCATAACAATTTTTCATTGGAAACCCGTCTTCATCGTATATATAGAAACTTAATTGATAGGTATGGTTTACTATATCATAGACATCTATTACTGTTGCATTTTTCCAAACTTCTTCATTTTCAAACCTACCCCGTAGCATTGAATTAACCAGTAATAAATTATTTGTTATAGCAGTAAATTGATTCACAAGTAGCGGCGGTGCTGCCATTTTCTTATCACCTGACTTTTTAATTTTTGCTAGTTTCAACTTTGCCCTGGTAGTTGTGTCTATTGTATTGCCCCGATATTCCAGATTTAAATTTTCATCGGTCACAATATATTGATTCCGATAGTAGTAGGTATACACAAATTTTTTCAGCTCATAACTGTACTGCATTGTTCCATCCGTATCAAATAGTCCATCAATTTGCTTTTGAAGTATGGAGGAATTAATACGTACTTCCAAACTATCTGAATTACTGACTGCAGCCAAAATATTTTCGAATCTGTCAGGCGTTTGGCTCCTTATGATGAATTTAGATGCGTTGGGGAATACGATATCACTAAAACCATATTCCGATTCACTGATTACCTTCGCTTTCCAATCTGAAACTAACCCCTTATAAATTACGGGTACGGTTCCATCAAATAGATAAAAATAGGGATAAACGACTTTCATCTGAAATGCTTTAAACTTAAAGTCCTCACGATTTAACTTAATTGTAAAATGCTTTTTATTTTTTAGTTTGGTATCAAATACAAAAACCTGTAACGGTGCTAAGCGGTCAGTTAAGTAGACCTTTTCCTTTGTTGCACCCGCTATGTACATGGAAGTGTTTCGCAAATCTATACTTGCTACTTTGGCTGCCGTGCCTTGGGGCATCCGTCTAATGAATGGATTTTCCTGATGCATTACAACCTCAGACAATAAAAATAAGCTCCATAGTATTGCTACACCAATACTGCCTCCGATTATTGAAATTTTAATGGTGTGTTTAACTCCCTTTAGTAATAGAATATTAGTCAATCCCAGAAGTACAAATACAATATTAAACACGAGATGTTCTCTCCATCCTAATTTTTCCAAAACACCACCGCAGGAACACGGAACAAAAGAGGTAAAATTAAGAATCATTACTATGTAGACTGTAAATAAGAACATGAGAAAACAGCCGGCATAAATTGCATATACTCTATATTTAGGAATCATCAGAAATATAGCAATGATAATTTCTATAGATGGAACAGTGAACGCCAATACATCAGCAAAAATTGTTAACAATGGTGATTGACCAAGCTGAACTTGAAAGTTTTGAAAGTCTAAAAATTTACTTACTGCCGCATAAACAAACAACACAACATACAGTAGACAAACCGTTTCAATAATAATACTTTTGATTGTTGCAGGTAATTTCATATCGTTAAACTTTAAAATTTAATCCGATATAAAATTCTGAATTTAAAAATAATAACGCTTGTCTTATTGGGAGCAAAACTTGACCAAAACGGATAAAGTTTGAAAAACTATGATTTAATCTTAAGGTTGATAAGTAAAACCCGTATCATTTCGCTTCATTTCATATGGTGAAAAACCAAATCGCCTTTTAAAGGATTTTGAGAAATTGGGATAATTATTAAAACCATTCATGACAGAAATGTTTTTTAATGGTATTCCAGTATGTTCAATCATGAAGTGAGCTCTTTTGAGTCGCTCATCATTATAAAACTGATAAATACTAGTCTTAAAAAAATAACGAAAACCATCTTTTAATTTATGTTCATTAGTGCCAAATTTAGATGAAAGTACTTTTAATGAGGGAAGTGGTTCCTCAAGGTGTGCTAAAATATAATCATAAAGTTTTTGAATCAATAGTGCATCTGCCTTTCGAGTTTTATTATGTTTTTCATTTTCAAAACCATACAATAAAGGAGTGTAAGGATCTTGACGCTCAGGAGTAACCAGATTTATTATAATTTCCGAACGATTAACTAATCGCACAACGGTACTAGCAACTGCAATAGGTAAATAGTCTTTAGGTGTGAAATGTAGTGTAATAGTAGTATGCAAAGTACTATTTGCCTCAAGTACTTCTTGAAGTTGTTCAAAAGAGACCGCAGTAATAATGTCCGCCAAAGATAAGTTTAGCAACTCAGATTCTGAATAACCCAAAAAGGGAGTAACTTCAGATGTAAAGCTCTTAATTAAAAAAGAGAAATCTAAAACTAATGTGCTTAAAGCCGTAAATTGATGTGTCTTATGTGTATTCACGTAACCAATTTGAAAAATCGACTCCTTCATTTCTTCCGCTACCATATTAATTAAAACAACTAGCGTTTCCAATTGTTCATCATTTGAACTTAAAGGAATGCGCGTGTTGAAATTGCCACGTGCCATCTCAAATAACATTTGATGAATTGTAACAATACGCTCTTCGTTGTATGTTTTATTCATAAGATTAAACTTTTAATTTTTTATCTTATAGTAAACGCTAAACAAACCCTTTTAGATAAATTAAAGCGTCATCTTCTTTCGTGAAAATTTGAGTAGGTACAGAGGGCTTACTAATCTCTACATAAAAAGTACTAATAATCAAGGAAAGTTTTTCATTTACAATAAGTGCTACTGCTTGCGTCAAAATAGAGCCCGACTGTGCTAAATGATCTCTTCCAGCTTTCTCAGTAGCAACAACACCCCTAATATCACATAAAATAGGATAAGTACATTCGTTTTGAAAATGAATTCTATCGGTTACAACGC
>NZ_SMFN01000034.1 GCF_004349135.1 Flavobacterium sandaracinum | reverse complement strand
GCCAAAGATTGGGCTCTTGTTTATTTTGAAATTTTTGATTCAAGGTCATTAGCAGTACAAAGGGAAATGGAAATCAAAAAGAAAAAAAGCAGAAAGTATATCGAATATTTAATTTCAAAAAAATCATCTAGCTAGAGTGTCCCGAAAGCTTTCGGGAAGGTGACCGGTTCGAATCCGGTATTCTCCACAAAACAAAAACTCAAGTTAAATAGCTTGAGTTTTTTTATTTTAGAACTATGTTTCACACTTATATTATTTTCTCTAAAACTTTAGACAAGTACTATACAGGCTCCTGCCATGATATACAAAATAGACTTAATGACCATTTAAATAGTAGAAGTAAATATACTAAAACCGCCAAAGATTGGGCTCTTGTTTATTTTGAAATTTTTGATTCAAGGTCATTAGCAGTAAAAAGGGAAATGGAAATCATAAAGAAAAAAAGCAGAAAGTATATCGAATATTTAATTTCAAAAAAATTATCTAGCTAGAGTGTCCCGAAAGCTTTCGGGAAGGTGACCGGTTCGAATCCGGTATTCTCCACAAAACAAAAACTCAAGTTGAACAGCTTGAGTTTTTTTTTATTTTAGAACTATGTTTCACACTTATAGTATTCCACATAAAACAAAACCGTAAATCCAATTAGTAAGGATTTACGGTTTTATGAAATAAATCAAAAAGGCTGTCTTAGAATAAATGCAGACAACCTTTTAGTTTATGCATTATATAGTGCTTTCAATTAAAAGAAACCAACTGGCTCTTTGTCGTAAGAGATCAACATGTTTTTTACAACACGGTAATGATCTAATGCCATTTTATGGTTTTCACGACCAAATCCTGAATCTTTAACACCACCAAAAGGAGCGTGAGCAGGATAGGTATTGTATTGGTTCACCCAAACTCTACCCGCTTGAATAGCACGTGGAACTTGGAATAATTCATGAGCATCACGAGACCACACACCTGCACCTAATCCATAAGGAGTATCATTTGCAATAGCAATAGCTTCTTCAGTAGTACTGAATGTTGTTAACGCTACAACTGGACCAAAAATTTCTTCTTGGAAGACACGCATGTTGTTTGTTCCTTTTAATACTGTTGGTTGAACATAGTAACCTCCAGCAAGTTCGCCTTCATAATTACCCGCTTCTCCTCCAGCTAATACAACTGCACCTTCTTCTTTACCAATGTTGATATAGTTGACGATTTTATCGCATTGTGCTTTTGAAACTTGAGATCCAATCATTGTCTCTGGATCAAGTGGATTTCCTGCTTTTATTAGTTTTAAACGGGCTTGCATTCTTTCAATGAAAAGATCAGCAATACTTTCGTGAACTAAAATACGCGATGGAGTGGTACAGATTTCTCCTTGATTAAGAGCAAACATTAACGCTCCTTCAATTGCTTTACTGAAAAATTTATCATCTTCAGCAGCTACAGATGGGAAGAAAATGTTTGGAGATTTTCCACCTAATTCCATAGTTACTGGAATAATATTTTCGGCTGCATTATGATATACTTTTCGACCTGTTTCGGTAGATCCAGTAAATGAAAGTTTAGCAATGCGTTTTGAAGTTGCTAAAGCTTGTCCTGCTTCTGATCCAAAACCAGTTACAATGTTTAATACTCCTGCAGGTAAAATATCACCTATCAATTCCATCAACACAATCACACTTGTTGGTGTTTGTTCCGCTGGTTTAACAACTGCAGTACAGCCTGCTGCTAAAGCTGGAGCAATTTTCCAAGCTAACATTAACATCGGAAAGTTCCATGGAATGATTTCTCCAACAACTCCAATAGGCTCGTTTAAAACGATGCTCAATGTGTTTTTGTCATGCTCTGAAACACTTCCTTCATCTGCACGAATTACACCTGCGAAATAACGAAAGTGATCGATACAATAAGGAATATCTGCTGCGCGTGCTTCACGGATTGGTTTACCGTTATCAATTGTTTCTAATGTTGCTAAATATTCTAAGTTGTCTTCCATTACTTGCGCAATTTTCAACAACATATTACTACGCTCTGTTACTGAAGTTGTACTCCAAGTAGGGAACGCTTTATGAGCTGCATCCAAAGCAAGGTCGATATCTTCTTGAGTTGAACGAGCAGCTTGAGTAAACACTTTTCCATCAACTGGAGAAGGGTTGTCAAAATATTGCCCTTTTACTGGAGCAACAAATTTACCGTCAATAAAATTATCATATCTTTCTTTGAAAACAGGTTTAGTTACATTTGCCATTTTTTAATATTTAAATTATCTAAGTGTAATTATTTTTTTAAAAACGCTTTGTTTTAATTACACTACAAATGTACGGTGGAGGTAAGCGTAACAGGTTATTGATACGGTTCAAAAACTTATGAAAAAAGATCATTTTATATTTTAAAATTGCAGTACGGCAAAAAAACTATACATAAACGCCTGTTTATTATTCATTTATGGTTTTAAATCGTTTTAATGAATTTCCTTTGGACTAATTCCGAATTTGTTTTTAAAGGCGATACTAAAGTTAGACAGATTATTATAGCCTATTTCTAAATAAATATCGGAGGGTTTTAATACTCCTTCTTGTAACAAGTCTTTAGCTCTTTGCAAGCGCTTGTCTTGTAGCCATTGGCCAGGAGCTTCGTTGTATTCAAATGCAAAATGACGTTTAAAGGTAGACAAACTCATGTTGCATAAAAAAGCGATTTCTTCTAACTTTAGATTCGAATGCACATTGCTTTCCACCACTTTTTTAAAAGGAGAAACTTCTTTGGAGATTAAGGAATACAAATAGAATTCAAATTTCTGTTCATATTTGTATAAAAGATAGAGCATAATTTCTTCAAATTTGACTAGAAGCAACCGTCTCGTATAATCAGAAGAAGCCGCACTCAAAACCGATAGTGAATTTAAGAAGGTTGTGATGTAGTCATCATTTTCAATTACGAAATAAGGAATTTCGTCTTTATGAGGAGAGCCACTTTTAGTGTGTTTTTGTAGAAATTCAACCAGCTTTTCCTCTGAAAAAAAGAAGAGCTTACAATAATAAATAGCTTCCGTATCCAATAATTCGGTCCAAAGCCAATTTCCTTTTTTAAGAAGCAAAGACTGTTTACTATTTACAGCAATTGAGGTATCTGCAAAGTGAACCTGTTTTTTACCCACCTGCAAAAAACTAAACATGTTCATACTTAAATTGACCTTGCTTTTTACAACATCATTGGTCATTTTAAAATCATAAACCAATAGATCCCCACTAAATTCCTGGTCTTGACTATAAATCTCGGGTATATTTGCTATTGGCATTTGATATTTCTCAAAAGGATTATTATACTATATTAACCTGTATTTTGCTAAATACTGAAAATTGTTATCATCTACTTCTCTTCATTCTATTGCTACACGAAAAGAAACTCCGCTGTAACAGCTTTCAGTTCCGAAAAATCATGACACAATACCACCCAATTAAATGACAAGTAGTACTATAAAATAATGCGAGAAATACGATCTCTTGCGAAAGTTTTTCTTCTTGTTTTAAAGCTAGAGGAGTTACCATAAATGGCAGTTTTTAATGCGTTTTAATATTCAATTTTACCAACTTGACGCATTACACGAACAATTTTATCTTTTCGTCGGTTGATGTAGGAGGAAGAACTAGTTGCCGAATATTTTCGTGGATTGGGTAAAATTGCTGCAATTCCTGCTGCTTGCATCGGAGTGAGGCTGGAAGCTCCTTTTCTATACCAATGTTCTGCAGCCGCTTGCGCTCCATACACCCCATTCCCCATTTCGATACTATTCAAATATACTTCCATGATGCGCTCTTTTCCCCAAATGATTTCAATCAGAACCGTAAAATACGCTTCAAGTCCTTTTCTCAAATAACTTCTACCCTGCCAAAGAAATACATTCTTGGCTGTTTGTTGTGATATGGTACTTCCTCCTTTTATTCTTCGCCCTCTTTCATTGCTTTTATATGCTTTTTGCATCGCAACAAAATCAAAACCATTGTGTTTCAAGAACGTTCCATCTTCACTGGCAATTACCGCTTTTTGCAGGTTCATGGAAATATTTTCAATTGGTTCCCAGTCGTGGCTGAAAAAAACTTCTTTTCCGGCGGCTTTGTTTTCAATCGCCCGAATGACCATTAATGGTGTAAATGGAACCGGAACAAATTTAAAAAGTACCACAAAAAATAAAGAGAGTCCAAAGAACCACAACAATGCTTTGAATAGAATACGGGTTAGTTTGCTCATAAAAGAAGTCGGTTCTTTTTTAACGGGTTGTCTTGATTTTTTTGGTGTTATTTTCGTTGCCATTATACTAAATCTGCTAATTCTGTTCCAATTAAACTTCCTATTGCCACTCCCATTCCGCCCAATCTCACGCCACAATAGACATTATCGGACAGTTGCGAAACGATTGGATTCTTGCTATTGCCAATACCCATAATTCCGCTCCAACAGTGTGCAATTTGGAAATCCTGCTTCGGCAAAATTACTTCTTTTAATAATTGTTCCAATTTATTTTGGACGATTTCTGTTTGTCCAAATTCAGTAGTGTTTTCCGTCTCAAAATCGAGATTTCTTCCTCCGCCCAATAGTATTCTATCACCAATATTCCTGAAATAATAATAGCCTCTATCCAGATGAAAAGTTCCTTTTATGTCTAAGTTTTTAATGGGTTCGGTAATTAAAACCTGAGCTCTTGCTGGCTTAACAGCTCCATTTGTCAATGCATTTGCAAAACCATTAGTCGCAAAAAGTATTTTTTTAGTATTGAAACTGAAATCGCCCAGCGCTACTTCTACTCCATTTCCTTTATCAAAATAAGAGGTAACGGTTTGTTGGTTTAAAATTAAAATGTTTTTCGAAACCGCTACTTTCAACAACGCTTGCATCATATTTCCAGTGTCTATCTGCGCTTCATACGGATTAAAAACTAAATATTCCTGTATCCCACCAAATCCAAAACGGTCGACTTCCTTGGCAAAAACATCGGCTTTGAACAATGGTCTTAAAATTTCATTGATAAATGGTAATTTCCCAATACAATCACTGTAACAACTTTCGTCGTCTTTTAAAAATAACTCATATCCGCCATACGGCTTAAAATCTATACTGTCATCACCAAGCCTTTTTCGCAGCAATTGCAAGCCTTTCCATCGTTTTTGAACCAATTGTACGACTTCATCTTCTGAATGGGATTTTAAATCATCTATGATTTCTGAAAGACTGCCAAAACAGGCAAAACCAGCATTTTTAGTACTCGCTCCTTGCGGTAACATTCCTTTTTCCAAGACTAGAATTTTGCTTTCTGGGAATCTTTCGCGCAGGCGTAATGCAGCATGCAAGCCCACAATACCGCTTCCTACGATGGTATAATCGACATCAGTAAACCAGTTTTTCAACTCCCAATAGCTCAAATCCATGTTCAAATATTTTTCATAAAAATAATAATTTTTTGGAGCTAATCCCGCTATCCGTTTCAAATAAATTCACTGAACTCCAATTAAAATAAAAGTAGTGTGAAGTAATCTTTTATTTTTTTCTTTAAAAAATAAAAGAATTCCCTCCCGACGCCTCGGAATTATCGAGGCTAAAAACCAAGTGTTAAAAACGAAAAAACATCAATTTAAATTGGCTAATTTTAGCATTCGAAAAAATCAATAACTAAAATGAAAAAAGTACTGCTTATACCCTTATTAATGATGAGTTTAACTGCGATGGCACAAAATGTAATGACTCCGGAACTGCTTTGGAAACTTGGAAGAGTAACTCCTTTAGGCATTTCAAAAGATGGAAAAAATGTAGTTTATAAAGTTACTACTCCTTCGGTACAAGAAAACAAATCGGACTCAAAATTCTACACTTTGCCAGTAAATGGTGGAAATCCAACCGAAGTAAAAGAGATCAAAGATGTATTAAAAGACAAAAATACTTCTCCAGACGGAAAATATATCGTTTACAGTGAAGAAGTAAAAATCGAAAAGGTTCACGGAAAAGATTTTTATCCGGAGCTGGAAAAATCAGACGTTCAAATCTATGACGGCTTAAATTACCGCCATTGGGACACTTGGAACGAAGGCAAATACAACCATGTTTTTTACAAAGAAAACAAAGAAGGCGCTGTGGGAATTGATATTCTGAAAGGTGAAAATTTTGACAGTCCACAAAAACCGTTTGGTGGAGACGAAGATTATATTTGGTCGCCAGACAGCAAGACTATCCTTTATGTAAGCAAGAAAAAAGCAGGAACCGATTATGCAGTTTCTACCAACACCAATATCTTCGAATACAATCTGGAAACAGGAAAAACCATCAATAGAACCGAAGAAAACCTCGGATATGATACGGCTCCACAATTTTCTCCAACCGGAAATTTGACTTGGTTGCAAATGAAACGTGACGGTTTCGAAGCGGACAAAAACGACCTAATGTTGAGTTTCAAAGGAATGAAAATGAACTTAACGGCTAATTGGGACGGAACAGTTGATACTTTTATGTGGAGCGCTGATGGCAAAAAAGTATATTTTGTAGCGCCAATTGACGGCACAAAACAATTATTTGAAGTTAATTTTCCGGGTCTGACCAAAATAGCAATTACCGTTCGCCAAATCACTATTGGCGATTTTGATGTCAATGATTTAGTTGGTTTTTCAGGAGATAACATCATCGTAACGAAAACCGACATGAATCATGCAGCGGAAATTTTTTCTTATAATTTACAGCAAAACACTTGGAAACAACTTTCGAATGTCAATTCAGCAACCTATAATTCTTTGGCGTTAAGCAAAACCGAAAAACGCTACGTAACGACGACGGATGGCAAAAAAATGTTGGTTTGGGTTGTTCTTCCTCCTAATTTTGATGCTACAAAAAAATACCCAACTCTTTTATATTGTCAGGGCGGACCGCAGTCTGCATTGACACAATTTTATTCCTACCGATGGAATTTACAGTTGATGGCTGCCAACGGCTATATTGTTGTGGCTCCTAATCGTCGCGGAATGCCAGGTCATGGTGTAGAATGGAATGAGCAAATCAGCAAAGACTGGGGCGGACAAGTCATGGACGATTACCTATCAGCGATTGATGATGTAGCGAAGGAAAAGTATGTTGATGCAAGCCGTTTAGGATGCGTTGGCGCCAGTTACGGAGGTTATTCCGTTTTCTATTTAGCGGGAATTCACAACAACCGATTCAAAACGTTCATCTCTCATGATGGTGTTTACAATACGCAAAGTATGTTTGGAACTACTGAGGAAGTTTTCTTTAGCAACTGGGATTTTGGTGGTGCATATTGGGAAAAAGACAATGCTGTAGCTCAAAAAACATACACGACATTCAATCCAATGACTTTAGTGGAAAAATGGAATAAACCTATTTTAATTATTCAAGGCGGAAAAGATTTCCGTGTACCAATAGGACAAGGTCAAGAAGCTTTCCAAGCAGCTCAATTGCGCGGCATAAAAAGCAGATTCTTATATTTTCCAGAAGAAAACCACTGGGTATTGAAACCACAAAATGCTCAGGTTTGGCAAGGTGAATTTTTTAAATGGCTAAAAGAAACCTTATAATTTTGAACTTTTGATTAATGAAACCTCACTTTTCCGTGAGGTTTTTTTATTGGTGTCAAAATATTCTGAATATCTTAACTTGAAAGCCTTTTCTAATTTTTATCTTTGAAAAATGGACCACAAAAAAAGCTACATTCCGATAAAAGTTTTCATAAGTTACCTAGTCTTAGTACTTCTTTTTGGGAGCGTGGGCTGGTTTTTATATTCTGAAAACAAGAACTTTTCTTCAACTGAGAAAAGTTTTACGGAGAAAAACGGTTCTATTTTGAAAGTCAGTAATGTCTTGTCTGATTTATACAAAACAGAAAGTCTAGCCAGAATCGCTATTCAGTCAGAATCTGAAAAAGATTTCAAAGATTATGTAGCAAAGACTATAATACTGAAAGTTAACATTGATTCCTTGAAAGCAGTAGTTTCTACTCCATATCAAATCAAACTATTGGATAGCGTACAGGTTTTATTATCCAAAAAAATTCAGAATATTCAGCAATTAAAAACTATAAAAAATAAAACCGAAGATGAAGCCGCAGTCAGCAATGCCATCTCCGATTTAACTAAAATGGAGTCTTCAATGCGGAAACTTCAATTAGAAGACTTTGTAAAAAGCCCGGCAATGATGGGCAATTATGAGCGAAACGTACTCCAGAAATATGTTGCCTATTTAAATCAAAACATACCAGACGACAGCACTAACACATTAAGTAAAAAAGCATCTGATTCTATTTTATCGGTTTCAAAAATGTTGCTGAATCAAGTACAGAAAGAGACTGCAAATAAGAAAAAGTTATTGAATCTTGAGGAAAATAAATTACTTCAAAATGAACTTTCAATCTCGGATCAATTGAGGAAAGTCCTTGGAATTATAGAGAGAGAAATCATTTTAAACACAACACAGAACTATTTAGGACGAGAAGAATCTTTAAAAAAAACCAATCAAATTGTTACTACCGCGGCAATAATTGGATTGCTGCTCACATTATTTTTTCTAATTTTAATTTTGAATGACTTTTCTAAAACGCAATCGTACAAGAAACAATTAGAGGCAGCTAGTTTGAAAGCTAGAAAATTACTAATCAGTAGGGAACAACTTATTTCGACGGTAAGCCATGATTTAAAAACACCGTTAAGTACTATTATTGGTTACACAGAACTGCTAAGCAATTCAGATTTAAATACTAAGCAATTGTATTTTACAAAAAACATCAAGGGATCCTCCGATTATATCTCCAAGTTGGTACAAGACTTATTGGATTTTACTCAAATCGAAGCAGGTAAAATTACTATTGAAAAAATTCCTTTTTCTTTACCTGATATTATCAATGAAGTAGGCAACAGCATTCAATCCGTTTATCAGCAAAAACCAATAGAACTGATTCTTGACATAGACCCAACTTTGCAAGCACGAATTGTTGGTGATCCTTTTCGACTGAGACAAATTTTGTCTAATATTATAGGAAATGCATTTAAATTTACAGAAAAAGGATTTATAAAGATTGAAGCCAAAGCAAATTTTGAAACTAGTAAAATAACCCTCAAGATTGAAGATTCAGGAATTGGTATCGCAGAAAAAAATCAACAACTGATTTTTGAGGAATTTACACAAGCTGATGACAAAATAGAAAAAAAATACGGAGGAACTGGACTAGGACTGACCATATCCAAAAAAATGACAACAATCTTAGGCGGGTCATTAAAACTAAAAAGTGAACTGGGGAAAGGAAGTGTTTTTGAAATTCAAATCCCATTAATTTATGACAAAACATTGTTTGAAAATACACCTGTATTTGATGCCTCAAAAAGGAAACTCATCGCAATAATTATTGATGATGATCTAAGTTTACTACAACTTACAACTGAAGTTTTAAGGCAAAATCATTATAGTGTTTTCCCATTTAATAATGCACCTGAAGCACTTTCTTGGATACAAAACAATACTTTTGATTTCATAATTACCGACATTCAAATGCCCAATATGGACGGTTTTGTATTTCTAAAGGAATTACAAAACACCCATAATTTCAATTATATGAATCAAGCAGTAATTGCAGTTACCGGAAGGCAGGATTTAAGTTTAGAGGATTATAAAAAAGCAGGGTTTACGACTGTTATCCGAAAACCCTATTCCCCAAAAATAGTGCTAAAAACTATCACAGCAATTTTTAACAATAGTGAAATTCCTATTGTTTCAACTAAAAAGAATAATTCTAAAAATACAGACAAACTCTATTCGTTAAAAGCACTTAAAGCATTTTTACCTAATGAAAATGAAGCTTTAAAAGAAGTTTTAGAAACATTTATGACGAGTACAAAGGCGAACTTAGTGTTATTAGAGCAAGCTTCAATAGACGACAATTTTACCCAAATTAAAAATATTGCTCATAAGATAAACCCTATGTTTAAACAAATAGGAGCCTTCCAAATTAGCTTGCTTTTAGATCAATTAGAACTAAAAGACACTGATTCGTCCGAAATCAATCATTTAGTTCGAGATTTAAAAAATAAGATCTCAGTTCTTTTTATACTTTTGGAAAAGGAAATAAACTAAGTTATACCATATAATTTTAATTTATTATACAAGGTTTTTCTGTTGATTTTAAGCAATTTAGCAGCCTCTGTTTTATTATTATTGCTTCTATGTAAAGCTTCTAAAATTATTTCTTTTTCATTATCCGACAAAGAAAATGCTGTAGTTTTTTTCTCTTCATTTAGAAAAAACTCTAACGGCAATACTGCTTTTTCGATAAAATCCCCCTGTGATAATAAAGTAGCCCTTTTGATACAGTTTTGGAGTTCTCTAAGGTTTCCAGGCCATTTATAGTTTTGAAAAATAGCCATTACTTCAGAAGAAAATCCAATAATATTTTTATTCAATTCTAAATTCGATTTTTCCAGAAAAAAATCGGAGAAGAGCATCAAATCCTCCTCTCTCTCTACTAATGATGGAGAATGAATAGAGAATTCATTAATTCTATGGTATAAATCTTCCCTGAAATCACCTTTTTTAACCGCTTCTCGCAAATCCTCATTTGTTGCAGTAATAATCCGGATATCAACCTCTATTTCTTTATTACTACCAACGGGTTTGATTTTTCTTTCTTGCAAAGCACGCAAAAGCTGGATTTGATTCTCATAAGAGAGATTTCCTATTTCATCTAGAAAAATAGTACCGCCATTTGCTGCTTCAAAGAAACCAATTTTATCCTGTATCGCCCCTGTAAAAGAACCCTTTATATGACCAAAGAACTCGCTTGCAGCTAATTCTTTTGGAATCGAACCACAGTCAACCGCAATGAAATTAGTGTTTTTTCTGGAACTATTTTCGTGAATATTCTTAGCGATAACTTCTTTTCCAGTCCCGCTTTCACCAATAATTAAAACGGACATGTTAGTTGGGCTGACTAATTGTATGTATTCCGCCAACTTTAGTGAAGCTTTAGAGATACCCTTTAAAAATTTATTTGGATTAATTTTTACCTTTTTCTTTTCGCTTTTTACAGTAGAGACAGTATTGATTAGTTCTTCATCCTTAACTATTTGTAAAGCATTATTAATAACCAATAAGACTTCCTCTGGATTAAAAGGTTTTGAAATATAATCTGCCGCACCGTTTTTTATAGCTTTAACAGCTGTACTTACATCAGCGTACCCTGTCATTAAAAGTATAGGGACATTAGGGTGAGTCGTTTTGATTTCGGACATCAGTGTGATTCCGTCGTAATCAGGAAGCCTCAAATCTGTAATAATGAGATCAAATTCAGTACTTTGTATGTTAGTTTTTGCTTCGGCAGCAGAAAATGCCGTCGTAACCTCAAAGGTTTTTTTTATTAGAAATTTTTCTAATAACTTACAAAATGCTACATCATCTTCAATCAATAAAATTTTAGCCATTACATTTTAACTTTAATGCTAAAATAAAATTATTTAAGTTGTATTCTCCTAATTTTTTGCAAAAAAAAAGAGAGACTGTAAAAACAATCTCTCTTTTTAAAAAATAAAAAAACTCCCCAATTATTTATTTATACAGTTCCCTTTAGCATCCGCGCAAACAGTAGCTTTCTGGTCTCTAACTGTAATCTCTAATTTGTATTCTCTCTTCTCAATAATGTATGCTTTTTCTAGAATTGCGCCTGGGTGAGCGGTTTCGAGTACTATTTGTATAGCATCAGGTACCTTGTATACTTTTAAGTGTCTTACCTAAAGAGATAAGGATTGATGTTTGGCATCTTGCAAAGGAATAAGCACTTCATCCGAAGATTAACTTCCTAAAATCATGGCTAAAATAAAATTAATATTTTCTCAGCCCTTGTTTTTAAATTGTAATTATTTTAAAAATCTATTTTTGAATCCATTTCCCACTTTCATCAGCAAATAGATTACCTATCTTGTCTCCTACAGTAACATCCAGTTTGTATTCTTTCTTTGCATTGATATACGCTTTATCTAAAACTGCATTAGGATAGGCCACTTTCAATGCGTTAGTAATTGCCACTGGGACTTCCTCTAATTTAACTTCGGTATATTCTTCCTGAATAGTTGCTGTTTTGACTACTTCGATTGTAATTGGCAGTATTGCTGCATAAGTTGACAAACTTCCTAAAACGATTGCTGCTGATAAGATTAACTTTTTCATAATATTTGTTTTATTGTTATTTTTCATTGCTTATTTCTGAATCCATTTCCCGCTCTCATCGGCAAACAAATTCTCTTTTTTACCTTCAATAGTAACCTCTAATTTATACTCTTTGGCTGCATTGATATATGCTTTATCTAAAACTGCACTTGGATAAGCTGCTTTTAATGCCTCTATGATTGCCGCAGGAACCGCTTCTAGCTCAACTTCGGTATATTCTTCTTGAATAGTAATCGTTTTTACTACTTCAACTGAATTGGGCACTGTGATTGCGTAAGTACTTACACTCCCTAAAACAATGGCTGCTGATAAGATTAACTTTTTCATGATTTATATTTTTTAAGATTGTTTATTTGTAAATGATAATCGAATAATCGTACCATTATTACAAAACAACACTAAACCGTCACAATGCACTTACAAACAGTATTTTACAAAATAATATAAGTTATTTGAATAGGGGTAGCTGGGGAATTTTATGAGTAAAATGTATATTATTTACACAACTTACTCCTTAACCCGAAAAAATTAGATCAAAAAAAAACCTTGCATCGCTGCAAGGTTTTGAAATATAAGTTTAATGTTTTTATTCTGGATCATTCATTTTGAAAGTATCCATAAATGCTGTTGTATAATCCCCAGCAATATAACGAGGATCATCCATTAACTGTCTGTGAAAAGGAATTGTGGTTTTGATACCTTCAATAACAAATTCATCTAAGGCTCTTCTCATTTTACTGATTGCTTCCTCACGAGTTTGAGCAGTTGTTATCAATTTAGCAATCATAGAATCATAATTGGGAGGAATAGTATATCCTGAATACACGTGCGTATCTAAACGAACACCGTGTCCTCCTGGCATGTGAAGCGTAGTGATTTTGCCTGGAGATGGACGAAAATCATTATAAGGGTCTTCTGCATTAATACGACATTCTATAGCATGCAATTGTGGTAGATAATTTTTTCCTGAGATAGCTACGCCAGCTGCAACAAGAATTTGTTCACGAATTAAATCATAATCAATAACTTGTTCCGTAATAGGATGCTCTACTTGAATACGAGTATTCATCTCCATAAAGTAAAAATTACGATGTTTATCTACTAAAAACTCAACCGTTCCTGCGCCTTCATACTTAATATATTCTGCTGCTTTTACTGCTGCGGCTCCCATTTCGGTTCGCAATTTATCGGTCATAAATGGTGAAGGGGTCTCTTCAGTCAATTTTTGGTGGCGCCTTTGTACTGAACAGTCTCTCTCAGAAAGGTGACATGCTTTACCATAAGAGTCACCTATCACCTGAATTTCAATGTGACGAGGCTCTTCAATTAATTTTTCTAGATACATTCCATCATTACCAAAAGCAGCTGCTGATTCTTGACGTGCACCTTCCCAAGCTTTTAATAAATCCTCTTCTTTCCAAACGGCACGCATTCCTTTTCCACCACCACCAGCAGTAGCTTTAAGCATTACTGGATAACCAAAATCTCTTGATAATTGCAAGGCTTGGTCATACGATTCTAAAATCCCCACTGAACCTGGTACACAAGGAACACCTGCTTCAATCATAGTCGATTTTGCAGAGGCCTTATCTCCCATTCTATCAATCATTTCAGGAGAAGCCCCAATAAATTTGATGCCATGTTCTTGACAAATTTTAGAAAACTTAGAATTTTCAGAAAGAAATCCATACCCTGGATGTATTGCGTCTGCATTAGTAATTTCGGCAGCTGCAATTATGTTTGACATCTTCAAATAGGACAAGTTGCTTGGAGGTGGCCCTATACAAACTGCTTCGTCAGCAAACTTTACGTGTAAACTTTCAGCATCAGCAGTAGAATAAACGGCTACTGTTTTAATACCCATTTCCTTGCAAGTTCTAATTACGCGTAACGCAATTTCCCCTCTATTTGCAATTAATATTTTTTTAAACATCTTTTTTTGAAATTTTAAATGTTGAATTTTAAATTTTAAATTATTTCAAATAACGAAAACTCATCATTCAAAATTTATAATTTATAATTTATAATTTCTTATGATGGATCTACTAGGAATAATGGTTGGTCAAATTCAACTGGTGACATATCGTCTACTAAAATTTTTACGATTTTACCAGAAATTTCAGATTCGATTTCGTTAAATAATTTCATCGCTTCGATTACACAAAGCACGTCTCCTTTAGAAATTGTTTTACCTACTTCCACAAACATTGGTTTATCTGGAGATGGTTTTCTATAAAAAGTTCCAATGATTGGAGATTTAATAGTGATATAGTGTGAATTTTCAACTACTGGAGCTTCAGGAACAGCGGCTACCGGTGCCATTTGCGGCGCAGCGGCTACTTGCTGAGGTGCAGCTTGAGCAGGCATCTGTTGCACATAAGTGGTCTCTGTTACATTACCTTCTAAAGTTGTTCTGATGGTGATTTTGACATCATCCATTTCTAACTTAACTTCTGCAACTCCTGAATTTGCTACAAACTTGATTAGATTTTGAATTTCTTTTAAATCCATAATTATTTGTTTTTAGTTTAAATTTATTTTTTATCGTATGCCCATTTGAGATAAATAGATCCCCAAGTGAATCCACCTCCAAATGCAGCTAAAATTATTGTATCTCCTTTTTTGAATAAATGCTCAAAGTCGCTAAGCACTAATGGCAAAGTTGCCGAGGTAGTATTTCCATATTTTTCAATATTCATCAGCACTTTAGAGTCTTCTAAATTCATTCTATTTGCTGTTGCATCGATAATACGTTTGTTGGCTTGATGAGGAACTAACCAATTTACATCTTCATTGGTCAAATTATTTCTTTTGAGAATTAATTCACTTGAATCCGCCATATTAGTTACCGCATACTTAAAGACAGTTTTTCCATCTTGGATAATATTGTGTTTATTATCTTTCACCGTTTCAATAGTAGTTGGATTAAGAGAACCACCAGCATCAATTTTTAGAAAATCTCTGCCTATTCCATCGCTACGAAGGTATTCGTCTTGCAATCCTAATCCTTCATAATTTGGCTCAAATAATACTGCACCAGCACCATCACCAAAAATAATACAGGTCGAACGATCCGTATAATCTACGATAGAGGACATTTTATCTGCACCTATTAAAAGCACTTTTTTATATCTTCCTGATTCTATGTAAGCTGCAGCTGTCGACATGCCAAATAAAAAGCTAGAACAGGCTGCCTGCAAATCATATGCAAAAGCATTTGTGGCTCCAATTTGTGTGGCCACATATACGCCCGTTGCCGCTACTGGCATATCTGGTGTTGCAGTTGCCATTATCAATAAATCTATTTCCAAAGGATCAATATTAGCTTTAGCCAATAAATCTTGCGCAGCTTTTACAGCCAAGAAAGAAGTTCCTTTATCCTCATCTTTGAGAATTCTTCTTTCTTTTATTCCTGTGCGAGAGGTAATCCACTCGTCATTGGTATCAACCATGGCTTCAAGAGCTTTGTTCGTTAGCACAAAGTCTGGAACATAGGCTCCAACAGCGGTTATTGCGGCTGTGATTGTATTCATTGTATGCATTTATTTCTAGTCAAATGTTGCCATTTGAAATTTTTTAAAAGACTTGAAAATTACAAAAAAAATTCCATTTTCATTGATTTGGAACTTCTTATTTAACGAAAATTACAAACAACAAAAAAACTCTCACGATGTGAGAGTTCCAATATCATTTCCAAAATGTATTATTAAGCAACAGCTACAGATTTATCTATAACAACTTGCCCTCTGTAGTACATTTTACCTTCATGCCAATACGCTCTGTGGTATAAATGCGCTTCTCCAGTGATTGGACAAGTAGCGATTTGTGCTACAGTTGCTTTGTAATGTGTTCTTCTTTTATCTCTTCTTGTTTTCGAGATTTTTCTCTTAGGATGCGCCATTTTACTATATTATTTATCCGTTAATAGTTGCTTTAATTTGTCCCAACGTGGGTCTATATTTTCTTCTTCTGTATTTTCTTCTTTTATTTCCTTTACCGTAAGCTCATTGAGCTTTGTCAAAGCTTCCGTTTTTAAACTTCCGTCTTTTATGCCCGGATGAACTCGTTTTAGAGGGACTGACAATACAATCATTTCATAGATGTATTGGACAATATCAATCTCGAATTCTCCGTGTGGTAGAATCAACAACGCCTCATTTTCATTGTTAAATTCTTCTCCAAAACGAACGATTAACTTCATTGCGCCTTTAATTGGCAAATCAAAATCTTCGCTTGTGAGATCACAAGGTACATTTACAACACCTTTATGTTTAAAACTCAATTCTAACAGCGTACTTTTTTTCTCTAAAACTACATTTACTTTGATATTTGAATCTTGATATTCAGTATAATCAAAGATTTCAAAGAACGCATTACTGATTTGATATTCAAAATGATGTTTCCCTAGCTTTAATCCTATGAAAGGAATTAAATATTCTTTTGTGTTCTTCATTTCAACAACAATTTGCCCCTAAACTTCGGGAGTGCAAAGATATAAAATTATTGCAAATCTAATAATGTTATTCACTTTTTTTTGTTCACAACTGCTTTTCTTTGGTTCTCAGCGGTTTTTTACTGATTTCTGCATATTGATTTCGCGAATGATAAATATCTAATGCCAGATATACCGCCTCTTTAAATGAATTGTAATCTGCTATTCCCTTTCCCGCTATATCATAAGCAGTGCCGTGATCTGGCGAGGTTCTTATTTTATTCAAACCGGCAGTGTAATTCACCCCATTCCCAAAAGATAATGTCTTAAAGGGAATCAATCCCTGATCGTGATAAGTAGCTATAACTGCATCGTATTTCTGGTATTGGTTACTCCCAAAAAAACCATCTGCGGCAAAAGGTCCAAAAACCAAAGTTCCTTTATCAAATATTTTTTTTAAAGTAGGTTTAAGTATCAAATCATCCTCCGTACCAATAACACCCCCATCGCCGCAATGAGGGTTTAACCCCAATACTGCTATTTTTGGCTTATTTATACTGAAATCCTGAATTAATGACTGCTTAATAGTTTCAATCTTTTTCTTAATCAATTCCTCAGTAAGATGAGAAGCTACTTCGTTTAAGGGAATATGATCCGTCAATAGCCCTACCCGCAACGTATCTTGAACCATCAGCATAAGCGCATTGCCTTCTAGTTCTTGATCCAAATAATCCGTATGTCCTGGAAACTTAAATTCGTCAGATTGTATATTGTATTTATTTATCGGTGCCGTTACTAACACATCCACAAGGCCATCTTTTAAAGCTTTAGTTGCAGCAACAAATGATTTTATAGCATATTCTCCTGCTTTTGGGTCACTTTTACCCAGATTCAAATCCAATCCCTCTCTCCACAGATTTAAAACATTAATCTTTCCGGGAACAATTTGATCTAGTTTATCAATACCATGCAGTAAAGAAGTCGATTGGAAACTTTTTTTTACAAAGGACAACAATTTAACATTTGCAAAAATTACTGGCGTACACAACTCTAACATACGAGAATCCTCAAATGTTTTTAAAACAACTTCGCTTCCAATACCGTTTAAATCTCCAATAGAAATTCCTACGATTATATTTTCTGCTTTTTTCATCATGACATACCGTTATTTATTGCTAATTTTGAAGTGCAAAGTTACTATTATCTCTATAAGTACCAGCAAATTCAAGTGTTTACGTTGTTGTATATAATTATAGTGCACGTTGTAGTGGATGTTACTGCAATTATCACTGCAACAAAGATACTCAAAATTATTACTCTATCGCTCCGTTAATCACACGATATTACAAGCATTCCCCCATTGTTCATAGTATGATATTTAAGTAACTATAAGGACTTAGTCAAACCACTCTACCCAGTTATTTAGACGAATTCATCTCAATAACCGCTTTGTTGATATAACAAAAGTACCTACCATTATTATCTATTTTTGAGATATGTGTGTTTTTATTATTCAATATATCAAGATCCAGGTATATGCCTATCCCTATTAACGAGCTACAAATAAGCTCATACTCAGCATTAGTAGAAAAATGAATATGGTAAGCTTTCGTCTTATCCTCACATCGTTCTATCCTATAAATAGTTGTGAATGGCTTTAGATCAACAATGACTTTTTCTCCGATTAACTTATAGAACTCAACATCATAATTATCTTTCATATTTACCGTCAATTCATGTCGAAATTCAATCTTTGTGTGCGATGAATGTTTTCTTTCAGCCTGGAAAAGATCAATAAGGGAATAATGTATTTGCCACTTTGATCCTATGCGGTATGCAAGGTTACCTTCAACAATTTTACCTTGTTTAAGTAATTTGTTTAGCCTATACTTTATCATTCTATATTTTAAATCAGTCAGATGATATTCTTCTAACCTGCTAAGAGTATAAAAAAATTTAGTCATAATTAATTAATATTTTTACTTAGAGGGTATATATTATTAAGATATACGAGGTACCTCTATGCTTGATAACATTTAACTCTATTCTATATATTAATTATAATTGCCTTTGTTTACCGTTTTCACCAAATAATTACTAAATAAAACACCGAACACCTGATTTCATTGGTATTAAGCGATAGATGTTTTTTTAATCTACAACACTACTGCCCGTTTACAGCATGTAGATACTAAAGATTCACCACTATTACATACTAAACACTATTGCCCTCAGTGTGATTATAATAATCTTATTGCCCTCTACCCGACAAGAAATCACTCTTCAGACTAATATCCTGAATCTACCGCGATTTTGATGACAGATAATCAAATACTTAATTACATGAATGATTCGCCGGAATCACTCTAAATTTGATGACAATCCGACACAAATACCATGTATAAGATCTTTCTATTATATAGAGATATTAGTATCTGGATGTACTAATTTAGCTGGGAGTTTGAGTTAAGAGAAAAAACCTTAATTTTAACTTATGACAAGAGAAAGAAAAATTTATGACGCAGCGTTTAAAATAAAAGCTGTAGAATTGAGTAATGAACGATCTAACCTTACTGAATTAGCCAGAGAATTAGGTATCCGTGTTAGTATGCTGTATAAATGGCGTAAAGATTACGATAAATTTGGATCTGGTAGTTTTCCTGGTAATGGAATTTTAAAACAAACCGCAGAACAAAAATTGATTAGCGAATTAGAGGCAAAATTAAAAGAAGCTG
>NZ_SMFN01000033.1 GCF_004349135.1 Flavobacterium sandaracinum | reverse complement strand
GCGACAATATCAACAGCTCTTAAAGGAAAAAGGAATTAAACAAAGTATGTCAAGAAAAGGCAATTGCTTAGATAATGCTATCATTGAAAACTTCTTTGGAATACTCAAATCGGAGTTGTTCTATCTTAAAAAGTACAACTCAATAAATCAATTAAAAAAAGAGATTCAAGAGTATATAGTATATTACAATAACGACAGAATTAAATCAAATTTAAACAAAATGAGCCCGATACAATATCGAGCTCATTATTATCAAAATTAATTATAAATTTGTCTAAACTTTTGGGTGCAGTCCAATTACGCAAGACTTTTTTTATGGAACTATTTTAAAAATAGCTTTGTAACCGCTAAAACTTAACCGCTACTTTTTCAGAAATTAATTTATCATTTTGATAATATTCAAAATACCATTGGTTGTCTTTCAAAATTAAAGATCCTTGAACCGCATCTCTTATTGCAATAAATGAATTGGCTTGGGATGTTTTAAACAACTTCATAATTACTTTAGGGGTATTGTCAATAAGCTGAAAACCCGTTTCGGTGGCCTGAGCGTAAAGCACAGAACCCTCATTGCTTGTCAGATCAGATTTTAACTCTATTGCGACTGCCTTTTCCATAATCACAGGAGTAGCAGCAGCTGCGACAACTGCCGGTTGCACCTTAGCACGAACTCCACTGTATTTATATTGCAATTCATACACGGATTCGAAGGCTTCAGTAAGCGCCTCATTGTAAGCAACTTTAAAGTCTTTCTCTTTGCTTTTCCCTTCAAGCGATTGAAAAATAATTTTACCATAGCAATCCTTCAAAGTGAGGTACAATTTTGTTGTCAAAAAACCACTATCATTAACTACATCAGCATACAATAAGTCACAACGGTCACTGTATTCACTGGGGATTGTCTCGTTATTATAAAAAGAAACAAAGCCTGCCTTATTTAAATTAAACTTAGTTATAGTGTTCAAACGGTATTGATTCTCTCCCTTTAGAAATTCATATTTCACAGGAACAATTATTGCCTTATACTCATTTACCGATTGAGCGTAGGAGTAACTAATTGTTAGTATTAATAAGAAAAGAAATGACTTTTTCATAGTTTATAAATATTTTTTAATTTCTAATAAATGATTAATTTGTTTAATATGACTTCCAACGTCGACTTTTCCTTCATTGAAAAACACAGCATCTAATCCTGCATCAACTGCTCCTTGAACGTCAGCATCTAAACTATCTCCAATCATAATGCTGCTTTCTTTTTTGGCTTTTGCCAAATCTAAAGCAAAATCAAAGATTATTGGATTTGGTTTCTTAACTCCAGCCATTTCAGAATTAGTAACGGTTCGAAAATAAGACTCAATCTTAGCATTACTTATCTTTTTATATTGAACCTCTGCAAAGCCATTTGTAATTATATGAAGTGTATACCTTTGATTTAAATACTCTAAAACTTCAATTGTTCCATCAAAAAGGTGATTGTTATCGGGTAAAAAACGAATATAATCCTCCGCAATAACATCTATTTCTTCATCGGAAATTGTATAATTTATAGCATCAAAAGAGTGTTTCAGTCGATTGTACCGCAATTCTTGATGTGTAATTTTATCATATTGATACAACTTCCAACATTCTTGATTTATGGGCACGTATTTTTCAATAAATTGTTTGGTTTCAATTTCGGGATGATTTCGATTAAAAATCCCCTCGAAAGTCAACTCTGAATTTTTATCAAAATCCCAAAGTGTATGATCTAAATCAAAAAATACGTCTTTTATGTGTGTTTGTTTCATTTTTAAATTTTAAAATATTCCTTCATCTGCAAAGCTGAAATAACTGTTTTCAGTAACAATGAGATGATCCAAGACTTTTATTTCTAAACTATCTCCAGCTAATTTCAATTTCCTTGTAATTTGCTTGTCGGCATCACTAGGAATCAAAGTACCAGAAGGATGATTATGGCATAGTATTAAGGCTGTAGCTCCCATTTCTAGCGCCGTTTTAAAGACAATGCGAACATCCACTAGCGTTCCCGTAATACCGCCTTTACTTAACTGCGATTTAGCAATCACCTTATTTGAATTATTCATGTAAATGATCCAAAACTCTTCATGCGGCAATTCACCAATAATAGGTTGCATAATCTCAAAAATAATTTTGCTAGAGGTGATTTTTTTTAACTCTACTGCATCTTCAGAGCGCCTGCGCCTTCCTAATTCCAAAGCTGCTATAATTGAAATCGCCTTTGCCTCTCCTATTCCTTTGAACTGAATAAGCTGAGACAATGATAATTTTCCCAACGCATTCAAATTATTGTCCACACTTGCTAGAATCCGTTTACTTAAATCCACCGCCGATTCATTTCTACTTCCAGAACCAATCAAAATGGCAATTAATTCCGCGTCACTCAAAACACTTTTGCCTTTAAGCATCAGTTTTTCGCGTGGCTTATCGTCTTCAGACCAATTCGTTATAGGGAAAAAGGAATTTTCAGCCATTTAGTTTGTTGTTTAAATTGGTTTCCGCATGCAAATACTATTTTCTAAACCTACATAAGGCTCATAATTATCAACTATGACATATCCAGCTTTTTGATATAAAGCAATCGCTTCTTTTTGTTTGTATAAAGTTTCCAAAACAGAAAATGAATATCCTAAGTCCTTTGCCCAACGTTCTAATTCCATTAAAATAGTTTGCGCTAAACCCATTCCTCTTGCTTCAAGAGAAACAAACATACGCTTTATTTCAATTGTATTTTTCTCGTTTTTTTTAAAACAACCACAACCAACTGCTTTGTCTTCTAAATAAAGAATAACGACATTTGGATTTAATTCCAAAATATTATTCCCCCAATAATCCGATTTTAATTCCGGATAACGCTCCCATAAACTCTTATCCAAAGCAGCAATCAAATTGACAAAATCTAGGTTTTCACTGGTAGTCTTAACAATTCTAATATTTTCTTTCATACCACTTTTACTTTACCAATTCTTTTACCTCATCAAAGTTTAATCCACCGTAATTACCGGAACTCATCAACAGCAAAGCAGAATTTTCAAGATTTAAGTTGAACAGATAGTCTTTGAAATCTTTTGGATTGGTATAAATAATTAAATCTTCCCGATTAAAAGATTTAGCAATCTGTTCGTAAGTAACTTCTTCAAGCTGTTTGATTTTCACCGCATCTGGCGAATAAAAAACGACTGCTTTATCAGCATATTCTAGTGCGCCTTCGTATTCTTTCAGAAATTCAGCATTCAAACTACTATACGTATGCAATTCTAAGCAAGCTACTAAAGTTCGGTTTGGAAATTGCTCTTTCACCGCTTTTGTAGTTGCGGCCACTTTGCTTGGAGAATGAGCAAAATCTTTATAGGCTACTTTTGTTTTGCTTTCCGCAATTTTTTCCAATCGTTTTGATGCGCCTTTGAAACTAGCAATGGCTTCATAAAAATCAGCTTCATCAACGCCCATATTTTGACAAATCCATTTGGCTCCAGCCAAATTATTCAAATTATGCGCTCCAAAAACTTCAATTGGCATGTCGCCTTCTGGAGTTTCCAGCAATGTTACACCATCATTGACAGCATATTTTGGCGTATGATACGCTAGTTTTCGAATTGGATTCGTAGCAGCTTCAGCAACCCGTTTTACTTCAGCATCATCTTCATTGTAAACGAGAATCCCACCATTTGTGATTTTACCAATAAAAATTTCGAACTGTTCTACGTAATTCTCATACGTTGGAAAAACATTAATATGATCCCACGCAATTCCTGAAATCAATGCGATATTGGGTTGGTATAAATGAAATTTAGGTCTGCGGTCAATTGGCGAAGACAAATATTCATCTCCTTCCAAAACTATAAAATCATTCTCCTCCGTAAGATGAACCATCGTATCGAAGCCTTCCAGTTGTGCGCCAACCATGTAATCTACCGCTATATCATGGTAATGCATAACATGCAAAATCATTGAAGTAATTGTTGTTTTTCCATGAGATCCACCAATAACTACTCGTGTTTTATTTTTGGATTGCTCGTAAATAAATTCAGGATAAGAATATATTTTGAGCCCTAATTCCTGAGCTTTTAATAATTCAGGGTTATCCGCTTTAGCATGCATCCCAAGAATAACCGCTTCAATAGCTGGCGTTATTTTCTCAGGAAACCAGCCTAATTCTGGAGGCAAAATCCCCTTTTTATCTAATCTTGATTTTGATGGTTCAAAAATTGCATCGTCACTTCCCGTAACTTGATATCCTTTATTGTGTAGTGCTAAAGCCAGATTGTGCATGGCGCTTCCGCCGATAGCTATAAAATGTGTACGCATTCTAATTTTGGTTTATTAATTTTGGATTCAGAAGAAATTATAATTAGTCCTGATTTTTTTTATTGTATGTTTCTAATACTGTTTTTGCCTTTTCAGGATCCCGCATTTTGTTTTTATACAAGCTAGCTAATTTTTGATAACTTGTTTTGGAACCTCCAGCCAGTATCGCTTTTTTGTATTGTTGTTCTGCTGTTTTATATCTTTTAAAATATTCTTCGATGTGTCCTCGTGACAAATAACCGTCAACAGGCGACAATCGTAATAATTCATTGGAATATTTGATGGCTTTAGATTCGCTTCCACCTACAATTCCCGGTAACTGAATATACAGCTCGATTAGTGCCCAACGCGCTTCAAGGTGCTTTGCATTTAGGGTGATTGCTTTTTCGAAGGAGGCCTTCACTTCGTCAATCATTCCAAGGGCTTTAAACTTGTTTGAATCTTTGGCTTTCATCCCTAAAGCGCCACCGTATTTATAATAATAATTAGCTTCAGAAGGTTTGAGTTGCTTGAGCTTTTTATAATACCCAATCGCCTTATCCCACAATTTATCATGACCAGCAATATCTCCAAGATATTCGATGGTTTTTAAATCCGATGGATTAGACCTCAAAACAGATTCAAAAGCCACCTCAGCTTGATCCATTCTATCCGCCTTATACAGTTTTTCTGCTTTTTCGAAATCTGATTGTCCCCACATCATAACCGGTAGAAATACAAATAAATAAATAATATGTTTCATTCTTCAAAAATAGGGAAATATGATAAGTTAGATTTGATTTTAAGTAAATATTAGTAATTTAGTAAGAAATATTTCTAATATTAATTCTCCATAATTGAAAATATTTATAACTTATCTTAAATCAACTTATGAAAAAAAATTTCTTACTCCTTATTTTAATATCTACTTCAATTTTTGGACAAAACTATGACAAAAACTGGCTTAAAGTAATTGAATTTGAAAACGAAGGGAAAATAAAATCAGCCAATGAAATAGTTTCTAAAATCCATCAAAAAGCTACTCGGGATAAAGATGAAGTTCAAATCATAAAATGTTTTTTCTATGAATCCAAATATTTACAAGTTTTGGATGAAGATGCGCAAACCAAAATCATCAACAATTTAAAAGCTGAAATCAACAAAGTTTCTATACCATCCAAAGCGATTTTGAATTTGGTTTATGCGAAATGTTTAATTGATTATCGAAATAAAAACTCCTATTTATTGTACAACAGAACCAATACGGTGAGTTTTGACGATCAATTTTTAACTTGGACTTCAAAAGACTTTTCGGAACAGATCGATGGTGCTTTAGAAAAAACAATTCTTAATGAAACAATATTAAAACAAACTTCCTTGAGCACGTATCTTCAAATATTTGATTATAGTGACGAAGAAAAAGCTAAAAAAGACAATCTATTTAACTATTTAGTAAAAGAAAACATTGCGCTATATACGCCACAGATTAGGCAATGGGAAATTCAAAAAAAAGAATTCTTGCCTTATGAAAAAGGATTTTTAGAGAATTCAGTATCTTTTGTACAACTCAATTTTGATTTTGTAAAAAATGAAAAACTAAAAAAAGTGCTTGAATTGTACCAAAAACAAGAAAAAAACGCTCCTACTTTAGAAAACCAATTCGACCGAATTCAATTTTGCAACAGCGTTTTGTTAGATTCAAACGAAGGATTTATGAAATCCTTACAAACCATGCAAAAAGAATCTAAGGACACCATTTTGATTCAAAAAATACAATTAGAAAAGGCAATTATTCTCAACAATCTCGCTTCAAAAGAAATACATCCTGATTATAACATTCAAGCCATCGCAACACTTGACAGCATTTTAAAAATTAATAATCGTTCAAATGCTCACAAAATAGCTTTACAAAAAATACAAAATATTCAAGCTAAATCCTTGAACATTCAGCTTCAAAAATTCAGCTATGAAAATGAAAATACTAGAGCATTTATTAGATATAAAAATCTAAATCAACTTTCCATTTCTTTCTTTAAAATTGATCAAAACACGACAAAAGATTTCCGAAATTCTCCTCACAACAAAGACAGTTTAGTAGCTGCAATCATCAAAAACAAAAAAGCAATTGCCAGTAAAAACTATGCACTTGAAGAAAAAAATAATTATTTTGAATACAGCACGGAAGTCCTTTTACCTCAATTAAAAACAGGCAGTTATTTGGTGTATTTTGAAAGCGATTCAGACCTCAAGAATACAAAAGCATTTGCTTACGAAACTATTACAGTTTCTAATATCACCGTACTAACTTCGGAAAACGATAAGAAAGAAAACTATCAAGTTTTAGACAGAAAAACGGGAAAACCTCTAGAAAATGTTTCAATAAAACTATTAAATCAAACCATTATAACAGACAAAAGTGGTAATGCAACGTATACCAAAAAAAATAACAACCGAAATTATAGCCTTATTGAATTTACAACAGAAACCGATTCACTGTTACTGAACAGTCGCTACTCCTATTATAATAATGATTACGATTACGAGACTTTAGAAAACCAAAAAGCAAAAGGCAAAGTAGAGTTTTATTTGGACCGTGCTATTTACCGTCCGGGACAAACGGTTTATTATAAAGGAATTGCTTTTAGAAAAGACCAAGACAAAACGAGCGTGGTTGCAAAAACAGCATTCAAAATTACAATTAAAGATCCTAACGGTTCTGTTTTGAAAGAATTTGAAGCCGTTACTAATGAATACGGCTCTTTTTCTGGAGAATTTTTATTGCCAAAAAGTGGACTAACAGGAAATTTCAGAATCACTGCTGATGAACCTGATGAAAGTACAAATTTTGTTTTTATCAAAACAAAAGACGAACATCCATTTTGGGACAATGTAAATTATGAAAATTCTCAAATATCATTTCAAGTGGAAGAATACAAACGGCCAAAATTTGAAGTGACTTTCGAGCCTTTTAAAAATGCGTATCAAGTTAATCAAAAAGTAAGCGTAAATGGACTTGCCAGAGCTTTTGCAGGAAGCAACATTTCCGATGCAAAAGTAACCTACAAAGTCTCACTTATTCCGTACACCTTAAACAACGGTTACTATTACAACCAAAACGGCAAATCAGAAAGTATTTTAGTTGGCGAGACTACAACTGATGCTTCGGGGAAATTCGATATAAATTTTATCGCTAAACCATTTGAAAATACCTCTAAAAAACAGCTACCCATTTTTGAATATTCTATCTCAGCATCCGTGACTGATAGTAATGGTGAGACCCACCAAGCTCAAACAAATGTTAGGGTTGGCTATCATTCTTTAACGCTTACTGCAACTATACCAAATCGAATTGAAACCAAAAATAAAAATGAAATTGAAGTAAAAAGCACCAATCTCAATGGAGAATTTTTAGCTACAAAAGGGGAAATCAAACTCTATTATGTAAGTCCTTTTACCACTAAATTCAAACCAAGAGTTTTTCCGCAACCAGAAATCGAATCTATTTCCGCTGAAGATTTTGAACAATTGTTCCCATACGAAGATAACAACCAACCAAACGCTTCAAAACCAACAGAAACTCTGGTTTTTTCTAAAAAAATTGACACTGAAAAAGATAAAAAAGTAGCTTTGGATTTTATTTCTAATTACAAATCCGGGAATTACAAAGTGGTGTTTTCAGCTATTGATACTTTTGAAAATCCAATAGAAACCAGTACTAATTTCCAATTGATACAAAGCAAAGACAAAATTGATTCGAGTAAACTATTCACGGCAAAACAAATCAACGCTGATGCTAAAAAAGATGGTTTTGTTTTAGTACAATTAACCTCGATTATTCCAGAACTGTATATCAACACCACCGGAAATTACCAAAGTTTCCTCTATTTTGAGAATACTTTCCACTTGCAAAACAACGAAACTATAATCAAAATTCCACTAAAAAAAGAATTTGAAAAAAGTATGAAAATTGCTTTTGAAAGTGTTTTTGAAAATCAAACTTTTTACGAGCAAATAGAAGTAATTCTTAGAGAGGAGGAATCCAAATTGCAATTCACAGTTGAAAGTTTCAGAAACAAATTACAACCCGGAACCAATGAAAATTGGTCGTTTCAAATAAAATCAATTAATACTGCAAAAGAAACTGAAGTCTTAGCCTCAATGTATGACAGTTCTTTAGATCAATTTGCTAAAAGAGACTGGAATTCGCTGAAATTCAATGATTATAATTACAACTCTGCTAATTTTAAAACGAGTATAGGATTCGATAAAACCTCAATTTACATTCGGAATCTAAATCCTATTCCAAAACGCATGGAACTTATTGATGAAACTACAAAACTAATATGGTTTGGATTTAACTTCAACGATTCTTTCACAACACAGCAACTAAAAGAATATCAAAAACAACTCAACA
Source organism: Flavobacterium sandaracinum (assembly GCF_004349135.1). Taxonomy (GTDB): domain Bacteria; phylum Bacteroidota; class Bacteroidia; order Flavobacteriales; family Flavobacteriaceae; genus Flavobacterium; species Flavobacterium sandaracinum. The sequence goes on along the minus strand of NZ_SMFN01000033.1, from coordinate 17,150 downwards.
ATAAAAGTAAAAAACCGCTAAATGCCAAAATGATTTCAGGAATAGTTACTGATGATCAAGGACCATTATCTGGTGTAAGTATCATCATTGATGGACTTCAACGAAGCACGCAAACTGATTTTGATGGTTATTATCAAATCGAGGCAGCTATAGGAGAAGAAATAACTTTCTCCTACATTGGTTTCGAAACTCAAAAAATCACCATAAAATCAAACATTATAAATGTTCAGTTAGAGGACTCTAGCAATAGTTTACAAGAAGTGGTAGTTATGGGGTATAGAAGTGTAAACAAGAAAGGAGTTGCTGCAGCAGTTCCTGCAGTAGTTGAAGAAGCAGACAATCAAATTTATAATACTGCCGGAATCGAGATAAAATTAGAAGGAAAAGCTAGTGGAATAACAATTAGAGGAAACTCAAATATTTCAGGCAATTACAAAAATGCCTTGTATATCGTTGATGGCGAAGTAATAACAGAAGAACAATTCAGATTAATTTCTCCGACCGATATTATTGCTATTGATGTTCTGAAAGAAAAGAAAGCCACCGCAGTATATGGAAGCAAAGGAGCTAACGGTGTCATTATCATCACCACCAAAAAAGCGCTGGAATCTTTAACTCAAGTAAAAGCCAGAAAAAATCTTTCAGAAACTGCTTTCTTTTATCCGAATCTAAAAACAGATACAACAGGAAAAGTAAGTTTCAATTTCACTTCGCCTGAAGCTTTAACCGCCTGGAAACTTCGGTTATTAGCACACAACAAAGAGGCAACAAGCGGCTATTTAGAAAAAAGTGTCATTACTCAAAAAGAGTTGATGGTTATACCAAATTTCCCTCGTTTTTTCCGGGAAAAAGACAGCATTTTTATCACGACAAAAGTGGCGAATATTACCAATGAAGCCAAAACCGGAATTGCTGTTTTACAACTTTTTGATGCAACAACAATGCAACCAATAGATGCTATAATGGAAAATGCGAATTCAGTAAAAAACTTTAAAATCGCTCCTTTTGGAAATACAACCGTGACTTGGAAAATTTATGTTCCAGAAGGTCTGCAAGGTGTTCAGTATAAAGTTTTAGCTAAGGCTGGTAACTTTTCGGATGGCGAAGAAAACCTACTTCCTGTTTTAACAAATTCTATGTTGGTTACTGAAAGTATTCCGATTTGGGTTCGAGAAAATTCAAAGAAAGAATATACCTTCGAAAACCTAAAAAACAACAATTCGACCAGTTTGCAAAACCATCAATTTACGTTAGAATATACGTCAAATCCATCTTGGTTAGCCATTCAATCGTTACCTTATTTGATGGAATACGAACACGAAAGCGCGGAACATACCTTTGCCCGATTTTATGCGAATGCTTTAGCGTCTGAAATTATTTCTAGCAATCCAAAAATTGCTACTCTATTCGAAACTTGGAGAAAAAATGAAAAGTTGAATTCGAAACTAGAGGAAAACGAAGAACTAAAAGCGATTATTATTGCAGAAACACCTTGGTTGAAGGACGCTAAAACCGAAGAAGAGAAAAAGAAAAATCTTGCTTTACTTTTTGATTTGGAAAAAATGAAAAATGCACAAGAAATAACTTTTGACAAGCTGAAACAAAAGCAAACAACGTCCGGAGGTTTCGCCTGGTTCGAAGGTAGTACTGAAAACGAATACATAACCAGACATATTTTGGCCGGTTTAGGTCATCTTGCAAAATTAAGTAACAATGAAAACACCGCATCCAAAATCAAGCAAATTACAACAATCGGAATTCCATTTTTAGATAAAAAGTTTTTAGAAAATCATAAAACCAGAACAGAAAAATTAAAAACAAAAGAAAAATTGATTTGGTTCAATCCGTATTCTGATTTACATTATTTATACACCCGAAGCTCTTATCTGAAAACGTATCCGCTTTCGGATACGTTACAAAAAGCCACTAAATTGTACCTTGAAATTGCAAAAAACGAGTGGTTAACCTATTCCTTATACGAAAAAGGATTAGCAGCATTGACCCTAGATCGCTTTGGCGAAAAAGAAGCTGCCAAAATAATTATGGCAAGCTTGAAAGAAACCGCTTCGAATAATGAAGATTGGGGAATGTATTGGATAGCTAATAAATCTGGCTATTTCTGGTACCAAGCTCCTATTGAAACGCAAGCACTGTTGATTGAGGCTTTCGCCGAAATTACCAACGACACTAAATCTGTGGATGCCATGAAAGTTTGGTTATTAAAAAACAAACAAACCAAAAACTGGCCCACCACAAAATCCACCACCGAAGCAATTTATGCTTTGTTGATGCAAGGAACCGATTGGTTGAGCGTCAAAGACAACACAATTTTCAAAATTGGAACCGAAAAAATATTAACCAAAAAATTAGTTGAAAACGAAAAAGAAGCCGAAACAGGTTATGTAAAACTAAACTGGAAAGCAGACGAAATCAAAAAAGACATGGCAACTATTTCCATCGAAAACAAATCGAAAGTTCCAGGTTTTGGAGGTATTTATTGGCAATATTTTGAAGAATTAGATAAAATAAAAACCAATTCTGGAATTGCATTATCAGTTTCCAAAGAATTATATGTAAAGAAAGATACTGACAAAGGCGAAATATTGGAACGAATCAATTCAAATAATCTATTGAAAATCGGCGATTTAGTTACCGTTAGATTAATAATTTCTGCCAAGGAAGATATGGAATTCGTACATTTAAAAGACATGCGAGCTTCCTGTTTTGAGCCTACAAATGTCTTATCTAAATACCAATACAAAGGTGGATTGGGCTTTTATCAAAGTACTAAAGATGTGGCAACACATTTCTTTTTTGACCAAATAAACAAAGGAACTTATGTTTTGGAATATGACATTCGAGTGAACAACAAAGGTGATTTCTCTAATGGTATTTCCACTATTCAAAGCATGTACGCACCTGAATACTCTAGTCATACCAAAGGAATACGAGTAAAAGTGAAAGAATAAAATCACTACAATAGCAAAAAAAATCCGCTTCAAGTTATTTGAAGCGGATTTACTATTTTAAAGAAAACTGTAATTAGTCATTCAACATTTTCCACAACTTGTCTTTCAATTCTGTCAAACCTTGTTGAGCCACAGATGAAATAAACATATATGGCACATCCTTAAAAGCGACATCTAGTTCGGTTTTCAATTCTGCTTTTAATTCGTCATCCAGCATATCACATTTTGAAATTACAAGCAAACGCTCTTTATCTAGCATTTCTGGATTGTATTTGGTCAACTCATTCACTAGAATATCATATTCTCCTTTAATATCTGGTGTATCAACCGGTACTAAAAATAGCAATGTTGAATTACGCTCGATATGTCTTAAAAAATAATGTCCCAGTCCTTTTCCTTCGGCAGCACCTTCAATAATTCCTGGAATATCAGCAATTACAAACGATTGAAAATCTCTGTAGGCTACAATTCCAAGATTTGGTTTTAACGTCGTAAAAGGATAATCAGCAATTTTGGGTTTAGCTGAAGTCAAAACTGATAACAAGGTTGACTTTCCTGCATTAGGAAAACCTACCAATCCAACATCGGCTAATACTTTCAATTCTAGAATAACGTCCATCTCTGCTCCTGGCAAACCTGGTTGAGAATACCGTGGTGTTTGATTTGTTGAACTTCTAAAATGCCAGTTCCCTAAACCCCCTTTACCTCCTCTTGAAAGTATTTGTTTCTCTCCATCTTCAGTGATTTCAAATAATATTTCTCCAGTTTCTTTGTCTTTTACTACAGTTCCTAAAGGGACTTCGATAAATTTATCATCACCGTCAGCACCTGTACTTCTATCACCACTACCATCTCCACCATTACCTGCTTTGATGTGTCTGGCGAATTTTAAGTGAAATAAAGTCCATAGCCCTTTGTTTCCAACCAAATACACATGACCACCGCGACCACCGTCTCCACCATCTGGACCTCCTTTTTCAATAAATTTTTCTCTGTGCAAGTGCGTAGATCCTTTTCCTCCCTTTCCGGAAGAAACATATATTTTAACATAATCTACAAAATTCCCTTCTGTCATTTTTTCTACTATTCAATTTTCAACTACACCATTGAAATTCCATTTTGAAATTCCCCATGTTGTTCACTATTTTTATACTTGTAATGCCTTTACCATTACTTTATCAATTTTCACACCATCCATATCGATGACTTCTAGCTCAAATTTTTGCCAAATCAATTTTTCCCCTTGTTTGGGTATATGAGAGAGTTCTGTCATGATTAATCCGCTAACTGTTGTGACTTCATAATCATTGATTAATTCATCTAACTCAAAGTAAGTCAAGAAATCGTGTAACGAATAATGCCCATCTACTAACCACGTTCCGTCTTCTCTTTCTACTAATTGAAAATCATCTTTATAAAAATCAGATGCATCACCTACCAACGCTTCAAGAATATCATTCAAAGTAATTACTCCTTGAAATACGCCATATTCATCAGATACAAATGCATAGTGAATCCCAGATTTTTTAAAGATTTCTAAAGCAACATATGCAGTCGTTTGCTCCATCATAAACGGAGCTTCGGTCATAATGTCAACCAAATTGAAGTTTTCATTTTCAAAATGAGCAAAAATATTTTTCAGATTAACAACGCCAACAATATCATCATAATTTTCCCCATAAACTGGATAAATTGAATGCAACTCCTTCAGCATAAATTCCCTAACTTGTTCTTTATTAGAGTGCAAAGGCAAAAACATCACTGATTTCCTATGAGTCATTAAAGAGTTTATTTTGCGGTCTCCAATATGAAATACACGCTCCACAATATCTTGTTCTATTTCCTGTACTTCGCCACCTTCGGTTCCTTCTTTGATAATCGCTTTTATTTCTTCCTCAGTAACTCGCCCATCTGCTGTGGGCTTTATTTGTAAAACTTTAAGTAAAAACTCGGTAGAATGTGTTAATAACCAAATAAAGGGTGCCGTAACGATTGAAACTATTTTCATAGGCAATGCTACCGCTTTTGCTATCGCTTCAGGATGATTTAAACCAACTCGCTTTGGCAATAATTCCCCTAAAACTAGAGAGAAAAAGGTCAAAATAACAACAACTAAACCTACTGCGACAGGATGCGCATACGGTGCTAATAGGTCAATTCCTTTGATGAATACCTCAACATCTTTCGTGATTTTATCTCCACTGTAAATACCGGTAAGAATCCCTATCAAAGTGATTCCTATTTGTACGGTGGACAAAAATTTATTAGGCGAATTCGCTAAATCTAGTGCGATTTTAGCGCTTTTATTCCCTTTTTTTGCTGCCGTTTCAAGCCTATTTTTTCGTGCTGAAATTAATGCGATTTCCGACATGGAGAAAACTCCATTTAGTAGTATTAGAAAAAATATTATTAGTATTTCCAATGTATTAGTTAATTCGTTTTTAAATAAAATCTAATTTCTGAATTTTTCGTTCTTGAAATTGTCAATCCGGTTTTTAGCCCAGATCGAAGTGAAAAGCCCGGAGATAAAAAAACTATTTTTTCTTGTCAAAAAAGAGCGACCAAAGGAAGCTCCTTTTAGGACTTAGAAAAATGTTTTTTTATCGAGGACTTGCAACATAGAGCTGGAATAGCTCCTATAAGTTATCAATAACCGCGCTTACTCGTTGCGTAATTTCGGCAATAGTACCTATGCCATTCACTGCAAAAAACTTACCTTGAGCTTGGTAATAATCCATTAAAGGCGCTGTTTTTTCATTGTATTCCTGGTAGCGATTTCTGATTTTTTCTTCATCTTGATCGTCAATTCGGCCACTTGTTTTTCCTCTTTCTAACAAGCGCTGTACTAGAATCTCATCATCAGCTTCAAGCGCAATTGTCGCTGCTACATTAGAACCTATTGAGGTAAGAAATGCATCTAAAGCTTCAGCTTGAGAAATTGTTCTTGGATATCCATCAAACAAAATCCCATTAGTGTCCGGGTGTTTATTTACCTCATCAATAAGCATTTTTGTAGTCAATTCATCTGGAACTAAATCCCCAGCATCCATAAATACTCTTGCTTGTTTACCAAGTTCAGTATCATTTTTTAAATTAAACCGAAATACATCACCAGTGGATATATGCGTTAATTTGTATTTTTCCTTCAAAAACTCTGCTTGAGTTCCTTTACCTGCTCCTGGTTTTCCAAATAAAACAATGTTAGTCATGTTGTTGTTGTGTAGTTATTCTTTTAGTTTATATACTTCTGGTAAATTTCTTCCTAATCCATCGTAATCTAAGCCATAACCAACAATAAATTTATTAGGAATTCGGATTCCTATATAATCTATCTTGATGTCTTTAGTGTAGGCTTCTGGTTTAAAAAAGAGCGTTGCAATTTTAAAATGCTTTACATTTTGTTTCTTGAACAATTCTTTAAGTTCCACCAATGTGTTTCCAGTATCCACGATATCCTCTATAATGATTACAGAACGACCCGTTAAATCCTGATTTAAACCAATCAACTGTTTCACATCGTTTGTAGAAGAAGTTCCCTCGTACGATGCCATTTTTATAAAAGAAACTTCACATGGCTTTTTATATAACTTCATAAAATCAGAAACTACCATAAAAGCACCGTTCAATACACCTACAAATACCGGTGTTTCATCAGCAAAATCGTCTTCTATTTGGGCAATCATTTTTGTTAAAGCAAATTCTATTTCTTTAGCAGAAATAAACGGAACAAATTGTTTATCGTGAAGTTGTATCATTTTTTGATGTTTAAAATAATGGGCAAAGATACAGAATTCGGAATTGTGAATTGATAAATGGTCATTAATTTGTAATTTTAAGTAAATTCTATAAAAAACAGCCTAAAAATGCATCAAAAGTCATAAAATTTACAACCTAAATTCCGAAGAAAATAAAATAGCATTTTCCAATTCAATCATTATAAAGTATCTTTGCTTAAACATACAACAACATCATGAATTATTTTTCTTCTGATTTTAAATTGGGGATTCTCGGCGGCGGACAATTGGGCAAAATGCTATTGTTTGACACTCGGAAATTTGACATCCAAACTTATGTGCTGGATCCCAGTGATGAAGCACCTTGCAAAATTGCCTGCAATCAATTTTTTAAAGGCGACTTAATGGACTTTGAAACGGTTTATAATTTTGGAAAATTAGTCGATGTTTTGACTTTTGAAATTGAGCTGGTCAATCTAGACGCTTTGGTAAAATTGGAAGACGAAGGATTAAAAGTGTATCCTTCGCCAAAAACTTTAAAATTGATTCAGAACAAAGGCATTCAAAAAGATTTCTACCGTCACCATGCAATTCCAACTGCAAATTACCAACGATTTTCTGATTTAAAAAGCTTGGTTGTATCGATTTTGGATTCAAAAACAAAAGTCCCTTTTGTGTGGAAATGCACCGAATTTGGATACGATGGAAATGGCGTAAAAGTCATTCGACAAATTTCAGATCTGGACAATCTAGCTAATGTGGAATGCATTGCTGAAGAAATGGTTCCTTTTAAAAACGAATTGGCGGTTATTGTTTGCCGCAATCCTTCGGGCGAAATAAAAACCTATCCTGTGGTAGAAATGGAATTTCATCCAGAAGCTAACCAGGTGGAATATGTGATTTGTCCTGCTCGAATTGAAGATACCGTAGCAAAAAGAGCAAGAGCAATCGCGCTTCATGTTTCTGAAAAATTCAATCATGTAGGATTACTAGCTGTAGAAATGTTTCAGACCGATGATGATGAAATCCTTGTAAACGAAGTAGCGCCACGCCCGCACAATTCCGGCCATTATTCTATTGAAGCCAGCTACACCTCCCAATTTGAAAACCATTTGCGTGCTATTCTTGATTTACCATTAGGAAATACCGACAGTAAAGTAGCTGGAATTATGGTAAATCTAGTAGGTGCCGAAGGATTTACCGGAAATGTAGTCTACGAAAACATCGAAAAAATATTAAGTTGGAATGGTGTTACTCCACACATTTACGGGAAGAAACAAACGCGTCCATTTAGAAAAATGGGACACGTGACCATCGTAAATGAAGACATCAATGAAGCAAGACGAATTGCTGAAGAGGTGAAAAATACCATAAGAGTAATTAGTTAATAGAAAGATTGAAAAATTAAAAGATTGAAAAATTCAGAACAACAAGTATATCTCAGTTCTCAAACAAATCTTTAAATGCTTAAATCATAAAATCTTTAAATAAAAAACAATGAAAGTAGCCGTAATAATGGGAAGCATCTCAGACATGCCGATCATGCAAGAAGCAATAGATATTTTAAAAGCATTCGAAATAGAAATAGAAGTCGATATTGTCTCGGCACACCGAACTCCTGAAAAACTATTTGATTTCAGCAAAAATGCACACACCCGTGGAATTTCGGTTGTTATTGCTGGTGCTGGTGGCGCTGCTCATTTGCCAGGAATGGTTGCCTCTATGTCTCCACTTCCAGTTATTGGCGTTCCTATCAAATCAAGCAATTCTATAGATGGTTGGGACAGTGTTTTATCGATACTACAAATGCCCGGTGGTGTACCTGTCGCAACGGTTGCCTTGAATGGTGCCAAAAACGCAGGAATTTTGGCAGTTCAAATCTTAGGAAGCCACGACAGAACTATATTAGAAAAAATAATCAAGTATAAAACAGGATTAAAAGAAGCGGTTATTATCGCCTCTGAAAGTCTACAAAAATAAAAAAAGCTCCAGATGGAGCTTTTTTTACGGCATAAAAGTGTTGACATAATTTATTCAACGTCAAGAACAATTTCTAGAATTCCTTCAAATTCCGATGCTATAATATCTTCTTTACTCAACCAATATTCAGAAGTTATGATCGTAAAATTACTGTTATCCGTTGATTGTACTTCCCATAAAATATCTTCGGCTTCTGGAAAAGGTAGGTTTTCAGTCATAGGCAGGTCGAACAATCTTTTGATCAAATTACTACCTGACAAACCGTTGTTTAACAATTTCAAAATATTCTCTTTAGTTAATTCCATTTCGCTTTCCTCTTCCAAAGGCACAAAACTACATTCGATAATAGTCGCTTTGGCATTCGGGAATGTCCCATTATAGGCTTTAAAAAGCAATTGATTCACGTGGAATAAGGTTGCGTGTAGTCCAATTTCAGGATATTCTTCACATACCTTATCTAATAACATATCATTTGAAACTTGTTGAATCTGACCTTCATTCAAATTTTCAGATAACTTGTATTCCAGTGCAATTACGGCAGCATCTTTAGGTTCAAAATCAGAAATTGCCATGAATAATAACTCCTTCAAAGTGGCAAGATCCGAATCACCAGCATCTGGGTAATCGAATTTTTCCAACAACTTTATATAATCATCACTTGTCCAATAATCTTCAATTTCATCAACGGTGTAGGCTTTCTTTATTGTAATTTGATAGTTCATCTTTTCTTTAAAATTTATTATTTTTTAGATTCGTTTCGTTAAAAACCAATCTTTTTTTACAATTTAAGACTTTATTACTCACAAACGAAATAAATAACATTTAAATAACACAATCTACTTTAGGATTTTAGGGCAAATCAATTCCTTTAACATCCCCGTTTTTTTCAATAAATCCCTACCTTTGTTCTGTTTAAAACATCAAATTATTTTTATTAAAAAACAAATGAGCATCTTAACCCATTACTTCAATACAAAATACAATACGGCCCCTTTTTCGAAAATAAAAAACGAGGATTTTCTTCCTGCTTTTCAAAAAGGAATCGAACTCGCGAAAGCCGAAATCGATGCCATTATCAGAAACCCTATACAACCTACTTTTGAAAATACGATAGAAGCATTGGACTTTAGCGGTGCTATTCTAGATCGAATTTCTAGTATTTTTTTCAACTTAAATTCTGCAGAAACCAACGATGAGATTCAAAAAATCGCACAAGAAGTTTCTCCTTTATTATCAGAGTTTGGAAATGATATTCGACTGAACCCTGATTTATTTGCACGAGTAAAAACAGTGTACGACCAAAGAGAAAAATTAAATCTGACGGCAGAACAAACTACGCTTTTAGACAAAAAATACAAAGGTTTTTCTAGAAATGGCGCTAATTTACCCGAAGATAAAAAAAATCAATTAAGAGAAATAGACAAAGAATTATCAAAATTAAGTTTGCAGTTTGGCGAAAATGTTTTAGCCGAAACCCAAGCCTATCAATTGCACATTACAGATGCATCTGACCTAGCTGGTTTACCGGAAGGAACGATCGAAGCCGCTCGATCATTGGCCAAAAGCCAAGAAAAAGAAGGTTGGATTTTTACTTTGGATTACCCAAGCTATGTTCCATTTGTGACCTATGCTGATAATCGCGAATTGCGTAAAAAGATGGTAATTGCTTTTGGCGCCAAAGGTTTTCAAAATAACGAATTTGACAACCAAGAAATTGTCCTTAAAATTGCCAAATTACGTTTTGATCGAGCACAAGTTTTAGGATATGCAAGTCACGCCCATTTTGTACTTGAAGAAAGAATGTCCGAAAGTCCTGAGAAAGTAAAAAAATTCTCAAATGACTTATTAGAAAAAGCAAAACCGGCTGCTTTAAAAGAATTTGCACAATTGTCCGCTTTCGCCAAAGAATTAGACGGCATTACACTATTGGAAAAGTGGGATGGCGCATATTACTCAGAGAAATTAAAACAGCAATTATTCCATTTGGACGATGAAATACTTAAACCCTATTTTCAATTAGAGAAAGTGTTGGAAGGTGCTTTTGCCGTAGCGCAAAAATTATACGGAATCACATTCGAAGAAACTTTTGAAGTGGACAAATACCATGAAGAGGTAAAAACGTACATTGTAAAAGACGAAGAAGACCAACTTGTCGCCATTTTTTATGCTGATTTCTTTCCAAGAAAAGGAAAACGTAATGGTGCTTGGATGACTTCTTTTAAATCCCAATACATCAAAAAGGAAATTAATGAAAGACCGCATATTTCCATTGTATGCAATTTCACAAAACCTACTGAAACAAAACCATCCTTATTAACTTTTAACGAAGTAACTACTTTGTTTCATGAATTTGGCCACGCGTTACATGGTATGTTGGCTAATACTACGTATTCGAGTTTATCTGGAACAAGTGTCTATTGGGATTTTGTGGAATTACCAAGTCAGATTTTAGAAAACTGGTGTTACGAACCGGAAGCATTGGCTTTATTCGCCTATCATTATGAAACAGGAGAAATGATTCCTATGGAATTAGTACATAAAATCAAAGAAAGCGCCAGTTTCCAAGAAGGAATAGCAACAATGCGCCAATTGAGTTTTGGATTGTTAGACATGGGCTGGCACGCGCAAGATCCTTCGGAAATCAAAGATATTAAAGCTTTTGAAAATGAACAATTTGCAGCTACGCAATTATACCCTGATGTTAAGGAAAACGCAATGAGCACTTCGTTCTCGCATATTTTTCAAGGCGGCTATTCGTCTGGCTATTACAGTTATAAATGGGCGGAAGTGCTAGACGCTGACGCTTTTGAATATTTCCAGGAAAAAGGTATTTTCGATAAAGAAGTCGCTACTAAATTTAAGGAAAACGTACTATCTAAGGGCGGAACAGAACATCCTATGATTTTGTACAAACGCTTTAGAGGTCAGGAACCACGACCAGAAGCTTTATTAAAAAGAGCAGGATTAGTATAAATAGCAGCATATTGAAAACCCGAAGTAATAGGCATCGGGTTTTTTAATGAGCTGTAGAAACGAACACAAAAAAATTAAAATCAAAGAAAAGATGAGTTTTTTAAAAGCCGAATGGAATAACCTAGCCATGATTAATTATGAAGTTGATCCTGAAATTCTGCAAAAATATGTCCCAAAAGGAACCGAACTCGATTTCTGGAATGGTAAATGCTACGTAAGTTTTATTGGATTTCTTTTTGAAAAGGTACGTGTTCTAGGAATCAAAATCCCTTTTCACTCTGATTTTGAAGAAGTCAATCTTCGGTTTTATGTGAGGCATTTGGACAACGGAGTTTGGAAAAGAGGCGCTGTTTTCATTAGTGAAATTGTACCAAAATATGCCATTTCGTTTGTTGCCAATACCTTTTACAACGAGCAGTACCAAACGTTGCCAATGAAACATACGTTGAAAGTAAACGAGAATTCAAGGGAATTCATTTACCAATGGAAAGTCAGTAACAATTGGAATACCATTCATGTAACAACGGACAAGATGCCCATTGCAATTGAACCGGATTCAGAAGCTGAATTTATTACAGAACACTACTTTGGGTATACCAAAATAAATGAAAATGAAACTTTTGAGTACCAAGTCACACATCCCAGATGGCAACAATTTGAAGTAACGAATAACAACTCTAAAATAGATTTTGAAGGTGTATACGGAAAAGAATTCGCGTTTATTGCTGATTTAGAACCAACTTCCGTATTTCTAGCTATTGGCTCCAAAATCACTATTGAAGACAAACGAAAATTATAATTTTAATGACCCGAATAAAAATTAGGACTAAAATAAATGCCCCAATACAAACTGTTTTTGATATTTCCAGAGATATCGATGTACACCAAAAATCGGCTAGTCCCACAAAAGAAACGGCTATCGACGGCATCACTTCCGGCTTGATCAACTATAATGAAACGGTGACTTGGCGCGGAAAACATTTTGGTTTTTACCTGACTCACAAAAGCCGAATAACCGCCATGAACTTATATGATTATTTTGTAGATGAGATGGAGGACGGGAAATTCAAATCATTTCGACATGAACATCTTTTCATAGAAAAGAATGGCCTTACAGTCATGAAAGACAAAATACATTATGAAGTCCCTTACGGTGTTTTTGGCGAATTATTCGATTTTTTGTTTCTAAAAAATCACATGATAAATTTCGTTTTAGCAAGGAACAAGGTGTTGAAAGAATTAGCTGAAAGCAAGTAATTTACAAAAAGTGGACAATAGAAGTAACATATTGAACCACTGAAAAGATCTTCTTCACCACACTTTTAGTGCTATTGACGAACGCACGCACCACTATTTACTTTTTACCCTAAAATCAGCAACATCCACCAAACGATTGGAATACTTTCTACCCAAAAAGAGGTGTAATATTTCGATCGTTTATCATTGGCAAAAATTAGAAATAATGAAATCATAATCACTAGCAGCAAGTTGACTACTAATTGGTTTTTATCAAAATTATTTTTTAAAAATTCCAAAAAATAAAAAGGAAGCAAAAGCAACAATCCTAATAGTTTGGTTCGCCTCACCCCTATTTGTTGTGGAACGGTTTTTAAATGCGGATCATCGTTTGCCAAATCAATGATTTCAAAAATAAGGACCAAGACAAAAATAAGTATGAACCTTTGCAAACATTTTAGATAAAAATCTGCTGTTATAGGTACCTCCGCATTTAATATGGGCAAACCCAAAGTCACTCCTACCCAACACAGCGCCACAATATAAATTTTTACCCCAGCCCAATTTCTAGCATTTCTCTTATTAGGAAAAAAAGGAAGTGTGTATAATAATGTGATACTTAAGAAAACAACAGCTACAATTTGAGTAACTCGTTGCAATTGAAAAAAATAATACCCAACTAAAATAAAACAACAAAAACTAAACAGCGCAATTGCTTTTAGTTCGTTCCGCATTTGATGTTTTTTTACTCGGGCTAATGCATCGTATTTAACAAAATTGTAACCAACGATAGTTCCAAAAAAAGCAAAGTGTGCAATGGAATCCTCATAAGAAATGTGGAACATGTGTTGAGTCATTCTAACTAAGGCATAACACGATAAACCCACGTGAATACTGCCGTTAATATAAAAATCGACTAATAGTTTAAAAACCCTCATTAGACAAAATTAATCAAAGTGTTAATAAGAACGGCTTTTAGTTGAAAAATTCACAGAAAATCACGTTAAAAAAGGCTATTAATAGCATATTAATATTTAATTTTACAGCCTTTTAAAACAAGAAACACACAACCCATTTTATATACAATGAAAACAGACGCTTTTGCATTAAGACACATTGGCCCAAGAGAAAATGATTTAGAACACATGTTGAAGACAATTGGCGCAGCAACTCTGAATCAATTGATTGATGAAACTATTCCAAGTGACATTCGTTTAAAATCGGATTTAGATTTAGAACCGGCAATGACTGAATATGAATTTGCAAATCACATTCAAAAATTAGGAAATAAAAATAAAGTTTTTCAATCTTACATTGGCTTAGGATACAACGCTGCAATTATTCCTGCAGTAATCCAAAGAAATGTTTTTGAAAACCCAGGTTGGTACACTGCTTACACACCGTATCAAGCGGAAATAGCACAAGGTCGTCTCGAAGCGATTTTGAATTTTCAAACCATGGTTATCGAATTAACTGGAATGGAAATTGCCAACGCTTCCTTATTAGATGAAGGAACTGCTGCTGCTGAAGCTATGGCGCTCCTTTTTGATGTTCGATCCCGTGATCAAAAGAAAAACAAAACAAATAAGTTCTTCGTTTCCGAAGAAATATTGCCTCAAACTTTATCGGTTTTACAAACGCGTTCCACTCCTATTGGAGTTGAATTAGTGGTTGGAAATCATGAAGAATTTGATTTTTCATCGGAATACTTTGGAGCAATCCTTCAATATCCAGGTAAATTTGGACAAGTTCACGACTATACCGCTTTTATAGCAAGAGCTGCTGAAAACGAAATTAAAGTAGCCGTTGCTGCTGATATTTTGAGTTTAGTAAAATTAACTCCTCCAGGAGAAATGGGTGCTGCAGTGGTACTTGGAACTACACAACGTTTCGGAATTCCGTTAGGTTATGGCGGACCACACGCGGCTTATTTTGCTACAAAAGACGAATACAAAAGAAGCATGCCAGGCAGAATCATCGGTGTAACAGTAGATACAGATGGAAATCGTGCACTACGTATGGCACTGCAAACGCGCGAGCAACACATTAAAAGAGACAAAGCAACCTCAAATATTTGTACTGCTCAAGTTTTATTATCCGTTATGGCTGGAATGTATTCTGTGTATCACGGACCAAAAGGCTTACAGTATATCGCTGATAAAGTACATGCATCTGCAGCAACTTTAGCAAATGCATTAGAACAATCAGGGTACCAACAAACGAATACTGCTTTCTTTGACACGATTGTTGTTAAGGCTGATGCCAAAAAAGTGAAAGCAATTGCCGAAGAAAACGAAATTAATTTCTACTATATAGACGACAATACAATTTCAATTTCTTTAAATGAAACGACAAGCATCACTGATTTAAATAAAATTGTTGCTGTATTCGCTTCTGCAAATGGGACTGCATTGACGCTGATTGAAACACTATCTGAAACCAATCATTTTCCAGAAAATGTAAACAGAACATCTACTTTTTTAACGCACGATGTTTTCAACAAATACCATTCTGAAACCGCTTTGATGCGCTACATCAAAATGCTAGAAAGAAAAGATTTAGCTTTGAATCATTCCATGATTTCTTTAGGTTCATGTACCATGAAACTGAATGCCGCTTCAGAAATGTTGCCTTTAAGTATGCCGCAATGGAATAACATTCATCCATTTGCACCATTGGATCAGGCACAAGGATATCAAGAAATGTTGACTAAATTAGAACAACAGTTAAATGTCATAACTGGTTTTGCTGGAACAACATTACAACCTAACTCAGGTGCGCAAGGAGAATATGCCGGATTAATGGTGATTCGTGCTTACCACCTTTCAAGAGGAGACCACCACAGAAACATTGCCTTAATCCCATCATCGGCGCACGGAACAAATCCAGCATCAGCAGCTATGGCAGGAATGAAAGTTGTGGTTACTAAAACATTGGAAAACGGAAATATCGATGTGGAAGATTTACGCGAAAAAGCACTTTTACACAAGGACAACCTCGCTTGTTTGATGGTAACCTATCCTTCCACTCACGGTGTATTTGAAAGTGCAATCAAAGAAATCACACAACTAATCCACGACAATGGTGGACAAGTATATATGGATGGTGCGAATATGAATGCGCAAGTTGGATTAACAAATCCTGCAACAATTGGCGCTGATGTTTGCCACTTAAACTTACACAAGACATTTGCTATTCCTCATGGCGGTGGCGGACCAGGTGTAGGACCTATCTGTGTGGCACCACAATTAGTACCATTTTTACCTACAAATCCCGTAATTCCAACAGGAGGAGAAAACGCCATTACTGCAATATCTGCTGCTCCTTGGGGTTCTGCATTAGTTTGTCTGATATCTTATGGTTACATCTGTATGTTAGGTGCCGAAGGCTTGAAACAATCTACGGAATATGCGATTTTAAATGCAAACTATATCAAGGAAAAATTAAACGGTCACTACGACACGTTATATTCAGGAGAAATGGGTCGCGCAGCACATGAAATGATTATTGAATGCCGTCCATTTAAAGAAAAAGGAATTGAAGTAACTGATATTGCTAAACGATTGATGGATTATGGTTTCCATGCACCTACAGTTTCCTTCCCAGTTGCTGGAACAATGATGATCGAGCCAACAGAGAGTGAAAACTTAGAAGAACTAGATCGTTTTTGTGACGCGATGATTGCCATAAGAAAAGAAATTGAAACGGCTACTTTAGACAATCCAAACAATATCTTAAAAAATGCACCGCACACCTTAATGATGGCCACCACAGACAACTGGAATTTTCCTTACAGTCGTGAAGCCGCAGCCTTCCCATTAGAATACATTGCCGAAAATAAATTCTGGCCTACCGTACGTAGAGTTGACGAAGCGTATGGAGATAGAAATTTAAATTGTTCCTGTGCGCCAATTGAAGCGTATATAGAAAGTTAAATTACAATTTAAAATGTCTCGAGAAATTGGACTGCACCCAAAAGTTTAGACAAATTTATAATTAATTTTGATAATAATGAGCTCGATATTGTATCGGGCTCATTTTGTTTAAATTTGATTTAATTCTGTCGTTATTGTAATATACTATATACTCTTGAATCTCTTTTTTTAATTGATTTATTGAGTTGTACTTTTTAAGATAGAACAACTCCGATTTGAGTATTCCAAAGAAGTTTTCAATGATAGCATTATCTAAGCAATTGCCTTTTCTTGACATACTTTGTTTAATTCCTTTTTCCTTTAAGAGCTGTTGATATTGTCGC
>NZ_SMFN01000032.1 GCF_004349135.1 Flavobacterium sandaracinum | reverse complement strand
GGATATACTGGCTATACAACCCAATGTTTGTGGGTGAATTCCTTACATTCTGTTCAGATTCTAAAAGGTAAAAGAAGAGGAGGCAGTTTCTTTTCTTGAATATACTATTAAGCTATTTAAAGCAAAATCTGCTCTCACTCTTCCTCACTTAGATTATATTATACAAACATAGGAGGTAAAAGAAGAAGAGGCAGTTTCTTCGCTTGAAAATACTATTAAGCTCTTTAAAGCAAAATCTATCTCACTTTTCCTCACTTAGATTATATTATACAAACATAGGAGAAGCAAAAGAACGTCGCCTTACTATAACTGGATTTTCTGTCATTCCAAATTACTGAATTGGCTGTGTTTTCCACACAGAAAATCCTTCAAAAAGATTTTCAATGCTTTCAAACTCTATAAATGCGATTAGTTCTTTTTTGCACTGTTTTTGGAATCCCTTGAAACGATGAAAATCTGTCAAAGGTATCTCGCAAAGCTGACCTATGGTGTGAATATCTAAAACCTCCATCATACTATTCATTCTCTTACTAAAAGGAAAATGGCTTTTATAAAGCTTTTTTTGCAGGTCAGTTTCGATTTTATTTTTTCTTTTTTTAATTTGTTGAGTCTCACCTTTTTTAATTTGTTGAGTCTCGCATTTAAAGTCGTATTTTAACTGTTCCAATTTGTGCTTATAGTCATCAATTTCAGCAAGTAACTGGGTTACGCTCTTTACTTTTTTATACGTTTTCGCGTAAATTTGGCGAACACGTTCACCGGTGACCCCATAAATGGCGGCCACTTCCTGAAGCGTCATTTTTTCTATCAGGAGCTTTTGCAATACATCATATTCCTTTTCAGAGAGTACTTTTCGGGACATTTCGATATAAAATCTATTGGTAAGTGCTATTACATCTTTCATAGGAATGTTGTTAAAATCTCATTATTAAAAATAGTCTTTGGATGCCACAAATTAGAACCAAGATAATAATGTTTATTCAGTTATACAATGAGCTTAATAGAGATCCATAGGGTAATAGCAAATAAAACAACCCGAAGATGATCTTCGGGTTGTGATTAAATACGAACTTTATAGTGAGAGCATAAAAACCTATATCTGACGGCTAATTACTGCTGTTAAACTCAAAACTCAACTGCCTTTCGTTCCCGAAATTATCCGAAATCCATACATCAAAGGATTGGGAGACGGTGGAGTTCGAAGTATAATACAATCTGAATTGCTTAGCCTGCAACGGGTACAAATCGTTGGGCAGATAAGGTGACGTATCGTTATACTGCAAAGTTCCTTGTCCGTCAAACTGAAAGTAGCGAAGATAGTATTGCGTGTTGTTATAATTGCCGGTTGGCTGTATCGTCAGCCTAATCTCCACGGTATTGCCATTAGCAATTTCTTTGGGTATGGGCATCACCTTTACCTCAAAAGGGAAATCATTTTGTATTTCCAGTTCGTCTTTGCTACAGGATGAAACGGAACTTATCAGGATTCCCAGCAATACATACATTGACAGTAATCCTATTCTGAATTTATTAAAAAATGTTATCATTGTTTTATATTTTAAAAGTTAATCCTCAATCCCAGACCGGCTGAAGGTCGGAACTGTTCCAGGTCCGTACCCCACAAAACTTTTGTGCGACCCTGAAGAATCAACACAAAACGGTCGGACAGGTATGTTTCAAAAGACAGCCGTCCGCCTGCGCCGTAAATGAAATTGTCCTCAGTCAGTATTTTTGCCCCGTCATACAACAAAGCTTCGCCACGGTTAATGCTTTCATAACCCAGTACACCAGTTATTGCTGCATTCAGGGTAATGTTCTTACGGGTATCACCCAACATGAAGAAACTATAACCACCTTCTGATGTGTAGGTTTCCTGTGGTAAGCGGAGGTTTTTATACTCATCATACTGGTACGTATATTCCAATGCCCAAAGCTGATAATTACCATTTTTACCGTTTAAGGTCATTCCAATATTGAGGTAGTAGTTCCTGTCGGGATAGACATCGGATAAGATTCCTGCGTTTACCTCCAGTCCTTTCTGTTTAGGCAGCATTCGTTGTGCCTGTGAGATAGTGATGCCTACAAGGAAGAACATCATTATATAAATATACTTTTTCATTTTTCTGTTATTACGTTTAATGGATTACTAAAATTTAAGGTGCATATCGTTAATCAAACTAGCCTTAATCAAATCGGAATTTTCTACCTGAAATGTCTGATGTCTGCCCCCGTTCTTCTCGAAAATCTCAATCAATAACACCTTGTCATCGGCAATGGTAAACTGATCCAACAGGAATACATTTTGTTGGGTTGTTTTTCCGCCAATCTCACTGAGTAGCTTGTAAGTACGTAGTGGTATCATGGGTCTTTCCTGTACCACAGTACGCTTTGCGATTTTTTTGTCCACTACCTTGAAATTCATAAAATCAATCTGGAAAGGAACATTGGTACGGTTTGCGAGTTCCGTATGGAAATAGTATTTACCATTATGGATATAAATTCCTTTCAGAATAAACTGTATGCCGAAACTTTTCGCCCCAATATGCTTTACAATGCGCTTATCGTTTTTGTAAATTGTTTCCAGTAATAAGCCTGCCAGTGATGGTGAGTTATTACCCAATTCTTCAAAAAGCACATCGTTTCCATCCGCTTTATCCACTGCCTTTTGCATCGTCAGCAGGTCATAACTCAACACCTCCGGGGATGAGCTGTAATGCACATTGAAACTGTAAAAGCGACCGTCATCGGTAATCACCGAAAAATTGGTTTCGGTTCCAAACTCTTTTACCGATGCTTTTACACGAAGTACATTTTCCGCATCTTCTGCTTTTCCTGCAATCAGGTATTCACTGCCCAGATCCACATAGCGGATAGCGGTTGGGAAAATCAGATGCGAAGTCTTGTCATAAGTAACTTCCATAAGGTACGGTTCTATCTTACCCAAAGCAAGAGGAGTTATTGCGCTGTCCTGTGCAAAAGAGGATACTGCAAAGCCAATAATCATGGCAAATGCCCAAAAGGTTTTTAAGTAATTTTTCATTGTTTAATTCTATTTATGTTTAACATTATTTTTTGGAAACAAGGAACAGTTGATGCCCTGCCTTTAAGGTAACTTTCGGTGTCTTCACTTTTTTGGAGAAATAGCCCGAAATGCCCTGTACTACACCACGGCTCAAATCAGCGGCAACCTGTTGTCCTGCCGATTGGGTAAGCATCAGGCTCGTCCCGGATTGCTGGCTCATATTGCCAGCCATTTCGCCAAGGGCATTCATTTCGGGCGAATACGGCACATACAAACCCTGCTGACCGTCCAGATCATAAACCGTAATATCAACCGGGAGGATATTTCCGTCCAGTTCTATGGAAGTAACTTTGAGCTGTAAACGTCCTCCCTCAAGTTTGGCATTAGCCGTTAAAATTGTTCCTTTGGGAATGCTACGATTAGGCGTTTGGGCGGGTTCCAGTAACCGTAATCGTACTCCAGTTTCACCAATAATGGTCTGCGTTTCCTGTACACAGGCTTTAATACTGTTTTTGGGTTGTACCTCTTGTTCTAAAGCACTGGCAGTATAAAAACCGCTGTTCTTGTTTTGACTCCAATCTGCTAAAAAGGCACTATCGTTAGGCTCACGGTACAAGGCAGATACGGTGTTCTTTCTTGCAGAAGTGAATGCCACGAACTGCTCTTTTTGTGTAGATGAAGACGACTTAGAAACAGCATCATTGGCAGGTACAACTTCCCCCATATTTGTACCTGAAGGAAGATATTTTGCAGCCATCTGATAGGATTTCTCCATCAATGCTAATTGATCATCAACCGTTACTTTGGCTGGAACGTCTTTCTCAGCCAGTTTTTCCTTTAATTCTTCCAATTGCTTGCGGAGTTCCTGCGTCTCAGAATTATCGTCCTTATAGAAAGAGCCTAATGTGCTTTGCACGTTGCGGTAACTGTTTAAAGCGGGATTACTTTGTTTTCCAGATCCGTTGGCACTGCTGTAGCTTTCTTCTTCTTTAGGTAGCTCCTCCTCCGCTTCTACATTTTCGTCGGTATTCCAGTAATCAGAAAGAGATGTGAGAGCGTTCCTCTTTTCCTGATTCTTACGTTCTAGCATTTCCTCCTCGTATGCCTTACCCTTATCGGCAGGCATTCCTGCGCCAGTAGCCTGAGGTACAACCTCGTTCAGTCCGATTTTATCGATTTCCTTTTTCTCGGAAGACGGTTTAAATATCAAGTACATACAGCCGATGAACACAACACCCATCAAACCGAATATAAGTGGTTTTTTAAGCTTTTGGGCTTTGTTCTGTGTACTTTCTTGCAAAACATCTTCGGTTGCTGCTGGGTTACCTTCCGTTACCCGAACAACCGTTTTTTTATTCTCATTTTCTTTCATGAATGTCATTTTTTAAAATTGTTGATACTGTATCCTGCAAGAGTGCAGGACTTCATTTCTTTTTGAAAACAGGATTTTCGATATGCTCAATGACCATATCGTTATTGGACTTGCTGGTATCATACCATACTTTGAAAATAACCCCTGCGCTAAGCAACAGATACCCCGCAAAAAAGTAAAGCGTGTACTTGTGCTGTTTTCTTAAAGGCAGTGTTCGCCAACGTTCATCCAGTTTCTCAAACCAATTGTCCATATCAGTTCGTAATTTTTTCATATCCTACGTTTTTAGCGTTCAATGACCTCTATATCTTTGTTTTCCACAACAGTAAACTTTTCGATATTGAAGCCCTGCGGGTTATTGTCCGAACGGACAGAGTTCACAAGAAAACAGGAAGTAACCAGATTACGTTTGGTCACATTACTGGAACGGATGATGAACTGTCTGGCATAGGTACGTGCCGCATAGGGATAGGTGTCGAAATTGCAGACCACACTATCTACTTCGATACGTTGCTGTACGTTGCCCGATATAATACGGTTGTAATATCCCTTTTCCGAAAGGTCTTTGTAATAATCAAAAGCACTTTTATCGGCAAGGTTAAACGCCCGGCTCATATTACTTTCGATAGCATTTTTATCGGGAGCCAGCGTAAAGAACAGTTCGTGAAAACGTCTTACATGTTCCCTTGCTTCGACCGGTCGGTTGATGGACGCATCCTGTGCAAGTGCCAGCATTAGTGATTTGCCATTGTCCAGTACATAGATCTTCTGGCGCTGTTCTTCTGCAAAGCGGTAAGATTGCCATACTGCATATCCTGCAACACTGATGCAGAGAACGGCAAATACAAGAGCGTACAACCTGATTTGGCGAAAACTGTTTTCGATATTTCTTAGCGTTTTAAATTCCATTTTTTACTGATTAATCGTTCTACATTATTTGAGTAATTGCCCGCCAATATTTCCTGCTGCCGAGCCAGCTCCGGCTCCAGCAATATTTCCGGCTTTCATTGCGGTTTGGTTTACATTACGAGTAAAATTCCCTGCCCCACCAGCCTGAATAATCCAGCCTGTCACGGTTGGGATAGTAAAATATCCCACAATGCCAATGATCATAAAAATCACATACACGGTATTTGACGTATCGGGAATGAAAGTCGGGTCAGCAAGCATTTCGATATCCCTTTCTATAATCAGGGATTGTATCTTGGCAAGCATGCAGCTGAACAGGTCGGCAACGGGTAGCCATAGATATACACTAACGTATCGAGTAAGCCATTGCGAAAGTGTGGATTGAAAACCATCCCAAACCGATATAGCAAAAGCTATCGGACCCAAAATGGACAACACAATTAAAAAGAAAGTACGTATGGTGTCAATTACTAGAGCAGCTGCCTGAAATAGAATTTCCAGCAATTCCCTGAACCAGTTTTTTACGGACTGCTCAATGCTGTGCATCCCTCTTTCCATATACATGCCCGACATCGTGACCAAATCAGATGGCGACCAACCCAGTTCTTCCAGTTTTTTATCGAACTCTTCGTTCGATGCCAGATACGCGGTTTCAGGGTTGCGGAGCATTGCCTCACGCTCCAGCAGATCTTTTTTTTCCTGCAAATCGTTCAGGTCAAGAACCTGATTTTCGAGAATGGCATGTGTCCCCTGCACCACTGGGCTTAGCACTGCATTGATGGTTCCAAGTACCATGGTCGGGAAAAACATAATACAAAGACCCAATGCAAAAGGACGGAGCAGAGGGTACATATCAATAGGCTCTGCACGGCTTAGTGCCTGCCATACTTTAATAGCTACATAGAACAAAGCTCCCAGACCAGCCACTCCTTTAGCCACTGCCGCCATATCTGCGGACAGTGGCATCATCTCATCGTACAAGGAGCGCAGAACCTCGTGAAGATTATTAAATTCCATAACTTACCAGTATTTTTGGTTAGCTGTTCCGTAGAGTTCGAATACTCTTTTAGTATTGTTCTGCTTTTTTGCCCTTAGAAAACTTACTGAGATATTTTTGTTCGTGTAATAGCGTACAAGGCTGTGGTATTCCTTCACTTCTTTGTACACTCTGTCAATAATATCCATACGTTCTTTGTCATTCAATGACAAACTGGAAGAGCTTACGATCTGTTTGAGTTCTTTCAGCAGTTCGGTACTTTCGTTGAGCAGTTCTGCATAACCATTGGCGATAGCTATTAATTCCTGGGGAGAAAAATTGGGATCGTTCATCATTTTGCCAAAATTCTGAACGTACATTTCCGACACATCGCCAACCAATAGTACTGTCTGCTGCACCTTACGGGCATCTTTCACCAAATTGTTTACAGCTTGCAACTTATCATAGTATTCTTTGCCCTGTTTATATACCTTTTCGACTTCCTTGAAATTTTTAATAACATTGGATACCGTGGATGAAGTCTGTACCATTTCATTGGCACTGTTAACAATTCCCTGAGCCAGATTAGTGGGGTCTGTAACCACCCATTGGGCTTTTGCGGACGGTGCTACAGCAAACATAAGTGCTGCACACACCATGAATAGTATTTTTTTCATTGTTATTCGATTTTTTAATGATTAATAATTTGTATTTACTTTTCTCTTCTTTGCAGGGCTATCCGCTTGATAGCCTGTTCTACATTTCCACCAAGTTCACCGGCAAGCTTCATTACTTCCATCTTCTCCGTTTCCTCGGTGGTATAGGCAAGATACTCTTCAACCGAAACCTCTGTGGCATATACCGCAGAATGGGTTCCCCCCAAACCAATCCAAACTTCCTTGTAGAGCCGTGACGGGTCATTATTCATATTGATGGAAAGTACCTGTGCCTTTTCTTTTTCAGTCAAGCCAAGCATTGCCTGTATGTCATCAAACTTGTTCATGTACTTGCGCTGGTCGAGCAGGATTTTACAATCGGAATTGTTGATGATACTTTCCTTGACAATGGGCGATTGAATGATGTCATCGACTTCCTGTGTTACTACGATAGCCTCGCCGAAAAACTTCCTCACCGTTTTGAAGAGATACTTTATATATTCTGCCATTCCCTCTTTGGCAATGGCTTTCCAAGCCTCTTCTATCAGGATAAGCTTGCGGATACCTTTCAATCTTCTCATCTTGTTAATGAACACCTCCATGATGATGATGGTCACTATTGGGAATAGGATTTTATGGTCTTTGATTGCATCAATTTCAAACACAATGAAGCGTTTGGAAAGCAGGTCTAGCTGTTTATCGGAATTGAGCAGATAATCGTATTCACCTCCTTTGTAGTAAGGTTCCAGTACGTTCAAAAAATTAGCGATGTCAAAGTCTTTTTCCCGAACCTGCTTTTCTCCCAATACCTTACGGTAATCACCCTGAACATATTCATAAAAACCATTGAAAGAAGCATATACATCATCCTGTTTGATACGCTCGATATAGCCACTTACCGCATTGGATAATGCCACTTCTTCGGAACGTGTCGGTGGTTCATCGTCACGTTTCCAAAGTGTAAGTATCAGGGTTTTGACACTTTCTCTTTTCTCTATGTCAAACACTCCATCATCGGTATAGAATGGATTGAAGGCAATGGGATTGTCTTCTGTGTAAGTGAAGTAAACCCCGTCTTCGCCTTTGGTTTTTCCTTTGATAAGTTCACATAATCCCTGATACGAGTTACCCGTATCTACCAGCAGAACGTGTGCGCCTTGCTCGTAGTATTGCCTAACCATGTGGTTGGTAAAGAAAGATTTACCGCTTCCCGAAGGACCCAATATAAACTTGTTTCGGTTCGTGATAATACCTCGCTTCATCGGCAGGTCGGAAATGTCAAGATGGATAGGTTTTCCAGTCAGACGGTCTGCCATCTTGATACCAAATGGTGATGGCGAATTATGATAATTGGTTTCCTCAGTAAAGAAGCACAATGCGGGTTCAATGAACGTATAGAAGCTTTCTTCACTTGGGAAATCTCCAGCATTTCCAGGCATTCCTGCCCAGTAGAGCGTAGCCACATCGGTGGTATTATGGCGGGGTTTGCATTCCATCAGTGCCAAAGCACTACCGCTATCATTCTTTAGCTGTTTGAATTCGCTAGGGTCATCCGACCAAGCCATAACGTTAAAGTGTGCCCTTATTGACGACAGTCCAAAACTGTGTGCTTCGTTCAGGTACCGCTCTATCCATTCTTTATTGATTTGGTTGGCACGGCTGTAACGAGCCAGTGAGTGCATATTCCTTGCTGACTTCTCAAACTTTTGCAGGTTGTCTTCACTGTTATCCAAAAACAGGTATTGGTTGTAGATATGATTGCAGTTTAGCAGCAACCCCACTGGAGCAGCGAACGACAAACGGCAGTCACTCCGGTCGGTAGATAGTTTTTCATAACGCGTATCTGCTGATACAGTTGAAGGCAGATCGTCAGTATCGGATAAAGTGTGCAGGCACAATCTTTTGTTACCAACGCGCACTTCTTCAGCTCCGATTGCTATGTCCTGCATTGGTGTTCCGGCTTCCCTTGACAGCGTCAGATATTGTTCCAATAATCCTTGTTTTTCATCCGTACCAATGATGTCTTCTTCCGTTAAGCGTCGTAACCCGATAAATCCGCTGTCATTTGCAATACGTTCAAACTGTGCAACCGCTTCCATAAAACGATGGATCGCTTCCTTATCCCTGATTTCTTTTGGTATGAGAGCACCTTTACAAAGCGATGAAAAATTACTCTGTGTACGCATTCTTTCCTTAGTGGTTTTGGTCAGGAACAGGTAGCAATAATGGTTAAGAAAAGGACGTTCGTTAAAATGCTGTTGGTAGGATTTGCCCAAAAAGCTCAAACCATCATCCGCAATATCGGGTGCATAATTTTCCTTAATATACCAGTCCTGTTTATGGATAACGGTATAATCGGGCAACGTCTTGATGGCTTTGTGCCAAGCAGAATGAATGGCTTCATATTCCGCAGAAGCTACCGTAAACAGTTCCGGCAAACGCACTTCAAAACAGGCAGTAATGTCTGCATCCTTTGACAGGATACAGTTGTTATCCACCGCTAGTAAGGGAAACTTATTTTCCAACGTTGTGGTCTTGGCTACATTCCTCATACGGCATTCGATTTAGGGGTGAACTTTAAATAGCGATGTACAGGCTTGCGACAGATGATGTAACGAGGATGCCTTTTTCTTGCACCGATTTTCATCAGCCCATGTTCTCCATACTTTTTGTTCAGTGAAAAGGTCTGCCATACTATCAGCGAAGCACCACCAGTTCCAAGAAACAGGCAGATGTAGGAATTGACCCCGACCATGTAAAGTATCATGACCAGAATAAGCGTTCCCAGTAGTCCGCCTGCGAATATGAACAGGTATTGTGCTTTCAGGCCCTTAAATTCTACTGTTCTTCCGATTCCTTTGTTGATGTTGTAATTCATAAGGCAAGGGATTAAAGAAAGAATGAACGCAATATGGTAGCTGCAACAATCAAGAAGATACACGCACCGAACCAGCTTGCCGCCGTCTTGCTTGTGTCGGGATCTCCGCTGCTGAACTTGCCGTACACTTTAACCCCTCCAATGAGACCTACCACGGCTCCAATAGCATAGATGAGTTGTGTGGCAGGATCGAAATAGGACGTAACCATTTGAGTGGCTTCAGTGATACCAGCTGAACCGTCTCCCTGTGCCATCGCACCCAAACCTGTCAGCATTACCATTGCTGACAGCAAAACTTTTTTTCTTTGTTTTTCCATGATTAAAATACATTAATTGTTATTGTTTTTCCCGCACTTTACGGGATTACAGAACAAATGTCTTATGGAAATAGAGACGTTATAGTGAACTGGTTGTCAGAGGAATTATTTGGCAGTAAGTGACGTTTTAAGCAGGAAATACTTATATTAGCTTTTTTATAATTTTAACTAACAAAAAGATCCGTTAACCTGAATGAAAAGAAATAGTACAGAATTTGCCATATTACCGGCATTTCATGGAGATTGTATTCTCATTAAAACATATGATATCAATAATGATGAATTTATTATTCTTATTGATGGAGGTACTGCTCAAACTTTTAGGTATACTCTTAAGGCAGAGTTGAAGGATATTAATCATATAAATCTACTTGTGCTTACCCACATCGACTCAGATCATATAGCTGGTTTAATTAGCTTATTCAAAAGCAGCCTTGTAGATGAAATTACGATTGATGAAATTTGGATGAATCATCCAGAAATTGTAGAAATTAATAATGACGAACTAATAAGTACAAAACAAGGCGACTCTTTAAAAGAATTAATTCTTTTAAAGAGTCCAGATGTAAAGCTTCTTGAAATAACTACGATTGATAAGTCAATTATCATAGGAGGTATTGAGTTTGTTATATTATCTCCAACTCCACAAATTAAAGAGGAATTATATAGACAATGGCAATTATCTAATTTGCCAAAAACTAATAATAACAATGTAAATATCAGTTCTCAAGAAGAAATTTATTCTAATTCATTAGAAGATTTAAGTAAAAAAGCATTCTCCCCAGATAAAAGTATAAACAACGATATCTTTAATTCTTCTTCAATCTCTTTTATTCTGAAATGCTTAGACGTTTCTATTCTGTTATTAGCTGATTCAAGACCGGAAATTATAACTCAGAGTTTAAGACTAAATTACTTTAGCGAAACTAAACCATTAGAAGTTGACTATGTAAAAGTTTCACACCACGGAAGTTTGAATAATACTTCACAGGAACAACTTAGTTTGATACAGTCTAATAACTTTATAATATCTACGAACGGTGGAACAGCTGACCATAAACATCCTTCAAGAGAAACCGTTGCTCGAATAGTTTATAATTCTCAAAGAAAAGATAAATTATTAAATATTTATTTCAATCATAAAATTAATGATTTAAAAAAAAGAATAGGTGATTTTATAAATGATACAGATTTTGACAAAGGGAATTGGAATGCAATAAGTAAAAATTGGTTTAGGAAAAATGACATATAATCTAGCGGAAAAATATTGCGTTCGAATAAAAAGCAATGGAAATACAGGCAGTGGAGTATTATTGCCAGGTAAAGAATCATTTTATGTTTTAACGGCAGCACATTGCTTGGGAAAAAATATGCCTAATGTAAGTGACATAGTTATCGAAAAACAAAATGATTACACATCAGAATTTAGAGCAATAACCTGTGTTGAAATTAAGGAATTTAATACAGATCATGATTTTGCACTTATAGAAATCGATTTTGATGATGAAGAAAGATTACTCTATCAATACAAATTAGGCCGAGGAGTGTTATCAGAAAACGAGATAAAATTTTGCGGTTATCAAGGCATTAGTATTAATCAATATCGCCCTTTTACTGGTAAAGTTTTGTCTGTAAGTGACGATATAGGTTGTTTTAAAATCACTTTGGTTGGAGAAACATTTGATCAAGGAGGAGAAGATGGACATTATTTAGCTAAAGGGCTCTCTGGTAGCGGAGTGTTTATTTACAGACATAATTCACCTTTCCTTATTGGTATACTTAATTCGGTTATTACCGATAAAGCTTGGAATGATGATATTGATTGTTCTTCGATAAAACATATTGAGGAGTATATATCAGAATATGTGGACTTATCAGATTTTGAAAATCTAAAACAATGGAACGAAAATCTAGAAAAAGAGCGAACTGACAGAGAGATAGAAGCCTTTAAAAAAGAGAACAGTGATTTTTTTGAAAAACTCTATCGCAAAAATAATGTGTTATACCCAGAAATAGCCAAAGCGAATTCTATAACTGTCAAACAAATAAGAAAGTTTTTGGCAATGAAAGATAATATTAGAACTATTGAAAATGATTATCCGATACTTTATTCAAATTTCAAAAATATTGTAAAGAGATTTGTTGATCAAGTTGAAGATGATTATTCAAGAAGTGTGACTGAAAGTAACGAAGCTATAGATTTAAAGATGGAACTTCAAAATCAATTAAAAAGTCAACTCGAGGCTCTTCCAAGCTTTACAAACTTAGATTTATCTGAGTTTCAGGTTATAGAGTGGTTAGGTATATGCACTTTAAATTTTGTTAAAAATGATTAATATCCTTTTAGATCAGAAACCGACATCGGTATCTATACGGTATAATGGATATTATAAAGTTGTTTTGTTGTTAGCAATTATTAAACATTGTGGATATGCAAAAAAAGCTAGTTTAGAGCTAATTCATGTTGTTTTTTGGAGTCTACGTAATGACAGTAACTACCAAGTGTTATTGGATTTAGCAAATCAACAAAGAAACAGTTTAGTTCCATGGACTTTTGAACATGGGATTGATGAAGTATTAGCTTTAGGCTTTATCAATGAGTATATCGAAAAAATTATAGTGAGCCAAACTCTTGAGATTAAAATAACAGCTAAAGGGAGTGAAATAATTAATTCAATAAATAAGTTTGAACTTTTTCAAGATGAAATACAGAAAATTAAAGCATTAGGAATAATACCAAAAAACAGATTAAGTAATGCGAATAAAAACTGGAAATTAATATAAAAAGCATGTTTAAAATAAATAAATTAAGAGCTGAAATTCTAACAGATAAAAGTGAAAACATAACGGATTTGTATGGTTTTGATATTTTGTTTAAACAAGGATTGAATATAATTGCCGGTCCTAATTCAAGAGGAAAAACAACTATAAATACCTGCATATATTATGCTCTTGGAATGGAAGAGTTGTTAGGTGCTCATAATGAAAAAGCATTAGACAAAGCTCTTAAGGAAGAATTTACCATTAAGGTAAATGAAGAGGAAGATGGTGTTACCTATAAAGTGTTATCTTCTAAAATAATTCTGGAAATAGAAAATGAAAACAAAGAGGTTGTTTGCTTAGAGAGGTATATCAAACCGAATACGGATGATGTAAAGACATCAAATATTGTCATTCATTATTCATCTTTTGATCATATCAATGATGAAGGTAATGAAACTGCAAAAGGGGTCTTTTTCGTTAATTCAAGAGGTAATAATGAAAACCCTAATGGTTTCTATAATTGGTTAAGTGAATTTATAAATATTCAACTGCCTCAAGTAAGTAATAGTTCCAGAACCGATAATTATAGTCCTCTTTACTTACAAACGATCTTCTCCGCATTATTTATTGAACAAACCAAAGGATGGTCTGATTTCTTTGCTACTATGCCATTTTTTGGAATTACAAAAGCAAAAGAAAAAATAGTTGAGTTCATTTTAGGTTTGAATGAAATTGTTCTTTCTACACAGAAAGATGTATTAAATAAGGAAAAAAATACAATTACCGAAGACTGGAAAAGAAAAATTAAATCATTCTCTTATTTAGAAAAACAAACAAATTCGACAATTATTAATATCCCCGAAGAACTTACAACGGATAAAGCTGAAATTGATAATATTAATGTTTTGTTTTCTACCTCAGAAGATGAAAAAATCAGCTTCAGTCGTTTTTTTAATCAGAAATCAGAAGCTGTAAAGGATTTAGAGAATAAACCCATCTCTACTATAAAAGAAAACAGAGAAGAAGCGATATTAGAATTTAATAAACAGAAAGAAGAATATTTTAAACTCAAAGATTATATCGAAAGATTTGAGAATAAACTAAGAATCGAGAAACAACAATTTTCTGGCTTAAATAGCCAAATAAGTATTATTGAGTCCGAGATTAAGGATCACATCAATTTACAGAAAGTTTTTAGTGAAAATATAATTAATGAACGCGGTGCTAATCAATGTCCCACTTGTTCTCAAGAAGTAACGACAAATCTTATCTCTACAAAGAATATAAAGATCCCTCAACTAACATTGGAAGAGAATACTAATTTTTTACGAAGTCAAAAGAAAATAATAGAATCTTCTATTACTAGTTTAAATGAAACAATAAATGAAAAAAAAGCTCTTCTATTATATTTTAAAAATTCATTACGCCAAAAGGAAGTCTTGATTAAATCTATATCAAAAGATTTGATTGCAGACGACAGAGCTTTTTCTGAATCAGAAGTTGTAAAAAAACTTCAACTTGAGAGAGAAATAGAGAGTCTGCTATTACTTAAAGAATCCATTATAGAATTGAAGGGAGAATTGCAGGCATTAGCTAATAAGTATCACAATAATAATATAGAAATTGGAAATTTAGGTGAATCGGAAAAAGAAGACGAGACAAAACTAGCAGACTTTGAAACTGAATATAAGAATTATCTTTTTGGCTTTGGATATGACAGTAATGAAAAGTACCAAATATCTATTAACAGAAAAGAACCATTTAAATATTTGCCGGTTTATTTAAACAAAAAAGAGGGTGTCTTTTTACCACAATCTATTAGAATAAATTCTTCCGCATCTGACTTTGTTAGAAATATTTGGGCTTATACGTTAGGTTTACTAAATAATGGTATCAATCATCCAGGTGTTATTATGTTTGATGAGCCTGGACAGCATAGAACAAATTTAAGTAGCTTAAAAGAGCTATTTAAAATTTCTTCAGAGATAAAAGAAAAACAAACAATAATTTTCACCTCTATTGATAAGCCTCTTCACAATGAAGAAAATGAAAAGATTGATTTAGATATTCTGATAGAAGATTTGGACAGTTCAAACTACAAATTAATAAGGCTTGATAATGTTCATAAAGTTATCGGCAAACTATCGACCTAAATAAAAATATTGAGGAGCCTATAAAAACTCCCCAATATCAAAATTCTCCAAATCATTTTTCCGCAAAGTGGAAGAACCGGCATCTGTTTCAGAAAAAAGGCTCCCGTCTAATAGCTCAGCTATTTTACGGGAAGCACTTTCCATAGAATTCTCCAGTAAGGTGAATAATTCGGTTCCTTGTATTTTC
Source organism: Flavobacterium sandaracinum (assembly GCF_004349135.1). Classification (GTDB taxonomy): domain Bacteria; phylum Bacteroidota; class Bacteroidia; order Flavobacteriales; family Flavobacteriaceae; genus Flavobacterium; species Flavobacterium sandaracinum. The sequence continues at coordinate 13,882 of NZ_SMFN01000032.1, read as the reverse complement.
TGAACTATAGCAACTGCTGTTTCCTTTTGAGATGGCTCCAATTTTTCTTTTTGCAGCAGCATCCCCACGGAGCTTAGTTCTTCAAAGGTAACCCCTTGGGCAAAACCGTCATTACCACCGGATATTCCATACCTGTTCCATTCTTCTTCCTCTTCCTCCAAATCAGGCATATTTCCAAAAACTTCGTCCAGTTCTTCCTGCGGAATTTGCATATCGACATCTTCTTCGTCGATTTCAACATCAAAATTATCCATTTCCTGTTCCTGCTCTTTAATTTGGCTTTCAGTGGCACTCTTTGGCACTGGAAGGCTTCTCATTGGTTTGGGTTGCCCCATTATAACGGGTAGTTTCGCATTGGGTTTTTCCTGCGTTAGTTTTTGCTCCTCCCCTTTCCTGATGACAATCTTATCCTCCAACAACAGCGCAATAACAATTAGTAGGCATATAACGATTACTGTTTCCATAATTATAAAATAGGTTTGTACTTATCATTGAAACTTGTGGTAATCTGCTCGCCGAACTCCTGAAAATGATATTCGAGAAGATTGTCTAAGTAGGCGTAAATGGTTATCTTATCTTCGCCTATTACCTGTACGATCCGAGACAGTTTCTCATGGAAATCCGGTCGGATATATACCGTTTTGCCATCACGGGCATTGGTACCAGGCCTTTTGAAAAATATACTTTCGTAATCCTGTTCATTTACTTTTTTGGTTCTATTACGTTCCTTCAGTAAAGGTTTTTCCTGTAACGGTTTCATAGGAGCTTCGGGTTCTTCCGGCGGAAGTTGCAACCCTTCCTTTTTTACTCCATCTACCATTAAATTCATCATTAGCTCTTCGTTGATTTCAGGAATAGCTTTTTTCTTATTGTCTTTTTCCATACTATTATAATTGAACGATTCTTAAAAATTCCGTCATAAACTGGTCTAAGCGGCAAGCTTTCATCAAACGTTCATCGGGAGGCATTAAAGTTGACCGAAAAACAGTCTTGGCACCAGCTTCGCTTTCCTTGCGGAAACGTGTGCTGTTCTTAATCTGACATTGCATCAGACTTAATCCCAATTCATCTATCAATTTATTATAAACATCGTACAAAGGCGAACGCTCACGACCATCTACCTGATTCCAAAACAGGTTAATGGTTTCAATGGAGGTTTCTCCTTTTTTCATAATAACATCCTTCATCAACTGGGTAAAAATGAGCGTACTTTCCATAACTAGACGATCTGCTATAATAGGTGTGAAAATATGGTGCATCCCCGCCAGAGCTTTCAAAATACCGGGAGTGTTTACTGTACCCGGAAGATCAAAAAAGATAAAATCAACCGGAACGGAAGCGGATTCCAAAAAATCATGCGCAGCTTCCAATACCCCTTCAGCTTTATGTTGGATGATAGGATAAGCTTTTTTGTTAATGGTTGTAAATTGTTTGAATGCCACCCTTTTTAAAAACTCATTTTCCATCACCATAGCCAAATCACGAATCTTCATTTTCATTAAACTATGTTGTGGAAAATCAACATCGAATACGGCTACATTGTAGCCCAGCCGATAATGCAGCGTACTGGCCGCAAGTGCCGTAAAGGTGGTTTTGCCTACACCTCCCTTTTGGGAAGAAAAAGCAATGAATACTGTTTTGTGTTCTGTTTTCATTTTTAACTGTATTTAATTATTTACTTATATCGTTGCGTTGGTAGATACTTATCTGCTTTTGCCTATACATATGCAGTTTTGTAGAAAGCTATGTGGTCATTTAAGTAGGTATTGCTCTGCTTGAATACTAACATATGTACCTCTATTTTTAGGCACCTATACATATAGGTTTGTATCATCAGACCTAGTTATATGCAAACCCAAGTCTGTAAATATGCACATATACAACTATATGATTTCATATCCTCAACTGCATCTATCCACATCCGGACGCTTTTACATACACAAGTGACTACATACATAATTAAGGAACTACATACCAACATAGTTATCTGTTTACATCCGCTTGCAGGTACAAAGAAATGCAGATATATACGTCCTTATTCAAAGGTGGAACGAATTGGCGTTCATTGGCACTGTTTGGCACTGCAACATAGCTCAATGCTCTACTGAAGAGGAGTTTACTTTGTAAAGTGATTTTTATTAACGGACTTATGCAAAAATATTATGAAATATCAAGTAAGAAAGTGAACGGCCCGAAGCCGTTTATCCCTGCTTTATTTAATCCGTCCCGAAGGGCGGATTTTTGTGTTCACCAGAACACGGCAAGTTGTGTTTTGAGGCACTCGAAACTGAGTTCGTGCCTCAAAACAACTTGCCCTGCTGGGGCCTGAAAAGCCTTCCGAAGTCAGGCTTTTTGCTAAAGTTAAAAATGGATAGATGATGAACGAAAACAATAACAGAAAACAGAATAAAGGCGGACGGACGCCCAAGAACAATCCAAGTATTCACCGCCACGTTTTTCGCCTTACGGACGAAGAAAACGCGAGATTATTATCGCTTTTTGAAGCATCTGGAATGAACAATAAAGCAAAATTTATCATTTCCGTACTGTTTGGAAGAGAGATTAAAACGGTTAAAATTGACAAAGCTATGTTGGATTTTTATATGAGGTTAACGTCTTTTCACAGTCAGTTCCGCTCCGTTGGCGTGAATTATAATCAGGTTGTAAAACTGTTGTACCGTAATTTTTCGGAGAAAAAAGCAGCAGCTTATCTCTACAAATTGGAAAAGCAGACAGCCGAAATGGCGGTATTATGTCAAAAAATCATTCAGCTCACAGAAGAATTTGAAGCAAATCATTTGAAAAAATAGTGTTGAAATGATAGCAAAAATCGGAAGAGGGAGCAATTTATACGGCGCTTTGGCATACAATCAGCTCAAAGTGGAGAAAGAAAACGGGCAAATTCTGTTTACCAATAGAATAATTGAAACACCTAATGCGCAGTATTCCGTTGCTCAATTGGTCCAATCTTTCGAACCTTATCTGATAGCCAACCGCAATACTGAAAAACCAATTTTGCATATTTCACTCAATCCTGACCCGAAGGATAATTTAAGTGATGAAAAATTCAAACTGATGGCTCAGGAATATATGCAGAAGCTGGGTTATGGAGAACAACCTTTTGTAGTATTCAAGCACACGGATATTGACCGCACACATATCCATATCGTATCGGTTTGTGTGGATGAAGAAGGCAAAAAGATTTCGGATAAGTTTGAAAAAAGACGGTCTATGAATGTATGCCGTGAACTCGAAAACAAATATGGATTACTAGCGGCTACGGAGAAAGGACATCGGCAGAATGACAAGATTTTTCGTCCCGTTAATTACCAAACAGGAGATATAAAAAGCCAGATTGCTTCGGTTGTCCGATATCTGCCTAAGTATTATAAATTCCAGACATTGGGGGAATATAATGCTTTGCTTTCCCTGTTCAATATTACCACTGAAAAAATAGAGGGAGAACTACAAGGAAAAATCAAGCAAGGCTTATTATACTTTTCTTTAAATGAAAAAGGAGAAAAAGCCGGGCATCCACTCAAGGCTTCCCTATTCGGTAAAAATGCAGGGATTCCGGCTTTGGAATTACATTTTGAAGAATCCAAGCAAGCCTTAAAAAACCATATAGCAAAACTCACCATCAAAGCTTCGATTGAAATTGCCTTCCAATCGACAAATGATGAAAAGAACTTTAAGAAGCAATTAGCGGAACAGGGAGTAAATGTAATTGTTCGTAGAAATGATACAGGACGTATTTATGGCATTACGTTTATCGACCACAATTCCAGAACCGTTTGGAATGGCTCCAGATTGGGGAAAGAGCTTTCGGCCAATACCTTTAATGATTATTGGAACAATAATATAAAACCGGAAATAAAAAGGCTTAACGAACCTCATCCAAAAATATCTCAGCACAACGCAATGAAAGATCTACCAGCCGAAAAGCCCCATGAATTATTCGATTTCCTAAACAAAGAAATCACCGCTTCAAGCACAAATGAAACTAGTATGATGGAAAGTTTTGGAGGACTGTTGCCTGAGGCACAAGGAGAAGATTACGAAGAACAGGACTTTACCAATAAAATGAAGAAGAAAAGAAGACGCAACAGTGGTCAAAAGTAAAAGATAGCCAAATACTGCCACTCACCGCCATCAACTGCCACTTTCCTACAGTCAATCTTTACAGCCTTTAAATTCACGGCTGAACTTTAATATTTTTAAAATGCAGGGAGAAGACGACTTAAGAGGACTTGCCAAGATTATGGCATTTATGAGAGCCGTGAGTATTCTGATAGTGCTGATGCACTTATACTGGTACTGTTACGGTTTTTTTCTTGAAAGAGGATGGACATTGGAAGTTATCAATAAGATATTGGTCAATTTCCAACGGACCGCTAGTTTGTTTTCACACACGATTTACACCAAAGTATTTACCATAGTTCTGTTGGCTTTAAGTTGTCTGGGAAGCAAAGGTGTGAAGAATGAGAAAATAACCTGGTCTAAAATTTATGTGGCTTTGGGAATTGGGTTTGCGTTGTTCTTTCTAAATACGCCACTGTTAAAGTTATCGCCAATTATAGGAACATTCCTTTATATAGTAACATTGGCTTTAGGATATATTGCTTTGCTAATGGCAGGTGTATGGATGCACCGTTTGCTAAACAACAACCTGATGGACGATGTTTTCAACAACGAGAATGAAAGTTTTATGCAGGAAACTAAGCTAATGCAAAATGAATATTCCGTAAACTTACCCACCAAATTTTGGTACAACAAAAAACAGCATAACGGATGGATTAATATTGTAAACCCTTTTAGGGCAACCATTGTATTGGGCACGCCTGGCTCGGGTAAATCGTATGCTATTGTAAACAACTATATCAAGCAGCATATTGAGAAAGGTTTTTCAATGTATATCTATGATTTTAAATTCGACGACCTATCTACAATTGCCTATAACCATTTGCTAAAACACACGGATAAGTACAAGGTAAAACCGAAATTCTACGTCATTAATTTTGATGACCCAAGAAAGAGCCACCGTTGCAACCCGATAAATCCCGATTTTATGACCGATATATCCGATGCTTACGAATCGGCGTACACCATTATGCTGAATCTTAACAGGAGCTGGATACAGAAGCAGGGGGATTTCTTTGTAGAATCTCCAATCATCTTATTGGCTGCCATTATTTGGTTTCTTAAAATCTATGAAAACGGCAAATATTGTACGTTCCCTCACGCCATTGAACTACTAAACAAAAAGTATTCAGATATATTTACTATTCTGACATCCTATTCTGATCTGGAAAATTATCTATCACCCTTTATGGATGCTTGGCAAGGCGGCGCACAAGACCAGTTACAGGGACAGATTGCATCAGCTAAAATTCCTTTGTCAAGAATGATCTCACCGCAATTGTATTGGGTTATGACCGGAGATGATTTTTCACTGGACATCAACAACCCGAAAGAGCCGAAGATATTATGTGTAGGCAATAATCCTGACCGTCAAAATATCTATTCCGCAGCATTGGGCTTATACAATTCAAGAATTGTGAAACTCATCAATAAAAAGGGACAACTTAAAAGTTCAGTTATCATTGATGAGCTGCCTACCATTTATTTTCGTGGATTAGACAATCTGATAGCCACCGCTAGAAGTAATAAGGTTGCCGTCTGTTTGGGGTTTCAGGATTATTCGCAATTAACCCGTGATTATGGAGACAAAGAAAGTAAGGTTATACAAAATACCGTGGGTAATATATTTAGTGGTCAGGTGGTAGGAGAAACTGCCAAAAACCTTTCGGAACGTTTTGGTAAGGTGTTGCAGAAAAGGCAGAGTTTGTCAATCAACCGTAATGATACGTCGACATCCATTTCCACACAATTGGACAGCCTCATTCCTGCATCTAAAATTTCTACATTGACCCAAGGTGTTTTTGTAGGGGCTGTATCAGACAATTTTGATGAACGTATCGAACAGAAAATCTTCCATGCTGAAATTGTTGTGGACAATGATAAAGTAGCTGCTGAAACCAAAGACTATCAAAAAATACCGGAAATACTATCTTTCATAAACGAGGCAGGAGAAGATATGATGAAGCAGGAAATCGAAGCTAATTACAGACAGATAAAATTGGATATTATTCAGGTTATTGAAACTGAATTGGAGCGTATTAAAAATGATCCTGATTTACAACATTTGGTACAAAAGGATAATACAAAAAAAAGCAACAAATAAATGTAGCTTTTTATTTTGTTCCAGATTTAGATTGTCTTTAAACGTACTGAAGATCTTTCCTGAACATCATCTATTTTAATTGTTTCTTTCTGCTCTTCAACTATCTGTTCATTAGAGTCAGGAGCAATAGATAATTGGATTTTCCTGTCAATGGCCGCGAGTTCGGTTTTTAGTTCACTCAACCTGCTCTCCTTTTTCCACGTACCGTTGACAACTTCCTGAAGTACAGGTATATCTTTTTGCAGATCGGCAATTTTCTTTTGCTCCTGCTCGATATAGCCAGGTATTTTTTCCAAAGCACTAAGAAAATTCATTGACCCAAGCTTTACGTCATTAGCAATCAAACCATTGTTATAGGTGTATTTTATGTTGCCTTCACCCTGTACCAAGAAACGATTGACCCTAATATCAACACCCTCTTTTTCAGACATTTCAGTTTTAACCAATAACGTAAACCCATACAGGCTGCCTATTTCTTCGTACTGACCTCCAGTACGGGCTTTATCAGCAATCTGATTAAGCTTGGCTCCAATCTCTTTCATATCTGCATTGGGTGATAATCCATCAAGCTGTACAGGATTAAGTATCGTACCATCCTGTCGTTTTTGTAGACGCTGATGCAGGTTTTCCCAATCGAGACTCATTCTTTCCAATCGTGACCTAGCAGACTCCAGTGTAGTGATACTGTCTTCCAGTTTGTACTTGGAACTGAATTTGGAACGATTAAATGCCTGCTTCTCACTTTCCAATCCAGCGACCTGTTTTTCCAGTTTTGCTTTTTCCAATAAATCTGTATTCCCTGAAAGGATAGCTACATATTCCGAGAAATTCATTCCCGATTTTTCATCCATGCTTCCCTCGTCAATGGTACGCTTTCCGAGATTGTTAGTTTTGAGCTGGTCAATAAAAAGCTGTTTATTGTACAGTAGGTTAAACTTGTAGCTGTCTAGTGATTTTTCTACAGCATAGATAATTACATCTACCTTGTTATTGGCAAAGAATTTGGCAATTTCATTGCCTTTACGAACGGCCCTTCCGTCACGTTGGGCAAGATCGCTTGGCCGCCACGGCGTATCTAAATGATGGACAGCAACTGCTCTTTTCTGTGCATTTACACCAGTTCCCAACATACCTGTAGAACCAAACAGAACACGGATTCTTCCATCATTCATTCCACTGATAAACTCTTTACGTTGCTTATCATTTTTAGCTTCCTGTATAAAACGGACTTCATGTGGTGGTATGCCGTGATTTTCTACAAGTTTACGTTTTATTTCTCCATAGACATTCCATTCTCCAGGTTTGTAAGTACCTAAGTCTGAAAAGACAAACTGCGTTCCTTTCTGCGAATGGAATTTTTGGTAATATTTAGCTATGTAGGCAGCACAATGAGAAGCTTTGCTATCGGGATGGTCATCGTATTTTCCGCTTACCATCCGCATATCGAGCGACATCTTACGGGCATAATCTGTAGCAATCAACATCTTTGCTTTTTCTTCCCGATCTGTCAGCGGAGGTCTACCTAATAAGATCGCATTACCTGATTTTGCAAACTCCATCAATTTCTGGATGAATACTACCTGATCCGGTGTAGGCGGTATATTATAAAGCACCTCGTTCTTTTCCGGACGATCTATACCAATATCCTTAGCGGTTCTGTAATCTGTGATTTCCGAATAAAACTGTGCCAGTTCCGGCACTTTGATAAAGTAACGAAAGCGCTCTTTTGACACAATATTATTGGCGACTGAAAACTCATAATCGGTTGTTTTCCTTGCATATATAGCTGCCCATGCATCAAAACAATTGATACCCTGTTTTTCCAATGCTCTTGGACGCAGATATTTGAATAATAGATATAGCTCGGTTAAGGAATTGCTGATAGTTGTTCCCGAAAGAAAGGTAGCGCCCATATCTCCTTGTATGCGATCCTGAATGGTGCGGATGGCAAAAAGCAGATTCATGGCTTTTTGACTTCCCATCATATTGCCCAAGCCTGCAACCCGGTCATGGCGGGTATTGAACATCAGATTTTTGAATTGGTGGCTTTCATCAACAAATAAATGGTCGATGCCCATCATCTTAAAGTCCACTACATCATCTTTTCGGTTTTCGATGTCGTATTCCAAGGTTTTCAGTCTAACTTCAAGGTTTTGTTTCCTGATGATTACACCTTTGAGCATTCCCCTTGAAATCTCTTTGCCCTGAGCTTCTAAGGCGGCAAGATTATCCTCCACGCTGTTGAGTTCAACTTGCAGGATCTCCTTTTGCAGTTCTGGCGACTGAGGTATCATGCCAAACTGGTCATGGGTCAATATCACACAGTCCCAATCGTTGTTTTTAATATCTCCGAAAATCCGTTGCCTTTTCTGTGGGGTAAAATCTTCTTTACCAGGATACATAATTTTAGCGTGTGGGTAGGCTTCACGGTACGTTTCTGCAATCTCATGAACATTGGCTTTCAATCCTATTATCATAGGTTTGTGAACCATTCCCAAGCGTTTCATCTCTTGTGCTGCGGTACACATCACCAATGTCTTTCCTGCTCCAACTTCGTGATCGCAAATCGCACCCTTGTTCAGTTTGATCATCCATACTGTGTCCTTTTGGCTCGAATACAGGTCATTAATACCTAAGCCTTTTCTGTCTAGTCCAGGAAATTCCTGATGACTTCCGTCGTATTGCGGTCGTACAAAACAGTTAAAGGTATCGTTATATTGTTTGGTTAGTCTTTTTTTAAACTCATCATTTTGGGCGTTAAGCCATTCGGTAAATGCTGTACGAATTTCATCAATCTTGGTATTCGCTATCTGTATGGCTTCCATATCCCGTACCTTGATCTCCTTATCATCAATTATGACCTTTTTAGTAATATCAGGAGTGGTGTTAACTAATGCATTTTTCAGCAGAGCAATCCCGTCAAATGTTCGACTTTCTGACTTGACGGCATATTTATCCCATATATGTACATTTTTCTGGTCGCATTTTATAGAAAAGTCATCAGAAGTCTCAGAATATTGAATGCGCACCTCCGTATCGAAAAGATGAGAAGCAAAGAGAGCATAGATTCTAGTTGGTATCCAGCGTTCACCAAGATTGAAATCTAACTCTTCAAAATCGATACTTCTTGGTCTGGCTTCTTCCAAAGCAGTAAGGCTTTCTTCGGACTGCTTATCATCGGGACTGCTTTCGAGGTAGGTTTTTACTGCTGTGGCTTTCTCCACTACATTGCCAGCAATCCATCTTTCAGCTATTTCATATTCCTTTTCCAAAGGATTGTAAAAAATACGCCCGTGTAATGCCTCTTTCAAATTGTCGGATAGCATACCGCTGATTTTGGACATATAACCCAGATCAACCCTGCCGTATTTGTTCAGCGATGCGGCTAATGCTTCATCAGGATTATCAGCAGTCAATGTTGTAATGGAGAAGCTTACCGGACGGTGGAAGATATCTGCCTTATGTACCACACCGCCCACCACACGTTCCAGATAAGGGATTTCCTTACCGGAACTGTCTGTTTTGATAAGCTTGATATTATCAGCACTGTTTAGGTTGCCGTAGCTTTTTACAAAGGCATCGTAAGCCTTATTAAATTTTTCTCTCTCTTCTTTATGTTCAATTTGCAGTTTGGCTTCCTTCTGATATAAATCGAGATAGCTATCCCGTACAGAAATATAGGCTTCAGCCCTTGCTTTCTGCAAGGAAGATAATTGCAGAGGGTGAAACATTGCCTGCTTCTTTTCACTTTCAAAGTCTTTGAGATAACCTACCCAGCCGTTATCCAATGCAAGGCTATCGTTACGATGAAAAGACTGTATTCCCTTGGTATAAATTGCAGGTTCGGGAATAGTTTTCTCTGCGGTAATCTTTTCGATCAGACCATTTCTGCTCACTACTGAAAACAAATCGCCAATAACTTCCTCCGCATTACTTTCACTTGGAGTATTATTATTTACTGGAGAAATAGTAACAGGAGGTTGCTGCATCAAACCGCTGAACAGGTTTCCCTGATATCCGCTCACAGTTCTTTTTCTTTTGGCTGGTTGTTTTGTTGTTGCAACTGCTTTAACAGGAGCGGCAACAGCCTTCAGTTCTTCTAAATTTTCAAAGAGATCAAAAATGCTCAGTTGCCTTTCCTCTTTGACAATGTCCTTATTTGTTGTTGAAGCAGATAGAGTCTGTGTTTTGAATGTAATGGTTACGGGCCCGGAAACGGCAGGTGTAACCGTTGGTTTTATCGGAATTTGTACAACAGACGAATCGTTCCGTTCACCTTTATACAAACCAATATCAAGATGTTTTCTAAAATCCTCCGATAGCATTTGCTTTAGATCTTTGGCAATTCCCTCCACACCATTCGTGTGCGTATAGATAAATGCAGGTTGTCCGTAAGGATCAGTTCCAAGCACACGTGTAGTATGGACAATCCTTACGTTATCCTGAAACAAGGCATTGTTTGGTTTATTGTATTCCGCTATTTCGCTTTGACAAAACAGTTCTTCCGCTTGGGTCAAACTTTTCTTTGCAGAATTTTTTTGAAGGATTATCAAATCGCTACCGACTTCCGTACCGGCATAGTCAGTAAATAGGTTGTTTGGCAATCGAACTGCTGAAACCAGATTATTATCCTGCATCAATGTCCTGCGTATAGGTTCGTTCTTCGGACTGTTCAGTACCCCTTGTGAAGTGATAAAAGCCAGCACACCTCCTTCTCGGAGCATATCGGTTCCTTTCATGAAAAAGTAATTGTGTATGCTTCGGGCCGCCTGTACTTTTGTAGTATCCTTGCTTCTGGAATAGGAAAGATCAAAAACGGAAGTATCACCGAAAGGGATATTGCTGGCTACTATATCGTAGCTATTTAGTTCTCTTTCTGGTATTTCTTCAAAACCGTTTATTCGGACAGCACTGTTGGGATAGAGCTGCTTTAAAATTTTTCCTGTAAGCAAATCCTTTTCATAAGCGGTAACCTGGGGTGAGTCTCTATCGGCAAAAGATTGTATGAAAGAGCCAATACCGGCAGAAGGTTCCAGAAATTTTTGGATGCTTACACCGCTCTCCTGTAAAGAAGTGGAAATGGCATCAATCACCAAAGGCGGCGTGTAAAATGCCGTAAGTACGGAGCTGCGCATACTATCCACATAACTTCGGTATTGCTTTTCATCAGCGGCATTTTCATTTAGTAGCTGATGGAGTTCCTGTGTAAGAGGAAAGAGTTCGTGTTCAGTTTTCCTCCAATGGTTAATGTCTATCGGGTTTTGGGCAGGGTTCAACACGAATTTAAGACCGCCAAATCCGCTGTATTGAATCATTAGCAGTCTTTCGCCTATCGTGGCTTTCCGTTTCTCCCTTTCCAGTTCAAAAGCAATTCGTAAGGCATCAATATTCCTTTGGAGATGTTGACGTTTACTGAAGCCCATTTTCTTCTATCCAAATGGCTATAGTTCCAGTCAGTTCAGTATAGAGCAGGTCAAACTCCGAAGAATAGGCAAAGTCATCCTCCAATTTGTAGTTTGTAAAAACAGGGTCGCAAACAGGCAACATCTTTAAGGCAAACGGTCGTAGTTCTTCGTCTGCCATTGTAGTATCAAACTCATTGCAAACCACCTGAAAAACGGTATCAAATCTGGAGAAGTACAATCCTTCAAATAAAACATAATCAGCAATATGATCGCATTGACTGACGGGGTTTCCTGCCCGAAATGCTCCTTCATAAGCATTGGAAGCCCAACTTGAACGCTGGGCAATAAATTTAACATCATACGTTTTTTCGGGAAAGCTTGTAGTCAATAATTCTTGTAGTCGTAACCTGAAATAAGACAGGTCTTTTTGATGTGTTTCCATACTATATTTTGTTTATAATTTTGCTAAACGGATAAAATTTGAAGCATTCTGCCAATCTCAATATCCATTCTTGAAAAGGCAAACCATTTTTTACCCAGATCTTTCAATGATGCTCCAATATGATAAAGTTCGGTATTATCAATTATGAGAAAACGGTCGTGGGCATCCTTTTACGGCAGTATAGCTACGGAGCATAGCGATACCTTGCTCGGTAAAATCATAAGACAGATAACGCCTTCCCCCATAATTCAAACTTGAGGTCACAAACTGTGACCTCAAGTTTATAGTATCAAATTCATCTTGGGTCAACTGGAAACGGAAGTTTTCAGGAAAGCGGTCTATATTCCGCTTTACAGCCTGATTAAAGACTTTAGTTTCTACCTGATAAATTAGATTTTTCAAATTCAAAGGAGCTTTCCGCTTTCTCATTCAATACAATATAGGCCTTGAATTTCTTTCCAGCTTTACTTTTCATTCCTCTGATAAGAGAAGTTTTGCCAGTATTGACAAGACTTTCTATATCAGTTATGCTTACATGCACACCACATACATTTCGGAACTGTACCCAGTTGCAGACCTCATTAGAACATTTAACAATTTTATCTCTAATAATCAGTTGCTGCTTTTTACATTTAGGACAAACAAGGCTAGGTAGGTTTTCTTGTACAATAGCCGTTTGCAGCAATTCATTGGTAATAGATGTGGCATAGATTTCCATTTCTTTTTGAAAAACTTCCGCATTACTTTCGTTGTTTTCAATTTTCTGCAAAGCTAGCTCCCACTCTGCGGTCATTGCTACATCGGCAATTTTCTTGTCTTTGACCAGTTCATAGACTTGCAATCCTTTATCGGTAGGTAACAGGGATTTATTTCCCCTTTGGATATAGTTACGGCTAAACAGGGTTTCAATAATGGCGGCTCTTGTGGCTGGTGTACCAATACCTAAGTTTTGCATTGCTTTGCGCTCCTCTTCATTTTCAATCTCCTTTCCTGACGTTTCCATAGCTGATAAAAGTCCGGCCTCAGTATAAAGCACAGGTGGTCTGGTTTTCTTTTCCAAAACCGAAGCATCTTTGATTTTGAGTTCATCACCTTTTTTCAGTTCGGGTAATTCCTGCACAGGTTCAGTATCATTATCGGAAAAACTGCCTTTGATGGAACGCCAACCTAGTTCTAATATCTTGAAGCCTTTCAGGGCAAAATCATAATGCAATGCCTGTAAAGTAATATCGGTTATCTCTTTTTTACAGGCTTGTGAAATTGCTTCCAGTAGTCGAAAGGCAATCATATGGTAAACGGCATTTTCCTTAGCCTGTAATGCTGATGGGATTTTGTCCGTAATCAGCAGACCGTGATGATCTGTAACACGAAGGTCATTTACAATACGTTTATTGAAATTCCCCCATTTCACTTTGGTTACTGCTTGCTTGAAGGCTCCCATATCCTGTAAAGCCCTGATAAGATTTGGAATCTCTGCCCACATATCTTCAGGAATATATTTACTCCCAGTACGCGGGTAAGTAATAAATTTCTTTTCATACAGGCTTTGCGCAATGTTCAAGGTTTCTTCAGCCGTCAGATTCAACTTTTTATTGGCTTCTTTTTGCAAGCCAGTCAGATCAAACAGCAAAGGCGGTTGTTCCGTCACGCTTTTGGTTTCTACAGTGGTAACCGTAACTGTATTGCCATTTCTTTCGATGGACTTTAATATATTTTCCACAAGCTTTTTATCTTGCCATTTGTTTTTGGAAAGGCTTTTAAAATCTATGAACTCTTTTGTATGGGACACCT